>NZ_JBHSNO010000005.1:0-1737966 GCF_042655805.1 Sporosarcina soli | reverse complement strand
ACGTCGCCAGGCGTCAAGGTCATTGCCGATAGGTAATGGCTTTTTTTGTGTTTACAAATAGAAAAATAGACGTTGAAATGCAAAAACCTTAAAAGGGAAAGATCAAGCAATTACATAACGATCATCCTAACGCTTCAAGTGATCAAATATCTAGCTCATCGCTCAAAGTAACTTCTAAGTGATCAAACACCCGCTCTAGCGCTCAAAGTAACTTCCAAGTGATCAAACACCCGCTCTAGCGCTCAAAAGCCCTTCCGAATGATCAATCTCTCGCCACAGCGCTCAAAGTAACCTACCAGTGATCAAATTCTTCCACCAACGCTCAAAACCACTCTTAAGCAATCGTCTCCCCCGCCTCCTTTACTCAGACTCCTCCTTAAGCAAAACTTGCCCTATCATAAAAATGAGCAATTCAGTTTTCAAAATTAGTCATAGCATTCATCTAACGAGGGACGTCGAAGATCTTTAATTATTTAGTTTCCTCTCATATCCAGTTATCCCATAGCTTCGTTCAGAATAGGGTATATTGATGTCAGGAGGTGAATGAATGCTGATTGTAAAAAACGCGCTAATCCGCTTTTTCCAAGAACGTTTTTATGATCAGGCGGCACAGACGGCTTATTATCTTCTGTTGTCCATGTTTCCGTTTCTTATTTTCATCCTGTCCTTATTAAGTTTTTTCACAGTGAATGAAGAAATGCTTCTTACGTTTTTACGCCCATTTGCGCCGGATCAAGCGTTTAGGATTATTGAATATAATGTTCATGCGGTTCTTAATAAAGAGCAAGGGAAAGTGCTATATGTGAGCCTTATCGTGGCGTTTTGGATTTCCTCTATGGCCGTTCAATCGTTAGCGCGTTCACTTGATTTGGCAAATGGGACTGTGCGTAGGTATGCTTTTTGGAAAGTGCTGATCCGTGATTTAGGCGTGACGCTTCTTTTTATGCTCGTCATACCTCTTTCCTTGTTTCTTCCTATTATTGAAAATGCATTGCGAACAGTACTTACCCATTATGATACGATTGAAGAGTGGCAAGGGTGGTTGATTATTTGGCCGAATGTCAAATGGGGGCTAGGGACGTTATTTCTGTTTCTCTTTTTCCTGTTATTTTTTAAAGTCGTGCCGACCGGGAGAATGAAGCTCAAGGACGTTTTACCGGGGGCTCTCTTTTCAGCTATTGGGTGGCAGTTGTTTTCTTTTGTATTTGGAGACTATGTCTCAAATGTGGATTATACGCGGTTATACGGACAGTTGTCAGGAATTATTTTGTTGGTTACTTGGTTTTATTTCACGGCGGTGATCTTGTTGCTTTCGGGGTTATTGAATGCGGAAGGACGCAAGTTGTCGAAACGAAGAAAGGGGGCCAGAATTAGATGAAAATACTTGTAGTGGACGATGATCCGAATATATTGCAATTGGTCAATATCCAATTGTCGCAGGCGGGTTATACGGTATTAAAAGCCGTGGATGGAATGGAGGCCCTAGCGTTGGTGGAGAAGGACATTCCGGATTTAGCGGTGGTCGATGTCATGATGCCGAAGATGGATGGCTATACGTTGACGCGAGAGCTAAGGGCTCTGGCGGATATCCCGGTGTTGTTGCTGACGGCCAAAGGGGAATTGGAAGATAAGGAAAAGGGCTTTCTTGCAGGCGCTGATGATTATGTAGTGAAGCCGTTTGAACCGAAAGAGCTGTTGTTTCGCGTCAATGCCATTTTGCGCCGTTATGATAAGGCGGTCGATGTCTTTATCCAAGCGGGACCGATGACGATTAATCGCCAAAGCTATGAAGTGTCTGTCGGCAAGAAGGTGCTGCTCATTCCTTTAAAGGAATTTGAATTGCTGTCCGTTCTTGCATCCCGACCGAATCAAGTTTTCGCTCGGGAATTATTGTTGGAGCGGGTATGGGGCTTCGACTACGAGGGAGATGAACAGACGCTGAGTGTTCATATTAAGCGTATTCGCGACAAGTTAGCTACATTGACAGAGAAAGTGACAATAGCGACTGTGCGCGGTGTTGGCTATAAGCTTGAGGTATCCCCGTGAGATCGCTATACGGAAAATTTGTTTTAATTACGATGATGATTATGTGCGTGAGTGGGCTTCTCGCATTTCTTACGGTCAATACCTATTATCATCAGCAGCTGAAAGGAAAAAATGATGAAAAGAATATGAAGATCGCTATGCGAATGGCGTCTTACATCGAATCCGATAAGGATTTGAACCTATCCCTCTATTTGGAAACACAAGCGGCTGTTGGGTACAAGCTTTATGTAGTGGATGAAAAGCGGAATGCCGCTCTTTACGGAGAACCTTTTCGGATTAAAAATCTTTCAAGTGAAACGGTGGATCAGGTTTTGAAGGGCGAGCAGTATCACGGGATGAGGGACTTTCCGAGCGAGACTTTTGTAACGGGGTTTTTCTCGAATAAGTTAGCGAATACAGTCGGGGTTCCTTTTCAGCATGAAGGGGAGAACTATGCACTTTTCTTGCGGCCCGATATTAAGATGCTTTTCACGGAAGTACATAAACTCCTTGGGGGAATGGTCATCGTCATGGCGATAATCAGTTTGCTATCAATGCTCATTGTGGCGAAGAAACTGATCGATCCGATTACTGCATTGACTGTTGCGACAAAAAAAGTGGGAGAAGAACGATTTTCCGGAACACTTGATATCCACCGAAGTGATGAAATCGGGCAACTGGCGAAAAGTTTTCAACTCATGACGGAAAAATTGAGTGAAAATGATCGGATACGTAAAGAATTCATCAGTGATGTCTCCCATGATTTTCAATCCCCTCTTTTAAATATAAAGGGGTATGCGGAATTGCTGATGGATGAAGATCTGAAGGAAGCATCGCGGAAAAACTATGCGCAAGTTATCCAGTCGGAAACCGAACGCTTATCGTCATTGACGAAGCAACTATTGCTCCTCACTTCACTTGATCAATTATCTTCCCCGCTTCAATTGAAAACATTTGCTGTGAATGAGCAATTAAAAGAAGTGGTCCGCAAATATAGATGGTTAATAGAAGAGAAGGAATTGTCCTTATCGATGGAATTGGAGGAAGTTCCATACACGGGAGATCCCGCTTTTCTTGAAAAGGTATGGGAGAATCTGCTCCTAAATGCGTTGAAATATACGGAGGTTGGTGGAGCGATTGAAGTGCTATTAACCGACGGACCGGATCATTTGACAGTGAGTGTCCGTGATACCGGCATAGGGATGGACAAGGGTACCTTAGGACGTATTTTTGACCGCTTTTATCGTGCGGATGATTCGAGGACGCAGAAAACAGGGGGCACGGGGCTTGGCTTATCCATTGTACAGCAAGTCGTAAAACTGCATGCAGGGACGATTGACGTAACGAGTAAAAAAGGAGAAGGGTCAACGTTTACGGTGAGATTGCCGAAACTGTCATGACTCGTTCATCTTCCGTTCATGTTCGTTCATTAAGATAGAGCTATAAGATGAACAACAGAGGGAGAGTGCAATATGCAAGAAAAATGGAGTTTACGTCTCATTCGTATTTCAGCAATTTTTGGCTTAATCGGGACTGTATTGGGATCGCATATGGCGGGGGCGGGGTCGTATGCTTTCCGTCCCATCCACGCGCATATTTTGCTGGTAGGCTGGTTATCGATGTTTGCTTGGGGCGTTTTTTACCGACTCTATCAAGTGCGGGCTAAAAAGCTGATCGCATTCCATGGCTGGACGGCGATCATCGGGGCAATTGGCTTGACGACAGGGATGTGGCTGCAATTCCTGCAACCATTTGACGTCAATGCAACCTTTTCACTAATCTTCTATATCGTTGGCGGTACGATTTTGCTTGTCAGTTTCGCCGTATTCGTGCTTATTACATTTTTAACTGAAAAAGCAGGCAAACGATAAATCAAAATCCACTTCTTGACTTCCGGAAGTGGATTTTTCTTATTCTATCACTTCAAATAAAACAGCAAGCCCGACACCACCGGCACTTCCAATAGCCGCAAGTACGTAGCGCAAATCTTTTCTTCTTTGTACTTCATAAAAGAGCCGGGTGACAAGAATGGCACCGGATGCTCCGTATGGGTGTCCTGTCGTCAAAGCACCGCCCGAGACGTTCAGTTTTTCGTACGGAATCGAAAGTTCTTGCGCGCATGCAACGATCTTGGAGGCGAATGCTTCATTTATCTCGAATAAATCGATGTCTTCGATCGTTAATGCGTTTCGATCTAATAATGTGCGGATCGCCGGAACGGGGGAGATGCCGGGATAATGAGGGTGGATGCCGCTCACTGCACTGTCGACAAAACGCAAAATGGGCTTTCGGTTCAGTTCATGAGCCAATTTCTCACCCATGACGACGACGGCTGCTGCTCCGTCGTTAATACTGCAGCTATTGGCGGCTGTAACGGTGCCGGACTCTTTAGCAAAGATGGGTTTAGCCCGCTTCAGCAAAACAGCCATATTGCGTTCTTTTAAAAAGCACTCATCTTCGGTACGATCTTCAAATGCAATGATTTCGGGCTCGTATAAACCTTCCCGATAGGCAGCCCAGCTGCGTGTATAGCTCAGCATCGCATAGTCATCCTGTATTTCTTTCGTTAGGTAATATTTTTGTGCAACATGTTCAGCAGCTACGCCCATATCAGGGTCACCTATACGATCGGGTGAAAATCTAGCCCTTTTTGGGAACGGGGAAGTGCTGCTACTCTCCACGCCACCCGCGATATAGCAACTTCCCGCTCCTCCTTGGATAAAATGACAAGCTGTGCGGATGGCCTCCAGTCCAGCACTACATTGTCTGTCAATCGTCATGCCAGTGACTGACAAAGGAAGACCTGCTTCCAAGGCCGTCAGCCGGGCCATATTTCCACCGGGTCCGACAACATTCCCGAAAATGACTTCATCGATTTCCGTCTCAAGTCCATGGGCAAGATGTTGCAGAAGGGGGGCGGCAAGAAGATGGGGTTCGACGTCCCGGATCATGCCGTTTTTTCTTCCGACAGGCGTCCGTTTCGCTTGTACAATCACTGCTTTATTCATGGATAAGCGCCTCGACTTCGATGAATTGCTGAACCTGTCTCCGGGCAATTTTTCCGCTTGTCGTATAAGGGAGTTCATCGACGAAAAACCATTTACGCGGAATTTTGTATACCGATAATTTTTCTCTGCAAAGTCTTTTTAATTCTTTTTTAGGCGCACTGCCTTTTATTAGTGCAACGGGAATTTGTCCCCAGTACGAATCCTCCAAGCCAACGACTGCCACTTCTTCAACGGCTGGATGCTGCGAAAGAACCGCTTCGATTTCTTCGGGAAATAAATTCACACCGCCCGATAAAATCATATTTTTTTCACGGCCAATGACATACAGAAAACCGTTTTCATCCAGGTAGCCCATATCATCAACCGTCAACCATCCTTCTCCGTCCTCCATCGACTGAATCGTTCCGGTACGCGGCTCCAAGTAACCGGAAAAAAGCATCGTACTTCTGACAAATATTTTTCCGATTTCCCCTGCGGGAGCTAAATTTCCATTTTCAAGTCTAATTTGAATTTCTACGTTATGAAAAGGCAGCCCGACCGAGTTCGGTTTCTGTCTATTGCCTTCATCACTTAGAAACGTCACGAAGCTCAGTTCACTTGCCCCGTAAAATTCATACATCGTCAAATGAAGGAATCGTTCCCGGATCTTCTCTTTGGAACCTTCCTCCCATTTTGCTCCGGAGGAAATGATCGTCATCGGTTTCCGAATGAGGATATTTTCTTTTAAGATGGCCTCCACCATAGTCGGTACGACGAACATTGCTGTCACGGGGAGAGCATCCATCCATTGCAAAGCAAGTGTAGGCATAAAGCTTTCCATCACATAGATTGTCCCACCTGCATATAAAGTGCTGATCGCGCCATAAAGGAAATGGGAGTGGATGAGCGCACCTGGAATGAGGACGCCATCACTTTCATCCAGATGAAAATCTCGTTGATTGCAAGCGAAACTTTCCACCCAAGAACGATGGGAGCGGACAAAAGCTTTTGGTAACCCGGTTGTCCCAGAAGTGAAACCGAGGTAAAACGGTGTTTCTCCATCGACCGTTAATGCGCATGATGGCATACAGGTGCTTATTTGCTCTAAAGCATCATCCCATAGAATGATGTGTGCATTTGTGTTTGGGATGCGTTTCGCTAACTCTTTCGTGGTGATTAACACAGAAGGAGAAGAGACGGTGAGACGCTGTTCCAGTTCTGCTGGTTTCCATTTCGCGTCAAATGTGGCGGCAGTTCGACCCGCCATCGCAATGCCCGAAAAAAGTTGCAGAAAAACGATTCCGTTTGGCATGAAAATGCCGACTGTCGCACCGGTCCCCGTTATGGCATCGACCCAATTTGCTGTTTGGCAAACCATTTCAGACCATTCCCGATAATGGATCGTTTGAGATGTAGTGTGAATGGCAATTTTATCGGGATGCCTGGTTGCGTGATTTGTATAAGTTCCTGTAATGGTTGTCATATACTTGCCCCTCCTCTAGCTTGTAAGTAATCTTCGGTTGAAAACGGGGTAGGCTTGCAGTTTATAAACGACAAAAGAGGCAAGCGTCGCTTTGATGGCATCTCCAGGTAAATAGACAAGGCTCATTTTCATCGCAAGTAGCAAATCGATATTCATCACGAAAGCTTGTACAGGTACACCGAATAGATAAATGAGAAAAATGCCGATCGTCAAATTGGTCAATAAAACCGGTCCAAGCCGTAGCTGTTTGAAACGGGATTGAATATACCCGAGGCAAAATGCCGTGATCGGATACGATAGGATATACCCTGCACTAGGCCCTACGAAGACGCCTAGCCCTCCGCGTCCCCCTGATAAAAGCGGCAGTCCTGTGGCGACAAGCAGCAAGAAAACAATTTGGCTCATTGCCCCTAAGCGGGCCCCTAAAATGCCACCTGCCAGCAGCACGCCAATCGTCTGCATGGTGATCGGCACAGGCGTGAAGGATAGGAAAAGTGGAGGAAGTAAACCTAATGCCCCCATAATGGCAGCAAATAAAGCAACTTGTGTCATTTCACGTATATGCATAAGCCATCCCCTCGATAGATTGATAACTTCATATCGAATAGTGTAAACTTTCAAACCTCTTTGTGTCAACATGTTAATTTAATAAGTTTACCTAATGGGCAGAAAAAGGGTGCAGGTACTCGTATAATTCATGTCTCTCGAATTGTTTAAGTACTTGCACCCTGCATTTATCTACTTACCCCAACTGAAATCTTTCATTTCCTCAAGCACCGAAAGGAAGTATGTCCAATTATTCAGTGTGGAAGGAATGCTCAGGTGTTCGTCGGGTGTATGGACATTGTACATATCAGGACCGATCGAAATCGCATCTAACCCAGCGATCTTATCCATGAAAATCCCGCACTCAATCCCGGCATGTACGGCGATGATTTCGATATCGGTGCCATATTTCTTCTTGTAAACTTGTTCAAACACTTTTCGAATGGCTGAATGGGGATTATACGGCCACTCTGGATAATCGCAGTCCGTTTCAAACTGGCATCCGAGTGCATCTGCAAGCAGCTTGGATTGGTTGACGATATGGTCCTTTAAACTTTTTACCGAGCTCCTCGAATCACTTTCAAAACATATTTCAGCATCTGTCGTCGTCACAATCCCTAAGTTGGTCGAGCTTTCAACCAATCCTTCAATTTCCATACTCATGCTTTGAATCCCATTTGGAATTAACATCAGGGAGGCAATTGCTTTGGACATGGTGTCTTCCGAAAAAACAGTTGAGCGATCATGCTTGATGTTTTCCAGGGTGATGGATACATCAGGGTCAGACGTTTGCAGTTCATTTTTTAAGAGACGATTCCACTTGGCAATCGTCTGTTCCAGATTTCGGTGTGCATCCGAGTGGAGAAAAATAGTTGCACTCGTTTCCCGTGGAATGGCGTTTACTGCCGAACCTCCGTTGATTTGACAAATATAATAAGGAATTTTCGAGGATAGATCATCCAATAGTCTGCCCATGATTTTATTGGAGTTCCCCCTGCCTTTATCAATCGATATGCCAGAATGCCCTCCCTTTAATCCACCGATGCTAATTTTAAAAGCCTGTACTCCCGTAGGAGCCACTTCCCAAACAATCGGAAGCGTTTGCGTAATTTTTATCCCACCTGCACCGCTTACGAGCAGCTTGTGGTCTTCTTCTGAGTCAATGTTAATGAGAATTTTACCGTTAAAGTGAGAGGGGTCTATAGCCAAAGCCCCGCCCATCGTTGTTTCTTCTTCAGTTGTGATCACTACTTCTAAGGAAGGGTGGGGGATTTCCTCTGCATCCAACAAAGCAAGCGCATAAGCGACGGCAACGCCATTATCAGCCCCTAAAGTTGTATCTGTTGCGTAGAGCATGTCCCCGATAATCCGCAATTGAAGTGGATCGCTTTCAAAGTTATGGATAGTTCCTTCATTCTTTTCACAAACCATATCCATATGTCCTTGGATAATGACGGTCGGGATCTCTTCGTACCCGGGCGTAGCCGGTTTTTTGATGATGACGTTCAATGCTTCGTCTTGAATAACTTCTAAACGACGGGCTTGAGCAAATCGGACTAAATAGTCGCTAATCGCTTTTTCGTTCCCGGAACCTCTAGGAATCGCAGCTATTTTGGAGAAGTGGTAAAATACCGGGTGCTCTATCAATTCTTCTAATGTATTAGACAAAATCATCATCCTCACTTTGCAATATGAATCAACCTTCTTGTCATCTATTGTATTCCAAAATGAAGGAATATTCACTACGAGGAAAATGAAGAAGGACAGTCACCACTACTAAGGGAGACTGTCCTTTGAAAAGGTCATAAAAACTTTAACTCTAATTTTCCATTCACAAGTGCCAGACTGGCATCGAATTTATTCCCATTATTTGCGGTAAATCCTTTGATTACATTTGTTTTCCCTTTTGTACAAAGAAGTTTTACTTGTGCCTGGGTAAGCTTTTTCTTTAGGAATATCCCTGGGAAGGTCATCTTGCAACCATTTTTGTAAGCACTGCAACCGTAAAATCCTTTTCGTGCCACGATTGTACCTTGCTTGCAAGCAGGGCACGGCGCAACTTCCTTCGGGGCATAGGTCTTGGCAGTTCGGGATGCTTTTGGTGGCAGTGTGATATCGATTTTTTGCGCTTCTAATTGTGGCGGCACTTCTTTTAACAATTTGTGGATGAATCTTGCAATGCTTTCTAAGAAGTGTTCCTGCGTTCCTTCTCCATTGCCGATTTTTCGCAAATACGTTTCCCATTTGGCCGTCATCGATGGACTGGCAAGTAAATTTCCTTCGATGGCCTGACAGAGAATACGCCCTTTGTCCGTAATGGAAACGATGTTTTTCGTAACAGTGATATAGCCGTGCCGTTTGATCGTTTCGATGATCCCACTACGGGTCGCTTCCGTTCCGAGCCCTTCTACTTCTTTTAAGATTTCCGTTTCATCTTTATCCTCGACGAGCTTACCGCACGTCTTCATCATCGCAATGAGCTGACCTTCCGTATACGGTTTGGGTGGCATCGTTTTTCCTTCTTTGATTGCGATATTGCTTTCAACCGGTTCTTGTGCCCGAAGTGGAGGCAGGGAAGGCTCGTCCTTATCGCTTTCTTTTGCTGAACGGGCAAACAACGCTTTCCATCCTTTATCCCGTTCCGTTTTGCCGACAGTGAAGAAAGGCAGTCCATTGACATCGGTTGTCACTTTCGTTTCCGTGTACAGATAGTCAGTATGGAACATTGCGAGTGTCGTGCGGACGACTTCCTCGTATAAATTACGTTCGATGCCCGATAATCTATTGAGTACTGCTTGAGACGGAATTTTCTTCGTCGGAATGATAGCGTAGTGTTCCTGGACCTTTGAACTGTCAACGTAGCGCTTTTTCGGCGCGAGTGAGGCGACAGGGAAAGAATGACCGATGAGCTGTTGGTAATCGTTCACTTGAGCAGCGAGATAGGAAAACTCATTCTGCGTAATATGCCGGGCATCCGTCCGTGGATACGTCACAAGCTTCTTTTCATAGAGCCCTTGCATCGTTTTTAGCACATCTGCCGGACTTGTTTTCCAGAGCCGGTTCGCTGTTGCTTGTAGCGTTGATAGCGAATGGAGCTGTGGGGGCGGCGTCCGCTTATCAATCTTTTCGACAGATGTAATGATCCCGGGTGAGTTGGGAAGTATATTATGCTTTGCAAGCAGGTCCCGGATGATTTCCCGTTTCGGTTCTTTCGCTTTCGCTTTTCCTTTATATGTCCCGTGCTCGGCAGTAAAAGTCGCTTCAATTTCAAAAAACGGCTCGGAAACAAAGGTTTCAATTTCCTTTTGGCGTTGATAAATGAGGTAAACTGTCGGTGATTGCACACGCCCGATCGGAAACACTTCCTGAATACCCCGTGCTTTTAAAAGCAATGAATAGAGACGCGAGCCATTCATCCCGACAAGCCAGTCGCTGATTTGCCGGGCTTTTGCTTCTTCATACATAAGTAGATCTTTACGATTGTCATGCAGATTGGAAAAACCTTTTCGCACTTCATCGATTTCAAGTGAGTTGATCCACAATCGCTTAATTGTTTTACCTCTCGCGCCTGTTTGGTTGTATATACTGTAGAAAATATTTGATCCTTCACGATCTACGTCACACGCATTAATCACAACATCCGCCGCCAGAATGAATTTCTTCACAGTCTGAAATTGTGCATACTTGCCTTTCGCAATTTGGAATTCGTATCGTTCCGGTAAAATCGGCAAACTGCCAAGCGTCCAGCGGTTCCAACGCGCATCATACGCTTTCGGCTCTTTCAACTCGACAAGATGCCCGATGCCCCATGTAATAATGGCGCCATGGGGAAAGAGCTGACTTGGTGCCAGTTCAATATGTGTTTTTTGACGACTTTTTACGGTAAATGCCTCGGCATAGGCTTTTGCTTGGGATGGCTTTTCGGCAAGGATGACCGGTTTCATAGGGACACCTCTTTTCCTTAATGATAGAAACGTTAGTTCTATTATTATCGCATAGATGGGGGAGGTTTTCTATTTGGATTTGCTGGGGAAGGGGGGCTACTTGTATCACTTTTGTATAACTGTGGAAAACCAGATATTTATTGAAAAACTGGGTGCGTCAACACCCAGTCAATGCAGCTCACATACCGCATGAAGTGCGGTTGACCGGAGGCTGAAGAGTGTTTCTAAAAAAGTAACCACCTTGCTTTCTTGCCGGATAGCGAAGTGTTCGATTGGCTATCAATTTCAGTCATAACAATATTCCCTTATTAGTTTCGATGCTTGTGTTTGACTAATTTGTAAATCACTTGCCACCCTTCGAGAACTGCCATACTTTTTATATGACTTTTTCACCATTTGTTCTTTCACTAAATCGATCGCTTCTCTCAACGTAGTAGGTGAATCTTGATGTACTTGTTCGATTTGGCGGTACATTAACTCCGGTAAGTCCTCCACATCAATGACTTCATCGCTTGTAATGACTAATCTTTCCATGACATTTTCAAGTTGTCGAATATTTCCTGGCCAAGAGTATTGCGTAAACAACTCTAAGCATTTTTCTGAAATCATTTTATTCGTTTCGTACATGTCATTAAATTTATACAAAAATTTATACGTTAATGGAATAATATCCTCTTTTCTCTCTCGAAGTAACGGCAATTCAATATCGATCACATTTAAACGATAAAATAAATCTTCGCGGAACTGTTTTTTTTCTACCATTTCAATAAGCTTTTGATTCGTCGCTGCGATAATACGAACATTCACTTTTTTCTCTTTGGCACTACCAATCGGAATGAATACCTTATCTTGAATAACTCGAAGAAGTTTTGCTTGAAGGGGTAAAGACAACTCCCCTATCTCATCTAAAAATAATGTACCTTCTTCCGCTGATTCAATTAATCCAATTTTACCATCCTTATTTGCACCCGTGAAAGATCCAGCACTATACCCAAATAATTCGGCTTCTAACAAATCTGCTGGAATCGCTGCACAATTAATAGTTAAGAATGGATGAGGTTTACGATTACTAGCATTGTGAATATGCTGCGCGAGCACTCCCTTACCAGTTCCTGAACCCCCTTGGATTAAGATCGTCGATTCGGTTTTTGCGACTCTCTGTGCAAATCGAAGTATTTCCTTTACCTTTATATTATTTGTCATCATCGCCGATTCGAATACATTGGGTTCTCGGTTGGGATCTTTCTCATTTTGCTGCGCCAATTTTAGCATTTTATAGTTTTGCAATTCTTGAGCTGTCGTCACAACTAATTTAATTTCATTATCCTTATTTAAAATAGGTATAGCAGATGTAAGCAACTCAGCACCTAAGATAGTCGTTTGTTTAATGAAGATGGGCCTTTTCTTTTCGTATATTTCAGGAAGTACAGACGGTGTCCAATACCCCTCGTTAAATAATTCATCGCTAAATCTTCCGATTACATCAGACTTCTTCAATCCGTAATGCCGCTCACATACATTATTCACAAAAATAATTCGTTTATTTTCATCAAGAACAAAAATCTCATCTGACGAATAATCTAAAATTTGGAGCAATGCCTCCATTTCAAGATTAGTAGATAAATTAGCAAACACTTAAAAAACCTCCCCCTCATTAAAATTGAGTTTAATAAAACTTAAAGTGAGTCAATTTAAGTTCAATCAATCATCAAGATTCCACGCATTATGATAACGAAACTGGCTAAACATCAAGCTTACTTAAAAGTGGCATGAAAATTGCATTATAAGTTTTTGAATCGTTAATCAAGCACTTTTAAGCGAAGAGAGGATGCTGATGTGGACTTGGATGAACCAATGATGTGCCGAAGTTTACTTCACCTGAATTCTACATGATACAGGAAGTGATGTAAATATCTGATATTATTGATTACTCTAATTATAATAATGGGGGTTTTTAAATGAATGAGGAGCCGAAAATATATGATATTACAATAATTGGTGGAGGTCCCGTCGGTTTATTCACCGCATTTTATGCTGGAATGCGCCAAGCCTCCATCAATATTATTGAAAGTTTACCGCAACTCGGCGGACAGTTATCGGCACTTTATCCGGAAAAGTTTATATATGATATAGCGGGCTTTCCTAAAGTAAGTGCGCAAAATCTTGTGAATAACCTCATCGAACAGATGAATCAGTTTAAAGTGGATCATTGCCTTGGCCAAACAGTCCAAACGATTCGTAGACGCGACAATGGTGTTTTTGAACTCATGACAAATAAACAAATGCATTATTCAAAAACGATTATTATTACTGCCGGAAATGGTGCGTTCCAACCAAGAACGATGAAGTTGGAAAATGAAGAAAGCTTCGTCGGAAAGAACTTGCATTATTTCGTCGATACGATGGAAAAGTTTGCTGATAAAGAAGTTGTGTTATTCGGCGGCGGTGACTCTGCTGTTGATTGGGCGCTTATGTTAGAACCGATTGCCAAAAAAGTAACATTAGTTCATAGAAGAGACTCGTTCAGAGCGCATGAGTATAGTGTTGACCTGTTAAAAAAATCACGTGTGGAAATCCTAACGCCATATGTCCCAACAACCTTAATCGGAGACGAACAAATAGAGAAAGTCATCATTCAAAAAAACAATAGTGAAGAAACAATCGAATTAACGGTAGATGATGTTCTTCTAAACTACGGTTTCGTTTCTTCGCTAGGCCCGATTAAAAACTGGGGATTGGAGATCGAAAAAAATTCGATCATTGTAAACTCGAAGATGGAAACAAATATCGAAGGGATCTACGCAGTAGGGGATATTTGTACGTACGAAGGAAAAGTAAAGCTGATTGTAACAGGATTTGGAGAGGCACCGATTGCCGTCAGTGAGGCAAAAATGTACGTAGATCCACAAGCTAAAAATTATATGAGGAGGAAAAGATATGACAGTTTATACGATGGTGGACCGCGAGACATGTATAGCATGCGGCGCATGTTCTGAAAATGCTCCCAATTTATTTGACCATGATGAAGAAGGTCTTTCCTTTTCATTACTTGATCAAAATGCAGGCAATACCGAGATCCACGAAGACTTTATAGAAGAGTTAGAAATTGCAGAAGAGGAGTGTCCAACAAATTCGATTAAAACTGCGACCGAACCCTTTACTATTTCTGTTGTTTAGAAAAAATAAGACGTAATTCGAGTTCGGAAAAACTCATTGAGTTTAAAAAAACTCGGTTTTTCCTATTTCGCAGCGTGGAAAAAACTTCTCTACCTTGATGCCATCGTCTTTTTTGAGTTGGCAGAATAATTGCAATATAGAGCTATAGATATCAAAATGTATTTTTTATTATAGGAGGGTGAAAGAACAATGACAGTTAATACAAAAAGCAACAAAGCAAGTGCTACTTTGCCTTACAAGAACTATGTGGAACAACAATACTTTGATGAAGAAAAAGAAAGTATTTTTTCTAAAAGCTGGGTCTTCGTTGGACATATGAGCCAATTAGAAAATGTAGGCGATTTTTTCACTTTCGAAATTGCTGGAGAATCCATTATCGTTAGCAAAAATAACGATGGAAAAGTGAATGCCTTTTATAACATTTGTCCACACCGCGGTACACGTGTTGAAAAAAGTACTTCTGGAAATAAAAAAGTATTTCTCTGTTCTTATCATGGTTGGTCTTTCAAACTAGATGGCAAAGTAAATCGTGCCCCGAATTTTGATGAAGACAGTTTAGGTGACCACAATTGCATGACAACTATTAACTTAGAAGTTTACCAATCACTCATTTTTGTAAACTTAGATCCAAATGCTAAACCTTTCCGGTCTGAATATAGCGATTTAGTTGAAAGCCTTGATCAATACAAGTTTTTAAATTCTTTGAAGAGAATCCGAACAACTGAACGGGTTATTGAAGCCAATTGGAAAGCCGTCGTTGACAATTATTTAGAGTGTGATCATTGTAAAATAGCACACCCTGCATTTTCTAAAACATTTGATATGGAAAATTACAATATCGACACGTATAACACATACACTTGTCAGTATTCTGAAATGAAACAAGGAGAAGAAGCAGATCCAGCATTTTTCTATTGGGTATGGCCTAACTTAATGATTAGCATTTATCCTGGCGAAGAAGGAAACATAACGACGAGCCAAATCTTGCCTATCTCGCCAAATCAATCATTGGCAATTTACAGCTACTATTTTAGGTCTGAAGAAATTACAGAAAAACAAGAAGAACTTATTCAATTTGTCGATCAAGTACGTAAAGAAGACTTTGATCTCGTTGAATTATTGCAAACTGGGCTTCATTCAAAAGCTTTTGATAACGGGATTTATTCACCAACTGAGCATGGCTTAAAGCATTTTCACAAGCAATATAAGGAAGCAATGGGCATGCCAGAATAATAATTTCAACTTTTGGCGAACAATAGCGCAAGGTGCCTGAGGTCTGGATGTGGAATCACAAAATATGGACGCAATTACGCCGAGGCGTAATTGATAGTTTCCTAACCAATAAAAAGGAAAGCTTGCATCTCGAGATGCACTTTCCTTTTGAACAAGGATGTACGGTTGATCTTATATGAAATAATTAACAGTTAGGTAGGGGAAATGGATGGGAGAACAATTAAAACTCTACATAAATGGGGAATGGATTGATTCAAGTAATCCGCAACTATTTGATGTAATTAATCCTGCAAATCAAGAAGTGATTGCTAAAGCTCCAAAGGCGACTAAAGAAGAGGTTGAACATGCGATTAAAATTGCGAAAGAAACTTTTGAAAGTGGTGTTTGGTCTTCAAAAACTCCACAAGAAAGAGCTGCGGTATTACTACAAATTGCTGACAAAATGGAAGAACATGCCGCTGAACTTGCTCAGTTGGAAACGCAAAATAACGGAAAAGTGCTAAGAGAGGCAGAGGGGGATGTTGCGGATTCCATAGAGGCTTTTCGTTATTATGCAGGTCTTATTCAAAACCCAACAGGTGTAACTTATGAAGCGCTGGAAGGTTTACAAACGATGATTGTGAAAGAACCGATGGGATTAGCGGGGCTAATCGTTCCATGGAACTATCCATTGTTAATGGCGGTTTGGAAAGTAGCTCCAGCACTTGCGGCGGGAAACTCCATTATTTTAAAGCCAGCTGAAATTACACCGACAACAGCTGTCAAACTGTTTCAGTTCATCGATGAAACAGATTTACCGAAAGGTGTTGCGCAGTTAATCCTGGGTGGTGGAACCGTCGTTGGCCAGACGATTGCTGAAAGTGCTGATGTGGACGTTGTCTCCTTTACAGGAAGCACAGAAGTTGGGCGTAGTATCATGCAAGCGGCGACAGGTAACTTGAAGAAAGTATCGTTAGAACTCGGTGGGAAATCCCCTAATATTATTTTTGATGATGCTGACTTTGAAACAGCTGTTGACTATGCTTTATTTGGAATCTTTTATGGTAGTGGACAAGTGTGTTCATCTGGAAGCCGAGTGTTAGTGCAAGAGGGAATTTACGATAAGTTTGTTGAAGCATACGCAAAGCGTGCACAACAAATTAAAGTTGGGCCAGGACATGACGAAAGGTCAAAAGCGGGTGCAATCGTTAGCGAGAAGCATATGAACAGTATTCTTGAATATATCCGCATCGGTCAAGAAGAAGGGGCTACATTGGCTTGCGGTGGTAAGCGTATTGAGCGGGATGGGATGGAGAAAGGTTTCTTCATTGAACCAACCGTGTTTACCGATGTAACGAGCGATATGCGCATTGTAAAAGAAGAAATTTTCGGCCCGGTTGTTGTGGTTCAAAAGTTCAAAGATGAAGCAGAGGCTATTCGTCTTGCAAACGACTCTGACTATGGATTAGCGGGTGCGGTCTTCTCTACCGACAGTAATAAAGCATTGCGTGTCATTCAGAAAGTTCGCTCAGGCATTACGTGGGTGAATGCTTATCACCTTACGAACATTCAGGCACCATGGGGCGGTTACAAACATAGTGGAATAGGCCGCGGTATAGGCACATATGGACTGGATGAGTATCAAGAAACAAAACAAATTAATGTGAATTTAAACCCACACCCACTTCATTGGTTTGAGTGATCCAAAGACAATATTAGCCAATTGAAGTGATAGAAATAATCGCTCCAATGAGAACTTCTATTATAATTCCCGTTGATTCCTTGATGGATTCAAAGGTTATGGTAAGCGTTTACACAGGTGGAGATAGAAATAGGGTAACGAACCAAAATCTTTCGTCGAAAATTGGAATAAGGGGGAAAGAAGAATGAATAGGAGAATTTGGTTATACTTATTCAGTTTAATTCCTGCTATAGGGAGTTTAAGTGTAATAAATAAGATAGAACCATACGTTCTTGGCATGCCCTTCGTTTTGTTTTGGCTGTTATTGTGGGTGATCTTAACTTCACTTTTCTTATACATCGTTAACATGTTAGATCCAGCTAACCATGAAGGAGAGGAGGACATTTGAATAGTTCATTTTTTATTACATTTGCGATTTTAATATTCGCTTGTTATTTAGGTGTTAGCGCAAGGAAAGGTAAAGAAATGAATATGGAACAATGGGCTGTTGGGGGACGAAGCTTTGGCTCATTAACTATATTCTTTATCTTAGCGGGAGAAATGTTTACCACATTCACTTTCCTAGGTGCAAGTGGGATGGCTTATGGTGTTGGGATGCCTGCAGTTTATGCATTTAACTGTTTCTATTTTATTATTGCATATTGGATGTTACCACCGATTTGGAAGTATGCAAAGAAACATAATGTTATGTCGCAAGCCGATTTTTATGAGAAAAAATATAAGAGTGTAGGTCTTGGGGTTGTTGTTGCGATTATTGGCGTGATTGCATCCGTATCCTATTTAGTCATGCAATTTGTTGGTTTAGGAATAATTGTTTCGGCATCATCGTATGGATCGATTTCATCGGGACTTGCGGTTGTGCTTAGTGGTTTATTAGTCACTGTATATGTAACAATTTCAGGGATGCACGGATCTGCATGGACGGCGATATTCAAAGATATTTTAATTCTTGGAGTTATCGTATTTATGGGCGTTTATTTTCCATACCACTACTATGGTGGATTCAAACCGATGTTCCAAGCGATTGAGAGTGTACATCCAGAAATGCTCTTGTTTCCTGCTGAAGGATTGAGTATTACATGGTTTGTGACAACGTCGATTATGATAGCGTTAGCATTTTATCTTTTTCCACATATGCAAACGGGTGTTTTTTCATCCAAAAGTGCGAAGGCCCTTCGTTGGAATGCTGCAAGTATGCCTATCTATCAACTTATTATCGTATTTTCTGTTTTTATTGGGTTTGCTGCGGTTTTACAAGTGCCGGGTTTAAACGATGCAGACATGTCTTTATTTAAGCTTGCACAGAGTGCATTTCCACCTTGGTTTGTTGGATTAGTTGGAGGGGCAGGAGCACTGGCGGCACTTGTTCCAAGCTCGATTGTATTACTGTCATCTGCAACACTTTTATCGAAAAACATTTTTAAAGTGTGGAGACCTAAAACAACCGATCAGCAACTTGGAAGATTAAGTCGTCTATTAGTACCAATCCTAGTTATAATTGCGATATTTTTTGCTTTAAATGAATCGAAGTTGATTGGTTTAATTTACATTATGGTATATAGCATTATTGTCCAGCTGTTCCCGGCACTTTTCTTTAGTCTTCTGAAAAAGAATCCGATTACCAAAATTGGTGCTTTCGCAGGAATGATCGTTGGAGTCTCGCTCGTTATTTATTCGACAGTAACGGATACTACATTAGCGGCGTTATATCCAAATCTTCCAAGTATAATCAAAGATTTTGATACCGGGCTATTAATAATGATGATAAACTTTGCTGTCACGTATGTAGTTGGTGTTAGTACAGTAAAGATTCTCAATAAATCGACAGACGTTAGTCTAGAAAAATATCAACAAGTTAAAGTTGACAGTCGCAATTAACTTGCAACTTGCCATATCAATTATAAAAAAATAAATATTATGGGGAGGAACACAGTGATGAGACAATTAGAGAAAATAGCGGTAGAGGAAAGCAAAAACTATCAAGAATACACAGTAGCTGATGCAATTGTAGAAGAATTAGTTGACGCTGGTGTTGAAGTTATATTTGGGATTGTGAGTATCCACAATATGCCGATTTACGATGCGATGCTTAGAAATGGAAAAATTCGTATGGCAACATCACGTGGTGAAAGCGGAGCTGTTAATATGGCAGATGCTTATTCGCGCGCAACTGGAAAACTAGGAGTTGTATTAACAAGCACGGGTGCTGGAGCTGGAAACGGTGCAGGTTCATTAACAGAAACTTGGAACTCTGGTACACCTTTGCTTCACATTACAGGTGAAGCAGATTCAAACTATATTGGAACGGATCAACGTTATATTCATGAATGTAAAGATCAATTGAAAATGATGGAAGGTGTGAATAAATCTGCTTATTTATTGAAACGTCCAAAACTTATTATCCCATTCATGAGAAAAGCAATTAAAGATGCAGTAACTGTTCCGACTGGACCAGTCACTGTCCAAATTCCCACAAATTTCCAGGCGATGATTATTCCGAAAAATAATCTAATTAATGTAGAAACTGTTAAAGATTCAGAAGTACAAGTTACATTACCGGAAGGCATCATTGAAAAAATCGCTGCAGCAAAAAGCCCGGTGATATGGGTAGGAGATGGAATTATTCACGCGGGTGCATCAGAAGAATTAGTAACGCTCGTGAATAAAATTCAAGCAGGCGTCATTACAAGTGAATCAGGAAAAGGTGCTATTCCTGAAGATCACCCACTATGTATTGGAAACTTTGCATGGTTCCCACATGTTGAGGAGCATGTAAGCAAAGCAGACTTACTGATTAGTGTCGGAGTTCGTTTCCGTGGCACTGAAACAAATGGTTGGTCTACACCTATTCCGGAAAATCATATTAACATTGACTTAAATCCAGAAGCATTTAACCGTAGCTTTGATACACAAGATTTTTTAATTGGCGATGCAAAAGCTGTATTAGCAGAAATTAATAAAGGTTTAGCGGATGTGGAAATCACTCCAAATCTAACTTATATGGAAGAGATTAAAGCAGTTCGCGAAGGAGTCCGTGAAGAGCTCCGAAGCACAATCGGACCTTACGGTGAAATTGCAGAAATTATGAACGAGCAATTTCCACATGACACAATTTTAGTAACGGATGTTACAATTCCTGGTTATACTTGGGCGAACAAATTAGTTGATGTACATGAACCAAGAAATTACCTCTACATGACAGGTGGAGGAATTGGTCAAGGTTTACCAATGGCGATCGGTGCTAAAGTTGGTCAACCAGACAAACCGGTAGTACTTGTAGCTGGTGATGGTGGGTTCATGGTAAATGCGGGTGAAATGATTACAGCAGTACAAGAAGATGCGCCTATAATTGTTCTTCTATTTGATGATGGTGGTTACGGGATCTTGAAGTATTATCAAGAGGCTGCTTATGGCAGAAAAACGGCTGTTGATTTGAAAAACCCAGACTTTGTTATGATGGCAAAATCTATGGGGTTTGAAGCGGAAAAAGTAACCTCTGTTGAAGGGTTTGAAAAGGGATTAGCGAATGCTTTAGCTAGCCAAAAGTCTTATATGGTTGTTGTTGATGTTGAGGCGGTTGGAATTCTTAACTATGAAGATTCCGATGAATATATCCGCTCTTTCCGTCCGCACGAATAAGCATACAAAATGACAGTCATAAAGAGTGCGTTTTCTATACATGGCTGTCTCCTTTTGTAAAGAATTGTATGACCAAAAGCAATGAGATATTGAAGGAAGGGAACCCAAATGACACAGCGATATAAGCTCTATATAAATGGGGAATGGGTAAACTCGAGTAATCGAGATTTTCAAGATGTATTAAATCCTGCAAATCAAGAAATTATTGCTAAAGCTCCGAAAGCAACAAAAGAAGAAACGGAGAAGGCAATTAAAGTAGCGAAAGAAACTTTTGAAAGTGGCGTTTGGTCTTTAAAAATCCCACAAGAAAGAGCTGCGGTATTACTGCAGATTGCTGACAAAATGGAAGAACATGCCGCTGAACTTGCTCAGTTAGAAACACGAAATAACGGAAAAGTGCTAAGAGAAGCAGAGGGGGATGTTGCGGATTCCATAGAGGCTTTTCGTTATTATGCAGGTCTTATTCAAAACCCAACAGGTGTGATATATGAAGCGATGGAAGGTTTACAAACGATGATTGTGAAAGAACCGATGGGAGTAGCGGGGTTAATCGTTCCATGGAACTATCCATTGTTAATGGCGGCTTGGAAAGTAGCTCCAGCACTTGCAGCAGGAAACTCCATTATTTTAAAGCCAGCTGAAATTACACCGACAACAGCTGTCAAACTGTTTCAGCTCATCGATGAAACAGATTTACCGAAAGGTGTTGCGCAGTTAATCCTGGGTGATGGAGTTGTCGTTGGCCAGACGATTGCTGAAAGTGCTGATGTGGATATCGTCTCCTTTACAGGAAGCACAGGAGTTGGGCGCAGTATCATGCACGCTGCGACAGGAAACTTGAAAAAAGTATCATTAGAACTCGGTGGGAAATCCCCTAATATTATTTTTGATGATGCTGACTTTGAAACGGCTGTGGATTTCGCTCTATTTGGGATCTTTTATGGTAGTGGTCAAGTGTGTTCATCTGGAAGTCGAGTGTTGGTGCAAGAGGGAATTTACGATAAGTTCGTTGAAGCATACGCAAAGCGTGCACAGCAAATTAAAATTGGTCCCGGAGACGATGAAAGCTCCAAAGCGGGTGCAATCGTGAGCGAGAAACATATGAACAGCATTCTTGAATATATCCGCATCGGTCAAGAAGAAGGGGCTACATTGGCTTGCGGTGGTAAGCGTATTGAGCGAGATGGGATGGAGAAAGGTTTCTTCATTGAGCCAACCGTGTTTACCAATGTAACGAGCGAGATGCGGATTGTGAAAGAAGAAATTTTTGGCCCCGTTGTTGTGGTTCAAAAGTTCAAAGATGAAGCAGAGGCTATTCGTCTCGCAAACGACTCTGATTATGGATTAGCGGGTGCGGTCTTCTCTACCGACAGTAATAAAGCATTACGTGTCATTCAGAAAGTTCGCTCAGGCATTACGTGGGTGAATGCTTATCACCTTACGAACATTCGGGCACCATGGGGCGGTTACAAACATAGTGGAATAGGCCGAAGTATAGGCACGTATGGACTGGATGAGTATCAAGAAACAAAACAAATTAATGTAAATTTAAACCCACACCCACTCCATTGGTTTGAGTGATCCAAAGACAATATTAGCTAATTGGAGAGGGAGAAATAATCTTTCTAATTTTAAAATGCAAGATCTATTCTATATTTCGACTTAGGAGGAGTAAACATGTCTAAAAAACCATATTTAATTGTTGAATGGAATGACACAGAAACAGATGCAAAGGGATGGATGGTTGTCCACAACTTTGTAAAGGGCTACACAGGTGGTGGTACAAGAATGCACCCATCCGTTACAAAAGAGGAAGTTGAGCGCCTTGCAGAAGCGATGGCGTATAAATATGTAGCAAGTGAATCAGAAACTACTGGAGGCTGTAAAGGCGGTATTGCCTACGATTATAAAGCACCAGATGCTTATGATGTATTAAGAAGATATATGATTGCGATGCTGCCATATATTGATAACGGCGTTTCTTTAGGAAGTGACCTCGGCACGAAATATAATGATGTACTGAAAATCTTCCGTGAATTTGGGATTGATATTCCACTTACACAATCTATGAAAAGTAATCCAGCTGTTTTAAAAGGGATTAAAAATTACGATGATTTATTACTTCAAAAAATCGATGGATTGTACGTGAATGATGTAGTAACAGGTTATGGCGTTGCATTCTCTGCTGATGAAGCCTGGAAATATAAGAATGGTGAAGAAGGTGCAAGAGTCGTTATCCAAGGATTCGGCTGCGTTGGTGCAAGTTGTGCGTTAAAACTTTCACAACTAGGATATAAAGTTGTAGGAATTTCTGATGCGAATCTATTTGTCACTTGTGAAGATGGATTAGACGTTCAAAAGTTACTGGATCATAAGAATGAGTTCGGTGAAATGGATCAAAATTATTTTGAAGATGACTATGTAGTACGTCCAAACGCAGAATGGCTTGATGTAGATTGTGATATTTTAATTCCGTGTGCGCTAGAAGATGTTATTAATAAATCTAATGCTGATCAAGTAAAAGCAAGCCTTGTTGTTGAAGCAGCAAACATCCCAATTTCTGCTGAAGGTGACGAAATCATCAAGGAGAAAGCTATTGATATCGTTAATGACTTCGTAGCAAACCTTGGTGCAATTAGATCGTACGATGCTGTTATTTTTGGATTAGTAGAACCAAACCCGCAAGCGGTGATTGATGATATTGAAAAACTTTGCCGTAAAAATGTTCGCACTCTCTTTACGGAAGCTGAAAGGCAAAGTAGATATCAAAGAGATGTTGCGTATGAAATTTTTAAACCGGAGAAAAGTGATTCAATGGAATACGTTTCACCAAATCTAACTGCAGTACAATCAATCACCTCTCGGCGTGATTGCGTCCAGATTTTGAATTGAGCAAAGCTCAATTCACTCCTTTCAAAATCTGTGACATCCGCCGGAGGCTTGGGCCAACAGGATGTTGGTCACTCAGGCGTTGCCAATCAAACAGCGAAGGGTTTGATTTGCCGTATTTCTGCGTTTTTTTGCAGAAATTAAGGCACTTTCATTCAGGACGCGGCGATCTTAGCCTGAGTTCCTCTAATCAGCAAATCTTTTTGTACTGAAAGCGAAGCGTCAGCTACAGGGAGTTTGAACTCCCTCTGATTGAAATGAATCTTGGCATTCATCCCGCCACTTATAGAAGTGGGGGACTTCTACTGAATCAAGTTAAATTTGAGAGACGGAAGATGCAAAGCGCATCTCCCGTCCGTTTTCATCGATGTTGTACGCTTAAAATTAACTGAAAAGGGTGAATACTATGAAAGAGGAATTTGATAGTCAGCCGCAAAAATTACAACGGGCAATGAAAAGTCGACATTTACTTATGATCTCTATCGGAGGAGTTATGGGTACAGGTTTCTTCATAGGTAGTGGTTATGCTATAGGGGAAGCCGGTCCATTTGGAGCTATTTCAGCTTACTTATTTGGTGGACTGATTATGTATCTCGTTATGGTTTGTCTTGGTGAGTTGTCAGTAATTATGCCGGTGTCCGGCTCGTTTCAAGCTCATGCGGAAAAATATATTGGACCAGCAACTGGATTTATGATGGGGTGGACGTATTGGCTCAGCTGGGCGATATATATAGGTTTGGAGTTCGTAGCAGCCGGAATATTGATGGCTAGATGGTTTCCGGATGTTCCTTTATGGATTTGGTGTCTAATTTTCTCGACATTATTATTCGGAATTAACGCATTAGCAACAAAAGCTTTTGCTGAAACAGAGTATTGGTTTACAGCGATTAAAGTACTGGCAGTAATCGCATTTATTGTAATCGGTGGAGCAGCTATTTTTGGTATCGTACCAATTCAAGGTCAAGAAGCTCCGTTCTTCTCGAACTTTTCAAATGAGGGCTTATTGCCGACAGGATTTATCGGGGTCTTTGTTGCAATGATGACAGTTGTATACGCTTTCATGGGGTCGGAAGTTGTTGGAGTAGCTGCTGGAGAAACTGAAAATCCAGATAAAAACATCCCAAGGGCGATTCGCACAATTGTTATACGAATTTTACTTTTCTATGTACTTGCAACCATTGTCTTATCTGCAATTGTTCCCTGGAAAGAAGCAGGAATTCTTGAGAGTCCGTTCGTCACGGTGTTTGATATGGTAGGTATTCCATATGCAGCTGATATTATGAACTTTGTTATTTTAACAGCAATTCTATCTGTAGGAAACACGGGTATGTTTGCTTGTGCAAGAATTTTGTTCTCTTTATCACAAAGTGGTCACGCTCCACGGATGTTTGGAAAATTGAACAAGCGTGGAGTACCAATGAATGCTCTTACTTTTACTTTAATCTTTGCTTACGTATCTCTATTATCAAGTGTTATTGCTGAAGAAACATTATTCGTATTATTATTAGCGATTAGTGGTGTTGGTGGAATTGTCACTTGGATAGTGATTGCTTATTCGCAAATCAGATTCCGTAGGCAATATGTCGCTGCTGGCGGTAAAGTTGGAGACTTAAAATATCGCGTCCCATTTTTTCCGTTAATTCCAATTGTATGTATAGCAATGTGTTTGGCTTTAGTAGCTATGACAGCATTTGATCCTACTCAACGTATTTCGTTATTTATTGGACTTGGTTTTATAGCACTTTGCTATGTCTTCTATCACTTTAAATTTACAAAGAAAAAAGAAGTGCCAGTTCCATTAGCTGATAGCTGAATATGTTGGTAAATTAGCAAGATAATTCATTGTTAATGGCGGTTTTGAAGGTAGCTCCATCACTTGCAGCAGGAAAGGATGAAAAGAGAACGATGAAGATTAAGCAAGTAGATTTATTCGCAATAGAATTGCCGCTTAATAATCCGTTTGTAGTTAGTTATGGCGGGTATAATCGTATTCAATCTATCATTGTTAAAATTACAACTGATAACGGAATTGTTGGCTATGGTGAAGCCGTACCTGATATGTATGTCACTGGGGAAACAGTAGAAAGTACGTATAATATTCTAGCTCATACGTTAGCACCCATTATTATTGATGAGAATCCGCTTAATATTGAGCGGATTCACGACCTTATGGACGAGACAATTTTTGGTGTTTCAACCGCAAAAGCTGCAATTGATATTGCTTGTTATGATGTGGCAGGAAAAAGTGCAGGTTTACCAGTGTATATGTTAATTGGTGGTCGCTATCGTGAAAGTATGCCAATAACGCATGTTTTAAGTATTGATACACCAGCAAATATGGCGGATGAGGCAGCACAATGTGTAGAAGCTGGATATCGTTCTTTTAAGTTGAAAGTTGGTACAGAGCCATTAGAAGATGTTAAAAAAATCAAAGCAGTTCGAGAGCGAGTTGCGGAAGACATTGCCATTCGGGTGGATGTGAATCAAGGTTGGAAAAATAGTGCGACAACCCTACAAGTACTTGATAAATTAGCAGGTCTCTCTATCGATTGGATTGAGCAACCTGTAACAGCCATTGATATTGATGCAATGGCTGAAATTAAAAGCAAATCGACTATACCAATGATGATAGATGAAGGTCTGCATAGTAGCGTAGAGATGCGCCAAATCATTTCGAAGCGAGCAGCTGATAAAGTGAATATCAAGTTAATGAAATGTGGTGGCATCTATCCTGCAGTAAAACTAGCTCATATGGCAGAAATGGCAGGAATCGAATGTCAAATTGGATCAATGGTAGAGTCATCAATTGGATCTGCAGCAGGATTTCATGTTGCATTTTCAAAGAAGATTATTACAAGCGCCGAACTAACAGGACCATTAAAATTTGAAAAAGATGTTGGTAATCTACAATACGACATTCCGATTATTAAGCTTAATGAACAACCTGGATTAGGCATTGATGTAAATGAGGATATTTTACAAGAGTTAACAGTATATTCTAAAAGTATTGCAAGCAAAAATTTATGTAGACATCTATCTATTTCATAAATGTATGTTATTGATTAATTGAGGAGCTAATCATGAGCAACATAAACCCAATCGATTATATTAGTGAAAATCAAGAAAACATTATCCAGACATATCATGACTTACACGCTCTTGCAGAACCTAGTTGGAGAGAAAAGGAGACTTCAGCTTATTTGATTGAAAAGCTTCAAGCGGCTGGATTTACTGTAAAAACTTTTGTAGGACATTACGGATTCATTGCAGAAATTGAAGGAAAAACAAGAGATGTTGTTGGACTAAGGGCAGATATGGACGCTCTTGTTCAAGAAGTTGATCATGTTGTTCGTGCAAACCATTCTTGTGGACATGATGCTCACAGCACAATGGTGTTGCATACAGCGTTAGCATTAAAACAAGCTGGCATTCGTCCAGAAAAAACGATTCGATTCATTTTTCAACCAGCGGAAGAAACTGGAGAAGGTGCCAAGCGGTTTATGGAAGCTGGGATTTTGAATAATACGGAGATGTTACTCGGCATTCATTTACGTCCAACTTTCGAAGTTCCTTATGGAAAAGCTGCACCAGCTATTGTCCATGGTGCTTCTGTATCTACGGTGGGTGTTATTAATGGCTTGCAGGCGCATGCTGCGCGTCCAGAGAATGGAATTAATGTGATTGAAGCCGCGTCTGTTTTAATCCAAGCGTTGCAAGGGATTAGACTTCAAGCAGGTTGTTCATTTTCTGTAAAAATGACACAGCTTCATTCAGGGGAAAGTCCAAATACGATTCCAGGAAAAGCTTCATTTACGTTAGATTTACGTGCTCAATCAAATGAAGGTATGACGGAATTGCAAAAGAAAACAGCAAAAGTCCTTAAAGCGGTAGGAAATTTAACAAATACTCAAATTGATTATGAATTTCAAGGTTTGGTACCAGCAGCTACACTCAATGAAAAGATGATTGGAACGGCGAAAAATTCCATTGTAGATATATTGGGTCCTGAACATGTCGTAGAACCTTGTATTACACGTGGAGGAGAAGATTTTCATTTTTATACAACGAAACATCCGCATATTGCTGCAACGATGATTGGATTAGGTTGTGGCTTAGAGCCAGGCTTACATCATCCACAAATGTCTTTTCAAATTGATGCACTCAATTACGGTACAAAAATTTTAACAGTATGTGTATTAAATGCCGCAAAAGCATGAACTGAAAAGAGAAAGGAGGACTAGTATATGGGTGAGTCGGAAAACCTTCCCTTTACAATCCGCCCTATACATGATGTGAAGGAGTTGGCTCAGGTAAGTGAATTAGAAAAAGTCATTTGGCAATCAGATGATCCGGTTCCCGTTGCCCATGCAATTACATCGGTAGATAATGGTGGAATGGTGATTGGAGCATTTTTAGGCGATAAAATTATTGGATTTCAATATAGCTTTGCTGGCTTTAATGGAATTAATACTTACTTATGTTCCTATTTACTTGGAGTACATCCCAAATATCGCATTGGTGGAATTGGTGAACAATTAAAGCTTGCCCAGTGTAAAGAAGCTTTAAAAATTGGTTATGATTTAATTACTTGGACGTATGACCCATTGGAAACAGTGAATGCTAATTTAAATATTAAAAAGCTTGGTGGAGTTTGTTCAACATATATTGAGAACTATTATGGGAACATGGAAGATAGTCTCAATGCTGGTATTCCATCTGATCGCTTTTATGTTGACTGGTGGATTCAAAGTGATCACGTAAAAGATAAAGTTGATAGAGTTGGTGGGAAGCTTCCTAAATACCAAGAAGATTTAGCAGTTATCAAAGTAAATGAAAGGGAGAAAGAATATCCAATTCCTGAAGAAGTGAATACACATTTAACTGCTGATTATGAAATATTGTTTGTTCCAGTTCCCGGTGAATTCCAGAAAATTAAAGAGGAAGATTTTGATCTTGCTTTAGAGTGGCGTTTGCAAACACGGAAAGTGTTTACTCATTACTTTAAAGCTGGCTGGCAAGTAAGTGATTTTATTAAAAGTGAACGCAAAGAAAATGTTAGTCCTGTTTACTATTATGTTTTAACAAAAAGGGGCGAGGACAAAACTATCCAAAATAAATAGAAATGGAATCAGACGTCAAAGATTGCCGACTGATTCCACATAATGTAAGAGCAATTATTTCAATAACAGCTGTTGCTACTGTCACAAAAAATATGCCAAATTGAAAGTAGCATCCCCAAAAGCAATTAATTTTCAAAAAACATTTGACAAGTCTAAAAAATCAATGTATTATTGCAATCAATATTAAATGCAGACTAAGAATGGAATTAGTAAAAATGGCTGTGTCCTTGTAGAGAGCTGATGGTTGGTGAAAATCGGCAGGCGCACATTTTGAACTCATCCAGGAGTCACTCCCTGAAATTTTCAAAGTAGGGGATGTCGGTTTCCTCCGTTATCGGGATAGGCAGTGATGGCTGCCGATAAGTGGATCTGTCTTTTGCGATAGGTCAATTAGAGTGGTACCGCGAGTTCAACCTCGTCTCTATATTTCGATATAGAGGCGGGGTTTTTTGTTTTTCAAAATTTATTTAGAAGGAGTGCAGAGGAATGAGCAGAAAAATTTGGGTGTTTGATACAACGTTACGCGATGGCGAGCAGGTACCGGGTGCGAAATTAAATCTTTATGAAAAAGTGGAGATTGCGCAGCAACTGAAAAAATTAGGTGTCGATATTATTGAAGCTGGATTCCCGGCTTCTTCTCAAGGTGATTTTGACGCGGTCCAGGCGGTTGCTCAAAAAGTAGGAAAGACAAGTGATATCATGATCACGGCACTTGCGCGTGCCGTGCAGGCAGATATCGATTCCGTCTACCACGCAGTGAAAGGTGCGGAAAATCCAATGATCCACATGGTGCTCGGCACTTCAGACATCCACGTGGAAAAAAAGTTCAGTAAATCCAAAGACCAAATCCTGCAAATTGGCGTAGATGCAGTGAAATATGCGAAAACCTTACTGCCTGAAGTACAATATTCAACGGAAGATGCTTCTCGCTCGGAGTTCGAATACTTGTGGAAAACGATTGAGGCAGTCATGAAGGCAGGCGCGACCATGATTAACGTGCCGGATACGGTAGGCTATGCGGAACCTGAAGAATTCGGTGCAATGATCTATAAATTAAATGATCGGATGAAAAACTTAAATCCAAATGTGTTATTAAGCGTTCATTGCCATAATGATTTAGGCATGGCAACGGCCAACACATTGGCAGCTATTAAAAATGGTGCCGATAAAGTGGAGTGTACGATCAACGGTATCGGGGAGCGTGCGGGCAACGCAGCATTGGAAGAAGTAGTCATGGCGTTAAACACTCGGCATGCCATTTATAATGCGGACACACGCATTAACACAAAGGAGATCATGAACACTTCCCGCCTTGTATCCAGCTTTATGGGACTTGATGTACAGGTGAATAAAGCCATTACGGGAGATAATGCGTTTGCCCATTCGTCCGGTATTCACCAAGATGGCTTGCTGAAATCACGGGATGCTTATGAGATTGTGCATCCTGAAGACGTAGGACTTGATGATATGGAGCTCATCCTAACTGCACGTTCTGGCCGCCATGCTGTAAAAAATGCACTTGAAAAACTAGGGTTCTCCCAACTGGCCCCAGAGGACTTTGAAGGGATTTTTGAAGGATTCCTAGCATTGGCAGATGCGAAAAAAGAAGTATATGACCATGATCTGTATGTAATTGTTGAAAATTATTATGAAAAGCATGACAAAACGAATGTGACAAATTACAGCGACCATTTCTTTGAAGTTGAGGATCTGCAAGTCATCAGTAACTCAAGCTTCCCTAGTGCAAGTGTCAAGATCCGTAAGGGAGGCGAGGTCTTTAAGGCGAGCGCTGTCGGTACAGGACCGATTGATGCCCTGTATTCAGCGATTGCAGAGATAACAACGATCAAAGTCAAGTTGGTGGAATACGATATTAGCAGCGTTTCAAGAGGGAAGGACGCACTTGGTAAAGTGAAAATCATCGTCGAACATGACGGTGAAAAATATATCGCGAAAGCAGCAGACACGGATATCTTAAAAGCCAGCGCCTTCGCCTATATGAATGCCATCAATAGCGTTGTGTCAGCAGGGTTGAGAAAAGTATCGGTAGAAGAGATGGCTATAACTAGATAACACAAGTAAGAGGAGGACTGTGGCCATGCCGCAGTCCTAATTTTTTGCCTTTTTCATAATCGCATGGATGTAGGAGGTTTTTATTTGGATTGCTGTGGAAAGGGGGATTCTGTACGTGAAAATTCAAAACCCTCATGACAAGTTTTTCAAAGAAACAATGGGAAATGTGGAGACGGCAAAAGACTTCCTCATGAATTATTTACCGGAATCGGTTATGCAAGTTGTAAACTTGGACACCTTTGAGCTGGAAAGTCGTTATCTAAACGCAATGTTCAACAAATGATTACCCAAATTGAAACGAACTATCCTGAAGGGAGTGAAATGACCATGACAATGGCAGAAAAGTGGATGGAAGAAGGCAGAGAAGAAGGCATGGAAAAAGGCGGAGCAGCAGCTTTATCCGAAACTGCGATTCAACTGTTGATTGGAAAGTTTGGGAAAGTCCCTCAAGACATGAAAGATGGCATCATGAATTCTGACACAACTACTTTGAAGCTTGTGTTGTTCAATATTTTTAGATATGAAAGTATAGAGGATGATCGAAGATATATTCAATAATGCAGTTTAAGAACCCGCTGCTAACTGACTGAAAACACTTATGTAATCATCATTGATTCCGCAAGTGTTTTATTATTATTTTATGTGATATGGTAATGTCGGAAGTGTATGTTCGTTTCGTTGAGTGTTTTTAAAAAATCCGAAACAAATACCTAAGAACAGGAATGAGAAACGAACTGTTACTAAATTGTAACGGTTCGTTTTCCTTTTTTACAAAGATAAGAAAGTATAAAGAAGATACTCACGCAGCTCCAAGTTGTTCCAGCACCTAAAATTTACACCGTCGTTTTTGCTGCATTATGTTTTGACATAAAAATACCGAATAACATCAACAAAATAATGAAGATAACTGTCACACCCATACTCAGCCATAAGTCGGTCCGATCCACATCAAATTGAAACCAATCGGCCGCGTAAGGTACTAGTTTCCACGGGGACACTGTCCAGTATGTCCCGATCAATGAATCAACAAGAGGATAAATAAGTGTAATGACAATCGCTAGCCCAGCCGTACCACCCGTTGACAATGCGGCACTGAGCGTTAACACAACCGTGACAACAAAAATAAGCCACAAACTATACGTCGCGATAAAGCCAATAACTGCTCCCGTATCGACAGCATTAAAAAGAATGCCAATGTAATACCACGCCCCTATAAATCCAAGCCATGCACTACTAAGTACAACTACATTTATGACAAGCCACTTGCTTATAAAATACGATGAAAATGCTATCGGACGAACATATATCAAAGTGGCTGTGCCATTTTTGCGTTCACCGGATATGGAACCCATAAACGCAAGCACAATAATCAGCATACCAATAAACTGGTATTGACCGAGCAATGAGACGAAGATATCCTCCCCTTGAAAGGTCGGCCATTGGAATGCTGTCCCTTCCGGCAAATTCCCCACACTTTTCATAATTTCAGGTAAGAAGTGATTCGTGATAGGTTCCAATATGCCGAAAATGATAAACACTAATGGAATCCACAGCATTTTAAAATTCCGCGTCTGTTCACGCCACTCTTTTTGTAACAGTGCACGAAAACCGCCCATTAGATCACCGCCACTTTCATAAAAATTTCTTCCAGGCTTGCCGTTTGCCGTTCTACTTTACGAATCGTAAATGAAGCCGAGCTTAACAAAGATAAGACATCTGACATCCTCACATCTTCTGTTTGCATGTCGATGTAAACGACTACCCCTTTAGTGACAACTGGCCATTTTGCTATTGCGATAAAACGTTGCAATTCATCTAACCGCTCAAATTCAATGACAATTTTCGGCTCCGCATAGCGTAAACGCACTTCATCGAGTGAACCGTATTCGACTAATTTTCCTTGACGTAAAAATAACAACTGATCGGTCATTTCTTCCGCATCATTCAAAATGTGTGTCGAATACAAAATGGTTGTTTGCTGCTGTAATTCTTTCAATAAATCCATGACTTGACGCCTTCCTACTGGGTCTAGCGCCGATACAGGTTCATCGAGCAACAGCAATTTAGGTTGATGCACAATCGCTTGTGCGAGCCCTAGTCGTTGCTTCATCCCACCTGAAAAAGTTCCTGTTTTTTTATGGATCGCATCGTTTAATCCGACAAATTCCAATGTCTTTTGGGCTTCAATGAATGATTTTTTGGCTGACACACCACTTAAACGTGCTGCCATTTCTGTAAATTCCAATGCAGATAACCAAGGAAAAAATTTTGGATATTGCGGTAAAAAACCAATGACGGAACGAATGTCGTGTTTGCTTGTTTCTCCGAATTGAATCGTTCCACTTGTTGGCGTAACTAAACCTGCCAACATTGATAACGTCGTTGTTTTTCCAGCACCATTTGGGCCGATTAATGCGGTAGACGTATGCGCTTGGAGTTCAAAGGAGACATGATCGGTTGCGATGTGTTCCCCGTATACTTTCGTTAATTGTTTCACTTGCAGTAAACGCATTACACTTGTCGCCTCCCAACAATAAAGTACAAAATAGGACCGAGTAAGTTAATAAATACTATGATTAAAATCCACAGGATAAGCGGGCCGTTCGTCCGCTTATGGCGCAGTACATCGATAAGGGCTACGACCATTAGGATCAATTGAAGAACGATAATTGGTAAAATAAGATTCCACGGTATATTGGCTAGTTCAGCCATATAATTCACAACCTTTCTTGTTTTGATATAATTGGATTATAACACTTTTTGTTATAGTTTGTATATAACAATGTGTAGGAGGGCCGGTTCTCGTATGTTGTCCAGTCGCTTTACTTTTTTTCAATAGAATGAAAAAAGGGTGACGGAATTGCAACATAAAGGAACCATCCCTGTGATTATTGGAACTCGTACCGTTCTGTTAAAATATAGTTATACTATATACATTTCAACTGTATATAATTGAGTGGAAATAGCGGAGGGTAGCAACATCAAAGTGTATTGTTTGAAAGACTATGTTAAGAAAACTCAATAAATGTCGATAGGAAGAAGTAAGAAGCTGGAAAGGACGGTGTTGGGATATGCAAGTGTTTAATGGATTAAAAGCAAGTCCGTTTACGAAAACTTATTCACCACAGATCATGCATAAAGCGAATGATGCGAACGTAGAAAAATCCGTCAAAAGGGATTCGATTATGATTAGCGATGAAGCACGAGCGCGGCTAGGGGATTGGCAAGAAAGGTCTGCCAATATGATTGAAAGCTTAATGGAAAAACGCCAGAAAGTTCAAGAGGCGAAAAGTAATTTAATTGAACGTACATTAGAGGCTGGGGAAGAACTTTCGACGATTAAAGAACAACTGGGAGCATTCGATGAGCAAATTACGGAAATCGAAGAACAAATGGCGGCAATAGAAGCACAGAAACGAGAAAGAGAACAGCGTGAACAAGAAGAAAAGCAACAAGCTGCTACCAAAACACAGGAAAAATCTGAAGGTATGCAATTGACATCTCTTCTTCAATCAGCCCAATCCCTTGAACAAGTCAGTGCGTTAAAACAGGTGAAAGTACCAATCGAAAATGCGCATCGTCGACTCAAAACAGAAATGGCATATGACCAAGAACGCGGGACATTTGTAGAAAGTAAGGCAAAGAAAATTGACGAACTTGCCGGGCGTATGCGAAGCATCGACAGCGAGATGAACAACCAAATTAGAAATGCGAAAGAATCTTCGAACGAAATAAATGGGAAAGTTTCTGTTGAGGAAGAGCAAGAGAAGTTAGTAAATGACTCCCATGAGAACTAGATATTATATTGAACGGATAGAGTAGCAGGAATCAATCTGCTTTCTCTATCCACCAATCTTTTTTATTACTAAGTGTAGTCAACCTGATTATTTAGCTGATAGCGAGGCGTGGGTTACCCTCTCCATTTTATCTTCATGAGGACATCATAAGTTTTCTTCGCTTAATATTTTTTCGCCAGCATACCCAAAGCCGATCCCAGAAAGTATAGAAGGAATCGCCAATTTGATAAATTCCTCTGGTAGCATCTCTTTACTACTTCTTCTCCATTCTACAGAAGCTCCGTAAATTCCCCAGCTTAATACAACAGCAGTAATTTTTAGCGCTTCATCTTCTTCGGTTTTATTTTGGAATAACAACATTTTATAAAAAATGATTTCGAGCTGTTCCCGAATGATACGGGCAATGGTATCTTCGTATCCTCTATGACAACGATTGGATAAGGATTTTTGAAAATTTGTGATCGCTTTGAAAATGTTAACCAACGCTTCTTCATTCAGTTCGTTATTTTGATAATCATTAAAATCCAAATTCACTAACAAGACTTCCGATAACACCTTTTCCAGTAAATCGTATATATCTTCAAAATGATAATAGAAAGTGGCGCGATTAATCATAGCATCTGTTGTAATATCCTTAACGGTAATCTCCTTAAATTCCTTTTTACCGGAAAGTTCCATAAAAGAATCCATGATTAACTTGCGTGTACGTTGAATGCGGGGATCCGTCTTTGGGTGAGTCATGTCAATCTCCCTCCTACTTTTTCAACAATTTCCTCAATGTGTTGGATAAACGACATTTTCAATGAACTATTGGTATTGATGCTTTTCATTATGTTATAAAATTCAATTATAAGCGAATAATTAATTTCTAAAAGAGATGAGGGAAAATACATTGAAAAAAAATCTGAATATGATTTGTGATTTAGAAACGGGTATTTGCGGAGTGGCTGGCGAAGAGGAAATGGGGCTTATTGATTTTAACCAACCAAAAAAAAAGGTGAATCTATATTATGTGACGGATCCTATTTGTTCCCATTGCTGGGCCATTGAACCGACACTCCGCCGTTTTGTCGAGCAATATGGCCATTATTTTGACTTTCACACAGTTATGGGAGGTTTGCTGGAAAAATGGCATGATGGACCAATCGATCCTGCAAACGGTATTTATAAACCAGCTGACGTTGCGGGTCATTGGAGAGAAGTGGGAGAACATTCAAGAATGCCGATTGATGGTAGTCTAATGATTGATAATCCGGTTCAATCTTCTTATCCAGCCTCGCGTGTATTTAAAGTCATTCAAAAAAATCATGGCGATGCTGCAGCATTTGACTACTTGCGCCGTGCCAGAGAAGAACTTTTCGCATTCAATCAAAATATATCAGATCCAGCGGTGATGATTGAAGTTGTCGATAAACTCGGTCTTGACGGGGAAGCTATTGTCAATGAAGCTGAACAGCCAATCGGACAACAATTATTGAATGAAGATTTTGTTTTGACAAGAAACTTAGGTGCCAGAGGTTTCCCCACGATTATTATGATGAATGAAGAAAATAAAGGCGTGAAAATTGTTGGAGGACGTCCGTTTGAAAATTATGTTGACGGATTAAAACAAGTGCTAAATATAGAAGAACTCCAACCAAAACAACAGCCGTCGCTTTCCAGCTTGCTTGAAAAAGAAAAACTGCTATTTTCCAAAGAAATTGAAGTCATGTACGATGTGGAGCAATCAGACGTACACGCTTTTATTGAAAAAGAACTTTCACCAGAGAATTATCAAGCGAAAGAAATTCTAGGGGAATACTATTTTACAACGACTAAACAATAAAAGTACAAGGCACTCGGTCCGAGTGCCTTATACTTTTTTATTCCCTAAAGTTGCATATTAGCTTTACTTTTTTGATTCTTATTTCGCTGTATGTTTACTTGTTTACGTTTTTTCTTCTAATACGAATCATCTTGCATCTACTCTGTGACTAGATTCTCTTTTAGACTTCAGTTAATATTGATTTATGGGAATAGTTATTCAGAGATGTCACTTGCCATTCAATCTACTGCGAAACGATATGACGATCGGGGGAGCATACTTTGAAAAAGAATTCATTCGTCAATCGGTTTCATTTTATAACAGTATCATTAAAAGGGATTTCACAAGCCATTTTGATAGAAAATGCCGTTACCGGGGCTATCATTCTACTCGCCATTATGATATCTTCCTTTTCTTTAGGCGTCATTGCTCTGCTGTCAGCGATGATTGGTACATTGCTAGGCAAATTAGGCGGGGCTGATGAAGAGCTTGTTGATCAAGGGCTATTTGGTTTTAATTCTGTGCTTACAGGTATGGCCCTTTACTTGTTTCTAACGGGTCCCTACCATTGGATCCTCAGTCTGGTCGGCGCCTTTCTTGCTGCCATCGTGACTGCCGCATTGATGCATGTGATGAAAAATACGGGCATACCGGTTCTAACATTCCCTTTTGTTGGATTAACTTTGTTTACTTTGCTCGTTTCTTATCGGTTAAGTGCAGTACATACGAGTAATGCACTCGTTCCTCAAAGCTTATGGCAATGGAAATTGGATATTACAGGGCCGTTTAATTTGAAAGAAGGCATCTTTACCGGAATTGGACAAGTATTTTTCCTTGATTATACAATATCCGGGATTTTACTTTTTGTTGCTGTTTTTTGGGCCGGTTGGCGACTTGGTCTTTATGCTTTTTTAGGGAATGCAGCAGCTTTATTAACAGCTTTGATACTAGGAGCAGAACGTTCATTAATATTTGTAGGCTTGTACGGCTACAATGGGATTTTAACTGCCATGGCAGTGGCAGTCGTATTTAATACGAGCAAAAGGCGACTTTCTTATGTCTCGGGAATACTTGCTGCTTGTTTGACCGTTCCAATCGCAGCGAGTCTTCATACATGGCTTCTACCTTTTGGTCTTCCACCATTAACACTGCCCTTTGTATTAAGCACATGGATATTTCTTAGCGCAAGGAAAGTACTGCCTAAGTTGTAATTCGACTCATTGAAATACTTTTTCATTTGTTGACGATTTAAAATTAGTATATTATGATTGTTCATACAAATACATAAACTTATCAAGAGAAGCTAAGGGACTGGCCCGTTGAAGCTTCAGCAACCTCTGCGTCGCAGGAAGGTGCTAATTCCAGCAAGGGGAAACCTTTGGAAGATAAGAGACAAAGCTATATTTACCTAGCCCTCTTTTCTGTCGAAAAGGGGGCTTTTACTATTGAAGTTTTCTAAAAATCAAAGAATCACAAAAATAGGAGGAACAGTCATGACTAAAAAAAGAATGTATTTAAATGCCTTTGAAATGAGTTGCGCGGCGTTTCAGTCGCATGCGTTATGGAGGCATCCAGATGATCAGACACCTGGCTATAAGGACATTGAATATTGGACACATCTTGCGAAAGTTTTGGAAAAAGGGCACTTTGACGCTGTATTTATCGCGGATGTATTAGGCGTTTACGATGTATACAAAGGTTCAAGAGATCCAGCAATCAGGTCTGGTATGCAAGTGCCGGCCAATGATCCAGCTTTTATTGTTCCAATCATGGCATCTGTAACCAAATCTCTTGGGTTCGGATTAACTGCCTCCACTACACATGATCATCCGTATACATTTGCTCGAAAAATGTCAACATTAGACCATTTGACGAAGGGAAGAATTGGTTGGAATGTCGTGACATCTTATTTAAATAGTGCAGCAAAAAACATTGGTCTCGACACTCAAACCCCACATGATGAGCGTTACGAGCGGGCTGATGAATACATGGAAGTTGTCTATAAGCTATGGGAAGCAAGTTGGGAAGATGATGCGGTTGTCATTGATAAAGAGAAAGGAATTTATACAGACCCTTCTAAAGTTCATGACATTAACCATGACGGCAAGTACTATCAAGTTCCAGGAAACCATATATGTGAACCATCACCACAGCGGACACCGGTTATCTTTCAAGCTGGAGCATCCTCTAGGGGCCGGGCGTTTGCAGCCGATCATGCTGAACTTATTTTTGTATCGTCCCCATCTTTAGAGAAAACGAAAAATATCGTTGCAACGTTTAGGGAAGATGTTGTCAAGTCCGGCAGATGATGTTAAAGTGTTGACGACCGTTACCCCGATTGTCGCGCCGACGTTGGAAGAAGCGCAAGCAAAGCTTGAAGATTATAAGCGATATATCGATCACGAAGGGGCACTTGCGCTAGTGAGTGGCTGGACAGGAATCGATATGGCGGAGTTGGATCCGAATCAAAAGGTGGAGTATATTGAGAATGACGCAATGCGATCAATCTTACAAGGCTTTGCGGGCATGACTGTGAATGAAATCGCTGAAAAAGTTGCACTTGGCGGTCTCGGTGAACTGATTGTCGGGGACCCTGAACAAATAGCGGACACATTAGAGGAATGGATGAACATTGCCGATATTGATGGATTTAATATTGTTTATTCCATTACACCAGGCTCCTTCGAAGACTTCGTTGAGCTGGTTGTTCCGGTATTACAAGAGCGGGGGTTAGTGCGAACAGCATACGAAGAGGGGACTTTCCGGAATAACTTATTTGGCCATGACCAACTAAGAGAAAATCATCCTGCTAAACAAGTGCGAAAACAAGTCGTTAGGGAACTAGTTACACAATAATGGATATCAATATGAAGTGCGGTTGATCGGCTGTGGATGAGAAATGGCGTTACAGAAAAATAACCTCCCTGCTTTCTTGCTGGATCGCGTAGGGAGGTTATTTCTTCATAGCCGCTGTCATTGCGGAAAATCTAATCAATCACGCCTCGGCGTGATTGCGTCCAGATTTTGAATTGAGCAAAGCTCAATTAACTCCTTTCAAAATCTGTGACATCCGCCGGAGGCTTGGGCCAACAGGATGTTGGCCACTCAGGCGTTGCCAATCAAACAGCGAAGGGTTTGATTTGCCGTATTTCTGCGTTTTTTTGCAGAAATTAAGGCACTTTCATTCAGGACGCGGCGATCTTAGCCTGAGTTCCTCTAATCAGCAAATCTTTTTGTACTGAAAGCGAAGCGTCAGCTACAGGGAGTTTGAACTCCCTCTGTTTGAAATGAATTTTGGCATTCATCCCGCCACTTATAGAAGTGGGGGACTTCTGCTGAATCAAGTTAAATTTCTTTCACATAATGCTTTTTAAAATCTGGATGGATTGAAAATTTACGACGTAAATGGATAAGGTTTTCACCAAAGCTTTCTTCCAAAAGCTCTCTATGTTTCTCCATAATTTCCATGAGGTACAAATCATGAATCACGACTTCTGTAATGGGCATGACCAAACCTACATGCATGGTCCATGCCGCACGGCTATCCTTACCTAGCGAAACAATACCTGCTACCACTTCTGAATCATCTCCGCTAAAGACAAGCCATTGTCCACCATACTCTTCTGTAATTTCATGACCCATATAGTGCAAGTAAACAGTAGCAAAATCAGAAACGATTTCCCCGTAAGCAATAATGATTACCTGAACTCCTCTGTTTGCTGCCTGTCTTAGTTCAGGCTCCAACTCTTCGTATTCCTCTTTCCAAATTTCTAAGAGAATTCTTTTTTTCGCCGCTGCTATACATGTTTTTACTTTATCAAGTATTTCATGACGACCTGTGATATTCCAAATATTCTCCCGGTCACTTGCAGAGTTTTCAAATTCCGCTAAAGATTTTTCTGCCAGTTCAAAGTTCTCTTCTGCTTTCAGTCGACGGTTTTTAATGAGCTCTTTTGCGGGGACAGGTGTATACTGCGGCGTATTCCCGTGACTAACGAGAATATCGCCGCGCATGACAAGGCCGTCCAGCACTTCATAGATTCTTGAGCGTGGTACGCCAGAATTTTTAGCGACAGCATAGCCGGTTAAAGGCGATTCTTCCAATAGAGTCAGATAGGCTTTCGCTTCATATTCGGTGAAATTCAGGTTCTTTAATGTTTCTAAAATGTTTTCTTTCATACAGCTCTCCTATATAAAATTAGTCGCTACCTTTGTAACTAGTATTTTATCAAAACGTATTGATTTAATCCAAAGACATCTGCTATATTTACATCAGTAGTTACTTGTGTAGTCACTAAAGAAGGGGGAGAGATTTCATCGTGGAAAACTTACTTACATATATCTCCATAGCTGCAATGATGGTGATTATACCTGGGGCAGACACGATGTTGCTTGTCAAAAATACACTGAGCTATGGTCCAAAAGCTGGGCGTTATACTGTTCTTGGCATGGCAATGGGGCTATCGTTCTGGACATTGATTGCGATCCTTGGCTTATCTGTTGTCATCGCAAAGTCGGTCGTTCTTTTCAGCATCATTAAGTATTTGGGAGCCGCCTACCTAATCTATTTAGGAATAAAAAGTTTCTTTACGAAAAGCGTGTTTTCTTTAAAGGAAATTCAATCCCAGGCCAATTCGCCGACGACGTATTCCAACCGGCATAATAAAAGTTCTTTTATGCAAGCGTTACTGAATAATATTCTGAATCCTAAGACTGTTTTGGTTTATATCACAATCATGCCGCAATTTATCAATTTGGATGGAAATGTAAAACAGCAATTGATCCTATTAGCCTTCATCCTAACTGCACTCGCTGTAGTGTGGTTTCTATTTCTTGTCACGCTCATTGATTACGCTAAAAAGTGGTTGAACAACCCCAAATTCCAAAAGATATTCCAAAAATCAACGGGCTTGGTTTTAATAGGCTTCGGTGTGAAAACAGGAATTTAACTTTAATCTTCGCCGTTCAGATCATTGAACGGTTTTTTCTATTCTAAGGCAGTTAATTTGGAAATAAATCAATATAGTGATATATTTATCTTGTATCGAAAGTATTACTTTAGTTTCAGTAAATCACTTACATCAGGAGGTAATTACCAATGAAAGCTGCAGTATGGCATGGTCTAAAAGATATTAGAGTAGAAGATGTCGAATTACGGGCGCTACGAGAAGATGAAGTGAAAGTGAGAGTCGCATGGGCAGGTATTTGCGGAAGTGACTTGCATGAATATGAGGAAGGACCGGTCTTCGTACCAGTAGATGCGAAAGCGGATTTGACTGGCGAAGTTGCACCACTTACAATGGGGCATGAATTTGCTGGTGTTGTTGAAGAAGTAGGTTCAAAGGTTACAAATTTTAAAGTAGGGGACCGAGTTGTTGTCAACCCTACACTAACATATAGAAAGAAACATGAAGAAGTGGATCGCTTTGATGGATTTAACTTCATTGGGTTACATGGAAATGGTGGATTTGCGAAGTATGCGAACGTTCCTGAAACCAATATTCATCGTTTAGCTGATAATTTAACATTGCAGGATGGTGCATTAGTAGAACCAATGGCCGTAGCTGTACAAGCTGTAAAAGACAGTGGCGTCGAATTAGGTGATACGGTTGCAGTCTTTGGTGCGGGACCTATCGGATTATTAACGATTATTGCGGCTAAAGCATCTGGCGCAAGTAAAATAATTGTATTAGATCTGTCTGATAATCGATTGGAGAAAGCGAAAGAATTAGGTGCGACGCATGTGATTAACTCTGGTAAAGAAGAGCCTGTACAAGCGGTGCGCGCAATTGCGCCAGACGGGGTGGATGTTTCCTTTGAAGTCGCAGGAGTTGCACCGACATTTAAACAAGCCATTGACGTAACAAAACCAAAAGGTAATATGATGATCATCTCTATTTTTGCCAGACCGATCGAGTGGAATCCAATTCAACTTATCAATACTGGTGTAAATGTCCTATCTTCAATTGTTTATACACCATCCACATTCCAAAGAACAATTGATGCAATGAGCACTGGACAATTAAATCCACAAGGAATCATTACAAGTCAAATTGTGTTGGATGATATTGTTAACAAAGGATTTGAAGCATTAACAAACGACAAAACTCAATCCAAAATTTTAGTTGAGTTAAGTGGTGAAAAATAATTTAATCTTATTTTATAAATGAATATTGTTGTTATCAAAGAGGCTGACTCACAAGTCTCTGAAATAAAACAGGCGGAGAGAATTGATCTCCGCCTGTTTTAATTGTGTAAAGAGCACTCATTGCGATAACGTTCTTACCTGTCATATGGTTCAACAAATTCTTGCAATTTTTTTAGCGTTTCCAATAAATCCTGATATTTTTCCTGGCCGATATCCTTTTCAATTTTCCCCTGTATTTGCAACCAAATAGGTGTTGCTTCTTCTAGCTTGGCAAGACCTATTTCGGTTATCGAAACGGATTTTGTTCTTGAATCACTTATATCTTTTGCAATGTTGACATAGCCCCTGTTCTTGAGAACATTCACATTGCGAGTAACCGTGGATTGGTCGAGTAACATGACGTCTCCCAGGTTGCTGATTGAAATTTTATCGTGACGGGCAATGTTCACTAACATATAATATTGGGTGACTTTTAGGCCGGTAGATTCCATTTTCCTTTCGTAAGCTTGCGTCACACTCCTCGCTGCTTTCCTAAGATTTGCACAAGCGCAAAATTGTATAATGTAATCCATTTTATTATGCGTGTTATTCATCAAGTGAATCTCCTTTTAATTTACAGATAATTATTTCTTGACAGATAATTCTTTTGTTACTACCATTATATATGTATATACATAGACTTGGAAGAGGACACAAGGAAATAATATTGCGTGATACATGTATATACATACAAAAGAGGGAAGAGGGGGGTAATTGTGATGAAGCAGGCACTTTATTTAGATGATTTAAAAGTGGGGGATACTTTTGTCAGTGAAAGGTATCAATTAAGTACAGAAAAAATAAAAGAATTTGCCCGTGAGTTTGATCCGCAGGTTTTCCATTGTGATGAGCAGCTTGCGGAAGATACTTTTTTCAAAGGGTTGGCGGCGAGCGGTTGGCATACTGCTTCTATTACGATGAAACTTTTGACGGAAAGTCTACCTTTTGCTCATGGGATTATTGGAGCCGGGGGAGAGATTAATTGGCCACTGCCAACCCGTCCAGATGATATTTTATATGTGAAAAGTACAATTAAAGAAATCAAACCTTCAAAATCCAAACCGAATCAAGCACTTCTACTTGTTGAAAGTGAAACGTTAAATCAAAAAAACGAAGTTTGTCAAAAGTTAACGGCCAAACTGTTAAGCTTTAGAAAGAGTGAAGGATAGGGGATTGGCGATTGTTTCTATGGAAGTCTAAACAGGCATAACCCCGTTCCAGCTATCAAACGGGGTTTTTTCATGGGATAAAATCCTCAAGTCAGCGGATAAGCCGGTTCACCTTTGCTTTGTTCAAACGTTTCGATAAACTTTTCGAGCGTAGAGGTTAAGTAGGCATCTTTTCGTCTGATAAAGACGGTATTGATTTTGCTATATTTTTCAGGTAGATAATGACACTGGATCAATCCTTTTTCTTCTAAATGGGAAACGGCCGATTTCGGGACGAATGTAATGCCAAGTCCCATGGCGACGCTTCCTAAGATGGTTTCCAAGGTACCGAACTCCATCACTTTTTGTGGTGTGATGTTTTGGTCTTTATACCAATTTTCTAATCTTGCCCGGTAGCCGCATCCTTTGCTAAAACATAGGAACGGCTCTTTTTTTAATTGTTCCAATGACGTTTTGGTGTTGTCCGATATGAGGACCAGTTCTTCTTGAAAAACGTCATGGGCAACAAGTTCAGGATGCTGGTTAATTTCCGTTATAAAGGCACCGTCCAGATTATGATTCAAGACGTCATTTTGGAGTTGTTCGGTAACCCCTGTCAGAAGTGATAAGTCTACATTTTTATATTTTTTGTTATAGGCAGATAATATAACCGGTAATTTTATGACGGTTTCAATGGACCCGATTTCCAGTTTTCCTGCCGGTTCCGATTTACTTTGGACGACTTTTTTCATTTCATTTGTCAGCTTTAGGATTTTCTCGCAATAGACTAGCAGTTTTTTTCCTTCAGGCGTTAACGTCATTCCACGGTTATGCCGGTTAAAAAGAGCTGTATTCATTTCAGTCTCAAGTTTCTGGATCCGTGATGTAATATTTGATTGGACGTAACTTAATTCTTTTGCGGCTTCAGTAATCGTTCCTTTTTTTGCAACCATTTGAAAGATTTCCAAGTCTTTAAACTCCACCCGATGCCACCCTTTCCATTTAACTTTCTTTCATGATATCACTAATTTAGATGTTAAACATCATTATTGTTCATTTTGAGAGATAGCTAACTTGTGATTAAATGGATATAGAGAAATTAATTGAAGGAGACAACGATTTGCGTGAAAAATAATGTAGTATTGGGTGCTTTTTTATGTTTGATCTCCGCAATATCTTGGGGAGCAATGTTTCCGGTAGCGAATCATGCGTTTCAACATATTGACCCACTTTATTTTACGATTTTCCGTTATGGCTTTGTAACGATCATTTTAATCGTGTGGTTGTTATGGAAGGAAGGCAAACAAGCTTTCCGCTTTGAAGGGAAAGGTTGGCACCTGTGGTTTTACGGCACAATGGCCTTTGCAGTTTATAATTTGCTCATTTTCTGGGGGCAAGATTTATTGGGCAATCCAGGTACGATGATCGCTTCCATTATGGAATCTTTAATGCCGATGATTTCTATCATTATTGCCTGGGTGTTCATCAGACAACGACCTCATGCATTTACAATGTTTTGTGTGTTTATCGGGTTTGTTGGAGCATCGTTAGTCGTCACAAAAGGTGATTTTGGTGCTTTTTTTACAGCGAAAAATGACATTCTTCCCTCTTTATTGATTTTTATCGCAGTCGTTGGGTGGGTGGTTTACACGATGGGCGGAAGCCGATTTAGCAAGGATGGCTGGTCCGCGTTACGTTATTCGACGCTAAGTTGTTTGCTTGGAACGGCTACTGCACTTGTTGTCGTTCTTGGAGCGACACTTTCAGGTTACGTCTCGTTTCCAACTGTTGAAACAATTATGATCACGAGCCCGCATATTGCTTTTATGGTAATTTTCCCAGGTGTGATTGCCTTGGTAGGGTGGAATTATGGCGTGAGTGTCATCACACCGTTAAATGGATTATTATTTTTGAACCTGGTACCTGTTACGACGTTGGTCATTCAAATTGTTCAAGGGGCGGGCATCACAGTGTACGATTATATAGGCACCATTTTCATTATCATATCCTTGTTGACCAATAATATTTTCCTAAGGTGGCAGCAAAGAAGCAAGCAGCCGAAAGAGAATTTCGAAGGAAGATTACAGGAAACATAAAAACGACTTCCAACGAAGTCGTTTTTATGTTTGCGAAAAGGAGTTCAAGCTCTTTCTCTTGCTTTCTGTGTATCTCGGACGTTTTTCTGGACGGTGATGGCTGCAAAGATACTAAGAACGAAAGCCATCGCATAAAATCCTTTTTCACTTAGAACGATACTACCTGTGTTGTACAAACCGATACCCATCAGTAATATCGATACAAGCAGGGCAAACCAACTAATCCCATAGTAAATATTTGTCACTGGGATACCTTCTTCTTTATCTCGTACCGCTTTTTGCAAAGAGACAGATGAATAGAGTCCGAGTAGTAAAATAGCAAAGTAATACCCTTTTTCATTTAGTTCCATTGCAGCGTTGAATAAACCAATAATATAAGCTGATATTCCAATGACTAGTGTTGCCAAAGAGGCCCCTTTGAAAGCTGAAGTAGGTTCTCCATCTTTTCGTTCTACTTTCAATTTCAGCTCATTTTGCTTTTCCTTATCAAATAAATCTTCGCGGTCGTTCGCCATTAAACGTCCCTCCCTTTCGATAATCACAATCCAAATGAGCTTAAATCGGCAATGTTTTTAGAAAAATCCATTCCATCTATTTACTGAAGTGATCCGTTATATTCAGTGAGGCGATCTTTTTACAGGTTTCGAGAAATCTGCATAAGATTGCAAGGTTTGTTTGTTCATACTATATGAATGAGAGTAGCACTTTTAGTACTTCTTTGATTTAGAGTGTAATTGGACTTTAAAAAAATATATATTTCAAATCGTGATGATGACAAATTAGTGGAGGTCGCTTGTACTGCGGTTTTGTATAGGTGTGGAAGGGGAGTAGTAGATGGCGGAACTATTGAAATAGACCGGGTGCGTCCACACCCGGTCCATACGTCTGATATACAATTAATAGGGATCGGCTTCATGACTTTTGTTCACAGCGTCTTTTGTTGCTTCGTTCGCTGCTAATGAGCCTTGACCATATTTTGATTGTCCTGATTCACGGCCGGGAACTTTGTTTTCCGAGCCCATTTCTCCTAGTTCTTTCATTTTCTTTTCAATGCCTTCTTTGACACGTCGGCCGTACTCTTCATCGGCTTGTGTGAAGTGCTCGATCATGGCATCCTGAATACGTTTATCGCAGATGGCAAGTGCATCGGATAGGTTGTTAATCAATTCATCGCGTTCCCAATCTTCAAAGCTGCGGTATGTGTGTCCTGCTTGACCGTAGTTGTTCGGACGATCAATGGGTGCGCTCATAGCAGCCGCATTGTACGTAGGGTGATGCGGTGGATGATGGTTTTCTGGGTTTGCTTCCTCAAAGCCACCGAGCATCGATGGTTCATAGTTAATATGTGGATCTCCAGCTTCTTCTAAATCAGGAACAGCCATCTGACCCCGACGCTGATTGGTGCGCACAGGCACTTTCGGTGCATTCACAGGCAGTTTTAAATAATTCGCTCCTACACGGTAACGCTGGGTATCGGAGTAAGAAAACGTCCGGCCTTGCAGCATTTTGTCATCTGAGAAATCCATGCCGTCTACGAGGACGCCTGTACCGAAGGCGGCTTGCTCGATTTCCGCATGAAAATCCACTGGATTGCGGTCGAGGACCATACGTCCAACCGGTCGCCACGGAAACTTCTCTTCCGGCCAAAGCTTTGTATCATCAAGAGGGTCGAAGTCGAGCTCCGGGTGGTAATCATCCTCCATGATCTGTACGAAAAGCTCCCACTCAGGATAATCCCCGCGCTCGATCGCTTCATATAAATCCTGTGTCGCATGACCAACGTTCTTGGCTTGAATGGCGTCCGCTTCTTCTTGTGTCAAATTACGAATCCCTTGCTTCGGCTCCCAATGATACTTCACCAGCACCGCTTCACCTTTGTCATTTACCCATTTGTAGGTGTTGACGCCGGAACCTTGCATATGGCGGTACGTCGCCGGAATGCCCCATGGAGAAAATAGAAAGGTGATCATATGCGTCGCTTCAGGTGAACGGGAAACGAAGTCAAACATCCGCTGAGGATTGGAGACGTTCGAAGCCGGATCAGCCTTAAATGCGTGAATCATGTCCGGAAACTTCATCGCATCGCGTATAAAGAAAATTTTGAGATTGTTTCCAACCAAATCCCAGTTGCCATCTTCCGTATACATTTTTACCGCGAAGCCGCGTGGATCCCGTGCTGTTTCCGGGGAATCTTTCGCCCCCGCCACTGTAGAAAAACGAACCATCAGTGGTGTTTTCTTCCCGGCACCTGAAAATACTTTGGCACGCGTATATTTTTCCACGGGTTCGTCTCCCACTTTTCCATACGTTTCAAAATAGCCAAAGGCACCTGCTCCTCGCGCGTGCACGACACGTTCCGGAACCTCTTCCCGATCAAAATGGGAAATCTTTTCGATGAAATGATAATTCTCAAGCATGGCTGGACCGCGATCACCGATTGTGCGAATGTTTTGGTTATCCTTCACAGGATGACCTTGGCGCGTTGTCAATGTCTCGCGTTGCATGTCCTGTTTCGTGTCTTTGTTCTCTGCCAAAATGGACAGCCTCCTCAAAATTAGTCATCCTTAGCTCTTCACTTTTCGTAGAAAGTTTATACACTGAGAGGGAGTTCATTTTTGAAGTAAAAGTATTCGTATCAAGAGAGACGTTATGGAATTCATCCATAGGGTGGTATGATTTTATTGAATCATTACGGCGATAGAATAGAAGGTGATTTGATGGATTTGATGAGTATTCAACCTGCAGTACAGCGGATCGCGGATGCCATAGCGGCTGTTCTGAAAATAGAAGTGGAGATTGCCAATCATCATTTCATTCGAGTGGCAGGAACGGGAGAGCAAAAAGAAAGTGTGCTTCGCAAAATGGAAGGTGACTTCGTCTATCAGTCCGCTGTTCGGACGGGACAACCCGTCGTGATTGAAAATCCTGGGCATGACCCAATTTGTGAGCGATGCAAGTTTTTTGGGAATTGCTCGGAAACTGGTGAAATTTGTGCGCCGATTACCTTTCAAGGGCAACCGATTGGTGTGATCGGGTTATTAGCTTTTAATGAGGATCAGCGGTTGCGCTTATTTGAAAATACAGGAGGTATCCTCACTTTCTTGAGTAAAATGGCAGATCTGTTGGCCAGTAAATTACACGAGCATGAGATGATCCAGCAGCTTACGCGTAGTTCAGAAAAAATGGATAAAATTATGAACCTTGTCAATCAAGGAATCATTGTCATTGATGAAGCAGGAAGCATCCAAGAAATAAATGTAAAAGCAGAACTATTGATGGAAATAAAAGAAAAACACATATTGCCGGAAGAAGTTCAACATTTTTTACGCACAAGGGGCCGAGAAGACGAGGAAATCGATCAAACGATCAACTTGACGATTAATGGTATCGAAAAAAGCTTTCTGGTGAATAAGCAAAAAATTTCTTCTGTTCGTCAGTCATCCGAGTACTTGATCACCATTCAAGACGTGAATGAAATTCAGCATTTGGCGGAAAAAACAACGGAAAATCAAAAAAAACCGTTTGATCAAATTATCGGTATCAGTGCGCAAATACAAGAAGTGAAGGATTATGCCTATCAAGTTTCGCAATCCCATTCCACGATTTTAATCCAAGGAGAAAGTGGGACGGGAAAAGAGGAGTTTGCGAAAGCGATCCATCATGCAAGTATGCGGAAAGACAAGCCCTTTATAACAGTCAACTGTGGTGCGATTCCTGAAAACTTATTGGAAAGTGAATTGTTCGGGTATGAAAAAGGGGCGTTCACGGGTGCCAATCAGAAAGGGAAACCCGGTAAATTTGAATTAGCAAATACAGGAACAATTTTTCTGGATGAAATAGGAGAAATGCCCTCCTTACTTCAAGTGAAATTATTACGAGTTTTGCAGGAAAGGGAAATTGAGCGTCTAGGCGGAACAGCATCCATTCCGATTGACGTGCGTGTCATTGCAGCTACAAATCAAGACCTGCAGGAAATGGTGAGTAAAGGAACATTCAGAGAAGATTTGTATTTCAGGTTAAATGTGATTCCGATGGTCCTGCCGCCACTTAGAAGCCGAAAGGAAGATATTCTCGCTTTAAGTGAGCATTTTATTGGGATTTTCAATCAGCTGTTCCAAGCGAATGTACTCGGGTTTGGAAAAGACGTGAAAGAGTTGATGATCCATTACCCATGGGAAGGAAATGTTCGCGAATTAAAAAACTTCATCGAGTACTTATTCAATTTTATCGATAGCGGTTGGATTACAATGGAAGCGGCAGAAGCACTTATCCTTCGTAAATTGAAAATCGAACAGGGAGAACCCGCAGTTACCTTACCTTCATTCTCCCTTCAAGAAATGGAGAAAGAAATGATTCAAAAAGCGCTGGATTATGTTCGTCATCATGATCTGAATATTGAAGATGCCAGCGGTCTGCTCGGAATTGGAAGGGCAACGTTATTTAGGAAAATAAATAAATATCAAATTGATACTTAGTCTCAATTTGATATTATGATTGTTTTCTTTATAGAGATTTATCCTAATACATAAACAAGCCGTATATTGAGTATCGCTTTGATACTCAATATACGGCTCTTTTTTTTATTACCCCTTGCTTTAGACGTTTTTGTAACTTGGCACGACTCTTGCATTAATACATTTGTAGATAGTAAGGGGGAAAAATAAATGATTCAACAAATTTCAACAAATAAAGCACCGGCGGCTGTCGGACCCTATTCACAAGCGGTTACAGTAGATGGTTTTGCATTTTTATCAGGGATGTTGCCATTGGATATTGAAAGTGGAGAAATGGTCGGTGAAACGGCTGCCGAACAAACAGAGCAAATACTGAATAATATTAAGGGGCTTCTGTCGGATTTGAGTCTCGGATTGGAAGACGTTTTTAAAACAACGATTTTTCTAGATTCAATCGATTCATTCCAAAGTGTGAATGAAGTGTACGGCTCTTATTTTACCGCCCATAAACCGGCAAGAAGTTGTGTAGAAGTGTCAGCAATTCCCAAAGGGGCATTAGTGGAAATCGAAGTCATTGCGAAATTGAAATAGGAGGATCGGCATCATGAAAACGGAAAACAACGAAATCAAACTAAACGGTAATCAGCCATCCATAGACGCGGAACGATTAGTCCGTAGAATTCAAGAGCTGGGTCAAATAGGGCGTGATGAAGATGGCAAATTGATTAGGTTAGCAGCTTCTGAAACAGATAAAGCAGGGCGCGATGCGGTGGTTTCTTGGATGGAGGATGCCGGACTGGAAATCGCAATCGACCGCATCGGCAATATTTTTGGTATTTGGCGTGGAACAGATACTGCAGAGCAAGCCCCTGTCCTCGTTGGTTCGCATATAGACACAGTCATCAATGCTGGTATTTATGATGGGTGTTATGGTGTACTTGCGGGCATCGAGGTCATCAAGACTCTGCGGGAGTCCGGGTTTGTTCCTTCCCGCCCGATCGCGGTTGCAGCGTTCACAAATGAGGAAGGGGTGCGCTATGCACCCGATATGATGGGCTCCCTTGTCTATGCGGGAGGTCTTTCCGTTGATGAGGCGCTGGCAACAGTCGGCACTGATGGGACTTTACTAGGCGAAGAGCTTGAGAAAATTGGTTATGCGGGCACGGAAGATCCGGGATTTTTACAGCCGCACGCTTATGTAGAACTACATGTAGAGCAAGGCCCAGTGCTTGAACGGATGGGAATCCCGATCGGCGCAGTAGAAAACCTTCAAGGAATCTCTTGGCAACGCGTGACGATAGAAGGTGATGCCAATCATGCCGGTACCACTCCGATGGCGATGCGGCGTGACGCGGGACATGCCGCCGCAAAAGTTATGACGTTCCTGCATGAACGTGCAGTTAGTTCCGTCACACCGACTGTGGCGACGGTTGGTTGCATCGAATTTGAACCAAATGCGATCAACGTGATTCCTTCACGTGCCACGTTCACGGTCGACTTACGCGATCCCGATGAACAGCGCCTGAAAGACGAAGAGGCAGCATTGACAAAATACCTTCAAGAACTTGAGCCTGCAGAGGAAGTTACGATTACGGTAGAGCGACTAGCGCGCTTTGAACCGGTTATTTTCGACAAGCATATCGTTGAGTTGGTGGAAGTTGCATCCAATCATCGTGGCCTAGAATCGAAGCGGATGACTTCCGGCGCAGGGCATGATGCACAAATGATCGCCCGCATTTGCCCGACAGCTATGATTTTCGTTCCAAGTGATGGGGGGATCAGTCACAATCCTCGCGAGCATACATCGGACTCGGATTTAGTGGCAGGGGCGAATGTGTTACTGGACGTTGTTCGTCATCTTGCAGGAAAACAATAGTATTACAATTATCAATAACGAATTGAATCAGGGGGATTATCATGCAGAAAACTATTCAAGAAGATATCAAGTTGGCCATCAACCATTTTTATTCACCGGAATATAACGAAGAAGAACTAGCTCCATTTGAAGAAACTAAAATTAAAGGGATTCATGAGTTCCAAAAAACACATCGTTTGTATACGGAAACGCCTTTATATCGCCTAAAAAATTTAGCTGAACATTTAAACGTTGCGGATATCAGAATGAAGGATGAGTCACAGCGTTTTGGTCTGAATGCCTTCAAAGTGATGGGCGGCATCTATGCCATTGCAAGATACTTAGCCGATCGTTTAGGGGAAAATATTGAAAATCTATCATTTGAAGAGTTGCAGTCTTCCAAAGTAAAAGAACAGCTTGGCGAATTGACGTTCATTACAGCGACGGACGGTAATCATGGACGAGGTGTAGCTTGGGCAGCAAGGGAGCTTGGCCATCAATCGGTCGTCTATATGCCGAAAGGATCGACAGAACGACGTTTGCAAGCGATCCGTGATGAAGGGGCCCACGCTGAAATTACATCCATCAATTACGATGACACGGTTAGGATGTGTGCAAACCTGGCTGATGAAAATGGATGGGTTCTCGTTCAGGACACGGCTTGGGATGGTTACGAAGACATACCTTTATGGATTATGCAAGGGTATGCTTCCATCGCAAAAGAAGCCGTAGATCAGTTGGATGCAGACGGTGGACAACAGCCGACGCATATTTTCCTTCAGGCGGGCGTCGGTTCTTTCGCAGCAGCCATTGCGGGTTATATGCTTGAACATTATCGGGACAATCCACCGACGATTGTGGTCGTCGAACCCGAACAAGCGGAGTGTTATTACCGTTCATTTTTAACGGAAGATGGTACTAGGGAAATTGTCACGGGGGATATGAACACCATTATGGCGGGGCTGTCATGCGGGGAGCCTAACACAAGTGCTTATCGCTTGTTACGCCAATATGCGAAAGGGACATTTTCGTGTAACGACAATATTGCAGCACTCGGTATGCGTTTATATGGGAATCCGATGAAGGGTGATCCTCGAGTGATATCCGGTGAGTCTGGGGCAGTGACACTCGGCTTACTGTACTATTTGCGAAAACTGGCGAAAGACCCTGCTCATGGCAAGGCGATTTCACTTGATGCTGATTCGCGGGTTTTGCTAATTAGCACTGAAGGAGATACGGATCCAGCAACTTATCAGAAGGTTGTATGGGAAGGACTTTGTCCGAATTAAGGAGGAGTTCATTCTTTAAAAAGCCTAGATGAGGGATGACATCATCCCCATCTAGGAAAAGCCAATGGGTGCCTATCTAATTAACAGATTCTAAGTAGAAACATAAAAGAGTTCATAAGAGGGTGGAATGAATATGAGCAATGAAAATTTAAACAATCAACTTACGGAGTGGAGGCATTATCTCCATTCATACCCTGAAACTGCTTTTGAAGAAGAAAATACAGCGCGGTTTGTTGCAGAGAAATTGCTGGAAATGGGTTATGAAGTGGTTACTGGCATTGGAAAAACAGGGGTAGTTGGTACATTAAAAAATGGTGATGGCCCAGGAATTATTGGAATCCGTGCTGATATGGATGCTTTGAACATTCAAGAACAAACCAATCTACCATACTCTTCGAAATATCCGGGTAAGATGCATGCTTGCGGCCATGATGGACATGTAACGACAGCACTTGGTGCAGCGAAATTACTTGCGGATCGAAAAAACTTTAACGGAATGGTTCGTTTCATTTTCCAACCTGCAGAGGAACACGGTGAAGGGGCACTTGCCATGCTAAAGGATGGATTATTTGAGCGTTTCCCAATTGATGAATTTTATGGGTTACACAATATGCCTGGTTTGCCAGAGGGGCAAATCCATTCCAAAGTTGGAGGGATTATGGCAAGTGAGGATAACTTCGAAATTCGTATAAAAGGGAAAGGGGGACATGCCTCAGCTCCAAACATGGGGGTTGACGCATTGGTGACCGCTTCCCAAATCATATTAGCCTTACAAACCATTGTAGCAAGAAATATTGATCCGATTGACACCGCGGTTGTTTCTTGTACTGAAATCCATACGGACGGTACAGTCAATGTAATACCGACGAATGTTGTCATAACTGGTGACTGCAGAAGTTATAAACCGGAAGTCCAATCTCTTATTAAAGAGAGAATGCAAGCAATTTGTGAAAGTATTTGTGAGGCGAACGGGGCAACATGCGAATTCACCTATAGAAACTCTTTTTCTCCAACAGTTAACTGGGAAGATTGTCACCATACAGTAGTGCAAGCAGCTACAAACGTACTTGGGGAAGAAAATGTGGTTGATCATGCACAGCCGATAATGGGTTCAGAGGATTTTGGGCATTTTATTGATAAAATTCCGGGATGCTATGTCTTCCTGGGTGGTAAGCGTGAAGGAGAAGAAGTATATCCTCTTCACCATGCCAAGTTTGATTATAAAGATGAAAATTTAGTTCGCGGTGCTGAATTTTTTGCTGAAATTGTTCGCTTGAAATTACCGCTTTAAGCAATGCTTTTCCCCAGTAAGTTTAATCAATTACGCCTTGGCGTAATTGGTTACAGTGGGAAGACTATTCTGGATAAATGTCGGAATATTTTACGTAATCAATATATGAGAGGGGTGTTATCATGCAAGTAATATATGATATAACTGACTGGCTGTGGGCAAATGTGATCGGATATACTTTACTAGGTGTTGGTCTATACTTCACGATTAGACTAAAATTCCCTCAAGTTAAACATTTTTTCCGGGCGATTCGTACCATGAAAAAAAGTGTGCAAGGTGATGACGGAGGCGTATCTGGATTCGGTACTTTAATGGCTGCCCTCGGTGGTCAATTAGGTACAGGAAGTCTAGTGGGTGTGAGTAGTGCATTGTTTATTGGAGGTCCCGGAGCTATTTTCTGGATGTGGATGACCGCGTTGTTTGGAATGATTGTAAGTTTTAGTGAAACAGTTCTAGGGCAAGCTTTTCGGGTTAAAGATAAAGATGGAAATTATCAAGGAGGACCAGCTTATTACATTGAAAAAGGTTTGAGAAATAAGCCATTGGCTATTATAATCTCATTTCTATATGTATTGGGTATTGGTATTGCAATCGCGTCTATTCAGACAAATTCAATTGCGAACGCATTTACGGGTGTAGTTAACATTCATCCGATTATTCCAGGGATAATTGTTGTGATCTTGGCATTTTTAGTAACCATCGGAGGAATGCAAAGATTAGCGAATGTATCCACTTTTATTGTTCCCCTTATGGTAGTTGTTTACTTTTCGGTTGTACTTTATATAGTAATCATTAATTTCGCTTATATCCCGACCATCTTTGGTGCTATCTTTGAAAGCGCATTCACAGGGAAGTCGGCAGTTGGTGGAGTGGTAGGATGGACTGTTGCAGAGGCGTTTAGAAGCGGCGTGGCCAGAGGAATGTTTTCTAATGATGCAGGGAACGGGTCTGCTGCTATCATGCATGCTTCTGCCGATGTTAAACATCCAGTAGACCAAGGGTTTTTGGGGATGATTGGCACCTTCATCACTACGATTATTATTTGTACAGCTACTGCACTGGCCATTTTGATGACCGGCTCCTTAGAATCAGGTCAAGACGGTATCTTATTATTACAAACTGCTTTCGGTTCTGTTTTAGGTAGTTTAGGTAGTTGGATTGTATTTTTTGCGATGTTTTTATTCGGATTTACGACACTATTAGCAGATATGCATTATGGTGAATCCAATTTAACGTATATTTTTAAAGAAAAGAAAAAGATCCCCATTTTAGTATTCAGAGTCGTACTAGCAATGATTCTTGTATTAGCAAGTGTTGTAAAATTGAATGTCATTTGGGCGGCTGTAGACCTAATTTTAGGAATGATTGTATTTATTAACGTACTATCTTTAATGCTTCTTTTTAAATACGTTAGATATATTTATCAACATTATTTTAGAGAAGTTGAAAGAGGAAACGAAAATCCTAGATGGGACTATGATTTAGATATCACAAAAATAAGTTTGTCGGATGTGGACAATCCTCATTATAAAAAAGTTACGAAAAACTCGGTTGAGATTTAACCGACTGATAAAGCAAGCGTCAAATAGCTCACACCTAGTATTTGACGCTTACTTTTATATGAGAAAACATTCAATTTTGGCTTTAGACTAGCTGCGCTGGAAAAATAAAATCTAGGGTGTCACAAATATAGTAGGAAAATTATAGACAATATTAAAAAATGATTGAAAAGTGTGCGCAGGATAGGTACCATTAATAAATGGACTTTACCATGCTAAAGAGGTGAAAGAAATGTATAAAGATAAAATTTCATTGAAAATAGAAGAAGTATTTCCAGAAACCATTGAATGGCGGCGTTACTTGCATGAACGTCCGGAATTATCCTTTGAAGAACATCAAACTTCACAATATATAGTAGATCGACTAAGTGAAATGGATGGCTTGGAGATTAGTCGTCCGACGAAGACAAGTGTCATTGCCAAATTAAAAGGGTCCTTTCCTGGGAAAACGACTGCATTACGAGCGGATATCGATGCACTACCAATCCACGAGGAAACGGATCTCCCTTTTGCTTCTCAAAGGGAAGGCGTCATGCACGCTTGTGCTCATGACGGCCATACGGCTTCGCTTTTAGGTGCTGTCAAAGTGCTCACTTCCCTGAAAGAACAATTACACGGGGATATTCTATTCATTTTCCAACATGCGGAGGAGCTACCTCCAGGCGGCGCCCAGGAAATGGTTGCAGCAGGGGTACTGGAGGGGGTGGATCAAGTGCTCGGTTTGCACTTGATGTCTACGCTTCCGCTTGGGACGATTGGTGTACGTCATGATGCCATCACTGCGGCAAGCGATTTGTTCGAGATTACGATTCAAGGAAAAGGCGGGCATTCCTCACAACCTGAAATGACAGTGGATCCATTGAGTATCGGGGCGCAAATGGTGTCAGCTCTGAATCATATCGTATCCAGAAGAGTCGGTCCGCTTGAATCTGCCGTCGTTTCAGTGACAAAATTCCACGGTGGTGGAGAGGCCCTTAATGTCATTCCGGACCGTGTGGAAATTGGGGGATCTGTAAGGACATTAGATCAAGACGTTCGTGAAAAAGTTAGACACGCTATTGAGCAGGTTATGGAAGGGTTGGCAGCTGCAAACGGTGCAACAGCCACATTGAAGTATACATACGGTTATGATTCAGTGGTCAATGATCAGTATGTAACGCAACAGGTTGCAGACACGGTAGCGACGTATATCCCCGAAGAAGCGATTGAGTGGATCGATCCGATGCTCGGAGGGGAAGATTTCTCGGCCTTCAGCAACGAAGTGCCAAGCTGTTATGTACTGATCGGTGCGAAAAATGAGGAAAAGGGGATTGTGCATCCGCATCATCACCCGAAATTCGACATTGACGAAGCGGCAATGCTGGCTGCTTTGAAGTTCCATGTTTACTGTGCTTTGACGATGAATGAAGGGAAGTAAGACTTCCGAAAACGGGAAACATTGTTGCTGATAGATGGAAGGGGTTTATGATGGAAGAGAAGAAAAAGACCGGTTTTGTGGACCGTTTTTTAAATAAAATTGAAGTTGCGGGCAATAAGTTGCCTGACCCGATCCTTATCTTCATCATATTGATGGGGGTCATTTTAGCGGGTTCGTTTGTCGCCTCATTGTTCAATTTGAAAGCGACGAATCCTGTGTCAGGCGAAGTGATTGAAGCTGTCAACTTGTTGTCGGGCGAAGGTTTATTAAAGATTTTATCAGAAAGTATTAGTAACTTCAGTGCGTTTCCGCCGCTTGGCATGGTGCTAGTCGTCATGCTTGGCGTCGGTCTTGCCGAGAAAACGGGTTATTTTGAAACGGCGATGAAGCGTGTCATTGAAGTGGCACCTCGTGCACTCATTATCCCGACTATGATTTTAGTCGGGATCCTTGGGACTGTAGCAGGGGATGCAGGGCCGGTTATTTTACCGCCAATTGCTGCTATGGTAATGATGAAATTAGGGTATCATCCATTTGCAGGGTTGGTCATGGCTTACGCCGCAACGTTAGGTGCATTTGGCGCGAACCTTGTGTTAGGAATGGCTGATGCCCTGGTACTTGGTTTTACAGAGCCCGCTGCTCAGCTCGTCAATCCGGATTATGTGGGGAATATCGCGATGAACTACTACTTCATGGCTGCATCTACCATTTTCCTGCTCTCTATTATTTATTTGGTAACGACAAAGTTAACTATTCCACGACTTGGAGCCTATACAGGGCAGGTCATGGATGATAAAAAATTAACGCCAACGCAAATTTCAGCATTGCGCTGGGCAAATATTTCAGCAGTCATTACAGCTATTGTGATTCTTGCTCTCGCGATTCCGGAAAATGGGTTGCTACGGAATGCTGAAACTGGATCGCTCATTACGAATTCACCGCTCATGAATTCTGCTGTTTTCATCATTACGATTCTATTTTTCGTCCCAGGACTCGTGTATGGTCTGAAGGTAAAGACCATTCAATCATCGAAAGACTTCGGGAATCTATTAAGTGATGCAATGAGCACAATGGGGAGTTATATAGTCCTTGTATTTTTTGCCGCTCAAATGCTTGCTTATTTTAATTGGAGTAATTTGGGGCCTATTCTCGCTATTAAAGGGGCAAACGCTCTCGAAGCAATGAAAGTCGAGGGAGTGCCTTTAATTGTTGGCTTCATCATTTTGACAATGGCTATCAATTTACTCATCGGAAGTGCTTCTGCAAAATGGGCGATTTTGGCGCCTATTTTCGTTCCGATGTTTATGTATCTCGGGTATGATCCGGCATTTACGCAAATGATTTATCGGGTCGGTGATTCGATTACCAATCCGATTACACCTGTGTTACCATATTTACCACTGTTGTTGGCATTTGCTAAGAAATACGACAAAAATGTTGGAATCGGAACACTCATTGCGAATCTACTGCCTTATTCAATCGCCCTGTTCTTTGCTTGGACGATCTTTACGGTTGTTTGGTATCTACTAGGAATTCCAGTCGGACCAAACGGACCTATCTTTTTACCAAATTAATCATACCGGGTTCTAAAACAAACTAGAATTGTTTTAGGGCCCGGTATTTTTATGTTTATTCCCCTATATATAAAACTCGAAAATCGTCGAAGAGATAGTTTTTTTCTCCAACTTTATTAACTACTAAGCAACAAAAATATTTATTGTAAATTAGTTACTTGACTAATGTTTGGGTTGGTTGTATAGTTACTTACATAAAGTAAGTTAATGGTGATTAGTTTGTTGGAGGTATCGATTAAGAGGTAACGAAATTGAATGTTCATCGTGGACTTACTGGAAACGGAATTCACGTGAAAAGTTAAAAAGTAGTTGGGAGATCGTACACAATGCATGAAAGTGAAGGAATTGAAATTGGTCTATATACACTGGGCGATCTAGTGGCGGATCCGTTTACGGGAAAAACGATTAGCGTAGGGCAACGAATGAAGGAGGTTTTGGCGGCGGCAAAACTTGCCGACGAGGCGGGGCTCGATATTTTTGGGGTTGGTGAACATCATCGACTCGACTATGCCATTTCCTCGCCACCTGTCGTTTTAGCCTCCATCGCTCAAATGACGGAACGCATCAAGTTGACAAGTGCAACGACCGTGTTAAGCACGATTGATCCGGTTCGTTTGTTTGAGGACTTTGCTACATTGGATTTGCTATCGGATGGGCGGGCGGAAATCATTGCAGGTCGTGGTGCATTTGTGGAGTCATTCCCTCTTTTCGGTTATGACACAAATGACTATGATGCCTTGTTCACGGAAAATCTTGACTTATTATTAAAGCTTAACGAAAACGAGAGAATGACTTGGGATGGTCAATTCCGTCCGTCGTTGAGAAATGCTGAAATTGCACCCCGCCCTTTACAGAAAGAATTGCCCGTATGGGTCGGTGTTGGGGGAACCCCAAGCAGTGCTGCCCGTGCCGGAAAATTGGGTGCCGGGATGGCAATGGCGATCCTGGGCGGTGATCCCGCACGATTTAAGCCATTGGTGGATGTCTATCATCAAGCGGGCATCGAGGCTGGTCATGATGTAGAAGATCTCAAGGTCGGTGTAACGGGTCATGCGTATATTGCAGAGACTACGCAACAAGCAAAAGATGAATTCTATCCGTATTACTCAAATTATTGGTCATACGTAAACGGTCAGCGTGGGATGAGTTCAAGGAAGATGGCACGAACAGATTTCGAACAACTGACAGCTCCCGAAACGGCTTTGTTTGTAGGAAGCCCACAACAGATCGTGGAGAAAATCCTGCACCAATACGAACTTTTTGGACACCGACGTTTCATGGCGCAGATGGATATTGGCGGTTTGCCGTTTGAAAAAGTGGTGAAGAGTATCGAATTATTAGCGACAGAGGTCGCTCCAATCGTCCGAAAGGCAACAAGGAAAGATACAGTATTGACGGTTATTAACTGAGCAAAATAGAAAAATGATGAGTAGAGGAGTATGAATGATGATAAAAAAATATGAGTTAGGTTTATTAATTCTTCGAGTAGCGTTAGGGATCACGTTCTTGATCCATGGTATTGCAAAGTTTCAAATGGGTCTTGGAAATGTAGCGGGTTGGTTTGAAAGTATTGGTATTTTAGGTTTTCTTGGTTCTGTCGTTGCTTTCATTGAACTTTTGGGAGGAATCGCATTAATTTTAGGAATCGGAACTAGACTCGTCTCGGCATTAATTGCGATCGTCATGCTTGGGGCTATCTTTACGGTGAAATTGTCTGTGGGCTTCATGGGAGCTGAAACAGCGGGGTATGAATTGGATGTAGCATTATTAGCCATGGCAGTTGTGCTGTTGATAAATGGAAGTCAGTTGCTTTCTTTAGACAGTAAGTTTTTTGGATCGGCTGAAGGAACGAACTGATAATGGAATAGAAAAGCCTGATTCCTCATTTATGACAGTGAGAAATTAGGCTTTTTTTATTTTTAAGAAATCATCTTTTACAATTCCTTTTTTCCTTTTACTAGCTTCAACGTCGCGACAATCAGAAAGCTGACAATGACTAATAAGACCCATGAGCTCACTTTACCTAGATGAACGAGACTCCATACAGCGGTTTGGTTTGGATATTCCCAAGCGCCAAAGAACGTTGCGATGTTTTCAGCAATCCATATGAAAAATCCGATCAGCATAAAAGAAAATGCAAGTGGCATACGATAACACTTTCCATTTACTTCGTATGTGACCCATGATCGCCAAAAGACAATTATGACGAGTGCAGCTAACCACCAACGAACGTCAATCCAATAATGGTGGGTGAAAAAATTCAAATAAATCGCTGCTGTAAGAGGGACCACTACCAAAAAGGGCGGCCATTTCACGAGGTCGACATTTAACCTTCTCCATGCCTGGCAAAGATAACTTGCCACACTTGCATACATGAATCCGCTATACAAAGGGACGCCAAAAATCTTGAAGTACCCTTCTTCGGGATAAGACCAGGAGCCCATATGTGTTTTGAAAATTTCAAGTGCCAGTCCAATTAGGTGAAATAAGGTGATCACCTTTAATTCATCCCGTGTTTCAAGCCCAGAACGTACCATCCACCACTGCATGAGGAGGCAGATGATGAGCAGCCAATCATAGCGCGGCAGTAACGGTAGGGGCATGATTTGGGTCAAAGCTAAAGAGGTGAAAATAACGACGGGGAACAGACAGGATAGAGCCTGTTCCCAACCAAAACGAACGAGTTGTTTGAGTGCGCTCATCAATCGTACTTTCAACGTTTTTTTCTGAGAATCATTTTGGATCGATACTTGCATGTGTCAGTCACCTCGATTTCTCAATCATCACTTCTATATTCTAGAATATCGCCGGGTTGGCAGTCTAAAGCCCTACAAATCGCCTCTAAAGTGGATAATCGAATGGCCTTTGCCTTTCCGTTTTTCAATATGGAAAGATTGGCCATCGTGATGCCAACCTTCTCTGAAAGTTCGGTGACGCTCATTTTCCGTTTAGCCAGCATTACGTCAATATGAATGATAATCGCCATTGTTTTCACCTCAAACCGTTAAATCATTTTCTGATTTTATTTCAATTGCTTCTTGTAATAGTTTTTGGAGAACAGCGGCAAAGACCGCAATGACCACTGAAGCAAAAATAATGACCATCCCGATGACGATGAATCCAGGGGCATCGTCTACCTCCGCTATGAGATAAAAGAGGGGCATGCCTAGGACATAAATGACGCTAATTGCGATCGCACAGCGTTTTATATTTCTTAAAGCTTTTACCGATAGTGCCGAGAAGGCTTTATTTTTGTCAATATAGCTTAACAATTTAAAAGCTTGATATAGCGCAATATAAAAAGGGATTGCTGACGCATACAGATCAAGGTAAACGTAATATTTCATTAAAGCAACGTCTGGATATAACTCTGCTGCAAAATTTGCAATCTCGGGTACCAAAAAGATGCACAAAGCAAGAATGGGGAGTCCGATAAGAATAACGGCTATTTTTAAAAATAAGGTTGTTCCTTGTTTCATAAAAAGCACCTCGCTGATTTATTATTAAATTGAATTTAACATTTTATTTATCGATTTACAATAAATAAATATTGAAAAGGATAAAGTTTTTGTTGTTATGTGACAGTGGTAGTATAAAGAGTATTAGAAAATATGGACAACTCCATCAGTTTTCCAATACAATTATCTCGAATTGAAGATAAAGGGGAAGTTCATTCCTTGCTATTTTTGTAGAGGTATGAAGGATATAATGGACTTAAAATGAAGCCCCTCAGATAGAGGGCTATAGAAAGGACTGGTTGCAATGCTTTCGATTGATCCAGCTCAACAGACCGAAAGAGAAAATTATAAGTTTTTGATAGGAAGTATTATTCCAAGGCCCATCGCTTTCGTTACGACTCTTTCCAAGGATGGGGTAGTAAATGGGGCACCGTTTAGTTATTTTAATATTGTATCCGCCAATTCCCCGATGATTTCATTGTCGATCCAACGATTGGAGGGAAAGCAAAAGGATACAGCGAGAAATATTCTCGAATCCAAAGAATTCGTCGTACATATTGTGGACGAACAAAATGTTGAACAGGTCAATGAAACAGCCGCCACTCTTCCGCCTGATCAAAGTGAAGTTGAACTGGCAAAATTGACGCCCATCGAGAGTTTGAAAATTGCTGTTCCAGGAGTCAAGGAAGCTAAAATTCGGATGGAGTGTATTGTGGAGCATGCCGTGGAATTGGGGGACTCGGATTCTCCTAGCTGTGATTTGATCATAGGCAAGATTGTGCAATTCCATATAGATAGTGCTATTTATGAAAAGGGGAGAATTGATCCAAGAGGGTTAGCTGCCGTCAGCAGATTAGCCGGGCATGATTATGCGGAAATCGGTGAAATCTTTTCAATTAAAAGACCGAAATAAGAGAAGCGCCACGTTCTAAACAATGCAAAATTGTTTTAGAATGGGGCGCTTTTTATGTTGGTTAGAAAATAACTTAAAAATTTTATTGAGAATGATAATCAAGTAGAATATAATTAGTTGAGACTGATTCTCATTATTAATGAAATGAAGAGCGGAGGAAAATAAAGATGAAGAAGTTTATATTTGCAATGCTGGCACTCCTATTTGTTTTAGGAGGATGTGCAGAAAAAGGGAAAAGTGGTCAAACAAATTCGAATCAGAGCGAGACGAATGAAAAAATAGAAATCACGCATGCATTGGGAACCGAGACATTTGACAAAGCACCTGAACGGATTGTCGTTTTGGAATGGAACTTTGCGGAGGAACTACTTGCATTAGGCGTTCAACCCGTTGGCATGGCGGATATTGAAGGATTTAAGAAGTGGGTGAAAATTAGTGAATCTGTTGCGGACGATGTTGTGGATGTCGGGACTCGCCAAGAGCCGAATTTAGAAGAAATCGCCAAGCTGAATCCGGACGTGATCATTACACTGTCCAGTAACCATGGCGCCATTCAAGATCAACTTACAAAAATTGCACCGACTATTTTCTATGACACTGTTTCGCCAGAAGTGACGAAAGATTTGTATCAAAATTCATTTGATTCATTTAAAACAACTGCCAAACTGCTAGGTAAAGAAGCTGAAGCAGAACAGCTCATTCAACGATTAGATGAGAAATATGCAGAAGCTGCGAAAAAAATCGATGAGCTCAATTTACCAACTAGGGAGTTCTTGTTCACACAAGCCTATACAGTCAACCAAGCACCAACTTTCCGTTTGTTCACGAAAAACTCCATGGTGAGTCATGTGCTTGAAAAAGTAGGTTTGGAAAATGTGATCAAAGACAATACAGATGCACCTTGGGGCTTTATTGACGCCAACGTCGAAGGAGTTTCAAATTATGAAGATGCACTTTTCATTCATGCTGTTCAACCGGATGACCCGCTATTTGATAACTTGCAAAACAATAAAGCGTGGAATGAACTGACCTTCGTCAAAAATGATCAACTCTATGATATCGGTGGAGATACGTGGACATTTGGGGGCGTATTATCAATGGAGACATTAGTGGATAATTTACTGCTTGCATTGCAAAAATAAAATGAAGAATGATAAACGAAAATTCATTACGATCGGTTTTTTAGGTTGTCTGCTCTTTATTTTATTAGGGACGATTCATGTTAGCCAAGGACAAGCGTCCGCTGGGTATTTCAACTTTTGGCAACAGCTTTGGCATGATGAGCAGCAACAAAATTTTCTACTGCATAGCCGTTTGCCGCGATTTGTCATCGGATGTTTGGCGGGCTCTTCCTTAGCGGTTGCAGGGATGCTCATGCAAACGATGACAAAAAATCCGCTGGCAAGTGCAAGTACATTAGGGATTCATTCGGGAGCTAATTTCTTTGTGGTGGCTTTCGCGGTTTTCTTTCCGCATCTCAGTGGAAAGCACCCTTTATTCCTTGCTTTTGGAGGCGGGTTGATAGCTGCGATGCTCGTATGGGGTTTAGTCGGGAAGACGCTGGATCCCGTAAGAGTCGCTTTAACAGGGATGATTGTGAGTATGCTTTTTGCGTCCTTCACAGCCGCTTTGCAACTGCTATTTGCAAATGAAGCATCAGGTTTGTTTTTATGGGGATCGGGGACTTTGCTTCAATTAGATTGGTCAGGCGTTCAATTTGCGTGGCCATGGATTGGCATCGTTCTCCTCATTACGCTGGCGATCAGTCGTAAACTGGATGTTTTATTATTAGATGAAGAGGCCGCGATTGGAATTGGTGAGAAGGTCGGGTTGATCAAGCTCGTCGGTTGGCTGGCCGCCATTTTCCTGGCGGCTATTACAGTCGCGGTAGTCGGGCCGATCGGTTTTGTCGGTATTATCGCGCCCCATGTTGTTCGGTTACTCGGATTGCGGTTACATTTTTCAATGATCCTAGGCAATATTGTTGTGGGGGCTTTGCTTCTCGTTAGTGCGGATATATTGGTACGTATTATTTCTCAGACATCGGAATTACCGGTTGGCGCTATGACTGCTCTTATTGGCGGTCCTTGGATCGTGTATTTAGCGATGAAGATGGGGCGTTCAGTCCGGGGGAAATCCGCTCCATTAGGCGGGCATGTTTTATTTCCCAAAAAGGGAGCCGTTTATGGTGTCTTGTTGATTATCACCATTTGTCTATTTTTCGTGAGTTTGCGGTTTGGTGGGACTGAATTTACGCCTCTGCATTTACTTGGCCAAGAGCTTGCGCATAATACATATGTATGGAATTTCCGCGTACCGCGAATTCTTGTCAGCTTCTTGGTGGGGATGCTCATGGCAGCTGGAGGCGTTCTGTTTCAATCGGTTTTGCGGAATCCGCTTGCAGATGCATCCGTGTTAGGGGTGACCTCCGGTGCAGGGATGACGGCCATGCTGTTCATGATTCTGTTTCCGGGTTTAGCGTATTTATTTGTCCCAATCGGTGCAGTTGTAGGGGCTTTTGTCGTGACGGGACTGATTTTGGTATGTAGTTCCCGAGGCGGTTTTCAACCTGTTACGCTTCTGTTAATCGGCGTTTCGATATCCGCTGTCTGTTCCGCAATCATTCAAATCCTAATGGTTAAATCCAAACTGTATGCAGCACAAGCATTGACATGGTTGTCTGGGAGTACGTATGGGAGTTCATGGGATCATGTGTGGATGGCGCTTGTTACGAGCCTCATTTTACTGCCACTTATTTATTATTTCTCCAGGACATATGATGCGTTAATTTTTGGGGAAGAAGTGGCGATCGGTTTTGGTATCCATACAAGCAGACTCCGTTTATGGATGATTATTGTTGGAGTGATCATCTCCGCGATCAGCGTTTCGATTGTCGGAACGATCGGTTTTATCGGGTTGCTAGCTCCCCATGCTGCTAGGCGGATCGTCGGTATTAAGCATCAAGCCGTTTTCCCGGTCAGTATTTTGCTGGGTGGCATGCTCTTATTGGCGGCAGACTTTTTAGGACGTTATGTCTTGGCACCCAACGAAGTTCCAGCGGGCTTACTCGTTTCCATAGTCGGCGCACCATATTTGCTGTATTTATTAAAGAAAAGTGGGCAAGTGAAAGTGAGATAGGAATTAAAAGTGTACCGTGTTGCAGGGCAATGTTGGATTGTCCTACAGCACGGTACTTTTTTGATTTATATGGGAGAGGTATTCGAATGCGGCAAACTCATGAAACCATTGTCGTATCAGGCCCCATAAAAATGTATAGATGAAACTAAACAACTGCCAAGCCGACTAACTCTATATGAGTTGGAGAGGAGGCACGTAGATGAAGAAAAGAATGGGGTTCGCCCTGATAGCAAGCGTTTCAATCCTTTTTGCTGCATGCGGGGCTACTGAAAACGATGAGGAACAGCTACCATTACAGAGCAATACAAAATTCGGCAGCGATCGTGAAATTATTGCGGAACTTGAGCAAACGGTGACCGAAACGCCGATACGGGACGCAGAGGCTAAGAAGCAAATAGAAAGCGATGATTTTAAAAATGGGTTTTATGGTGAGCCATCGGCAGAACTTGAGGAAGATATGGCTGTTCAAACAATAGAAGCCCTAGCAGCGTCAGACGCGATCGAAACAGTATATGGTAGTCACGGGGCATTCCGAAAAGAAGGTGTATTATTTTTAGAAAATCAGACTGAAGGCGCAAAACAGTCGGGCGTTTGGATTGGAATAAAAGAACCTGATGACCGTTTGGATGAATTATTGAAAGTATTGCAACCAAAAGTGGATGCCGGAGAGATTCTAGCGAAGCCGATTTATTTTTATCGGAGTGATTATGCAGAAATGGACTTGGAGCTTTTGCAAGAGGAGGTGTTGAATGCACTCAAGCCAATGCAATCCGGACGCGGATCGTTTGGCATTTCTACAGACACAAAGACAGGTAACATTGAAATCACCCATGACTTCTTAAAAGAGGAACAACAGGCAGAACTGAGAAAGCAGTTCGCAGACTACACCATTCATTTTGAACAGCAAGGAAGGCTAGTCGCGGAACCTGGTGAACCAACAACGACATACCCAGATCTGCCATTTACGGAAACTCCTTCGAAGGAAGGGACATATGTCATGCAGGTCGATGGAGAAAAGATGCTTGTTGTCGACACCATACCAACGGATCCTAGTTCAACCGGGGGTCAGGAAGATTTTTATGGTGCAGTGTTTTTCACATATCCAAATGCAGTTGAGGAATTAAAAATCGGCCAACGAGTTAAAGTGGAAAACTCCGGTATGATTTTGACTTCCTACCCGGGACAAGGAAGTGCGAAGTATGTAGAAGTGCTTCCTGAGTACAAGCCGAAAAATGCGAAGCTCTCAGAATCAGAAGTGATTGAAAAAGCGATTGAAATTACAAAAAAGAAGTCAGACGGCAGGATGATCATTCGCTCTATTGCATTTGATGAAGAAAAAGCTGTTTGGAAAGTTGAGATCAAACAAGATGGACAGGACGATGAAATTGAAATCAAAGATGAATGAAAAGTACCGGGTTCCGAGCTTGATTTGGAACTCGGTATTTTTTATTTACCTGAGTACTTCTGCAGCCATTCTGCAATTATAGAAAGTAAGGGTTTTTCGGTCACAATATAAACTGTGGAGGCTATCGCTTTTTTTCAGAGATGGTTCCGTTCGCCTTCCCAATTCAAATACTTGACTATTAAATATTACATATGTATAGTTACTTACATAAGGTAACAAACTAACACTTTGCATATTGCAAAGATAAAAAGGAGATCATAATCATGACTATTCAAGTAAAAGCGATTATAGGTAGCACAAGTTCAAATTCATTCAACTTAAAAGTGGTTGAGTTTATGAAAAAGCGTTATGCCGATCAATTGGATATTACCCCTGTATTGATCAATGACGTTGAAATGTATTCAGTGGATATTGAAAATAATGTACCGGCAAATGCGGAAAAGTTTAAAGAGGCTGTTAAGGATTCAGATGCAGTCCTATTCGCAGTGCCCGAGTACAACTTTTCAATTCCAGGTGCTTTGAAAAATGCAATCGACTGGTTATCACGTGGCGGGGATTTTGAAATCAAAGATAAGCCAGCATTTATCGTAGGGGCTTCTATGGGGGCCTTGGGAAGTGTCCGTGCTCAAATGCATTTAAGAGAAATCTTGTCAAACCCTAACTTATCACCTATCGTATTACCGAATAACGAAGTCTACATTGGTTCAATACATGAAAAAATAAATGAAGCTGGAGAAATCACAGATCAAGGTACCGTTGATTTCTTGGATTCCGTTGTTAAAAACTTCGTTGAATTCTATCACAAAGTGAAATCTGTTGATCTTGTCACTCAATAATTCGGCAGAATTAAAGCCAGCTTTCTATAAGTAATAGCCGTTTTCCGAAAAATAAAAGCTTCTAAACAATCCTGTATTGTTTAGGACCTTTTATTTTTTTAGAAAAAATTTTCACGTCGTTTTGCCGACTACTTTCCCTCAGTTATTCATGTGACTGCTACTAAACTTTCCTTGAGAATTCAAGTATGATGAATAAGTGGTGGAATACTCAATCATTTTATTTTTTAGGTTCTTGAAATTGAAGCATATGGTGAGGGCGGTGGACGCTGTGAATAGAATGCCAATTGCCAGAATGTCTTAAACAGGCACTAAACATTTAAAGAAAGATAGGTGGTTACATGGAAAAGCTTGAAATGTTGGAGCTTGAACTTAATGCTCTAGTAAGAGCGTCAAAAGATAACATTGTCATTACGGATGGAAAAGGAATCGTGTTAAGGGCTAGTCCCAATAGCAATGGTATTTATGGAATGGATCCTTTGTCTTTGATTGGGAAGTCGGTGACTGAACTTGAAGCGGAAAATGTATTTTCACCCTCTGTAACCAAGAGAGTATTAGAAGAGCGTAAGGAAGTACAGGTAATGCAGTATACTGCAACCGAACGATCGGTCATGGCAACAGGGATTCCTGTTTTCGATGAAGCAGGGGAGATTATCCGGGTTATTAGCTTTTCACATGATTTGACAGAGCTTCAGCATTTAAAAGAGGACTACGAAGAATTACGAACAACAATGGAAAGATATCAATCGGAAATTCAAGAACTTAGGGAAAAAGAACATGGTCTCGAAAATATGGTTATTCAAAGTAAGTCTATTCAGAGAGTGTGGCAACTTATACAGCGAGTTGCAAAGTCAGATGCTTCAGTTGTCTTTTTAGGAGAATCTGGAGTAGGAAAAACTATATTTGCTCGGGCTCTTCATAAAGGGAGTCAGAGAGAAAAAGAAACGTTTATCGAAGTAAATTGTGGAGCTATTCCGGAGTCCTTATTTGAATCTGAAATGTTTGGCTACGAAGCAGGTTCGTTTACGGGTGCTAACCAAAAAGGAAAGCCTGGTCTCATTGAGCTTGCTGACAAAGGGACACTGTTTCTCGATGAAATTGGAGAACTCCCGCTCCCGGTTCAGGCCAAGTTGCTAAAAGTGCTACAAGAGAAAGAAGTTACACGAGTAGGTGGAATAAAATCAAAAACCATTGATTTTCGATTAATCGCCTCAACTAATCAGGACTTGGAGGAAATGGTGAAACAGGGGAAGTTTCGGCAGGACCTTTATTATAGACTAAACGTGATTTCAATTACCATACCTCCATTAAGAGAGCGGAAAGAGGATGTTGCAATGCTTGCGCATTACTATTTACAAAAGTTCAATGAAAAAAATGCGATGAGCAAGTTTTTTCATGCAGCGACAATAGAGGAACTCGTCGCTTATGACTGGCCTGGAAATGTGCGTGAGCTTCAAAATATGGTAGAGAGGCTTGTCATTACGGCAGAGACAAAAACAATTTATCCTGACTCGTTACCCTTTTACACTCAACAGGAACACCAACCAGACATGGATAGCTTGCACATTGCAGAGCTGGAAGAAAGGGGTTCCACCTTGCGAGAAGCGCTTGAGGAAGTTGAAATCCGTTGGTTGAAACGAGCTGTTAGACAGTTTAAGACTACATACGAAATGGCGGAATACCTTGGCGTGAATCAATCAAATGTTGTGAGAAAGCTAAAAAAGTATGGTATTAATGCAAAAAAGCATTGAAATGCAAAATTAAATTAATGGTGATTAAATTAATGCATAATTGCATGCGGATTCTAATAATCTCCCCCTGTTTTTCTAACATTTCATCTTGGTATAGTTCTTGCATTGATAAAAAGTGGATGCAGAAATTTTAGAAACTAGGGGGATTGTCATGTATCAACCAAAAGACTCTTCGAAATCACCACGTTTTTGCGGTGTTCGTACATTTATGAGATTAGAACAAATTAAGACGACGGATCATGTAGATTTTGTTGTTTTGGGAGTACCTTTTGATACAGCAGCTTCAAATCGAACGGGGCAACGATATGGCCCGCAACACATACGTAATTCTTCAGTCTTGCTTCGTCCTTACAATCCGGATATGGATATTAATATTTTTGAATACTGCTCCGGTGTCGACTATGGGGATATTGATGTCATCCCTGGGAATATTCATCGCACATACGATAACATGGTTTCAGAACTTGGACCTATTCTTGAGAAAGGAATCATTCCAATTATTATGGGTGGTGATCATTCTATATCACTAGGAAATCTTCGTGCTTTTCACAAAAAGTATGGTCCGGTTGCACTTGTTCATTTCGATTCTCATGGCGATACATGGGATGATTATTATGGAGAAAAATATATGCATGGAACACCGTTTCGTCGCGCAGTAGAGGAAGGGCTTCTGGACGTTGATCATTCGATTCAGGTGGGGATGCGTGGTCCGCTTTATAGCCCGGATGATATAGAAGATGCTCGGAAATTAGGTTTTGAAGTAATTCCGATGAAAGAAGTTAGAGAGATTGGATTTGAAGAAGTTATGCGACGCATCCAATCCCGTGTTGGGGATCGCCCTGTATTTGTTTCTTATGATATTGACTTTGTTGATCCAGCGTATGCTCCAGGTACGGGTACACCTGAAGTCGGTGGACCTACAAGTTATGAAGCGCTAGAGTACGTAAGAGGTTTGGACGGACTCGACATCGTTGGATTTGATTTAGTGGAGGTTCTACCAACTCATGACAGCAGTGAAATTACAGCTGCACTGGCATCTGCTGTGATGTACGAAATGATTACGTTAACAGCATTGAAGAAAAAGCGGCTACAGTCATTGGTACATTCAGCTTCCAATCTATCCGAATGAATGACAAACGAATTCACTGATCGTACAAGAATGAGACATAATCTACTATGTATCATTCTTGTACATCTATGAGACCGAATATTTAAAATTGTTTACCGTGCCCTCGTTATCCTCTTAGACGATAGAGATTATCTTAATGCCGTCTAACTCGGTAATTGACAAGAATCTATTCTATGGAGAGTGGTTAGTCAGTGAATATAATTGATGTTTTAATAATGGTTGGATACTTTGCTGTGTTGATTGGGGTGGGGGTAATTGGATCCAGAAGGGCGAAGACAGCGGAAGACTACATATTAGCTGGGAGAAATCTAGGGTTTTTTATGTATTTTGGTTGTCTCACGGCCGTCATTCTTGGAGGCGCTTCCACAATTGGGTCAGCGCAACTTGGGTATGAATATGGATTATCCGGTATGTGGCTTGTATTCATGCTAGGTTTTGGAATTATGCTACTTGGCCTTTTTCTCATTAAACGGATCACAAATTTCAAAGTAATGACGATTAGTGAATTTTTGGGGAAGCGTTTTAACACACAGACACAGTTAATCAGTGCACTTGTCGCTTCGATTTATGCGATGATGGTGACAGTGACTCAAGTTATAGGAATGGGAACGATTTTAAACGTATTGATTGGCTGGAATTTGACTACATCGATGCTTGTCGGCGGAGGGATCGTTCTTTTTTATACCATACTCGGGGGAATGTGGTCGGTTACCATGACGGATATCGTTCAATTTTTGGTAATGACGATTGGTATTTTCTGTTTCATGCTACCTATGAGCGTATCCAGTGCAGGAGGTTGGAGCCAACTTTCGCTTCAGTTGCCGGATACGTATTTCAGTCTTTCAGGAATCGGTTCATCTCAAATATTTCACTATTTCTTATTGTTTGGGCTGGGTATGGTAGTTGCTCAAGACATTTGGCAACGTATTTTTACTGCAAAAACAATCAAAATTGCTCGAACGGGAACTATCTTTGCCGGAATTTATAGCTTGTTGTATGGATTAGCTATAAGTGTAATTGGAATGTGTGCATTTATTGTCCTTCCGAATCTCCAAGATACTCAAAATGCTTTTGCTAGCATGGCTTCCGAAACGCTTCCAGCCGGTATTCTTGGCTTTGTACTCGCAGGTGTCATTTCGGCCTTAATGTCCACAGCATCGGGAACATTACTTGCTTCATCGACACTAATTACAAATGACATACTAAAAACCTATTTTTTCAAAAACATCAAAGAAAAACAATTCCTGATTCTTTCAAGAGTGGTTACATCCATCATCGGCATTGCGACGATTGTCTTCGCACTTTGGATTCAAAATGTGCTCGTTGCTCTTGACGTGGCGTATGCAGTATTATCAGGGGCAGTTTTTGTACCTGTTATACTTGGCTTCTTTTGGAAAAGAGCGACAGCAAAAGCTGCTTTTTACTCGATTATCGTTAGTACTATCACAATCCTTACTGGACTGGCTATCGAAGGTATATCGTCGACCAACCCAATCTTGTATGGAATAGCAACTAGTGTTGTTGTCATGGTGTTTGTTTCACTGATTGGTCAGTATCAGAAACAGTCAGTCCCCGGTTATCACGGGAATATTAGCAGCGGGGCGGACCGGAGTGATTCGTGATAGGGAGAGGATATGTACTAAAATCAATAACGCCTCGGCGTTATTGCGTCCGGATTTTGAATTGAGCTTGCTCAATTAACTCCATTTAAAATCCGTGACATCCGCCGGAAGCTTGGGCAAACAGGATGTTGGTCACTCAGGCGTTGCCAATCAAACAGCGAAGGGTTTGATTTGCCGTATTTCTGCGTTTTTTTGCAGAAATTAAGGCACTTTCATTCAGGACGCGGCGACCTTAGCCTGAGTTCCTCTATTCAGCCGGGGTTTGAACCCCCACTGAATGGAATGCATTTCTAGCATTCATCCCGCCACTTATAGAAGTGGGGGACTTCTGCTGAAGCAAGTTAAAAGGGGTCAGTACTTCAACATCTAGCCAATGTAGCTGACGTGCCACATGAAGTGGAGGATTTTTGTTGATTCAAGTTAAACTAAAAAACGAACCTCTTGAAAACATGGAGGTTCGTTTCATTAAAATCAGATCAAGCTTTTCACAACTTTCGACATCGTTCCGCCGTCTGTTTTTCCAGCAAGTAATGGTTTTGCGATTTTCATGGCTTCGCCCATGTTCATGCCTTTGGTGACGCCGGCTTCTGTCAACAGTGCGATGATTTCATCTTCGCTCAGTTGTTTTGGTAAGAAGCTTTTGAGCAACACTAATTTTGCTTCTTCCTGTTTGATCAAGTCGTCCCGCTGTGCTTTTTGTGCACCTTCTAGCGCCTGATTCGTCTGTTTGATTTCCCGATTGACGATGGCAGTTTCTTCTTCAGTTGAAAGGGCTGCACCTTTTTCTTTTTCGGCAAGATCTAGCGCTGACTTCAATAAGGTTAATACACCTTTAGAAAGCGTATCTTTTTCCCTCATGGCCTTTTTCAATTGTTCGAATACGGTTGTCTTTAACATATTGGATCGCCTCCCACTTAGTGATAAAAGTATAAAAGAGGAGTGCATGAAAAGCAACGAATGTCGACTTATTTACGCTTCATGTTTCGAATCCGTTGTTTGGTCTCCTCATCGACGCGGTAAGATTCTATGATTTTTTGTAGAGCTTTATTATAGGTGAAATCATCAAGTGCATTCTCGTTCAAATAAATCGTTGTCGGTTCAGGTAGTTTTACATAGCAGATGGAAATGGCCCACGCAACCGCCATTTTCACATAATAACCGTCATGCTTGATACAATCGAGCGAATGAAGGACCTTGTCAATATAGGCATCGTCAATGTAAAAGTTCAGGAGCATGACAACCCCGAAACGTATGTCATATTCTTTTTCGGAGGTTAAATAGGGCTGCAAGTACGCCCAAACACGTTCCTGATTGACTTTTGTAAACTTGAGGCCAATACAGAAACTGTCACAAACCGACCAATTATCAATTTTAGGTACAAATGCAGTGATATAAGACAAAATTTCCTCGATATCCGCCTTTACATACCCAAGGACCATCCCTTGTAGCATGACTTCCTCAAAGTACTCACTTTCAGCCGTTTCTAAATAGGTACGCCAATCGCTTTTGGCAATCTCTTTGGCGATTTTGCGTAGTGCTGGCAACCGAACCCCTAACACATTATCGATCGTCGGAATGAGCTTGGAGGAAAACTTTTGATAATCTTCATCAATGAGTTCGAAAATTTGTTGGCGATAGCTATTTTCCATTTTTACACCTCTTGTTATAGAGTAAGCACGAATTTGGAACGCTCATTTTAACCATGGTGGTCATAACCAGACGGGCGGTCCCCATTTCGCAAGCACTGGTATGGATATAGGTGTGTTTTATGTTATTTTTCCAATGCCAATAATTGCTCTTTCATGTCCAAGCCGCCCCGAAAGCCCGTCAACTTTCCATTTTTTCCGATGACGCGATGACAAGGGACAATGATTAAGACTGGATTGGCGCCAATAGCTGTTCCCACTGCACGTACCGCTTGCGGTTTTTGGATGTTTTCCGCAACGTCTGTGTAGGAAATCGTTTGGCCGTATGGTATTTCTTGCAACGCTTTCCAGACTGTTTGTTGAAACACAGTGCCATGGAGATCCACAGGCCTTGAAAATGTTTTCCGTTTACCTTCGATATAGTCGATCAATTCAACCGTGTATGGCTGCAGCATTACTTGATCCTCGACTAGGCTGTAGGTGGGAAGTCGTTTCTTTGCCCATACAGCGAGTTCATCGAAGGGGGCATTTTGAGGACCGACATAACAAAGCCCTTGTTCTGTGGCGGCAATATACATCTTCCATTGTCCATGATTCAGCAGCGTCCAATAGACATTCTTTTCATTGTTTTTGTCCATTTTCATGTCCCTCCGAAATGATTTTTTGATACTGTTTTGGCGTGTGTCCTATTTTATTTTTAAATAAAGTGATGAAATACGATGTATTGGGAAGTCCTACTGATAAACCGATGTCAGCGATTGATTTATCGGTCGACTGCAATTCATTGATCGCCCGTGAAATTCGTATATGTTGAATATATTCCATCGGAGTTTTCCCGACAATTCTTTTAAAAGTGCGTTGTAGGTGATAGGGACTTCCATGACACATATCCGCTAATGTTTCCAACGAGAGTGGAGTGGGATAATTTGCATCGATATATTCGCGAATTTGGATTACCCATTCTTCATCCGGCAACCGAATACCGCCGGGTTTACAGCGTTTGCAAGGACGGAAACCTGCGGCCACTGCTTCATCGACATCGTAGAAAATGCGGACATTCTCTTTTTTCGGATCTCTTGAATGGCAAGAAGGCCGGCAACAAATACCTGTAGACGTTACAGCGTAGATAAAGACATCATCATAGGATGGATCATTCTGTGTGATGGCCCGCCACCATTCGTCCGTCAATGGCATCCCTTCTTGAAGGGCCATGGAATCACCTCTTCTCTCTTTTAGTATAACCGTTACCTCTCCAGAATGAGCGTTTTTTAAGATGTAATAGCAAGATAACAAAATTTTTCCCGACTGCCAGACGGTACAACTGCATTCATAATTACATAAAGTCCCACATAAATAATAGTGTATCTGAGGGAATGAACTGGCGGGTACAGGAGGCAGGAGCGATGAGAGATAACAAGGGGCGGAAAACGGGTTCTTCAAAAAGGGTAAAGGAAATGCATTCGCAAACTGTAGGGGAAAGAGGTCCTGTACTCGAGCAGGATAATATTTTGCATGAAACATTGGAGACGTTTATTCATTCGAAAATACTGGAAAGACCGGTGCATGTGAAAGGCTTTGGGGCTTTCGGTTACTTTGAGACCGTGTATTCAATGGCTAACTATACGAAGCTTTCCTTTTTACAACAACCTGGACAGCAAGTTCCGGTGACGGTGCGTTTTTCGCTTGCTGTCAGTAATAAAGGTACTCCGGATACCTCCCGCAATGTGCGTGGATTTTCGACCAAGTTTTATACAGGAGAAGGGATTTTTGATTTGGTTTGCAATCATATCCCTGTATTTTTAGTAAGGGATGCCTTGCGCTTTCCAGAAGCTATTCAGGGGTTATTACCCTCCCCGGTCAATAACTTGATGGACCCCGAACGGTTTTGGAGCTTCATAGCGAGAGCACCCGAAGCCACCCATTTTGTTGTTCGGCTATACTCGGATATGGGGACGTTGAAAAGCTTTCGTCATATGCCGGGGCACAGTGTAAACACTTTTGTGTGGCGGAATGGGCAGGGCGTTGGTACTTATGTAAAATATCACTGGATTCCTTATGCCGGGGAACAGTATATCGACAGCCAAGAAGCCAACCAATGGAACGGGAAGAATCCGGATGTTGCAGGCCAGGACCTATATGATACGATTGCAAAAGGAGAACCTGTTGAATACGGGCTTTATGTACAATTGATGAATCCAGACGATGCAACCACCCTTCCTTATGATCCATTGGATGATACGAAAGTTTGGGATGAACGGCAGTATCCGCTTTTGCCTGTTGGTCGCCTGACATTGAACCGGAATCCGGAAAATTATATGGAACAAGTGGAAAAAGTGGCATTTTCCCCGTCGAATCTATTGGAAGGTACTGAATTGTCAGACGACAAGATGCTACAAGGGCGGGCCAATATTTACTGGGATTCCCAGCGTCACCGACTTGGACCGGATTTTCGCAAAATACCAATCAACAATCAGAAAAATTGGTCGCCAGCTTCGCTTGTAACGAGTGGGAAAGGGAGATATGTGGAAGGTCGTCTCGTCCGAGCTGGTTTGCCGAAGGAGGATAACTTTACACAAGCCGGCCAATTTTATCAAGGTCTTTCCCCTGTACAGAAAGACCACTTGATTCATAATCTTTCTGTTGATCTTGCGGTCATATCCCCTGAAACGCGGCGCATTGTTTTAACCTATCTGTATAATGCATCGCCGGAAATGGGAGAACGGGTTGCTAGGAAAATTGATAAACAATCAGGCTGAATCCACTATGGGTTCGGTCTTTTTTGTCGTCAAGAAAATTATAAAACCTCGAATTGTAGATAACTATGAATGGGGGCATCTAGACTATCGGGACGCCATTTCACTTGAGTGCTTTCAACCTCATTTTTACATAATGAGTTGTATTAAGTTTGAATGTGTGTAATTGCTGTATGGAAATAAAGAACAAAGAGACGTTATCAGTTGCAGGTACTAAGCCGATTAAAGTGAATTCGTTCCTCCAATAAGCAATGAAAAAAAGGTTGCTTATGAACTCTTTTTTGTTGCTGGAGCAGAATGAAGTCATGAGTTGCTGAGAAGTCGATGCCAAGAGATTTCAAGTTTAGGCAGGTGGGCAACGCTTTTTGTCGTCTAGGAACACAAAAACTTATTTAGACAATACAGCCCTTATTATCGTTCTTTTCCGACTTTCAATGTAGCGCCAGGTTTCCATGTATTCCGAATTATTTTTAAAAAAGTGTTGTAATATGTTGAATTATGGGTTAATGTTATTAGAAATTATAGATAATATGAGGTGTAACCATGGGGGAAGAACAGTTAGTAGACGTAATAAGAGGTAGCATTGTTGAAAGTACACACTTAGGTCATATTGCTGTTGTGAACAGTGAAGGAAAACTACTCTACTACAATGGAGATCCGAATCGAGTAACGTTTGCGCGATCGTCGATGAAACCTTTGCAAGCGGTTCCAATTGTTGAAACTGGAGCTGCAGATTTTTACCAATATGATCAAGCAGACCTTTCGCTTGCTTGTGCATCGCACAGTGGAGAAGCGCAGCATACTGACCGAGTATTGGAAATTTTGAGTCGATTGGGTTTAACGACAGACAGTTTGAAATGCGGCACACATCCTCCACGTTGGCAAGAAGCTTATGAGAAGTTGATGAAGGAAGGTAAAGAAGTTACACCAGAATTCAATAATTGTTCCGGTAAACACAGCGGCATGCTTACAACGGCAAAATTTATGGAAGAGAGTTTGGAAGATTATTATAAGATCGATCATCCCGTGCAAAAAAGAATCCTAGAAGTAATCAGCAATCTCTCTGAAATACCCATTAACGAAATAGAAATCGGTATTGATGGTTGTGGAGTTCCTGTTCACGGAATTCCGTTGAGAAACCTTGCATTAGGTTTTGCGAAAATGGCGAATCCGGAAACCCTTCCGGAAAACAGAAAAAAAGCGATTGAACAAGTTACCGCTGCGATGATGGCTGCACCGGAAATGGTCGGAGGCACACACCGCTTCTGTACGGACTTTATGCACGTTGAAGATGGCCGTATGTTTGGAAAAGCTGGAGCGGAGGGCGTTTACTGTATTGGTGATAAAGAAACCGGTATCGGGATTGCTATCAAAATTGAAGATGGAAATGCCCGAGCTACATCGCCTGTTGCGGTTGAAGTGTTAAAACAGCTGAACTTGTTAACGGATAGACAACTTGAACTTTTACAAGACTATCACTATCCAAATTTGAAAAACGCAAGACAAGAAGTCATTGGGCAATTACGTCCAACTTTTTCGTTGAAAAATGCGTAATGCATATTTTCATAAAACAAGAAGGTAAAGGGGAGTTAGGGATGAAGAAAGCGTTGAGTGTACTATCTTTACTAGCGTTATCGATGGTTCTCATTTTAGCGGGCTGTTCAAGCGCTTCAAATGATAGCGATGGCAAAGACTCGGCTAAAGGAACAGAAAAAGCGAAAAAAGAAGGTAAAGACATTGTCATTGCAGTGCAAGATAACTTTACAGGAATGGATCCGCATGACACCAATGATACGTTATCCGGATCTGTTCAAAAGACAATGCTTGAAGGGCTTGTTGGATTTGACAAAAACATGAATGTCGTTCCAGTTTTGGCAGAAGACTATCTTGCCAATGATGATGCGACGGAATTCACCTTTAAGTTACGTCAAAATGTAACCTTTCATGACGGAACACCTTTTAATGCAGAAGCAGTAAAAGTGAATTTCGATCGACTTGCAGATCCTGAAAGTGGATTGAAGAGACATAGCCTTTATAGCTTGATCGAAAAAACGGAAGTGATTGATGAATACGAAGTGAAGTTCACGTTGTCAGAGCCATTCGGAGCGATGATCAATACATTCGCTCACCCGGCGGGATTAATCCATAGTCCAAAAGCGTTGGAAGAGTTTGGCGATGACGTTGCGAGACATCCAGTAGGAACAGGTCCATTTAAATTTGTGGAATGGAAACCGAGTGAAGGGCTAGAAATTGTTAAAAACGAAGACTACTGGTTGGAGGGATTCCCGAAGGTAGATAAAATTACTTTCAAACCGGTAGCGGAAAATGGATCGAGAATTGCGATGCTCCAAACCGGTGAAGCGGACTTCATTTACCCGGTTCCAACAGAACAAGTGGAAAACATTAATGGGAAAAATGGTATTGAAGTGGAAAGCAACCCTTCTATTATTGTTCGTTATATGGCGATGAATACATTGAAAAAGCCATATGATGATGTGCGCGTTAGACAAGCATTAAATCATGCCATCAACAAAGAAGCATTTATTAAAGTAGTGATGAACAACCAGGGTAATGTACTGGATTCCGTTATTGCGTCTGATGTACAGTTTTATGCGAAACAGGATGCATATGCATTCGATCTTGAAAAAGCAAAAAGCTTGTTAAAAGAGGCTGGATATGAAAATGGCTTTAAAACAAAACTGTGGGGCGGTAACAATTCCAGCGCAATCAAAGCGATGGAATTTTTGCAACAACAATTAGCGCAGATCAATGTAGAAGTAGAAGTGGTACCGATGGAAGCGGGTACGTTGTCTGATAGAATTTGGTCCGTTCAAAATGCAGAGGATGCTGAAATTGAATTGTATTATGCTGGATGGTCACCATCTACAGGAGATGCGGATTGGGGGATTCGTCCACTTCTTGGTGGAACAGAAGCTTACCCTCCATTCTCTTATAACGTAGCGTATTACGACAATCCGAAAGTGGATGAATCAATCCTAGCGGCCTTACAAACTGCGGATTTAGAAAAACGCGGACAAGCGTATGAAGAAGCACAAAATATCATATGGGAAGACGCGCCATGGGCTTTCTTATCAACAGATAATACATTGGCAGGTAAGAAAAACTACTTACAAGGAGTTTATCTGTTACCGGACGGCTCCCTAAGTGTTTCAGAAATTGAAATCGTCGAATAAACATTTGAATGAGCGCTATATTCAACATATAGCGCTCTATTTTTTCACCAATTTGGAGGGATGACAATGCTTCGCTTTCTCATGAAGAGACTACTAGAGATCATACCGATTTTGTTATTGGTCTCCATCCTCATCTTTCTTTTCGTACATATGATACCTGGTGACCCAGCTCGTCTTGTTGCAGGAGAAGATGCAACTCTTGAAGACGTGGAATTAGTGAGAAAAGAATTAGGTTTAGATAAGCCAATGCATGAGCAATACATTACATACATGACTAATCTATTCCAAGGGGATTTAGGAACATCACTGAAGACGAAACGACCGGTTACGGAGGAAATAGGCGAACGTTTTATGCCGACTTTTTGGTTAACTGTATGGAGTATGGTTTGGGCAGTCGTTGTCGGATTGATCATTGGGGTTGTTTCCGCAACCAAAAGAAATAAGTGGCAAGATTATTTAGGCATGTTCAGCGCTGTTTCAGGTTTGTCTTTGCCGTCATTTTGGCTTGGGCTGATGCTCATTCAGTTATTTGCCGTCACGCTTGGCTGGTTCCCAACCGGGGGAATGGAATCATGGAAAAGCTATATTCTTCCATCCTTCACGCTTGGAACTGGTGTTGCAGCGGTCGTTGCTCGCTTTACAAGATCATCTCTAATGGATGTATTGAAAGAAGATTATATTCGTACGGGTAGATCGAAGGGGTTAAATGAGCATAGCGTTATTTGGGGACACGGTTTAAGAAATGCGATGATCCCAGTTGTGACGATGACGGGCTTACAATTTGGCTTTCTACTCGGTGGCTCTGTCGTTATTGAAAGTGTATTTAGCTGGCCAGGTCTAGGGAAACTGTTAATAGACTCAGTTGCTTATCGGGATTATCCGGTTATTCAAGCGGAAATGTTAATATTCGCTTTCGAATTCATTTTAATAAATCTAATTGTCGATCTGTTATATGGTGTTTTAAATCCACAGATCCGATATGAGTAAGGAGGGACCAGAGTGGTTGAAATAAAGCTGTCCAAAAAAGAAGCGTATATGCAAATGACGTCGGAACAGATGAAGACGCGAACACCTTTTTCCGAGTTTTGGAGGAAGTTCAAAAAACAAAAACTTGCGTTCATCTCATTCTTTTTAGTGCTGTTCCTTATGATCCTTGCTGTCGTCGGTCCATTTATCGCACCTTACGACATAGCGGAACCAGATTATGAAAATGTTCTTTCAGGTCCATCAGCCAAGCATTGGGCAGGTACGGACGCCTATGGTAGGGATATTTTCAGTCGGATTATTGCTGGGACACAAATTTCCTTATTTGTTGGCTTGTCTTCTGTTTTACTTGGTGCCGTCGGTGGGACGGTTTTTGGATTGTTAGCAGGTTACTACGGAAAATGGATTGACCGGATCATCATGCGGATTTGTGATGTCTTACTCGCTTTTCCTGGTATACTATTGGCAATTGGTATTATCGCAATTTTAGGACCTGGTCTGGGTAACGTCATCGTTGCAGTTGCGATTTTCAGTATTCCGGTGTTTGCCCGGATTGTTAGAAGTTCAACGTTAGCTGTGAAATCGACCTTATATGTGGAGGCGACAAAATCGATTGGCGCGCAACCGCGACGTATTATTTGGAAGCATATTTTCCCAGGTACCATTTCTAGCATTATCGTTTATTTTACAATGCGAATTGGGTCGGCCATTTTAACAGCTGCCAGTTTGAGTTTCTTAGGACTGGGGGCGCAGCCACCTTCGCCTGAGTGGGGAGCCATGTTAAGTGGTGGGCGGGATTATTTGAATATAGCTCCACATGTTACCTTGTTTCCAGGGCTTGCGATATTTTTTACCGTACTCGTATTTAACTTATTAGGTGATGGATTGCGCGATGCACTCGATCCAAAAATAAAAGATTGATAATGAAGGAAAGGAGTAAGGTCTATGGGTAATCCATTGTTGAAAGTAAATAATTTACAAACGCATTTTAAAAGTGATGCTGGCGTTGTAAAAGCTGTGGATGGGGTTTCATTTGCCGTTTCGAAAGGCGAAACGCTTGGGATTGTTGGAGAATCCGGTAGTGGAAAAAGTGTGACATCCTTGTCGATTATGCGCTTATTGAAAGATACGCCGGGGCAAATTGCCGGTGGGGAAATTCTCTATGACGGGCAAGACTTGGTCAAAGTAAGCGAAAGTCAGATGCGGGAAATTCGTGGAAATGACATTGCGATGATTTTCCAGGAACCTATGACTTCTTTAAATCCAGTTTTCAAAATTGGGCGTCAACTGGAAGAGGCTATCCGATTGCATTTGAAATTCGGTAAGAAAGAAGCCAGAGCACGGGCGATTGAAATGTTGAAAGCGGTCGGTATTTCAAGGCCGGATACGATTGTTGACGAATTTCCACACCAACTTTCAGGCGGTATGCGCCAACGTGTAATGATTGCAATGGCCATGGCTTGTAACCCAAAGATTTTAATTGCCGATGAACCGACAACAGCACTTGATGTGACCATCCAAGCACAAATACTGGATTTGATGCGGAATTTGAGTAAAACGGCGGAAACGGCTATATTGCTTATCACGCATGATTTGGGTGTCGTTGCGGAAATGTGTGATCGTGTCGTCGTAATGTACGCAGGTCGTGCAGTGGAAGAAAGTGATGTCTACTCTATTTTTTCAAATCCTAAACACCCTTACACACAAGGGCTATTAGCTTCGATTCCTAAAATGGGAGAAAGAGTGGATCGATTGCAATCGATTCCAGGCAATGTTCCGATTCCAACGCGAATGCCTGAAGGATGTAAATTTGCACCTCGATGCCCATTGGCAATGGAGGTTTGTTGGGAAAAAGAACCGGCTTACAAGGAAGTTTCTACAAAGCATTCTGTTCGATGCTGGTTGCATGAGGAGGTGCCGAACGATGAGCCAGAACTTGTTGGAAGTGCACAACGTTAAAAAATATTTTCCGCTGCAGAGAAAATTATTCAGTAAAAAGCAGGACTATGTAAAAGCGGTTGATGGCGTTTCGTTTGCAGTAAAAGAAGGGGAAACGTTAAGTATCGTTGGCGAAAGTGGTTGTGGAAAGTCAACAACTGGCAGAGTATTGATGAAGTTATTAGAAGCCACAGAAGGTAAGATTATTTTCGAAGGAAAAGATATTACGCATTTAAGTGATGACGAGATTCGTCCTTATCGGAAAGAGTTTCAAATGGTGTTCCAAGATCCATACGCATCGCTGAATCCCCGACTGACGGTGAAGGAGATCATTGAAGAACCCCTTATTGTACATAACTTCGAAAAAGAAAAGCGAGCAGAACGAATTGCTGAATTACTGGAAGTTGTCGGTCTTAATAAATATCATGCGGATCGTTATCCTCATGAATTTAGTGGCGGTCAACGCCAAAGGATTGGTATCGCAAGGGCGTTGGCGGTACATCCGAAATTGATCATTGCAGACGAACCGGTTTCGGCGTTGGATGTTTCGATACAATCTCAAATTCTAAACTTACTTAAAGATTTACAAGAACAGTATAAGTTGACATATGTCTTTATTGCCCATGATTTAAGCGTGGTTGAACATATTTCAGATCGAGTAGGGGTTATGTATTTAGGGAGATTGGTTGAGTTGGCGGATAGGGACGAATTGTTCCAAGGTCCGTTACACCCTTATACGAAGGCATTATTAAGTGCAGTTCCAATTCCAGATCCCACTTTAAAAAGAGAAAGAATTCTGTTGAAGGGAGATATCCCGAGCCCTGCTAATCCTCCTTCTGGTTGCACATTCCACACGCGATGTCCTTTTGCACAATCATTATGCAAAGAGCAGGTACCGGAATTTAAGGAGTTAAGGGATGGACATTTTGTAGCGTGTCATTACGCAGAGGAGTTGCAGAAGGAATAATATGGTTCATTCTAAACGTAAACTTCATGTTATAGCGATACAAGAAGCTTATTTAAATATTGCAGCGTACCAATTAGTAGATATTCTTGGAGACAAAATAGATGTATTAGCGATCACTTTACAAGAATTGACGATGGATGTCATTGGGGAAGGAGATATCGTCATTCTTTCAAAAGAAATATTAAAGGGGATTACCCGGCCCTTCATCCCGGCGTCATGTCCAATCATTGTTGCAAAACGGGAAGTCAATATAGCAGGTACAAGAGAGTTTTTAAGTCTACCCAAGAATCAACAAATCCTTGTCATTAATGACACACTTGAACATGCAGAGGAGACAGCGATATCTCTTAAAAACATTCACTTTGAGCAAGAATATATTGCTTATGATCCGATCAATCCAATCCCTTCCCAGATCGATCTTATCGTTACTCCTGGAGAAAAAGAGCTTGTCCCGAAGCAATTTAAGAATGTCATTGATATTGGACCTAGGACATTAGATTTTAATACGGTATTGAAAATAGCGAGTCACTTAAATGATGACGATGAACTGAACATATTAATGAAGCGTTTTTTCAAATCCCAACTGTCATTAGCCGAAAAATTGAATGAAAAATACAACTTTCACTATAAAAAACCATTGATACAGAAACGAGAAGACATGGAGGATAAGGATCGAACTGAAGATGCAGTTCCTTTATCGGAAAAAGAAATGAGTTCCATGGTTAAAAAAATTGAAGAACATGGTTTTTTGGAGGAAAGTTTAGCGATTTTGGCAATTTATCTAGAAGGTAAAAGAAAACTTGAATCGTTTGGTCGTACAACGGTCAAACAGAAATTACAGCAAATTGGATTTGATTTATCTGCTCAGCAGTTACGGTTACGGTTAGAAGTTATGCAAGAACTGGGATTGGTCATCGCGCGTCAAGGAAGAGGCGGCACTAAATTATCTGAGACGGGCGAAGAATTTCTGAGTCATTATACAAAACGTACGGGTGCTGAATCCAAAGAAAAATCGATGTAATATGGCTCAATACACTAATTTTGGAATGTAGCGTTCAATGGGGAGGAATGCGTAATGAGTATTGGTTATGTGAATGGCGAATTTATACCGGTCGACAAACCCGTTATTCCAATCGATGAAAGAGGCCATCAATTTGGTGACGGAGTCTATGAAGTAATTAGAGTCTATCATGGAAAACCCTTTATGTTGGAAGAACATGTTCAAAGATTATTCAAGAGTGCGATAGCCATTAAATTAAACGTTGAACAGTCCCATGAGGATATCCAACAACTTATTGATGAATCGATTGAAAAATCGGGTTTGGCGGACTGTGATGTCTATATTCAAATTACAAGAGGCATTTCACCGAGACAACATCTATTTCCAGATGCTCCAGTCTCCATCACGCTAACGGTTAAGCCTATGCGTGTAACAGAGGAGGCGATTCGTGAAAACGGTAAGACTGCCATATTCCATGAGGATGAGCGTTGGGCAAATTGTTATATAAAATCATTAAACCTTTTGCCTAATATATTGGCCAAGCAAAATGCGCAAGATGTAGGTGGTTATGAGGCAATTCTTGTAAAAGATGGTTTTGTGACAGAAGGATCCAGTTCGAATGTATATATGGTAAGGGATCAGACCATCTATACAACGCCATTATCGAAACAAATCCTGCCTGGTATTACGCGCATGGCGGTAAAAAATATTGCGGATATGCTCGAGATCCCATTTATTGAAAAAAAGTTTACACCTGATGAGTTATTGCAGGCAGATGAAGTATTCATAACGAGTACAACGAATGAAGTCATGCCGATTGCATATGTGGATGGGAACAAGATAAACGACGGAGCTTCCGGAGAAATAACAAGATTACTCTATAGAAAGTTTTTTGAGTTAATTGAAATAGTGCAACATACATGAGTAAAAAACGGAAGTGGGATTTTCTGTACTCCTCATCCATGAATAACTCCTTCTAATTGAGGATTTGGGCGGAATTCAGTATCCGGCAATCCGAATTAGTAGGAGTTTTTATTGTTGTAGTACTTTTATAAGTTGAATTTATGATTTCACCTATTTTTTTAGTTGATTGGAGTGCAGAGCGGCGACTCCAGCGGGAACAGCGCTAGCCGAAGACCCTGCAGGAACGCAGTGACGAGGAGGCTTTAGCCGTGCCTGCGGAAAGCGTCCGCTCGGAACGGAAATCAACGGTTAGAAGAAATTATTTAGTTTAACTTATAGAAAAAATAACTTGTTCGGAGGTGTAGTTATGAATATTTTTATTTCAGCAGATATTGAAGGGGTTTCGGGAATTGTTCATGGTGAACATACAGCACGGGATGGAAAAGAACATGATTACGCTAGGATGCTCATGACAGAAGAGGTTAACGCATGCATTATGGGTGCATTGGAAGCGGGAGCTGAGCGAATCGTAGTCAATGATTCTCATGGAACGATGCGAAATATCTATCATGAAAAATTACATATGCAAGCGGAGCTTATTCTAGGTTCACCAAAGAAATTAGCGATGATGGAGGGGATCAGTTCAGATTTCGATGCAGCGATTTTTATAGGCTATCACACAAAAATGGGGTCGGATGGAATCCTCAACCATACGTTCAATGGCCGGGTTGTAAAATCGATTGAAATAAATGGTACGGAACTTGGAGAATTCGGTTTAAATGCGCTTGTTGCCGGTTATTTCAAAGTCCCTGTTCTCTTTGTTTCCGGATGTGATTTAGTGGCCATTGAAGCGGAGAAATGTGTGCCGAATATCCATCATGCCGAAGTGAAGAAAACGATAAATCGTACGACGGCTCTTAATGTACATCCTATGGTGGCTAGGGAACTCATTAAAGAAGGCACCCAAAAAGCAATGAAGAATCACGAAGATATTACCCCTTTTACAATGGAGCCACCGTTCATCGTGAGAATGGAGTTTTTAAATACTGGATTAGCTGATGCCGTTGAAATTTTACCGATTGTGAAAAGGGAAGGACCGCTTACGATTTCATTCGTTATGAATGACATGTTAGATTGTTATCGAATGATTCGAAGTGCCATTATGATGGCCGGGTCTGTTTCATAAGAGAATGTAACGATGTTTCTTACAGTGCAACTGTTATTAAAATATTTGGGGTGAATAACATTGAAGCGATATGTACCAGAAAAAGTTAGAGATAAAGGAATTTTGATTGGTCGTCTGCCAGTTGGTAAGAAGAATTGCATTACTGATGTAGAGGGCGTGAAGGTCGGACACGTGACACTTGATCACCCGTTAGATGACGGTGATGGCGAAAATGCATGTACTGGGGTAACGGCTATTCTGCCACATGGTGAAAATCTATTTAAGCATAAAGTTGTCGGTGCAAGTTATGTTTTAAATGGCTTCGGTAAAACAACCGGTCTTGTACAGGTGAACGAACTAGGTCTTATTGAGTCCCCTATCATGCTCACCAATACATTTGCAGTGCCTGCAGTTACACAAGGGACCTTGCAATATATGTTGGAGGAAAATCCTGAGATAGGCGAAACAACAGGAACGATCAATTTGGTTGTTGGGGAATGTAATGATAGCCGGTTAAATTCAATTCGTGCTTTGCCGATTCAACCGAGTCATGCGGTGGCAGCGATAAAAGAAGCGTCAACTGAAGCTGCACTTGAGGGGGCTATCGGGGCTGGTAAAGGAATGATTTGTTTTGGTTATAAGGGGGGGATCGGTTCTTCATCCAGAATTATTAAAGATGAGGGCGGTGGAAATACATATACCGTAGGCTGCATGGTCCTTAGTAATTTCGGACGAAAAGAGGATTTTCAACTTTTAAAATACAGCATCCCGAAAAATAAGGATGTTCCATCCTATCCGAAAACTGCAGACGGTTCCATTATATTGGTGCTGGCTACGGATGCACCACTAAGTAGTAGACAGCTTCAGCGAGTGGCCAAAAGATGCGGTATTGGATTAGGAAGAACAGGCAGCCATTTCAGTCATGGCAGTGGAGATATTGTTATTGCTTTTTCCACAGCCCATAAAATAGCACATTTTACAAAAGAGTCGATGGAAGTTCGACATCAATTACGAGAGGATCATCCAGTCATGAATGATCTTTTCGAAGGTGCTGCCGACGTTGCTGAGGAAGCGATATTAAATTCATTGTCCCAAGCAGTGACGACGAAAGGAAGGAAGGGAAATCTTGTTCATGCTTATCCCTTTGGATGAAAAATCATACTCTTTGAACTTATAAAAGTTAAAGCGAATTATTAAGTATAGAAAGGGCTGATGAATTTGAAGGAGTTCCTACAAACGAAAGAAGACGAAATGTTGTCCTTACTGGAAAGGCTCGTGAATACGGATTCGGGTTCCACAAACAAGAAAGGAATCGATGAAGTAGGGCGCATTATAAGTACTGAGTATAAAAAGATGGGTTTTACTGTTGAAGTAGTGGAAGAGAAGGAGAAGGGCAACAACCTTTTGATCAAACATCAAGATGCGGTTGAACCTGAAATACTTATCGTTGCCCATATGGATACGGTTTTTCGGGAAGGGACGGCGGCAAAAAGACCTTTCACTATAAAAGGAGATCGGGCATATGGTCCGGGTGTTATTGATATGAAAGGGAGTCAAGTTGCACTCCTATATGCACTGAAGGCTTTGATTGCAGAAAACCGCGGCGGATTCGAAAATGTGCAAATCGTATTGAATGGGGACGAGGAAATCGGTTCGCCAACGTCAAGGTCTCTTATTGAAGAGCAATCGGTCGGAAAAAAATATGCACTAATTATGGAACCAGCTCGGAAAGACGGCTCACTTGTTAGTGCGCGAAAAGGCGGAGGCAGGTACTCGGTTTACGTCAAGGGGAAGGCGGCCCATGCCGGTATAGAACCGCAAAACGGCATTAGCGCAATTGAAGAATTGGCCCATAAAATTTTGAAACTACATGCATTGACTGACCATGGAGCCGGGATTAGTGTCAGTACAGGTCTCATCGAGGGTGGAGAGTCGGTTAACACGATTGCCCCTTCTGCGGCCGCTCATGTGGACATTCGCATTAGCCAGATGGACCAGGCGTCTATGCTTGATCGTCAGGTGCGAGAAATTTGTGCAACAGCTGACGTTCCAGGAACCTCAATTGTACTGGAAGGAGGCATTAATCGACCGCCAATGGTGAAAAACGAGCAGACAATTGGGCTGCTTGACACAATCGGTAAAATCGGTGCAGAGCTAGGAATCAAGATTACGGACATTGCAACGGGCGGCGGATCTGATGCATCCTTCACATCTGCAAAAGGCGTTCCAACGGTAGATGGATTAGGTCCGGTTGGTGGTAACGCACATAGTGAAAATGAATATTTGGAAATACCATCATTCGTCGAGCGGACGAACTTGCTAGCGGAAGTAATTGGACGGTTGAGTGCGTCTGATAAAACTTCTTTATAATGCAGGTAAGATGTTATTGAATACTTAATGAAACGAGCCTTTTTATGGACAGTCGCCCCATTAAAAATGGATTGCGAACTGCTATAAAATTTACTTGTTTAGTTCAGTAAAAACCAGTCCATTATTTCTAGGAGCACCTCAGTTCATCTATACTGTTTGTAGAAGGAAGGTGTTTCTCATGAAGATTTTAGTTTTAGGTGCAACCGGTCGGGTTGGAAGTCGAGTGGTTGCGCATGCGTTGCGTGATGGCCATCATGTGACTGCGTTTGTCCGTAATCCGGAAAAAATGACACGACAGGATAAAAATTTACAAATTGTTCAAGGGAATGTTTTAAACAAGCAGGACATTGAACGTGCGATGTCCGGGATGGATCTCGTCATCAGTGCGTTAAATACAGATCAGACAACGACTTTGTCCGAAAGTATGCCGTTGATCCTGGAAGAGATGGAAAAAGAAAATATTAAAAGGATTATCACAGTCGGAACAGCTGGCATCCTACAAAGCAGAACAACACCAGATGTGCTCCGCTATCAGTCGACTGAATCGAAACGTCAGCTCACACGTGCAGCGGAAGAGCATCATAAAGCGTATGAAATACTTAATCAGTCAGACTGTGATTGGACGATTGTCTGTCCCACTTATTTACCGGATGGGGAGTTTACGGGGAATTATCGTGTCGAACGAAATTTCTTGCCTGAAGGTGGAGCGGTCATATCCGTGGAGGATACGGCAGCTTTTACTTATCAACAGAGTACTAATAAAGAATTCTTGAAAGCACGAGTGGGTATTGCTTATTAGTTTCATAATAGAACTACGACAAAATCGGCTCCTTCTAGAGGGCCGATTTTGTTATTTTTTATTACGATTGCATTCACTCGATATATCGATTAATATAATCGATATATCGAATGGGGAGAGGATTTAGGTGAGAAGGCGGAGAGGGTTTGTACAAATAGCGATCTTGCATTTGCTTAAGGAAGAGTCGATGCATGGCTATCGAATCATGAAGGAATTGGAAGAGCGGGCAGATGGATTCTATTCAGCGAGTGCGGGTACCGTTTACCCGGCGCTTCAAGAATTAGTGGAACAAGATATGATCGATTTGGAACCTGCATCCGTTAAAAAGACGTATTTCATTAAAGAAAACGGAAAAAAACGTTTGGAAGAATTTAAAAAACGCCGTGAAGGCGATTTTTGGAGCGAGTGGAAAGCGCGCTTAGTTTGGCAAAGCTCTGAAGAAGCTATTCAGCTAAAGTCTGTGATGGAGGCATGGGAAACAGAGCTACGAAAGGCGGTCAAACAAGCAAGACAAGAGCCAGAAAAATCCGGGAAACTAGTTACACTCCTAGAAGAAATGACGGAATTACTCAAGAAAGATAACGGGGGAGGGAAGTAATGAATTCCCTGAAAAAACTATTTCCATATATTAAGCCTTATACCCTTTTTGCGATTTTAGGTCCGCTTTTGATGTGTATCGAAGTGGCAATGGATCTACTGCAGCCGACGATTATGCAGCATATGATCGACGTGGGAATCGCAAATAATGACAATGCCTATGTGATAAAAATGGGCTTATTTATGATTGTGACCGCTTTTATCGGTTTAATTGGTGGGGCTGGAAGTTCGATTTATAGTACGAAAGCAGCTGTTAATTTTGCAGCGGATATACGTCGGGATGTTTTCAAAAAGGCAGAAAGGTTTTCAAGTGACACGATTGATACGTTTAGCGCTGGAAAATTAATTACCATTTTAACGAACGATGTAACAGCTGTTCAGCAAGCCGTAATGATGACGTTGCGTATCTTTGTACGGGGACCACTATTGTTTATTGGTGCTGTGGTGATTGTTTGGTTGACAGCTCGTGAATTGTTTCCGGTACTCGTAGTAGTGATTCCTATCTTGATGGCCTTTATTTATTATTTTTCTTCTCAATCCGGAAAGCTGTTCGTCAAAGTACAAAAAGCGATGGATGCGGTGAATACCAAGCTTCAAGAAACGTTTGCGGGTATTCGGGTGATCAAAGCGTTTAATCGGCAGGGGTATGAGCAAGAAACGTTTCGTAAGGTGAATGAGACGTTAACAAAGCGGAATCTGGCTGCTGAGCAAATGATTCTGTCATTGATGCCTATTATGCTTTTTGTCGTCAATCTGGGCGTCGTTGCCGGTATGTGGATGGGAGCGATAAAAGTAAACGAAGGGACGCTTCAAGTGGGCGTCATTTTAGCTTTTATTAATTACTTGAATATTATTATGCATGGACTAATGACGAGTAGCCATGTGCTTATGCAGATTACCCGGTCGTTTACGTCAGTAAATCGAATCGGGCAAGTGTTGAGCACGGAAAGTAGTATTCAGGATGTTGTAACAGGAGCTCCAGTTTTAGAAACAAGGGGAGATGTGGAGTTTAGACATGTGAACTTTAGTTACAGTAAAAATGGGGAGCATGTGCTGAAAGACATTACGTTTCGGGCAAAAGCAGGTGAAACGATCGGCATCATCGGATCGACGGGGAGTGGGAAATCGACGCTTGTCAAATTGCTTCCACGTCTCTATGACCCGGATTCGGGAGAAATTCTTATTGACGGGATAAATAGTAAAGCATATTCGCTAAAAAGGTTAAGGGAGAGCATCGGTTTTATCCCACAAAAAGCACTGTTATTTTCAGGGACGATTGAAGAAAATCTTCGTTATGGTAAAGAAGATGCGGGACTTAAGGAAATGAAGGAAGCGGCTGATTTTGCTGTAGCTACTGAATTTATCGGGAAATTGGATGGGGAGTTTGCGCATGAGCTGATGCAAGGGGCGACGAATTTATCCGGTGGTCAGAAACAGCGTCTATCGATGGCGCGTGCTTTTATTAGACAGCCTAACATTTTAGTATTGGATGACTCGACTTCTGCCATCGATGCCCTCTCGGAAGCTTCAGTTCAACAAGTGTTGAAGCAGTGCTATCCAAATACGACTAAGTTCATCATTTCCTCGAAAGTGTCTTCGATTATCGATGCCGATCAAATTCTTGTATTGGATGATGGAAGAATTAAAGCAAGTGGCTCCCATGAAGAATTGCTACTAACGAGTAGTATTTATCGTGAAATCTATGAAACGCAAAGCGGGAAGGGGGTTCTTTCCTATGAGTAAAGCTTCCGAACAACCTGCCGCCAATATAGTGGCCCGGGCGCGCGGTCCAAGAGGATTTGGCGGCCCAGTCGTCAAAGCGAAGGACAGAAAAGGGACCATTAAGCGAATATGGACGTATATGAGTAAACAGAGAGTGGCGATCATCAGCTCAATGGTTTTAGTCATCTTGTCTACATTATTAGGATTGCTAGTGCCTTATTTAATCGGCAAGATTGTCGATGACTATATCATTCCGAAGGATATCAGCGGGACCATTCGACTGTTATTTCTATTAGCCGCCATTTATATTCTTTCTTCCATACTCACATGGTTGCATAACTTTTTGATGGTTCGTGTATCACTTCAAACGATCCGCATGTTGCGTCAGGATTTATTTGATAAGTTTCAGACATTATCGTTGCGTTTTTTTGATAAACGTGCGCATGGCGACTTAATGAGCCGCGTGACGAATGACATTGAAAGTTTAAATAATGCGCTGAGTCAGAGTGTCGTCCAAATTATTTCTACTATTTTAATGGTGTCAGGTGTTACGATAGCGATGTTCTTATTGAATTGGATGCTAGCGATCGTATCGCTAATCGTTCTACCGTTGATCATTTTTACAACGAAAAAGATTATTAAGTATAGCATTAGTAATTTTATTAAAAGACAGCGAGATTTAGGCGAATTGAACGGTTTTATCGAAGAAGCCATTTCAGGAAACGAAGTGATTTCACTGTTCAGCCAGGAAGAAAAGACATTTCGTAAATTCGATGTCGTCAATGAAAGGCTGCGACAGTCAGCAACCGCGGCTGACACAGTTTCAGGATTTATGGGCCCGATCAATAACTTTATTAACAACCTTGGACTTACGCTGATCATTGCAATAGGAGCATTGCTGACATTGCACGAATTGGCTACCGTAGGAATTATCGCTGCGTTTGTTACGTATTCACGTCAGTTTTTCCGGCCGATTAACCAGCTGTCCAGTTTGCTCAATACTTTTCAGTCCGCGATTGCCGGAGCAGAGCGGGTATTTGAAATTATGGATGAGACGCCAGATGTCCAAACTAAAAAGAATGCGATCGCGATCGATTCTTTTCAAGGGGATGTCCAGTTTTCCAATGTGAACTTTTCTTATGAGGCCGATAAGCCGATCTTAAAATCGATTAGCTTTCATGCCAAACCGGGTGAGAAAGTGGCTTTGGTAGGTCCGACTGGTTCAGGGAAAACGACGATCATCAATCTATTGCTGCGCTTTTATGATATTGATTCCGGAGAAATTATGATTGATGGTCGCAGAATTAAGGATTATGAACTCGATCAGTTGCGCGAAAGAATTGGCATTGTCCTTCAAGATACCTATCTATTTTCAGGGACGATTATGGAAAATATCCGTTACGGTCGTTTGGAAGCAACGGATGAAGAAGTCGTTTCTGCCGCCAAAATGGCTTCTGCACATGGATTTATCAAACATTTGCCCGAGCAGTATAAAACGCATATCATGTCTGGAGGCTCCAGTTTAAGTCAAGGGCAACGTCAATTGATCGCCATCGCCCGTGCAATTTTAGCCGATTCGGATATATTGATTTTAGATGAAGCGACATCGAGTGTTGATACGAAAACGGAAATTGAGATTCAACGGGGGCTCAATCAATTATTACAAGGCCGAACGAGTTTCGTCATTGCTCACCGTTTAAAAACGATCGAAAGTGCTGATCGCATTTTAGTCATCCGTCATGGGGAACTGATTGAATCGGGCACGCACGAAGAACTGCTCGAAAAGAAAGGCTTTTATTATGAGCTATACGAAAGCCAGTTTGCGATTTGAATGAAAAGGTTCTAAAACAATATTTATTTTTAAATCACTGTCATGTCTTGGAAAAATACAAAGCACCTCCTCTTTGTCAACGACGTCGACAAAGAGGAGGTGCTTATTTGAGCTTCATCTAGTCATTTTGAGTCGATTCCCCACTCAAGTGTTAATAAATCCTTCAAAAGCTTTACTTGCTCAGCACCTATTTTTTCTGCAATTTTCTGTTCCAGTTGAGCTTTCAACGCCTCGTTTTTTTCGTAGCATGCTTCTCCTAAAGCCGTTAACTGAACGCATTTCTCTTTTTTGTTGTTCTCTACGTTATGGATTACGATGAGCTCTTTTGCAGCAAGTTGTTTAATGAATTTATGGATGGCTTGGCGGGAAATTTCTACATGTTTGTTTATATATGAAAGAGTAGGCTGTTTTTTATAAATGCGGGCCATAATATACCATTCGGAATTTGAAATATAAATATCACTCTGATCGTTCCATGCCTGTTCTGAAATTTTACGAACCAGGCTATGACGCTCACTCAATAAATCGATTAGATCTAAATTTTGTAATTCAAAGCTTGAGTTCAAACGATTCACCCCGATTATGATCATCGCCACTTACTATACGGAATTCGCTATTGCATGTCAATTTGGTTGGCTTTCAATAGCATTACAATCATAATACCAGCACTTTATGTAATGTTGTAGACGCATCCTGAATGTTATAATGTCCTTTTAGTAAAACAAAGAAAAGAGTGACGCTTGTGGGGTATAAGGGAAGGGTTTTTGCAGTCGGAGTCGTCGGTCTCTTCAATGTCCTTCGGTATTTTTATTACCATCAATACTTAGAGTTACCTTTCAAAGCGAATTTTTTTATATTGACAGCTATTTTTTTATCGGTTGCATGGTGGTGCGGAAAGCAGTTTGATCTTGTACAGTACTATTCTGAGAAAGATCCTTTGACGAATACGTATAATCGTCGATCGTTGGAACGGTCTTTTCCGAAGCTTGCAATGGCTTGTGGGAAAGAAGGAAAGAAGCTTGGCATTTTGATGTTAGACCTGAACAATTTTAAAGAAATCAATGATTCGTTCGGACATCAGATGGGTGATGACATATTGGTTCATGTGGCATCCATTTTGAATGATTTCGGAAAGAAGAAACACTTGATAGCGCGGTGGGGTGGGGATGAATTTGTGATGCTTGTCCCCGGTTATCAGGAAGAGTTTAAGTTTGTTTATCTAGATGCACTTAACCAAAAGTTGAAGGGAGAAAAAGTTGATAATTTGCCTATGATAAGTGCCTCCATTGGATTTTCCATTTATCCCGATGAGGGAAAGACTCTACAGGAATTATTGAAGACAGCTGATGAGGCAATGTATAAAGCAAAAGAAATGAAAAAGGATACCAGACTCTAAAGCGGTTCTAAATTGGCTTAGAGTCTGGTATTTATAAAGTGAAAAGAACCCTACTTTTTTGAAAAAGTAGCCTTGTGCAATTGATTCTATGATGAAATAGTTAAGAGCCCACCAAATTCGTTTGACCCCATCACTTACTCAAAAAGTATTCTTCAATATCATCAAGCATTAAATTTGCAGCTAAGACACCGCCAGCAGTGTTCCAAATAATATCATCTACTTGGTGGACATTACCATTCTTTGAGACGTTTAGATTTTTAAACAATGGATCCTCAATCCAATCATTTGCTAGCTTCGTAGCTTCGTTATCTCCTGTTTCATAAGTGAAGTAAAAGAGAACATCTCCATCCATTGCTGGAATTCGTTCTTTCGTAACGCCTCTTTCAGCAAAATCGTCCACATCTTGTCCATCTGCACGTGCAAAGCCAAGTTGATCTAATATAACGCCTGAGAAGGAGTCTTTATGGTAAATACGTACATCTCCTGCCATAAAGCGAACCATTGAGATTTTTTTCTTCGTTTGATCTCCAAGTTCAGCTTTGATTGTTTCAACACGGTCATTGTATGCATTTAATACTTCTTTCCCTTTATCTTCTTGGTTTACTGCTTTCGCATACAACTTGAAGTTTTCTTGCCAATCCCCACGAAGTGTCTCTGCAAAAACAGTTGGGGCAATCTTGCTCAATTGTTCGTAAATTGCTTCGTGTCGCATTTTGTTTCCGATAATTAAATCTGGTTTTAATGCCGCAATTTTCTCTAAACTTGGTTCGGATTCAACACCGACAGATTCAGTACCTGTCATATCCATATGATCATACCAAACCCGCTGCGCCGGTGATTGAACTGCACCTACAGGTTGAATGCCCATTGCTAGAAGAGCCTCAGCTCCCTCATTTGTTAAGATTACAATACGTTCTGGAGTTCCTTTTATATCTGTACTGCCCATAGCATGTTGAACAGTATATGTTTTCTCATCACTTTGTTGTGCTTGCTCATTTGATTCTTTCGGGGTCTTATTAGCCCCGCAAGCCGATAATACGAGAATACTAATCATCATTATTAGCATCGTTATTTTTTTCATGTTCATTTTTCCTCCAATTGAATGAGAATGAAAATCATTTACACTATGTATCCTATATGCTAATATTATGCATGTCAATAGACAATTGAAAACAATTCTCAACTAAGCGAGGACATTATGATACATACATCTAAAGGTAAGTGGATCGCTCTTATTATAAGCAGTTTTACTTTTATCATTTGTTTACTTTCAAGCATTGTCTATGGCTATACGGATACAAGTTGGTCTACGGCGATTGCTGCATTTAAAGAAAATGATGGTTCTACAGCACATCTCGTTATACAAAATGTACGTTTACCACGTGCGCTGATTGCTGCAACTGTTGGAGCTTGTTTGGCTGTTTCAGGGGCAATTATGCAATCCATTACGAAAAATCCATTAGCTTCTCCAAGTATTTTAGGCATAAATGCCGGAGCAGTTTTTTTTGTCGTCATTGGGGTCGTGTTCTTCCAATTCCAAAGCCTTCAATCGTACATGATTCTGGGATTAGTGGGCGCTGCCGTTGCGTTCATTGTTGTTTTTGTTTTAAGTAGTATTGGTAGAGAAGGACTTACACCCATGAAACTCGTCTTAGCAGGAGCCGCCGTTTCCGCATTATTCTCGTCCATGACACAGGGATTTCTAACGATTAATGAAGCAGCTCTCGATCAAGTATTATTTTGGCTAGCAGGTTCTGTCGCCAATCGACCTATAGATCTATTAATGACAGGGTTTCCTTATTTAATGATTGGATTATTTGCGGCTTTTTTTCTGTCGAAACAAATGAACCTATTAGCGATGGGGGACGATGTTGCGTTTGGATTAGGACAGAATATAGTTTTAGTAAAGTTTGTTTTTGCTCTTATCGTCGTTGTTTTGGCAGGAATCTCGGTGGCAATTGCAGGACCCATTGGTTTTATCGGAATTATTATTCCACATATCGTTCGATCCTTCATCGGTATTCAACATCAGTGGGTATTTCCATTTTGTGCATTATACGGTGGGATACTCTTACTTTTATCCGATATTGCCGCACGATATATTATAATGCCTAAGGAAGTGCCGGTCGGAGTGATGACTGCATTAATCGGTGTTCCATTCTTTATTTATGTGGCGAGAAGGAGAATTGGAGCATGAAAAATAAAGTGACAGTTCGAATAGGAAATCTTGCTTCGTTTATAGTAGATAGAAAATCTTTGTTCTCTACGACGATCGCAACGGTACTTTTAATTTTACTAGCTCTTCTATCGATGGGCTCTGGTGAGTTTTATATATCGCCTTTAAATAGCCTGAAAGCCATTTTAGGTGTTGGTGAATCGTTCGATCAAACTATTATTTTTGAATTTCGATTACCTCGAATTGTAATGGCCATTTTAGTTGGAATCGGCTTAGCGACAGCGGGCGCCATTTTGCAAGGGATTTCAAGAAATCCTCTTGGTTCTCCAGACATTATCGGGATTACTGCAGGGGCCTCATTTGCAGTTGTTTTATTTTTAGCGCTGTTTTCAAATGAAAGTAATGCGCTAACGGTTAGTCAAGATTGGATGCCGTTATTTGCCTTTGCTGGTGCGATGATTACAGCAGTCATTGTTTTCATGTTATCTTGGAAAAACGGCATTGCTCCTTTTAGAATGTTACTGATCGGAATTGGGATATCAGCACTTATGCATGCAGGAACGACAGTTCTTATGCTTGTAGGTCCTATCTATCAAGCAAGCCAGGCCAATATTTGGATTACTGGAAGTATTTATGGTTCAAATTGGACAGAAGTTCGCATGATCTCAATATGGATTTCACTTCTATTCATCATGACACTTGCTATGACGAGGGAAATGAACATTTTAGCACTTGGTGATAATTTAGCAAAAGGCGTTGGATCGTCGGTTCAAAAAAGCCGAACGATTCTCCTTTTACTTTGTGCCGGTTTGACAGGTGCATCTGTTGCTTTCGCCGGTGGAATTGGGTTTGTTGGGTTAATCGCACCACATATCGCCAAGAGGATTGTTGGCCCTCGTTTTGGTTCAATGGTTGGACTATCGGCAGTCGTTGGTGCAATTCTCGTTCTCGTTGCGGATTGGATTGCTCGTGTTGCCTTTGCACCAATTGAAGTACCAGCAGGAGTGTGGACAGCTGTAATCGGTGCGCCTTACTTTATCTATTTACTTATTAAACAACGAAACCGATGAGCGTTTGAAAATAATGAGAAGCAAAAAGGCGTCATGCTCTAAACAATTTCGTATTGTCTAGAACATGACGCCTGATTCGATTATACTTTGTTGTGTTTTTTGCTAAGGAGGTATTTTTCTAACAGGGGATCGCGGAGAGAACCAAGGCATATTAGGAATGAATCCGCCCCCTTTTTCTATTTTGAAACAATAGTGAATGGGCATTCTCCACTTTTTCTTCTAAATAACGGAGCGAATAATTGCCGGATGGGTCGGTAATATCCCCGACTGCTCGAGACAGATTATCAATCACAAGATTTAATGTTTCACAGGGCCTAAGTTCTTTTGCCCGATTCATCTCATCCATGATTTCATGGGCGAGGTTTTGGACACGGCGTAAACGCATTTCTTTTGTTTGCATGAAATCCCCCTCCAATTGCCGCTTCATACTTGACTAACTATATGGCGAGAGAGGAAGTTTTATGAATTTAAAAGTGAGGAGAGCATTTGGTTTTCGTTGCCAGGATATCTACATTGGCTTTTTGAATATACTTTCATTTGAATAATTGAATTTACTTATGGACGGAGGAATAATATGCTAGTGTTATAGAGGTTTTCATTGAAAGAAGGATATTGTATGGAATATATTTTGCTTTGTATCATTGGTTTTGCTGCATCAACGCTTGGCACATTGGCAGGGGGCGGTGGATTGATCAGTCTGCCAGCTATGTTGTTGATGGGCGTACCGGTTCACTCGGCGATCGGCGCCAATAAAGTATCGAATACAGTGGGCTCGTTTTCAAGTTTCTTTATGATCTATAGAGAAAAGGAAGTAACGGTCAAAGAAGCGCTGACGGTTGTTCCGATCGGCCTTGCGGGCGGAATTACTGGAGGGATAATCGCATCCCATTTGAAAGAGGAATGGATGATTGTGATTGCAGTCGTGTTGTTGAGTTTTGCATTTATCACATCCTTTTTAGGTAAAGCGGACTTCGATGGCAATGAGCGCTTTCAGTTCACGAAAAAAAGTGCGGCTTCCTTGTACGGAATTGGCATTTATGATGGTGTATTTGGTCCTGGAAGTGGAACGCTCGCTTTGTATTTATATGGACGATTGAAAATAGCTTATTTGCGGGCCGTAGGATTGACTCGGATCATGGTTTTTTCCAGTTGTTTTGGGGCATCGATCAGTTATATTTCGACAGGGAAAATCATTTGGCCAATGACGTTAGCGTTAATGCTTGGATCGGTTAGTGGGGCACAGCTCGGCGTTCGTCTCGCACGTAAATTGAAAAAAGAACAGGTCAAACCGATTCTTCGGGTTGTGACGGTTTTGCTGATCATGCAAATTGTTGTGGAGTATTTTGGATGACCTTGCACGGGTCAATGTGTACGGAAAGGGTCTTTTCTGATGCCAAGCATTGAAAAAGGCTATCTCACTAATCGCTTAATGAGATAGCTCAACCGTTATGGGTATGCTGGTAATGAGATACATAACTATAACAAACGTAAACTTTCAAGTAAAAGCGAAATCCCTGCACTTATCAAAAGGATATAGGTGAGTACTCGGAAAAACTGCTGGTTTAGCCATTTGAAAATGATTTGACCTAAAAATAATCCAACAAACACAAGTGGAATTGCATAAAGACTAGATTGCCATATAACTTGGTTTGTTCCGGTAAAGATTATTTGAGTTAGGAGACTGACGAAATAGATAAAGAGATAAAAGGCTAATGTTGTAGCTCTTAGCTTTCCTTTTTCAGTATCTGTTCCTGTTAAGTAAAGCAATAACGGAGGTCCAGGCATCCCAATGCTAGTCGTTAAAATGCCCGATACCCCGCCAACGATGAAATCTCTGAATGCTGTTGATTGAATCTTGAAGTTGCATATGAGTAAAAGCGTTAGAAGCATGAGAAGAAGGCTAACCCCTAATTTTAACGCATTTATATTCAGCGTAACAAAGATGAATATACCCAAAGGTACTCCAACAATGCTCCCTCCAACAAATCTTTTCAGTAGGATGAAATCAATCTCCTTGCGTATCTTTAAAATGAGTGAGATTGAGATGATCAAAGAGAGGATAATGTTGATTTGTATTGCTTCTTGTGGAAGAAATAACATGAGCAAAAAGGGTGTCGCCATGATGGAAAAACCAAAACCTGTACTCGATTGAAGGATAGAAGCAATCAGTATAATACATATGAAAATAAATCCAGTCCCCAAAATATACCTCCTCATTCAACAAATTCACGTATAAGTATTTTACCATTTTGAGGGCGGGATTTTTGATTGGACGCCACAATCCGTCGAATGGCTCACAATCGGATTGTATAAGCATTCAACGTTTGCTATATTATATATAACTAATACGAAGTCTTTGACGTGACCAAGTAAATAAGAATTGTGAACCAGAAAGTATAGCGTATTGCTGAGAGCTATATCACCGCTTCTTATTGAAACCTACCACCGAGATGTTATGCCAACATAACCGAGTCGTTTCCGTTACCAAACGTCTAGAGGGCCTATATGCAGATAGGCTAAAGTAAGGTGGTACCACGTCCGTTCAGCACAAAGACGTCCTTGTAGAGGGATAGCTTTGTGTTTTTATCATTTTAGGAGGGAAATTTAATGACCAATCAGCAACAAAATGATTTTTCAAAATGGTATATCGACACGATTCAAAAGGCAGATTTAATGGATTATACGCCGGTTCGTGGATGTATTGCGTTCAAGCCGGATGGCTATGAAATTTGGGAGCATATCCAAGCGGAAATGGATAGACGTTTTAAAGAAACAGGACATCGCAATGCTTATTTCCCAATGCTTATTCCAGAGAATTTCTTCCAAAAGGAAAAGGATCATATCGAAGGATTTTCGCCAGAACTCCCTTGGGTGACGGAAGCAGCGGGCGAAAAATTGGAAGAGCGCTTGGCACTACGTCCTACGTCTGAAACGATGATCGGGCATCTCTACTCCGATTGGGTGAAAAGCTATCGGGACCTTCCGGTGTTGATCAACCAATGGGCAAACGTCTTCCGTTGGGAGAAGAAAACATTGCCATTCATCCGGACATCTGAGTTTTTATGGCAAGAAGGGCATACGGCACACGTGGATGAAGAGGAAGCGCGTGCGGAAACGATGCAAATGCTTAACATCTATAAAGAAGTCGTGGAAGATTTACTCGCAATCCCTGTATACGATGGTCAAAAGACGCCATCAGAGCGTTTTGCGGGTGCTGTCGATACGTATTCCATTGAAGCGATGATGAAGGATGGAAAAGCGGTACAAGCGGGAACTTCTCATTATTTAGGAACGAAATTTGCGGAAGCATTTGATATTAAATATTTAACGAAAGAAAACAAGCATGAATTTGTCCATACAACATCTTGGGGAACGTCAACACGTCTGATCGGTTCGGTCATTATGGTGCATGGTGATGAGCAAGGTCTTGTCCTTCCGCCACGTATTGCGCCAACACAAGTCGTCTTGATTCCAGTAGGGCCATGGAAGAAAAACCCTGCTATTATGGAGAAATTGGATGAAGTGTTTGCAGAACTGAAAGCGAAAGGCATCCGTGTGCGTTTGGACGACTCCGATCAATCACCAGGCTTCAAATTCAATGAGTGGGAGCTAAAAGGGGTGCCAGTTCGAATAGAACTTGGACCACGCGACTTGGAAAAGAACCAAGCACTTTTGAAAGCACGTGATGAAGACGAAAAAGTGGCGGTTGATCTTGCTGCAATCGTCGATAGCATCGAAGCGGAGTTAAAGACGATGCAATCACGCTTGCTCGAAAAAGCACGTGCATTCCGTGAACAGCATTCCCATACACATGTCGATTCACTGGAACAACTGACGAAGCATATTGCCGACTCAACAGAAAAAGGCGAAATCCCTGGATGGATCCTTGCGGGTTGGTGTGGCGATGATGCTTGTGAAGAACATGTAAAAGAAGAAACGAAATTTACAACACGTAATATTCCTTTCAACCCACCAGCGAAGAAATCCACTTGCATCAACTGTGGAAAAGAAGCACAACATACGGTGTGGTTCGGCCGCGCTTATTAATTGAATGAAATGAAAAACGCTCCAATCGATTCATCGAAGGAGCGTTTTTCATACAGTTTGAATACTTTCACGTCAAGATTAGTAACATGCGAATCAATGTTCGAAAGTTAAACTAACTATGGTAAACTAAAACTGTAGCTGACTATTGTGAGGGTGGATTGGTTGTCATTCTTCTTTCCGTTAAGGAAAGGAGGTGATAATCATGGAAACATTTGGGCCTACAGGATGTAGGTCATGCATCCGTTACCGCAGGACGCGGTGCAATTAGGATGCCTTCCTTGAGGGCTAGAGAGATTCTGAAAGGGATTGTGCGAGAAACAAGCGCGTTCATCTTCCGGAAGAAATTATTAGAAAACAAGAAAACCACCCTACGCCGTCGCAAGCTCATCAAGGGTGGTTCTCAAAGCAAATAACGTAATTTGACAACCATCACCTTGACGGTAAAGGCTGCAAAGAGGAGCGTTAGCGCGCTTCTCTTTTTTAGTATATGTCCATTATAAATCAAATTATGCAATAGTTCAATTTACGTGGTGTGGATTGAACAGCGTACCCTGATCCCACTTTGTTCATCCCAAATAATCCGATGCATGTCAGATACAGAAAGTCATATTTCTTTTCTCAAGAAATAACCCAATCCCGAACCTAAAAACAGGACGAGACTTCCAAAAACTACGATGAATAACGTAGTTGCTGAAACATTTAATGCTCCAAAGCTTTCGCCTGTGCTTGGCATCATCAATAAGAATGGTTGCGCCCAAGGATAGTAAGGACCGAACTTCTCAGAATTGACAATGAGCATATTCGGGATTGTGAAAATAACATTGACCGCAAGTGGTGCTGCGAAGCTCGACCACGCAACGGATACGAACATTTGCAAAGCGATTAAAGGCAAGCATGCGACCCATCCTCCCAACACACTCGTTCCAATGACTTCCCAAGGGATATCCGTCGAAAATCCTTTCAACCATCCAATCAAGAAAAGCCCCGAGACAAACAATAGTTGTGTGAGTGCAATAAGAAAGCTCACAATGAGCACTTTTACGATATAGACATTTTTTCTGGAGACGGGCATGGTCAACAGTTGCTTCCAGCCTCCTCCGACATGTTCATATCGGCAAATAAAGCTTGAAAAAATCCCTGTTAAAAGCGGTAAAAATAAAATGGCATGGCTGATTGTCATCATACCAAGCGTTTCGATCCATTGCTGTTGTCCAAGTTCAGTCATTGTGTCGGCGCCCAAACCAAGTAACAACGAAAGAAGAGGGCTGACAAAAATAAGCAGCCAAATCGCGGATTTTCGTAACTTCAGAAACTCGGATTGAAATAACTTCCTCATTTATTTCACGTCCTTTCGATGAAACTCAACAAGGCTAATGAGGTAGATAAGGATTCCTAAACCGAGACCCGCTAACACCGAATAGATCGGTTTACCCCATTCATTCATCAACAAAGGCCATTTCCACGGGACCCAGTCAGGAAAATTCATCCCATACATCGAAACGATTGCTCCTACAATCCCGATGGTTAAGGGCAATGCCTGGTTTTTTATCGTAATGGCCAGCCAAATTTGCAATGCGAGAAAGGGCATGGAAGCAAGACAAGGAAAAAAACACATTTTGACTAAATAAAAAAATGGAATATCGCTCCCGAACTTTAAGAGAAGACCAAGAATAATTGTGCCGCCCGCCAGCAACGAACATGCAATGAGTAACAGAAGCACTGCCAATAAGACTTTACCTGTAAACACTCTCGTTTTTGAAATTGGTAATGCTAAAAGTTGCTTCCACGCATTGGTCTGATGTTCAATATTAGCAATCATCGATGTTAGGATGGTCAAACCGATAAGAATCGTTGGAATGGATAACATGGAAACTTCACCAATAAGACCGCCCCACAAATCTTCCTTATAAACACCCGTGAGCCACTCATACCGTAGACCGAAATTGACGGCTTCCAACCCAATGACACCAATGGGCCCAAGAAATACGAGAAAGAGAATCATTTTTCGCTTGATTTTCAGAAATTCAGAGGCCATGATCCGTGCCATCACAAACCACCTTCCTGACCCGTCAATTCTAAGAAGATATCTTCCAATGATTTTTTCTCTTCTTCTACTCTGTAAATGGAATAATCATGTTGAACAAGCGCTTTTACGATTTCGGCAATTTTTTCATTAGAATTATTTTCAACGAAAATGCTATTTTGCATGCGTTGTGTGGTGTAACCGTGGGACAACAATGTCTTCCATGCGGATTCTGCATGATTGACGGTTAACTTAATCTTGCTCGTAGATCGTTGCCTTAACTTTGTAATGGAATCTTGAAAAATCATTTGCCCTTTCGAGATAATGCCCACCTGCGTCGCCATTTGGTCAATTTCCGACAGCAAGTGGCTCGATATGACAATCGTGATGCCGTGTTCCTTTGGCATGCTTTTAATGAGTTCACGCATTTCAATAATGCCAGATGGATCCAGTCCGTTCGTTGGCTCATCCAAAATAAGTAACTCCGGATTCCCAAGTAGAGCAGTTGCTATGCCGAGTCGTTGCTTCATCCCTAAAGAGAACCCCTTTACAGGACGTTTCGCGTCTTTTGTCAGACGGACAATCGAAAGGACTTCGTCAATTCTGGATTTAGGCGCATCCAATAAAATTCGTATGGCTTCTAAATTTTCATGCGCGGTTAAATGTCCATAGTAAGAAGGATATTCAACAAGCGAGCCCACCTTTTTTAAAATGGAGAGCTTTTCTTTTTTGACATCTTTCCCGAAAATATGGATGGACCCTTTTGTTGGGCGGGCAAGTCCGAGAAGCATTCGAATCGTCGTCGTTTTTCCCGCGCCATTCGGGCCTAAGAACCCATAAATTTCACCTTTTTTTACTTGTAAATCAACGTTATTCACAACTCTTTTCGCACCAAACTTTTTCGTCAATTGTTTCGTTTCAATAATAAACGCACTCATTCTCCTCACCTCGCTTACTATCCTACCGTTCGAAGGTTAAAGCAACGGAGGGCGGAAGTTTAAATTTCGTTTAAAATGAGGGGAGGTAATTTGTAATCACGCTACTATTCTTAATGAGGAGTGGACAAATGAAGCTAAACCGTCTACTAACAATGGTCATGATTTTAATTAATCGTAAAAAAGTAAAGGCACAGGAATTAGCGGAGCTGTTTGATGTATCGATTCTGGTAGAAAAGATAACTAGTGGTTTAAGGAGAAGAGCCCCGAAGTCTGTGTGGTCAATACAGTTAAATAACTTAATTAACAGGAGGTACTTATATGTTTGTATTATGTGGTTTAGATGGACAAACCGCGACAAGTGCAACGTGGGATGAAAACGAAAAGAGGAACAGCATGAAACGTATGAGCCAGCGTAGCGGGTGCTTGAGGAAATTGAAAAGAGCTTTCCGAAAGGTTTATTTCGAAACGTAGCAACTGAATGCGAACGATACGGTGGGGACTAGGGTTGAACGATTTTTCATGTAAACGATGAACCAAAAGCATATTGTCAAAATTGTCGAGTGGAAATGTTCACGAAGAAAAATCCCGTCGGTCGTCCATTGGTTGACGTTACGAAAAAGGTTTCTCATACCCTTACTGAAAACGAGTGGGAATGGTTTGACGTGAAAGCAAAGAGGAACCGTTCGCAGTTCCTCCGTCATTTAGTTTGGAAAGCGCATTTGCCAGAAAGTGACTAGAACAGTTATACGTGTCTTGGATATACAATGGCGGGTGGGAAAAAACTTGGCTATGGAGATGAAAAAATTCGTGAATTGATCAGAGCAATCTATGGGGAAATTGATTGGAAACCCGTTCGTTACAATACCTGTATAACTCCATTCCGAACTAATGAAATACCGTGTTTTTATCCAAAAATCAAGACATTCATCTCTATAAACAGTATAATAGTTATATAAACTGAATTAAATGTTAAAAGGGGATTACCCCACCCAATTCTCCGTGACGGTGTTTTTTTAATATTGTACTGTTGAAATGTCCGAAAAGAAAATGCGGAAAATATTCTGAAGAGGCGAAAGAGAGAATTAACTTGATATTCAATTAAAAAAACTTAAAGAGTTTCTTAAAAATAAATTAATAGGTTTTGGCCACTTGGAATGGATTGAAACAGGAGATGAAATTGATGAAATCATTCTAGAAAATACTAAAACTTATCATCTTATATTTCCTCTTATGGTGAGGTGTGGGACTATCCAGAGTCGATGATTATAAAATTCACTAGTGGCACTTGTTCAGGAATACATTTTGTATTTATGCTTTGAGATAAAAAAGGTCTACTAATAGACTGTATTTTAACAATGGCGAGTGACGGCCTTATATATATAATGAATACGCAATTGATGTGGAATTTCGATTATTGAGTGGCTGCGGCTACTCTTTTTTAAAAGAGTGTTAGTATATGAATGAGTTATTAGAGTGCGGAATTTATGTAATTATAAATAAAAAAATAAATAAATGCGGTTTATGTAGGGCAAACACAAAGAAACTTTTGATAAGATGGTTGGAGCATTTGAAATGGATAGAAAATTATCAACATGACTTACATAGATTTTAATTATATTTAGAGGGCAATACGAAATATCTAATTGTCAAAACTATAGATAGAAAACAAGATTTGTAGGATTATTATGATTTTGAAAATGAAGCCATCGGATTGTATAAAAGCCGTAATTGGGTAGTGGTTTTTGAACAAACGGAAAGGAAAGTAGGGGGAAGAATTCTTGAAACGGATAGTAAGAAGAGATATAAGGAAATGGTAAAGCAGATGGTTTTGTTTTTTAGGTACTGTTGATGTGAAAGAAAATTATGTCGGTAAACTGTACGGTCAAATTTATAGAAAAGTAGATAAGAATTTCCATACGAATGTTCATGTGCGATCTGATGGAGAAAAAGGATATCGAACGAATCCGCCTTGATAGCAATTGCATAATTGAAGTGATATAATTAGAAAATGGGAATTTATGTTCGCTTCGGCTCTAAAATTACATAAGTAGACAAATATATGCCTTGAAAAGTCGATATCTTGAACCGGATAAAGCAATCAGCTAGCCTATAACATGAATAATAGTGATTAACAAAGAGTCGGAAAATTGTTATACTTTGAAATCTATTTTTTGTGCTAGCAGAGGAAGATACGAACATGCCAATGGAAAAGTAAGGTCATGTTAAAATCGGACGATCCGACTGGCAATACTTTCTTAGGAATTGGATATGCCCTTGATAGAACTTCATTACAGATCATATTATCCTTTAATGAAAGGGACTTTTTTATGCTAATAAACAAAGTGAAAGAACTTAGAACCAGCCTTAATCTAACACAATCAGAACTTGGTCAAAGAGTCGGTGTTACTAGACAGACAATTTCGTTTATCGAAAAAGGAATTTATGATCCCTCAGTAACACTAGCCATCCGGATTTCAGAAGCTTTAGGTTACCAGATAGGTGATGTGTTCTGGATAAATAATGAAAGTGTAGAAAAATAGGTTAGGCCTTGATTGGTCTATTTTAGATAGTTTAATTTAGAATTAGAAAGGTGACCAACATGATTGAAAAATTGCTTCGCTTTCCATTTTTCCAAAGTATATTATTAACGTTTGTTGGAATTATTTTGTTGAATAAATTTCATCCGTACTTGCTTCCTGAGCTACTAACGAATGTTTATTTGAAATTGGTTCTAATTGGTGTGTTAATTTTTTGGTTTATAATAGTTTTTGTTTATAATAGACAAAATCCTAAGAATAAGTTCAAATTTTTCACATTTTTGCCGGTTGAATTAAGAGAAGAAGATGAAGGTTTGCGTTGGATGACGTTCAAAGCATGTCGCAGTGTTTACATCTATTATTCATTTGCTATTCCGGTAGGGATAGGGCTGGTTACTTACTTTAACGGATACTCCTTCGCTCCACTAATTATTTTTATATTACTGGGAATAGGACAATACATAATCTATTGGTTGGAAATTAAAAAACTATATGACTAAAGAAAAGTCTAAGATAAATTCTTTGTGATGATTTCGTGTATTTACGAAATCATCTTTTTTTATTATTTTTACAATTTTAATTACATTTGACTATATAGATTCAATAAAAAGGACAGAAAAAATCTGTAATTTTAGCAATATTTGAATATTAATTCATATAATTTACAAAATATTTAATAAAAAATGCTTGAATGTTAGGTTTGTTTAACATATACTCAATTTATCCCGGGATAAGTAAAAAAAAACAATATTTAGGGGGAAGAAAAATGACACAAATTGAAAACACGATTATGGCTTGGAAAAATCCGGACTTCAGAACAAAAGATTCGGTAGTAAGTCCAGCAGGTGAAGTTTCAGAGCAAGAGTTGATGGCAACGGTTGGTGGAAGTGATATCACTCCACAAACGACTCTTCCTTGTGTAGTTGTACTAACATTGTTAGCTTGTAAGTGAAATTTTCGGTAATTTCAAAATTGAATGATTGGAGGAATAAAAAATGACACAAATTGAAAACACGATTATGGCTTGGAAAAATCCGGACTTCAGAACAAAAGATTCGGTAGCAAGTCCAGCAGGTGAAGTTTCAGAGCAAGAGTTAATGGCAACGGTTGGTGGAAGTGATATCACTCCACAAACGACTCTTCCTTGTGTAGTTGTACTAACATTGTTAGCTTGTAAGTAAAATTTTCGGTAATTTCAAAATTGAGTGATTGGAGGAATAAAAAATGACACAAATTGAAAACACGATTATAGCTTGGAAAAATCCGGACTTCAGAACAAAAGATTCGGTAGCAATTCCAGCAGGTGAAGTTTCAGAGCAAGAGTTAATGGCAACGGTTGGTGGAAGTGATATTACTCCACAAACAACTCTTCCATGTGTAATTGCAATAACATTTTTGGCTTGTAAGTAAAATTTTTAGTAACCTCAAAATTGAGAGATTGGAGGAATAAAAAAATGACACAAATTGAAAACACGATTATGGCCTGGAAAAATCCGGACTTCAGAACAAAAGGTTCGGTAGTAAGTCCGGCAGGTGAAGTTTCAGAGCAAGAGTTAATGGCAACAGTTGGTGGAAGTGATATCACTCCACAAACGACTCTTCCTTGCGTAATTGCGATAACATTTTTGGCTTGTAAGTAAAACTTGTTTTTAATATACCCGAAATAAAGTGTATTAAACGGGTGAAGACTATAATCTTCACTCGTTTTACACTTAATATAATCGAGGAGGGAAAGCTATGGAAATCATAAAATCGGATATTTGGAAAGTATTTAATCGATCTGCTTATTTGAAAGAGATTAATAAAATTATAAGTGACGACAATAGATTTACAGAGGTCCAAAATTGGATGAAGAAAACAGGGACAAATGAAGAGGTCTTAAAATTCAAGCTAACTTATGATGGATATACAAAAGGCGAATTTAACTCCTTACTCGCTCTGAAGAATCGCGGTGATATACCAGATGTAATCAGTATGCCATGGATGCAAAAATTCAAAGAAATATTTTCGGAACAGAGAAATTTTGATATCAAAGATAAAACTGCATTTCAGTGTGTTATTGAACCCATAATTTCTTATGCTTCGATTCAATGTGATACATACTTTAGTTCAATATCGGTTGAAAGAAAAAATGTTATAGATATAAGAGCCTTAAAAAATTCAATTCTTAAAAATATAGAAGAAAAAATAGTGTCATTTACTATAAAGCCGGTTGTATTGGAAATGAATATCGCTAATCTTCGAAACGAGTTAGAAGGAGATAACCCTGAGGAGAAGTTTATTTCCTTTATCCATAATTCATTAAGTTCTACCCAACAAGTTCTACATTTTTTAAGCGAGTATCCGGTTCTGGCTAGACGCTTAGTCGAGTTAACCGATAAAAGTTTGAACCATCACTTTAAAGTCATAAATCGCTTTATTAATGATATCTCAGAAATTCAAGAAACCCTTATTCCAATAACTTCTTCCTTAGTTGATATACAAGTTGATGCTGGTGATACTCATAATGGCGGTCAAACAGTGACTATTTTAACCTTTGATAACCTTCATAAGTTAGTTTATAAGCCACGATCTTTGTCGGTAGATTCACAGTTTCAAGAGTTACTCAAATGGTGTAACAGAATGGGTTTCAAATTAAAGTTTTCTACTTTGAAGATGATTGATAAAGATCACTATGGATGGCAAGAATGTATATCTTATACAGAATGTGATACGAAAGAAGATGTTGAGAATTTCTATTATCGATTGGGTGGTTATATATCTATCCTATATTCACTAAATGCGATAGACTTTCATTTTGAAAATTTAATTGCCCAAGGGCAACATCCTTATTTAATTGATTTAGAGTCCATCTTTCATCCTCTCCAGCCAATGAGCGAACAGTCTACAGCACAACACCAAGCGATGAAACTCCTTATGACATCTGTATTAGGGACAGGTCTTTTGCCTATTCACCACAAAACGGCAAAGGATTCGCCTCTGGAAGTTAGTGGAATAGGCGGGGAAGAAGGTCAAGTCATTAGCAATATTGAATACCTGAAAAACGACAACACCTCCAATATGAAAATTGAGAGAACTCAAACTCATATTGAATCGAGGGCAAATCGACCAAAATATAAAGGTGAAGCTGTAAATCCAGTGGGATATGTATCAAGCGTTTTGGAAGGATTTGAATCCATGTATTCCATATTAATGGACAATAAAGAGGATGTCTTGGGGAAGGATGGTATTTTAGCTCCTTTTCTAAATACGACTACTCGTTTTATTGTTAGGAATACAGAGCTATACGCTAGGTTTATTCAAATGGGAAAACATACGGATTATTTACAAAATGGGTTGGACCAACAGCGACTCATTGATCTTATGTGGAATTATGGACGAATATCCAATAATCATTTAAAGATTATACCTTCTGAAATAAACGATTTACTCCAAGGGGACATTCCTTATTTCTACACCAAACCAAATAGTACAATTATATGGGATAGCAATAACCAAGAAATTCACGGATTCCTAGAAAAAAGCGGTCAGGAGTTAGTATTCCACAAAATTAATTCATTAAGCCAAGAAGATATGATCCGTCAATCTAACTGGATTCATCAGTCAATATTGACACTAGATAAAGAGGAGAGCCATCACCAAAAGAATTTACAAACTATTAGTTTAGACAAAGAAGAGAATCCCAACCAATTGGCTGAAGAAATTGGTAAATATTTATCGTCACAAGCTGTTTGGGGGGAGAGTAAAGAAGATGTTACCTGGATTGGGGTTGGCATGAATATGGAAAGCTCTATGAGCCTTTCTCCATTGCCTGTTGGACTTTATGACGGATTAATGGGATTGTCTATTTTTTATGCGTACCTGGAAGATCAAACAACAAGAAACGAATATAAAGAACTTTCACAGGCAGCGTTAAAATCAGTAATCCAATATATAGATCATCCGGAAAATAAATTAACAATATCCGCTTATTATGGTAGTGCTTCTATACTCTATGGATTGACTTCGCTATATGAACTTTGGAATGACGATGAACTTTTGAAATACTGCAATGTTTTATTAGAGAATATCGAGGAGCTTATTGAGCATGACCAAATATACGATATAATCGGCGGATCAGCAGGAGTAATCATGGTACTTTTAAAATACTATGAATTAACTGGGTCTGAAAAAGTATTGAATATTGCAAGGAAACTCGGTGATCACCTTATTAAGAATGCAATTTCAGTAGGAAAGGGTGTTGGTTGGAGATCTGTCACTTCATCCGTCCCATTAGGTGGATTTTCGCATGGTGCTGCTGGTATAGCACTATCTTTATACCATTTGTATCAGGTTACTCAAGAGGTTATCTATTTAAATGTATGTAAGCAAGCTTTAGTTTATCAAGACTCACTTTTCAAAAGTGATGAAAGATTGTGGGAAGATTTGCGGGAAGGCAAGAAATCTCATAGTCAATTTGGTTGGTGTCACGGATCTTCAGGAGTAATCCTTGCATATACCCAAATGTGGAAAATATTAAGTTCGGAACAAAAAAGTATGGTTCATAATGCATTCGAATCAACATTGTCTAATTTCACTTCAGATAACCATAGCTTGTGTCATGGCGATTTAGGAACCTATTGGGCGCTTTCAAAATGTACAGAAAAAATCAGTTCCTTTTCTGATGAAATACAAAATATTAAGTCGTCCATTTTAAATGGTATGAATAACAAGCCTATTCGTAGCGGTTTTCCTGGAGGTATAGAATCTCCAAACCTTATGATGGGACTGTCAGGAACAGGACTAGCTTTACTAGCAATGGAACAATATATACCAAATGTTTTACTATTAGAATAAACAATTATTTGATCAGATAATATAAAAGTTTAAGGGATTGATTAAACTTTTTCTTAGCACGGTCCTCCAAAACAAATTAACGTTTTTTACATCATAAAGCTTAACTTTAGAGTTATTTCAGGGGGTAATTATGCTTAAACGTCGATCTGTGCCCTTTGTGGAGCAGCAAGAGCAATCGGAATGCGGATTATGTTGCTTAGCCATGATTTCTAGATATTATGGAAGATATTTGACCGTCTTAGACATACAAGAATTGGCGCAAAGTAATAGGGATGGCCTGTCATTGCATCAATTATTAAACATTGCTCATGCAATAGGTATGGACAGTAAAGTCTACAAAGGTACTAGCGAGGAGTTAGAAAATTATGAGCTCCCTGCTATATTACACTGGAAAGGACACCATTTCGTTGTTTTGGAAGAAATCAAAAAAAATAGTTATATTATAACTGATCCTATTAACGGAAGAATGACAGTATCGAGCGAAGAGTTCAATCAATTATTCTCAGGTTACATCATGTGTATTAAGCCTGGTGACTCTTTTGAAAAAAAGAAAGCAAAGAACTTATGGAAGCCATACTTAGATATTCTTATAAATGAAAAAAAGCTTCTATTTTCCTTGATTTCATGGTCCTTATTGCTGCAAGTACTGATGTTAATGACACCAATAGTCACTAACTTTGTAATAGACTCTATTATTCTACCAAAAAGGTTTGAACTGGTAAAAACTCTAGTAATTGGTATATCTATTGTTGTTCTTTTTCAAATAATATTTACCCTATTAAGATCACGACTGCTTGTTGTACTACGGAATAATTTGGATTGGATACTAATGTCACGTTTCTTTCAACATTTATTGCATATGCCCTATTCATTTTTTCAACTTCGGTCATTTGGTGACTTAATGTTTCGGGCAAATAGTAATATGATGATACGTCAAATCTTATCTAACCAGGCTTTAAGTGGTTTTCTTGATATTTCTTTGTTGATTATATTTACGGTTTACTTATATCTGCAATCTCCATCCTTAACACTAATGATATTTACAGTCGGAATTGCTTATTTTTACACTCTGTTTATAGCTGCGAAAAAGCTACAAAGGTTATCTAAAGAAGAACTTTCAAAACGCACAATCGTACAATGGCATCAAAGTGAGATGCTATATGGTATTTTAGGCGTTAAAATGGCCGGTATGGAAAAAAAAATGCTGAATACTTGGGAAGACTATTATAAAGAGCAGTTATCTGCGACTAAGAAGAAAGATTTTTATGCAACGAATTTAGAAGTTCTTATGTTTTCCATTCAGATCATAGTTCCTTTTGCAGTACTCGCTCTAGGGACACTTCAGGTACTAAGCAACAATATTTCGCTAGGTGGCATGATTGCCTTTTATACTTTAACAATAACTTATTTTACATTACTTTCCTCACTTGCGACTGCATCGAGTGAATTTGTTAAAATTACAGCCTATCTAGAGAGAATGGTGGATATTTTAGACAGGCCAAGAGAAAAAGATGGTGAAGTAAAAGTAAAAGAACTTGAAGGCAACATAACGGTTAAAAATCTGAATTTCAGTTACAACAATAATAATGAAAGTTCTATATTAAAAAATATCAATCTCAATATTAAGCAAGGTGAAAAAATAGCAATAGTGGGAAAATCCGGGTCCGGAAAAAGTACATTAGCAAACTTATTAATTGGGTTATATGAACCCACTAATGGGGAGATTTATTTTGATGATTTACCGTTGACCATGCTCGACAGGGCTTCATTAAGAAAAAAAATTGGCATTGTTCCTCAAGATATTCATATGTTCAACCGGTCTATTTTTGACAACATTACAATTTATTATCCTGATGCTAATCTTGAAACTGTAGTACAGGCTGCAAAATTAGCAAAAATTCATCAGGATATTATCTCATTACCATTGGGATATAATACTATTATATCCGAATTTGGCACAAATTTTTCTGGTGGGCAAAAGCAAAGAATTGCACTAGCTCGAGCGCTTATTAACCAACCTTCCATTTTATTATTGGACGAAGCAACAAGTTCATTAGATGCAATTGTTGAAAAAGAAATTGACCAGATTCTCTCCGAACTAAGATGTACACGTATTGTGATAACACATCGATTAAATACTGTAAAAAATGCAGACAAGATTATTGTGCTAGATCGAGGGGGAATTGTAGAAATAGGCACACATTCGGAATTGTTAAGTAAAAAAGGACACTATTATCAACTGGATTTTTCTTCCCAAGATAAGAACTATGTAAGTTGAAGGTCCTCAAGTGTAGCGTATATAGCTAACGATCGATTTTCAACGGTCGGTATTGGAGTAGGGGAATCCGGGGTCGCCAAACCCATACTAGATTCGTTTCCTACTCCTATTTGCTCTAGGTTATCCTTGAATGCACGGAATTCGCTCATTTGATGTCTCTTCCCTCTATCAACGGATTTGCGGCAATGGAACCTGTCGTAAAGTTCAAGCCTCTAAAACTCTCCAAGGAATTACGACCTCGCGATATTCTCACTACTGACATCTTTTACCATTGAACGAGGAGTTTTCCACCCAATGACACCTTATTGCTTGCTGGATAACAAACCTCTACGGGCATTTATAGCCTCTCAGTGTAAAGTTGAGTGGATTTGCCATTCCAGTCAATGTATATCTATGTTTCCCGCGAGCGTTGGGGTCTATTACTTAAAGATGCATGATGGGAAACGTTCCTTGGTACATTTGTTGTCATTCGGTGGCAATAAACATGACAGGAGAGGGACGTTTCATTGACTGTGATCATCTACTAAAATTCATTGAGTTCCCGCTAAATGGTTGTATCTATTAAATTAAAGTTTGTACTTGAATCTCCCGTTACGTCATCTTTTATAATAAATTTAGTTATGTAACTCAATTAAAAAAGCAACAACAAAATATTATTTATACTATTGGAGGTCGATGCTTTGAAAAGGGAGAGTTTGTTAAATAGGGGAGTTGCAAGCTTAATGCACCTATTTTCGTTAGTGTTTACTTTTGTTTTACCTGTACTAGTATATTTAGGGACAAAAAACAGAAACAAATATTTTGCAGAGCATGCAAAAGAGGGAATGAATCTCCACTTTACTTTTTTTCCAATATTTTTAATTTTAAATTTAGTATCCCTGAAATGGAGCGTGGTGTCTGCTTTTTCTTATGGACTTATTATCCTTGAAACAATATTGATTTTAATTGCAGTAGTTTATACTTTAAAGGGAAAAAAATTTTCTTACCCTGTTATTCGTTATTTTAAAGTCTAAAAGATGGATCTATAAATATTAATAAAATAAGAGGTGAGGACAAATGTCAGAAAAAGAAATATTTACTATTGGAGAGTTTATGCAAAAGTCTGGCGTTAGCATTAGAACCCTTCGATATTATGACAGTATAGACTTACTTAAACCAAGTGACTATACAGAGGGGGGACATAGACTATATTCACGAGAGGACTTATCTACTCTACAAAAAATTAAATCCTTGCAGTTTCTCGGTCTTTCCCTAAAAGATATTAAAAACATGCTACAAAAAAGCTCTATTAAGGGTGCAACAGTATTGAAGTCTTTAAACTATCAAAAGCAGCTGTTTGAAGCGAAAAATCTTGAAATAATTAATATTTTATCTGACTTAAACCATCTCATTGAAACAATAGAGGACGAGGAGATCATCAACATCAATATATTTTGTACTATGCTTCAAAAATTAATGTTTGAAGAAGATACACAAAAATGGTTTAAAGATCACTTTTCTAAAGATATAGCAGATGATCTATTAAACATGAATAAGCCGAAAGAAATTGAATTAGATAAAAAATGGACTAAAACTTTATCAGAAATCAAACATTTAACATTTACTGGAGCTATACCGTCTTCTAAGGAAACACAAGGAACAATTGAATCGCTAATACTACTTATGAATGAAACCACAAAAGGGAATTTGGACTTGATTGCAGAAAAGCTACCATCCTCAGAACCTTTTTCATTCCCTAATCCATTTACAGAAAAGGAGCAAGAGTTTCTAAAAGAGGCTATGGAAATTTATCAAAAAGATAATTAAAATATTATTCAATACAAAGGGAGGAAGTAAATTGTTCTGGACATATACGGTGATTTTTATTTTGGCCGCGATTCCTTTTTTTGAAATAATCGCTATTATACCAATTGCGATAGTGGGTGGCCTTCCTACAATTCCAGTAATGTTTCTTTCTTTTTTCGGGAATTTGCTAACTATAATTTTACTTATAAAGTTTGCTGATAATTTCAGGAAGTGGTTGTTGAAGAATAAGAATCCAAAAAATCATGAATCCAAACGTTATAGCAGAGCAAGATTAATATGGAATAACTTTGGTCTTCCTGGGTTATTATTTATAGGACCAATAATTGTAGGGAGCCATTTATCGGCCTTATTATCCATTGTTTTTGGCGCTAGTAAGCAAAAAACATTATACTTAATGTCCATAAGTTTGTTTTCTTGGACACTAATATTGGGGATAGGGTCTCATTATGGATTTAACTTTTTTATAAAAGGAGACAATAATCAAGGTTTTATTATGAAGATTATAAATGGATCATAAATACAAAGATATTCCCTCAGAAAGGTACTCCCCGCACAGTGGGCAGTTAATCGAGTAGGAGGGAGCGATTTACTTCCGAGCTCTCACATCACTGTACGTGAGTCTGTCTAATAATTTTAACTTTCTTAGATGATTCGACATTCCTGTCATTGCGCAAATCACCATTTGTTTGCCTCTCTTGGTGAAATGTAATTAAGTGTAAAATTAATTTGTGAAACACCGGGTTTTAAAAAATAACTATCTACGGATAGCAGACAATTATAATGATTCATTTTAGTTAAATTCCAAAGAAAAAACCATTTTATTTTCGAACTATGACATGACATTTGGCGTTGGTTTGAACAAGAGGAAGTGGAGTGCACTTATACGGGGGATTTTGAGGTATATGATGAAAGATGCCTAGATCCACAAAATGCACAAGTAGATATTTATATAGCGATTAAGGCATAGGAATTGATAAAAGCTTGTACTGCTTCCTGACAATGCGGAAGTAGTACAAGCTAATATCTAGCTAAATTTGTTTAATCGTCATAATGGTACCGCGCACACTCGTTTCAATAGCCCAATCCAGCTTCATTTCCTTTAGCATGAGGGAAATGATCGAGAGGCCGATTCCAATTCCTGTCTGGTTTGACTTTCCTTTCATACCAGGGCCATGGTCTTCAATAATAATTGCTTCATCCTCAACTCGAACTGCGACAAACTGTCCACTTTTGGCATGTCGATCAATATTTTGAAACAGGTTATCTAACACACGATGCATCCACTGAGGATCGACTTCCCACAGCAACTGCCGCTCGGGAATATCCACTTCAATCGTAAATTGGTGATTCTCAAATACGGGATACCAAGACGAAAAGGAATTCCGGATCAATCGAACGACATCCACTTTCTCTGGATAATAAGGATATTTTCCAGTCGTCAACAATGTATAGGAAAGTAAGTTCTCAATTAGTTCGCCCATATAATTCACTTTTTCATCGATGAAGTCCAATGATTTCTGACCTGTTGTACTCAATGACTCTTTCTTTAAACGATAGGCGTGACCACGTATCGTCGTCAGAGGTGTGCGTAAATCATGCGATAAATTCGCGATGAGCTCTTTTCTAAGTTCTTCCTCCTCAATCTCACGATGTCGACTCGTTTCTAGTTCCTGAACCATCCGATTGAATGATTGTACTAGGCGTCCGATTTCATCATCCTTTGTCACTTCGATCATCGCTGGAATACCGGTTGCTTCAGGGGTGGCCATCACCTTTTGTAGATGGAGCAGTCTCTTTCGGATGCGATAAAAAAAGAGCATTGAAATGATAATGAAGAGGGCAAAGATCGATAACAGGGCGATTGGAAAAAGGTAATTGTATTTGGCACGCAGTTTATCACTAGGGCTTACCATGTCTGGACGAGGGACTTGCAGCACCATAAAACCTTCCTGCTGTTTATCCCCTATGAACGCGACGACGGTAAAGGGGTCAACTGTATATCCTCGATTTTTTTTCATAAACTCAATCGCATCAGATGCACTCCACGTATCAGGGACTGCTAATGAACTTGGAAATTTGTCTTTTGTCTGCCCCGAATCATCTACCCAATACATAGACGCTTCCTGGTAGATATTTTTCATTTTCAATAACTTCTGATGGATTTCTGCTTCTGAAGCACCTGATAATCCTTTTGCTGTTTCGATCCACATTTTCTCTAAATCCGTTCCATTATAGTAGCGAACTGGGTCATCAGCTTTTTCCAGGCTATTGTAAAAAATAATCGATACAATAGGCAGGGAAAGGGGGAGTATCATCGTTGCCACAAGAATGATTAACAAATACTGGGCCAGCAAAGAGTTTCTTAGTTTTTTCACTGTTTCACCCGATAGCCAAGTCCCCGAATCGTTTCGATGATTTTGGGCGAACTTGGTTCTTCTTCAATCTTTTCTCGTAAGTGGCGAATGTGCACCATCAATGTTTTATCGCCTTCCAGGTAAGGTTCGTTCCATATTGCCTCATAAAGCTGTTCTTTTGTCAAAATCTGATTCGGATGTTTCAACAGGTACATAAAAATCTGGTGCTGTTTGGCTGTCAACATGATTTCTTCCCCATTGTTCCTGATAATACGATTTGCTGACATGTTCACCTTTAAATGACCTAGGTGAATTTCTTCAGAAAAGTCCTGTTGATTTCTTCTAAATAGCACTTCAATTCTTGCGGCAAGCTCGTCGGGATGAAACGGCTTTGTCACATAATCATCAGCGAACTGTAATCCTTGCAACTTATCATCGACGGATGTCCGAGCAGATAACATTAGAATCGGTATAGCAGGATAACTTTTTTTCAGCCGCTGTCCCACCGTAAAACCGTCAAGCCCTGGAAGCATTACGTCTAAAATGACCAAGTCTGCATTTCCAAGTACGTCTAGCGCTTTTTCTCCCGAGGTAATCCAATGAACCCTATAACCGCGTTGCTCTAAGTCTTCTTTAACAATGTTGCCAATTTCTACATCGTCTTCAATGTATAGAATTTCATGCATCCAAATCCCTCACCTTCGCCAATTGGGCAAGCTGTAAGTATTACGCTTTATTTTCACCTAAGACTATAACCTATACGATATACTGTCAAAATGAAAAAAGTCTACTTTGAGTTGGCAATATTTTACGAGGCCTTCGGAAAAATCGGAAGAGGCTTTTTCGTATACTTTGAATCGACTCATATTAACTTTGAAATAAACATGGTCGCAATGCCAAAATAAATCAGTAAAGACAATATATCGTTAATGGTTGTAATGAGCGGACCTGATGCCACAGCTGGATCCACTTTGAATTTATAGAGGAGAAGCGGAATGACCGTTCCCGCCAGTGTCCCGATAATAAGCGTGGCAAGAAGCGATGAACCGACAACGAGACCCAGTATCAAATCACCTCGCCATACAAAGGCAATCACTGCGATGACAATCGCGCATGTTATCCCTATAATGATTCCGACAATCAACTCGCGGAATAATAGCTTCATAGACTTTTTAATAGTAAGATCCTCCGAAACAAGCCCACGGACGACAACTGCAAGCGATTGAGTTCCCGTATTGCCAGTCATTCCGGCGATCATCGGCATGAAAAAGGCCAGCGCAACAACCGCCTCCAATGTAGCTTCAAATTTCTCAATAATTCCACCCGAAATGAGGCCGATGAAAAGTAACAAAATAAGCCACGGCAATCTTCTCCAAGCAGCAACGAAAGGACTCGTCCGAAAATCGATTTCTTTCCCTGATGCAGAAAGCTTTTCGATGTCTTCATCGGCTTCACGCTGGATAACATCTAAAATCTCCTCGACGTGAATGACACCAATCAGTTGATTTGCATGATTCACGACAGGAATCGACACGAGGTCTCTGTCACGGAAAACTTTTGCTGCTTCCTCCTGATCGAGATCGGTTGGAAACGAAAGTACGTCTGTTTTCATAATGTCCGTAATCCATTCATCATCTAAAGCGCCAAGTAACTCACGGATGGACAAAACACCTATTAGCTGGCTGTCTGAATTTAGAATATACAAGTAGTGAATATTCGTTTTTCCTTGTACATTTTTCCGGAGATGGGAAATGGCTTCCTTGGCTGTATACGTATCTTGAAGGGCGATAAACCCTTTCTTCATAAGTGTTCCGGTCGTTTCATGTTTGAAAACGCCGTTAGTCATGTTGTTCATGATGTGGACCTCCTTAGCACGTCCACTTCTTCACGAGGTGAGGGGAAGTGAACGTTCTCTTAGTAATTTGTTTTGTTAGGGACCTTAACCAACTAGGGGGTTCTGAACTCGTCGGACTACACATCCCCCTCACCTCCTTTCGTGAAATGAATCTGATCGTTGAAGTATAGACAAATAAAAAAACACCTCTCCACAAAGAAGGGTGTTCAATAGAAAACGCTATCAGCGAATAAACCCTCTTCGTAGAGCTTTAGCACTATATGGCATAGGATGAATAGCATCCAGCTACATTAAAAACCACCTTAAGTCGATGGTTCCTGTTGACCCATTGGTGTCTTTCGACATTTCTGGGCAGTAGCGTATCTCCATATAGGAGCCTCACCTAACGAGGAATTCCTACTTCAATTATCAATTGCATACCCACCATACAGGTCTTCCAATGAATTGTCAAATGGAATGGGACTAGTTACTCTCTGAAAAAATACTTGCAACCCCCAATATAAATAGCGTTAAAATACCAATGAATGAAAGGGTAGACCACTCAATACGCGGATCGAATAGTTGAAAAGCAAATGTAAAAACAGGTATGAAGCAGATGGACATCATGACTATAAATGGCTCACAGTATTGAATGCCCTTCTGTACCAAGAACATTGGAATGGTCACACCGAAAATGGTTACAAGTAGTATCCAATCGATATTTTCCATCAAGTACGAGGGCAAAATCGTATACGTCATTAAAAATGAAATAACGATAATCCCGTAAAAACGGTGTGCCAAAATAGAAGAACTTGTCCACCCGGCATTGCTTAATTTCTTGGAGTAAATGGTACAGAGTACGGCGCCTAATCCACATAAAACAGAGGAAATAATGCCATAGACAAAATTTGTTGCGCTTGTCACCTGCACGCCAGAAAATCCGAATAGAGCCGTTAACATTAATAATAGACTAGCCGCGAATGTGCCAACTGTAATCGCCCATTGCATCCGCGTCGCCCGAATTTTTTCCTTTGTAATCATTGCAGTAACAATAATCGCAAAAAAAGGTCCAACTCCCATTTCAAGAGAACTGACAATGGCGGGTTCAATAAATTTCAATGCATAATAGAAGCCCATAAACGCTAAAATAGAACTTCCGTTCAATCTCACGACATCACTCATCGACGATTTTACAGAAACAGTCGATAGCCGACGTTGTTTAAATGCAATCACATTGAAAAGGAACGCGGTAATGAAAAAGCTCACCCCTGTAAATAAAAATGGATGTACACCTTGCACTTGATTTGCGTAGTAGACTTGGCTAGCGGACGTGAGAAGGGCAGAGAGTAATAAGAAGCTCACACCTATGACCATTGATTTTGATGAAATTCCTTTTGACATCGTTGCTGCTTTCATCTTATTCTCTCCTTCAAAAGATTTATTGAAATAAAAAAACTCCATGCCGTTCCGCTTGTATAGATATACAAGGGACGACAGGAGTTCAACTTCTGACGTGGTACCACCCTAATTCACTTTTTATCGTTTGATAAAAAGTCTCATTCAATGCCCTTAACGCGGATCAGACGGATTTTCTTACTACATGTTCAGAAAATCAGCTCAGAGGTGAGTCAATAGCAAGTTACCCCAAAACTCTCAGCAATGTCTTGGTCTCTGTCCGGTAAAAAATGCTACTTTGTCCTTTTCATAGCCGTTATCAATATTGTCTACTAGGTTAGAATATTGAGTGTGGAATGTCAATCTAATAATAATAATCCTTTAGCCTTTTATAACCTTACTGGAGAAATTATTCTTTAATTTTCTAAACAATCAATTTACATTGTGTGAAAAAAGTTTTAAGATAATTCATAAAAGTAATTGTCCATTTTTCTTTTTCGTGGTATATTTCTTAAAACAGATTGATTTAGTATGTTTTAGAGAGAAACGGGGGAACTTCTTGTGATTAACAAAAGAAATTGGCTATTAGTCATTGGATTGCTATTAACTTTGGCTCTTGCTGCATGTGCAGGGGGCAGTGAAACTGAACAAGCAAGCGGAACGGGCAATGAAACGTCAGAAGGCGGGGATCTTGTACTTGCTGTCAAATCGGATGCGACTACGCTTGACCCGGCTGGATCGAATGACGTTCCATCAGGCAATGTACAGCATAATATTTTTAATACATTAGTGGAGCGTGACGCGGATAATAATATTGTTCCAAGTCTAGCGGAATCTTGGGAAGCAATTGATGACACAACGTATGAGTTCAAATTGCGCCAAGATGTTAAGTTCCATGATGGCGAAACATTCAATGCCGAGGCAGTGAAAGTGAACTTGGACCGTATCCTTGATCCCAAAGTTGCATCATCGAAATATAATACATTTGAAATGATCTCCAACGTTGAAGTTGTAGATGACTATACTGTCCGGATCACAACTGAATATCCGTTTTCACCAATACTGGCTCATCTTTCCCACGGTGGAGGGCGCATGGTGAGCCCGAAATTGATTGCAGAAGATTACGAGCAAATGAAAAACGGACGTGATGCGGGTTCTGTTATTTCTCAAAACCCGATCGGTACTGGCTACTTCAAGTTTGAAAGTTGGACACCAGGTACGGAAATTAAACTCGTTCGCAATGATGACTATTGGGGAGAGAAAGTCCACGTCGATACAGTCACATTTAAAGTTGTACCTGAAAGTGCCACTCGCCAAGCAGATTTGGAGCGTGGCTTCGTACACATCATCGATCCAGTTTCACCAAATGAAGTGGCAACATTGAACAACAGTGATTTCGCAACCGTTATTCAAACGCCTTCCACGGCACTTACCCATATCGGGTTTAATACGACAAAGGCGCCGTTCGATGATGTGAAAGTACGTCAGGCGGTTTCCATGCTAATCAATAAACAAGAAATTATTGATGGAATCTATGATGGCTTTGCGATTCCAGCCGAAGGTCCCCTTGCACCAAATTCATTTGGATATGCAGAGGACTTGAAGGGAATCGAATATGATGTAGAAGGGGCAAAAGCGTTACTGAAAGAGGCTGGTTACGAAGATGGATTTAAGATAGCACTTTGGACGAATGATAATCCGGAACGTGTGGACATCGCGGTTTACTTGCAAGATCTATTGAAAGATTTACAAATTGAAGTGGATATTCAACAAATGGAACTCGGAGCATATCTTCAGAATCTAAGAGCAGGTGATCATGATATGTATATGCTAAGTTGGGGGAATTCACTGGCAGATGGAGACAATGGCTTGTATAATCTTTTCCATTCATCCATGGCAGGCGCACCACCGAATGCGATGAACTATGGGTCGCCAGAGGTGGATGAGCTTCTGCAACGTGGCCGTCAAGCGACAGATCTAGAAGAGCGCAAAGAAATCTACAAAGAAGCACAGGAGCTTCTAGTGGATGAGGCACCAATGATATTCTTGAATTATCCGGAATATTTGACAGGCGTCAGCAACAATATTACAGGATTTGCAGTCGATAGTGCCAATACGTATCTATTACAAGACGTGAAATTTGTGAAATAAAGGATGTAAAAACTCCAGGATGGGCTGATGCCATTCCTGGAGTTTTCAATTTGTTAGGAGTGTTGCTGTGCTTTTGAAGGCTTTCCTAACTTTTGGGAAAGGAAGTAAGCTGCTGTCGCTGAAAAGAAAATCAACAATGTAGGTGTATAAGTCGGATCCATGAATACAACTTCCTGATGGGTTAGCTGTCCAGCTGAATAGATATCAGGTGTGTACAATGCTGTGAGAATCAGTCCTGATGAAACTTGGATCAGCAAATACAATGCTATAAAGCTTAAGATAAAGATTAGATACTTTTTCAATGCAATCACCATCCTTTCATCTACTTACGGGGTAACTTGACCTAAAGTTTCATCCATTTGCCAAAATGCTTATGGCGTGTCAATTTGATCCTACAAGTGATGTTTCCAACACTTGCAATAGTTCCTCGGCTGAGATGTTCCGTTCGCCGCCACCTTGGACAAATGCGTCATTGCCTCCACCTTTTCCGTTAAGAAGGGGAAGTGCAGCAGCTGAAACTTGTTTCATGCTAGTTGTCACAGTGTTACCACGCGCAGCGACAAACTGTAATTTATCCTCATTGTCTGCAACGAGCAAGGCGATAAGCTGCTCATTTTCCGCAACAAGCAGTTTAGCAAGTCTTTGTAACTGTTGGATGGTGCGCCCTGTAAATATCATTTTTACGAAGCCTTGTTGTTGTGCGTTTGCCAGTTCTTTTGCTTCGAAGGCCAATAACCTTTCCTCTGCCTCTGCTAATGCCTTTTCGAGCGAGTAGTTTGTTGCGAGTAACTTTTCCACTGCGTCACCCGCACCTTCTTCAGGTGCGCTGAGCAGACGGGATACTTTCGTCAATTCATCGTTTTTTCGATGTAATTGTTGCAATACGCGTCCACCACAGACGAAATGTACGCGTACTTTCTGTCGATGCTTTTCTGTCGATAAGATTTTGATGGCATTCACTTGCCCAGTTGAACTCGGATGTGTACCGCCACAGCCGTTGTAGTCATAGTCGGGGATGATGACCAACCTGATTTCATCCGTCACGGCGAGCGCTTTGCGAAGGGAATAGTGTTCGAGTTCGTCCTCCGTCACCCATTTCGTCTCAATGGGTCTATTTTCCAATATAATCGCATTTGCCCGTTGCTCGGCTGCCTCTAATTGCTCAGGCGATACTTCTTCCGCATCCAAATCGATGGATACCAGTTCTTTTCCTAGATGAAAGCTAATCGTCGGCAATTCGAACAGCTCGACAAATGCTGCGGTCAACATATGCTGTCCCGCATGTTGTTGCATATGATTAAAGCGACGTTGCCAATCGATGGCACCCTCCACTTGAACCCCATTATCGATCTTTTCAGCTAATGTATGACGGATTTCGCCATCCACTTCCTCCACATTGAGCACCGGAACGCTGTTCAATGTCCCTCTGTCCGATGGCTGCCCACCACCTTCCGGATAAAAAGCCGTATTGTCCAATACGACAAAGGGTTGTCCTTTTTCATCTTGTGAAGCTTTAATAACGCATGCTGTAAATGATTTACGGTACGGGTCTACATAATACAATCGATCTTTTAACATGACCACGGCTCCTAATGGGTTTTTAATTATTTTACCATGAAACGGGATGGAGCCACGGTATAGGTGGAAAGCCTTGATTTGCAAATAACTCATCGGGAAGCGCCAATAACACATCGTTTATGAGGGGGACTTCCAAATTTTGAGTAATGAAAATAGGCATTGAAAAAGGCATGGCCGAATATTAGCCATACCTTTTCTCTTCACTTAGCCCTTGAAAAAATCATTTGTTTAAACTTGGAAAAAGAAATCCGAGTTAATAATTGATTGTATGTCATTTGCCATTGTTTTTTAACAATCAGCGTCAAGCAGAGCAAGCTGAACAGAAGGATAAAAGAAATGATACTGGTTAACTTGAAGAAAATTGTTTCTTGAAAGCCGCCATAGCCGTTTGCGATGAGGAGGCTGGTGATGACGATCAAAGAGAGCACGGGCAGCAGTTGCGTAAACCGATCACAGTTCCTTTTTTGGAGAAATCGCATCATGTACGGCGAAACGAGCGCGATGATCGCAATATACAATAAGGCAATGAGTATGTCGATGATGAGTATGAATGTATCCATTTTCTTCAGAACCTCCTTCTATAATCAATTCTTTGATTCTGTTAAAGAGACAGACTATTAAATATATATACCCGTGCAATTCTATTATTATGCATTGTTGTTTTCGAATTTAGAATAATCGCGACTATCGTCTAGCTTGTTAGTACTATTTGCTCATTCAACAATTTCAAAGCTTTTCAACATATGGTGGAATCGGGCACCATGTCCTTCCGCAGCTTCGAGGAAGTAGTTTTCGGTAATGACATAGCTGCCTTCTTTACCGTTGCTAATGACATAAGCTGTGACGACTTTGCTGTTCCATTCGCTGCCTGTTGTGCCATGTAACCAATAGCCTTCAACCGGTTCTGTCACGGTTTCGACTGCACGTAATTCAGGGAAGGCTTTCTTAAATTCAGCTTCGATGTCGCTCAAAAGGTCTTCAGGTTTTGTGTCTGCAACTTGTTTGATTTCCATTGATACTTCTGGATATCTTTCAGGCAAAGGTTCAATCGTAGTGATGATATCCGCTTCTTCACCTTTGATCATTTTGTAGCGTGTTTCATCGACATAGATGACATAGTTGGAATTTGTTCCTTCGTTTAAATGGACATCGGTTGCTTCGTCTTGTCCTTCGATGCTTTGAATAATTTCTTTTTCCGGGACAAACATATCCTTGATCCCTTTAATGAATGCCATGCCTGTGTCCGTTGTTAAGCTGAATACGATGGCAAGGGCAGCGGCAGCTGTCAGGATAATGGGTACCGCACGATTTTTCTTTTTCTTTTTCATTTTCTTCACTTCTCCTTTCTTCGGTTTTTCTTCGCTGAAAAGTTCTTTTTCTAACGCAATCCAAATTTCATCTTGGAGGCCATGAGTATCTTGTTCGGTTCTTTTTTGCAATTCATCTTTTGCTCGTTTGTCGAAATCATTCATTGGGATCTTTCCTCCTTATCGATCAGGTCTAGCTGTTCTTTCAGCCGCTTTCTACCTTTGAATAACCGTGATTTCACGGTGTTGTGATTCAATCCGAGAATGTCGGCAATTTCCTTTTCCGTAAAACCTTTCACATACTTTAAAATGAGCGGGATGCGATGTCCGTCATCCAGCGCTTGAATCGTATCGTATAGATCAGATAAATGATCAAAAGATTCCACGGCTAGCGAAGCCTCATTTTCCAAGTCAGGATGTTCGTACTTGGAAAGAGGGGACTCCTTCTTGAGTAACCGTAAGCATTCATTTGTTAAAATCCGATAAAACCAAGGATCGAATGGCAGTTCTGGGTTGTAGCTGCCGATTTGCCGATAAACTCGGATGAATGTTTCTTGTACAGCGTCTTTCGCCATTTCCCGATTGCGTGTAATGGCGGAAGCGGTCCGGATGGCGTAGTCTGCATATGCTTCATAAAAAGCACGAAAGGCTTCTTTGTTACCTTGTTGAATGTTATGTATCCAATCATTTTTTTTCACTCAGTTTTCACTCCTTTCAGAACGACGTCCTGTTGTCGCTCTTACTATACTTACCCTCGAGCACGGGAAAAAGTTTTCGGAGGGGTGAAATTTTTTGTTAGATGGAAAAGCGAAGCATCGGAACGTATGTAAATGGAGGAATTGGTGTAAAGTAGAAACAGGTTTGGAAAAATAGGAATAGAGGAGAGATACATATGAAGATTGTGGCACTTGTTGGAAGCTTGCGGAAAGAATCATTCAATAAGCAGTTAGTGGAAACGATCGGCAAGCGATACAGTCATCTCTTTGAAGTGGAAATCGCCGATATCGGCATTCTTCCACATTATAATGAGGATGATGAGCTTAATCCGTCTGAAGAAGTCAAACAGTTTAAGAAGCAAATAGCGGATGCGGATGCGGTGATGATCAGTACGCCTGAATTTAACTGGTCTATTCCGGGGGCTTTAAAAAATGCATTGGATTGGACTTCGAGAGTGGAGCGTCCGCTTGTTGGCAAGCCTGTTTTGCCAATGGGCGTTTCACAAGGGGCGTTAGGAACAGTGAGGGCTCAATTGCATTTGCGTCAAGTGTTGACAAGCAATGTTGGCGCGAAACTTATGCCTCCTGCGGGCAATGAAATCTTCATCGGATCAGCTGGACAAAAATTCGCAGACGGTATGCTGACAGATGAAACGACGCTACAATTTTTAGATCAAGTGATCGGCAAATTTGTTGCTTTCGTGAAAGAGCAGGAAACGAAATAATTCTATCCATAACGAATGAAGACCGCTATTCGATTTCAAACGAAGAAATGGAATGGCGGTCTTCTATTTACATGGAATCAGATATGTTTCACCATATGATGAAACGGTTCGCCGATGATCGTCCATGGAGAGACAATTTCGTAACCGAGTCGTTTGTAGAGCCGGATGGCGGGTTCTTTTTGCGTTTCGACATTTAAAGCTAGTTTGGCGTAACCTTTTTGCTTGGCGAGTTCTTCCGTGAAAGTGAATAATTGAGTTCCGATTCCTTTGCCACGGAAACTCGGATCGATACAAACGGTGTCGATATACAATTCCCCTGGTAGCGACTCCGCATCGATTTTAGGAGTGTGGATACCTCTTTCCATCAGCCAAGTCGATAAATTCCGATCAAGGATTGGAGCATCTTCCCCTGTATACAGCACCATGATGCCCGCCATCTTGTCGTTCATCTCAGCAATATATGTATAAAGGTAGGAGTGCCGGTTGTCAGTTCGCTTGAACAGCTCACGCAACCTTTCTGTGACCTTTTCTTCTTCGGTTTCTCCGGTTAGCCGATTGGCAATGTCCCCAATTGCATCAATAATGAGTGGGACGGCTTTGTCCGCATCTGTTGGTTGTGCGGGACGTATATGAACGTTCAATTTGAAAATCTCCTTTTAACTATTATTGTTTTTATTATATCAAAAAACAATTAAGCAGAAAAAGAACAGCCCAATGCAGGAACAATGGGCTGTCCGAGAAGTTAGCTAGCGCGTCTTCTCAATTTACGCTCGGCAAGGGTCGGTAAGGTCATGCCGAATAAGATGATCAAGATTCCGATCACTTGAAGGAATGTAAGCTTCTCACTCAAGAGAATCACCGAAGCTGTAACGGCAACAGGCAATTCCATCGCACTTAAAATCGATGCGGTTGCTGTCCCGACTTTCGGCACGGCGATGGAAAAGAGATAAATTGGCACGACAATCCCAAACAAGCCGAGGATCAAACCGTACACCCATAGCCCTTCAGCGAACAATGTTCCGTTCCAAACGATTTCCGGGTTTTGGTAAAAACAGATGGCGATCGCTGCGAAAAAAGAGGTGAAAAGCAACCGTGTTTCTGTACCCATCCCCTCCACTTGACGTTGATTGATCATGACAAAGGAAGCGAAACTGATCGCTGAAGCCATTCCCCATGCCCATCCTTGCCATGGAATGCCACTTAAATCTGCATCGATGATACCCGCAGCCAAAATAGTCCCACCAAGAAGGAAAATGAGGGAAATGACCTCAACTCGTTTCGGTAATCGACGATTGGCGATACAGTCGAAGAGCATCCCAACCCATGTGAATTGAAACAGCATGACGACGGCAAGAGAAGCCGGCATATGCTGAACGGCTTGTCCGTATACTGTTCCTGTTGTCGCCGTAAATAAACCCGCTAAGATGAGGATATAACCTCCACCAAATTTTGGAATTTGACGTTTGATGAAGATAAAAATTAGCAACGCTATGAAAAAACCGACGAAATACTGACTTGTCACTGCCTCTGCCGCAGTGAAACCATCTTGAATCGCCAGTTTAATAATAGTTGAAAGTATACCGTAACTGCTTGCTGCAATGACGATTAGTAATGGATAGATCCATTGTTTCATTAAATGTGCCTCCTTTATTCCCGTACAACAGTATAGCACGGGAAGGAAGAAACTTGCAGGGCCGAGGTGATATGTGGATAATGTATAATTTCACATTATTGGTAAGCTTCAATCTCCTATCTTGTCGTAACCTTCCATGATAAGATATAGAAAATGAAATTGTAGGGAGTTTACAGATGACTGATGTAAGTAAAAAGCATGTCCTGATTTACGGCGATGCATTCGTCGATTATATAGCAGAAGACCAATCGAATTCGACATTCAAGACGTTTCTTGGCGGAGCGACGGTCAATGTAGCAGCTGGCATATCAAGGTTGGGGGCAGCATCGACTTTTATTACCGTTACAGGGGATGATGAAACGTCTGAATTTGTGCGTGAAGAATTGCGTAAAGAAGGCGTGGATCTATCTTACGCCAAACTTGAGCCGAATAAGCGGATCAGTGGCGTGTACGTCCATTTGACGGAAGACAATGATCGGATTTTTCATACGTATATCGATGAGACACCGGATATCCAAGTAGAATCCTCCGACTTGGATGAAAGAGCATTCCAGCAAGCCACCGTGTTTCATATTTGTTCCGGTACAATGTTTCATCCGACCGCATTAGAGACGACAAAGAAAGCGATGCGACTTGCGAAAAAAGCGGGAGTCTTTTTTTCGGTTGACGCAAATATTCGACCGCTGCGATGGAAGAGTGAAGAATTATGTCGCGAGACGATTTTATCCTTTGTTGAACATGCGGATCTTCTAAAATTGACGGAAGAAGAGCTGCTCTTTTTGATGCAGACGTCGACCCTTGAAGAAGGGATGGAAAAGATAGCGTTTTATCGTGTTCCAATTGTACTCATCACGGCTGGCGAACAGGGCACATTTGCATCGATCGATGACGAGATGACTCAAGTAGGTGTAGAGCCGGTTGAGCCGGTTGATACGACAGGGGCTGGTGACGCGTTTGTTGCGGGCATCCTGCGACAAATCCAGTTGAAAGGGTTGCCTGTGACCCGTGAGAAATGGTTAGACTATGTATCCTTCGGGAACAGGCTTGGTGCACTTTGTGCAACGAAGCAAGGCGCGCTATCGGCCATGCCAAGACTGGAAGAAATAGAAGAATGAGCCAATCCTCCCATTATAATAGGGAGGATTTTTTTGGGATTTCTGGAGGAGACTTTGAAAATCAGTTGTTCAGTTTCATGGCTAGTTATTTGTTAGGGAAAGAAAACGCTTTCATATTATTGCAATCTTCTAAAAAAAGTGATTGATTTTTACAATTTTGTAACAATGGCTATTTCAATTACTCCGCAAATGATGTATATTTAGAATTATTGTTATTTTACTATTATGTGAAAAGGATGGAGAATGCATGAATAAGAATATCAAACTGCTATTTTCAGCAATGATGGTATGTTTATTAGTCATCTTAGCTGCATGCGGAAACGATACGAAAGACACAGGTGGTCAAGCAAACGAATCGAATTCGGATGGACCAGTAAAAGCGACGGTGGGAGTTATTTCCTACTTGACGGGATCTGGAGCAAGTTATGGCGAAGCCATTACAAATGGTCTTAAATTGGCTAACGAAGAATTAAAAGCGGCAGGGGAAGTCGATATTGAATTAAAAATTGAAGACTCTGCTGGAAAACAGGAAGAAGCTTTGACTGCAGCGCAAAAACTGATGAACTCGGATAATGTCGATGCAATCATTGGGCCAACACTTAGTACGGAAATGTTCGTTGTAGGTCCGGAGGCAGAATTGAACGGTGTGACAATTCTTGGTACGTCAAATACAGCTGAAGGGGTTCCTCAACTTGGAGATTATGTTTTCAGAAATTCAATCCCTGAGACGATGGCTATTCCTGCCGCTGTAGAAAAGGCGATTGAGAAGTATGATGTGAAAAAAGTTGCGATCTTGTACGGAAATGATGATGTATTTACAAAAGCGGGCTACGATGTGATGAAACAAGTAGCCGAAGACAAGAATCTGGAAGTTGTAACAACTCAAACATTCCAACTTAATCAATCTGACTATAAACCACTGTTGACAAAAATCAAAAGCTTGGAACCGGATCTAATCCTGGCATCTGCATTGTATAACGAAGGTGCGGTTATTTTGGACCAAGCACGAAAAATGGGTATTGATGTACCGTTTGTTGGAGGAAATGGATTCAACTCACCGGAAGTGATCACGATTGCAGGAGATGCATCCAACGGGTTGATCGTTGCGACACCTTGGTTTGCTCAAAAAGATGATGAAAAAGTGAAGAGTTTTGTTGAAAAATACAAAGAAGCTTATGGTGTAGAGCCGGACCAGTTCGCTGCACAAGCGTACGATGGATTGTATTTGATCGCTGAAGCGATTAAGAACGCAGGTACGAATGATCGTGATGCGATTCGTGATGCACTTGCAGAAGTTAAAGATTTTGAAGGTGTACTAGGGATGATGTCATTCGATGAAGAAGGCGATATCGTAATGGATCCGACTGTCTTAATCATTGAAGGCAACAAATACATCGAATTTGAGTGATCGATCAGCAATCAGGTTGTAGAAAGTTACAGCCTGGTTGTATTCTTATTTATTCGACTAAATCTTTTGGCCTCATAACTGGAAATAATGATTTCCGACGATGGAATTGAACATGGAGAAGGAGGGGACATTTTGTTAATTGAACAATTAATAAACGGTTTGACATTAGGGAGCATCTATGTCGTTGTTGCCCTCGGGTATACGCTTGTCTTTGGGGTCTTGAATATTGTGAATATGGGACATGGAGAAATTTTCATGTTCGGTGCTTTTATGGGCGTTGTGGTGACGAATAGTTTAGGGCTCCCCTTATATGTTGCATTTATCATCGCTATTGTGGTGACTGCGATATTAGGTTATTTTCTTGAACGTTTTGCTTTGCGACCATTGCGTGGCAAAGAAGGCGTATCGCATTTGGCACCACTCATCAGCACGATCGGGGTGTCCATTTTTCTTGAGAATGCGGCCCATCACCTGTTTGGAGCAGGAAATAAGCCGTTCCGGACAAGTTTTTCGGATATGAGCTTTACTGTCGGTACGACGACAATCTATTATGTACAAATCTTGATTTTCGTCATTGCCATTTTATTGATGGCAGGGTTGATGTTTTGGCTTTCTAAGACCAAAGCGGGAAAAGCGTTGCGTGCCAGCGCAGAGGATTTGTCTGTTGCGAGTTTACTTGGTGTGAATACAAAAAGGATGATTACGCAAACAGTCATCCTAGCATCCGCAATGGGTGGAATTGCCGGAATTCTAGTAGGGCTTGCCTTCAACTCAGTAAACCCTCAAATGGGTCTTTCATTTGGTTTGAAAGGGTTGGCTATCATTATTCTCGGCGGTTTAGGAAACGTTCGTGGCGCCATGGTTGGCGGACTGATTTTAGGTCTTGCGGAAACATTCGTAGTAGCCTACGGCGATTCGGGCTATCGGGATGCGATTGCTTTTATCGCTATTATCGTTATTTTAATTGTTCGACCACAAGGAATTTTTGGTACAGCAACATCAGGGTCAAGGGGGTGAGGACATGTTAAGCGAGCTAATAAACCCATATTATTTACAAATTGCATCGTTTATTCTATTGAACATTATTCTAGGTGTTAGTATTTACATAACGCTCGCAACTGGACAACTATCGTTGGGGCATGCGGGTTTTATGAGTATTGGCGCTTATACGTCAGCGATTCTTACATTAAATCATAATGTACCGCTCGTTTTAGGGATATTGATTGCTGCCATTTTCACAGGTCTAATCGGCGTACTCATCGGTTTTCCGGCTTTGCGGTTGCAGGGGGTCTATCTTGCCATCGCAACACTTGGATTCGGGGAAGTTATTCGTGTACTCTTCGTCAACTGGGAAGGCCTTACAAATGGTGCAATTGGTATCTCAAGAATTCCTCACTTAGGTAGGGAAATTTTAAGTTTTAGTCAGAGTATCGGTATTGAGCCGGCTGCATTCGGATTGAGGAACAACCAATTCATCAGTCTTTCTGTTTTTCTATTATTGCTGATTATTAGTATTGTTGTCATTTGGTTCTTTATCCGTCAAAATAACTCGAGAATTGGACGGGCATATGCATCGATTAAAATGGATGAGCAAGCATCAGAAGCGATGGGCATTAACATTACATATTATAAGATTCTTGCATTTGGCCAAGGGGCACTACTTGCCGGTTTTGCCGGAGCGTTGTACGCGCATATGACGGCATATATCAGTCCATCAGATTTTGACTATCATCGTGCTGTTGAAATTTTGATATTCGCGGTATTCGGTGGGAGCGAAGTCATTTGGGGACCAATTTTTGGCGCAGTTTTCCTGTCGACTTTACCAGAGGTATTGCGTGCAGTGAGTGAATATCGTTTCATGATTTACGGTGCGTTGATCGTCTTTATGATGGCATTCCGTCCACAAGGGTTGATTGATATGAACGTCATGAATTGGTTCAAACGTTCGAAGTCGAAGAAGAAGGAGGGAAAACATGGTACTGGAAGTAAAGAAAATCAGTAAGAATTTTGGTGGGATCCAGGCGCTGACAGATGTTTCTTTTTCGATTGAACAAGGGGAAGTCATTGGGCTGATCGGTCCGAATGGTGCTGGGAAAACAACGATGTTCAACATGATTACCGCGATGTTCCCTCCAAGTTCCGGCGAGATTATTTTTATGGGAAAATCACTTTCAGGTTTGAAACCGCATGAAATTACGAAGCTCGGTATTTGTAGGACCTTCCAGAATATCCGGTTGTTTTCGGATTTGACTGTCCGTGAAAACGTGATGGTCGGCAATCATTGCCGATTGACAACAGGTGTATGGCAAAGTGTTTTCCGCACGAAACATCAAAAACAGGAAGAGAAGAAAGTGCTGGAGAAAGCGGACGAGATTTTAGAAATTGTTGGCTTATTGGAACATAGTCAAACGATCGCTAAAAATCTATCCTACGGGCAGCAACGCCGTTTGGAAATTGCAAGGGCATTGGCAAGTGATCCAAAACTATTGCTTCTTGACGAGCCAGCTGCTGGGATGAATGAAAAAGAGACGAACGATTTATTTGATTTGATCACGAAAATAAAGTCGCTAGGTATTACCGTGTTATTGATCGAGCATGATATGCCACTGGTCATGCGGATATGTAGCCGACTTGTCGTCTTGAACTTTGGTGAGAAAATAGCAGAAGGTACGCCGGACAGTATTCAGACCAATAAAGAAGTCATTGAAGCCTACCTCGGAGTTGAAGAGGAGGAAGAAGAACTTGCTTAAACTACAAAATGTCAGTACGTATTATGATAAAATCCAAGCGATAAAAAATGTCGATATTGCCGTGGAAGAAGGAACTGTCGTTACAATTCTCGGTGCCAACGGTGCTGGGAAGACGACGACGATGAATACGATTGCAGGTCTGTTAAAGCCGAAAGAGGGAAGTATCCATTATTTAGGTGAAGACGTGACGGGACTGCGGCCGGATCAATTGCTAAGAAAAGGACTTGCGCTTGTACCGGAAGGTCGGGGAATTCTATCTTCCATGACGGTGATGGATAATTTGGAAATGGGCGCTTATCATCGAAATGACTCCGAAGTGGGGGCAGATTTAGAAAAGGTGATGAAGCGATTCCCGATTTTGAAAGAACGGAAATCACAATTGGGCGGGACTTTATCTGGCGGTCAGCAGCAAATGTTGGCCATTGCACGAGTGATCATGTCCAGACCAAAGCTATTGTTATTGGATGAACCTTCCATGGGACTGGCACCTCTTATTGTGGCGGATATCTTTAAAATCATTAAAGAAATTAGCGAAGCTGGAACGACAGTCCTACTTGTAGAGCAAAATGCAAGGCAGGCTTTGAAAGTCGCAGATTATGGCTACGTTCTGGAAACAGGACGGGTCGTCGCAAGCGGAAATGCAAAGGAACTATTGCAAGATGATACCATCCAGAAAGCTTATCTGGGTCATTAAGATCGGAGAGGTTAGCATGAACGGAAGTGAACCTGAGTTTTCCGTTAGGTCGAAAAAGTGACAGTGAAAAGCATTTCCCGGGAAATGCTGACACTTCTCGACAATTTTCATGATGATCTATATATTGATAAAAGCTATGCAGGCTCCATTGAGGAACTTGCATAGCTTTTTATCGTTGTTTGGCTCTCGATAATGGATGCGTCTTTAAGAACCGGGGTATTTCTCAGAACTAGAAGATTTGCTTTTTGTATCATGATGGACCTTTTCTTCACGGGTTTCGATTTTTAAGTCTTCAAGTGGGATGGGATCGACCGTTTGCATATCTTCATGCATATCGTAAATACTCTCTTTATCTGTGCGGAGATTCTCGGGATTATCCATATATGGACCATCTGCATCTTTTCTATCTCTTTCAGTGAACACTTTTTTCTTGTTCAAGGACACACACTCCTTTCAAATGGTGTAATTGCCTTAACACCTTTATACTATACCGTTCACTTTTTCGGACTTAGCTAAACATTTTTGCTGATTTGTTTCTAATTTGTATGGATGGGTACAGTAAAAAAAGATTGTATGTGAAGGAGGAACTGATGAACTTGGCTACTAAAAAGCATGTAGGCACCTTTCATTCGGTTGACACGGTTCTTTATAAAATTACTGAACTTGGATCACAAGGCTTTGCAGAAAATCAAATTTATGGGGTTTCGGGTGTTGACGATATGATTGCGATGTTAGAAGGGGAAACGGAGATTGTGCTTAAGGGCGGAAATGGGAATGAGCATGTGAAGGATATATTGATGCGCATGGGTTTCTCCAAGCAACAAGCCGAAGTTTACTTCGAAGAAGTGAAAGATGGTGGCGTTGCCTTGTTTGTGGAAGATGAGCAATTCGATTCAAATGGTAGGCGAGAAGAGATGGATAGTTCGGCGGAGATTGGATTTAGTGGAGAACAATTGGATGGACAAAACCATCAGCAACAAGTGATTGAAAATACAGTCCCACGAATTGACACGAGAAATTTATAATCGTATTCAAATAGGAAGTTTTAGCTTAGATAACAGTTCGATAGTGATCATTAGATACTTTTTCCTTTTGTCGAAATGCCAGTGTATGGTTATTGCAGAAAAAGTCCAGTAATTTTTAAATTTAATGGAAATACAATAAATCATATGTTCCATTTATCTAAAAATTATGTATAATTAGATACAAACCGACAAAAAGGGGGGAGGCTGGAATGATAAGAAGGGGGCGATTTGCACGATGGGATAATCGGGAATTCGAAATTGTATCATATAGGCGGCAATACTATTTAAAATCAAATGATCCATCAGATCGACAATGGGGATTTCAGGTGATGAATGGCAGGCAAGAAATGTTTTTCAAACCGATCTTGGTAACCGATTTGGAGGATGCATATGAAATTATTCCATACGTATTTATTTCAGGTTATCGATTTGCAATCGAAAGCTACAATGTGGAAACAGGGATGCTTACGCTTGTAACGAACAATCCGTTTGTTCAAAAAAAGATACCTGTACGCCCCCAAGGAAAATATGAGTATATAATAGATGTTTCGGTACATGAATTGAAAATTGAAGAGGACCGAATCCCAATACTTGGATTTGATAGCTCTTATCCTTAGGAGTGCCTCACTCATCTTCCGTACAAATATTCACCTTTCCTTCATGAAAAGAATGGCTAGTACAGAAAAGTATTTTTCCATAAACTCAACGCATGAAATAGGGCGATATTTGCAATAATGAGGAAGAGAGGTAAGGAAAATGAATTGCCAAACAATCCATGATGGAGGGGTTAAAATGATTACAGATTTTAAGGTGCGAAAAGAAATATTTGAGGATACACAATATGAAACCTTACATTTTGAGTTGATGTTGGATGGGAAGGAATATCAAGGGCATTATAAAGATGATGAAGTGAATTGGTTTCAAATGCAGCCTTCCCAAGACGCTCATGAGATTTCTATTGATGAATTGGAAGATGAAGTAAGAAATCGTCTTCGAGATTGGAAAGAAATCGAACAGTAAGTATACAGAAAACAATTGCGAGAGGCTATCCATAGCGGATAGTCTCTTTTCTCTGCTAATAAATCTTTAAAAAGGTATGAAATCAATATTAAAATGGCATGCTTTCATGTAGGAATCTGTCTCTATATGGATGTTAATGCGAAGGAGAGGATAACAGATGTCGAATGATAAAAAAGGATTATCAAGAAGAGATTTCCTAAAAACGACTGGTATCGCTACAGGTGCCCTCGTTGGTGGGGGGCTCATTGGAGGGCTTGTTGGCTACAACGTGAACAAGGAAGGACAAGTGGCCGGTACAAAGGGAACCACGGGCGTTAACGAACAACATGAAGCAGCCATCAACCGTGGTCTAATGTTCTTTCAAAAGATGGAGGATTTCAATGTGCTGTCTCAGGCGGTCGAGCGGATTTTCCCGGAGGATGATCTCGGACCTGGTGCCATTGGGTTGGGCGTACCGTTTTTCATTGACAATCAACTAGCGGGTAATTACGGGAGCAACGTGAAGGAGTATATGCACGGACCGTTTTTTGCCGGTGAATCGACACAAGGGTATCAAAGCAGACTGACCCGCGCTGAAATGTTCATGCAAGGGATTCACAAGATGAATGAGGAAGCGCAACGCCGTTTTGATAAAAATTTCGTTGACTTGGAAGGCGCCCAGATGGATGAAATCTTGACGGCATTCCAAAAAAATGAAGTAGAGATGAAAGGTGCGTCGTCGGAATTCTTCTTTAAGCTTCTTCGACAAGCGACGTTAGAAGGCGCCTATGCGGATCCAATTTATAACGGCAATATCAATATGGATGCTTGGCGCATGAAGGAGTTCCCGGGGAACCAGATGACCTATTTGGCTCATATTGAAAAAGAGGAATTCATGAAATACGATCCAGTTTCGCTGAGCAATATGGAACATTAAAGGGGGAAAGAACAATGGCAACTACGTTAGATAAGGTAGATGTTGTGACAGTCGGAGTTGGATGGATGGGTGGAATCATCGGTGCCGAATGTGCGAAAGCCGGTATGAAAGTGTTGGGGCTTGAGCGGGGGAAAGAGCGTGGTACCGCAGATTATTTAATGATTCATGACGAATTCAGATATGGGATTCGCTATGATCTCATGCAGGATCTCTCGAAAGAGACCATTACTTTTCGGAATGATCGAAAAATGCGTGCGCTTCCAATGCGACAGATGGGATCTTTTCTTCTAGGAGAAGGCCTCGGTGGTGCGGGAACACATTGGAATGGTCATAACTGGCGTTTCCTTCCATATGATTTTGAAATTAAGACGATGACAGATCAAAAGTATGGAAAAGACAAGCTCTCAAGTGACTATTTGCTTCAAGATTGGGGAGTTACATATGACGAGCTGGAACCTTATTTCGATAAGTTCGAAAAAACCGCCGGCATATCAGGGGAGGATACCAATCCTTTTTGGGGGAAACGTTCGTCTGATTTTCCAACGCCCCCGATGAAAAAGACACCCATCTTAAAAAAGTTTGAGACTGCAACGAGCAATCTTGGTTATTCTCCTTTCATGTTGCCGTCCGCCAATCTATCCGAAGCGTACACTAACCCTGACGGTGAGTCGATTGCTCCATGTCAATATTGTGGTTTTTGCGATCGTTTTGGCTGCGAATATGGAGCGAAGACATCTCCTGAAATCACAGTGATCCCGACGGCAAGGAAAACAGGAAACTACGACGTCCGTTTCCATGCGAATGTTGTCGAAGTGTTGAAAAAAGGCGATAAAGTGACAGGCGTGAAGTATATTGACACACAGACGGGCGAGGAATTTATCCAGCCGGCTGAAGTGGTCGTTCTTACAAGTTATGTCATGAATAATGCGAAACTGCTGATGGTGTCGGGAATCGGTAAAGTGTATGATCCGGATACCGGAAAAGGAACACTTGGCAAAAACTATTGCTACCAGATCCTTCCTGGAGCGACAGGTTTCTTTGAGGAAAAAATGAATACCTTTATGGGCGCCGGCGCATTGGGAATGACGATTGATGATTTTAATGGGGATAATTTCGATCATAGTGATCTGGATTTCATTCACGGGGCAAGCCTCTCTCTTACACAACCCGGAGTGAGACCGATCGCGTTTAATCCGCTACCGCCTGATACGCCTGCATGGGGACCAGAATTCAAGAAGGCGTCGATTTATAATTTTACGCGCACACTCAGTGTAAGCGGCCAAGGGGCGTCGATGCCACATAAGGAGAACTTCCTGTCACTGGACCCTGTTTACAAAGATGCATACGGAGTTCCGCTACTGCGTTTAACGTACAATTTTACGGAACAGGACCGAAACTTGCACAAATATCTTACTGAAAAATGTGTTGAAATCATACAGGAAATGGGTGCAAAAACAGCCGTGCCCGGAAACCCGCTGACGAATTATGACATAGTCCCTTATCAGACGACACATAATACCGGTGGGACCATTATGGGAACGAGTCCGGATAACAGTGTTGTCAACACACAATTACAGCATTGGGATGCGGAAAATCTGTTTGTCATAGGCGCTGGGAATTTTACACATAATGGTGGCTATAATCCAACAGGTACGATCGGTGCGCTTGCGTATCGCGCTTCGGAAGGAATCTTAAAATACAGTAAAAACGGTGGATCGCTTGTATGATTTGGAGAGGAGGTTTGTCTGATGAGCTTAGCAAGTATTGGTGTCCCTGGTTTAATCATCATCCTTGTCATTGTCCTGATCCTGTTCGGACCGAGAAAATTGCCAGAAGTCGGTTCTGCGGTCGGGAAGACCCTTGCGGAATTCAAGAAATCGGCACGGGATATTTTGGACGAAGAAGAACAACCGGCCGCTAAGGAAACGAAGAAAACGGACCAACTATAAGCAGGTGATAGGATGGATCCATATGGAGATCAGAATCGCAAAATCATAAGTCCGCTTGATAAAGCCGAGACGGTGGAAAAGGCAGTTGAAGCGGAGATTGAAGCTGTGGAAAGTACCAACATAGCGTTGGAGACACAAGAAGAACCAAAAGAGCAGGAACAGGAGTTGGAGACGAATCCGACAATTGTCGAACATCTTACAGATCTACGAAAGCAGCTCGTAAAAGGTGCGGCTGCTTTCCTGCTCTTCTTCATCGTCGTTTTCTCGACCATTAATTTTTGGTTTCCGTACATTACCCGGGGCCATGAGCTCGTCATTCTTGGGCCATTGGAAGTTGTGAAGTTTTATATGTCGATTTCCATGGCGCTTGCCTTAGGGCTTTCATTGCCGTTTCTTTGTCATTATCTTTGGCAATTTGTCAAACCGGGATTGAATGAACGGGAAAGCAAATTTCTCAGTCTTTATTCACCTGTGATGTTGTTGCTTTTTCTCGTTGGTGTCGCCTTTGGCTATTTTGTCGTCAATCCGCTTAGTTATCATTTTCTTATTTCGCTGGGCGCTGTCAACTTCAATGTGATGGTGTCGGCACAGGAATACGTTCGTTTCTTGCTGATGACGACGATGCCGATTGGGATCTTGTTCGAGTTGCCGATTGTCACGTTGTTCTTAGCGACAATCGGTTTGCTCACTGCAGAATCCATGCGCAAGGTGCGAAAATGGTCGTATCTTGCGATTGCCATTATTTCAGCGTTGATCACGCCGCCGGATTTTGTGAGTCAGCTGATCGTACTCATTCCGATGGCACTGCTGTATGAAGCCAGTATCTATATCGTGCTGTATGCAGAGCGGCGGAATACCGTGGCCAATTAAAGGCGTATGGGTAAACAACCAAAAAGTCGGTACCCTCTATGCAGGATACCGACTTTTCGGTCGTTTTACGAATTGTTCTGTGATGCGTTTTTCGCGGTAAATGAACCCGTGAGCGATTCAACCTGTTTCATAAGTTTGTCCCTAGCATTTTTATTTCGCATGAGGTACGCCGCGCCGAGTCCAAGTGCTGCCATGGCCATTTTGTTCATCAAGAACAACATCTCCTCGCTCATTGAAATTTTGGTTCACCTTACTATGCCCGATTTGAGGAAGATTAATCGGGTGAAATATGTATTTTGAAATATCGGTCGTGAAACTATAACAGGATGTAGTCATCGTCATTACTCCCTCATAGTATACAGCAGTTAGAACTATTTGGGATGGGGGCGAATCTGATTACATTTTGGATTGATATATCCACACAGAAATATCAGTTGAAATTGTACGATGGACATCGATTGGTCAAAACTTATCCGATAGCGGTCGGAAGAATGGTGACGGCAACCCCAACGGGAACGTATCGGATCATTAACAAACAGCGTAATCCGGGCGGTCCTTTTGGAGCATTTTGGATGGGGTTATCTAAACCGCACTACGGCATACATGGGACCAATAATCCCGCTTCGATCGGGAAAAGTGTGTCACACGGATGTATCCGGATGCGTAACAAAGACGTATTGGAATTGGCGTCGAAGGTTTCGATTGGAACGACTGTCCAAATTCATAAATGAAGGATTAAATGAAAAAATCAGTTTGGGACTCCCTTGAACTGATTTTTTTATTTTCAAACTACTAATTGACAATGATAATCGTTATCACTATAATGAGAATCATTATCAATTATGGATAGGAGCCAGGGAAATGAATAAAGTGTCACTACTATTACTATCTGCATTGCTGTTGTTTGTTTTGGCGGCATGCGGTGCAGAGAAGGATAAAGCGGAAGCAACGGAAGAAACACCGAAAGTAGATGAGGAAAAAGTAGAGGACGCCACCGCCATTGAAGTGAAGGATGCGACGGGAGACACCGTTGTGTTTGAAGAAACTCCGGAATCCATTGCCGTTTTGAATTCTGGGGATTTGGATATTTTACTTGCTTTGGGTGCGAATGTAACGGGGCGTCCGACTTCGAGTGGGCTTGTTGCCAAAGAGGTCGAAGGGATTACGGAAATCGGCAATCCTCATCAGCCGAACTTTGAAAAGATAGCGGAGGTTCATCCATCCGTATTAGCTGCATCTCTGAGCTTTAAACAACATGCACAAAATATAGAAAGACAAGGAACAAAAGTCGTTTATACAAAAGCGAATTCCATCGCCGACATTCAAGAAACGATTCAACTATTCGGACAACTGTTCCAAAAAGAGTCAGAAGCCGAGACGATCAATCAATCCATTACTGAAAAAGTGGACGGAGTGGGAAAGGCTGAAACAAATTCAGTGAAAACGTTATTAGTCTACGGTGCTCCGGGTACTTACTTAGCGGCTCTGCCGAATTCACTTTCGGGAGATTTATTAGAAAAAGCGGGCGGCGAAAATATTGCATCTGATTTCCCGCAAGAAGAAAGCTATCCGCAATATGCAAGTCTAAGTGTAGAAAAAATTATTGAAAGAAATCCAGAGGTTGTCATGCTCATTACACACGGAGATCCAGAAGCGGTAAAAGAAGCATTTGAGGGTGAAATGGAGAAAAATGCTGCTTGGAAAAACCTTGATGCAGTGAAAAATGGAAATGTCGTTGTGTTACCATCACATCTATTCGGCACAAATCCGGGTACAAAAGTGACGGATGCGCTTGATGTGATGATTGAAAATCTGGCGGTGGTTAAGTGATATGGAAGCGGCAGAGGTCCAAGTAGCGAAGAACACACATCCATTGGCTAAAAAAAGAACGATTGTCATTGTTTCGTTCAGTGTCCTTCTAGTACTTGCCTGTACGGCCAGTTTAATGATTGGACCTGTTTCTTTTCAACTAAGTGAAGTGTGGAGCGGGCTTGTGTCCGCTGAAGATTCGCTTTCAAGAAGAATCGTATGGGAACTTCGATTTCCACGCGTGTTAATCGGCATGATTGTCGGAATGTGCCTCGCTGTATCAGGCGCCATCTTACAAGGCGTCATGAAAAATCCGTTAGCCGATCCGGGGATTATCGGTGTATCTTCAGGGGCTGGGCTTGCGGCAACTACAATTATGATACTATTTCCGGCCTTTATCATGTTTTTACCTTTAGCTGCATTCTTGGGGGCTCTCGTCACTGCACTTGTGATCTACACATTATCCTGGAAAGGGGGGACTTCGCCGGTTCGGATCATTTTAGTCGGGGTGGCCATCAATGCCGTTATCGGTGCGTTTATGAGTGCGTTGATGCTTCTTTACAGTGATCGTGTTCAAGCCGTCCTCCCTTGGTTAGCAGGTGGAATTGCTGGCGTCGGGTGGATTCAATTTGAAATGATCATTTATTATGCAATTACAGCACTTGTGTTATCCCTATTCGCCATCAGGCATATCCGCATCTTAAGACTAGGTGATGAAGTAGCAAAACTGTTAGGGCATAACGTGGAGAGGAGTCGGTTCTTTCTCATCGTATTAAGTACATTGCTTGCAGGGATTGCAGTGAGTGTAGCTGGTTTAATCGGTTTTGTCGGACTGGTGGTCCCCCATATTTTGAGAATCATGATCGGCGGTGACTACCGTTATTTATTGCCTGCTTCTGCGCTTGGCGGAGGATTGCTAGTTGTGTTAGCAGATACAGTGGCCCGGAGCGCTTTCGATCCGATTGAGTTACCGGTCGGGATTTTGCTGTCATTTTTAGGCGGACCGTTTTTCTTATATATGATCCAAAGAAGGAGGGATACTATTGCTTCTCACTAAGGATGTGACTTTTGAACATTCTTTTTCCTTTCAACTGGATGCAATCGAATTACATATTCAGAAAGGGGAGATTGTCAGCCTGATCGGGCCGAATGGATCGGGGAAATCCACTGTTCTTCGTTTGATTTCACGCTTGATTACCCCGAAAAGTGGAGAGATCATCTTGGATGGTGAAATGATCCGCTCGATGAAAAGTGTGGAAGTGGCGAAGAAGCTAGCCATGCTACCTCAAATGCAAGATCATCAACTCGATTTGACAGTTGAGGAATTGGTTGAATATGGAAGATATCCCCATCGCGGTGCATATGGCAAATTAACAAAAGAGGATGAAGAGATTGTGCACTGGGCGATGGAAGTGACGAGACTTATGCCATATAAAAATCGGATGTTACAATCGCTTTCTGGTGGGGAAAGGCAACGGGCGTGGATTGCCATGGCGGTTGCTCAACGGCCCAAAATATTATTGCTCGATGAACCGACCACTTTTCTGGATATATCCCATCAATTGGATGTGATGGAACTCGTCAAAGAACTGAATGCGCAGTTTGGCATGACCGTTGTCATGGTGCTACATGATATTAACCAGGCAGCCCGTTATAGCGACCGATTAATTGTGTTAAAGCGTGGAAAAGTCCAATATGATGGCATACCGCAATGCGTGTTATGCCAGGAAATGTTTCAGTCTATTTTCGAAATCGATGCGGATATTCACGAAGAAAACGGGACACCGTTTTTCACCCCAATAAGGTCGAGAAAGGAAGTGTACGCATGAAAAAAGAGCCAAGAGAGCCATTGGATTATGAATTGGTCAAGGCATTTATCATTGCAGCACATGGAAACTTGGAAGAGGTGAAGAAACTGCTGGCGATAGAGCCGGCACTCCTCCATGCAGTTATCAATTGGGGAGGCGATGATTGGGAAAGTGGAATTGGAGCAGCAGCGCATACCGGGAATCGAGCGATTGCTGAATGGTTGCTCGAGCAAGGGGCTCGTATGGATATTTTTGCAGCGGCCATGCTAGGCGAACTTGAATTGGTACGTGCGATGGTTACCTTGCAACCGACTGTTGTCAACGCGAATGGACCGCATGGCATTCCGCTCATTCGCCATGCACAAATGGGAGGCGAACTGGCAAGACCTGTCTATGAATTTTTAGAAACATTCATTCAAAAGGAGGAAGTTGTAGGATGATGACTGCAGTCAACACCATTCGTATTCAAAAGGGAAGAGTAGATGAAATACTTGCTCGTTTCCAAACACCAAAATCCGTTCACACGTTTGAGGGTTTCATTCTTATGGAGGTGCTGAAAAAAGAAAATAGCCCTGACTATGATGAGATCAAAGTATGTACAACCTGGGAAGACCACTCGTTTTTTGAAAAATGGCTAGAAAGCAGGGCATCCCAAAAAGCGCATGCACAAAAAAGTGAGCAAAAACCAGAAGATAGCCCGATATTAGGTTCTGAACTGACCACATTTGAAGTGGCTATTCAGCACAAGCCGGCTACACAGGAAGTTTGAAAGAGGTCTCTCGACAATTAATATAACAGGAGGTGTCTAGAAAGTCAGTGTTCACTGAATTTCTAGACACTCTTTTTATTCTTCCACAGCAATTGGCTCAATCCATGTTTTCGACCAATTTTCGATTTCTTGCATAATCGGTGTAAGTGCCATCCCTTTTTCTGTTAGGGAATATTCAATGCGGACTGGTGTTTCCGGATAGACATTGCGGACGACAAAATCTTGCTGCTCTAAGTCTTTTAACCTTTCCGACAATGTTTTTCCGCTGACACCGAGCTTGTCGGTCATCGTACAGAAGCGTTGTGGACCTGCCATCAATTGATAGAGAATGAGCGCGGTCCAACGCTGGCTGAGAATCGACACGGCTTTCTCAAAACGGGGACAAAGTTCAAATTCATTCATAGCTGTCTGATGACTCCTTTCATAATTGTTGACAAAAGTTATTATAGCATATAAAGTTAGTTACATAAAGTAATTAACTATATATAATAAAATTGGAGGAACAGAAATGAATTTTCATAAAGAACCCCTTATTTATACAGGCGAAGTGCATCTGAACGTGACTGACTTGGAGAAATCCGTGAATTATTATAAAGAGGTGATTGGATTTAAAGTGCTGGAAGAGGAAGCGAATAAAGCGGTGTTAACAGCTGATGGAAAGACTCCGTTGCTCATTCTTGATCAACCCGAAAATGTTACACCGAAAGAGCCGCATCGTTCCGGGCTTTACCATTTTGCATTATTATTGCCGGAGAGAGCGGATTTAGGGGCCATCATTAAACATTTCATCCAACATAACGTACGTCTCGGGGCATCGGATCACCTGGTGAGCGAAGCGCTCTATTTGTCAGATCCTGATGGTAATGGCATTGAAATTTATATAGACCGTGATCCGAGCGTTTGGCATTGGGAGGATGGGAAAGTAGCGATGAGTACGGACCCGCTCGATGGGGAAAGCATTATCGCAGAAAGCGCGGGACGTTTATGGGATGGACTCCCTGCCGGAACTGTCATGGGGCATGTCCATTTGCATGTTGCACATTTGCCTGAAACGGAAACGTTCTATAATGCACTTGGTTTCGAAGTGGTAACGACCTATCCACAAGCCTTATTCATGTCAAACGGTAAGTATCATCACCATCTCGGACTGAATACATGGAACGGTGTCGGCGCATCACGTCCTTCGGAAGACAGTGCAGGTCTCCGATCGTTTACACTCATCTATCCGACGGAAACCGTGTTGAAGGAAGCTCTTGCAAAAGTCGAAGCCCTTGGGACGACAGCGGAATCATTCGGAAATGAAAAATTAATAGAAGATCCTTCCGGTAACCGCATTGTCCTTCGTGTCGGAAACTGATCATGAAAAAGCTGCCGTGCTTTGGCAGCTTTTTTGTTGTAACTGTGTCCACATAGATTGAAACTTCTTTCGACGCCATCCGTATAAAAGCGTATACTTATACTATCGAGATATTATGCCGAAAAGGAAGTGAGATAGATGACGAAAAAATTATGGTTTCAAGCAGGCGTTGGAATTTTACTTGCTTTGCTGATTTTGAAATATTTTATGGAAATCAAAGGGATATTCGCACCTCTCCTTATCATTGCAAAAACAATTTTCGTACCGTTGTTACTTGGTGCTGTCCTTTTTTATGTAACGGAGCCCTTGCAACGTTTTTTAGAAAAGCGTAAAGTGCCACGTTGGGGAAGTATTTTAGCAATACTCATTAGTGTGGCGGCGGTTATCTGGATTTTCATTTCAATTATTGGTCCACCAGTCGTGAATCAAGTGGATAAATTGGTCAAACATGCACCATTCATAGCAAAAGAGGTTACCGTTCAAACGGAAAATCTTATCGATGTATTGCAACATCGCGAGGACTTTCCACCGCAAATAAATGAGTGGATTGACAAGGCTGTCAACTATATCCAAACGATTGCCGTTGTATTCGGAAAACTAGTCGTTCAATTTTTCCAATCTGTTTTCCAAACAGCATTCACCCTTATTCTTGTTCCATTTTTCTTCATATTTTTGCTGAAAGATCATGAGAAGTTTGCGCCATTTATCTACAATTTCTTTTCGGGTAAACAGCAAGAATGGGTTAAGAAAACATTGAAAGATATCAATACAGTGTTGCGAACATATATCCAAGGGCAGCTTCTGATCAGCTTTCTTCTAGCGCTTATCATGTTACTTGGTTATTGGATCATTGGTCTAGATTATGCGTTATTGCTTGTCATTTTTGCTTTTTTCATGAATGTTATTCCGTTCATCGGTCCGTGGATTGCGTTTACGCCCGCTCTCATTATCGGGTTTCTGCAAGATCCGCAAATGGTCATTTGGGTCAGTTTGGTTACTCTTGTTGCACAGCAAACGGATAGCAACTTGATCACGCCAAATGTGATGGGGAAAACGCTCGACATCCACCCACTCACGGTCATCACGGTTATTTTAGCAGCCGGAAATATTGCAGGTTTCCTTGGCATTCTCCTTTCGATTCCAGCCTACGCAGTCGGGAAAGTCATCGTGAAAAATATCTATGATAGACGTAAGGAAATTAAACTTGCTGCGACGAAAAATGTATAGCTTGCAAAAGAAAAGAAGCACGCTCCAAATGGAATGTGCTTCTTTTCATGTTTGAAAGTAAAGATGTTGATGTAGGTTGCACCCGGGGTTGAAAGCGGCGGTGCATTTCGGGCATTCCGACTTACAATCCAAGTACTCCTCGACCGTCAGTTCATGTCCGCATGCTCCACATAGAATGGCTTTTTCATTAAATTTCTTTTTTGGCCAGACGTCGGGATGGCCACAGCCTTTTTCAGCATGGCATTCGTAGCACGGAAAGTATGTATCGCAACAATAAAATTTGATCGCAATGCGGTCAATTTCCTTGTGATAATGGGCACAGCGTGTTTCTTCGTCCATTTCGCAAGCTTCTACGACTTGTCCTTTGATGAGCATACGATTTCCTCCTTGAAAATCAGCTAGTGGACGTATGGAGAGTCGGATACAGGGCATTCTTACAGTAAAAAGGACTGATACAATGTTAACCGAATTTCCGATTATCCATACGAATATTTGGGATGCCATTTGGGCAATTCCTGTCATTCTTGTGGTCATGGTGATCATGAAGGCGTTTTTTAAGCTTTCAACGGCGTGGCTTTCAACCGTTGCTACGGTCCTCGGTTTGCTGATTTCCATTTTCATCAGCCATCCGGGGAATTTGTCAGCAGGTATTTTCATGGGCTTTTTCTATGGTGGAGCTGCCATCGGTTTGATTTATTCATTGAGAAATTCGTTTGTCGCTTATCGTCAAGGTTGAATAGGAAACTTATCGAAGTGGGCAAAATCCGCATTGCATAAGTCCAGGCACATCCTTTGAGAAGCAGCATGTCGTTCGGACTTCGGTATTCAGAAGTATAGAAGGTTCATTTCCTTTCAGATAAGTGGCAAATAAAGAATGAGGGGCGATGCCTTTCCACAATGCATCGTCCCTTAACATATCAAAATCCGCACGGGCTTCGTATTCCGTTGCTGGATTGGCAAGCAGTACATGGTATTGCCAGAGTAGAAAGCCGAAGATGTTTTCCCATAGTGTTAAAGGGGAGATGGAGGCGACGGTGCGCATTTGTTGAATGACAGCTTTGCATTCTTCAGTTAAAATGCGGCTGATGACATCCTGCCGCTCCTCATCATCTACAGTTCGCCAATCTTCTGCATCGGCAAATGTGCTTACCGCCAATTTTCCGTATTCCTTTTTTGCGCCAAAAACAAGCCGGTTATGACTGCCATCCCAAATTTCATCGTACATTGCTAAATTGGTAAACTGCATAGCGATGAACATCCCGAGGCGGCGCATAAAATAGGAGGCAGCGACGGTACGATTCGGGCTACCGCTAATGGCCTGGACAGTGGTCAATACATGTTCGGTTTGTTTGGGATCGAGAAGGGTCTGTAAGGTGAACAGTGGTCGTTCAGGCTGTTCGGTATAAATGCTATACATATTCAGCTGTCTAATTTGATCCGCCGTTAAGTTTTTCATGCTTTGATTGTATCACTCTATTCTGAAAACGACTAGGTTGAGGGAGGTTTTTGTTTGATATAGACTTAGGGGGGAGGGGAACTTTTTAGGGGGGAAAAGCATGACTAAGCGATTAGATATAGATGCAATTATTGATTTGATTGAAGAGGAAGCGGATATTATTCTCCCGATTGCGAACGGAGAACCCCATAAATTGTTGGATATTTTAGAAGAAAATCATACAAGATTACGGAACGTGAAAATTCATCAGCTGCTAGCTCTACGGGAGCGGGGCTATATGTTAGGCGAAACAAAAGGACATCTGTCGCATGTTTCTTATTTTTTAAGCGGTGCGACACGCAGGGCGTATCATAAAGGGACAATCGAATTGGTTCCGAACGTGTTCCATGAAGTCCCGCGCATCTTGCAGAAAACAACTAACATGTCATTGATTATGACGACAGCTTCTCCAATGGATGCGCATGGCTATTTTTCATTGGGGGCACAAGCAGATTATGTGGCCGAATTCATCGGACATGTCCCGTTTGTCTTGGAAGTGAATGATCAGGTGCCGAGAACGTACGGACAAAATCAGGTCCATATTAGTCAAATTGCTGGTTATATTGAAAATAACGCCCCTTTGACTGAGACAGAACAGCCTATTATCGGGGAAAAGGATATTAAAATAGCTGAACGGATTATAGCAGAAATTAATGATGGGGATACGTTGCAAATCGGGATTGGTGCTGTCCCGAACGCCGTCATGGGCATGTTGAAAGACCATCGCCATCTTGGTATCCATACGGAGATGCTGACGGATGGGGTGGTCGATCTCGTTGCTAGCGGTGCAGTCGATGGCACCCGGAAGTTTACGAATAAAGGGAAAATCATCACAACATTTGCATTTGGGACACAACGGCTTTATGATTTCCTTCATGAAAATCCATCGGTTGAATTCCTGCCGGTAAGTGTCGTGAATGATCCGCGTGAAATCGCTAAGGAAGAGCAACTTGTATCGATCAATGCCACCACTGAAGTGGATCTTTACGGGCAATGTGCGTCTGAAACAATTGGTGGGCGTTATTATTCTTCGACAGGCGGACAAGCTGACTTCGCAAGGGGAATCCGCTTTGCGAAGCACGGAAGAGGTTTTATCTGTCTGCATTCGACAGCGAAAAACGACACGATCTCACGTATTCAGTTGCAATTGTCACCGGGTTCAATCGTCACGACATCTAAAAACGATGTGGATCATATCGTAACGGAATACGGAATCGCCCGTCTTTACGGCAAGTCGTTATCCGAACGGGCAAAAGCACTCATTGCCATCGCCCATCCGGCGTTACGGGAGGAATTGTTGTTTGATGCGAAGAAAAATGGGCTGCTTATATAAGTAAGAGATGAAATCCATGGAGTCAGTACGCTCTATGGATTTTTATTTTGGATTGATTGAAAAAATGGCGAGTCAAAAGTCCTGAGTTGCAATCAAATTCTATGTGAGTGCAATCAAACCAGAAAAACGCCTGAAGTTCGTCGTTGATCGGCGCCCGCCCAACACACTTTACTAGGCAGAAACATATTATTTGTATGAAGAGGTGGTGAACGTTGAAAAAAGATGAGAGGGCTATCCGACATGATCCATTTGAAATCGAACAGCGTGAATGGAAACAGCGGCAAACAAAGGAACGACTTAAACAGTTATTGACGATCGCTTCTCCGATATTTCTACTCTTATTATGGGAGTTCTTGTCGAGGACAGGAGCGATCGATATTCGTTTCTTTCCGCCACCCTCCGCCATTATAGGCACGTTTTTCGGGATGATTTCTAGTGGTGAAATGGCCAGCCATATCGGCGTTTCTTTGTATCGGATTTTTGCGGGCTTCCTTCTTGGCGTCATACCAGGAGTCATCATCGGTCTCCTGATGGGCTTGTACTCGCCCATCCGCCATTTTATGTCGCCAATTGTCATGGCACTCATGCCCATACCAACGCTTGCTTTGATGCCGATTATTATCATTCTACTTGGCATCGGAGATTTGTCGAAAGTGGTGACGATTGCGGGCAGTGTCTTTTTTCCAGTCGTCATTAATACAGTGGCGGGTGTTATTAATATCGATTCGATCTATTTGGATGTCGCGAAAAACTACGGGGCAAGCAAATGGGATTTCTTTTGGAAAATCGCTTTGCCGGGAGCGCTGCCAGTCATGTTGGAAGGGATTCAGATGGGGCAGGCGATTGCGCTTTTGACAATTGTTGCGGCAGAAATGATGGGGGCCACGTCGGGGATCGGGTATCTGATTTGGACTTCGTATAAAGCTTTCCTCCTGCAAGAGATGTACGTCGGGCTCATTCTCATTTCGTTTTTTGGCTATTTGTTCTCGCTATTGCTACGAGGAATCCAAAAAAAATTGTTACCGTGGAGGTGAGCACATGAGCAGGCAGACGAAAATTGCCATCCGTAATTTGACGAAGGCATTTTATAAAAAGCAGGGGAGTGTGACAGCACTCGAAGACATTAATTTGACCATTGCGGATGGAGAGTTTGTTTGCATTGTCGGACCGAGTGGCTGTGGAAAAACGACGTTGTTACGGATGCTAGCGGGCTTGGAGCATCCGAGTATCGGTGATTTTACTATTGAGACCGTCGGAGAAGAACGTCCCCATCAGTCCATGGTATTCCAAGAGAGAGGCATCATTCCATGGCTGACGGTAGAGGAAAACGTCGCATTTGGGTTGAAAATGCGACATATGCCGAAAAACATCGTAAAAGAACGAACCGACTATTATTTAAAGAAAACAGGGCTTGAAAAGTTTGCTTCCCTTTATCCGAAAGAATTATCGGGAGGGATGAAGCAGCGGGTCAGCATTGCACGGGCATTTGCCAATGACCCCGAAATATTGCTGATGGATGAGCCGTTTGCCGCGCTCGATGAACAGAATAAATTCATCCTGCAGGAAGAGTTGCTATCCATCTGGTCCGAAACAGGGAAAACAGTGCTATTCATCACACATAGTATCGATGAAGCACTTTTGTTGAGTGATCGGATTTTACTTATGAGTTCGCAACCTGGAAAAATTGTTCGGGAAATTACGATTGATCTGCCAAGACCGCGAAAAATGGAAGATATCCGGGAAAATCCAGTGATGGCAGGGAAATTTATTGAAATATGGCAGCATTTGCAGGAAGAAGTGCAACGATCACGGTTGGAAGACGAGTGAAAGGGGAAGTGCGATGGTCAAGTGGATGAAGAGCGGGTGGTTGCTAACGATTTTTGCATTGATGTTAATTATAGGAGCTTGCTCGCCGAAAGAGACTGCGAAACCGGCTCCTGTTGATGAAGCACCAGGAGATTATCCATCCGGTGACTTAGCGCCACTTGAAAAGCGGGCAAAAGTGGTCATTGCAGAGGATGGAGCGGCATCTGGCGCCGGTTTTTACATCGCAAAGGAAAAAGGGTATTTTGAAGACTATAATATTGAGGTTTCATTTGCCGACTTTGCGAACAGCGATGATATGCTACCGGCATTAGCGGCAGGGGAAGTGGACATTGCCGGCGGAGTTTCCACTGCCTCGTTTTTCAACGCAATTGCACAAGGGATCGATGTCAAAATCATTGCGGATAAAGGGCATAATGTACCCGGAAAATCGTATTTCACGTTCGTCATCGGCAATCATATGGTCGATGAAATAAAGGATTATCCGGATTTTGCAGGGAAGAAAATTGCGGTTTCCTCACGTAATTCGATAGACGGTTATATTTATCAAGAAATGCTTAAACATGCCGGCTTGACAGAAGATGATGTGGAGTTTGTACTGATGGCCGACTTTGGCAGCATGCTCGGCGCGATTGACGCCGGAACGATCGATGCAGCGCTCAATATCGAGCCGCTTATTGCACAAGGGGTCGATAAAGGCTTCCATGTCCGTTTCAAGGATGCGACTGACTATGCGCCTGAGTCGCAAATTGCAATGGTGCTCGGTTCCCCTCAATTCATGTCTGAAGAGCAGGATATTTCGCTTCGCTTCATGTCCGCTTATTTGAAAGGCGTCCGGGATTACAACGATGCCTTTATCAAAGGAATCGGGAAGGATGAAGTGATCGACATCATGGTGAAGCACACGGCACTGAAAGATCCGGCATTATGGGAGAAAGTGCATGTTACAGGACTGGATCCGGACGGCAAAATGTTTATCGACGATATTAAAAAGCAATATGACCAGTACAAAGCAAATGGCGCCATCCGTGGGGATGTCGATTTAAATAAAGCGATCGATACATCGATAACAGAAAAAGCGGTTGAAACGATCGGGGAATATGAACGCTGAATAAGTGAAAAACAGCCCATCGCTTAAGAGGTGGGCTGTTTTTTCTTCGTCTAGACTTCAGCGCCTAGGGGATCGGAGGCTCACAGGAAGTGAGTCGGGTAGCCGTTGCCACAGGAGGTGGCGTACTTGTACTTAGGCTGGCATCTTTGAAAGCCGACTGGCTGTGAGGCAAATAGCGCCTCTTGGGCCTACAGGATGTAGGTCATGCAGTCGTTGCCAATCGAACAGCGAAGGGTTCGATTTGCCGTATTTCTGCGTTTTTTGCGGAAATTAAGGCACCTTACAGGACGCGGCGGTTTTAGACTGCCTTCCTTTTTTCGTCTTATGCCTGTCGCCCCTGACCAGGCGCTTGCTCTTTGGTTCTTTGCTCCAATGCAGTTTGGAAACTGTGTAACCCCATCCCAATGATGATGACAACAATCCCGACAAGTGAAATCGGACCTGGCAGGGCGATGCCGACGAGGATCATTTCACCAAACATAGCAAAAATAAGTTCTGTCGATTGTGTCGCTTCGACTGCAGCTAGTTTTCCTTGATTGTCCCGTGCTAGATCGGTCGCCATGAAAAAGAGCGTTGTCGCGATGACACCTGAACTTACCGCTACGATAAACGACTGTGTCAGCTGGTCGATGGACGGGGGACCGACCGTCAAAAGCGCATAGATGGCAACGCCGATCCAAATCGGCAATGTCATAAGCGTCATGCCGAGCACTCGTTGAAATGTATCGAGCCGTCCGCCAAGTAGCTCCATCATTTTCCGATTGCCGAGTGGATAGGCTACTGCGGCGATGATGACGGGAAGAATGCCAAGCCACAGTGTTTGAATGTCAACACTTTGAGCGTGTGGGATTTGAATGAGCACAACGCCTGCAAGAATGATCAGTGAAATACAGAGTGAAACGGCAGGAATCTTTTGCCGGAACTTCTGCTCACCCGACTTTGTTTTTACAATGATTGTGAAAAACGGTGCCAACAAAACACCTGCTACAATCGTCAACTGCCAAGTGCCGGCGAGAAGCCAACCCGGGCTATACGCAGCTGCATAAGTAAGGGGCGCGTAAAATAACACAAAAGCTACCGCGCTCCAAATGAAAAACATTACAGGCTTTTTGAACATTTCTTTCTTCGTTTCCCCAAGTCCTTTACGATAAGCGACAATGGCTAACAAGAAGGGCACCATAAAGAAATAGCGGAGGGAAGAGCTCCAAAGCCAGCTTCCTCCCGAAAGTTCCATCGTGCGATTCAAGATAAAAGTCACCGCAAAGAACAGCGAGGCAAGGATTCCAATCCAAATTTCCTTCATATGTTACCCACCTAACTTATGCGCGCTCTTCGAACAGTTTTACCGCTTCAATAATGACGTTCGTCGCTTTCTCCATATTATCCACTGAAATGTATTCGTATTTGCCGTGATAGTTTTCGCCACCGGTAAAAATGTTCGGCGTCGGCATTCCCATATAAGATAGTTGGGAGCCATCTGTGCCACCGCGGATCGGCACGATATTCGGTTCAATATCGAGAATTTTGAAGGCATCAGAAATGATCTCGACGATTTCTATCACCGGTTCGATTTTCTCTCGCATATTGAAGTATTGATCTTCCATTTCTAACATAACAGCGTGTTCGCCGTATTCTCTCTTAAGTTTATCAACTGTTTCCACCATCAACTGTTTTCTTGCCTCGAATGTTTCCCGATCGAAATAACGGATGATATAGCCGAGTGTCGTCTTTTCGATTGATCCATCGAACTGCATCAGGTGGATGAACCCTTCATAGTCCTCCGTTTTCTCAGGAATTTCATCCGTAGGCATTGCTGCTTGGAATTGATTGGCGATCAGAATCGAATTTACCATTTTCCCTTTTGCGGAACCAGGATGGATATTCGTGCCGTGGAACGTCACTTTCGCCCCGGCCGCATTGAAACTTTCATATTGCAGTTCGCCGAGTGGGCCGCCATCCATCGTATAGGCATATTTGGCGCCGAATTGTTCAACGTCGAATTTATGCGGACCTCGGCCGATTTCTTCGTCTGGCGTGAAGGCGATGCGAAGCTTTCCGTGCTTGATATCCGGATTGGTGATCAAGTACTCCATGGCGGTCATAATTTCAGCGATACCTGCTTTATTGTCAGCGCCGAGAAGAGTCGTACCATCTGTTGTAAGAAGGGTATGACCTACATAATTTTTCAGCTCTGGGAAATCATTCACACTCATGACGGTATTCGCGTTCAGTTGAATATCGTTGCCGTCATACTGTTCGATCCGTTGGGGATTGACGTTTTTCCCTGTGTAATCGGTGGCCGTATCGACATGTGCAAGAAAGCCGATCACCGGTACATCCCGATCCGTGTTGGCAGGAAGCGTGGCGAATAAATAACCGTTCTCGTCTAACGTAATCTCTTCCATGCCAATATCGTCCAGTTCCCGTTGCAATTCGTGCAACAGATCCCACTGGCCTGGTGTCGAGGGGGTGGATGAGCTATTTGCATCCGATTGTGTATCTATTTTTGCGTAGCGTATGAGACGCTCCATCAGCTTTTCTTTCATTGCCCACATTCCTCCTAAAATTGAAGTTACAGTCTCTCCATCTTATCAGATTGTTTAGACTTACGGAATATTGGACCTTGAAAAGAGAAGTCATAACAGGGTGGACGGTTTCTCCTTTTATACAATGAAATAGGCCAGGACACTAAGGACAATCGATGTGATCAGCATCGCCGTCAATGGCTTCAACGCTTTTGTTCGAAGTTCGCGTAGGTTTATGTTGAGACCAAGACCAACCATGGCGGCAGTCAAACACCAAGTCGTCACAGTAGCTACACCAGACAGAAATTGTTCTGAAACGGGAATGGAATGGCCAAGGACATAGCTTCCGAAAAGGCTCATTAGAATAAAGCCAATCAAGAACCATGGAAATTCAATTTTATTTCCATTCGTCTCGCTATCGTGGCTTTTCCGTTTCATCCAATATAAGAAAATGAAACAAAGAGGGACGAGGAGGAATACACGCCCCAGTTTAGCAAGTAAGCCTACAGCGAGGGCATCTTCGCCTCCGGGCTCAGTAGCGAGTGCCACATGGGCAATTTCATGGAGGCTAATGCCGGACCATATGCCGTAATCAACGGGTGTTAACGGTAAAATGGGACGTAAAATGGTATACGCAATAGCAAAAATGGTGCCAACAAGCGCAATGATACCGACGCTAATCGCGGTATCTTCATCTTTCGATTTGACGATTGGGGCAATCGCGGCAATCGCGGCTGCTCCACAAACACCGGTGCCGACACCTAGTAGCAGTGAAATGGTCAGATCGGCTTTCATGACTTTGGCGAGCCCGACGGTCAAAAGAATCGCAAAGAGGATAACCCCGGCATCGCGCATGAGTAGGCCGAGGCCATCATGCAAGACCATACTGATATTCAATTTTAAACCATAGAGAATAATGGCAAAGCGCAACAACCTTTTAGACGAAAAAGTGATACCCGGTCGAATCAGCTCCGGGTAATGAAAAAATTGCCGATAGATAACCGCGAGTATAATGGCGCAGGCTAGTTGTCCGACATGATCAAACCCGGGGACTTTAGCCAAAAAATAGCCAAGCAATGCGATTGAAAAAGTGAATGCAATGCCGCCATACCAAGGGAAGGGTGGAGGTTGCCGTTTCGTTGGTTCTATTGAGGGTGTTGCATCGACGGATCCAATGGATGGACGCTTTTTGAAGCTTTCTATTTTCATGTGAACACCTCTTATCATGTACTGTATAATTACCATATTCCCCGTTTGACGATAAGTAAAATAAATATATATTATACTAATAATAAGTAATAACTTATAGATTGGAGATTTTTCTGGATGGATCAACATTTACGTGTATTTGTCACTGTTGTGGAGAAAGGGAATTTTTCACGGGCGGCGGAAGAATTACATATGACGCAACCTGCGGTAAGTCAGTACATCAAATTATTGGAACAAACATACGGAGAGCAGCTTCTTGATCGGAGCAACAAATATGTGCGTTTAAATAAGGCGGGAGAAATCGTTTATGCCCATGCGAAAGAAATATTAGGTTTATACACGAAAATGCAACGCTTATTGGATGACTTGGCGAACCGGGCAACCGGTCATCTTTCAATTGGAGCCAGCTACACGTTTGGGGAATATGTACTGCCTCATTACATCGCCCGATTGCATGAACAATTTCCACTAATCAAACCGAGTATCGTTATTGGTAATTCAAAGGAAATCGCTGAGTTAGTCGAAGGGCATCAATTGGATGTAGGCATTATCGAGGGAGAACTTCAAAACAACCAACTTTCGATTGAGGCATTCGCAGAAGACACGATGTACGTCGTCGCATCAGCACAACACCGTTTGGCGCAGCAAATCGATGAGGTGAAGCTATCCGATTTAGAAGAAGAGACGTGGATCATTCGTGAATTGGGTTCTGGAACAAGGGCGGCAACTGAAAAAATCTTTCATAGCTTGTCGATTAAACCTAAAGATGTCATGGAATTCGGCAGTACGCAATTGGTAAAGGAGTCGGTCGAATCCGGACTTGGTCTCACGTTCTTGTCCCATTTAGCGATTCGGAAGGAATCTGCTATGGGGCTATTGAAAACCATAGCGGTAAAAGATACCCCCTTTAAACGGAAATTCTCGATTGTGTTACGAACTTCCTTCAAAACAAAGGCTTTGGAAGTATTTATCGATCTATTAAAAGAGGATCCTTCTTTGTCGACGGTGATAAAAAGGCCGTGAAATCGGACAAAAAAAGGCATCACGCTTTTTTTGCGGATGCCTTTTCTATATTCATCAAATAACAGAATAATTCTTATGTGAAACGACCGTTAGATTTGACGCGGCACCAATGCGCTCGGCGTCACTCGATGAAATTTTTACGATAACGGAGTTCTCCAGTATTTTATAAATAGTTCCATTTACCTCGTGATCATTGCGGACGAACGAAATCTGTTCATCGATTGTGCGCGCTGCGACAAAATCTGAAACCTCTTTATCCTTACGTGGAAAAGCCATTCGAATTCCCCCTATTGTTTTTTCTCCCCGCATACAAAAAAAGGCTTAGGCAAAGTCCTAAGCGGGAAGTGGAAACGGAAAACAACTCAACGAAAATGATCTATTACAAGTTGTCTATTTATAGTATACCATAATTTGACGGATTTTGCAGAGGCCACGCCTTTGAAGCATATATACCCTTATTGGTTTTAGCTCTTTCACATCTGTTAGTCGGGTGCTATGATATAAGACTACATCGTATTTGTGATGGTGAATAATGTCGGTAAATGGGTAGAAAATTGATGCAGACGATAAAATTGCAGAAAGAGGGTGCATTATGAAAAAGAGAGCAGTCGATTTTCTTTATATACTAGTTGGTGCTTTTATTTTCGCATTGGCGGTCAATCTTTTTGTCATTCCGAACGAACTTGGAGAAGGCGGAGTTACCGGATTGACCATCATCGCATACTATCTCTATAAATGGTCACCAGGACTGGTGAATTTAGTGCTCAATGGTTTTTTACTGATCGTAGGCTATAAATTTTTGAGCAAAAGTACGACGATTTATACAATCATTGCCGTTTTATTCAATTCTTTATTTTTACATTTGACAGCGGGGTGGAGCATTTCTTCTGATGAAATCATAGTAAATACTATCTTTGCTGGTGTATTTATAGGTGTAGGAATCGGGCTTATCATTCGTGTAGGCGGTACAACCGCTGGCTCTGCCATTCTTGCCAGTATTGCAAATAAGTATCTAGGTTGGAATATCAGTTATGCTTTGCTGTTTTTCGATTTAATTGTCGTTTTCGCTTCTTATTTTATAATTGGTGCCGAAAAACTGATGCTGACGATTATTATGCTCTATATCGGTACAAAAGTCATGGAGTTCATCATTGAAGGGTTGAACTCAAGAAAGGCTGTAACGATCATTTCAAACAATGCAGATCAAATCGCCAAGCAAGTCAATGAGGTAATGGGCAGGGGCGTGACAGTCTATTCTGGTCATGGTTATTATACGAAAGAAGAAAAGGACATCCTTTATATCGTAATTAGTAACCGTGAAGTAGTGAAGTTAAAGAAAATCGTGAAGGCCGCAGATCAGAGCGCCTTTATCGCCATTCATGATGTCCGGGATGTCTTTGGTGAAGGCTTTATGAAGATTGCGAATTGATAAGGTGAGACGAATGCTCCGCATTCAGGCCAAAACCATTTGCTGAATGAAGATAAAAGAAAGACTGAGATCTTCCAACTTGAAGTTTCTCAGTCTTTTTTGGCATTCTTTTTAAAAATTGCTGAAATCCGTTTCTCAGTGCCTGCTTTCATCCGGCTGAAATTCTCGAGATGTTTCCAAATGGCCATGCCGAACAGTAAGGCCGCGATGATGAGTGGCCAATAGCCTTCCGTCCACAGCGCTTTGGCAATGAGTGTAATATACAGCATCAATACACCGACAACGAGAAAATCGGTTGTCAGTGCGACGATGACGAACAATAGGAACCCCGCAAGACCGAGCCGCCAATCGAGTGTGAGCAGCACCCCGATGATGGTGGCAGTTCCCTTTCCTCCGTTGAAATGCATATGGAAAGGGAAATTATGGCCAATCACTACTGCCGCACCGACAATGAATAACAACAAAGTGACCGTATCTTCCGGCCAACCCGCTTGGTGGGCAAAATAGCGGACAAGCAATATCGCGACTGCCCCTTTTCCAATGTCGATCGCCGCCACCAATGCCCCCATTTTTTTCCCGAGGACAATCGTCGCATTGGAAGCTCCCGCATTTTTTACCCCGGTTACTTTCAAGTCTACCCCGGATATTTTCTGGGCAATTACGGAACCGTGCAGGCATCCGATTGCATATCCCATCAGGAGAACTCCTATAATCCATACTTCCATTTTACTTCCCCCAATCAACCATACGAACAGTATATCATTCTATAAAATCAAATTTAAAAATATTTTAAATTAGTTGCTTGACAATTCTATGAAATTACTCGTATACTTATTTCACAAGATGGAAAATTAAATTAATTAAACTCTTATCAAGAGCGGCGGAGGGAATAGGCCCTGCGATGCCCGGCAACCGGCAAGCGACCAACTTGCAAAGGTGCTACTTCCTACAGAACCGTTAAACGTTCTGAAAGATAAGGGGAGGAATAAGCGAAAGCATAACCCTCTTCTTAGGCGAAGGGGGTTATTTTTTACATCCATAACCCCTAAAACAACTATGTATTATAGGTATTAAAAAACTTCAGGAGGTAATTACAATGACAAAACTTCAACCCGAAACACTACTACTACATGGCGGCCAAGAGCCAGATCCTGTAACAGGATCGCGCGCATTACCGATTCATCGTACGACTTCTTTCGTTTTCCCTGACACGGAGCATGCACAAAATGTATTCGGTCTGAAGGTAGCTGGAAATATCTATACACGTATTACGAATCCGACAACCGGTGCTTTTGAAGAACGTATTGCACTTCTTGAAGGTGGAACTGCTGCAGTCGCTCTTTCATCAGGGATGGCGGCGATTGCATTCTCCATTCTAAACATTGCTGAAGCGGGGGATGAAATCATCGCTGCTGAAAATTTGTATGGCGGTACATATAATTTGTTCGCTGCTACACTTCCACGTTATGGCATTAATGTAAAATTTGTTGATGCGACAGATCCGGAAAACTTCCGAGCAGCGATTACCGATAAAACAAAAGCATTATTCGCGGAAACAATCGGCAACCCGAGCCTGCACGTATTGGACATCGAGGCGGTTGCAAAAGTTGCACATGACAACGAAATTCCATTGCTTGTAGACAGCACATTCTCAACACCGTACGGCACAAATCCGATTGAGTATGGAGCGGACGTCGTCATTCATTCAGCAACGAAATGGATCGGCGGACATGGAACTTCAATCGGCGGAGTTGTTGTCGATGCAGGGAAGTTCGACTGGACGAGAGGGAAATTCCCAGGCTTTACAGAGCCAGATGAGACATACAATGGCCTTCGTTACGGAATCGATACGGCTGCTGCTGCGTTCGCTACGAAACTGCGCGTTCAACTATTGCGTGACTTCGGTCCGTGCTTAAGCCCTGATAATGCGTTCAACTTCCTGCAAGGGCTTGAAACACTTCACCTGCGTGTTCCAAAACATAATGAGAACGCACTAAAAGTTGCACAATTCTTGAAAGATCACCCAGCTGTCGAATGGGTGAATTATATCGGTCTTGAGGATCATCCATCCCATCAAGATGCAAAGAAATACTTGAAAAATGGCTATGGTTCCATCGTGAACTTCGGCATTAAAGGTGGACGTGAAGCAGGTCGGAAAGTGATTGACAATATTACAATCTGGTCGCATGTGGCAAATGTCGGTGATGCGAAATCATTGATCATCCATCCGGCATCCACAACGCATCAGCAATTGAGCGCAGAGGATTTGAAAAAATCCGGTGTAACGGAAGAACTCATCAGATTATCAATCGGTCTTGAAGCACCTGAAGATATCATTGCAGACCTTGCGCAGGCAATTGAAAAGGCGGTACCGGTCAAAGCATAACGATTTGGAATGGAAATTTGAAAAACGGGACTCCTCATCGAGCAGTCCAGGGAGGTGGCGAAATGCCGACAATTAAAGTGGCTATACTCGGCTTCGGCACTGTAGGTGAAGGTATTTACAGGATTTTGCAAGAACGGAAAGAAGCGATTCAGAAAGAAACAGGCTATACGATTGACGTCCATTCGATCCTTGTCAGAAATAAGGGCAAAGTGCGTCTAACAATCCCTGGAACGAAGGTAACGGATGATGTGCAGGAAATCTTGTCAAACCCGGAAATCGATGTCGTCTTTGAAGCGATTGTCGGGGAAGAACCGGCATATACGTATCTTTCGGAGGCGATTGAAAAAGGTTGTCATGTCATTACGGCAAATAAGGCCATGTTTGCGAAGCATGGCCCGGCACTTTTGAAACATGCACAATTCCGGGATGTCAAAGTCTGTTACGAAGCAACGACAGCGGGGGGCGTTCCGATCATCCGAACGATTTCCAGCTTATTGCCCGCAGACCGTGTGAGAAGGATCCGTGGCGTCCTAAATGGAACATCCAATTTCATCCTGACAAAAATGCGGGAAGAAGGTATTTCATTCGAGGCGGCACTTCGCGAAGCACAAGCACGAGGGTTTGCAGAAGCGGACCCGACAGATGATGTTGGTGGGATGGACGCCTTCCGGAAATTGATGATTTTAAGCACGCTTGCGTTTGGCAAACAGCCCGATTGGCAAGACGTACCGATCGTTGGAATCGATCAATTGACGATTCCGGATATTGCGGACGCGTCGAAAGGGAACCTTCGTTATCGACATGTAGCAAATATTACGATAGAGGCGGACGGGACACTGCGCGGCAGCGTCGGCCCAGTACTGATTGAGCCGGGTCATCAGCTCTATGGAGTAGATGGGGTCGATAATGCAGTCATCGTAGATACGGAACATCTAGGTGCGTTGACGTTGATCGGTCCGGGAGCTGGCATGTATCCGACAGCCAGCGCGATGGTGGGAGATTTACTACAGATCATCGGCAAACGTGAAACAGTGGCCTTGACAAGCTGAAAAAGGGACTCCTCATTAATCATTTTTAATGAGGAGTCCCTTTTTAATTTTTCCTTTCATAGGAAATGATGAAGCTTTTGATTTAAGCATATTAGCGAATGGTTCTAGAGGATGATGATAAGATACCTTTTTGCAATTCGCTCATACCTTCTTTTTTACGAACGAAAATGAAATAAGAGGTAATGGTTAAACTCGCTATTAACAATGTGAGGATAGCCTGTATCCTTAATGACTCGATGATGAGCATGGCGATAAAGATTCCTGCAATACAGAGAATAGTTGCATACGTCAAGTAAGGAAACAGCCACATCTTAAGTTGAAGTGCTTCCGGTTTTTCTTGTTCAAGTATTCTGCGCATCTGTAACTGTGAAAAGGCAATCACTAGATATACCAGTAATGCTACGGCTCCTGAAGAATTCACCAAAAAGAGAAAGATTTTATCGGGTGAAGTATAGCTGAAGATGACCGCAATATAGGAAAAGACTGTACTGAAAAGTATTGCTCGTACAGGAACCCCTTTTTTACTCAATTTAAGAAATGCCTTAGGTGCATCTCCTTTCTTTGCCATGCCGTATAGCATGCGCGAATTCGCATATAATGCGGAGTTTAAACAAGAAAGAACGGCAGTCAAAACGACAAAGTTCATAAGTTGTGCCGCTGCTGGGATACCGATATAATCGAGTACCGCAACGAACGGGCTGACAAGAATGTTAGCAGAGTTCCACGGTAATAATGTAACGACAATAGCAATGGAGCCAATGTAGAAGATAAGAATACGCCAAATGACACTATTGGTTGCAATACGTACTGCTTTTCCAGGATGATCTGATTCGCCAGCTGCAATCGCTACGATTTCGGTACCCATAAAAGAAAAAATGACAACTGTAATTCCGAGTAGAACGGAACCGAATCCGGTCGGTATGAAACCGCCATTTCCTAAAAGATTCGCGGTTCCTGGTGCCCCCACACCGGGATACCAGCCAAAAATGACACAAAGACCAACAACAAGGAATAAACCGATACTAATGACTTTGATAAGCGAAAACCAATATTCAAACTCTCCAAAGGATTTAACTGAAAAAAGATTTGTAAGTGTCAACAAAACAGTTAAGATGAGTGCCATTAACCAAAGAGGGAAATCGGGTATCCAGTATTGCATAATGGCCGCACCGGCAATTGCTTCAATCGCAATCACGACAACCCAGAAAAACCAATACAACCAACCGATTGTAAAACCTGCCCACGGTCCAATTGCATCGCTGGCGTATGTGGAGAAAGAGCCACTTGTTGGATAAGCCGCCGCCATTTCACCAAGCATTCTCATGACCAACACGACAATAGTTCCTGCAAAAGCATAAGAAAGAATGGCCCCTGGTCCTGAAGCATTAATCACTGCACCACTTCCGATAAACAGACCTGCACCGATAACCCCAGCAATTGAGATCATGCTGATATGTCTGATTTTCAAATCTGATTTTAACTGACCCTGTTGTTTCATTATCTACATTCCCCCTTGTGAAAGTGATAATTCTCTGCTAACAATGTACAATTCCGTTGCTCAATTGCTATACGTGTAATTTTCGTTAGATTTCCAATCTTGCTCCTTTCGTTGAAATTTGTAAACGGTTTCACTAAACTTAAGCGAATATTCACTTAAGTTATTTATATAAATCATACACAACTGGAAACTAATTTTCGTAGACAAGTTGTAAATAGATAGGGGATTAAATTAGACGGGGTGTTAAATTTCGTCTTTCTATTAAATTGTTTGATACATTTCCTTAACAATTGAGATAAAACTTCTTGTCGCATGCGATGCCTGCTTTGTAATACCTAAACCGATAATCCTGTACGCCTCTTCTTCAAATTCAAGGGCTGTGATGCCATCCGGAGTATTCTTCAGGACGAGTTCAGGTCGGATATTAATTCCTATATTTGCTTGTACTAAGGCGATGATGGACTGATCATCTGAAACTTCATATTTAACATTGGGATCGATATTGTGTTTGTTAAAAAAAGTGATGACCTCACTATCCCATCCTTTTTTAGGCTTGATTAACGGAAATTCCTCGAGTTGCTGAATACACATTGCTGTTTGTAAATGTAAAGGGTTGTTGTTCGAAACGATGCAAAACAGTTTGTCCTTGTGCAAAGGTAAAAATTCAAGCCCTTTTTTAATGGGCGCTGTCGTGAAGCAACAATCTAATTCCCCTAATTGCACGGCATTTTCTAGACTTTCGTAGTCGTCTTCAAAAATTTCAACAATGATGTCGGGGTGCTTCCTCTTGAACTCTTTTAGAATGGTTGGAAGCCAATGCGTCGTTACACTTGCGAAGGTTCCTACTTTTATAACCCCTGATTCTAATCCGTTTAGTGCGAGAGCTTCCTGTTGTAAGTTATGATGCGCGTGAATAATCGTAAGTGTATGTTCGTATATTTTCTCCCCTTCTCTCGTCAGCTTAATTCCCGATCGATTACGAAGTAATAACTGCAAATCCAATTCGTCTTCAAGACTCTTAATGGCACGACTTACCGCGGATTGTGTGAGATTTAATTCGATTCCTGTCCTTGTAATGCTCTGTAGTTGAACAACCTTATTGAAGATTTCATACCTCTGAATGGTCATTATACACGGCCTCCTTAATCAACATGAAAAAAAGTCATGCAAAACATTACAAACAGTCGTTTTACTAATTCTAATAGTCCAACTATACTGAAAATAAGTCAAGGGAAACTATAAGATTTGAATCGACAATGGTTTTAAGGGAACTCGATTCGCGATCGGATAGGGGATGATAGATGGGTAGTCTACTTAGTAATGATAGATGTGAAAGCGTTGTCTTTTTGAAGTCGGGTAGAACATTCTAGCTAGGAGGGGGAAAAATCAACATGACACTTACGATCGAGAAATTTGAACCGGTTCTCAGAGAAAAAACAACAGTTCAAAGGATGTATATTAACGGAAAATGGGTTACGAGTGTTTCAAATAAGACGCGGGAAATCGTAAACCCTGCAAATAATGAAGGTATTGCGGTGGTGACAGAAGGTGTAGAGGAAGAAGCGAACGCAGCCGTCAAAGCAGCCAAAGATGCATTTTATAAAAATGGTTGGAAAACAGTCTATGCCCGCATAAGAGCAGACCTACTTTTGAAAGTTGCAAGTAAATTAGCAGAACGTAAAGAAGAGTTTGCCATGCTCGAGACATTAAACAATGGAAAAGTGTATGAGGACTCGCTAGACGATGTCGAAGATGCGATCCATCAATTTCAATACTATGCGGGTCTTGCCACAAAGCCGCATGGGCAAACCTATGAGGTACCGGATGAGATACGAGCGATGGTTGTCCGCGAACCGATTGGCGTTGTAGCGCAAATTGTTCCTTGGAATTACCCGCTTGTCATGGCAGCACAGAAAATGTCAGCGGCGTTGGCAGCCGGCTGTACGGTCGTTATCAAGCCTGCCTCACAGACACCGCTCACGCTCATTCGCTTGTTTGAGATTTTGGATGAAGTCGGTTTTCCGGAAGGTGTTGTGAATCTGGTGCTCGGTTCGGGTTCGGTTATTGGCGATAGGCTAGTCAATCATCCGGATGTTGATAAGATCTCTTTCACTGGAGGTACTTCAACAGGCAAGCAAATTATGAAGGATGCCGCGGATACGATTAAAAAGGTTGGCCTCGAGCTTGGCGGGAAATCGCCCAATATCGTATTTGCGGATGCGGACTTTGAGACGGCGGTCGACTATGCATTACTTGCGATATTCGCAGGGCAAGGACAGGTTTGTTCCGCAGGCTCACGTCTTCTTCTTGAAAAAAGTATTTACGATAAATTTGTCCCTGAGCTTGTAGCACGGGCGAAGAAAATCAAAATCGGACCGGGTTGGCAAGATGGGACGGAAATGGGACCACTTATCTCACAAGCTCATATGAAGAGCGTATTGGACTACGTGAAAATCGGAGTGGAAGAGGGAGCGGAACTTCTGTGTGGTGGAAATCGAATAACGGATGGCGAACTTGCAAAAGGCAACTTTGTCGAGCCGACGATTTTTACTAACACCAAACCAGATATGCGTATTGTGCAAGAAGAGATCTTTGGTCCTGTTCTTGTCATTCAAGTATTTGAAACAGAAGAAGAGGCCCTTGAGTTGGCGAATGGCACGGACTTTGGACTAGCTGCTGCTGTGTTCACCAATGATGGAGCGAAAGCGCAGCGTGTCATCCGTGGTCTGCAAGCAGGTATTACGTGGATCAATGCCTATCACCCGACATTTAACGAGGCGCCGTGGAGTGGCTATAAACAAAGCGGAATTGGTGCTGATCTAGGAACATACGGTTTTGAAGAATATTTGCTGACAAAACAGGTCAATATCGCTCTCCATGTGCAACCGTCTGGGTGGTATAAGGGGTAATTGGTAATGCGACATAAGGGGGTTACATCATGAACAGTTTTGATATTGTCGTCATTGGTGCCGGCATTATAGGCTCTAGTGTCGCCTATCATTTATCCAAAGAAGGCTATAGCGTGGCACTTGTTGAAAAAGGCGACATCGCAAACGGAACATCCAGCCGCTGTGATGCTGTAGCGCTCATTTGTGATAAGAAACCCGGAATCGATACGGAGATAGGATTTAAAAGTATCCAACTCTATAAAGAATTGGTGAAAGAATTCTCGTTCGATTTTGAGTTTTCCACCCGAGGGAGCTTGTACGTTTGTGAAACCGAACAAGAGCTTGAAATCGCAAACGGGTACGTCGCGGAACAAAGTGCTGCAGGATATGACATGAAAATGGTCGACCACAAGGAGCTGCTAGAGATCGAGCCTTATTTGGCAAAGGATCTAGAAGGTGGGATCTGGACGGAAGTCGATTCTACAATGAACCCTTATTTAGTCTGTTATGCATTCGTGGAAGAAGCCAAAAAATACGGCTTGAAATTATTCACGAACCATGAAGTAAGGGACATTACAAAACGATTGGATGGCCGTGTGCAGTCGGTCATCACAGATAGGACAACGATTCACACAAACCGGGTTGTAAACTGTGCGGGTGTCTGGGCGGCGAAAATAGGAGAAATGGTGGGGATTGATATACCGATTCAGCCGCGAAAAGGGATGGTGCTCATCTCAGAGAAAACAAAGCCAGTCGTCGGCCAAAAAGTGCATGAATTCGGCTATATGCTTTCAAAATTTGAAGATATTCAGTACAAGCGCAATGTCAGTAAGCTTGTAGAAGAGAATAATATAGCCTTTACCATTGAGCCAACAGAAGCAAATAACTTTCTGCTAGGAGGTCATCGTGCATTTAAAGGGTACGATATCAGCTCGGAAAATGATGTCATACGGGGAATCGCGGAAAGGGCCATCCGCTTCCTGCCGATCCTCAAAGATATTAGTTGTATACGTGCCTACGCGGGTATTCGCCCATGGGTGGCTGACCATCTGCCAATCGTCTCTGAAGTCGAAGAGGTGCCAGGCTTTTATATTGCTAGTGGTCACGAAGGTGATGGCATCAGTATGGCACCGATTACCGGCAGAATGATTACACAGCTAATCGCTGGACAAGAAACAGACTTTAATATAGATCGATTAAACTTCTCGCGTTACAAGCAATTGGATAAGGTTTCAAGCTATTAATCATAAAAAAATCGTAAATTGGAGGAATGAACTATGTATAAACCATTCGGAATGATTCCAGCAATGCCAACACCTTTTGACGAACAAGGAAAGGTAGATTTTGCAGCGTTTAACGCATTGATCGAGCACTTGATCGAGGGCGGCGTCCACTGTCTTCTCGCAGGTGGAAGCACAGGAGAATATTCACTGATGTCACTGGAAGAGCGGAAATCTGTCTTAAAAGCAGCGGTCGATGCTTCGAATGGACGTGTTCCGATTATGGCCGGAACGAGTGCCCATCGAACGGAAGAAACGCTCGAACTAACGAAATATGCAGCAGAAATCGGTGCAGATTGTGCGCTTGTGATTACGCCTTATTATATGCAGACGAGTGAAGCGGGCATTATCGACTACTTTAAAACAATTGCAGAGCAATCCGGCATCGGGATTGTCATTTATCATTATCCATCTGCAACAGGCGTGGAGCTGTCTCCGGAGCTAATCGCTCAGTTAAGTAAAATTGAAGGAATTGTAGGTGTGAAAAATACAACAGATCAAGAGCATACGTGCAAAGTAATCGGTCTGACAAAAGATCAGGAGGATTTCGCTGTGCTAACTGGATACGAGCACTTGATACTGCCAACATTAGCTGTCGGAGGGGATGGCGCAACAGGAATTATCCCTAATCTGATTCCGAAAGAAATTGTGAAGCTTTATGATTTATTCACAAAAGAAAAGGATATTGAAGGGGCAATCGCGCTTAACCAGCAACTACTTCCACTCTATGACTATGTTGAAGCGGAGCCAAGCCCAGGTCCGGTAAAAGCGGGTCTTGATATCATCGGGTTGAAAGGCGGAACTGTCCGTTCCCCACTCGTTCCAGCTTCTGAAGAATTAAAACAGAAAATGAAAGTGACACTTTCTGAGCTTGGCTATGAAGTAAGCCCAGTCTAATCAATTACGCCTCGGCGTAATTGCGTCCAGATTTTGAATCGAGCTTGAGGCCCACACGATGTGGGTCATGCAAGCGTTGCGAATCGAACAGCGAAGGGTTCGATTTGCCGTATTTCTGTGATCTTTGCAGAAATTAAGGCACTTTCCTTTTTAGGACGTCGCGCATTTAGCTTGCCTTCATTTGACTCCTTTCAAAATCTGTGACATCCGCCGGAGGCTTTATCTTCGTTCAGCGGGCGTTTGAACACCTACTGAACAGTAAGCAAAATCGCATTCATCTCGTCATCTATAGAGGTGGGAGCCTTCTGTAGCTGACGCTTCGCTTTCAGTACAAAAAGATTTGCTGAATGAAGATAACTTGTGGGGAATAGTCGAAAAACTATTCCCTACTCTCTTATCAATCAACTTAAAGGTGGGGACAGCATGACGATGATAACTGCGGAAAAAAGAGAATATGGCTTTATTGAAAATGGAATAAAAACGAAAGTCCATATGAAAAAGGGGCAGTATATTTCAGGTTTTTCTGTAGGTATTCTGTTTTTAGATGAATGTTGGTATCCGATTTTACCGGGCAATGTAGCCAATCTGACCACTTATGATTTTCCTGTTGTGTTAAAAGTCGTACCGAATTGCACGCAAGAGAGAATTCACGCAGGGGATCCAACACTTATCGATGATGTCATTCGTGCAGCCAAACAATTTGAGGCTGAAGGGGCTCGGGTCATTTGTGGAGCTTGTGGTTTTTTCGGTAACTTCCAAGAGCAAGTAGCGAATGCGGTTGATATTCCTGTTTTTCTATCAAGTGTTGTGCAATTACCTTGGATTAAAACAGGGCTAAAATCAACTCAACGTGTGGGTATGTTGACGGCTGATAGTCATGGCATTACACCAGCTTTATACAAGAGTTGCGGCATCGATAGTCCGGATTACGTCGTTGTGAAGGATTTAGGTAGATTGCCAGAGTTTTCGGCAATCATTGAAAGTAGAGGCAGCTTTGATAATGATATTGTGCGTGAGGAAGTTGTCAATGCAGCGCTAGAGCTTGTCCGTGACAACCCGGATATCGGAGCGATCCTATTGGAGTGCAGTGATCTACCCCCATATGCAGCGGATATTCAACGAGCAGTTGGACTACCGGTCTATGATTTTATCACAATGATACGATGGGCACATATGGCAACAACACAAAGACCATATGATGGTTTCATTTAAGGCGGGAGGTTTTAATCATGAACGATGACAAGACGCTTGTATGCAGATGTGAAGAAGTATCGCTGAAGACCATTCGTGACACCGTCCAGCAATTCAGCTGTTCCTCCCGTGAAGTGAAATTGCGCACACGGGCGGGGATGGGGTATTGCGGTGGAAGAACTTGCCGACATGTTATCGATACAATTGTTTCAGATGTAAACCAGCAGGCTGTTGCGGATGAGGTACAACTGAGTTATCGTCCGCCGGTTCGTCCCATGACTTTTGGCGTGTTAGGAGGGTGCTGCCATGACAATGAGAGTTGTTAATCATCCAGTTCTAGGAAAACTGCAGGAACGGAATCAGATTACAATCTATTTCAACAACCAACCCTATCAAGTGTATGAAGGTGACACCATCGCTTCTGCCATGATGGCTGAAGGCATTAAGACGCTGCGGCATCATGAGGAGAGTGGTAAAGGTCGGGGCATCTATTGCAATATAGGTCATTGTTTTGAATGCCGGGTTCAAGTGGGGGAGAGACAGGTCGTACGAGCTTGTTTGACACCGGTTTCAGAAGGTATGGAAATTCATTCAATTACTGCCTTTAAGAAGGGAGACGAATCACATTGGTGAGCTTATTAATTATTGGGGCGGGACCTGCGGGCTTAAGTGCGGCAATTGCGGCGGCTGAGCAAGGCCTTGATGTCAAAGTGATTGACGAGTTTACCAAATCGGGTGGACGCCTGCTCGGACAACTTCACCAAGAGCCAAACGGCGATTGGTGGAATGGTATCGCAATGGGGGAAAAGCTCCATCAAGAGGCGCTTCGTGTAGGAGTTGACATCCAAGGTGAGGTATCTGTCTTTGATATTAGTCGATCCGCTACAGGTTGGACGGTGTACACCTCGCAAGGAATGATGGAAACAAGAAAACTGCTATTGGCCACCGGCGCATCGGAAATCCCTATTCCACTACCTGGATGGACACTCCCAGGGGTAATGTCCATTGGAGCTGCACAAGTGATGGGCAATGTCCATCGGGTAAAGCCGGGAAATACATGTGTCATTATTGGTGCAAATGTACTGTCCATGGCAATTGCCAATGAATTGAGATTATGTGGAATTAAAGTGAAGGAAATTATTCTACCGGCAGCGGGATCCATTTCCAAAGACGCGGGCAGACCGGAGAAAGTGCTGGCATCTTTGATGAAGTTAACACATCTGGCACCAACTGCTATTCTGCGTCAGGCGGGTAAACTTGGGAAATTTGTCAATCCAAGCTTCGCTATTAAGTTCTTTCCTAAAAAAGGTATTAAGCTATTTGATATTCCGATCCGGATTAAGAAGGCCGCCATCGAAATTGTTGGTGATGAGCATGCAACGGGTGTGCGGACAGTTGCGATTTCATCGGAAGGAAAAGAAATTCCGGGAAGTGAAAAGGTCACGGAAGCTGATTTTGTCTGTATAGCTGGAGGGCTGGCACCAATGTCAGAGCTTGCCTCGGTCGTTGGATGTTCATTCAAGTATGTACCGGAGCTTGGCGGTCACGTGCCTGTCCATAATGAACGGATGCAAACCAACGTCCCAAATCTCTTTGTGGCGGGAAATATCACGGGAGTTGAAAGTGCGAAAGTTGCGATGGCTCAAGGGAAAGTGGCAGGACTATCAATCGCCTTGGAATCGGGTAGTACAAGTAAGGAAATAGAGTTATTACTAAAGGTGGCCATTGAAGAAGTTCAGAAAACAAGGGCAACGGCGCTCATGCAGTTTCAACCTGGCATACCGGAAGCTCGAGAAATGGTGTACCGCCAATTTCTGCTTGAAGAACAGGCTATGAAACGAAAAGAATCGGTTTCATAAGAAAATGGATTGGAGGCGCGGATTTGAAGCTATTAATAGTGGGTGCCAATGGGACAATTGGCAAAGCGGTAGTTGAAGAAATGAAGGATACAGCTGAAATTATTCAAGCAAGTAGAAGTAATTCGACCATCCAAGTAGATATTACGTCGACAGCTAGTATTCAACATATGTTTGAGGAAGTTGGAGAAATAGATGCACTTGTCTGTACGGCGGGTGCGGCACATTTTGGAACTGTTGAAGAGCTCACCCCGGAACTCAATCGTATCGCCGTGGAAAGTAAGCTTCTTGGTCAGGTGAATTTGGTGCTTCTTGGATTACCCTACATACGTGATAAGGGGAGCATTACGTTAATAACAGGCATTCTCATGGATGATCCCATTGTGAAAGGGGCTTCCTCTGCGATGGCAAACGGAGGTGTTCGTGCCTTCGTTACATCGTCGGCGATTGAATTGCCAAGAGGTATTCGCATTAATAGTGTGAGTCCGAATATGCTTGAGGAATCGAAAGAAAAGTATGGTCCGTTTTTTGAAGGATACGAGCCGGTTCCGGCACAACGAGTTGCACTAGCTTTTAGAAAGAGCATTTTAGGTGCTCAAACGGGACAAAGCTATACCGCTTATTGAGAATCGGGTCACAACAATGGCCTTTAACCTGAAGGGGGAAGTCATGACAGAAAAAACAGTTGTCATTACGGGGGCAGGAAGCGGTCTGGGCGCATCCCTGGCAAAGCAGTTTTCAGTATGCGGATATCATGTATGTTTACTTGGAAGAACGCAAGACAAGCTTATCCGAACAGCTTCAAAACTCGAAAATGACCATTCGATTTATGAAGTGGATGTCACCTCACTCACAAGTGTTCACCATGTCATGAAAAGAATACAGGAAGCGCGTGGTTCGATCGATTGTTTAATCAATAATGCCGGTGTAGGGGTTTTTAAGTACTTCGGGGATCTCAAGCCAAAAGAAATCGATCAAATGATAGATACGAATTTAAAAGGAACAATCTATTGTACGCAGGAAGTATTGGCTGGGATGAAAGAAAAAAATAGGGGAACTATCGTCAATATCGTTTCGGCGTCCGGGAAAGTAGCAAAAGAGACGGAGAGTGTCTATAGTGCAAGTAAATTTGGTGTCCGGGGTTTTTCAGATGCACTTGCATTGGAATTGAAAAATTCCGGTGTACAGATTTTCTCTGTCTATATGGGGAATATGAAAACGGATTTATGGGGGGACGAACATCCCGAGGGTCAGTTGAATAATTATATGGATCCAGATGACGTAGCTGAAATCATTATTGAAAATTTAAAGCCACGGAAACATTTATATGTGACAGATGTGACCATTTTGAACCATGTTTAACGGCGAGATTGGAAAGTAATACGACTCATTTGTTCAGATTATTCCCAATTGTCCGAAGGGGGACGCTTATGACTGATTTTATCAATTGGCTGAGTGGAATGGTGTGGAACCAATATTTTATTTATTGTTTTTTAGCAGTCGGATTGTTTTTTACGATTACAACAAGGTTTGTTCAAGTGAGGCATTTTAAAGACATGATCAGGCTGATGTTCCAAAGGAAGAGTTCCGAAAGTGGTGTCTCTTCCTTCCAAGCTATTTCAATGTCACTGGGAAGTCGGGTTGGAACAGGCAATATTGCAGGTGTGGCGACTGCGATTGCGTTAGGGGGCCCCGGTGCCGTTTTTTGGATGTGGGTAATGGCATTCTTAGGTGCTGCAACTTCCTTTATCGAAATTACATTAGGTCAAGTCTATAAAAGCAAAATTGATGGAGAATATCGCGGTGGCCCTTCTTATTATATTGAAAAGGGGCTCGGATTAAAGAAGTTTGCTTTTGCATATGCGGTGTTAACCATTGTTGCAAACGGTTTCTTGCTTATGAATATCCAGTCGAATACAGTTGCTGGATCAATGGCGAGTGCATTTGGCATAAGCCCGATTATTACAGGCCTGGTAATGGTAGTCCTCTTGGCAATGATTGTATTTGGAGGAGTCAAGCGAATTGCAAAGGTTGCGGAATGGGTTGTACCCATCATGGCCATTGGGTACTTGGTTGTTACTGTGATTATCCTTAGTGTAAATGCAACGGCCATACCAGCCGTTTTTACGTTGATTTTTTCAAGCGCCTTTGGTGTTGAAGCGACATTCGGAGGGATCGTCGGATCTGCCATTGCATGGGGCGTTCAGCGTGGATTTTTCTCAAATGCTGCCGGTTCAGGTGGAGAGACTTTCGAGGGTTCCGCGGCAGAAGTGACACATCCTGCGAAGCAAGGACTCGTGCAGGCCTTAGCCGTCTATATCGATACATGGGTCATTTGTTCGGCAACAGCTTTTATGATCTTGATCACGGGACTGTATAATGTACAACCATCTGGCTCAAAAGCACTTGCAACCAATATTCCTGGGGTAGAAGCCGGCGCTATGAATGTCCAACTAGCGGTGGATTCTGTATTTACGGGATTCGGCCATATTTTTATCGCGCTTGCTTTATTTTTCTTCTGCTTTACAACGATGATTGCCTATTATTATAAATCCGAAACGAGCTTGGCTTTTATTAATCGCAATCAAAAAGGCAATAGGGCTTGGTTAGGGTTTCTCTTGAAATTTGGTGTTCTCATTTTTGCACTGACAGGTAGTGTTGTTTCTGCAAGTACCGCTTGGACGCTTGGAGATATTGGGCTAGGGAGTATGGCTTATTTGAATATCATTGCCATCCTGCTTTTGAGAAAACCGGCGTTGAAAGTATTAAAAGATTATCGAGAACAGAGAAAGGCTGGAAAAGATCCAGTATTCGATCCAGTAAAGCTTGGGATAAAGAACGCAGACTTCTGGGAAAATGAGTTTAAAACGGGTAGGTTAGAGAAAGGAATTGCACCTGAGAAAAGCAAACTTGACCGGTCTGCTAGCGGTAAAGTACAGCCACTTGTGAAATGAAGTTGACTGGAAAAACGAAAGAAAAGAGGCGGATTATGAGATTAAGGGATAAAGTTGCTATCGTAACAGGCGCAGGCTCAGGAAATGGAGCTGCCATTGCTAAAGGATTTCTTGCAGCAGGAGCGAAAGTGGTGTTTGCTGACATTAATGTCAGCGCGGCAGAGCAGGAAGCGATCCAATCAGAATACGGTAAAGATGCTTGGATTGCGGTAGAAGTGGATGTTGCAAATCAGAGTTCTGTCGAAGAGTTAATCCGTGAAACTTTGAAAGCGTTTTCGAAAATAGATGTTATGGTGGCTAACGCTGGAATTACGATCAGAAAACCATTTCTTGAGTTGTCGGAAGCAGATTATGATCGTGTAATGGACGTGAATGCAAAGGGTGTTTTCTTTTGCAGTCAAGAAGCTGCTCGGATTATGGTTGAACAGGGTGGTGGTAGCATTATTCATATGTCTTCCACGACCTCCGTTTTGGCAGAAGGAAATGCGGTACAGTATGGTGCCTCCAAAGGAGCTGTCGCTGCGATGACACGCCATATGGCATTGGATTTAGGCGAGCAAAACGTTCGAGTGAATGCCATCGCTCCAGGAACCATTCAAACTAAATTGACAGGATCCCGTTTACAGGCTGAAGGAGTCGTCGCGAGAGAAGCGGAACTGACAATGTTAAAACGCATCGGACAACCGGATGATTTAATAGGAGCTGCACTATTTTTAGCATCCGATGAATCGTCATTTATAACTGGAACGCAAATCTTCGTAGATGGTGGTTATTCGGTAAAGTAAATCTCCCCAACATACTGAATTTTAAGGATATTAGAAGAGGGGAGTAGTGCGATTCAGGAATTGGCTCAAATATGTAAAAAGGAACTGGGGTATCGCGACAATCCACTTCCTTTTTATGTATCCTGTGGAAAAGATGGACTCGTCTACAATTCGAGATGTGGATAATGAATCCTGCATCCTGAATTACCTGATAGTAACGATGCCGAGGAGGGGATGGTTTTTTATGTTAGAAATAGTGAATTTCTTGAATGGGTATATTTGGAGTAAGGCCCTAGTATTCCTATTCTTAGCTGTCGGACTATACTTTACCGTCATAACTAGATTTGTACAAGTTAGGCGTTTGAAAGACATGATTACTTTACTATTTGAAAAGAATAATGATAATGCAGGTATTTCTTCCTTTCAAGCATTAGCGATGTCTTTGGGCAGTCGTATCGGAACCGGTAATATTGTTGGGGTAGCTGTTGCTATCAGTTTAGGAGGACCAGGAGCAGTCTTTTGGATGTGGATTACAGGATTTTTTGGAAGTGCCACTTCTTTTATCGAGATCACATTAACTCAAATTTATAAAAGTAAATTAGAGGGTGAGTATCGTGGTGGAACGCCGTTCTATATTTACAAGGGATTAAATTTAAAATGGTTCGCTGTTAGTTCGGCAATTGTTTTGACAGTAGTCATCGGTATTTTGTGGCCGACTGTACAAGCGAATACAATCGCGCTAACCGTACAAGATTCTTTTCATATTCCACCTTTGGTCACAGGGATTTTATTGGCGTCGTTAATCGCTGTTATTATTTACGGTGGCGTTAAGCGTATTGCGACTGTTTCGGAATACTTGGTTCCATTCATGGCGCTTGGCTATGTGGGGATCTGTATCGCGTTATTAGCTTTCAATGCTTCTGAAATCCCGGCTATGTTTACATTGATTGTTACAAGTGCTTTAAATCTGAATGCTACATTCGCCGGGTTATTAGGGACTGCAATTGCTATGGGCGTACAGCGCGGAGTGTTTGCAAGTGCTGCAGGTCTTGGTACTGAAACTTTCGAGTCCGGTGCGACAAGTGTATCACATCCTGCAAAACAAGGTTTGGTACAAGCACTTTCAATTTATATTGACACTTTCTTAATTTGTACTGCCACTGCTTTTATGATTTTAATTACAGGGATGTATAATGTTGTTCCTAGCGGTAGGGATGCAATTGTTAGCAACTTATCAGGTACTGGTCCAGAATTATATACGCAATTGGCAATGGGAACTTTAGTTTCGCAGACTTTCGGTCAATACTTCATGGCAGCCTCATTATTCTTATTCTGCTTTACAACTTTAATTACTTATTTCTATAAAATGGATACCAACATCGCGTTTGTCAGAGAAACGCTGAACCTCAGAAGTTCAGGTAACGTTGTTAATCACCTCGCACGTTTTGGTCTTCTCGGAATGGTGATTTTCGGTGCAGTTAACTCGGCTCCATTGATCTGGGGGATTACGGATGTAGGTGTTGGTCTTCTCGGATGGATTAATGTGATCACTATTTTCACCTTATCTAAAATTGCTCTAAAAGCGCTTAAAGATTACGATGAACAGAAAAAAGCAGGGCTCAATCCTGTTTTCCATCCGAGTAAAGTCGGGATTAAAAATGCTGATTTCTGGGAAGAGCTTGAAGCGAAAGAAGGCACTGCCGAAACAGAGCTTGACCCTGTCTTCCGCCCGAGTAAAGTTGGTATTTAACATAGAAGCCCTTCATTCAAAGAAAGCATATTGAACACATAGCACCTCTTGATCATGTATCAAAGGAGGTGCTTTCTAGCGTCACAACAACAATGAACGATCGTCAGCCTTACTCTTGTTGTCCGTCAATAGCCGATGGGCCATGATTGCAACTTCGAGTGCAAGGCGATTGGATGGTGCCATAAATTTTTCCCCTAAAAGTGATTCCAGCTTTTCAAGTCGCTGGTATAATGTTTGTCTGACAATAAATAGGCGATCGGCCGTTTCTTTTTTAGAGCCGCTGCATGCCAGATAGACTTGAAGTGTTTCAAAAAGCGTACTGCCCATCTTTTGATCGTAGTCAAGAATAGCAGATAAGTAATCTCGGACGTAGGCTTCAAGATGGTTGCTGTTTTTTAGAAGAAGAAGGAGTCTATAAATTCCTAGCTCTTCATAGAAGTTTGTCTCCGCTAACCTCGATTCATGGAGGGCAAGAATTTTCTTGGCTTCTTCATAACCTCTTTTTACATCTGCAAGCTCCTTATAAACCATACTTATTCCGAACGTACACTTTTCCCCGGCAATGAAGCTATTATCCTTCATTTCAGCAATGTGTTGGATTACTTGTGAAAAACGAGTAGTCTCATTTATTAGCTGATCAACGGCGATGAAGGGAGCAATGACAGTAATCTCATTTTTGGTCGATGATACAGCGGGAAAAAAACCTGCTCTTTTAAAGACGGATCGGATCATTGCCGACCTCTGTAGTTTAATTTCTTCCCAATCATCTTCGCTAAGGTTTATTTCTTGTTCATTGGTTTGAATGGTAAAAATCCTGAAATACATATTTCGACTCATGGTGGGCAAATAACTTTGTAAATCGTCTTGTTCGAAATCCCTACCGTTTAATAAGTTTCGAACAAATTCATCTTCATTATGTTGTTTCCTTTCTTCAATTGTACGATTGCGCAATAAAATTTGGGCAATCGCAAGCGAGGCACGATCCAAAATAAGAAAGGTGAATTCGTCTGATATTGGCTGACCCACTTGTAGGCAGAGATAACCCCAGGTTTGTCCGAGTCCTTTAACAGACATAAGGGCGAATGCTTGACCTTCCAGTGAGAAAATTGTCTGCTCCACATCGCCGGAAGGAAGGGTTTCAATATAATTCCGAATGGTGTATTCCATCTCTTTGCTTTCAGGCGGATAATAATAAGCTTTTCTATCATCTGTCATAAATAGAATGCTTTTTTGGAAAAACTGGTGTAATTCCTGTAAAATTTTCAAAATTCCATTAGGCGTCAAGGACAAAGCATTGAATTTCCTTGATAGCATATCGAGTTGTGAAAGCATTTGATGGTGTTGATTGATGATAAATGTATGAAGATCCTGTGTGATTTCAACAAATTTCACGGTATTTTCAAATACAATGATTGGGAAATCATGTTCGTTTGCGAGACTGATGATGTCCGCCGGAATTTCTGTGAAATGAGTTCCTAACTCAATGCAAAGACATGCGACGGCTTTTTCGACTAGTTTCTTCACATGTTCCAACTGGGTGGGCAGATCGGATTGCAGGCCCCCACCTGTTGTCAGAATCATTTCTCCACCATCGACCAGTGACTCAAATTCATTAACTTCTAGTACATGTGTCCATTTCACCTGCCGATCCAATCCGCCCTCGCCCGCCACAACTTTTGCAGATGTAAATGAATCGCGGGAAAGAATATTACCAACAGTCAATTTCAATTCATTCATTTAACAGAAGCCCTCCATAACGTAAAAATAATAAGTGTGTGAATTTACAGTGTGTCTAGTTACAATAGTCTAAAAAATTAGTAAAGTATATGGTGAAGTCTAACGAAAATCGCATTAACTAGCAAGGGGAAATGAAAAGGAGGAGTATATATGACAATCACAGTAGTAGAAAAGAAAACGCTCGCAAACTTCATCAATGGACAATGGGTAAAATCGACGACAGATAAATACGAAGAAGTGCCGAATCCGGCTACGGGGGAAATTCTGGCGGAAGTTCCGATTTCCACCCAAGAGGATTTGGACATCGCGGTGGCAGCAGCCAAAAAAGCATTTGCCAAGTGGAAGAAAGTGGCTGTTCCTCAACGTTCTCGGATTCTATTCAAATATCAGCAGCTCTTGATTGAAAATTGGGTTGAGCTTGCGAAACTCATTACGGTTGAGAACGGTAAAAATTACAGTGAAGCGTATGGCGAAGTGCAACGCGGAATTGAGTGTGTGGAGTTTGCGGCGGGAGCACCAACTCTGATGATGGGTACTCAGCTTCCGGATATTGCGACCAATATTGAGTCCGGTATGTATCGTTATCCATTAGGTGTAGTGGGAGGAATTACACCGTTCAACTTCCCGATGATGGTGCCGTGCTGGATGTTCCCGTTAGCGATTGCGAGTGGCAATACATTTATTTTGAAACCGTCAGAGCGCACGCCACTTCTCGCAAACCGTCTTGCGGAATTGCTACAAGAAGCGGGTCTTCCGGAAGGCGTATTCAATGTCGTTCATGGCGCGCACGATATCGTGAACGGCATCTTGAGCCACCCGGATATTCCAGCGGTGTCATTCGTCGGTTCCCAACCAGTTGCGGAGTATGTATACAAGACAGGAACAGCAAATGGGAAAAGAGTGCAAGCACTTGCCGGAGCGAAAAACCATACCATCGTTATGCCAGACGCGGATTTGGATTTGACGGTTACAAATATTATTAACGCTGCTTTCGGATCGGCAGGGGAAAGATGTATGGCTTGTGCGGTTGTCGTGGCGGTTGGTGAAGTGGCGGATGAACTTGTTGAACGTTTAGTCGATGAGTCGAATAAGCTGACGATCGGTAATGGACTGGAAGAAGGGATCTTCCTTGGACCTGTTATCCGGGATTCGCATAAAGACAAGACCCTAAGCTACATTGAATCGGGTGTAACGGAAGGTGCTAAATTAATCCGTGATGGACGAAAAGACAAATCTACTTCTGAAGGCGGTTATTTTGTTGGACCGACCATTTTCGATGAAGTAACGCAAGAGATGAAAATTTGGAAGGAAGAAATTTTTGCACCTGTGCTATCCATTGTTCGAGTGGATACATTGGATGAAGCAATCGAGGTCGCGAACCAATCCGAGTTTGCGAATGGGGCTTGTTTATTCACAGATAGCGCAAAAGCGATCCGACAATTTAGAGAAGAGATTGATGCAGGGATGCTCGGCGTGAATCTTGGTGTACCGGCTCCGATGGCATTCTTCCCGTTCTCGGGCTATAAAAAATCATTCTATGGTGATTTACATGCAAATGGCCGGGATGGAATCGAATTTTACACACGTAAGAAAATGTTGACAGCACGCCATTAAGTGAAAAAAGGGAAAAGGGAGTGGGGAAAATGACGACAGCAAAAGAAACGACGAAATCACTAGTTGAAAAAGACCGTGAAAATGTGTGGCATCATATTTCCGCCTATAACGAAAAGAATCCACCAATGGTTTGGGAAAGCGCAGAAGGGGCTTGGATTACGGATCATCAGGGCAATCGTTATCTAGACGGTATGTCAGGACTTTGGTCCGTGAATGTGGGATATGGGCGCAAGGAACTGGCGCAAGCCGCATTCGAACAGCTGAAAAAGCTGCCTTACGTTCCGATGACACAAAGTCATGAACCTGCAATCGAATTGGCCGAAAAGTTAAATGAACTACTTGGGGAAGAGTATAAAATTTTTTACTCGAATAGCGGATCTGATGCCAATGAAGTAGCATTTAAGCTAGCACGCCAATACCATCAGCAAAACGGGGAGCCGTCACGCTACAAATTCATCTCCCGTTATCGTGCCTATCATGGTAGTTCGATGGGCGCATTGGCGGCGACTGGTCAAGCATTACGCAAATATAAATACGAGCCGCTTGCACCGGGGTTCTTACACGTTGCACCACCGGACAATTACCGAAGACCGGCAGGACAATCGGTTGAAGAATACAATATTCAGCGTGCACAAGAATTCGAAGAAAAAATCATTTGGGAACAGAAAGAAACGATTGCTGGAATTATTATGGAACCGGTTATTACAGGTGGCGGTATCTTAATTCCGCATCCGATTTATCTTGAAAAGGTTCAGGAAATCTGTAACCGCCACGATGTCCTGCTCATCGTAGATGAAGTGATCTGCGGTTTCGGACGGACTGGAAAAGCGTTTGGTCATCAGCATTTCAAAGTGAAGCCGGATATCATCACGATGGCGAAAGGACTAACGAGCTCATACTTGCCGTTGTCGGTAACGGCTATCCGAAAAGATATCTATGAAAAATTCGATACGGGTGAAGAAAATAGCCACTTTCGTCACGTCAATACTTTCGGTGGGAATCCAGCGGCTTGTGCCGTTGCGTTGAAGAATCTTGAAATTATGGAGAGGGAAAATCTCTTCGAACGATCGGTTGAGCTTGGCGAGCGTCTTCTAAATGAGTTGGCAGAATTAAAGGATCATCCGTTTGTCGGGGATATTCGCGGGCTTGGATTCCTTCTTGGCATTGAACTTGTAGAAGACAAAGAAACGAGAGAGCCTGCCTCCAATGCGCGTGTTGCGAAGATTATCGGGGAATGTAAGGCCAATGGACTCATCATTGGAAGAAACGGTGATACGGTTGCTGGATATAACAATATCCTAGCGCTTAGCCCGCCACTATCTTGTACAGATGAAGATTTTGATTTCATCGTAGCGGTCATTAAGAAAGTATTTAAGGAAAATGAATAGATAGCTCCAATCAGCAATGATTTTAACTAGTTGAGAAACATTTCGAATACCCATCTCATCGCCAATATCCCGGGTGATGAGATGGATATCTGATGATGAATCAAATTATTATCTGTAAATGTGGCATGACATTCAACATACGGCAACCACGTATAACTGCTTGTCGGTGAATTCTAAGGGAAAGATAAAAATTAGTGTAGGTTACTTGGAGGGGCTGGTAGTCAAGGGGAGACAGCGTATTGGAAAAGTCGTTTATACACGTTAAAAAAGGCTTTCTCGTCAGAATTCTAATGAGGAAGCCTTTTTATTGTTAGGGGTGATTGTCACAACTATTTCTTTAAGGTTAAGCCATTTCAGCTGTTCTTCACGTTTCTTAAATTTGCAAATTAGGTCAATTGTGGAGCAGGTTGTCAGCTCTGCTCTTGTTGTCCTTTAACAGTTGATGGACCATGATCGCAACTTCAAGCGCAAGGCGATTCGGTGGTTCCATAAAATCAGCACCTAGGAGCGCTTCTAACTTTTCAAGTCGATGGTACAATGTTTGCCTAACGATAAACAGAGAATCGGCAGTGTCCTTTTTAGAGCCGTTGCATGCCAGATAGACGCGAAGTGTTTCCAAAAGCGCACTATCCGTCTTTTGATCGTAGTCAAGTACTGCAGATAAGTAATCTAGGACGTAGGTTTCAAGATAATCGCTATTTTTTAAGAGAAGAAGGAGTCTGTAAATTCCTAGTTCTTCATAGAAGTTTGTTTCCGTTATCCTTGATTCATGGAGAGCAAGAACTTTCCTAGCTTCTTCATAACCCCTTTTTACATCTGAAAACTCCTTATAGACCATACTTATTCCAAACGTGCACTTGTCCCCGGTGATGAAGCTATTATCCTTCATTTCACTAATGTGTCGGATTACTTGTGAAAAACGAGTAGTCTCATTTCTTAGATGATCAGCGACGATGAACGAAGCGATGATAGCAATCTCATTTTTGGTGGAAGACACTGCGGGAAAAAAACCTGTTCTTTTAAAAAGGGATCGGATCATTATCGACCTTTGTAGTTTAATTTCTTCCCAGTCATCCTCGCTGTGGTTTGTTTCTTCTGCATTGGTTTGTATGATAAAGATTCTAAAATGCATATTTCGACTTGCTATGGGCAAATAACTTTGTAAATCGTCTTGTTCGAAATCTCTGCCGTTTAATAAGTTTCGGACAAATTCCTCTTCATTATGTTGTTTCCTTTCTTCAATCGTGCGATTACGTAATAAAATTTGTGCAATCGCAAGCGCGGCACGATCCAAAATAAGAAAGGTGAATTCGTCTGATATCGGCTGACCCACTTGTAGGCAGAGATACCCCCAGGTTTGTCCCAGTCCTTTAACAGGCATAAGGGCGAATAGTTGCTTGTCAAGTGTAAAAATAGTCTGTTCCACATCGCTTGAAGGAAGGGTTTCAAAATAATTCCGAATGGTGTATTCCATCTCTTTGCTTTCAGGCGGGTAATAATAAGCCCTTCTATCATCGGTCATAAATAGAATGCTTTTCTGAAAAAACTGGTGTAATTCCTGTAAAATTTTCAAAATACCATTTGGTGTAAGGGACAAAGCATTAAATTTCCTTGAAAGCGTATCTAACTGTGAAAGCATTTGATGATGTTGATTAATGATAAATGTATGAAGGTCTTGCGTAATATCAACAAATTTCACTGGATTCTCAAATATGATGATTGGGAAATCATGCTCGTTTGCCAGTGTGAGGAGTTCAGGCGGCATTTCTTTGAAATAATATCCTAATTCTATACAAATACATGCAACATTTTTTTCTATCAGTTTCTCTACATATTTTAGTTGATTGGGTAGATCGGGTTGTAGGCCTCCACCTGTCGTAAGAATCATTTCCCCTCCATCGATCAAAGACTCAAATTCATTAACTTCCAGTACATGTGTCCATTTCACTTGCCGATCCAACCCACCCTCTCCCGCCACAACTTTTGCAGATTTGAACGGATTACGGGAAAGAACATCGCCAACAGTCAATCTCAATTCATTCATTTAATAGTTGCCCTCCAAAACGTAAAAAAAATAAGTGTATGATTTTACAATTTGTCCAATTACAATAGTCAAAAAAATTAGTAAAGTATAGTATGAAGTCTAACGAAAATCGCGTTAACTAGCAAGGGAAATTGAATAGGGGAATCCATACGACAATCACAGCGGCAGAAAAGAAAACGCCCATGATCCTTGCCGTTGGACAATGGGTAAAATAGACACAAAGAAAAAGGAGACTTGACTATGGATAAAACAATCATCTGTAGATGTGAAGAAGTTTCTTTACATGACATTCAACATACTGCAGCCACCTATAACTGCTCTGCCCGTGAAGTGAAATTACGAACACGTGCGGGTATGGGGTACTGTGGCGGGCGGACATGTAGACCAGCTGTAGATGCGGTATTAGAAGCAGCTACGGGAGAAAAAGCAGGGCACGATATACCGATGAAAGTCCAACCACCCGTCAGACCTGTATCATTGTCCGTTTTGGGAGGGGAAGTAAAATGATAAACCGTATAGTAGATCATCCAGTTCTTGGGAAATTAACGAACCAAAAGCTAGTCAATTTTACTTTTGATGGTGTTACTTATAAAGGTTTTGAAGGCGATACAATCGCATCGGCACTGCTTGCAAATGGCATTAGACAACTGCGCGTGCATGAAGAAACCGGCGCCCCACGAGCCATTTACTGTAATATTGGCCATTGCTTTGAATGCCGTGTAACGGTCAATCAAGCACAAGGGGTTCGGGCATGTATGACACCAATCGAAAAAAATATGATCGTCGAGAGTGGCAAATTACAGGCCACTCCATTTGACTCTACACCAGAGGAATGGCCGCGTACATATGCCGAATTTGAACAGCGGACCAAGGGAGAAAAGGTCGGTGAGCCACATGTATGATGTCGTCATAATCGGTGCAGGCCCCGCTGGTTTGTCGGCGGCCATTGCATGTCGTGAATCAAATTTAAATGTTATCGTCATCGATGAATTTTCGAAACCAGGTGGACGATTGCTAGGACAACTTCACCAAGAACCGAATGGGGAATGGTGGAATGGCATAAAAGAAACACAAGTATTAATAGATACGGCAGAAAAACTTAACACAGAAATTAAGTGTGGCGTTTCTGCCCACCATATTGAAAAAGTAGAACACGGCTATGCCGTCCATACGAATATAGGCGTTCTCGACACGACCAATCTATTGATCGCAACAGGCGCTGCGGAAACAGCAGTCCCGATTCCGGGCTGGACACTTCCCGGTGTGATGTCTATCGGTGCAGCGCAAGTGATGACAAACGTCCACCGCGTTCGCGTTGGAAAGAAAGGGATTGTCGTTGGTGTCAACGTTTTGTCTGCAGCGATTGCCCGTGAACTTCAAATTGCCGGAATTGAACTGCATAGTATGGCGCTACCAATTGCGAACACCGTCACGAAAAAACATGCCGATCCAAGAACTGTAATGGATGGATTGGTACGGATTGCACATTTGGCACCTTCTGCTTTCCTGCGGTTTGGAAGTAAGTTTGCCAAATCCGAGTGGGTACGCGATATCGCTGTGAAGTTGTATCCCAAAGGCGGCGTGAAAATGTGGGGAATGCCGATCCATATTCGAAAAGCTATCGTTCAAATAAACGGTACAGAAAAGGTAGAATCCGTTACGATGTGTGATATTACTGCGGACGGAGAAGTGATTGCTGGCAGCGAAAAAACAATCGATGTCGATTTTGTCTGTATAGCGGGAGGGCTTTATCCGCTTGCAGAGCTGGCGGCTGTCATCGGTTGTCCATTCCAATACGTCGAAGAGTTGGGCGGTCATGTCCCAATTCATAATGAACAAATGGAAACACCACTGAAAGGCTTATATGTGGCTGGCAATATTACAGGTATCGAAAGTGCAAAAGTCGCTCGTGCACAAGGGACGCTTGCGGGATACTCGATTGCGAAAAACCACGCCAAAATACAACAAGCGATGAGAGATGTAAAATCAGTCCGTGATTCGGCATCCATCCAATTTCATCCTTCTATTGTTGAAGGACGGGAGAGGATTCATAGATCGTTCCTAGAGTATGAAAATGCACAATAAACCTTTGGAATAAGGAGGATGTTGAATGTCAACGAAAAATCATGCGGAAGTCGCGATTATTGGTGGGGGAATTGTCGGTTGTGCCATCGCTTATTATGTTGCCAAATCGGGAATTGACTGTGTACTCATTGAGAAAAATGATATTGCAAGCGGTACTTCTTCACGCTGTGACGGCAACGTGACCATTGTGGATAAAGACCCTGGATTTGATAGTTTAATGTCCTGGAAAAGTCAGGAATTGACGATAGAGTTGAGTAACGAACTGGATTTACCATTCGAATACCGGGCGCTCGGCAGTTTGCTCGTCTGTGAGAATGATACGGAAATGCAAGCAGCAAAAGAATGGGTGGACATCCAAACTGCGGCGGGCTTGAAATTCAACTTACTCGATCGGGAAGACCTGCGACAAGAATCCCCTTATTTTGCAGACGATATTCCAGGTGGGCTGGAATGTGAAACGGATTCACTCATCAATCCCTACCTATTTTGTTATTCGCTCATTGAAAAGGCCAAGCAATACGGTCTGAAATTGCAGACCCATGCCGAAGTGACGAATATTACGAAAAAAGAAGCGTTTACCATTGAAACGACGAACGGAACCTTTACCGCCAAGAAAGTGGTCAATGCGGCTGGCGTTTGGGCACCTTTCATTGGTAAAATGCTCGATCTCGATATCCCGATCATCCCGAGAAAAGGCCATATTATGGTCGGTGCCCGACAAAAGCCGGTTATGATGCGCAACGTCATGGAGTTCGGTTATTTGATGAATAAGTTTGGCCGGGAGCGTATTGTCGATAAAAGAACGGAACAACACGGTGTAGCGCTAGTACTGGAGCCGACGGAAAGCCAGAATTTCTTACTAGGAAGTAGCCGCCAATTCGTCGGGTATGATGGGAGGATCGATATCAATGTCGTGGAAACGATGGCGAGAAGAGCGATGCGATTCTACCCGAAATTGAATGATTTCACGATGATTCGCGCGTATACGGGTTTCAGACCATGGACAGCCGATCATTTGCCGATTGTTTCAGAAGTCGATGAAATTCCTGGGTTTTTCATCGCAGCCGGACATGAAGGTGATGGCATCAGTTTGGCGACGGTTACTGGGAAGTTAATTGACGAATTGATTCGCGGTGTATCCGATACGATTATTCCATCGACTCCATTACAATTTGAGCGTTTTGCGAAAGTGCCTGTTACACAATAAAACGACTTTAAATTAAAAGAGGGTTCCAATTGTGACTAAGTAAGAGAGGCATTGCAAACGAAGCTTCACATAAGTAAGGGTTTAGACTGTAGACAAAAGCGTGAAAGCGCTCGACGTTTACGGTCTTTTTGTGGTTTGCAAAGCTTATAGTGGGTTGAAGGCGACTGCAGCGATTTAAAGGACATTTTTGTTATTGGACAAAGTGTAAAGTAAATTCATTTTTAATCTTACTAAATGTTAATCAGGAGTTGGAAATACGATCAATATACTGCTAAGGCAGACTGGAGATCTGTTTAGCAAGTGTGATAGAGGATTACTGTAAAGCGTTATGAACGTATCAAAATGAAAACAGGGGGTTCATTGGATATGAATAAGCTCGATCACGTTGTAGGTGAAGAAAAATCGGTAGACAGGCTTTACCACTTTATAGATGGAGCAAGATCAGAAGGTAAAAATGAACGTTATGGTTATGTTTATAACCCATCCACAGGTGAGGAAACGGCTGTTTGTCCTTATGCAACAGCTGAGGAAGTGGACGTTGCGGTAGAAGCTGCAGAACAAGCCTTTAAAAGATGGAAGAGCACGCCTGTTGCGAAAAGAGTAGAGATTCTTTTCGAATTCAAATCATTACTCGTTAAGGCGACAGAAGAACTGGCTGTCATGATTGGACAAGAAAATGGAAAAACAATCACGGATGCCAAAGGAGAAATCAGTCGTGCAATCGAAGCGGTCGATTTTGCGATGAATGCACCGCATTTGTTAAAAGGGGAGCACTCATCTGATGTAGGCGGAGACATTAACGCCTTTTCTATTAAACAACCACTTGGCGTCGTTACCTGTATTGCACCGTTTAATTTCCCTGTCATGGTACCTGTTGCGATGTCGACAATGGCACTTGCATGCGGTAATTCGGTGATCTTAAAGCCTTCCGAGCGTGTACCGAATTCTGCATTATTCATCTCGGAGCTGTGGAAAAAGGCGGGGCTTCCTGCAGGGGTATGGAGTGTAGTAAATGGCGACAAGGAAGCGGTCGATGCACTGATTACCCACCCCAATGTGATGGCTGTTAGTTTTGTAGGTTCAACAAAAGTGGCGGAAGCAATTTATGAAAAAGCAAGCCGGCATCATAAACGAGTCGCCGCATTTGGTGGAGGAAAAAACCATATGATCATCATGCCAGATGCTGATATCGATTTTGCAGTCACTTCTTTCATAGGTGCTGCATATGGAGCTGCCTCCCAACGTTGTATGGCTCTTTCTGTTGCAATGCCAGTAGGAGAAAAAACAGCAAAGGTATTTGTTGAAAAGTTGAAAAGGCGCGTCGAGGAGTTAAAAGTGGGCTCATATGACGATGAGGAAGCAGACTTTGGACCGGTGATTACGCAACAAGCGAAAGATCAGGTACTCAAGTCAATTGAAGGAAGCTTGCGGGAAGGTGCGAAACTCTGTGTGGATGGCCGTGATCCAGATGTGGGGAGAACTACTAATGGTTATTACTTGGGGGCCACTTTACTTGACCGTGTCACACCGGATATGGAAATTTACCGGGAAGAAGTGTTTGGTCCGGCAAGGATAGTCGTTCACGTTAATAGCTTGGACGAAGCGATCAATCTGGTAAACGAACATGAATACGGCAATGGCGTGACAATCTTTACACAGAGTGGTCCTGCTGCCCGCAAATTCACAGAGGAAATCGAGGTTGGCATGGTTGGGGTTAATGTCCCCATTCCGATTCCGGTAGGCTACCACAATTTTGGAGGATGGAAGCGTTCGAAGTTTGGCGAAAGTCATATGTTCGGACCGGACACCGTGCGCTTTTTCACGAAAATAAAAACAGTATCTGAAAGATGGCCAGAATCGAAAGGTAACAATGATGTTGCATTTGATTTTCCGAGTAATCGCAATTGACGGAAACAGTCAGTGTAGATAGGTCATTATGATTGATAAGGGAAGAGGGGGAAAGAAGATGACAAAAGTGGGACAGGAAAACGAATCGCTAGTTGAAAAGGATCGTCAACATGTGTGGCATCATATATCTGCCTATAATGAAAAGAATCCACCGATGATTATAACGGAAGGAAAAGGGGCTTGGATTACAGATCATAATGGCAATCGGTACCTCGATGGCATGTCCGGACTGTGGTGCGTAAATGTGGGCTATGGGCGTGAGGAACTGGCGAAAGCCGCATATGAACAGATGACGAAGCTGGCGTATGCACCTTTGACACAAAGTCACGAACCTGCGATTGGGCTCGCTGAAAAGTTGAATGAAATGCTTGGTGACGAGTATGTGTTTTTCTATTCGAATAGCGGATCTGATGCAAATGAAGTGGCGTTCAAGCTAGCACGTCAATATCATCAGCAAAACGGGGAATCATCCCGTTACAAATTCATCTCCCGCTATCGCGCGTACCATGGAAGCTCAATGGGTGCGCTCTCAGCGACAGGTCAAGCACTTCGTAAATACAAGTACGAGCCGCTTGCACCGGGATTTCTGCACGTTGCACCACCTGACAATTATCGCAGACCTGCGGGGCAATCAATTGAAGAGTACAATATCCAACGCGCCCAAGAGTTTGAGGAGAAAATTATTTGGGAGCAAAAAGAGACGATTGCCGGCATTATTATGGAACCACTTATTACAGGCGGAGGTGTCTTGATTCCCCATCCGGTTTACTTGGAAAAAGTCCAGGAAATCTGCCAACGTCACGGTGTCCTTCTCATTATTGATGAAGTCATTTGTGGATTCGGAAGAACTGGAAAAGCATTTGGTCATCAGCATTTTAATGTGAAACCGGATATTATTACGATGGCGAAAGGACTAACAAGCGCTTATTTACCGCTATCAGTTACAGCTGTTCGAAAAGACATTTATGAAAAATTTGATACGGGTGAACAGAACAGCCATCTCCGCCACATTAATACATTCGGCGGGAACCCTGCGGCTTGTGCAGTTGCGTTGAAGAATCTTGAGATTATTGAAAAAGAAAGCCTTGTCGAACGATCGGCGAATCTCGGGGAGCGTCTTCAAAAAGAATTGGCAAGCTTGAAGGACCATCCATTTGTTGGCGATATCCGTGGTCTCGGTTTCCTCCTAGGAATTGAACTTGTTGAAGACAAGAAAACGAAACAACCTGCTTCCAATGCACGTGTCGCGAAAATTATCGGGGAATGCAAGGCGAATGGGCTTATTATTGGAAGGAACGGTGATACGGTAGCCGGCTATAATAATATTTTAGCGCTTAGCCCACCGCTATCCTGCACCGACGAAGATGTAGATTTTATGATCGCGGTTGTAAAGAAAGTGTTTAAAGAAAACGAATGAATGATCTGGATAGAGGTGTGTGCACACCTCTTATTCCTATATCTATCTTCATTCAGCAAATGTTTTTGTACTGTAAGCGAAGCGTCAGGTACAGAAGACTCCCACCTCTGTAGGTGGCGAGATGAATGCGGTTTTGTTTCCTGATCAGCGGGTGTTCAAACGCCCGCTGAACGAAGAATGGAAGGCAACCTAAGTTCGCCGCGTCCCGTAAGGTGCCTTAATTTCCGCAAAAAACGCAGAAATACGGCAAATCGAACCCTTCGCTGTTCGATTGGCAACGGTTGCATGACCTACATCCTGTAGGCCCGCGGATGTCACAGATTTTTTAGAGGAGCTTTTCGAGCGAGCTCGAAAAAATCTGGACGCAATTACGCCGAGGCGTAATTGATTTAATTATAACAATGGGAGGTGTTGAGATGTTCAATTTACCAGCGGAAACGTTTTGGTGGCTTGTTCCGTGGCCATTCATATGGGTAGGATTGGCCTTGGTATTGTATGTAAAGTTGAAAAGGGAAGATGAGAAAGAAAATGATCGTTAGGGGGGAAAGCAACGAGTATGGATGGCGTTATTTTTATAACTTATATAGCAGTACTCTTAGTCATCGGTCTCTGGTTTTCGCGTAAGTCATCTGAATCCACGGAAAATTATTTGCTTGGGGGAAGATCACTTGGTCCGGCTGTTACCGCCATGACGATGCAGACAACTGCTATGAGTGGTTATATGTTCATGGGGGCACCTGCGCTCGCCTTCAAATATGGTTGGTACGCTTTGTGGTATGCGATTGGTGATGCGGGAGGTTCCATCATTAATCTTTCCGTTTTAGGGAAGCGGATGAGAAGAATGTCTGAATTATTGGGAGCGCTTTCACCGATAGAATACTTGGAAAAAAGATTTGAAAGTGCCAGTGTACGTGTCATCGGTTCAATTATAGCGATTGTTTTTCTATTCGCTTATGTTTGCGCTCAATTTATAGCGGCAGGAAAAGCGATGGCTACACTCACCGGTTTTCCATATGAGCTGTCATTGGTGATCGGGATCAGTGTCATTATTATCTATACAGTGGCAGGGGGCTATCTAGCCGTTGCTTACACTTCCTTTGTGCAAGGAATCATAATGGTGACCGGGGTTGTCGGTATCGGTTTTTTAGCTTATTTTCATGTCGGTGGAATATCCGGATTGAATACTGCCTTGGCACAAATCGATCCCACTTATTTAAGTATTTGGGGGAAAGATTTGGCCTTCTACGGCCAGTGGGGAGTAGTACTAGGCGCTATTCTTATCTTTGGGATAGGGTATATGGGGCTCCCACATGTGGTCGTACGACATATGTCGATGCAAAGCACCAAAACGGTAAAAGGTGCAATTCTGATAAGTGCAATCTGGAACCAATTCTTTATCTATGTTCCCTATATTTTAGGACTTATCGGAATCATACTTTTGCCTAATCTCGCTGATCCGGAGATGGTCATTACCGAATTAGCTTACACGCTTTTCCCGGGCTTTTTTGCGGCTCTTCTGTTATCAGCGGTTATGTCCGCTGTCATGTCCACTGCGGATTCTTTACTCATGCAAGCAGGAACCATTTTATCCCGTGACGTCTATCAACGGTTTATCAATAAGAACGCGAGCCAGAAAACAACAGTCCTTGTTTCTAGGTTATGTATTTTAGGAGGAGGACTTGTCGGAATCGCTGTTGCGATTTATGAACCACCATCCATTTTTGGATTAGCTGTTTTTGCTTTTGGTACGCTTGGGAATAGCTTTCTTGTTCCTTACGTTGCTTCCGTATATTCAAAAAAGGCTAATGCTCTTGGCTGTCTATGTGCAATGATTGGTGGGGCTATGACAAATATTATTTGGACTTCGATGGAGTTGGAAACGATAACGGCCGTACATCCGTTTTTGGCAGGCCTGACCGTCTCCCTTATCGGGATGATTATTGGCAGTCGTTTTGGTCGCAAGCCTTCCCAGCCCATCCTGAATATCTTTGAACAATCAACAAATAAACGCTTCTTTTCAAAAGAGTTTGATCAAAATATCGCTCGTAGTTTAGCTCCTGAAGCTAAAAATATATCGAGTTTTTTGTCGCAAGAAACAGATCGCCACAGTGGGATATACTCATGAGTGGGGTATTGATGCAAGAACCGGTTTATGGTGAACAGGATGTTTTACGTGGGTTGCAGCAGTATGAAAAGCAAGCTAAGATGAACGTACGTAAATTGATTTTTTATCCGTATTACTTATTTGAATATGAACTTGGCATTAGAAGTTTACTGAAGTTAAAAGGAAAGACAGCTTGTACGATAGATGCGTTAAGTGGGTATGGGGCATTGATTGATGTGCAACCTGAATTTTCACATCGCCAGATTGAGGCTGGACAGGCCCCTGCAATTCAGATCGATGAGGATGAAGCAAGGGAAGCGGCGGGACAGTTTATTTTTGAAAATGCTATGTCGAAAGCAAAGTTTGTAACTGTTCCGGATATTCAATTGTTAACGAGTACATTATTTTATCGTCCTTTTTGGTTGGTAGAGTACAGACTTGAAGCATATGAGCCAAAGTCGCTAATCGTAGATGCTATAAGTGGCAGTTACCATCCATTATGAAGAAATGTAGAAAATACGAATGCCAAGAAAGACTGAGATCCGTGGAGCCACTCAGTCTTTTTTGGCACCCTTTTAATGGGTTCATTTTTTCAATTTCATCTCTTTCGCTTCGGCTTTCAATGCTTTGAGCAAAGCGACGATCATGAGCAGCATGATGAAAGAAAACGGCAAAGCTGCGATGATGATCGTGTTTTGCAAGGCGGTCAGTCCATTGACGGATAGGAGAATGACCGCGATTGTCGACTGGATGATACCCCAGATGAGCTTCACATTATTCGGTGGTGTCAACGAGCCATTCGTCGATTGCATGCCCAATACAAAAGTGGCCGAATCTGCCGAAGTGATGAAGAAGGAGGCGATGAGTAAAATCGCGAAAATCGAAATGAAGAGCGATAAAGGCATCGCGTTGAACATTTCAAAAATAGTCAGTTCCGTAGACGACGCGGTCAAATCGGTCAAACCTTGTTTTTGCATATCGATGGCAGTCGTCCCGAATGCCGAGAACCAGAACGAACCAAGCAGTGTAGGGGCAACCAGCACCCCGATCATGAACTCCCGAATCGTACGCCCTTTCGATACACGTGCGATGAACATACTGACAAACGGAGCCCAAGAAATCCACCAAGCCCAGTAAAAAATGGTCCATCCATCGAGCCACTCCCGATTGTCTGCGTTTAAAGGCGCCGTGCGCATACTCATATTCACAAGATTCGCCAAATAACCACCAAAAGAATCGGTAAACATATTGAAAATAAGCAATGTCGGACCCAAAATGAGGATGAATCCGAGTAGTGCCAACGCAAGGACGATGTTCGCATTGGACAAATACTTGATCCCTTTGCTGAGCCCCGACCAAGCGGACATGATGAACAAGACTGTGACGATCGCAATGATGATGAATTGCGAGGAGATGCCGATGCTGACACCAAAGAGATAATTCAGGCCTGCATTAATTTGAACAGCACCGAAGCCGAGTGACGTGGCGACTCCGAACGACGTCGCAAAGACAGCGAGTACATCGACGAGAACGCCCCGCGGACCTTTCATTTTATTGCCGAATATCGGCTTCAATGTTGCTGAAATTAATCCCGGTTCTTGTTTACGGAACTGGAAGAAGGCAAGGGATAACGCAATTACTCCGTACATGGCCCACACATGGAGACCCCAATGGAAAAAGGATTGACGCAATGCCTCTTTGAAGGCTTCATCTGTATTCGGCTCTTCTGTAGCCGGACTAATTGCAAAATGAGACAATGGCTCAGCTGCACCGTAAAAGACGAGCCCGATACCCATTCCTGCAGAAAAGAGCATCGCAATCCAAGTGACAGTTGAGAACTGTGGGCGATCGGTGTCCTTTCCCAGTCGGATCCTCCCGTATGGACTTAAGGTAAAAAAGATACTGAGCACTAGCATGAATGACATGAGTAACATATAGTACCAGCCAAACGTTGACGCAACGAAGTTTTTGATGTTTGATGTGATGGCTTCAAAACTTCCGGGTGAAAATGCGCCGAACCCGACGGCCAATATGATGAGACCGATTGTGATATAAAAGACATTTGAAATTTTCTTCATGCTTCCCCCTTTTGGAACTGGTGATGGAGCCCAGACTTTGACTGCAAACGCCTTTTAAAATCTGTGACATCCGCTGAACAGCGATAAACAATTTTCAACTATACTAGCAAACGACATTGAATGCAACCGCACTTGGGTGACCATATTGTTCTTTTCAATTTTATTTCCATATGGAAAAAAGTCGTGTCAGGCTTATAAGCAATAAACTTTCCTTGTGCTTGTCTATCACGTAAATTGGGTATATAAGCATAATGAAAGAGGTTAGAAAATGAGCATTTATAACTACTTGGTGCGAAAGCCAAATGGCGAGATCCTTTCGATGGAAACGTATCGTGGCAAAACGATGTTAATCGTCAATACAGCAAGCAAATGCAGGTTCACGTATCAGTTTGAAGAATTGCAGAAAATGTATGAGCAGTATAAGGATCGAAATTTTGTCATACTCGGTTTTCCATGTGATCAGTTTGGTAATCAGAACCCAGAAGATGGGGATGATTCGGCATTATTTTGTCAGAAAAATTACGGCGTCAGTTTTCCAATGTTCGATCTAGTGATGGTGAATGGGGAAGGGATGGACCCTTTATTCTCTTATTTGAAACATGAAGTCCCATTCCGTGATTTGGATAAGGAAGTGATGGCGGAGAACATTTTGAAGACGAGATTGAAAGAAGAGTATCCCGAGTATTTGGAAGGGCGTAACATTCGGTGGAATTTTACAAAATTCCTCGTCGCTGCAGATGGGGAAGTCGTCAAACGATTTGAACCGACCGATTCCCGATTGCTGGTGGAAGAGGAAGTCGAAAGATATTTGCCACAACCGATATCGAATTGAAAAAAACCTGCTAAAGAGATGCGTCTCTTTAGCAGGTTTTTTCTCATTCCAATTAGATAGAACAAAATGGATCCAGCGAACTTATTTTACAATACTTTTGACTACGTCATGAATGATTTGGCTATTGGCGATAGGACCCGAATAGAGCCAGCTTGTATCTTTTGCGAATTCATGAACGTTGCCGTTTTTGACGGCAGGTATATTTGCCCAGAGTGGATCTCTTAGCATTTCTGCGCCATTTCCTACATCACTGTTAATGAGAAATAGGTGATCAGCATCCAACTCTGCCAACTTTTCCAGAGAAACAGGGGACCAATCGCCTGTTGCCGATTCGGATATTTCCTTCACTAAGCTTGGAGCGGTCAGACCAAGTTCACCATATAATACGGCGCCGCTTGAAGCTGTTTCACTGACCATATACACCGTATTATTGACGATCCAGATCGCTGCCGCTGATTGTGTACCAACCGCGTTGTGGATTTTTTCTTTTGATTCTTCTACCAATTGATCGTACTGTTGCAAGACTTCGTCAGCTTTCTCGTTCTTATCAAATATTTCTGCGACTTTTAACAGTTTTTCACGCCAAGACGCATTTGCCTCATTCTCCAATACAAAAGTAGGTGCAATTTTATTGTACTGTTCGTATTTTCCGCCTTCTACCGTTTCAGCCGATGACACAATGATGAGATCGGGATTGAAACTGGTCACCGCTTCAAAGGGTAGGTCGAAAGGAATAGTCGGTATGTCCTTTAACGAATCTTGTAAGTAGTTTTGGATGGATGCACCGTTATTGACGGACCACTGTGCAACAGGAGTGATGCCTAATGCGATCAGGTGGTCTTCCAAATATGAAGCGATGACGCGTTCAGGATTGGCGGGAATCGTCACTTCATGCCCTAAAGCGTCTGTCAGTACACGTTCTTGGGAAGCTTTCTCAGAACCGTTTTTTGGTTTTTCCTCGTTGTTCTGTTGCTGATTTCCGCAAGCTACTAAAAATATGGAGAGTAAAAAGATTGCCGTAACGAGCAACTTGTTTCTGATAGATGTATTCAATAGTTTTCCTCCTCTTACTTTACAGCTTAAATGTTTTATCTTCATTCAGCAGAAGATTCCCACCTCTGTAGGTGGCGAGATAAATGCAGTTTTGTTTCCTGGTCAGCGGGTGTTCAAACGCCCGCTGAACGAAGATAAAGCCTCCGGCGGATGTCACAGCTTTTGAAAGGAGTTAATTGAGCCTTGCTCAATTCAAAATCTGGACGCAATTACGCCGAGGCGTAATTGATTGAAGCTATTGTAGATTATAATGAAATTGATAATCGTTTTCAATTATGAATTGTAAATCGTTGAAAGATACCTTATACTAATGAAAAGTGATAATGATTCTCATTATCGAAGAAGGAAAGGTTGGTAAACAGATATGTCAGTTCTTACTGTCGATCAGGTAGCGGTAGGGTATGCGAATGCTGTAATTATAGATGGATTAAGCGTGGAGATCCCTGCAGGGAAAATTACGACGATCATTGGACCAAATGGGTGTGGCAAGTCTACGTTGTTAAAAGCGGTCGCTCGAATTTTGAAAACGCAAAGTGGGACTGTGTTTCTTGACGGGCGGGCCATTCAGCAACTTTCCACAAAGGAAGTTGCCAAGAAGATGGCGATTTTACCGCAAAGTGCTGAAGCACCACCAGGGCTGACGATTTTTGAGCTTGTTTCATACGGCAGGTTTCCGCACCAACGTGGATTCGGCACGTTGAAACAAGACGACTTGAAACATATCCATTGGGCGATTGAAGTGACGGGGTTAAGCGAGTTGAAGGACCGTCCGGTGGAAGCATTGTCAGGGGGGCAGCGCCAGCGCGTATGGATTGCGATGGCACTTGCACAAGACACGGATATTTTAGTATTGGATGAGCCGACAACGTATTTGGACTTGGCCCATCAGTTGGATATTCTCTTATTGCTCAAAAAGCTGAACGAGGAAGAAGGAAAAACGATTGTCATGGTCTTGCATGATTTAAATCATGCGTCTCGTTTCTCGCATTATATGATTGCAATGAAAGACGGCGAAGTCGTTACGGAAGGGAAACCTGAAAAAGTGATGACCCATACGAATTTGCAAGCGGTGTTCGACATCAATGCATTTTTAGCAGAGTGTCCATTCAGTCAGCATCCGATCTGTTTATCTTATCAATTGAATAAAGAAACGGACTGCTTAGTGCAAACTGTTGAATATGCGTAAGGAGCAAGTAAGATGTCAGCTTCAGTCAAAGAGTCAGTAAAGATGAAAAAAGTGTACAAAGGATCACGCCCGATCATGGCGACATTTATATTGATTGGCGGGATGATCGGGTTACTGTTCGCGATAGGCCTTTCGATTTCATTTGGTGCGGCGGATATTGAGTTGGCGACGGTTTGGTCTTCTGTTTTCCACTTCCAACCCGAATTGACATCTCACCAGATCATTCAAGAAATCAGATTGCCGAGAGTTTTAGGAGCGGCGTTAGTCGGCGCTTGTTTTGCCGTTGCAGGATCGATCATGCAAGGAATGACACGCAACCCGCTGGCGGATTCAGGTCTTTTGGGCTTAAACGCCGGTGCCGCTTTTATGTTGGCCATTTGTTTCGCATTTTTTCCTGGTCTGCCTTATATGTATATCATTCTGTTTTCATTTTTAGGTGCTGCGGTCGGTGCAGGCCTGGTGTATGGTGTGGGCTCATTGGCAAAAGGCGGGTTGACGCCGATGCGCCTCGTATTGGCAGGTGCGGCCGTCAGTGCTTTGCTTGCTGCTTTAAGTGAAGGGATTGCAATTCATTTCCGCATCGGTCAAGATTTAGCGTTTTGGTACGCTGGCGGTGTTTCCGGCACAAAGTGGGAGCACCTTCAAATCATGACACCGTGGATAGTGGTTGCCATAGCGGGTGCCATTATTCTTTCCAAATCGATTACGTTGCTCAGTCTTGGGGACGAAGTGGCAATTGGACTGGGCCAACGAACCGGCGTCATTAAACTTTTTGGAGCGCTTATTGTTTTAGTCTTAGCAGGTGCAGCCGTTTCGGTAGTTGGGGCTGTCGGGTTTGTCGGCTTGATCGTTCCTCATTTGACACGCTTTCTTGTCGGCAATGATTACCGATGGATTGTTCCTTGTTCTGCCATTTTAGGAAGCCTATTAGTCGTATTGGCGGACTTTGCTGCTAGAATGGTGAATCCGCCTTATGAAACACCTATTGGAGCGCTCATTGCGTTATTGGGTGTCCCATTCTTCCTTTACCTTGCGCGTAAAGGAGGGAAGGAATTATGAGTGAGAATAAATATGTTTCGGTTTATCAACAAAAAAGACATCGTAAAAATGTTTTCATTATCATAACGATTGTTGTCCTTATTTTGTTGATGTTGATGATCAGTATGAATACAGGTTTTATTCGACTGACGCCTGGGGAACTGTTCCGTACATTGTTTGGAATGGGAACAGAAAAGCAGCAACTGATCTTGTTTGAATTCCGGTTGCCGCGAATCGTCATTTCTATTTTAGTGGGGATGGCCTTGGCCGTGTCGGGGGCCATCCTACAAGGCGTGTCGAGGAATGCGTTAGCGGATCCGGGAATTTTAGGGATTAACGCGGGTGCAGGTCTAGCTGTTATGTTGTTCATCTCGTTCTTTCCATCGACAACGGCAACGCCCGTCTTTTTTCTGCCATTTTTAGCGTTTGTAGGTGCAGGAGTGACGGCTGTTCTCATCTATGTGCTTTCATATAAACGGGACGAAGGCATTTCGCCGATTCGCTTGTTGTTGACAGGTGTTGCGATTGCAGCCGGGATCAGTGCAGCGATGATTGTATTAACATTGCGATTATCGCCTGAAAATTATCAATTTGTAGCGGTATGGATGGCGGGCAGTATTTGGGGGTCCAATTGGAAGTTTGTTATCGCATTATTGCCATGGATTTTTATTTTATTGCCGATCGCTTTTGCAAAATCTCGGGTGTTGAATACGTTGAACCTAGGAGAAATGCCAGCGACAGGGCTCGGATTGGCAATCGAAAGAGAGCGACTAATTTTACTTGCAGTAGCAGTCGGTTTAGCGGGGGCCGGTGTATCAGTCAGTGGAGGCATCGGCTTTATCGGTCTGATCGCCCCTCATTTAGCGCGTCAATTAGTAGGCGCCAAGCATCAGTATCTGATACCGACAGCCGCGTTGGTCGGGAGTCTTCTACTTATTACGGCGGATACGATCGGAAGGTGGATCATCGAGCCATCCGAAGTACCTGCCGGGATTGTCGTTGCTGTCATCGGAGCCCCCTATTTCTTGTATTTATTGGCCAAATCAAAAGCATAAGAAAAGGTTTGGATATTTCGTATTTAGCCAAATGACGAATTAGAAAAGGAGTAGTCGTGATGAATTCTGAACAATTGTATGATGTAACAATTATTGGTGGGGGCCCGGCAGGACTCTATTCTGCTTTTTATAGTGGTTTACGGGAAATGAAAACAAAAATCATTGAATTCCAGCCTTACTTAGGCGGGAAAGTGCATGTCTATCCTGAGAAAATGATTTGGGATGTAGGCGGTCTGACACCTGTTCCGGGCGGGCAACTCATCGAGCAAATGATTCAGCAAGGATTGACTTTTGAGCCAGAGGTTGTCCTGGGCGAAAAAGTGACAGCAATTAGCAAAGGTGAAGACGGAAACTTTATGGTCCAAACCGCAAGCAATCAAAAACACTACTCTAAAACAGTTATTTTGGCTGTCGGATACGGTATCTTAAAACCGACGAAATTGGAGCTTGAAGGTGCTGAGCGATTTGAAGTTTCAAATTTACATTATACAGTCAAATCATTTGAACGTTTCCAAGGGAAAACGGTGTTGATCTCCGGTGGAGGGAATGCAGCGATCGACTGGGCCAATGAATTGGAGCCGATTGCGGAAAAAGTATATTTAACCTATCGGAAAGAGCTATTAAAAGGACATGAGGCTGAAGTGACCCGCTTGTTCAATAGTTCTGTTGAATGTCTATTGAATACATCGATTGAAAGATTGATTGCGGCAGATGATCGTGAAAGCATTGAAAAAGTGGAGCTCGTCAACAATGAAGATGGACAGAAAATTCAGCTTGCAGTGGACGAAGTAATCATTAACCATGGCTATGATCGGGATAAAGCACTGACGTCCAATAGTGGATTAGATATCGAGATGGCAGATGAATATACGGTTGCAGGTAGTCCGATGAGTGAAACTTCTGTCCCTGGACTCTATGCGGCAGGAGATATTTTGAATCACGAAGGAAAACTGCATCTCATCGCAGGAGCGTTCCAAGATGCGGGGAACGCGGTGAATAAAGCGAAACAATACATTGAGCCCGAAGCGTATGGACATGGACGGGTATCCTCGCATAATGACCTCTTTAAAGAGAAAAACCGTGAATTGGTGAAGCATTTATATGCGGTGAAAAACTAAGCGATTTTACAGGGAGATGAATGAAATGTTTTCGCGTCTTCCATAGTTTGAATAACATTAAAAAACGGCTAAGACGTGTCTGTCTGTAGCCGTTTTTCAATCTTCATCTTTAATATCGCGATCGGGCGGGATCGGTTCGTTGCGCCATTCATCGATTTGGCGTTTCAATGTTTCCAGTTGCTCAAAGTACAGGTTGAATTGCGCTTGATTGATCAGAAACTGTTCGCCATCGTGAACGGAGCGGATCCGACCTTCGCGTACATATTTTTGCACTTGTTGGACCGGCATGCCGAGATACTCAGCAGCTTCTTGAATGGTAATATACATGCGGATTCTCCTTAAAAAATCCCCGCCATTTCAATTGCGGACAAAGAGGTGGCGAGGATCATTATATCGTCTAGGCTCCGGGCGCCAGATGCTCGGGTCATAAGCCATTTTGGCTATGAGGCAAAGATCGCCTCTTCGCCAATCTGTCTTATGCCTGTCGCATCTAAGCAGGCGCCCTGCGCTTTTGTATGTCAGATTAACTTTTCGAAGTTCAGGCGTTTGTTCAAAGCCATCATAATCGGGATTCCGACTGCCATGACGACGAATTCCCCAATTGCAAGTGTTAAATAAACGATGAGGAACGGAATGCCATTAAAATCGGGAAGATCCGCAAAAATCTTAAGCTGATAGGCGATGATAATCATCAAAACCGTAAAGACGATTGTGTTAAATAGCATTCGCTTGAAGATGCCGTTAATGAATTTTGCAGAAAAAATGGTTATTGAAAGAGCGATTACCGAATGAAGCACTCCGAAAATGACATCAACGAGAATCGGTGAAAATAGGAAGTTCGCGACAAAGACACCGATTACAATACCAAAAATATATTTCTTATTGAAAACGACGAGATGATTGAACATCTCAGAAACCCGAAATTGGACGAGTGTAAAACCAAATGGGGCAATTAAAAATGTAACAGCGACATACAAAGCGGCGATAACTCCACTTGTGGCCATCGTTTTTACTTTCATTATTTAGTTCCTCCTAGTTTTTTTACGTGGGATGGTTGCGAACCACGTGTTGAAAAATCCATAGTACAGTGTATCACAGTGTTCTCGGTTTGTGTATGAGTATAAAAATGTAAAAAATAGTGTGTTTTTTCTTATTCTTATCAAATAAGGGGGCCGCTATAAATGCATATGTGAAAATGCTATGATGAAAATGAAAGCATCTTTAAGAAAAGAGCCAAAAAATGAAAAAGTCAAAGTTTATCCCGTTACAAACCAAAATATTAGGGCTTATAAGTACATTGGTGCTTCTCATCGTCATTTTGCTTGCAAGCATCTTTGCTTATTTACAATTTGTCGATGAAAAAGATCAAGTAAAGCAGCTCGTTTTGCAAGCTGCAAAAACGATTTCACTGATGCCTGAGCTTCGGGAAGCAATTGAAACAAATGATATTGAATCCCATTTTCGACCGATTGCGGAGCAAGTAAAAGACCAAGTGCATGCGGCAAACATCATTATCGAAAATCGCAAGGAGATTGTGTACTCACATACCAATCCCGCCCAAGTCGGTGAAAAGAGTTTAGATGATACAAACTATCATGCGTTCGTATTCGGAGGTTCCTACAATTTTGAGGTGGAACGGGAACATGGTTCGGTTTTGATCGGGAAAGTTCCGATCATTGCAGATAATGGTGAATATACACAGGTGATTGGAACGGTTTCGATCGAGTATTTGGAGAAGGACATTTATGGAGAGATTTACTCGAGAATAAAAACCATTGCGATCGCGTCATTGTTCGTTTTTGTGTTAGGGATTATCGGAAGCATTTTTTTAACGAAAAGTATCCGAAAAGATACATTGGGATTGGAGCCGCATGAAATTTCTTCGTTGTATATGGAAAGAAGTGCAATCCTATTATCGATCAAAGAGGGGATCATGGCAGTGGATCGAAATGGGGGGATCACACTTGCCAATCATTCTGCAAAGACGATGTTGGATCTGAAGGAAGACGAGTTGATTGGTCAGTCTATTCATCCGATCGTGCCTACTATCCAATTGGAAGATGTTTTGCAAACGGGGCGGGCGATTCATAATGTTGAGAACAGGATTGGTGAGAAAACGTTCATTTTCAACTTAACGCCAGTCATTGACAATGAGCGTGTGGTAGGGGTTGTCTGTAGTTTTCAGGATAAAACGGAATTGAAAAAACTGATGCATACACTTTCGGAGGTCCGTGAATATTCGGAAGGGCTTCGTGCTCAAACGCATGAGTATGCCAATAAACTCTATTTGTTATCCGGCTTATTACAGTTGGAAAGATATGAAGATGCTTTTAAGTTCATCCAGCAAGAGTCTACGGATCATCAGCATCGCAGTCAAATATTGTTCAATCAGATCCATGATCCGAATGTACAAGCTATTTTGTTAGGGAAACTGGGCCGAGCATCCGAAAAGAAAATTAACCTAGAAATTGAACCCGATAGTGTTGTCGACGTCTTACCGGCTCACATAGGCGTATCGGATATGATCACCATTATCGGCAATTTGATCGATAATGCTTTTGAGGCCGTTGTCCAGCAATCTGAAAAAAACGTAATCTTTTCAATTACGGGTTTTGGAAATGACATTATTATAGAAGTAACAGATAGCGGACAGGGCGTACCAGATGACGTGATGGAATCCTTGTTTTCTTTAGGCTACTCCTCCAAAGGCGGAAACAGGGGATATGGCTTATTCAATGTGAAGCGCATCGTGGAATCATTGGGTGGAACGATTGAAGTAGGGAACGAAAAAAATGGCGGGGCTATTTTTACAGTATACTTGCCAAAAAAGTTTCGGGAAAAGTGAAAGGAGATCAAAATGATTAAAGTGGTTATAGCAGAGGATGATTTTCGAATCGCTCAAGTCCAAGAGCAGTTTTTAGAAAAGATACAGGGTGTCCAACTCGTTGGAAAAGCGTTAAATGCCAAAGAAACGATGAGCCTATTAGATAAACATGAAGTGGATTTGCTGCTGCTCGATATCTATTTACCAGACGAACTCGGAACGGATCTATTATCCAAAATCAGGGAAGACCATCCGAACACGGATATTATCATGGTGACGGCTGCTATGGAAAAGGTCATGCTCGAGAAGGCGATGCGATACGGGGTTAGCAACTATTTGTTGAAGCCAGTGTCGATGGAGAAATTCGTTGAAACGATTGAAGAGTTTAAAAAGAAGAAGGAAATCCTGCAAGATCGCGATGAAGTGAATCAGAAAATGATCGATCAATTCTTTGGATCTTCTAATCCGTCAACAAACAATCAAAAAGATCTCCCTACAGGTGTAGATCGCCATACGTTAAAAAAAGTGAGAGAAGTAGTGGAGGAGCTACGAGGCGTTACGATCGAGGAAATGGGAGAAAGCTTAGGCGTCTCCCGAACAACCGCCAGAAGATATTTGGAATATCTTGTTTCGATCGATGTTTGCACGGCAAAGCATGAATATGGCATTGTAGGAAGACCACAGCGGAAATATTACCTCGTCGACTAATGGGCACGATTCAGCCGAATTCAGTAGAAGTTCTCCACGATTATAAGTGTGGAGATGAACGCAATGACGCCGAGGCGTAATGGATAAGGAAGTAAGCGGGGTTGAACAATGGGAAAAAAAATAGTGGTTAGTTTGACGCTGTTGATCATGTTCATAAGTGGCTGTTCACCGAAAGAGGAGCGGGAAGTGATTTCTGATGAAGTGACAATCGTTGCCCCTAGCTCTGTGGGTGGAGGATGGGATACGACAGCACGAGCGATACAGGAAATTTTAGTAAGTGAGAAGTTGTTTGACGGAGATATTCATGTGCTTAACAAAGTAGGGGCGGGTGGGGAATTAGGATGGAAATACGTACAACAGCAAAAAGAATCCGTACTGGCCATCAATTCGAGCTTACTCATTACGAATCATTTACTCGGGCAAAGCATGCTGACCTATAAAGATTTTACACCGATCGCCATTTTGGCTACGGAATGGGAAGTTGTCATCGTTGCAGAGGATTCAAATATCAGCAGCGCCAAAAGCTTGATGGACAATCTGAAAAAAGCACCGCATGCTTATAAAATCGGACTCTCGCCACGATTAGGCAACGATGATCAGCTATCCTTTGTGTTAGCCGGAAAACAAGTCGGGCTGAAACCGGAAGAGCTGGATTTTTACGTCTATGAAAATAGTGCGCAAGTAGTGGATGCATTATTAAAAAAACAAGTCGATGTGGCAACGATGACGTTAGCCGAGGCAAAAAAATATTATGATGCGGGACAAGTGAAACTGCTTGTGATCTCCGCTGATGAAAGATTACAAGAACTGCCCGAAATCCCTACATGGACAGAAGAAGGCATTGCGGTCGTTTTTGAACATTGGCGCGGAATTATGGGGCCTCCTTATATGACGAAAGAGGAAATTCAATTTTGGGATCGCACGCTTGAAAAAATGGTGAAAACCGAAGCGTGGCAACAAACACTTGAAAAGTATATGTGGGATGACTTTTATAAAAATAGTAGCGAGACGACTAAATTTCTTGAAGAGCAAGGAAAGATGTATGAGGCCCTCATGAAGGTCGATCAAGCAGATAATTGAATTCGAACGAAAAGAATGTAATGTTCTTAATGAACTTAATGTATAAATGTTTCGTATTGTGTACTTCGGCTAATGATGGCTGTATGATAATGGAAAAATCATGCGAGACAAATACGAACCATACCTCTATAGGTTGAAAAATGAATCGATTATAGAAACTTTCAAAAGGGAGACGAGGCATAGCCTTTTCAATCTTTAGAGGCGAGCGGTAGGGGTGAGACATCATGACTTTTTCATCAAGCAAAAATGTGATGAACAGCAGTAAACTGAATCTTCTTCAGCTATTGGAAACGTTACTTTGTGGCATTATCGGTGGCGCAGTCTTCACGGCTCTGCATTTACCATTATCATGGATGTTAGGACCGCTGACGGCAGTCTTCGTTTGGAAGCTGATCGCTAAACGGGAATTGCATTGGTTGAAAAGTTTTAAAAATGGGGGACAGATGGTATTAGGGTATAGCATGGGACTATCGTTTACGATTGCAAGTGCGAAACAGATTGGTCATCAATTACCGTCGATGGCTATTGTGACGGTTCTCATGGTAGCTTTTGGATTGGCGATTGCTTTATTAGTTGCAAAGTTTACGGGTATGAATTTACCAAGTGCTGTCATGGGAACGACGCCAGGAGGGTTATCCCAAATGGTCGTATTGAGTGAAGAGATTAAAGGGGCAGATACAACTGTTGTGACATTCATGCAAACGATTCGCATGTTAACGGTCATTTTCATAGTCCCTGCACTATCCATCCATGCCTTTTCGGGCGGCGGGACACAAAACAGTGAACCTGCCATCGGTATGGTAACGCAAGCGGCATCTAGCGGCTTTTTTCATACACTGCTAGTTGTGGCGATTGTGCTATTCATCACCGCCTGTGCAGTTCACTTCAAATGTCCGACTCCATGGATTATCGGGCCTTTACTCACTGCGGCGGTTATGACGGTCAGTGGCTTTGAAACACCGCAACTTCCTCCGATTCTGATCATTGTTGCACAACTTTGCTTAGGCGTGCATTTGGGACTTGGCATCAAAATAAATCGATTGGCAAATTGGAAAAGATTATTACCGTTTTCCATTGTTTCCGGATTGCTCATTGTCGGTTTTGCGCTCGTTTTAGCTTATGGCTTACATATCGTTTATCCGATTTCGATGACAACTGCGTTTTTATGTATAGCTCCCGGCGGTTTGCCGGAGATGGGGGTGACGGCACATACCGTCCAAGCAGATGTATCGATGGTTGCGGCTTATCAATTGTTTCGTGTGTTTTTCATCTTGTTCATCGTGCCGATTTTCCTGCGGTGGATCTTTGGCAGACAAGATGTTCTCGAAAAAGCGGCAAAAGCATTATAAATTGGGTTGAAAACGCTTGGTTTATTCAAGCGTTTTTTTGTTTTTTTTGATGTTAAAATAATCTGATTATGGTTTTAATGTATAAAATAATTATTAAGAATTTTAATAATAATATTTTGTAATCGTTTACATTCTATCCTCACTGCTTTAGATTAATAGATAATATTAAAAATGTTAAATTGTTCGTCAAGTCAGATAGATGTTTTACGGCAATTGCAAATGGGGAGGTCATGTTATGTTAGCATTTTTAGGGTTTTCAATGATTGTTGTATTTATGTTTTTGATCATTACGAAACGGATGTCTGCAATGGTTGCATTAGTTTCGATTCCGATTCTCTTTGCATTGATCGGCGGTTTTTGGGCTGGTCTAGGCGACATGATGATGGACGGGATTAAACAAGTTGCTCCGACCGGCGTCATGCTCATGTTCGCAATCCTGTATTTTGGGATTATGATTGACTCTGGTCTGTTCGATCCGCTTGTTTCAAAAATCCTGTCAATCGTAAAGGGAGATCCGCTAAAAATTGTTTTAGGTACCTCTATCCTTTCGATGCTTGTAGCACTTGATGGCGATGGAACAACTACTTATATGATTACCGTATCGGCTATGCTTCCGCTTTATAAGCGTATCGGGATGAATCCACTCGTTTTAACATGTGTGGCCATGCTTTCACTTGGTGTGATGAATATGACACCATGGGGCGGACCGACTGCAAGAGCTGTAGCTGCTCTACAACTCGATATGGGGGATGTCTTTACACCTCTGATCCCTGTAATGGGGGCGGCGGTTTTATGGAATCTATTCACAGCCTATGTACTTGGAATGAAAGAGCGCAAAAGATTGGGCGTTGCACAGATTCAATACTCGGAAGCTGAATTGCTTGCGATGAGTCAAGCAAGCGCGACGACAGCATTGGAAGATTATAAACGCCCAAAATTAAGATGGTTCAATCTTATGTTAACGGTTGCACTTCTTGTTTGTTTAGTGGCTGGCGTATTACCATTAGCAACTTTGTTCATGATTGCTACAATCATTGCTTTAATGGTGAATTATCCGAACTTGGATGATCAAAAAGCAAGAATTTCGAATCACGCGGCAAACGTACTTGCAGTTGTAGGATTAGTGTTTGCTTCCGGTATATTCACAGGTATTCTATCAGGGACTGAAATGGTAGATGCTATGGCAAACAGTTTAGTTTCGATAATACCGGAATCTTTAGGTTCGTACTTTGCTGTCATTACAGCTGTGACAAGTATTCCGTTCACTTATTTCATGGCCAATGACCCTTACTATTTCGGAGTGTTACCGATTTTGGCTGAAACAGCGATGGCATATGGGGTGGACCCGGTAGAGATTGCACGTGCATCCGTACTCGGACAACCTGTTCACGCGATGAGCCCGTTAATGGCTTCCGCTTATTTACTTTGCGGGATGGCTGGCGTGGAATTCGGAGATCATCAGAAGTTCATTTTTAAATGGGCATTGGGATCATGTTTTGTCATGATTATCGCGGCAATTCTTCTAGGGGTTATTACATTCTAATATGAAATAAACTAAAAAATCATCCCGTGGTTATACAGCGGGATGATTTTTTTCTTATATTTGTATTCTACTGATGCTTGCCGGATCACGCATGTTCTTACATGGTAAGTCACTGTACATTGGATGTGATACTTTTTGTGATTTTAGTAATAAATACTTGTGAACTCAATTTTGATTTCAGAAGTGCTTTTTGGGATGGTTATTTTAAAGTTTTTCATGTTTAGTTTGTACTAGGAAACTTCCCAATCATAATGAACGTATTAGTAGTAGAATGATTTCTTGTTCAAGTACCGGAACAGTGATTAAATGAATTTATAGCAAAGTGGCTATATTGAGGAGAGAAACTTGAAAAATATAATCCTGTGTCTTGTAAATGCTTTTATGTTATTTGGTATTTGGTTGTTTGCTTCTGTTTTTCTGTCGACAGGAGATGAGTGGTGGTCCTTATATACTTTTAATATGGAGGAAATGTCTCCTTTCAATGTAGAACTATCTTGGCTAAAAGTCTCTATTTTTGGATTTATTTCTTTAGTTATCTCTTTTTTTCTTGTAAAGATAACCTCAGAAAAAAGATGAAGCAAACGATAAGGGGGAGAAATTGTGGTTTATTTACGAGCCTTTTCATTTCCGAATGAGGACATGGAATTTGACTTTTTCATAAAAATAAAAAGAACGTGCTATGACTCGTTTTATCCGTTTAAAATTTTATCAAGAAATGGCTTTGAAACAATTGATTTTGAACCCGTGACGATATTATATGGCGGAAATGGTTCCGGAAAATCTACTGCATTGAATGTGATAGCAGAAAAAGCAGGAATCAAACGTGATTCTATCTATAATAAATCCAATTTCTATCCCGATTATGTCAATATGTGTGAGATGCAACTGAAAGCGGACATTCCTGAAAATAGCAGGATTATTACGAGCGATGATGTGTTTGATTATATGTTGAACATCCGGAATTTCAACGAGGGAATTGACCAAAAACGGGAAGAGCTTTTTGAAGAATACTTGGATGTGAAATATTCCCAATTCCAGATGAAATCTTTGGCAGATTACGAGCAGTTAAAAAAAGTGAACACAGCTAGAAGCAAAACACAATCCCGTTTTGTGAGGAATGAACTGATAGATAATGTGAGGGAATATTCGAATGGGGAAAGTGCATTCCGGTATTTTACCGAAAAAATTGACGATAATGGACTTTATATTTTGGATGAGCCGGAAAACAGTCTCTCTCCAAAACGGCAGCTGGAATTGGTGAAATTCCTTGAAGACTCTGCCCGATTTTTTGGCTGTCAATTTATCATCTCGACACATTCTCCATTTCTGCTATCCATGAGGGAAGCGAAAATTTATAATCTTGATGAAAACCCTGTGACTGTGAGACGCTGGACGGAATTAGAAAATGTCCGTACATACTATGAATTTTTCAAAAAACATGAAAGCAAGTTTTGAGGTGCTTTACAAAGAACCTTTCGGAGTAACAATCCCATTCCTCCTGAAGTGGGAATATTAAAAGGATTATTACTGACTCACTATAATTTATAGATATAAGGAGTGGGGAGAATTACATGTTCTGGATAAGATTCGGTTTGATTGTGATAATTGTTTTTGTCCTTATTTCAATAGTTAAGTTTCTTCTGAGGAACCTACTCAAAATTGAGAAAGTAAAAAAAGAGTTTTTTTCTTTTAATCATTTCAACGAGTCACATCGAAAAATTGATAAGGGTTTGAGAACTATTTCCACGATTACTTTATTGGCTCTAACTTGTGTGCTGTTGTTTTTTTATCCAAATTTCATTTATCTATTTTTAATTGCAGTCATTGCTTTTACGGTATTGGATTATATGGTAAGAGCATTTTTTGAATGGAAATATACACAATATCCGAAGCAAGCTATTTTGACTTTAACTGAAATGGGTTTAATTTTATTAGCAATCATAATCGTTGTTGAATTTAAATTACTTGGTGCCTATTAAGCTAACAGTTTTATTCTTGTTCAATTTGTGTTCAACAGTCGAGCGCATTTAATTGAATAACACCTTAGAGTAAATTGTGAAAGGGAAAATTTACTCAATAAGGGAGGGAAATTGTGTGTTGATTAGTTTGATGCAAGGTATAGGAATTTTATATTATTGGACTTGGTTTATCTGGCCATTTGTGTTTGTTGTTTCATTGGTTTATGCGATATCTTCTTTAGTTAAAGATGACAAAGCATCCATGACGCCAACCCTTGTTGCTTCTATATCACTTTTAATAATTCTAGCCGGAGTGACTTCTCCAGCAATGAGTTAACCATTAAAGAATTCTTTTAATCAGATACTTTCCTCTTTATCTAACGGTGTAGGTTAGCTGAATAAGAAAAGGTGGCAAAATAATATGTTGAAATATTTTTGAATATTTGTATTCGTGTTATTTGGATATGTTATAACTTGTTTCCTATTTTAAAAGCAACTTTCTAATGAAATGATACTTAAAGTATTTCGGGCTTCGATATTAACTGCATTTTTCTGGTGGTTATTTGATTGGTCTGCATCTAAAGAAAGTAAACGGGATGAAGAATAGAACCTTTTATAAAAGTCATCGATAAGAGGTGAGCGAAATGGATTTATGGGTTATTGTTAAGGAACGTTATCTGTTTCTTTCTATTTTTATAATCATTATACTGGCGAGCTTAATTTTAGTATCTGCTACTTGGAGAAGTCGTTCTAATATGCCCAAAGGTTTAACTGGAGTAATCATTGTATTAGGCACGCTTCTAATAGGTTTGTCGTTAGTAGCATTGTTTCTTTCAGTTTCATTTGGATATAATTCGTGAGATGAAAAATTAAACAAAAGGACGTTTTACTTGAAGGGGAGAGAGCTTTTTCAAACCCGCTCGTTCCAGAACAAAGGACCTCACCTATTCATTATAGAAAATAGGTGAGGTCCTTTAATTTATTCCTTGATAGCACTGAGGAAGAGGCTTGGCATCCTGTTAGACACTAAGATCATAGCGATGGGCCGGTGCATTCCGACGGATGGCTCCTAACAGCAGGAGGAAGGCGATATCCATGATGACGACGCCTAGTCCTAAGATGAAGGGGAATGCTATCCACAAGTCCCCGGATACATTCGTGGAGAATGACGAAAGGAAAAGCGCTAGTAAGTGGATGCCGATGTAAAAGTTGAAGACCCGATTCGTGCGGCTGATCAGTGCACGGTCTGCAAAATCATGGACAATGCTTTTTAACACCGCGAAAATAAAATAAGCGACAATCAATTTTAAGACGAGTAAAGCGGACCCATACATTTCCCATCCGCTATGATGGACTTCCGATAGATTGATAAAAATTGATGGGAAAGAAATGACGATCCCCAGTCCAGCTGCAATCTTTGCTTTTCGGGCATGTGGATATTGATCAATAAGCCTAGCACTTCCTGCGTACAGCAAATAATAGCCGATCGGGTCAGCGAGTAAATCAAAACCGAAATGGATCCGGAAGAAAACAAAGAGGTATCCCCAGAACATCATTTGCAATGCTTTATTCATTGGAAGCCTCCTTTGTTTTTCGTTTAATGATTTCATTGACGTCTTTTTGTTCTAAATAAGGGGAATGAAAGTAACTGTTGGTCGTTGAAAATGACTTGCCTGAAGCAGTCGACCCTGAAATATGGATCTGCAGTTCCAAAACCGCCTTGAAATCAGGTGCAATGGTACTGTATACACTGAGGAAGTCCTTCGTTTCCATATTGAATGGCAATGTTATATCCTTCAAATCCAGTGCAGGTAGACCATCCCAATCATTTTGTGAGTCGTTGTAAACTCTTTTGGTTACTGAGGGAGTACTGGGTGCATGGACTTTGATTAGGAAGTTATCTTGTATGGCTTCTTGAAAAGAACTAGTAATCGCATCGACTGTCAACGGTTCGGTGGCCGAATAATGTGCACGGTTGTAATAAGAGCCTGACGTTGAACTGGATTGCGTCAATGGACTTTCTTCGTAATGAAAAGGACGGAATTTTACCATTCCAATTGGCGCGGTGATTTGTTTACCGTCGGAAAAATAAACGTCCATTTCTGTAAAAGAAAATTCCTCGAGATGGTCTGATTCTGGTAAGTATGTATCGAACTGAACTTCAATTTTGCGCAATACGTGATTCGTGAATATCTGGTCGTTATACACCTGTTCGTCAAAGAATTGATAGCCATGTGGATAGCCGACCCATTCTCCGGCTGAAACAGAGGTGACGGTCGTTCTGTCGTTTTTATTCGTCAAATAGTAAAAGTTCAGATAAAAGTTGTCTTGTATTGATGTTTCAATGTAATGATCCAAGAAAATCGGTTCTTCCAATTGCTTGGAATAGGCGTATATGGAATTGGCAATCCAACTGATACCGATCAGACTTAAGGCTATCCAGAAAAAACGGGCATTCATGAAAATTTCCCCTCCTTATCTATTTCCTAAGTATACCAAATGGAAGGGGGTACAGGATTATTATTCCAACATAAAACACCCCGTTTGCGCCTGATTTAATCCTTGCTTAAATCGGCGGAAGGGGGTGTTTTTGCGCATCACTTTATCGTGTTTTTAACGAGCTGTTTTTAAAATAGGCACTCAAAATGACAAGGAGACAAAGGATGCCTACTAACCAAAATGCCAACGTATGAATCCCATTGAATAGTTGTTGGTAGAACAGTGCACCAAATACGCCGCCCAGTAATGGTCCTACAATGGGAACCCATGCGTAACGCCAATCAGATGATCCTTTTCCGGGAATCGGCAAGAAAAAATGGGCGATTCTCGGACCGAGGTCACGTGCAGGATTTATGGCGAAACCAGTGGCGCCTCCCAATGATAAACCGATGGACAGGACAAGGAATCCGACGATTAGTGGATTCAATCCTTCGGTAAATTGATTGGCTCCGATTGCTAGAAGCCCAAGGACAAGAATGAACGTGCCAATCATTTCGCTTACGAGATTGGAAACGGGCTTTCTGATAGCTGGAGTAGTTGCGAAAATAACTAGCTTTTGTTCTGGATCGGTCGTTTTTTCCCAGTGTGGTAAATAATTCAGGAATACGATAGCTGCACCGATAATGGCTCCGATCAGTTGAGCTGCAATATACGTCGGAACATCTGCCCAAGGGAATGCTCCGATTGCAGCCAATCCTAACGTTACGGCAGGATTAATATGGGCACCGCTTATTCCACCAACCGCATAAACGGCGATGGCTACTGCGAGTCCGAAACCCATCGTAATGACAATCCAGCCGGAAGCTTGTGATTTGGACTTATTGAGCACGACTCCACCAACAACTCCACACCCCAAAGTAACTAAAATCATCGTTCCGATCAATTCACCTAAAAATGCCGACATGGGAAGTCCCCCCTAATTGTCGATTCGGGATTGAAAAAAACTATTGAAAAGGCCCTTGGCGGTCATAACAGCATGTATCCGGCATGATAGTAGCATTGAAGTTATCTTTTCACTAATCCATGCGGATCAATAACAAACTTTTTCGCCGCGCCTTTGTCAAACGTCTGGTAGCCTTGCGGTGCTTCTTCCAATGAAATAAGCGTCGCATTGACTGCCTTGGCAATTTGGGCTTTACCGCTGAGGATTGATTTCATTAGAAAATCATGGTATTTCATGACAGGCGTTTGTCCTGTGACAAAATGATGTGCTTTTGCCCAGCCTAGGCCGATACGAATTTTCAGGGTTCCGATTTTGGCATCCTCATCGACGGCGCCTGGATCGCCTGTTACATAAAGACCCGGAATTCCTAATTTTCCTCCAGCGCGTGTCACTTGCATGATGGAGTTCAGAACGGTCGCTGGTGCCTCTCCTTGTTCTGATCCATGTCCGTGCGCTTCAAACCCTACACAGTCTACCGCACAGTCGACTTCAGGCGTTCCAAGGATTTGGGCAATTTGTTCACCGATATCATCATGATGACGAAGGTTGATCGTTTCGCAACCAAAACTTCTTGCTTGTGCCAATCGTTCTTCGATCATATCGCCGACAATGACACAGGAGGCACCGAGCAATTGTGCAGAATGGGCTGCCGCTAAGCCGACAGGTCCGGCACCTGCAATATAGACTGTCGAACCGATCGTGACCCCTGCGCTATACGCGCCGTGAAATCCTGTCGGGAAAATATCCGATAACATTGTCAAGTCAAGAATCTTTTCCATCGCTTGTGCTTTGTCCGGAAATTTTAGCAGTTGGAAATCAGCATAGGGGACCATGACATACTCCGATTGACCGCCGACCCAACCACCCATATCGACATAGCCGTAAGCCGATCCTGGACGATCCGGATTGACATTTTCACAAATATGCGTGTCTTGCGATTTACAGCTTCTGCAACGACCACAAGCAATGTTAAAAGGCACGGAGACGAGATCTCCCACTTTCATGAATTCCACATCTCGTCCTACCTCAATGACTTCACCGGTGATTTCATGTCCTAATGCAAGGCCGCTTGGGGCAGTTGTCCGACCGCGCACCATATGCTGATCACTGCCGCAGATGTTTGTAGCGACCACTTTCAAAATGACCCCATGTTCACATTTCCGTCCGACATTCAACGGATTGACTCCAGGCCCATCCCGTAATACCAAGTCTGGAAACCCGATATTTTCAACTGCTACTTTTCCTGGTTCTTTGTATACAACAGCACGATTTGACATTCACAATCCCCCTAATAGTAGTTTGTCCTTGCAACCTATTGATATGTCCGCTTCCTAGTAAACATGCATCAAAGTTCAATTAATGAAAAATGAGCAGAACGATCTTAAGAATTTCTTCATAATTCCAGTTAGTGTATGTTAAGATTTGACGGTTACAATTGGTATTATAGAAACGAAGCGAGGTGCGGAAGATGGCGAAGTTCAAAGTGCTCGTGGCGGATGATGACCAGGATATCCGTAACGGGATTGAAATTTATTTGAAAAATGAAGGTTATGAGGTATTGAAAGCGGCGGATGGGCAAGAAGCACTTGAACTGTTGGAAGCGCATGATGTTCATCTGCTCATTCTTGATATCATGATGCCGAATATGGATGGCATTACAGCGACGTTTAAAATAAGGGAAGTGCGCAATATCCCGATTATCATGCTCAGCGCGAAGGCGGAGGATTCCGATAAGATCCACGGGCTATCTGTCGGTGCGGATGATTATGTGACGAAGCCTTTCCATCCGATGGAGTTGATGGCGCGCGTGAAGTCACAATTGCGCCGCTACGTCCAGCTCGGTACATATGATGGGCAGAAAAAAATTGAAGTCGATGGGCTTGTACTGGATGAGGAAGCGAAGGAAATTACACTGGATGGCGATGCAGTGAAGCTGACGCCGATTGAATATAAAATTACGGAATTGCTGATGAAAAATGCAGGACGCGTCTTTTCCATCAATGAAATCTACGAACGTGTCTGGAATGAAGAAGCGTATAACGCGGAAAACATCGTCGCGGTCCATATCCGGAAAATCCGGGAAAAAATCGAGGCGGATCCTAAAAATCCGCGCTATGTAAAGGTGGTATGGGGCATTGGCTACAAAATCGAAAAGTGAGCGGAGTCTCTTGTGGTCCATTGTCGCACTTACCATTGCGGCGCTTAGCATCGGTTATTGTTTCTCCCATATTATTGACTTGATCAGTAACGGTGTGGAACGTTCGGGCCGGGCGATTGCCTATCTTACACGGCTAGTGAAAGGAAGTGTTTGACGGTGAAAAGGAATACAAGCATACCTTATTTGATATGGGCTTCATTAGTCGTTATCGTATTAATGGCATTGCAATCATTTGTGGAAAATGGCAACTACCGCTATGTAGGGAAAAGCTATGTCGAGTCGGATGATTTTCAACAGGAAATGGAGAACTTTTATACAAATTTCAGCACAGCTATTTTAAACCCGGTTGACCTAGAGGCGGCGAAAAAGAATATTATTGTGACGAGTTCTGAAATTGAAGAGCATCGCACATATTATGGCACGCTTTCTGAGCAAGTCGACAATATTGAAGAGCAATATGCAGAGCGGATAGCCGATGCGGAAGCTGCGAAAAAAGAAAATCTGAAAAAGACATTGGTGGAAGAACGCGATGCCAAAATCACCGATATTCGCAAAAACTTTGAGTCAGACGCACATGTAGAGGCTAAAATCCGTGCCGATAAAGAGCGGCAACTAGAGCAAGAGTGGAAGGACCACATTCGAAGCGCGAAGGAACAATTGTATTTTCCTGTGGCGTACGAATTGACGGATATTCAATCGGGGGAGACGTTTAAGACTGGGGATATAAGCGTAGCGGCAGGCTATAAAAAGACCTTCAATAAAAAGGAAGGTTATTTGCGAGCAACTCCATATCCGATTAATGACTTCGATTATGACAGCTATCCATCGGAGAGTGTCTACGAGTGGGGCGATTCGGTATTTAGCAACCAAGAAGTGACTGTAGCAACCACTCCAAACCATTCACTCTTTATGGCCTTGGAATCGGGTCAGCCGCAAGCTGTAAAGAGATTTGAGGGAACTGTCATTGTGCCGAAGAGCGCAATGAAGGAAGGGCAGCTAGGCAGAAATGTGGACCAGTATAATCGCCGATTGCTTGGAATTTATACTCTTGGAGGGCTTGGCCTTCTTGCGCTACTTGCGTTAGCATCCATCATGCGTTTTAAAAAGGAGTGGGTGACAAAGAGTAGCTTTGCCTCACGCTATGATCGGCTGAAGTTGGATTTGAAAGTGGCGTTGTTAATCCTTTCAGCTATGATCGTTTGGGGGTTCACCTTTACGATTCTTCATCGTTATACTTGGTTCTTTTTTCAGTACAGTATCGAAAACGGGCTGTTCTTGCTCCTATCATTTGTCGCTTTAGTATTCCTCCTATGGGCGACGGTGTTTCAATTGGTTTTACTCGTGGAGCGTTTGAAAAATGTAGAAACATTGGAACAGGAAATTAGGGATAGTTACAGTGTGAAGTTTTTAAAAGCATTGCAGGGAATGTTCTTGAATCGCAAGATGGGTGCTCAGACATTCATTCTGCTAATCGGCTTTTTCCTTGCCGGCATCGGATTTGTCGGTATGTTTCTCGATCCTTTCTTCGTTGTCATTTATACATTTTGTGTGTTGTTCCTCGGCTTGCCGGCACTTTATATTTTTGTGAAACGTGCCGCGTATTTAAACCGTATTTTGGTTGCGACGGAAGCGATGGCAAATGGACGTCTGAATGAAGACATCAAAGTGGTAGGGAAATCTCCTCTCGCGGAACATGCGAAAAACTTGAATAATCTTCGTGAAGGAGTCCGTGTTTCAATGACCGAACAAGCGAAAAGCGAACGGTTGAAAACAGAGCTCATTACAAATGTGAGCCATGATCTTCGGACACCATTGACGTCGATCATTACGTATACGGATTTATTGAAAAATGAAGAGCTGTCGTCTGAGGAACGTTCAAAATACGTCGACATTCTTGATAAGAAATCCCAGCGTTTGAAGACATTGATCGAGGATTTGTTTGAAGTCTCAAAAATGGCGAGTGGCAACTTGGAATTGCATAAACAGCGTGTCGATTTAACCCAATTGCTCCAACAAGCACTTGCGGAACATGAGGAAGAAATCTCGAAGTCAGGTTTGGATTTCAGGGTGAATAGCTCGGATTCCCCGCTCATTGCGTATGTCGATGGGCAAAGATGGTGGCGGGTACTCGATAATCTCATCGTCAATTCCATCAAGTATACGTTGCAGGGTACACGCGTTTACATCACGCTTCGAAAAGTGGGCGATACCGCCGAGTTTGTCGTGAAAAATATTACGAAATATGAACTCGGGGACAATACTGATGAATTGTTTGAACGGTTCAAACGGGCAGATACTTCCCGTCATACGGATGGTTCGGGTCTAGGGCTTGCGATCGCCCAATCGATTGTCGATATGCATAATGGGAATATGAAAATCGAAGTGGATGGGGATTTATTCAAAGTGACGGTCGTCGTGGCGGCGATTTGATAGATAAAAAAGAAAAGTGGAAGCGCCTGTTTAGCCCCGAAAAGCGCTGGAAGTCTTGAAGGGAAAGGCGTTCTTTGCCTTTATCGGCAAGACTGAAGCGACCCGAGGGGCTAGGCGCTGGAGGCTGGACAATAAGGAAAAAGCTGTACGTAAATGCGTGCAGCTTTTTTCAATAGAAGTAAATCATGTATACGCCAACGATTAAAACACCTACATCCGCAAACATATGGATGATCCAGGACGGCAAAATGGTTCCGCTTCGTTCATTGACCAGTTGAAAAATAATACCGCCAATCCAAAGGCCCACAACAGCAAGCAAGAGGATGGGCGTACTAAACCAAGGTAGAAAAATGGCGATATGGTAAATCGCAAAAAAGAAGGAAGGCAACAAGAGACGCAACATAGGCCTATCCAAAAAACTTGGCAATAAGCCGCGGAAGAAAAACTCTTCCAAAAGAGAATTGCCAAAAAGGATATAGAATCCGACAAACGGGAATACTATAGATGTCACGCCTGCATCGGCAAGGTCATCGAGAAGCGCATCAATGTCGATGAACGGCTTTAGGATGATGAAAGTAGCAACGATCATCCCCATGATCGCAATTCCGGAAACGATAGCGATGTTCATGCTTTTACGATCGGTCTGACGCAAGCGGAAAAACGGGAAACCGTTTTTTCTGAACAAAAGGAATGGGATGAGCAAGAAAAGAATCGCTTTTGCCATTGTTTTCAAGATGTAAGCCACTTCGAGCACTTGTTCAATCCAAATTAAAATAGCGATGCTGGCAATTGTAGCTAAAACACCGATAAATGTTCTCAAGAAAATCCCTCCGCTTCCTGTAAAATGGGACGCTAATGGAAGAAGTTCGGTTTCACCGAATTTGAAAGTTTTGTGAAGTTTCTGTTAAAAGGGGGTAGAATACTAGGATGAATGACTGAGTTGTGCTATAATTCTTTCAAATAGTATTTTTTGCGATAAGCAAAACCATACAACAGAAGAAGGGGGTATTACACATGACGAAATCTGACGGAAAGTATCCAAACAAAGACGATCTTGAACCAAAAGTTCCAGGGGTTACCAATCCAGACGAGCTCCCCCTTGCAGATCCTTCCGATTCGAATACTTCAGATATCTTCCAAAAAAATGCGCAAGAAAAAGCGGGGGTACACATTCAGTCCGCTTACGGTGCGAACAAACCAGACACCGGCTACAATAGTCTGAAACCAGGCGAACGCTTTCCTTACGGCGATCGAAAGGAATATGAACGCCAATTCAATCAGTTATCACATGATAAGTGGAACGAGGTAAAACCGAATGAGGATCCTTTTAAACCTAGGGCTTAACTGAACAGCGACCCCCTCTGTGGAGCGGTCGCTTTCCTATTTCTGATAATTGCGATACAGTAAAAGGGAGACTTATAGAAAGGACTGATAGAGATCGCTACTTTAAAGCAATTACGTTTTGCACGTATGGCCACATTAGGTCAGCTACAAAAGTCACCAGAAGGAAAATGGGATGCGCAACCGGAAGGATTTAGCAACACGATTCGTTGGAACGCAGGTCATATTTTCGTATCGATGGAAGGGCTCCTTCAAAAAGCAGTACCTGAATACAATCCTGTGAACCCAGAATGGATTCCACTTTTCGTTACGGGATCCAGCCCATCTAAATGGGAAGGTGAACCGCCTTCGAATGAAGAGCTTCTAACAGCATTGAAGGCACAACCTGAACGGATTGCCGATTTCCTTGAAGGGAAACTGGATCAGACATTAGTGGAACCTGTCCAGATCGGAAACATTCATACGATGGAAACATTGGATGCTGTTGTACAATTTATTGTATGGCACGAAGGGGTACACGCTGGGTTAATTCAAGGCTTGAATCGTGTAGTAGGGAGATAAATTCGTATTAACTTGATTCAGCAGAAGTCCCCGACTTCCATAAGTGGCGGGAATTTCAATCAGAGGGAGACCGAACTCCCTGCTGCTTCAGGTTAAGTCTCTGGCGGATGTCACAGATTTTGAAAGGAGTTAATTGCGCTTATCTAAGTGCCTTAATTTCTGCAAAACGCAGAAATTAAGGCAAATCGAACCCTTCGTTGTTCTATTCGCAATTCAAAATCCGGACGTAATTACGCCGAGGCGTAATTGATTAAATAAAAAGTCGTCTACAATCGGATGGATTCGATTGTAGACGGCTTTTTATTGTTTTTCACTTTGCTTTTGTTTATCTTCATTCAGCAGAAGACTCCCACCTCTATAGGTGTCGAGATGAATGCGGTTTTGTTTCTTGTTCAGCGGGTGTTCAAACGCCCGCTGAACGAAGATAAAGCCTCCGGCGGATGTCACAGATTTTGAATCGAGCAAGCTCGATTCAAAATCTGGACGCAATTACGCCGAGGCGTAATTGATTGTCATTCCGCCAAATCATGCTTGAACGCATAAATAACCGCTTGTGTCCGGTCTTGCACTTCAAGTTTCGATAACAGGTTGCTGACGTGTGTTTTCACTGTTTTGAGCGCGATGAACAAGTCGTCTGCGATTTCTTGATTGGATTTTCCTTCGGCTAGAAGGAGCAAGATTTCAAGTTCGCGTTCCGTTAAGTCATCATGCGGAAGGCGCTCCGTGCCCGCACGCATTTTTTGCATCATTTTCGTCGTCACTTCGGGCTCCAGTACTGTTTGTCCTTTCACGGTTTCCCGAATCGCTTCTGCAATCCGCTTGGCGTTGGATGTTTTCAATATGTAGCTGATGGCACCGGCTTCGAGAGCGGGATATACTTTGTCATCGTCCAGAAAACTAGTGACGATGACGATTTTGGCTTCCGGCCATTCTTTGATAATCGCGGCTGTTGCTTCGGCACCGTTCATTTCCGGCATGACCATATCCATCAAAATGATATCCGGCCGCAAATCCAGCGCTTTTCCGATCGCTTCACGGCCATTGACTGCCTCACCGACTACCTCCATATCCGGCTGTGTTTGCAAATAAGCGGACACGCCGATTCGCACCATTTCATGGTCATCCACTAATAGGATTTTGATCAATTGATTCTCCTCCTTTCCGTGTAGGTAGTTTCACTTCTACAATCGTCCCTTGTGAAGGGACCGATACGATTTTACATGTCCCGCCGATTTCAATCGCCCGTTCTTTGACGTTTTGCAATCCGTACGATCCGCCTTTTCCATCGCTTTCTTTAAAGCCGACGCCGTTATCTTGAACGCGAAGAATCGCCAGGCCATCACGTTCGACGAACAATACATCCACTTGTGTCGCTTGGGCGTGGCGAAGTGTATTGGATAATGTCTCTTGTGCGATACGGAATAAATGATCTTCCGCACCTTTTGATAATGTCACTTCTTCCAAGCGGAAACGGATATCGAACAACACTTTTTCCCGTAATTCAGCTAACAGTTCTTCCAATCCTTGCGCAAGTGACTTGTTATTCAAAGCGGCAGGTCGCAAATGCAACAGCAAGGCGCGCATTTCCAGTTGCGCTTGTTGAACCATCCGTTCGACTTGGAGTAACGGTTTTTGCTGCTCTTTGTCTTTGGCCTGTTCGTTGACCGCCGAGAGTAGCATGGATGCAGCGAATAGCTGTTGGGAAACGGAATCATGCAATTCGCGGGCCAATCGTTGCCGTTCTTGTACGATCCGTTCCTGGATCATGCGGTCTTGCGCTTCTGCCCGTTCATCCGTAATGCGCTGTAAACTTTTTCGCTGTGTGACGATAACATTCGATACTGTATCGATGGCCCGGTCTAGCCGGGGGGTGAATTTTTTTCTTACTTCTATTTCTTTTTCTGTGTCGATTAAATCGACTAACCTTTGCTCGATCGCTTTTTCCTTCGAACGGCCGAGCGAACCGGTCCAAATGGCAATGCCCCAGCCGAGTAGGAGAGTAGTGTTCAAAATCCACCACCCGAGAGGGACTTCCGCAAATTGCATGTCATAAAATGCATACCAAGTCTCCTGCAAAGGCAAGTCAAGGAGGAAATAAATATAAACGGCTGCAATGCCCGTAAAGAGCAAAGATAAAGTTAACCCGCGTGCAATAATGGATTTCATTTGCGGTTCACCTCGACATCTCCACCCCATGTGGCAAGAGTGATGATCAGCTCAGGTGAGTCATCCGTTTTTCCTTCGTAACTATCCTTTATATGAAGGCTTTCGTTAATGAGCCGTTTTCGATGAATCCCGAATAACTTCACATCGCCGATCAATGTCGTGTAATGGATGCGAACGGGTATCTCATAAGGCAAGTCGATCTTGATTTTTCCGATGCCTTGCCGGACGGAAATGAGGGAAGTCCCTTTCGGCAGCACCGTATCCGTCACATCGATATGAATATCCCCGAAAAAACCTTGGATATGGACATCTTCCCATTCGTAAGATGAAAAAGGGGAGGATTGGACGGAAAATAATTTGTTTTTCCAAATGCCATTCGGCGTTTCACGTTGAAACTCTTTCAGTGGTCGCATGATCTCTGCCGAAGGGGTGCCTTTCCATAACTTAATAAGAACGTACACGAGCACAATGAAGATGAGCAAACGTAAACTCCATAACGTGAAAAGTGCGAGTGCGATGAAAAACAGTCCGAGGATGACGGTCCATTTCGCCCGTTTCCGTGAACCATAATAGACGAGTCCGCCACCAAGAAGGACGAAAACGATGTTGCCGTTATGGAAGAAGGCCGCTTCGATGAAAATGAGCAAAAGGAAAGTGAAGCCCCAAAAGGTAATTTTACTTGTATCGATGCGTGTCAACTGATCATTCTCCCTTCTTGATGTCTGACTTGGCATTGGTCAACAGGTTAAGAGGAAGGCATCCGCCTTCCTCTTATAGTTTACACAATTTCAGCATCTTTTGCGGATGTTTTTGATTCCGTCTCTTCTACTTTTTCAAGTGCATCGAGCCTGCGTTCCATGGAAGAGATTTCGTACTCCCGATCGATCTTTCCACCGAGGTTTTCAATGTACTTTTTCATTTCTCCGAAAGACGCGATGTTGCTGTCCGCATTTTCAGGGGAGATGACTTTGTCCATCCGGCGATGGGCACGTGTGACATTCTCTTTGCCCATCAATTGCAGTTGTCGGACTTTCATATCTTTCACTTTATGTTTCATTTCCTCGAATTTACGTTCCAACGAAATCAATTCGTAGGCCGTTTCCATAATACTTTCGGAAAGTTCGGCAGCGCGTGTGTCGTAAGCTGCAATTTCTTCTTCGGCAAAAGTGATCAAGTCTTCTTCACCCGCCGCTTGTGCAAGTTCAAGTTGCTGGCGGCGTTTGTCTGCCATTTTTTCTGATTCTGTCAATTCTTTTTGCATTTCGGCTTTTAGTTTGCTTTGACGTTCAAGCAGTTTCCCAATCGACTCTGTTTGTTTTTCCGCTTCGCGAATGTATTGATTCAACATGGCAATCGGGTTTTTACTTTCCTTTTTATCGAATAATGTATGAAGATCCGCCTGTACAGAATATTTAAATCGGTTCCAAAGTGAGTTCATCATCATTTCCTCCTTATTATTTTGTAAGTTCGTTCCACTGACGTTCGAAGTTTACGAATGGATCATCTGATTCGGCTTGGATGACGTTGCTATTCTCTGTACCTTTCCATTTACGCCAAGCGTAGTACACACCCGCTAAAGCAAGGATACCGATGAACGCGGGTACATTTGAAATGGCTGTCAACAATCCGATGACAAGCACGATTCCCCAAAAGATTTTTACGAATGTGGAATCGCTTTTTCTGTAGTAATGGAAACCTGCGTAAGCGATCAAGGCTGAAATGGCGAGTCCAAGAAGCGATCCGAGATTTGAAACAGCGACAATCCCCGCTACAATTCCCAGTGAGAGAAGACCAAATTTTTTCATATGTTGTTCCTCCTTTCGTTTGTAGCTTAATCTTATAATGATTTTCGACTTGTCCAAACAGGCGCAGAACGGATTTCCATCTAAGACTTGAGACCGAGTTCGTCTAAGCACTTTAGGAAACGGTTCATTGAATGTGATCCGCGTGTGTATACTTAAAGAAATTGTGCTAGTTTGCGAGCTTCAAGTTCAATCTGTGAATAATTACGAAGCGGCATAGGGCTGTGGATAACTAATTTTATAAACAGCTAAAATACGCTGATTGTGGATAAAAACAGTCAATTTTCAGAAATTATCAACAAATCAATCAAGTTATCCACTTGCACTTGAGGATAACTTCTTTTAAAAACAAAGTTATCCACCAGAAAGTTTTTGAGTCTATCAACATGTGTATAGTTGTTCACATGGAGCTACGTCATATTCAACCTCAAGCTTGCGTAAAATAATGGATAGTTAGGAAACTTCGTCATTTATAGAAGCGTCTCTATTAGTTCCACATTCAATTTGCATCTAGTTTTCGTATTTAGTAAAGTTGAGGATGACGGAGGGATAGCGTGGAAAATTGGATTATCGAATTTATGAGCCGATTCGGCTATTTTGGTGTGTTTTTTTTAATCATGGTTGAGAATGTGTTTCCACCGATTCCGTCAGAAGTCATTTTGACTTTTGGAGGATATATGACCTCGCTCTCGGATATGACGCGAACAGGTGTCATCATTGCGGCGACTGCTGGTTCGGTGCTTGGAGCAATGATCCTGTATAGTATCGGACTACTGCTCGACGTAAAGCGTCTGGAGAAAATCGTGGATCGATGGGGGAAGATTTTGCGTTTGACCCGGAAAGATATCCATCGTGCAGATGCATGGTTTGACAAATATGGCCCTTGGACGGTGTTGTTTTGTCGCCTTGTTCCGTTAATCCGGAGTCTGATTTCGATTCCGGCAGGAATGTCAAATATGAATTTCCCACTTTTTCTATTGCTCACAACGATCGGGAGTCTCATCTGGAATGCGGCACTTGTTACGGTTGGAGCAGCGGTCGGCGATAATTGGGAATCCATCGTCGGCTATATGGATATTTACTCGAACATTGCGTATGTGATTATAGGACTGAGCGGTATAGCGGCATGTATTTGGTATATTCGCTTCCGCAGAAAGAGAGTGTAACGGCTAATGGAATTATTTGAGTTATTGAAAGCGTTGATACTTGGCTTTGTGGAAGGGATGACGGAGTTTGCACCTGTATCTTCGACGGGTCATTTGATCATTGTCGATGATATGTGGTTGAAGACAACGGAGTTTCTTGGCGATCGTTCGGCATTCACCTTTAAAATCGTTATTCAATTAGGGTCGATTTTAGCGGTTGTCATCGTCTTTTGGAAAAGGTTGTTCAGTTTGGTAGGACTGCACAAGATCGATGGGCAGCAAGCGAATAAAAGCTTTAATTTATTGCATGTGATTGTCGGGATGCTGCCGGCGGTTATTATTGGATTTGTGCTCAAGGACTTTATCGATGAAGAATTATCGGGTGTGCAAACAGTGATTTTTGCATTAGTGGCAGGATCGATTTTGATGATTATTGCGGATAAATTCGGTCCGAAAAAGTCATGGGTTAACACATTGGATCAAATTACATATCGGCAGGCTTTCGCAGTCGGCCTTGTGCAATGTTTGTCTTTATGGCCTGGCTTCTCGCGTTCGGGTGCAACGATTTCAGGGGGCGTCTTGTTCGGGATGAATCATAAGACTGCTGCTGATTTCACATTCATCATGGCGGTTCCGATCATGGCGGGTGCGAGTCTTGTGTCTGTACTGAAAAACTGGGAGCATTTATCCATGGATGACTTATCGTTCTATATTGTTGGATTCGTTGGTGCGTTCGTGTTTTCTTTGATTTCGATCCGCTTCTTCCTGAAGCTGATTTCACGCATCAAACTGATGCCATTTGCAATTTACCGACTGGTTTTGGCTGCCGTCTTAGCAGTAATTGTATTCTTATAAGAAACAACGACTCTTACACATTTGCGTAGGAGTCGTTTTTTTATCCATTACGGGAAAATCTTCCCTGGATTGAATAGGTTTTTAGGATCGAGCATTTGTTTCATTTGCTTCATGATTTCTAAAGCCTCTCCGTGTTCGGCTTGTTGCAATTGGCGTTTCCCTAATCCGACGCCGTGCTCTCCTGTGCAACTGCCGCCTACTTCGATGGCGCGTCGGGCCAGTGCTTCGTTTGCTTGTTCCGCTCTTGCTCTTTCTTCAGGATTGTTCGGGTCAAATGCGATGATGGTGTGGAAATTCCCATCGCCGACATGGCCGAACACACCACTTTTCAAACCGCTTGCGTCGGTCAATTCACGCGCTAAATGGACCATTTCAGGCAATTTGGAAATCGGAACGCAAACATCCCCGCCTGCAACGACAACTCCCTCTGTATGGCTGTACGCGTAGGACATTTCATGACGGGCTTTCCAAAGTTGCGCGCGTTCTTTCGACGTGCCAGCTGTTTCCCAGCCATTGCATCCGAGTTCACGCATCAGTTCTTCGGCTGTCGCGGCTTCTTCCTCTGTACCGCCTTTTGTTCCGGCAAATTCAAAAAATAGTGAGTGGGCTACCGGTATATCATAATCTCCGTAAGCATTGACCGTTGCAATACTTTGAGCATCTACAAGCTCCATGCGTAAAACCGGGATGCCGCTTTGTAAGATCATTGTTGCAGCAGCGGCACATGTTTCGATTTCGTCAAATGTACAGCGTGCAGCAATGATGTGTTCCGGGATGCCATGGAGTCGTAAAGTAATCTCCGTCACAATGCCAAGCGTTCCTTCTGAACCTGTAAACAATCCGGTCAAATTATAGCCAGACGATGATTTTTTCGCTCTCGTGCCTGTTCGGATCACTTTTCCGTTGGCCAATACAATTTCGAGATTTAATAGTTGATCACGCATCGAACCGTATTTCACGGCAGTTGTTCCGCTGGCATTGTTGGCGACCATACCGCCGACGGAAGCATCTGCACCCGGATCAATCGGGAATTGGAGTCCGTGTTTATTGATCAGATCATTCAACTGCATGCGGGTGATCCCCGGTTGAACGGTGACTGTCAAATCTTCAGGCGAGAAATCGAGCACTTTGTTCATTCGTTCGAAATCGATGGAAATGCCTTTGTTAATTGGAATTGCCTGTCCTTCAAGACCCGAACCTGCACCATATGGCGTGACGTTGACTCCGAACTGATCTGCGATTTCCACAATAGTAACGACATCTTCCGTATTTTCGGGAAAACAGACGACATCCGGTTCAACGGGGGGATGTGGTGATTCATCTTTACTATGACGATATAATTCGGTTTCATTTTGAGTGACTTTGTCAGTTCCCAGCCGTTTTTTTAATTCAGAAATAAACAATATGTTCAGCTCCTCGTATGGTTTTGGAATTTAGATGTGTAGATTCTAACCTAGTAGATTGATATTACAAAATATATCACCTATTCTTATCATTTTGCAATGCTAATTGAAATAGGGGTTAGTAGCCTATCACTCGCCGGTCTAATTATTTAGAAAACTACTATTTACAAAAATCCAAATTTAATATATATTGTTACAGTATACAGTATACAAAGAGTTTTTAATAGGATGATATACATGGGGAGGTGGTTAAATGGAGAAGGTCATTAAGCCTACTTCGTTAGCAGAGCAAGCCTATTCATTGTTAAAAAAATCGATCATTTCAGGAAAGCTTGCGCCGAAGACGGAACTGACGGAAGAAAAACTGGCAAATGATTTGGGGGTGAGTCGTACGCCTTTAAGAGAGGCCATCCGAAAACTTGCGATGGAAGGTTTGATCGATTTAAACAAAGGTAAACCGGCGACTGTTGCTACTTTTACCAAAGAGGATTCTTTAGAATACTTGGAGTTACGTCGAGTTCTCGAAATTTATAACATTGAAAATATTGTTTTAAAAGATGATGGGTTACTCATTAAGGAATTAGAGGGTAATTTGAAAGAACAAATGAAAGCGATTTCAAATAATGATTTTCAGGGCTTTATGAACTACGATCGGGAATTCCATCTCATCCTAGCTTCACAAAACAGAAATAAGAAAATTAAGCAGTTAATTCACCAAATGAACACGGGCATCAATCGGGCATTTCTAATCTTATCCAATACGGTGGAGATGAGCGCCATCGAAGCGTATAACGAGCATTTACGGATTATTGAAGCAATCAAGAGTAAAGATTTGGAGCTTTCTAAGAAAGAAATGATGGTGCATTTGAAAAAAGTAGAAGACCGATTTTTAGTTTACTTTAAAAGGGAGGAAGAACAATGAAGAAGTTACTCGTATTATTATCGATTACCGTATTGATTTTGGTGGCATGTGGACGGCCATCTGCAGATAGTACAAATGGAGAGGATACAGTGTATACCATTCGGATTGCCCACTTAGTTCCTGAAGAACAATCCTCACATTTGGCAGCACTCACATTTAAAGAAAAACTCGAAAAGGAATCAAATGGTCGACTAAAAGTGGAAATTTACCCAAATGGTGCTTTATTCGGTTCTGACCGGGAAGCAATTGAGGCTGTCCAGCTCGGGAATTTGGAAATGACAATTCCAGCAGTGGCACCGCTTGCTTCGTTCAATAAGAAGTTTATGGTCTTTGATCTTCCGTTTATTTTTAATGATCATGAAGCGGCATATAAAGCGCTTGACGGTGAGCTTGGAGAAAGTCTATTGGAGGATCTTCAGAAAAATAGTTTGAAAGGATTGGTGTTTGCAGAAAATGGTTTCCGGCATATGTCAAATCACAAAGGTGCAATTACTTCACCTGATGATTTGAAAGGTATGAAGTTCAGAACATTGGAGAATCCGGTCCACACCGATACATTTAAATCATTCGGAGCAAACGCATCTCCATTTGCTTTCGGAGAGTTGTATACAGCGTTGCAACAAGGCACTTACGATGCTATGGAGGCTCCTATCTCCCTTTATTACACGAACAAGTTTTACGAGGTACAAGAGTACTTGACGCTAACTGGACATGTATATGCAGCTACTATACTGCTCATGAATAATGACTTCTACAATCAATTACCTGAAGACTTGCAAGCGTTAGTTACTGAAGCTTCGGAAGAATATCGGACAGAACAGCGTGAAATTGCACAAGGGCAAGACGTAGAGTTCTTGGAGAAGTTAAAAGAGAATGGCATGAAGGTGAATGAAATAACACCTGAGCAAAAGGATGCATTCCGTGAGGCGGCAAAAGTAGTTTATGACAAGTTCACTGCTGAAATCGGTGAAGACCTGGTAGAGCAGGCAAAAGCGGCAAATCAATAACGGGAGCGGAGCCAAGGGGAAACCCTTGGTCCTTCCTTTCTGAAAGGGAGTGGGATGTATGGGGAAAAAGTTTAACCGATTTGAGGAAAGTGTACTTGTCGCAACATTAGTGATTATGGTCATTTTAATATTTGGACAAGTGATCGGTCGTTATATTTTGGGTTCAACACCTAGTTGGACAGAGGAATTGGCGCGCTACATACATATTTTCCAAGTATGGATTGGGGCGAGTTATGCGGTTAAATTTCGTCAACATATTAGGATTGAGGCTTTTATCGAATTATTTAAAGGGGTACCTCGAAAAATATTAGAAACTATTGGTATTATCATTTGGTTTGTCATTGCATTATTTTTGGCGGTATTTGGTACACAACTTGTATTGGCAAGCTTACAGAATGGTCAAGTTTCACCTGCTCTTCAAATTCCAATGTGGATTCCATTCATTGCGTTACCTTTAGGTGGTGCTGGAATGGCCTTCAGACTTATCCAACAAATCGTGGCGGTTTGGCGAGGGAATTACGACAAGCAAGAAAGTGAGGAAATCATCGCATGACAATTGCCTTACTGTTCATAACGCTGTTTGTTTGTTTGCTGATTGGTGTTCCAATCGCAATTTCCTTGGGGGTCTCATCACTTGTAGCAATTTACTTCGGTTCAACGCTTCCACTTTCTATCATTACACAGAAAGCATTTACGTCTCTCGATTCATTTCCCTTACTAGCAATTCCGTTCTTTATGCTTGCAGGAATTTTAATGGGAAAAGGCGGTGTTTCCAAACGTTTGCTCGATCTAGCGACCACACTAGTTGGATGGATGACGGGCGGGTTAGCGATGGTGACAATTGTTGCATGTATGTTCTTTGCAGCTATCTCCGGATCTGGTCCTGCAACGGTTGCTGCAATTGGTGGTTTCATGATCCCGGCGATGGTTGCGCGTAAATATGATGGTGGATTTGCTGCAGCTATCTCGGCGTCAGCTGGATCGATCGGTGTAATTATTCCACCGAGTATTCCGTTCGTTTTGTATGGCGTTATTGGTGGTGTTTCAGTTGGTAACATGTTTCTTGCGGGAATTATACCTGGAATATTGATTGGAATCGGATTGATGATTACAGCATATTTCATCGCCAACAAACGGGGATATAAACCATCCGAAACTGAAGTATTTAAATTTATGGATGTATTGAAAGCGACGAATGATGCTAAATGGGCTTTACTCATACCTGTTATCATATTGGGTGGAATTTACGGCGGTATTTTCTCGCCGACAGAAGCAGCAGTCGTTGCAGTTGTTTATGCATTTATTGTAGGGAAATTCGTATACAAAGAACTAACATGGGAGGATTCCTTTAAGTCTTTCCGTGAGGCTGTAGTTATCAATGCGACAACGATGATCATTATTGGCTTATCTGTTTCATTTGCATACTTCATGACACTTGAACAAGTTCCCAATCAAATCGCAGCATTTTTAACGGACTTTTCTAGCAATCCTTTTGTGATATTGCTTGCAATAAACCTGTTGCTTTTAATCGTTGGTATGTTTATAGATACGATTTCAGCACTAGTTATTTTGACTCCTATACTTTTGCCAGTTGTTATGGCAGTTGGAGTAGACCCAGTCCATTTTGGGGTCATTTTGGTAGCTAACTTGGCGATTGGTTTTATTACACCGCCGTTAGGTGTCAATCTATTTGTTGCTTCCAGTGTAGGGAATGTAAGGTTTGAAAAAATTGTTGTTTCAGTCCTTCCATTCTTACTTTCAATGATCATCTGTTTACTCGTCATCACATATATTCCGGCGCTTTCTTTATGGCTGCCAAATCTTCTTGGGAAATAAGCACAATGACTGTTGAAAGGTGAATACGAATGAAATTAACTATTAATGAACATGTGGAAATGTTACAAGTTCCGGGAATCCGTCAATTCTCAAACAAGCTTATCCATTTTCCCGATGCTGTTAATCTAACAATCGGACAACCGGATTTTTCGACGCCGGAAGCTGTAAAACTAGCGGGTATAAAAGCGATTGAAAACAATCAGACGGGATATTCCCATAACGCAGGCTTACTTGAATTAAGACAGGCAGTCTCTTCTTTTTTTAATTGGAAGTATGGATTTAGCTATGAAGCCGAAAACGAAATTGTCATTACAAACGGTGCAAGTGAAGGAATCGACTCCGTCTTCCGGACAATTTTATCACCCGGTGATGAAGTTATTCTGCCGACGCCGCTCTATCTCGGTTATGAGCCGATTATCAACATATGTGGAGCGAAAGTTGTCTATCTCGATACGACGGATACGGAATTCCGTCCATCACCAGAAAGACTTGAATCACTAATAACATCTAAAACAAAAGCAATCTTGTTCAATTTTCCATCCAATCCGACGGGCGTGACAATTGAAAAAGAGCGGATGAACGAACTGGTAGCGGTTCTCGAAAAGTATCAGTTATTTATCATCTCCGATGAAATATATAGCGAAAACACATTTTCCGGAGAGCATGTTTCTTTTGCACAGTATGAAGTATTGCGGAATCGTCTTTTCCTGATTCATGGTCTATCGAAGTCGCATTCGATGACAGGGTGGCGTATTGGATACGTATTAGGACCAGCCAATTTCATGGAGACTGTGTTGAAAGTCCATTTATATAATTCGGTCTGTGCTTCTGTTCCAAGTCAGCATGCAGGAATCGTCGCATTGAATGAGTGTCGACATACTCCTACGGAGATGAATGTGGAATACATGAAGAGACGTGATTTTGTTTATGATCGATTGAGAGGGATGGGCTTGGATGTCGTTAAGCCAAATGGTGCCTTCTATATCTTTCCGTCCATTAAAAAATATGGTATCGACTCATTCAGCTTTGCGACGAAGCTACTTGAGGAAGGCGGGGTTGCTGCCGTTCCGGGAAGTGCCTTCACAGAATACGGGGAAGGTTATTTGCGGATCTCTTATGCATATGCAATGCCTGTACTGGAAAAAGGAATGGATCGTTTAGAAAAGTTTTTACAAAGATTATAGAGTATTTTTGATGGTAGAGGAGGAGTTGGAATGGGAAGCTATCTATGGGGGACACCGGATAAACTTCGTTCGCTTTTATGCGAACTCGTCAGCTGGGATAGTCGTACATTAACGGAAGGGGAGCGTACATTTGCGCTGAAAGTTATTGAGAAGCTGAAAGCGTTGGATTATTTTCAGGTTCATCCGAGTCACTTGGAATTGCATGATGCTGGTTTGGGTAGAAAGCTTGTCACGGCTTTGTATAAGCATCCGCAAGCGACAGAGACAGTTGTGCTCATCAGCCATTTTGATACGGTATGGACGGAGGAATATGGGGTGCTTGAGCCGCTTGCATGTCATCCGGAGGAACTAACGAAAAAGCTGATGGAGCCCGCTTTTAAGAAGGATCTTCCAGAGGATGCACGGATTGATCTCGAGACAGGAAAATATTTATTTGGTCGGGGTACGATGGATATGAAAATGGGGCTTGCTCTTCATATGCAGCTCATCGAAAAGGCAAGTATCGAACAGTGGCCGATCAACCTTGTCTTGACGACGGTACCAGATGAAGAAGTGAATTCGGCAGGCATGCGTGCAGCCGTGACGGAACTCGTCCGTCTCCGTGATGAACATGATTTGACCTATAAATTATTTTTCAATAGTGAACCGTCATTTTCACAAAATCCAGCAGATATTAAAGAATACGTTTACTCAGGTACCGTTGGAAAAATTATGCCTGCTGCCTTATTTTATGGAAAAGAAACGCATGTCGGTGAACCGATGAAAGGCATGACGGCGAATTATATCGCTTCATTCTTGACACAACGGATTGAATGGAATGAGCTTTTTCGAGAGACAGACCTCGGTGAAAGTACACCATTGCCGGTTTCATTGCAACAAAAGGATTTGAAATTGCAATATTCTACGCAGACACCTTATCGTGCAGTGGCACTTTACAATGTCTTTTTGCTGAAGCGCAATGCGACGGAAGTGATGGATCTGTTCGAACAGGTGGCGACGGAAGCGATGGCCGCTTGCAATGAACATTACAGAGCTATTTGTGATAGGGAACAGGTGAAGGGGGTGGGGGATGTCAAAGTATTGCGTTATGAACAGCTACTTGAGCATGCCGTTCAAAAATTGGGTCATGCAGAGGTGGAGCGTTGGAAACAAGAAGCACTGCAAAACGATGCGTGGGATGATCGCGAAAAATCGCTGCGTATTGTCGATAACTTAATGATTCAGTGTCAAGAACTTGCGCCAGCGACAGTCCTGCTTTACGCACCTCCTTATTACCCGGCTATCAACTCGTCGGGTGACCCGCTTGTGCAAAAGTCCATTGAATTGATGAAGGAAGTGGCGAAAACATTTGATAACACCGTTGAGCAGATCCATTATTTCAATGGCATTTGCGATTTAAGCTATGTGAACTACGAAGACGATGCAAACGGCTGGCTTGCATTTGAAAACAATACGCCAGTTTGGGGCGCCACGTATAGCATTCCTTTTGAAGAGATGGCCCAGCTGAAAGCGCCTGTGCTGAACGTAGGCCCTTTTGGGAAAGATGCACACCAGCGGACAGAGCGCTTGCATGTCGACAGCGCATTCGTCGAAATGCCGGTCATGTTGGAAACATTGATGAAAAATATGTTTGTGAAGAATCGAAATCGACCTGCAATGGTAGACTAATGATAATGGAGCAAGGAGACCTTCTAAATTTGCGAAGGTCTCCGTTTTTTGTATAACTCTGTTAAGATGAAAGAAAAAGCGGCAGGTGAACCAAATGAAAAATAAGATTTTAATCGTTGAAGATGAAGAAAATATTGCACGTGTACTCCAGCTAGAGCTGGAGTTTGAAGGGTATGAAACGGGTGTTGCCCATACAGGGCCAGATGGACTGATCAAATACCGCGAGCAAAAATGGGATCTCGTCCTTCTTGACCTCATGTTGCCTGGTTTGAACGGCTTTGACGTTCTGCGTAGAATCCGGGCGACCGAAGCGAGCACGCCTGTCATCTTATTGACGGCAAAAGGGGATGTGGAGGATAAAGTGACCGGATTGGACATTGGTGCCAATGATTATGTGACGAAACCGTTTGAAATAGAGGAATTGCTTGCCAGAATCCGTACAGCGCTGCGGTTTTCAGCACCAAAAGTACCAGAGAAAGACGAGTATCTCCATGAGTTTGCCGGATTGTCTATCCATGAGCAAACGCGGGAAGTGAAACGGGATGGGGTGTCGGTTGAACTGACGCCACGAGAGTATGATCTTCTCCTCCATTTGTTGAAACACCCGAACCAAGTGCTATCCCGTGAACAATTGTTGGATGCAGTGTGGGGATTTGATTATTACGGCGATACGAATGTCGTCGATGTATATATCCGTTATGTTCGGAAAAAAATCGATAATGGCGATAAAAAATCATTGATCCAAACGGTGCGCGGGGTCGGCTATGTGTTGAAGGAACCTGTCCATGAAGCTTAAAACGAAGATTCATCTATTTTCAACACTTCTCATGCTCATCATCCTTACGCTAACGAATGTTGGTATTTATTTTCTATTCGAAAAGATGGGACACCAGACAGAATATAACCAATTGTTAATACGGTCTAAAGAACTCACGACGTCCCTTAGTAAAATGACCGAGCAAATGGATGCCAGAACAATAGTAAGGGCGTATCTCCCATCGAACGGGGTCATTCAGATCGTCGATGAAAAAGGCAAGCAGAAAGTGAAGTCGTCCGTACCTGAATTGGAAAAGGAGAAATTTGACATCAATCCGAAAGAGCGTTATACAATCGGGGATTTCAATGGTACGCAGACAATGTCCATCCGTGTACCTGCCATTTGGACAAATGGAGAAGTTGTGCAAGTTGAAATGGTGCAAGTGTTGGAAGAGTTAGAAAGGAGTATGCAGCTGCTGAAGCTGATCCTGTTTGGTGTAACGGTAGTCGCCATGATACCGATTACGGCGTCCAGCATCACATTGGGGCGAATCGTCACGCAGCCGATTGAAAAATTGACGAAGACGATGTCGGAAAGTCAAAAATCAGGAACATACGAAAAAATCAATGTATCTGTGGAAGGGAAGGATGAGCTGGCACAAATGGGGCGGACATTCAACGATATGATGGAACAACTGGAACAAAACTACAAAAAACAAGAACAGTTCGTTTCAAATGCATCCCATGAATTGAAAACACCTCTTACTGTCATTGAAAGCTATTCCCGTCTTCTTTCCCGTCAAGGGTTTGACAATCGTGCTGTTGCAGAGGAGGCGGTAAATGCCATCATCAGCGAATCTGTCCGTATGAAAGAGATGATTGCTCAAATGTTGGAGCTTGCAAAAAGCAACGGACCGTTGACATTCGAGTTCTCGGAAATAGAAATCCATTCATTGGTAGAGCAAGTGATTCAGCCAATGCGGCATGCTTATGCACGGAATTTCAGTTTGGAAGGCAGCCCACCAGTCAAGGCAATGACGGATGAAAACCGACTAAAACAGTTGCTGTTCATCTTGCTGGATAATGCACGGAAATACAGCGATGGGGACATTAAGACCATTATCCAAGCACATGAGGATAGTACAGAGATCTCCGTGATGGATTTTGGCAATGGCATTGCCGAGGAACATTTGCCGCATATTTTTGATCGCTTTTATCGTATCGATAAAGATCGGAATCGGAAAACCGGCGGGACGGGATTGGGACTTGCCATTGCTAAGGAAATCGCGGAAGGGTTGGGCGCAGAGTTGAAAATCGAAAGCATTGTCGGCATGGGTACGACAATCCGTATTTTGATTCCGAAAAATTGATTTCTCATCGTTTTTTAATGTTGGTGGCGTATGCTGGATTAGAGGAGTGAGACCAGATGAAAATGATAAAAAAACCTTGGTTTATCCCAATCGTGTTAACGATCCTGATTCTAATTATCGGCAATTATTATACAAAACAATTGGTTTCCAAAGCGGAGACGTTACCGGAAGATGAAATCCGCAACCAGCTCGAAGACATGTACGAAGGGAAAGTGGAACGACTTTCTTTGAAAGGTTCTATGTATGAAGTGGAACTGTCTAGAAGCAATGCGGTTTACTTAGCAGAGGTGGATGCGGAGACGGGGAAGGTACTATCTCTTTTCCAGACGAAAGAAAAAACACCGCTTGCATCGGCTGGGGAAAAGGAAGCTGCTCCGGATGAGAAGGTTGTTGAACAGCCAGTCAAGGAAAAGGAACCTTCTGTGACACCACCGAAGGAAGTGAAGTCGGAGCCGGATAGAAGCAAAGTGGAAACACCATCTTCAAAAGTGCAGGAAAAAAAGCCGGTTCCTTCTAAAAAGGAAGATAAGACGGTTTTGATTTCAAAAAATCAAGCGATCAAAATTGCGCTTGCCCAATTGAAAGGTGAAGTGGACGACGTTGAATTTGTCCCAAAAAGCGACGGCGGTTACTATTTAGTCGAGATTGAAGTCGACGATGACAATGACAAACGGGGCGATGGGGCGGTTTATCAAATTCATGCTATTACTGGGAAAATCATGAATGTAACATGGGAAGATTAATTGACTTGAATCAGCAATAGTCTTCCACCGCCAAAATGGTCGGATGAATGCCGGAATACATTTCAATCAGAGAGAGTCCAATTCCTTGCGTCTTGAAAGTGCCGTAATTTCTGCAAAAAACGCAGAAATTACGGCAAATCGAACCCTACGCTGTTCGATTCATAATTACGCCGAGGCGTAATTGATATTCTCTCATCAATTTCTAATAATCCTCTCCCTCTCTTCTCAGAATGAAGTCGTATGATGAAGATAATAAGAAAAGGAGGAATTCAAACATGAAAAAATGGATGTTCATTCCTGCATTGGCGGGAGCAGTAGCAATAGGTGGAGTAGCTTTGGCAAATGACACGCCAACGGACAAAGTGAGTGCGATGGAAGGACTTATGACCTTGCAAGAAGCAAAAGATTTAGCGCTTCAACAATATGGTGGGAAAGTGACAGAAATCGAACTTGAGCAAAAGAAATCGGGCTATGTGTATGATGTAGAAGTGAAATCGAACGGTATCGAATACGATTTGGACATTGACGCAAAAACGGGGAAAATCGTGCTCGATTCCCAATCGACAGATAAGCGTAGTGCACAACAAGCGACTGCAACGAACACATTAAAAGTGGATGAATCCACTAAACCGCGTGTGGCAGATGCGAAACTTTTAACGTCAGATCAAGCGATTGCAATTGCTAAGAAAAAAGCGAACGGCACGGTTACCAAAGTCGAATTGGATAGTGACGACGGACGTCAACACTATGATATCGAATTCAAAGATGGCACGTATGAATATGATTTCGAAATTGATGCTGTTACCGGTAAAATTCTCGAATTCGAAAAAGACCGCGATGACGATGATAAAAAAGTGAACAAACAAGCGACTACAAGCAAAGTCGCTGGTACAAAACAAGCGATGCTAACGAAAGAGCAAGCGATCGCAATTGCCATGAAACAAGCAAAAGGAACTGTCACAGACTTTGAATTAGACGATGATGACGATCGCCAAGTGTATGAAATCGAAATCGAGGATGGTACGTATGAATATGACTTCGAAATCGATGCCTTCACAGGTGAAGTATTGAAATTCGAAAAAGACGATCGTTATGATGACTGATGTGTAAAGGGCTGCCTTAGGCAGCCCTTTTTGTTATGGAGAAATCGTGTATGATTTTCCAACCTCTGCAAGCTCGACAGGTCCGTTGAATGTACTGGCAGCAGCTGCAAGAATTTCATTGATATTTCCATGCAAAGGCAAATGAGTGAGTACAAGCTGCTTTGCTCCAGCTAGTTCGGCCAATCTTCCCGCTTCGCTGCCTCCCATATGTCCAGGTGCTTTGCCGACATGTTCTTCGTACAAGTTCGCTTCACTAATTAACAGATCAGCCCCGCGTGCGAAGTCCACCAGCTCATCCCGCCACTCCGTATCTGCCGTCAAGACGACCGATCGATCGTTCACTTTGAATTTCATTGCCAAGCAATAGACAGGATGGATCGTTTGACAGAAAGATACTTCAAACGGTCCGATTTGGACGACGTCGTCTTCTGAAATGCCTACACCTACCGTCTGTTCTTTGTACGATAGTTTCGCGAAGTTTTCTTCATCTTGCCGATGTCCGTAAATCGGTAACGCAGGAGCCGGCTTGCCGAGATAGTATTGGATCAGCCGGCTATACTGTAAACTGCCGACATCCGCGATATGATCTGCGTGATAATGACTGATGACGACCGCATCCAATTTTTCTAACGGCAAATAATTTTGCAAGGATGAAAGGACTCCGCTGCCACAATCAATCAGACAATGGAAGCCTTCATGTTCGATTAAAAACGAAGAGGTCGCACTGTTCGCTTTCGGATAACCGCCCCAAATGCCGAGGGGTATGATTTTCATCTATGAAACGCCTCCTTCATTGCTTCCAGTGTACCGCGAAATTGGGGAATTCAAAAGTTTTGAAAGGAATAGGTGAATAATGTAAATAAATGAAAAGAGGCCAGGAAAAAGAAGATTGACCTTCTAGAGAATAAATCTTATAATACATTCGAATAATTTGAATAATAATTTTGGGCAATCCAGACTTGGAGGAATGGGAGATTTTATCGACTGATTCTAAGCTAGAGAAACTTTGTGCCTTACACACGGATTTAACAGACGCGGAAGTACAGCTATTGAAACATGTAGCCAGCTCCTTACAAATGCACGCAGACTTGACAGATTCCTATATGTTCATAGATTGTCAGATCAAAGATAGCGAATACGCCATTGTCGTTGCCGAAGCCTTTCCAAAATCCAACGATTCAGTTTATGAAAATTCGGTAGTTGGAAAAATCGTGTTCGATACATTTGAACCGGGTGTTTTCTATAGTTTTCGAAAAGGGAAGAAATCGCAGATCCGCCATGCCGTCACACAAGAAGGACATACGGTGGAGCAAAACGTAGTTCCGATTAAGAACGCTATGCAGCAAGTGATTGGTGTACTCATCCAAGAAAAGAAAGTGGACGTACCAGTTGTTTATCAGGATGAACGACAACCTCCTTTGTTTGGTCAAGAGTCCATCGAATATGTACTGGGCGATAAAAATGATGAAATGCCGGCGATTTCCAATTTATTGATGGAAATTTTCTTATTAACGGATGATGAGGATAAGCTGATCTATGCCAATCCCGTTGGCGTGAAATTTATTACTGAAATGAGTCGGACTGAAGAAATCCGAAATATGAACATCATCGATTTACTACCCTTTCTTAAAACGGTTTATGACCAGCCTGAAGATGTTTTTGTCTTTGACTTGACCGTGGATCGTAAAAACTTGATTGTAAAAAAAGTGAGACTGCGGAAAAAGGATAGGCTAACTGGGACATTGCTCATTATTCAAGACATTACGGAATTGCGGACAAAGGAAAAAGAGCTCAAGATGAAGTCTGTCGTCATTCAAGAAATCCATCATCGTGTGAAAAACAATCTTCAAACGGTAGCCAGTCTAGTAAGGCTGCAAATGAGAAAAGGTGTTTCTGAGGAGAGTAAATCCTATTTTGAAGACACTTTAAATCGGATATCGAGCATCGCTTCTGTTTATGAATTGATTTTGGCAAAAGAAAATGCGGATGATGATGATGTCAATCTTATTGAATTGACGGAGAAAATTTGTTCCACGATGGTATTGAATGAGCTACATAAAAAAGTTAACTTGATTATTCGGCCAAATGGCAATAAAATATTAACATCGTCAAGGAAAGCGGTTTCAATCGCGCTGATCGTCAACGAGCTTGTTCAGAATTCGATTAAACATGCTTTTCCTGCAGATATGGCAGGCGAAATTAGTGTAATATTCTATTCGACGCAAGATTTTTTGGAACTTCATATTTCCGACAACGGTGTTGGGATAAAGAAGCCGAAATCCTCACTTGGATTGGAAATCGTGCATAATTTAGTCGTCAATGATTTGAATGGTGAATTTCGTTATTTACCGGAAGACAGAGGAACACATGCGGTGATTACGTTTCCAGTAAGTCCGGAGGTTAGTATATTCTATGAGAAAGAAGATATTGATAGCGGAGGATGAGTCCATCATCCGCATGGATATTAGAATGATGTTGGAAGACCATGGCTACGAAGTCGTCGGGGAAGCCGGGGATGGAGATCGTGCAGTGGAACTTGCGTTCAAGTATAAGCCCGATCTTATATTGATGGATATTAAGATGCCGAAACTCAACGGACTTCAAGCGAGTCAAATTATTGCGAGTCAGTTGGATTTGCCAATTCTGATCATTACCGCCTATAGTCAGAAAGAGTTCGTTGAGAAAGCGCAACAAGACAATGTTGTGGGCTATTTGGTCAAACCGATTTCAGAATCGAATCTGATTCCGGCGGTTGAAATCGCGTTACATCAAGCGAACAAAGCGAAGAAGCTGAAAAATGAAATTGCGGTTGCGAAGAAAGAAGTTGAAAAGAGAAAGTTGATTGAGCGGGCAAAAGGCATTCTAATGCAACACGAGCAACTCACGGAACAGCAGGCTTTCAAAAAGATGAGAGATGCAAGCATGTCGAGACAGCTGACAATGGAGTCGGTTGCAAAAGAAATCACTTCCACTTACAAGTAAATAGGACAAGCAAAGGCGCTTAAAGAGAAGGTTTCTTTAAGCGTTTTTTGTGTTTTTTTGAAAGGGGGACATCTATACGGGACTTGGAGTCGGATAGGGGAGAAAATGAAAATTTCTAGGGGGGATTTTAAATGGAAATGATTGGAACAGTAATTGTATATATTATTATGGCGTGTGCTGTTGTCGGTGCATTTGCGGCGATTAAAAACCCGGAAGACGGTCTTGGGAAAGAGTTCATGTCCGGACTCCATGCGGTTGGTCATATATTTGTGCCTGCAGCGGGGATTATGGCGTCCATCCCTTATTTGACATGGTTTATCAGTAAGTTTATCGGTCCTGTCTTTGATACGATCGGGGCGGATCCTGCCATTGCGGCAACGACGATCTTAGCTTCTGATATGGGCGGTTATCAACTGGCGAATGCCTTGAAGACGTCCTATGAAGGTTGGGTCATGGCGATGATTGTCGGTTATATGGCGGGCGCGACGATTGTGTTTTCCATCCCTATGGGGCTTGCCATGTTGGACAAGCGCGATCATAAATACATGGCACTTGGTATCATGTCGGGTGTATTGACGATTCCAATTGGTGCATTTATCGCATCTGCTTTAACTGTCTTATTTAACACGGAAATCCGTGAAGTTATCAGTACAACAGCTGATACGACTTATGAATTTGTCATCAGTTATGCACAAATCTTGATCAACCTACTACCATTGCTTATTTTTGTAATAGTCATAGCAGCAGGGTTGAAGTTCTTCCCGCGGATCATGATTTCCGGGTTCATGCTTTTTGGACGCGTCATGGACGCAGCTATTAAACTTGTTTTGGTGTTCTCCATTGTTGAAATTTTTACAGGGTTGTTTACGACGCTGTTTGGCGCATGGGGCTTCGATCCGATCATGGCAGACGAAGCGGATCAGTTCCGGGCACTTGAAACGGCGGGGTATATTGGAATCATGTTAGCGGGAGCTTTCCCGATGGTGTATTTGATTCGTAAATATGCGGCAAAACCGCTGGAGGTCGGGGGACGGAAACTGGGTCTCTCCTCGGTTGGCAGTGCTGGAATTTTGGCGACGATGGCGAATATTTTAGCGATGTTTTCATTGGTCAGATATATGAGACCGAAAGATAAAGTTATCAATATTGCATTCGGTGTTTGTGCTGCTTTCTTGTTAGGGGATCATCTATCCTTCACAGCGAATTTCCAACCGACAATCATTTTACCGGTCATTATCGGTAAATTGGCGGCTGGTATTTGTGCCATTGCCATCGCCTACTGGCTGTCTGTTCCGACAGCGCTTAAGCTGGAGGAAAAAGACCGTGCTGAAGGGATCATTCGTCCTGGTGAATACTTAGAAGACGAAAAAGCGGAGAAAGTGAGTTAAGCTTAAGTCGAGCTGAAAGGAGCGAGCATAGTGAGTGAAGAGAAAAAAAGGTTTATACAAGAGTTTGTTCCAGGCAAACAGATTACGTTAAGTCACTTAATCGCCAATCCAGATCCGGATATGTTCCAAAAGCTTGGCATTCAAGAAGCAGGTGCTTTAGGGATCATGACTTGCACGCCAAGTGAAACCGTCATTATTGCAGGGGATCTGGCAACGAAATCGGCGAATGTCAGAATTGGATTCTTAGATCGTTTTACAGGAAGTCTTGTCATTGTGGGCAGCGTTTCGGAAGTGGACATGGCGATGATCGAAATCAATCGGTTTTTATCCGAACAACTAGGGTACACACCATCATCCATTACAAAGTCATAAGGGGGTGGAGTGAAAAGTGAAAAATCGGGCAATGCTGATCGGTGCAATTGGCGCTGGCAAGTCGACGTTGACAAATGCGTTATTAGGGAAAAAAGTCGATGCGGTTAAAACGCAAACATTGATTTATTATGACTGGATTGTTGACACACCGGGCGAGTATACAGAAAATCCGTTGTTCTATAAAAATATTATGGCGACCGCGCTGGAAGTGACACATGTGTTGTATTTACAAGACGCGACAAATGGGAAATTGATCTTTCCACCTGGCTTTAGCATGGGGATATCGAAGTTGCCGATTGGCGTCATTACGAAAAGCGATCATCCCGAAGCAGATCTGGAACGTTCCATCAGGATGATCCAGTCCGTCATTTCGTACGGACCGATTGTCATCACTTCTTCTGTCGAGGGGACTGGTATCCCCCATTTGAAGGAATTGGTGAAAATGAAGACGATGGAAGAGATGAAGAACTATGTAGTGGAAGCGGCGGATGAGCGTCTATTGTTCACCGATTCTCTTTACACTTCTTGAAACCTTTGCTATATTAAAACTATTGAAGTGAATGAACGCGGCAAAGGCGCCTTTACGACTCGAAGACTTTCTTCGGGTTTGTAAAGGCGCCTTTTTGTATGGAAGAGGGGGAGGGTGTGTGGTGAATTTCAAGCGTAAGCAAGAAACGATCATCAGTGCAGGGATTGACATTGGCACAAGCACAACGAAGCTGATCATCAGCCGTTTTTCATTGATGAATGTTGCAGGAACAACGCATGTTCCTCGAATTGAAATAGTCGACAAAGAAATTCTTTATAAAAGTCCGATTTTCAGGACGCCATTGACCGACCCTTCTACGATCAATGTAGCGGAGGTTGAAAAAATTGTCCGTTCCCAATATGCGAAAGCCGGGATTGAAGCGGCTCAAATCGAAACCGGTGCAGTCATTATTACGGGAGAGACGGCGACTAAACAGAATGCGAGCGAGATGCTCCATTATTTGTCCAGTGAAGCCGGCGACTTCTTAGTGGCGACAGCCGGACCGGATTTGGAAGGGATCATTGCGGCAAAAGGTTCTGGTGCGTACGATTATTCCGGGCGAAGCGGGAAAGTAATCGCGAACATCGATATTGGCGGAGGAACAGCAAACATTGCTGTTTATAAAAACAAAGTGCTGCTCGGTACATGCACGATGCATATCGGAGGACGACTCATTGAATTCAATGGACAGCAAATCATGTCGATTTCACCGCCTGTCCAAAGACTATTAACCGAGCGCGATATGCCGTTGCAAGTCGGTGATTCAGCGCAGGCTGCCGGTGTACAGCTTGTAACCGATTGCATGGCTGAGTCGCTGGCACGCATTTTAAAAAATGACGTGCACATGCAAGATGAAGTGCTTTTACTCGGGCATCGCCCTAATTGGAATGAACCAATTGATGCAATTGTCTTCTCGGGAGGCATTTCCGAATGCATGTATAGCCACGAAGCGGATGATATTCAGCAAGCTAATTATAACGACATCGGAATCCTGTTAGCGACAACACTTCAAAGAAACGCAACATTGCAAAGTTTTACATGGCTGGAGCCGATGGAGACGGTTCGTGCCACTGTCCTTGGGGCGGGTACGCAGACTACAGAGATTAGCGGAGCGACCATCCAAGTGGCACCGCATGAATTACCGCTTAAAAATGTGCCTGTCTACCATTACGATTTTCAAACTGATCTTCAAAAAGGGTTGGAACACTTTGGGACAGCCATCAAGACAGCGATCGACATGTTCGATGCCACACGGGAGGGGCAGAATTTTGCCCTGTATATCTCAGAGCTTCCCTACATGGGGTTCAGAGATATTCAGCAGTTGGCGACAGCGATTATGCAAGTGATGGATCAGCGGCCGGATCCCGATCAGCCAATTGTTCTTGTATTGCAATCGGACCATGCAAAAGTGTTGGGGCAGACGCTGGTCGCAATGAATGTCAGGCAAAGCGTGATCTGTATTGATCAAATCAATGTCGATCATGGGGATTACCTGGATATCGGGAGAGCGCTTGACTCGGGTGTTGTCCCCGTAGTTGTCAAAACATTAACATTTCACTCGGCGTGAAGGAGGGTGTTAACACGTGAATTTAAAAACAGTATTAGGCGGAGTCAGTTATACATTCGCCGATTTGAAAGAAGTCATGGCAAAAGCGAATGAGGAAAAGTCGGGAGACCGACTTGCAGGCGTTGCAGCCGAAACCGTACAGGAACGGATTGCCGCGAAAACCGTTCTCAGTGAACTTTTACTTAGTGATATCCGCAACAACCCGCTAATCCCGATTGAAACGGATGAGGTTTCCCGGATTATCGAAGGGGACATTAACGAAAGAATCTATGGCGAAATCAAGAATTGGAGCGTCGCAGAATTGCGGGAATACATTCTTAGCAATGAAGTGGGTGACCGTGAACTAAAACGGATCAGCAGAGGGCTCAATTCGGAAATGATTGCCGCGGTTGCTAAGCTGATGTCGAACTTGGATTTGGTGCACGCCGCCAATAAAGTGGAAATTTTAACGACATGCAATATTACCATCGGCCAAAAGGGGACAATTGCTTCACGCCTCCAGCCCAACCATCCGACCGATAATGTCGACGGAATGATTGCTTCGCTCAAAGAAGGGCTGTCCTACGGAGTGGGGGATGCAGTTATTGGGATCAACCCGGTGGACGATTCGGTTGAAAGTGTGAAACGACTGTTACAGGCGACAAAGGATTTTATGAACGAGTGGGAAATCCCCGCGCAAAACTGTGTGCTGGCCCATGTGACGACGCAGATGAAGGCGATTGAACAAGGAGCCCCAGCCGATATGATTTTCCAAAGTATCGCTGGAACTGAGGTTGCCAATCGATCGTTCGGGATCTCCGCGGAATTGATAGCGGAAGCAAAAGACCTTGCGTTAAAGCAAGGAACAGGATCGGGTCCACAAGTTATGTATTTTGAAACAGGACAAGGATCTGAATTGTCTGCGGAAGCACACTTCGGAATCGATCAATTGACATTGGAATCCCGCAACTACGGTTTTGCAAGGCATTATGATCCTTTTATCGTGAATACAGTAGTCGGTTTCATCGGTCCGGAATATTTGTATGACAGTAAACAAGTGATCCGTGCCGGTCTCGAAGATCATTTCATGGGGAAAATGCATGGTCTTCCGATGGGCGTAGATATTTGTTATACAAACCATATTCGAGCTGATCAAAATGATATTGAAAATTTAGGGGTCTTGTTATCAGCGGCGGGTGTAAACTTCATCATCTCAACACCTATGGGGGACGATGTGATGCTGAATTACCAATCGATGAGCTATCACGATATCGCGACGCTTTTGCGAACGTTTGGTAAAACCCCATCACCCGAATATCTCAAATGGCTTGAAAAAATGGGGATTTACGAAAACGGTCGTCTGAGCGCACGCGCTGGAGACCCTACCATTTTCACACGTTAGGAGGTGATATCTTATGGATGAACAACTGATTCAGCAAATTACAAAATTAGTCGTCGAAAAATTGCAAACGAATCATTCGGGGACTTCGAATATTGAAAAAGAAAACGAGCCACTTATTGATTTATTTCAAAATAAGCCGACAGGATATCGCTTGAATGAGGAAAGACGGGAAACGCCTTCTGGTGAAGTGACATTTTTCAATACAGTTACAGAAAACAGAAAGCCTAATGTGCTTAAAGCCGTAGAAAGTAAAACGGTTTCTTCACCCAATGATGTGAAGAAAGACGAAGAATTAGCGGAACTCCGTAAAAAAACACCTGCTCGGATAACGGTCGGCAGAGCCGGCTCAAGACCGAAGACAAACACATGGCTTCAATTCCGCTATGATCATGCGGCAGCTGTAGATGCTGTATACGGCGAGGTTCCATCTGAAATTCTGGAACGTTTGGATTTCTTCCAAGTCCACTCAAAAGTACAGGACAAGGAAGAGTATATTAGACGTCCAGACTTAGGAAGACGTTTATCGGACGACTCCAAGGCAACTGTCCAAGCGAAATGTCAGCATGCCCCGAAAGTGCAGATCGTTGCTTCGAATGGCTTGAGCGCATTAGCCATCGAAGAAAACTTGGAAGACGTCTATCTCTCTTTGAAGCAATCATTGGCGAATTTAACTATTGAAGTCGGAACGAGCTTTTATGTCGATAAAGGCCGAGTTGCTTTGATGGACGAGATTGGCGAAATGCTTCAACCAGATGTTGTCATTATGTTAATCGGTGAGCGACCGGGCCTTGTGTCCGCTGAGTCTTTAAGTGCCTACATTTGCTATAAGCCGCGTATCGGAACGATTGAGGCGGATCGCATGGTCGTTTCGAATATCCACAAAGGGGGCATTCCGCCAGTGGAAGCGGGCGCTTACTTAGGGACATTGATTCAGAAGATTTTAAAGTATGAAGCCAGCGGTGTTTCTCTCGTTCAAAAAGAAGGATAGGAGGTGGGGAGATCATCGTGAAGAAAATTCATGCGGAACTATTATCTATGCAAGTCATTCCGAATGTTGACGCAGGTCTAGCCGAAAAGTTTAAGCTGAAACCGTATCAGCGGAGTATAGGATTATTCACGACAACAATTGATGATGTCGGATATACGGCTGCTGATGAGGCAACAAAAACGTCGGATGTCGAAGTGGTCTATGCGAAAAGCTTTTACGCAGGATCTGCCCATGCATCCGGTCCGCTCTCTGGGGAGTTCATCGGCATTATTGCAGGACCATCTCCAGAGGAAGTGAAAAGCGGACTTGATTCCATTCGCATTACGGTTGAGAACAGCGCTTATTTTGAGGCCATCAACGGCGATGACAATCATGCTTTGTATGCCCATACGATTTCAAGCTGTGGCAGTTATTTAGCGGAAATAGCCGGAGTTCCGGTGGGACAAGCACTGGCTTATTTAATCGCACCGCCTGTCGAAGCGATTGTCGGATTGGATGCTGCGTTGAAAGCGGCTGATGTACGTGTTTGTGAATTCTTTTCACCGCCATCTGAAACGAACTTTGGCGGCGGTTTATTGACAGGGAGCCAATCATCTTGTCAAGCTGCGGCCGATGCGTTCAGGGAAGCGATTTCGAATATGGCACAAAGACCATTAGATTACTAAAGAAAGGAGAGAGTGCAATGGTAACAGCAATCGATGCTGATTTAGTGGCTCTCCAAGAAATGCGTACAGCTGTGAAAACAGCTAAAGAAGCACAGTTAGCCTATATGGACTTTTCCCAAGAGCAAGTGGACCGAATTGTGAAGGCTGTAGCAGATGCAGCGTATGAACAATCCGACAGACTTGCGAAAATGGCAGTAGAAGAAACAGGGATGGGTGTAGCCGCCCATAAAAAGATTAAAAATGAAGTCGGTTCAAAGGACGTTTATGAAAGTATCAAAGACTTGAAAACGGTCGGTGTAGTCGGGGAAGACAAGGTCAATCAAGTGGTTGAAATTGCAGCACCTTTCGGGGTCGTAGCAGGCATCATCCCAACGACCAATCCGACATCGACGGCATTCTTTAAAACATTGATTGCTTTGAAGACGCGGAACTCAATTGTTGTCAGTCCGCACCCTTACGCTGTTCAATGTACAAGTGAGGCATTGAAAGTTTGTGATGAAGCGGCAGTTGCGGCGGGTGCACCGAAAGGGTTAATCCAATGTCTGACAATGTCTTCGATGGATGCGACACAACAGCTGATGAAACATCCCGACGTGAATCTGATTTTGGCTACGGGCGGAGGTGCGTTAGTTAAAGCGGCGTACAGTTCAGGGAAACCTGCATACGGTGTTGGTCCCGGGAATGTTCCCGTCTATATTGAACGCACCGCTAAAATCGAAAAGGCTGTCGAAAATATCGTCAACAGTAAATCATTCGATTATGGAACGATTTGTGCAACGGAACAAGCGATTGTCGTCGATCGGAATGTATTGGAACTCGTTAACCGCGAGTTAAAGAAAAACGGTGCTTATATTTTAACGGATGAAGAAAAGCGCATCATGGAGAAAGTGATTTCCCCAGTCCCTGGAAAAGTGAACCCGAAAATTGTGGGCAGAAGCCCGCAAACCATAGCGAAGTTGGCCGGGATATCCTTACCGGAAGGTACAAGAGTTATCGTCGGGATGGAAACGGAAGTGGGGAAAGACGTGCCTTTCTCACTTGAAAAACTATCTCCTGTCTTTGCGATGTATGTGGCATCCGATGTGAAGCATGCCAAGGAAATTTGTTTGTCATTATTAAATTTAGGCGGCCGTGGACACTCTTTGTCCATTCATACGGAAACAGATGCGATTGCCCGAGAATTTGCAGTGGATATGCCGGTTTCCCGTATACTGGTCAATACGATGTCATCTGTCGGAGCGGTCGGCGGTACGACAGGATTGAAGCCGTCGCTTACGCTAGGTTGCGGAACGTTCGGTGGGAATATTACATCCGATAACGTAACGGCCAAGCATTTATTGAACATTAAACGAATGGCTTACGGCATTAAGGAAGTCCAGCTTCCGAAGCATGTAGCCGATGCAAGTGAAGATGCTACAGATGAAGTCGTATCCCATGTATTGAAATCCATGGGTTCAACTGATAAAGTCGATCCTGAAATGGTGAAAGACTTGGTCAGCGAAATTGTTAAACAACTATCTAAATCATAATCATTAGGAGGAAACAGACATGAATAGAGAAGGTACAGCATTAGGAATGGTAGAAACAAAAGGATTGATTGGTTCAATTGAAGCAGCAGACGCAATGGTGAAAGCAGCTAGCGTACATTTAGTTGGTAAAGTACATGTTGGTGGCGGAATTGTAACAGTTCTTGTACGTGGAGATGTAGGCGCAGTAAAAGCAGCAACAGATGCAGGCGCAGCAGCGGCACAACGCGTAGGTGAATTACTATCGGTTCACGTCATCCCAAGACCGCATAACGAATTGGAAATGATTTTACCAAAGTCGGATAACTAAGATTTTCAAAGGAGCCAGTCGGTATTTCCGCTAGTGATAGCAATGACTGGCATCCTGTTTTGATTTGATTGAAAGGCGGTCACGATATGGATCAGCAATTGATTGAAAAAATCGTCGGGGAAGTGCTTGGTCAATTGACGAAAGCAGAAGCTCCGCAAACGCAGGTGCTCCCTTCGAATGCAATTCCGATCGCTGTTTCTGCCCGTCACGTCCATTTGTCGCAAGAACATGTCGAGACGCTTTTTGGACAAGGTTATGAATTGACGAAAAAAGCGGATTTATCCCAACCGAATCAGTTTGCAGCCAATGAGACAGTTATTGTTGCAGGGCCGAAAGGTTGCATTGAACGTGTTCGTGTACTTGGCCCGGCGCGCTCATTGACACAAGTGGAAGTGAGTTGGACAGATGCCATGAAGCTTGGCGTCAAACCTCCGCTACGTGAATCGGGGAATATTAAAAATTCCGGGACCTGTACGTTGATCGGACCGAAAGGAAGTCTTTATCTCGATGAAGGTTTGATTGTTGCACAAGCCCATATTCATATGGAGCCGAAGGACGCGACGCATTTAGGTGTACGGGACAGTGAGTATGTCACAGTAGAAGTGGATGGCATCCGACCGATTGCCTATCGCAATGTTAAAATTCGTGTTTCTGAGCGGTATCGTTTGGAAATGCATATTGATACGGATGAAGCGAATGCAGGTTTTATCACAAAGGGATCGATTGGGCGCATTATTCGATCTGGGGAGGAACGCCCGAAATTTGTTTCGAAAACAGCTGCTCCTGAGGTTTCTGTCAAACAGCAGCATGAATTCAAAAAGAAGTTATTGTCAAATGGCGACGTCCGGGAGATTGCAGAAACGGAGATTCTCATTGAAAAAGGGACCATCGTCACGGCACTTGCCCGTGATACGGCAAGGGAACTAGGTAAGACGATTTCCGTTAGAAAATAGAAAAGGTGATTGCGGCATGCGATTAGGAAAAGTGATCGGAAACGTTTGGGCAACACGTAAAGAAGATGGCTTACAAGGCATTAAATTATTGGTCATTCAACCGATCGATGCCTATGGAAATCCGATTCGAACGCATTTTGTTGCGGCTGATCGTATCGGCGCTGGAATAGGTGATCATGTCCTTGTAACAAGTGGCGGTTCATCCCGTTATATTGATAAAGATAACCCTATGCCAATTGATGCGGTCATTATCGGGATCATCGATTCGACAGAAGTGGAAAGAGGTGAAATGGATGAGTCAAGCAATCGGAATGATTGAAACGAAAGGATTGATCGGCTCCATCGAAGCGGCAGACGCTATGATTAAAGCGGCGAGTGTAACGCTGATCAAACAAGAGATGGTGGACGGTGGAATTGTGACGGTCATTGTACAAGGTGATGTCGGCGCTGTACAGGCGGCAGTAGATGCAGGGCGGGAAGCTGCCATGCGTGTGGGTGAACTTTTGGGAGCTCACGTCATTCCACGTCCGGACGAATCTGTGTATAGCATGGTCGAGCCTCTTGATTACAATCAGTATGAGCAACAGCAACAGGCGAAATCGGCACCTGAGCTAGCTCCAAAAGCGAAGGCTGCCAAAAAGGCAGATGCCTGATAGAATGAAAGGGTGAGCACATTTGGCTTTTCGTAGAAACAAAATCGCCGTTATCGGCGCGGGTTACACCGGTGCCACTGTCGCTTTGATGGCGGCACAGAAAGAGTTGGGTGATGTCGTGTTAGTGGACATTCCAGACCAAGAGAACCCGACTAAAGGGAAAGCGTTGGATATGTTGCAAACAGGTCCTGTCCAACGATTCAATGCGAAGATTACGGGAACATCCGACTATGCGGATATCCAAGATGCGGATATGGTCATCATTACTGCGGGGATTGCGCGGAAACCGGGAATGAGCCGGGATGATCTTGTGGCGACCAATGCCAAAATCATGCGGCATGTATCCGAACAGGTCAAGAAGTACGCGCCAGAAAGCTATATTCTGATTTTAAGTAATCCTGTAGATGCGATGACGTACGTTTGTTATAAAACGACAGGATTCCCTAAAAATAGAGTAATTGGACAATCAGGCGTACTGGATACGGCCCGTTTCAATACGTTTGTGGCAGAAGAGTTAAATATTTCTGTGGAAGACATTTCTGGATTTGTATTAGGCGGACACGGGGACGATATGGTACCGCTCGTTCGGTATTCCTATGCGGGAGGTATTCCGCTGGAGAAACTCATCCCTCAAGATCGCATGGATGCCATTGTGGAACGTACGCGAAAAGGCGGTGGGGAAATCGTTTCGCTTCTCGGAAACGGGAGCGCTTATTACGCACCTGCTGCTTCACTCGTGGAAATGGCTGAAGCGATTATTAAAGACAAAAAGCGGATTTTACCATCCATTGCTTACTTGGAAGGGGAATATGGCTACAGTGACTTGTATCTAGGTGTTCCCACGGTCCTTGGTGGCAATGGGATCGAAAGCGTCATTGAACTGCCATTGACGGATGAAGAAAGAACAGCACTCGATAAATCCGTTGAGTCCGTCAAAACCGTACTTGAAATTTGCAATAAATAATGTAAAAAAAAAGCATTCCTGGCGGGATGCTTTTTTTCGTTTAGGAAAAGTTTATGTCATCAAAGAGAAAACCAATACGACTGAAATAGCAGACTATTAACCTATAATAGACGGTATTTTATTGCAAACTCCGACTCAATTGACTGGTCCATTTTATATCTGTGGTTGTTAGAATAATCGCAAGGTTCAATTAGATGCCTGGTTATCTAACTATAAAACTGGAGGGAACGGTATGATACAAACGATTACTAGACCGATGACAGGAAAAGAATATCTTGAAAGTTTGAAAGACGGACGGGAAATTTGGCTTTATGGCGAGAAGGTAGAAGACGTGACTACGCATCCTGCTTTTCGTAATTCGGCACGCTCGGTTGCTCGACTTTATGATGCGCTCCATGATCCGAAGCATAAAGATGTTTTAACAACTGAAACCGATACAGGTGGTGGAAGTTATACCCAAAAGTTTTTCAAAGCAAGCCGAAATTCAAAGGAATTATTGGAAGCACGTGATGCAATTGCCCAGTGGGCTCGCCTTACTTATGGATGGATGGGCCGTACACCAGATTATAAAGGAGCGTTTTTAGCCACTCTTGGAGGAAATCCTGAGTTTTATGCGCCGTATCAAGACAATGCTCTTCGTTGGTACAAAAATGCGCAAGAAAAAGCGTTGTTCATCAACCACGCCATTATTAATCCCCCAGTGGATAGAAATAAACCCGTTCATGAAGTGAAAGATGTATTTATAAATGTTGAAGAAGAGACAGATGAAGGAATCATTGTAAGCGGTGCCAAAATGGTGGCAACAGGATCGGCCTTAACAAATTACAATTTCGTGGCTCACAATGGAACGCTACCGATTCAAAAAGAAGAATTTGCACTTGTCTTTTTTGCTCCACAAAACACACCGGGGGTTAAATTACTTTGCAGACCTTCCTATGAAATGGTTTCTTCAGTCATGGGTAGCCCGTTTGATTACCCACTATCAAGTCGATTAGATGAAAACGACGCTGTACTTATCTTCGATAAAGCGCTTATTCCTTGGGAGAATGTTCTTGTCTATAAAGATATTGAGAAAGCAAACGCCTTCTTCCCTCAGTCAGGCTTTACAAATCTCTTTCTATTTCACGGTTGTACCCGTTTGGCAGTCAAACTGGATTTTATTTCAGGATTACTGATGAAAGCCGTTGAATCTACCGGAACAAGCGAGTTTCGCGGAGTAAAAGCACATGTGGGAGAAATGATTGCATGGCGTAATATGTTTTGGGCATTGAGCACAGCAATGGCGAAAGATCCAGATGAAGGACCAAACGGAACTGTATTACCCAATATGGAACATGGTACAGCTTATCGTGTATTTTCTACAATGGCTTGGACACGAATTCGAGAAATTATTGAAAATACAGTTGCGGGGGGATTAATTGTTCAACCGTCCAGCTCAAAAGACTTTAAAAATCCTGAATTACGTCCGTATCTAGATAGATTTTACCGGGGATCAAATGGATATGAGAGTGAAGAAAAGATTAAGCTTGTGAAACTTCTATGGGATGCACTAGGCAGTGAATTTGGCGGTAGACATGGGTTATATGAAAGAAACTACACAGGAAACCATGAAGACATTCGAATACATGCATTAAACAACGCCATGCAGAATGGGTCTGCAGACGCCTTTAAAGGACTGGTAGAACAGTGTATGAGTGAATATGACCTTGATGGTTGGACGGATTCTACTTGGATTAATCCAGATGATGTATCACAAATACTAAAGGATGTTATTGGTACAAAGTAAGAACTGGAAGCTGATCAAAACAACTGATACAGAGGTGGAAATATGCGAATTGTACGTTCACCCCTACATGTCGGAGGGGACAAAAACTGGGTTGCAATTGGTAAGTGGGACGGTCTTCATATTGGTCATCAGCAGCTTGTTCGTAATCTTGTAAAGAAGGCAAAAGACCATTCCGGCCAATCTGTCGTGATAGGTTTCGATCGGCATCCGACAGCGCTATTTAATCCGGGAAATGAGCCCCTGCAGTTACAAAGTATAGAAGAACGCTCTGTGTGGCTAAAAGAATTAGGAGTAGACGTCTACCTTGTTATACCCTTTACGAAACAATTCGCTAGCCACCCGCCGGAATACTTTGTCAATAATATCTTGATCAATGATTTACGTACACAAGATATTACGATTGGGTATAACTTTAGATTTGGCAATGGCCGGAAAGGAACCCCTGCACTTTTAAAAAGATTATGCAAACCATTTGGAGTAGGTGTTCATGTGATCCCGCCAATCTATATAGATGATGAAATTGTTTCATCTACGCTGATTCGCAGTTATCTGGAAACAGGAAATATAGAAAAAGTCCAAAGATTGCTTGGTCATCGTGCTTTATTGGCCGAGGGACACCGGAAAAATCAAATAGAAGAGCTTTATCAAACAATTTAAGTGATCAAGTATCACGCATTGAAAAAGATATAAAATTCCATATTTGGGGTAATGAAAAATAAGGGAGGAAGTACTATGTCCCAAACATTTGATAACATTGAGTTTCGTAATGTATGTGGTCAGTTTTTAACAGGGGTTACGGTTGTAACAGCTAAAGGTGAAAAGGAAGAACTGGTTGGTTTTACGGCTAACTCATTTGCATCTGTTTCATTAGATCCCCCTTTAGTGCTCGTATGTCCAGATAAAAAACTAGGTTCTTATCCTGCTTTTATGAAAGCGGAAGGGTTTGCCATTCATATATTGGGACATGAGCAAGAGGAGTTATCAACGCAATTTGCAAAGCGTGGCGTGGATAAATTCAATGGGATAGACCATAAGGAAGGTTTGTATGGTGCTCCCATTCTTCCTGAAACGCTTGCGGTGTTACAATGTCGCACAGTAAATAAAGTGGATGGCGGCGACCATACCATTTTAATTGGACAGGTGGAGTCCATAGGTAAGTGTGAAAAGGAAAGAAATCCTTTAGGCTTTTTCCGTGGTCAATATACAAGAGTTGAAGATCGTGTCGTAAAGGCATAAGGACCTGCTTGTATGAATCAACCCATAATAACCTAGATTAATGAATGTTAAAACAAAATGATAAAATGGAGTGGATAAAATCAACATTAGCATGTAAGAGAGGGTTCTTTACTGTGGACTGACTGTTCCCTCTCTTTATCTTCATTCAGCAGAAGACTCCCACCTTCGTAGGTGGCGAGATGAATGCGTTTTGGTTTACTGATCAGCGGGTGTTCAAACGCCCGCTGAATGAAGGGTGGAAGGCAGTCTAAGTTCGCGACGTCCTGTCGCAACGACTGCATGACCTACATCCTATAGGCCCGCGGATGTCACAGATTTTGAAAGGAGTCAATTGCGCTTATCTAGATGCCTTAATTTCTGCAAAAAACGCAGAAATTAAGGCAAATCGAACCCTTCGCTGTTCGATTCGCAATTCAAAATCTGGACGCAATCACGCCGAGGCGTGATTGATTACGAGAGGGAGCATGAGATTACTATGAATTTACAGGAAAAGAATCACTTGTTAAAGATAGAAGAATCAGAAGAACTCCATCATGAGGCACAGCATTCACCTGAATTACTACAACATCTTATGCTTGTGCATGAACAATTGAATCGTATGGTGTTAGAAGGGCTTTGCAGAGAAGAAATTATTAAAACAGTTGGAGAAATACTAGGTTCTCCAATCGTTGTTGAAGATAAAGAGCTTCGTCCCTTAGCTTGGTGGGTGGATCCCGCATTTAATTTAGATTTGGAAGATTGTTTACTCGGGTCTGCACTAAACAAAAACTCCCTGCTGCAATCTTGTCTAACGAAAATGGAGCTAGAGAAGAAGGCGATTGAACTCGTTCTATCAGATAACAGCATGGTTCCGCGAACTACAGCGCCCATTATTATCAGTGGAGAAGTAATGGGTTATTTGTCCGTCACTCATGTAGAACAAGGGAACGAAGTGCTTAGGCGAATGATAATTGAGCGTGCTGCAATGGTGATAGGGATTGATCTCTTAAAAGAACAGACGAAGTTGGAAACCGAGCATCGACTTCGGGGGAATTTTTTGGATGAGTTATTGGACGAAACAACCCCGATAGAATCATTAAGGAGCAGGGCAATATACATGGGGCAAGACTTAGAATTGCCACATCGGTTTTTATTAGTAGGAATTGACCCGCCGTGGTTAAACTTGCAAACAGATGCAGACCAAGAAAAGTTTTTTCAAATTTTGAAGAAAACATATAATAATGTTCGACGCGTGATGAATAATTTAAATCTCAATGTCATGGTAGTTGAGCGTCCGAAAGGAATATTGGTTTTAGGAAATACAATTCAAGAGGGATTTGATCCTTTAAAAGTTGCAAAAGCAATCCAGGATTTTCAGCGCAGGCAGGCAGATGAATTAACTGTATCCGTTTGTATAAGTAGAGAAGCTAGTTCAATCAATCAATTGCGAACCGTATTTACAGACTGTAAAAGTACTTTAGAGGTCATGGTTAGATTAGGACGAGTAAATGAAACATTTTTCGTTGATGAGATGAGCATGTTTGATTTGTTCTATGTTAGTTCTTCAACCGAGGAACTTTGTCTGTTAGCTGAACAGACCTTAGGAAGTTTACTGCTGTACGATGAAAAATATGGTGGACAATTTACAGAAACGTTGCATGTCTACCTTATGCATGAATGTAATTTACAGCGTACAAAAAAAGAGTTGAATATCTCGTTAAGCGGACTGAAATATAGGCTGCAACGCTTACAGGAAATTGGAGAAATCGATTTTGATAACCCGGATGAAAGGTTTAATCTTCAATTGGCCTTACGTATCCTGATAGCAAATGGGAAATTTGTCTTTTGAGTTATGGGAACATTGGGAAAGTATAGAGATGAAAATGGAGGGACTGACAATGAATAGTCGACTTGAGGAAATTACGAAGAAAATTGTTGGAAATATTCATGAAGTAATCGTGGAGTATCAAATTAATGATACAGAACTTATGCAAGCCCTTAACTTTCTTACGGAAGTCGGAGAACGTGGTGAATACCAATTGTTGAGTGACGTGTTGGGTATCTCGGTCTTAGTGGATGAGATTACTCACGGTCAAGAAGAAACGGCAAAGACCGCACATAATGTTGAAGGGCCTCTATATCGGCCAAATGCTCCCAAAATGGGCTCGAAAGCTAAAATCTGTTCGGACGGCGATAAAGGTGATCGGCTCATTTTGACAGGTCAGGTTCTGTCCGCTGAGAATAATCTTCCACTTGCACATGCCTTAGTAGATATCTGGCAGGCGGATGAAAAGGGAGATTACGAGAACCAGGACGAGAATCAAGCAGATTATAATTTACGTGGGTTAATAGAAACGGATGAAGAGGGAAGATTTACGATAGAAACAGTGATTCCAGGGCCTTATGAAATTGCAAAAGCAGGACCGATTGGGGGCTTTTTAGAAGCCATTGGCCGACATGATTGGCGGCCGGGCCATATTCACTTTAAAGTCTCGCATGAGAGTTGTTCACCGTTAACGACGATGCTCTTTGTACCAAATGATCCTTGGATCGATTCAGACGCGATCGGGGCGGTAAGGGATTCCTTGATTATGAAATTTGAAAAAATTGATGCGCCAGAAGAATTAACAAAATACAATGTCGATGAACCGTTCTTCCTGTGTAAATACGATTTCATTTTAAATACGATTGAGAATGAAAAGATTGAAGCGAAGGATGAAGCTTTACAAATAAAGTAATGTCTATTTCAAAGTATCCTTGTAGTAAAAGTATGGAGGTTTTGTGATTGAAAGACTTTCAATATCTGTTTTCCGCTCAACAAGTAGTTTTTGGACCCGGTTCTTTATCGAAAATCGCGGAAGTAACAGAACAATTTCATTTAAAGCGGATGATGCTATTTACGACGAAAGGTTTCCGAACTCGGGGCTACGTCGATTCGATTGAAAATATGTTAGGCGAACGTTTAGTAGTTGCGTACGACCAAGTTCAACCGCATGTGCAAGATTTTCAAGTGCGGGAAGCGTTAGCAATTGCAGAGGAACAACAGATTGATGCGGTTATTGGCCTTGGTGGTGGAAGTGCGGTTGGTATTGCTAAAGCGATTAGCCTAGCTTTGGAAGAAAAAAGGACGGGTAGCCCGGCGAAAGCCGCATTTCCGACAGAGCAGCCGCTCATCCCGGTCATTGCCATACCAACAACGTATGCGGGTTCTGAAATGACGCCTGTCTATGGCATTACGCATGAACAAGGAACGATAAAACGTAAAATTACCGTGAAAGATGTAAAAATTACGCCCAAATTAACAATTTACGATCCGGAACTTACTTTGGAGCTCCCTCAAGGGGTAACGGCTGGTTCCGGAATCAATGCATTTGCCCATTGTATCGAGGCTCTCTATTCAATTACAAAAAATCCATTATCGACAGCTGCAGCGCTTGGAGGTATTCGTTCAATTGGACAATCTCTTGTCCAGTGCGTCGTGGATGGAAGATCATTAGCTGCACGAACCGAAATGTTGAACGGTTCTTTCCTGGCAGGGGTGGCATTGTCCAATGTCGACATGGGATTGCATCATGGTATTTGTCATGTTTTAGGTGGCAGTGCCGGCGTTTCACACGGAGATGCCAACAGTATTATGTTGTCCCACGTGATGCGTTTCAATTTAGATGTAACAGCTAATGAACTTGCCCTGGCTGCGGAAGCGATGGGTATTTCTACAGTCGGCATGAGTGCTGAAGAAGCGGGAGCGGCCTCTGCGGATCGTGTTGCGGAATGGGTGAAGCAAATGAACTTACCTTCTCGCCTACGGGATGTGGGTGTTGATAAAACAGATATTCCACATTTAGCAAAGGTAGCTTTCGAAAGTCGCACAGTACGAAATAATCCGAAGCGAATTGAAAATGTAGAACAGCTTGAACAATTATTGCAAGCAGCTTGGTAAAAAACAAAATTTTTCTGCAAGAATGAAAAACGTTATCTAGAAAAGAGGAATGTTTGTGATGTCGAATGTAACTGTAAAAATGCTCGGTACAGGTTGTCCCCGTCCGGAAATTGACCGAGCTGGCCCTGCGCAAGTTTTGTTAATTGAAAACTTGCCAATTTTAATAGACTGTGGGGAAGGCACTACAGCCCAGCTAATGAAAGCTGGGATTGCCCCTGAAGAAGTAAAACATTTATATTTCACCCATCTACATTCGGATCACACTATGGGGTATACACAATTTTTATTTGCCGGGTGGGAACTAGGTAGGCGTGAGCTCACAGTCGTTGGACCAAAAGGGTTGAAGAAATATCACGATACAATTGTAGGCATGTTTGAAGAGGATATTGACTATCGACTTTCTTTGGGCAGGCCAAGAAATGGACTGTTAGATGTCAATATTATTGAACTTGAAGGAAAGGGAGAAGTGTCCTGCGACATACCTGCGCAAGTAACAGCTGCCCAGATGGATCATAGTATTTTGACCTATGCTTATCGCTTCGATATCCAAGACACTTCAGTCGTAATTTCAGGCGACACAGCACCGACGAACGCCCTAGTAGAGTTGTCGAAGGATGCGGATATTTTAGTCCATGATTGCTGTTTGGCTCCTACGAAACTCTATACAGCAGAAGAAAGGGAACGAAATCCGGAAAGACAAGCCTTATGGAAGAGAATTAACGAAACACATTGCACTCCAGCTCAAGCGGCGGAAACAGCGCGCCAAGCAAATGTGAAACAATTGGTGTTAACACATTTTCTTCCGGATATTGATGTACAAAAAACATATGAAGAGGCGGCGGAAGTCTTTTCTGGGAAAGTCATCGTTCCGTACGACCTAGAAGTAATTACCGCTAAAAACTTGTCAGGCGCTTTAACGTAAAAAAAATTTTTGATATATGTGTACGGGCAATTTTAACTTGATTCAGCAGAAGTCCCCCACTTCCATAAGTAGCGGGATGAATGCCAGAATGCATTTCAATCAGAGGGAGTCCAAACTCCCTGTAGCTGACGCTTCGCTTTCAGTACAAAACGATTTGCTGATTAGGGGAACTCAGGCTAAGATCGCCTCGTCTAGAAAGTGCCTTAATTTCTGCAAAAAACGCAGAAATACGGCAAATCGAACCCTTCGCTGTTCGATTGGCAACGCCTGAGTGACCAACATCCTGTTGGCCCAAGCCTCTGGCGGATGTCACGGATTTTGAAAGGTATCAATTGCGCTTATCTAAGTGCCTTAATTTCTGCAAAAGGTGCAGAAATTAAGGCAAATCGAACCCTTCGCTGTTCGATTCGCAATTCAAAATCCGGACGCAATTACGCCGAGGCGTAATTGATCATTGCCCGTAGGATTTTCAAAGTATCAAGCCCTGTAAATTTTTACTTGTTACAAAATCAGATTATTGGTACTTATGGGAATATAAATTAGTAAGAAATGCAAAACGAAAAAAAAACTATTCTAGTGAATCTTATAATGGAAATTCCATAGAGGAGTGGCTTATTATTTTCAAGAAAAACTTTCGGTGGATCATGTTGAGTTATGTAACCATTATTATGTTTATAAATTTCGTTGACCGTATTATTATTTCAGCTGCAACCGGACCTATTATGGAGGAGTTTGGGTTCTCAGCCACTCAGTGGGGTTTAATTTTAAGTGCATTTTTCTGGGGGTTAGTGCCGTTTGCTTTTCTCTCTGGAATTGCGGCTGATAAATGGGGACCCAAAAAAGTCTGGAATATCGGAGTTACATGGTGGTCTATTTTTACAATAGCCACTCCGTTTGCATTTAACTATGTTACATTTCTGATTGCGCGTATTTTCTTTGGAGCAGGGGAAGGTCCGACTTTATCTAATGGTATTCGGGTCATTTCCAACTGGGTAAGTCCTCGTGAAACGTCCACAGCAGCAAGTGTTGTGTTTTTGGGGGTGAAACTCGGTCCAGCGTTAGGTACTCCTATTATCGTTTGGATTATAGCTACCTATGGTTGGAGAGTTGCTTTTTATGTAATGGGAGTAATGGGATTGGTTTGGTTATTTGGTTGGCTCCGTATTTTTACAGACAGTCCAGCTGATAACAAGTACATGAGTAAAGAAGAAAAAGCCTGGCTAGCAAAAGAACAAGGTGATGTTGTAAGCGCTAACATTTCTGATAAACCATCTTTCAAAGAGTTATTTTCACTGCCAAAAGAAGTACGTAAAACGCTAGTTACGAATTTGTTTAGTGGATTTTGTTTTGGATATGTTTTGTATTTTTCAATGACGTGGTTGCCGGGTTATTTGACAATGGAGCTGAATATGAGTTTGAAAACGATGGGTACCGTAATCATGGTTCTCTGGCTCTTTGCAGCATTTACATCGGTCATTGGAGCAAGGATTCTTGACAAGCTAATTAATAAGACAGGCAATCGAAGAATTTGGGGTTATTGGCAATCAGCCAGCTTTCTAATCATTGGAATTTGTATGTTTCTTGCTGGATTTGTCGATTCCGTGTTACTAATACTCGTTTTTTTAACGATTGCCATTTCTGCTAATACATTGGCTGAGTCTTGTATTAATTCCGTTATTCCTAGTATAGCACCTGAACGTGCAGGATCGCAGGCTGGCCTTTTGCAATTGGCCTACACAGTTCCAGGGATCATTGCACCTATTGTAACAGGGATCATTGTAGATATGACCAATAGCTTTTCTTTTGCTTTTTTTCTTATAGCTATCCTCGTCACTATCGGTAGTATCGTATCATTATTATTTATGAGACCTTCGAAGATGGATGTGAAAGGAACGGAACAAATAAAACCAATCATAATTAATCATTAATGGTGTGTAAATTTTTAACTTGAATCAGAGGGAGTTTGGGCTCCCTCTGATTGAAATTCATTCTGACATTCATCCCGCTACTTATGGAAGTGGAGGACTTCTGTAGAATCAAGTTAGAAAATCAAACAATGGAAATTAAAAAACTAGGGAAATCGCTACTCACATGAATGGTATTTGTCATTTTTAAGCCGCTTTTCCAAGCGTTTAAATGCAGATTTAATAATTCCGTTGCCTGTATTGTATGTGGTACATATAGCCTGAGAGAAATGCATTGGTCGATATGCCGTTGACGAGCTGCATTTTGCTTTAATGTCCACTGTTGGTCGATGAAATATGCTGATTTATAGAACCAGAATGTTTCTGGGCTTAGATCTGGCACAATAACGGGAATGGTAGTGTTTGTTTGTTGTGCCACTGTACTTTTTTCAATGATTGGCTCTACTCCGTTTGTTGTCCCCGTTAAGTCTGCTAGTGATGAATTGGCTGCAATTACCGTCAGATAGCCGTTTCGCACGCCATATAGTGAAACATCCGCCCGAAGATTTTGCCATGCCGTTGAATTGTATTTCCTATCTACAAAATAGGTACCAGTATGCCAATCAGACCCTGTGAATAACGGATAAGCCCCTTTTTCCTTTGCAAGTGCCATCGATGTGGAAATCGTCAAATAAGCGATTTGCTCATATAGTTCATCGGCAAATGTCACGGCTTCTGTTGATTCCCATCGTATTTTTTGTACGGCAAGCAGATGATGCCATCCAATGGTACTGAGTGAGATACCGCGGAATTGCGTATTTACATCGTCCACATCATTGTTCAAATCAATGGCATTATCGAGCATGCGCACTTGGATCGGTATTAGGCGTTCCAGTACACCAGCCGGAACGGCAAGACCAAGGTTGATGGATGATTGGGGATAATCTGGACTTTCCTGGATAGGCGGTTGGCTACATCTCACATGTTTATTCACATTTTTTCGATTCACTTCGTCTCTATAAAATAGATGGGGAAGGCCAGTCTCCAGTTGGCTACGCAAAATTCGCTTCATCAGATCGATGGCAAAAACCGTCTCCCGATGAAGTTCCGGATGATTGACGCACTCCATATATTTCTCACGGAATGAGCCGGATCCTCGCTTTTCATCATAAAAGTCCTCCAAATAGTAACCCATGATGGCATGTACTTCTTGTGGGTCGAATAAATGCCAGTGACCTCGGGATTCAACTCGTTCCATAAATAAATCCGGAATTGAGATACCTATTTTCCCGTCAGAAGAATTGTCGAGAAAGTTAAATATGTCCTGATGATAAACAGGTAGGTATGTAGCCACCTTATGTCCAATTGCAGATGACCTGGATGGCATCTCGAATGTCATATATAAATGGCTCAATGCCCAATACGCTTCAGCCACTTTTTTAAGTCGCTCTTCCGTCTCGTTTTGCATAAGTGTCATCGCGGTGATCAGCCATCGTTCTTGAGGGAGTTCGATGGGTTCATTTTCAGCATTTGTGGCGATGTAGTGATCCATCATTGTCCGTAAGCCAAGATAGGTGAACAGCTTGTCTCTTTCCGGGACGATTAGATTCCCTAGAAGCAGTAGCTCATCCTGTGAATAGCAATCAAGGAGCGTTTCATCGTAAAAGCCAAGTTGCGCCAGTTGTTGGAAATGAGCCGGGAAATTCGTATAGGGAGGCGAGCTGCGTTGCGAATAAAGCTCATAAAGATAGATACGTGCTGCGACAAACGTCCAGTACGTATCTTCCTCGTTCAATCGCCCGAGCGCACATGAAATCATGTCCTTATACCACTCGGTTTCTGTTCCGTTCAGATATGTCTTCATCCACCGTGCGTTTGCCTCTATGAGAGGAGCAATTACATCCGCTCCGAATTCACTGCGTAAGTCGTTCAGTAATAGGTCACGATCAAAGCATTTAGTTTGAGTGAACATCGTTTCCGAATCTCCTTCCATGTTCGTTGTGCAGCAAACAGTAGCCGGAGTGGGGCAACTGTTGCTTTTCAAAACAAAAAAGCGATGAAACTACCTTTTCGGTAGAGCCATCGCTCATGGATTAGTTGTAGGAAACAGAATAGGACCGCAAATATCGTCCGATTCATCTGGATAACGTCGGACTGATGGCGGGAACCTGCTCGCTTCCACCTCTCAACCCCCGAAGAAAGTGTTGCTTGACGATAGGGGGCAGGTCTTCTGGCTCACGCTTCATCCTTCCGGCCTGCCTTCCCATGGAATTCTCCACAGTGGCTTCTTCGGCGGTCGTCAGCGCTCACAGTTGCGGGGACAGCTCCGGATTTCCCGGATTCCCTTTTAAACCGTTATACGGTACCCTTCTATCGTTCATTTCGATATAGTTTGTTAACTTAACACTAGCATGTAGCAGGGCAAACGTAAATAGGGAAAGGGAAGTTTCTTAGTTATCAGAAAGGAAATATACTGATTGTTCAGTGCGAGCATCCATAATCTTTAAGAGTGTGTATTTTTCAATTCAATCTCTTCAATTTCTAATTATAAATGGGATACATGGTGTGACTTAGAAATTTCTTTGCTAATTTGAATAGCAGTTTGTAGCAATAACGGTATAAAGGCTTCTTTTCTTGTTTTCTCGTTTGTTCTGCCGGCCTGTGCAGATATATTAATGGCTGCGATTACTTTTCCTTCCGCGTTCCGAATCGGCGCGGCAATTGAACTAAGCCCTTCTTCTAGTTGTTGTTCTACAAAGACCCATCCATTGTCTCGAATTTCTTTAAACCTGTTTATTAATTCCGATTTATCAATAATAGTCTTCTTTGTAAAAGCCTTTAACTCTATTTTTTGAAAGTATGCTTCAAGCTCAGGTGGAGAAAGATGAGCCAATAATACTTGTCCCATAGACGTTGCGTATGCAGGAAGACGAGATCCTACATCTAATGAAATCGTCATAATTCGTTTTGTTGGAATTCGGGCCACATAGACGATATCCGTGTCATCCAAAACGGATATGGATGTTGACTCATTTGTTTGATTGACTAAATCTTTCATATAGTCATGCGCACTTTCCCAAATATTTTTCGATGAAAGATAAGCATAACCGAGAGACAACACGCGGGCTGTTAATGAAAAGTGACCATTTTTTGAAGTTACATAGCCTAAATGTTCTAACGTAAGCAATATACGGCGAACTGTGGGTCGACTTAGCTCCGTAATTTTGGCGGCTTCACTCACCGTTAGGGTTGGATATTCGGGCGAGAAAGCTTGGATGACGGCCAGTCCCCGTTCCAATGATTGGATAATATCCGTTTGTTTAATGGAATTATTAGAATATTCCCTTGACAATATCACTACCTCCGTGTCTATAATGTGATTGTACGATATGTAATTATTTGTACGTCAAGCGTACAATTTAATGATGGATTTTGCAAACACCTTTTTACACAATAGATTGTTCAAATCATAAATAAGGGGGAGTAATCAGTTATGGCATATTTCGAGGCACCAAAGCTGACATTTACATTTGATTTGGAATTACAGGTTGAAAAAGCACATCTACCAGGAAAGACACCGATTGGTAATCGAAGAATTATCCGAGTAGAGGGCGGTCATTTCAATGGCGAGTATATCAAAGGAGAAGTAATTCCAGGAGGAGACGATTGGATTACAGTTCGGGAAGACGGGACGATTATCCAGGATGTTCGTATCTTATTGCGCACGGACGACAATGAAATCATTCTGATGACCTACCGCGGAATTCGTACAGGTCCGAAAGAAGTATTGGCACGCCTTGATAATAATGAACAAGTTAATCCGGAAGAGTACTATTTCCGTACAGTTCCAATCTTTGAAACGGCTTCTGAAAAATATGATTGGATGAATAAAACAGCATTTGTCTCAACAGGACAGCGATTAGCGACTGGAGTAAAATACTCCGTCTATCAAGTTGACTAATTATAGAGAGGGGTTATCAAATGGTTAAGGAATTTATGCTCGATTCGCATACGAAATTAGCAATCCAAGAAACTCCAGGGCACAAAGGGACGATCATTGCTGTTCATGGGTTGACGGGTAATCATAAGACTTTTTATCATTACCGGAAGTTGCTGGAAGGGGATTATACGTTCATTAGCTATGACCTTCGTGGGAGAGGAAACAGCAGTCCGGCAGATGAAAATACATCCTTATTCAAACATGCGGAAGAACTAAAAACATTTATTGAAATGAAGAAAATTGAGAAACCGATTTTGATGGGTTATTCCATGGGAGCCTATATTTGTGCGCTCGTCGCAAGTGAAGTGGAAGTATCTGGGCTTATTTTACTTGACGGTGCCGGTACAACGGAAGAAAAGCAACGGGAGTTGATCATCCCTTCTCTCAGTCGATTGAAGAAATCGTATCGTTCTGCAGATGACTATGTCGCTCAAACAAGGGACATTTATGCTTCACTGAATGTTGAATGGGACGCGGCTGTTGAAGAAATTACCCGCTATGAAGTAAAAGAAACGCCAGATGGATGGCAACATAAATCAGAGGCGAGTGCGATGGAAAAAGATTTTAATAGCTTTTACGATTTTCATCCCATTCCTGTATTTGAAAAGATCATTTGTCCAACGTTACTTGTGATTGCATATGGACCTTTAGGGAAGAAAGCACCTCTTTTTACAAAAGAAACGTATACCGAAACGATTGCGACAGCGAAAGATCTAGTAACCATCGAAGTGCCTGCTAATCATTACACATTAATGTTTGAAAAGCAGGAGAAAGTCGAGGAAAGCATTCTCGATTTACTGCAAAATATAAAGAAGGTGACAGTATGAGGTTAAATAGAGTGACCACAATGTGTATCGGCGTAGGACACGGTATTTCAATAGTCGTTGAAAAAGTAGGACTATAAATGTAGCCTAGGTAGTTCATTATTTCTGAAGGAACGCTATCAAAAACTTATTAGAATTTATCGAGGGAAGGAAGAATATAAATTGAAAATCCATTCGTTAGACGTACATATCGTAGATCTCCCGACAATTCGTCCCCATCACCTGGCAATGCATACGATCGTTAATCAGACGATCGTTCTTGCTTGCGTGAAGAGTGAAGATGGGATTGAGGGGTGGGCTGAAGTTGCAACAATCGGTGGCGCATCGTATGCCGAGGAAAGCCCTGAAGCGATTAAGTTCAATACCGAGAAATACATTAAGCCGCTTATCATCGGAAAAAACCCTGCTAACTTTGGGGCTATTTCTTATCTAATCAGCCAGAATGTTGTTGGGAACTATTATGCGAAAGCGCTAGTGGAGGCGGCCATTATTGACTTGGCAGCAAAAGCACTAAATATCCCAAGTTATGAACTGTTCGGCGGACAAGTCCATACATCGTTGCCGGTCGCTTGGACACTTGCAAGCGGTGACACGGGGAAAGACATTGAAGAAGCAAAAGAATGTCTGGCGGCTAAACGTCACAACATTTTCAAATTGAAAATTGGCATGGGTGACCCGAAAAAGAATGTCCAACATGTACTTAAAATAAAAGAAGCAGTCGGAGACCAAGCTAGTGTCCGCGTAGATGTTAACCAAGCGTGGGATGAAGTGACATCGTTATACTGTATTGAAGCGTTGGAAGCGGGGGGGATCGATTTGATCGAACAACCGCTTATACATTGGAACCACGAAGGGATGGCAAGGCTTGCGGATCGATTTAAGGTGCCGATCATGGTGGATGAAGGACTCGGTCATATTCAAGGAGCTCACCATATTGCCAAACAACGTGCCGGTAATGTCTTTGCGCTCAAAGTCGGTAAGGCGGGTGGTCTGATAGCCACTAAGAAAACGGCAGCCATCGCTGAAGCTTCGGGTATCCCACTTTACGGGGGAACGATGATTGAATCATCACTCGGAACGGCCATATGTGCCCAACTGTACTCAACGATTCCTGAAATCGCTTTCGGAACGGAGCTATTCGGACCGTTGTTGTTCAAAGATACAATTACGACAAATGCCATCGAATATGAAAACTTTGAGATCAAAATTCCACAAGGACCTGGATTTGGGATGACGATTGATAAGGAAAAAGTACGCCATTATTCAAGGGACGCACAATATAGTACAGCCACATCGCATCGTTGATTTAGTTGGGGTGAGAGTGCTTAAAAAAACGGAGAATCAAAGATAGATCCTTAATGTGTACGGCACAATACTATTTTTAGCTAGAGGCGCCTTCGAAGCGGTAGCCGTTGCGTTTTTTGTGAGTATCTTTAGTTCAATTTATCTTCATTCAGCAAATCTTTTTGTACTGAAAGCGAAGCGTCAGCTACAGAAGACTCCCACTTCTATAGATGGCAAGATGAATGCGGTTTTGTTTCTTGTTTAGCGGGTGTTCAAACGCCCGCTGAACGAAGATAAAGCCTCCGGCGGATGTCACAGATTTTGAAAGGAATGAAAGAAGGCAGTCTAAGTTCGCGACGTCCTGTCGCAACGACTGCATGACCAACATCCTGTTGGCCTCAAGCTCGATTCAAAATCTGGACGCAATTACGCCGAGGCGTAATTGATGTAATTACAGTAGGGCTATATTTACCTTTATATAGCCCTTATTTTCGTAGGGAAATTTAAAGGAGGATGGCATATATTGAATCAGAAGCTTAAGTGGAATGACTCTAAAATTTTTAAAGGAATTACGATTTGTACCATTTTAACAATGCTTGCTGGCTGTTCTTACAGATCGGAAGCATCAGGCACAAGAACATTGGAAGAGAGTATAAAATCCAAAAATAGTATTAGAGAAAATCAACCGGAAAGTGGGGAACCGCCATCCAAAACGAATATTGCTTATATTGTCCTCGATGATTCTGGTTTTGCTGATCTTGGAAGTTATGGATCGGAAATCAAAACCCCTCACCTGGACAAGCTAGCGGAAAATGGTTTAAGGTATAACAATTTTCACGTGACTCCTTTATGTTCACCAACACGCGCATCCTTGCTAACAGGAAGAAACCATCACACAGTAGGCATGGGAAGTGTAGCTAATTTCGATTATGGTCCAGAATTTCCGAATAAAAGAGGTTCAATCATACCCGCGGCTGCAACAGTAGCGGAAGTCCTTTCTGAAAGCGGATACAACACATACGCGCTAGGAAAATGGCATCTTGCACCGACTTCACAAGTAACACCAGCAGGACCTTATCATAACTGGCCGCTTGGAAAAGGTTTCAACCGTTTTTATGGGTTTCTCGAGGACTCAGCTGACCAATATCGCCCAGAGTTGACAGAAGATAATCATCCTATCCCGGTGCCGGATAAGGATAATTATCATTTTTCGGAAGGCATTGTTGATAAATCGATCCAATACGCTCTAGACAATATTACTACTTCACCAGATACTCCTTTCTTTATGTATATGGCTTTTGGGGCTCAACATCAACCTCATCAAGTGCCAGAAAAGTACATTGATATGTATGACGGCGTCTATGATGAAGGATGGGATGTTATTCGAGAACAACGATTTGAAAAACAAAAAGAATTGGGGATTATTCCGGAGAGTACAGAGCTTGCGCCAACAAATCCCGGCGTTGAGAAATGGGATAATTTATCTGACGATCACAAAAAAGCTTTTATTCGTATGAAACAAACTTACGCTGGATTTTTAACGCATACTGACGAGCAAATTGGAAGGTTTATTGACTTCTTGGAAGAGAAAGGAGAGCTCGATAATACAATAATTGTTTTTCTTTCGGATAATGGAGCAAGTGCTATCGGTGGGGAATTGGGCTCGGTGAATCAGGCACTCGCATACAATTTCATACCTGAGAAGATAGAAGATATTGTTGAAAATATTGAAGTTATGGGCGGAGAAAGAGCTGGAACTGATTATCCTGCAGGTTGGGGGCAAGTAAGTAATACTCCGTTCAAGTTTTATAAAAATAGTACGTATGCTGGTGGAACACATACACCGATGATTGTTCATTGGCCAGAAGGGATTAAAGATAAGGGCGGAATAAGGACGCAATATGTTAATGTAAGCGATGTAACAGCGACCATTTATGATGCGCTAGGTATCGATGTTCCTAAAAAAGTAAAAGGTATTGAGCAATTGCCGTTAGATGGAACAAGCTTCACTTATACATTTGATGACGGTGGGGCAAAGTCTGTTAAAAAGACGCAGTATTTCGAGGTAAGTGGCCATCGCGCTATTTATCATGACGGTTGGAGAGCAGTGACAATGCATAAAAAAGGTGAGCCTTTTGAAAAGGATGTATGGGAACTTTACCATGTGGAAAAGGACTTTTCAGAAGTCCACGATTTAGCTAAAAAAGAACCCAAAAAACTATTAGAGATGAAGGATCTTTGGCAAAAAGAAGCAGAGAAAAATGGTGTTTTACCGCTATCAGATTTATTTTTGGAAGCGTTTGCTAATGTCGCGGATGATTCACCAAGGGCGAGAAGAACATTTACGTATTACCCGGGAATGAGCCATTTGAGCGAATCTGCGTCTCCGGCAATCATCAATCGTTCCTATAAGATAGATGTTCCAATCACCTATAAAAACGGAGATGAGGGAGTGCTGATCGCTTTAGGAAATCATAAGAGTGGATACACCCTTTATATTAAAGATAATCGTCTTGTTTATGAATACAATGTAGGCTTTGCAAGATACAAAGCCATATCTGAAAAGGATTTGACCGAAGGAGAGTTAGACATTCGCTTCGAGTTCGATAAAACAGGTGACTATGCTGGCATCGGCTCGCTTTTTGTGAATGACAAAAAGGTTGGGGAAGTTGAAATGGAAGCAACATTGCCATACAAAACTTCTTTTGAAGGAATGGACATTGGGAAAGATCTGCTTTATCCTGTCAGTACTGATTATGAGGATCAAGGTGAATTTGCCTTTACAGGTACAATCGAAAAGGTTGTTTTTGAACTGGAAGACAACGTAGAAGTCGCTGAGAAATAACGGGGTGAAAAAAAGCAAAGAACTTTATGATAAAAAGTGTTGCCCTCCTCCGATTATTTGTATCAGATAAAATAAAGCGAAATGTTCGAAATGTAGTTCAACAAACACCGTGGATCGTTCAACCGGTCATATGAGATTTTGTAGTGCAGCAGACCTATAGGAAATAGTCGTTCAGCTTGCCGAAGTTGGACTTGCAGTCAAAATAACTGGAATGATGATGTATATGAATGACTATATACATCATCATTTTATCTTCATTCAGCAAATCTTTTTGTACTGAAAGCGAAGCGTCAGCTACAGAAGACTCCCTCTGTAGGTGATGAGATGAATGCGGTTTTGTTTTACCTGTTCATAGGGGGTTCAAACGCCGGCTGAACAGTAGAAGAACGCAGGCTAAGGTCGCCACGTCCTGATAAAGTGCCTTAATTTCTGCAAAAAAACGCAGAAATACGGCAAATCGAACCCTTCGCTGTTCGATTCGCAACGCCTGCATGACCTACATCCTGTACGCCTCAAGCTCGATTCAAAATCTGGACGCAATTACGCCGAGGCGTAATTGATTCTGAATATAGAACTTATGGCCAATCTGATACAGAGGAGTATAGAGGATCTCTAAGCTTGAGTAACATTCGCTAGTATAAGTCCCTTTGTTGTCGCTAATATAAAATAGAAATGATCCGTGAAAACATTGGATTCGTATTCCTCGAAAAAACAAACAAGGTCCAATGTTTTGCTGATAAATAGAAGGGAGTAGGAGTGGTAATGAAAGCTAACCAGCTACTTTTACAGAATTTGCTTGATGTCAATCCTCGTACAGGCGTAATTAAGTTACACGACAAACGAATGGCATTAATCTCCGTAGAAGCATTGGGAATCTTGCGCACAGATTTAATTAATACGCTCGGCAAAGATCGCGCAAAAGGATTTCTTATGCGCTATGGCTGGGCATGTGGCAACAAGGCAGGGGAATCTCTTCGGGAAGAATACGAATGGAAATCGATAAAAGAATTGGTGTTGGCAGGACCATCTATGCATACATTAGAGGGAATTGTAACTGTAGAGCCTGACGTTTTGGAAATTGATGGTGATAAGCTATATTTTACGGGACACTGGAAAAACTCATTTGAAGTGGGAAATCATATTGGTGAACAAGGTATAGACCGTGAGGGAATATGTTGGACATTAATTGGTTATGCAAGTGGCTATCTCACAAAAGTTTTTGGAAAAGAAGTTGTCGCTTATGAGAAATACTGCCGAGGGAAAGGGGACTCGGTTTGTTATTTTGTTGCAAAAACGGTCGCTCACTCTGAAGAAGAACACTTGAAGGATTTACGTTATTACAAAGCGGAATCTTTGCAGTCTGTCTTGGAAGATATGTATATGGAAATAGAGCAGCTTAACAAAGACATCGTCGAGTCGGAAAAGGTGCAAAATGAATTAACTGAGCTTTTTTTGGAGGACAAAGATATTAATGAAATTACGGCTATGATTGGAAATATACTCGGACGTAGCATTGTTATAGATCATTTAACGGAAGTATACTCGTCCTATTTTGAGTGTGAAGAAGATCGGAAGACATATGATAAATGGATAAAAAGCGGCGTAGTTACGAATCGGTATGATGGTTTATTTTTTGAGTCATTTAGCATTAGAAGCCATAAAGTTTCATTGGGAAGGCTGACTGTAATCGGTGACGAAAAGCTTGACCAAAGAGAGCAGTTAATAATAAACCGGGCTTTAATGGTGTTCACGATTCAAATGTATCATCAGCGGAAAATTACAGAATCACTATGGCAAAGAAGAGAAGATTTTTTCGGTGAACTGATCGAAAATAGAATAGTAGATGATGCTCTTTTGAATAGGCAAGCTGCTATTTTTGGTTTTAAACCAGGCGAGCCAAATTGGCTGATCGCTATTAATGTGTTGCCGAAAGAAAAGAGAGGAGATGTGTTAGGTTTCCTCACGAAAAAGTATTCTTGTCTCGATGTATTTACGAAAGACGGATACATAGTCATGATTGTTCCGAAAAATAGCAACCCTAATATTGAGGACTATATGTCCAGCATACTTGAGGAAATCCTCGTAAGTTTACCCGATGTAAAAGTTTATAGTGGTTCAGGACAATTGGCAGATACGATTCAAAAGATGCGTATAAGTTATTTGGACGCTACTCGTCTATGTGACTTTGTCCAATTGACGTACCCGATGGGCAGCCGACATGCTGCTTTTAAAGAGTTAGAACCGATGATGATGTTTTTGAAGGGGTCTGATCCGCAAGAATTAATTAGGTTTTACTCTGAAACGATCGGCGAATTAGTGGAATACGATAGTGAAAATCAAGGGAATTTAGTTATTACGCTTAAAACATACCTGGATAACAATGGAAATTTGCAACAAACGGCTGATGAATTGCATTTATCGATCGCTGGATTGCGTTACCGAATTGAAAGGATAGAATCGTTAAGTGGTATCGATTTAAAAACGGGAGCCGGTAGATTTGAATGCCAACTTGCTACAAAAATATATTTTGCATTGCAAGTCATGAGCAATATAAAGAACTAATGAATTTTAAAGGAGGACGAATCGTTTGCGATTCGTCCTTTACTTATCGTAAAAGCGGAGTGGGGATTCTTAATTTTAAACTACTCCGCAATTTCTGCTAGTCAAGACACTTTTCTTGATGTTTTTTTACAGTTATCAATAATCGGAATAAAATGTACTATTAAGTTAGTAAGCGGTTACATTATAGAAAGGGAGGAACAAGATGACTACTAAACAACAAGAAACGGTTAAAGCGCCTTTGACAGGTGCAGAGTATTTGGAGAGTTTGAGAGACGGTCGGGAAGTATGGCTTCATGGGGAAAAAGTTGAAGACGTTACGACGCACCCTGCATTCCGAAATAGTGCCCGTTCCATTGCTAGATTGTATGACGCCTTGCATGATCCAAAATATAAAGACGTGTTAACGAGAGAAACAGATACAGGAAATGGCGGCTATACACAACGCTTCTTCCAACCGGATACAACTCCGGGGGATTTGTTCAAAACGCGTGATGCCATCGCACAATGGGCAAGGCTGACATATGGTCAAATGGGGAGATCTCCAGATTACAAAGCATCCTTTCTAGCGACGCTTGGAGCAAATCCGGAATACTACGGAAAATATGCAGACAATGCGAGGAGATGGTACAAAGAAGCGCAAGAGAAAAACTGGTACTTCAACCATGCCATCATTAATCCACCGGTTGACCGAGACAAGCCGATTGACGAAGTGAAAGATGTATTTATTCACTGCGTAGGTGAAACGGAAGAAGGTATTTTGGTCAGTGGTGCAAAGATGGTGGCGACGGGTTCGGCTCTTACAAACTATAACTTTGTTGCTCATTATGGGGCACTTGCAATCCCAAGTGAGGAGTATGCGCTTGTATTTATTGCCGACATGTCAACACCGGGTGTTAAACTCATTAGCCGCCCTTCCTATGAAATGAATGCAGCGGTAACTGGAAGTCCATTCGATTATCCATTAAGTAGCCGCTTTGATGAAAACGATACAGTCATTGTTTTTGATAATGCCTTGATTCCATGGGAAAACGTACTAGTTTATAAAGATATCGAGAAAGCGAATAACTTCTTCGCAGAAAGTGGATTCCTACATCGCTTTACGTTTCACGGTGTTGTACGACTTGCAGTTAAACTAGATTTCATTTCAGGCTTACTGATTAAAGCGTTAAGAGGGAATGGAACAGATAAATTCCGTGGCGTCCAAGCGAATATTGGGGAAGTGTTGGCGTATCGGAATATGTTCTGGGCGATGAGTGATGCCATGGCTTTGAATCCAAACCAAGGTGCAAATGGTACCGTCTTACCAAACATTGACTATGGCTTGGCGTACCGTGTATTCATGTCGGAAGGATGGCCGCGTGTAAAAGACATTATTGAGACGGTTGTGGCGGGAAGTCTAATCGTACAGCCATCGAGTACAAGTGATTTTAAAAATCCAGAGCTGCGTCCTTATCTTGATAAGCTCTATCGTGGTTCAAATGGCATTGATGCAGAAGAAAAAATTAAAGTCATCAAATTGCTGTGGGATGCGATTGGAACTGAATACGGTGGACGCCATGAATTGTATGAGCGAAACTACTCCGGAAACAATGAAAATATTCGTCTTGAGAACTTGATCATGGCTCAAAAGACTGGTCAGGCAGAAGAGTATGAAAATTTTGCTCAAGAATGTATGGATGATTATAACTTGGATGGTTGGGTGAATCCAACATGGATCAACCCGGATGATGTAAATGCTTATCAAAAGAAATGAATAAGAAAAGTGAATTGTACTCTTCAACAATTTAACGCTTGTAAATTTTTTGAAGTAATAAAAAACCGATATTTAGGAGGAATTCGTGATGCAAAAAGAACTTACTAAAAAGAATGAACGTGTAGAAGAGGTCTTTCATTTATTTATTAAACATATTCAAGGTTTTTTAGATGAAGCGAAACTAAATCACGAAGAGTATACAAACTTTGTGAATTGGGCTGATCGACTGGGACGGTCAGGAGAATTTCCGCTATACGCGGATGTTTTTCTAGAGACCCATGTACTAAAAGCGATGTACACTGAGAAACCTGGCACTCAACCTTCCCTTTTGGGGCCATATTTCATTGAAGGATCTCCTTTGATCGAAGCGGAACCCGGAAAGCCATTGGTGTTGACACAGCGTCCGGATGAAGCAGGTGAGGTTCTATATTTTAAAGGGAACGTAAGCAATGTTGACGGTAAGAAGCTAGCGAATACCCGCGTTGAAATGTGGCATAATGATGCATCCCAAAAATATTCTGCTTTTGATTCGGATGCGCCGAGATATAACTTCAGAGGACATTTCTATACCGATGAAAACGGTGATTTTGAAGTGAAATCCATTGTACCGCTTCCTTATTCGATACCGACAGACGGTCCTACAGGCGAGTTTTTAGAATACACGGATCAGCATCCGATGCGTCCGGCACATCTTCACCTTATGTTCGAAGCAGAGGGACACGAAACCCTTATTACACAAGTGTTCTTCGAAGGTGATGAATATCTTGAAACAGACGTGGCAGATGGTGTCCGATTAGATCTTCTGACAAAACTTATCGATAAAGGTAGTCATAAAGAGGCTTCGCTAAACTTTGTGATGCGCACGGTATAAGTAAGGTGTACATCGTCAAGGGCATTGAATGATGTCCTTGATTTTTTGAAAATCCGTGACATCCGCTGAAGCAAGTTAAAACGGTTGCTATTCAATGCGAAATACAATGCTTGATTCGTCATTGACGAATTGATCGTTGTCATCTTGACGAAAAGTGAGGATATCTTATATTGAAGGTTTTTCAAAACAATCAACTTAAACTAGAACAATCCGTTGTCACGATTGGAGCTTTTGACGGCATTCACCGAGGACATCAAGCATTGATAAAAAAAGCGAAATCACAAGCTGAACTTTATAAGGTTCCTCTTGTTGTCTATACATTCGATCCACCGCCTAAGGTTTTTTTTCAAAATCAGCCACTATTGACTTCACTGCCGGAAAAGAGAAAATTTCTAGAGGAACTGGGTGTTTGCTACACGGTTTTCGCATCATTTGACGAGGTATATGCATCCAGGTGCGTACAAGATTTTATTGATGAGTTAAGCGATGTGAATCCAAAAGAGATATGGGTGGGACCAGGATTCAACTTTGCCAAAGGGAAAAGCGGTACGATTGCAGATCTAGACAATGCATTTAAGGCATATCAGCATCCGGCTGTCACATGTCCAGAAGGGGAAGTCATTTCATCGACACGGATTCGTAACCTTTTACAGCATAAAGAAGTGGAAAAAGCCTATTCATTATTAGGAAGAAATCAATATGCCTTAAATCACGCCTAATAAAGTATTAGTGATTAGTACCAGGCAGGTAGTTTAATAGGAGGGATATTTTGATGGATGCAAGGGAATTTAGAAACTGTATGGGACGTTTTGCAACCGGTGTTACTGTTGTAACATGTAAAGCTGAAAGCGGCAATCATGGTTTCACAGCAAACTCATTTACTTCTGTGTCATTAGATCCACCGCTTGTTTTGGTATCTGTTGACCGGAAAACGAAAGCATTCAAACACCTTAAAAATAATGCATTCACGATTAATATTTTAAACGACGAACAAGAAGATGTGGCTATGCATTTTGCGGGTCGTCCGAAGGAAACTGAGCCATTCAATTGGGTTGAAGGAGAGCATACAACCCGTCTTGAGGAATCGCTCGCCTATATCGAATGTGTTGCATGGAACGAATATGACGGTGGTGACCATGTTCTTTTCGTGGGTGAGGTTAAGAATTTTGAGTACAATGACGGGAATGCTCTCACGTATTTTGCAGGCAAATTTTCAACTTTATCTTCAGAAGTCCAAGCGGTTTGATGAAATACCAACAAAAAACGCACCCTTGTCATACACAAAAGGTGCGTTTTTAAATTTGTTCATACTAAAAGGTCTATTTACCTTAGTTAGTTAGACCTAAACATACATTGTATTAAAGGTAAGGGTTACGTTAGTATATATCTACGATTAGATTATTCTAATTTTTCTGATGTGTAATGTGTTCACGATCTTAATCTAATTTAGCAGCTATCCAAACTTCCGTTGAATTAGATTAAGCGCTCGGGGGATTATGGTAAAGCGCTTGTATCATCACGCATTTTTATACGTCAAACACTTGAAATATTCGGTGTGTGAGAACAGTAATCTAACAATGAATTAGGGGGAATTCATGATGCAAAAAGAACTTACTAAAAAGAATGAACGTGTAGAAGAGGTCTTTCATTTGTTTATCAAACATATCCAAGGTTTTTTAGAGGAAGCGAAACTAAACCACGAGGAGTATACAAACTTTGTAAATTGGGCTGATCGACTTGGAAGGACAGGAGAATTTCCGTTGTATGCGGATGTTTTCTTGGAAACACATGTGCTAAAAGCGATGTACACGGAGAAGCCTGGAACACAACCGTCCCTTTTAGGGCCTTATTTCATAGAAGGATCCCCGCTGATTGAAGCAGAACCCGGAAAACCATTGGTGTTGACACAGCGTCCAGACGAAGCAGGCGAGGTTCTGTATTTTAAAGGGAACGTCAGCAATGTTGACGGTAAGAAGCTAGCGAATACACGCGTTGAAATGTGGCATAATGATGCATCCCGTAAATATTCCGCTTTTGATTCGGATGCACCGAGATATAACTTTAGAGGGCATTTCTATACGGATGAAAACGGTGATTTTGAAGTGAAATCGATCGTTCCACTACCTTATTCGATCCCGACGGATGGTCCTACGGGAGAGTTTTTAGCATACACGGATCAGCATCCGATGCGTCCGGCACATCTTCACCTTATGTTTGAAGCAGAGGGACATGAAACCCTTATTACACAAGTGTTCTTCGAAGGCGATGAATATCTTGAAACAGACGTGGCAGACGGTGTCCGATTAGATCTTCTGACAAATCTTATCGATAAAGGCGATCATAAAGAAGCTTCGTTAAACTTTGTGATGCGAACACTATAAAAAATCAGGGGCATTGAGAATGCCCCTGATTTTTTTTGCACGGAAGGAAGAGAGTGAGAATGTGCAATTGAAGATTTAAGGTGATTTGATTTGTATGGATAGAACTAGAATAATGGCATTCTTTGAACCTCAACATTCGCAGAAGAAGTCGGCAATTGTGAAGTATATCATCTTATTAATGGTGATTTTTATCTTGTTCTCGCGGATTGTTACCTTTGTTGTCAGCTAAAATAGCAGCTATTGAACAGCGGTGTCTGGAACCATAGCGACGATATTTTACGAGATATCGTCCTGTGGTGACTGGCACTTTTCATTTTGAGTTGGCTTTTTTATGATAGACGAATCATATGGAATATTTAAGAAGTTCAGACCTAATGTGCAGTAGTTAAAATATTTTAAATGTTCTATCGTGGGAATAGATAAAATATTTAGTGGCAAATCTTCAATGAAATTTGGAATCTAGGTTGAAAGGGAAGGCTCTTCCGTACGTAACTCATTCTTTATATCATGAGGTGAATGTCATTAAGTGAAAATATAAGTTATAAGGAGGAGAAAATCATGACTGTTCAAATACAAAACCAAAACCAACTCAACCAAGTATTGGCCGAAATCCGTGCTCGACGCGATGAATTTGAAAAGAAGCGGCACGTGCCAAAGGATATGATAGCGCAACTAAAGCAATTGGGCGTCTATCGCGCTCATGCGCCGCAATGCTTTGGCGGAGATGCCCCCACGCCCATGGAATTCCTTAAGTTGATTGAGACGATCTCCGAAGCAGATGGCTCCGCTGGATGGGTAGCAAGCTTCGGCTCTGCTGCAATCTACCTGGCGGCCCTGCCGCGCGAAACACTCGCAAGCCTTTACGCGGATGGGCCAGATGTGGCCTTTGCAGGTGGTCTGTTTCCAGTTCAGCCCGCAAAGAAGGTGAGTGGCGGCTGGCTTGTTAACGGTCTTTGGAGGTTCGCAAGTGGATGTAAGGGGGCCGATCTCCTCGGCGTTGGTATTGGTACTGGGGAAGGCGGCAAACCGCTTACCGCTGTACTAAGACCTGAGGACGTGGAAATCGTCGAGAACTGGGAGGTAATCGGGATGCGCGGAACGGGCAGCCATGACCTGCGCGTAAAAGACATCTTCGTCCCTGATGAATGGACCTTTGTTCGTGGTGGTGTTCCTTCTATTGAAGAACCGATTTACCACTTTCCATCCATCGCTTATGCAGCACAGGTATTAGCAGTGGTCAATCTTGGTGTAGCCCGGGCCGCACTTGATGAAGTTTCTCAGATGGCTGGAGGTGCCAGCATCACAGGGGCCCCGAAAATGGCCGATCGAGCTTATTTGCGAATCTCTGTGGCAAAGGCAGAAGCAGCGCTAAGGTCGGCGCGTGCCTTCTTCTACGAGGCTACTGAATCCGCTTGGGAATCAATCCTGAAGGGTGACGGCGTCTCCGATGACCAAACAAGCACACTGCGTCTGGCAGCCACTCAAGCTGCCCGCGAAGGTGCGAGCGCTGTGCAGTCAGCCTATATGCTTGCTGGCACCTCAGCTATTTACGACGGACATCCACTGCAGCGATATCTACGCGATGCGATGGTTGTGACCCAGCACGCATTTCTAAACGAGAGCATGTATGACGGTGCAGGGGCGGTACGCTTGGGCGTGCAACCGATGAAAGGTTACATCTGATAAGATAGAATTATTCACAGACATTTGATAAGTCCGCTTATCTTACAAAATTTTTTACGAGGTGTAAACGCTGTCATTATAAAGAATGTTTTATTTTGGGACAGTCATTTACTATTTTGCGAAAACTTGTCTGAGTCAACAAAATAGTAAGGGGGATTATTTTGACACTTCAAGCTAGTGAACTGACGTTAGATCATCTGATGCATATTTCCACCAAGCCCGGTATGAATTTAACAGACTTAAATTTTACATTAACGAGTATGGAAGCATGGGGATTACTTCGGAAAGATTTAATTACTGCACTTGGTGTTCAACGTGCGAAACGATTTTTGCTTCGTTATGCATATAATTGTGGAGCGCATGAAGCGAGAATGTTAAAAGATAAGATTAATTGGAAAGACAACATGGAGTGGCTCATTGCAGGCTCTAAAATGCATAGTTTAACGGGAAGATCTTTATCGTACCCAGAAGAATTCTATGTCGACCTTGAAAAGAAAACCTTTAATGTTTCTGGTTATTGGATAGATTCCTATGAAGCAAAACAGCATTTAGAGTATTTTCCGATGCATTCAGAACCGATTTGTTATTTTTTAATTGGTTATGCGAGTGGTTATACGAGTGCTTGTGTAGGGAAAAAAATTATCTTTAAAGAAGTGAAATGTAGAGGAAAAGGCGACGACCATTGTAGTTATATTGGGAAAACAGTTGAGGAATGGGGCGACGACATTTCCGAGGAACTGCTTTTTTATGTTGATGACGATATGTCAGGTGAACTGGATCAGATGTATCGAAAAGTTGAACTAGAAAAAGAACGATTCCAAATCGGTTCCTCTTTAAGCCGAAATTTAACGACGGCCATGCTTAAAGGGGAAGGGTTCCCCGCTTTTGCGGAACTATTAGGAAAAAGCTTGCATTGTCCTGTCTTAATTGAAAATAGCAATTTCAAGTTGCTTGCTCAATATGGTGACAACCCTGGAATGACGGATTATATGTCGGCGGAGAATTTTTGGCCAAGTGAATATGAAACAACGGCACTCAATCACATTATTGTAACGGATTTGAAAGATAAAACATTTAAGCTTTTGACAACATCCATCGTTGTTCGAAATCAAGTTCACGGATATATAACCATCGCATTAGATCAAAAAAGTGATGATTTTCATGAAGATTTACTAGAACGTGTCGCAACAATTGCTGCCTTATACTTGCAAAATGAACGGATTGCCCTCGAAACGGAGCAAAGGTTAAAAGGGGAATTGGTCGAGCAACTTCTAAATGATGATGGAACCGAAGTGGGGGAAATTCACAATCGGTTATCGTCACTTGGCTACAATTTAACTGAACCTCATTATATTATGCACATTGATATTAATAATCCAACGATAGAGGAAGACAATTCGACGAATTATAAATACATGCGCATTCGAAATCAATTGACGACTAGCATTCAAAACGCAGACGATCAATATAATATTCTGATTCTCACAAAGCTCAATACAATCCAAGTGATTATAGCGGAAAAATGGATTGAAAATCAGCGAACGACCATAAAAAAGTTTGGTGAAAAGCTGTTAGGACAAGTTGAGAGTTCTGATCGCCAAATTTGTATTGGAATTAGTAATGAAACACGAAAACTATCTGATTTTAATACGAAGGCAAAAGAAGCAAAAAAAGCTGTTGAGCTGGCAAAATATCGAACGTCCAAATCAGAAATTGTATTAGCTAATGAATTAGGACATTTAACGTTATTTTTAAACGCTCGGGAGCCTGCCGAATTAGAATTGTTTGCGAAGGAAAAATTGAGCCCAGTTCTTGAATACGATGAAAAGAGAAATTCGGAATTGCTGCAAACATTGTTTTATTACTCTCAAAACGAATTCAATTTGCATAAAACAGCGCGTGAAATGTCCATTTCAATTAGTGGAATGCGTTACCGTATTCAGCAAATTGAGGATTTATTGTTTGTCGATTTGTCTGATTCGAATAGTCGTTTTGAAATACAAATCGCACTTCAAATCTTCTTAACCCTTGGGAGAATTCAACTGTAAAATCTAGAAGGAGTGAAAAACGATGGCGAAATATACAATTGTTGACCAAGATACATGTATTGCATGTGGTGCTTGTGGGGGGGCTGCACCGGATATTTTTGACTACAATGACGAGGGTATTTCTTATGTCCTTCTCGATCAAAATGAAGGAACTGTAGAAGTGCCGGAGGATTTGCTAGAGGATCTAGAAGATGCCTATGAGGGATGCCCAACCGAGTCTATTAAAGTTTCCGAAGATCCGTTTAATGGAAATCCATTGAAATTTGAAGAAGTAGGAGTTTTATAACTTTCGATGACATCAAGGCATCGGAATAGAAAGAAATTGTGGAAACTACATGCTGAATACAATTACGTTGCTGCGTAATTGATCATTGAACGGGAGTGAGTCGGATGTCCAATAGAAATGAAGTGTATGATATTACAATTATTGGTGGAGGACCGGTTGGGTTGTTTACTGCTTTTTACGCCGGCTTACGTCAAGCGTCGGTAAAAATCATTGAAAGTTTGCCCCAATTAGGTGGGCAACTTTCTGCGCTTTATCCCGAAAAGTATATATATGACGTGGCAGGTTTTCCGAAAGTGACAGCCCAAGAGCTGGTAGATCGACTTATTGAGCAGATGAATCAATTCGATCCGACGATTGTGTTGAATGAGTCCGTTCTTGAATTGGAAAAGCAAGAGGATGGAATCTTTAAAATGACGACGAATGCAGGGGCACATTTGACGAAGACAATCATTATTACGGCTGGAAATGGTGCTTTTAACCCGCGTAAATTAGAGCTGCCTGCTGCTGAGAAGTATGAAGGGAAAAATCTTCATTACTTTGTAGATGATATGAATAAGTTTGCCGGAAAGAAAGTTCAAGTATTCGGTGGGGGAGATTCAGCGGTTGACTGGGCATTGATGCTTGAACCGATTGCCGAGGAAGTGACGCTTGCTCACCGACGAGCGAAGTTCCGTGCACATGAGCATAGTGTCAAACAGTTAGAAAACTCCACCGTTAAGGTTGTGACTCCTTACGTTCCAACTGAATTTATTGGTGAAGATGCTATTGAACAAGTTGTTCTTCAGCAAGTAAAAGGCGAAGAGACGAAAGTGGTTGAAGTTGATGATGTCCTTGTTAACTATGGATTTGTTTCGTCCCTCGGTCCGATTAAAGAGTGGGGACTAGAGATTGAGAAAAATAGTATTGTCGTCAATTCGAAAATGGAAACAAATATTGAAGGGATTTATGCAGCGGGTGACATTTGTACATATGAAGGGAAAGTTAAACTCATTGCAAGTGGCTTTGGGGAGGCACCTACAGCCGTTAGCAATGCAAAAGTTTATATGGACCCGAGTGCTAAAGTCCAACCGCTTCATAGTACAACGGTTATGGGCGAAAAAGAAAGTAAGCAAAAGGTTGCTTCTTTAACGTAAAATAGATATGAAAGAGATGAATCAAAGCGAGGGATCGCTTCATTTGATTGATCTTTTTGGGGAGAAGAAATGTATTAAAGGGGAGAACGTATATGATTCGTAAAATGGAGCATGTAGCAATCATAGTAAAGGATATGGATCAATCAATTCAATTCTATTCTGAGATGTTTGGATTTACTGTCCGTTTGCGAGGCAATAATCCAAACCGAGAAATGGCTTTTTTATATTTAGAAGCACAACCGAATATGGAGATTGAATTAATCCAAGACATTGATCCGGTTGGGGAATACGATGAGAGTGGAATTGTCAATCATCTCGCGTTTACAGTTGATGATCTTGATGCATCGATACGTTACTACCGCGAAAAAGGAATTGTTTTTACGTCGGAAGAGCCAAAGCCTACACTTGAAGGCGGCCGTATGATTTTATTTAAAGGACCTAATGAGGAGCTTTTGCAGTTTGTAGAGCGAATATAACTTGATCTCCCCGAGCCGATAGGTTGTCATTTAGTGATACTCCTTTCTTGTAATGGAATTACAGGAAAGGAGTATTTTTATCTTCATTCAGCAAATGTTTTTGTACTGAATGCGTAGCATCAGCTACAGAAGACTCCCACCTCTATAGGTGGTGAGGTGAATGCCGGTTTTGTTATCTGTTCAGTGGGTGTCCAAACGCCCGCTGAACGAAGAATGGAAATCGCCGCGTCCTGAAAGAAAGTGCCTTAATTTCTGCAAAGGACGCAGAAATTAAGGCAAATCGAACCCTTCGTTGTTCGATTGGCAACGGTTGCATGACCTACATCCTGTAGGCCCGCGGATGTCACAGATTTTGAAAGGAGTTAATCAAGCAAGCTCGATTCAAAATCTGGACGCAATTACGCCGAGGCGTAATTGATTTTCATGAAAGTAAAACATCTATGTTTTTATTCGTACGAATGAGTCTAATAACATTGGATAATTAGATCGAAACCTAGATTGTTTCAAAAATTCGAATAAATTATGATGAATATACAAACGAAGTATTCCGAATTCTTTAGATAGTGAAACCGCTATCAAACATTCGGTACTTTATGGAGCTAACATTTCATGTAAGGAGGAAACAAAAATGGATCCACGTGAATTCAGAACTACACTTGGTCATTTTGCAACGGGCGTCACGGTGATTACAACGGCACAGGGAAGTGAGCTGATCGGGTTAACGGCCAATGCCTTTTCTTCACTTTCCTTAGACCCGCCACTTGTTCTTGTCTGTATCGACAAAAAGGCCTTTAGTTTGCCAGCGTTTAAAAAGGGTGTCCCTTTCGCTATAAATATTCTGCAAAAGGAGCAAGAGGAAGATTGCTGGCGCTTTGCGAAAAAGTCAGAAGATAAATTTGCAGGTGCGTCTTACACGATTTCCGATCAGGGCGTACCCATTTTACAAGGGAATCTAGCGACGATTGAATGTGATGTTTATGAGATTCTCGAAGGTGGCGATCATGTGATCATCACAGGCTATGTAAAAAATGCCACATACGACGATCAAGCGGAACCATTGCTCTTTTTCCGTGGCAAGCTTGAACGAGTCGCACAAAAAGAATTGGTTGAATAATAAATATTGAACGAAACGACAACGAGAAACAGGGGGAATGAGTCATGTTATCAAAAGCAGACAATCAACTACTCACGCAAACAGATCCAGAAACACCGATGGGCAAATTATTCCGCAGATATTGGATTCCGGCACTACAATCCCATGAATTAGTAAGTGATGGAAAGCCGCAACGAGTGAAGTTGCTAGGTGAAGATTTAGTTGCATTTCGTGATACAGAAGGCAAAGTAGGATTGATTGACGAGCGTTGCCCACACCGTGGAACGTCATTGTATTACGGCATTAATGACGGATGTGGCATTCGTTGTATGTACCATGGCTGGAAATTTGATACGGCTGGAAATTGTACGGAAATTCCTTCAGAACCTACGGACGGGAAGTTTAGACAGTCTATTAAATTAAAAAGTTATCCAACGAAAGAAGTGAGCGGAATCGTTTGGACGTATATGGGACCGCCTGATTCACAACCGGATTTCCCGGAATTTTATTGGATGGGGTTACCGGAAGAAAACAAATTAGTCGAGCGTGTCTGGCAAGAGTGTAACTATGCACAAGCAATGGAAAACGACCTGGATTTTGTACACGCTGCATTTTTGCATAAAGCACATGGTACGCAAGAGGTAGAAGAAGGTATTTTGAGTAGTGACCTAGGCATTGATCCAGATCACCCGCTTGTGAAAAACCCTCCGGTTAAACAAGCTGTTCAAGATACGAACTTTGGGAAACGGTGTATTGCGGTTGGAATTGGAACAGAAGAAGAAAATGCATTTATGGAAATTCACTATATTTTTCCGTTCTATACGTACCCACCACGCTTTGGTGGCGAAGATGGCATGTGGCATGCATTCATTCCAAGGGATGACCATAGTACATGGACGTGGGATGTTCAGTTTGCGCACGATCGCGTAATTGACGTTCAAGCTCAACACGATCGTCGGGGTTTAAAGTTGGATGAGGATTTCCGTAAGCAAATTAATGCTGAAAATGAATACAATCAAGATCGTGAATTGCAAAAGACAGGGAACTTCACAGGGATTCGCGGGATCGCTAACCAAGACCACGCAGCAACTGAAACGATGGGAACAATTGTTGACCGTTCGATTGAGCACTTAGGGACAAGCGATTTACCGATTATCCATATGCGTCGAATCCTGCTTCAACAAGTGAAAGGATTCCAAGAAGGGCAGGAGCCGTTTGCATTGGAGAACGAGTCATTGAAAACGTTATACAGTGACGGCCTTTATGATGACAATCAAAAAACTTGGCAACAAGCGTTTCCATTAAAAGAACAGTTTGATCTGAAGCGCCAGCCGGTTAAGCAGTGATGAATAAGAAACAATACGATGGCTATACCTCTTTTAACTACTTGAGGGAAAATGTCGATTACAAGCGGTATGACCTTGCGACTGAGTTGGATCGAGTACCGCATTATTCGTTGCAGTTAACGGAGGAAGAAGAAGCCAAGCTGAATGAAATTATGGTGAAAGAACCGATCGTTTCTTTAAGAGATCATGGCTTTATCGTTCCGAAAAATTATGACGATATACTCCCATACTGCAGTGAATTGCACACATTCTATCATTATGAAGGCATTGCTCAATCAGGCATCGATATCATTTTTGAAAATTTTATGGATGGCATTTCAATCATTACATCGAAAAATGGATTGAAATGGGACGATGTGATTTACTTACTCGGGATGCGGTATGCAGATATTGAACGTCAAAATACTGTCTATATCGCTCGTTCATATAGTGATATGCAGAAAGCGAAACGCAAGAAACAAACGGCTCTCATCCCTTCTTTAGAGGCTGCTAGTATTTTAGAGAATGAGCTGGATCGTGTGGATATTTTATATGGACTCGGTATTCGGTGTATGGGCATTACGTATAACGAAGCGAATACGCTTGGTTCGGGACTAGTCGAAGCACGTGACGGCGGCTTAACGCAGTTTGGCCGCCGTGTTGTGGAACGGATGAACAGATTAGGGATGATGATTGATATTTCTCACTGTGGCGACCAAACGAGCCTAGACATTATCGAGGCAAGTAGCATGCCTGTCCTTATGACACATGCAGGGGCACGAGCGTTATGGAACACCCCGCGGATGAAACCGGACCATGTGTTAACAGCTTGTGCTGAAAACGGCGGTCTCATTGGGATTTGCGCAGCCCCGAATACAACGTTAACGAAAAGTTCTGCTACCCACTCGATCCATTCTGTCATGGAGCATTTCGAGTATATTGCCAATTTAGTAGGGATTGACCATGTTGGCTTTGGACCGGATACATTTTTTGGCGATCATGTCGCGCTGCAACACGCATTTGATGATCGATTAGGAATTTCAGCTTCGCATAGTGGCGAGGAGTTTGAAGAGTCTTCCTACGTTGAAGGACTCGAAAATCCTTCCGAAGTGATGAAAAATATGATCGGTTGGCTGATTCAACAAGACTATACAACGACGGATATTGCGAAAGTAGCCGGTAGAAATGCCATGAGGGTTATGAAAAAAATCTTCATTTGAAGGGGGGACGCTTATTGTGAATACCATTCAAAAAGTAGCGATCGTCACCGGGGCTGGTCAAGGTCTTGGCCTTGCGATCGCTCAGAAATTGCTATCTGAAGGCATGAACGTTGCCTTTGTCGATGTCAATGAACGACTTTTAGCAGAAGTTCAACAATCGGACCTGTTGACCCATTTCGATTCTTCGAAATACATGTTTCTTACAGTTGACGTATCGGATGTGTTGGCGATTCAAGCGAGTATACATACGATTGTGGAAAGCTGGGGGCGAGTTGATGTGTTAGTGAATAACGCCGGTGTTCGCAAAGAAACGGCGATTGAGGACGTGACAGAAGAGGAGTGGAACCTTATTCTTTCCGTGAATCTCGGCGGAACGTTTTTCTATTCACAAGCAGTACTTGAAACGATGAAAAAACAACAGTCAGGCCGGATCATTAATATCTCATCTTTTGGCGGGCAAGCCGGTCCGTTATCTTCCGGCGCACATTATTGTGCTTCGAAAGCGGGACAGCTTGTCTTAACAAAAGCATTTGCACGCTCATTGGCAGATCAAGGGATTACTGTCAATGCAGTCGCACCTGCAGCGATAGAAACACCGGAAATGGACAATATGGATCCTACCAAATTAGAAAAAATGCAAGCGAGTATTCCGGTCCAGCGTTTTGGAAAAGCAGAAGAAGTTGCCGACATGGTGTCTTATCTTGCTTCTGATGCAGCGGGGTATATTACGGGTTCCACCTTTGATATAAACGGCGGACTGCTTATGCGCTAATTCATTAGGAGTACAAACTTCTAATGAATTAATGCGTTTTGAAACAAATCATTGATGACAAGGAGATGGAAAAATGTCTGAAATTAAACACGGTGCACCCCAAATACCTAACCCGTTACGAGTATTCATAACGTTTGAATCAACGGGATGGTTTGATACGACTCAAGAACAGAAAGAACAAGAATTATTGCCGAAACTGAATGGAATTTTAGAAGAATGGCAACATAATGGATCAGAATTGCTAGGCACATTCGACCGAGATATTTTAACGGCAGGACATGCAGGCCCTGTCAATTGGCACGCATGTTTTTTATATAACATCCCTGATTTGCAAACGGTTACAAACATGACGCATGCATTTCGCGCTGCAGGTCTGGATCGTTATTTCCGTTTAGAAGCTTCCATTGGACGACCATTTTTCTTGTTAGAAAAATAACAACGCAATATAAAATTACGGTTGATTTAGCATTCATCCCCTTCTTCTATAAGATAAGCAGTGGGATGAATGCTAAAACCTTTTCAAAATCCGGACGCAGTTAAGTTCAGGTGTAATTGATTTTTAAAACCGTAAAATATTATTTCTTGTCTAGTCAAATCGCATCATGAAGAAAGCATTTATGACTCGGGAAAGGGGATTTTTAGATGTCTTTGACTGAATACTTAATCAGTGTTGTTGGACTAGAGGAGTCTGAGTTGTTGGTAGGGGAACCAGCGTATACGTTTTCGCTTGAAGGTTTTGAGGAGGATAACGATGAGTGAACTTTTATTTGAAACGATTGAGAACTTGGGGTCATTCATTCAAAAGAAAGAACTATCACCTGTGGAATTAACACAACTATCCCTTGCACGTATCCAACAGCATAATGCTGAATTGACAGCTTTTATAACAGTGATGGAAGAAGAAGCGATCAACCAAGCAAAACAATTAGAAGACGAGCTTCAAAGCGGTAAAATACGTGGACCTTTGCATGGTATTCCGATTGCTGTAAAGGACTTGCTACAGACTGAAGGGGTCCGGACGACAGGTGGCTCAAAGATTTTTCAAGACTGGATACCGGATCAAGATGCGGCTTCCGTTCAAAAACTGAAAGAAGCTGGAGCCATTATTATCGGAAAAGCAAATCTTCATGAATTTGCGATGGGAGCGACAACAGAAAACCCGCACTATGGCATCACGAAAAATCCATGGAATGTCACGAAAATTCCCGGTGGATCAAGTGGTGGATCTGCTGTAGCGACAGCGGTAGGGATGGCTTTTGGTGCTGTTGGAACAGATACAGCAGGGTCCATTCGTCTGCCTGCGGCGATGTGCGGTACAGCAGGCATCAAACCGACATATGGACTTGTCAGTCGTGAAGGGTGTCTTCCATTTAGCTGGTCACTCGATCATGTTGGGCCTATGACACGAACGATCAAAGATGCGGCCATCATGCTGGACGCTATGAAAGGTTATGATCCAAATGATCCAGCATCTGTTAAGCATGACGGTTCAGTTGTCTTCGAGAAATCATTGCCAGACCTACAAGGCGTGAAACTTGGATTTTGTGAACCGTATATGTTTGCTGGGATTACTAAGAGTGTGAAAGTTGTTATTGAAAAGGCCTTTCGTCAATTAGAGGCATTGGGAGCAGAAATTGTTCCGATAAATCTGCCGGGTATTGACAGGGCTCTTGATGGATTACGAATGATCGCTCAAGCAGAAGTAATTTCTTTCCATGAACCACTGTTAAAGAAACATGGGGATGATTATGGGGATGACTTGAAATACCGTTTTCAATTTGGACGGGATATTTCAGCAACCGTATACATCAATGCCCAACGGACAAGGAATGAGTTTATTCGAACGACTCTCCAAAAAATGTATGGCATTGATGCGCTCGTCGGACCGACAAATGTTCAGCCGCCTTATGACATCGGCTCAATGGTTAAGGAACAGGCGATTAGCAATATGTTTACACTAGGCAAGACCCCGCTTGCGAATATATTGGGCTTCCCAGCTCTTTCCGTTGCATGCGGATTTACAGAAGACCGCCTCCCAGTTGGCCTTCAATTAATTGGTAAACCTTTTGGGGACAAGAGAATCTTGGAAATCGCCGATTGTTATGAACGTTCCGAGCGATGGGTACAGGCATTGAAAGAAAACGCGAATGAATTGTATGTCAACTCAGAAGTAAAAGAAAAAGCTATGTTCCCGTAAAATGCATAAGAGTACGTGTGAAATGACTATAAGAAATCAGAACTGTGACAATTCAGTAACTGGAAGTCCAAAGGGGGAACAGTTTAGATGAAATTCATTAATCCAATGCAAACGATTGATAACAGCCGTGTTCATTCATTTCACATCGCACTAGTCGCTTGGCTCTTTTTTATTATTATGTCTGATGGCTACGATGTCGTCATTTACGGAGCCGTTGTACCTGCACTGATAGAGGAATGGGGCATGTCTGATGTACTGGCTGGCGCCATCGGTAGTTACACAATTGCGGGTACAGTGATAGGTGCAATCACTTTTGGATTACTGGCAGATAAAATTGGGAGAAAGAAAGTCATTATTATTTGTATCGTTTTTTTCAGCTTCTTCACCTTTCTTTCAGGTTTTGCGTCAGGGGCAGTAATGTTTACGATTTGCCGAATCATCGCAGGTCTTGGGCTTGGCGGCGTGATGCCGAATGTCATGGCATTAATGACAGAGTTCGCACCTAAATATAAACGGACGGCTCTTGTAGCATACGTGTTTGCCGGCTATTCTGTCGGAGGGATTATTGCAGCGTTGACAAGTCGTGCGCTACTCCCAATAGTAGGATGGCAACCAGTCTTTTGGCTGGCCGCTATTCCACTGTTAATGCTGCCTTTCATTATAAAAAATATCCCGGAGTCAGTCGCATACCTCATTGAAAAAGGAGAACTGGAAAAAGCGAAACAGATCTTGAGAAAAGTCGATCCATCCATGCCACTGCTTGCTCAGCTGGAACCACCACGGTCAACTAACAGTGCTGTTGGGTTACCGGTCGTTAAAATGTTTGAAGAGAAGCGAGCGCTTAGCACTTTTATGTTTTGGATTGCCAGCTTCTGCTCACTCCTCCTCGTTTTCTCTTTGACTACTTGGCTGCCACGTCTATTGATGCAGGCAGGCTATGATTTGAGTTCAAGCTTACTCTTTACGGCGGTCATGCAAGTTGGGGCAATTGCAGGAACAATTCTACTTGGAAGGCTGATGGACAAAGTAGGTCCAAAAAAAGTGCTTGTCCCCCTTTTTCTTTCTGGAGCTCTTGCGCTTGGGCTCATTGGCTTTTCAAAAAGTACGGTCATCGTCTTCGGACTGATTGCAGTCATCGGTGCAGCGTCTATTGGAGTTCAAAATTTATCAAGTACATTTGTTTCCCAGTATTATCCGACTAGTATACGTGCGTCTGCACTTGGCAGTACAATGGCAATTGGCCGGATTGGCGGTATCTTAGCCCCAATCCTTATCGGAATCTTGTTGACGTTGAACTTGCATCCGCAATTTAACTTTGGGGCTATTGGAATCGCGTCTTTAGTTGGCGGTATAGCATTAGCGTTTGTACAGGAGCAACATGCGTCCTATAACAAGCTAGAAGAGGAAAACTTGAAACAAGTTCAATCTAAACTAGTTAAAGAGAGCTATGCGGAACCGATTCGATTACCAAAATAAAATAAAAGATGGCAATGTCGGTGGTGTGAGTATCTAGGCAAATGTTAATCTATTGGACCAGTTTGTTATAAAACAAAGCTAAGTGAAGAAAAAAGCATTTTACCCTTGGCGGGGGTGCGGAGATGTGCAACGGTTTTATCGATGTGTCCGCATAATATACAAGCAGGTGCCCAGCCAGCTCTGATCGCTCAGGCCTTTCCAGCTAGATTGCGCTATAGTGGTGCTTCCATTGGTTTACAAATACCTGCAATATTTGCTGGAGGGATCGCTCCGCTCGTCTGCACGTATCTCGTGCAAGTGACTGGAACCATTTACTCAATTGGTTTTTATTTAGCATTTACTGCGGTTCTGAGTCTTATAGGTACTGTTTTACTTAAAAATCTTTCAGCAACTGGTGAAGAGACTGAGGAAATGATAATCGGCAGCGATATGGAACAGCCGAAACTAGTGAAAAATTGATGCATGATTGAAGAAAAGGGCTGTCCAGAAAGTTTGTGAAAACTGAGGACAGCCTCTTTGGTTATAGAGAAATTGTGTACGGCTTCCCGACTTCCGCAAGCTCGACAGATCCGTTAAATGTACTGGCAGCGGCCGCAAGAATCTCTTGGATATCACCGTGCAGTGGCAAATGGGTGAGTACAAGCTGGTTGACACCGGCCAGTTTCGCCAATTTGCCCGCTTCGCTACCGCCCATATGACCGGGTGCTTTGCCAACATGTTCTTCATACAAGTTCGCTTCACTTATTAACAGATCAGCCCCGCATGCGAAGTCCACCAGCTCATCCCGCCACTCTGTATCTGCCGTCAAAATGACTGATCGATCGTCCACTTTAAATTTCATTGCCAAGCAATAGACAGGGTGGATTGTTCGACAAAAAGATACTTCAAACGGTCCGATTTGGACGATCTCCTCTTCTGAAATGCCCACACCTACTGTCTGTTCTTTGTATGACAGTTTCGCGAAGTTTTCTTCATCTTCCCGATGTCCGTAAATTGGTAAAACAGGTGCCGGTTTGCCGAGATAGTACTGGATCAGCCGGCTATATTGCAGGCTGCCGATATCTGAAATATGATCTGCGTGATAATGACTGATGACGACCGCATCCAATTTTTCTAACGGTAAATGATTTTGCAAGGATGACAGAACCCCGCTGCCACAATCGATCAGACAATGGAAGCCTTCATGTTCGATTAAAAACGAAGAGGTTGCACTGTTTGCTTTCGGGTAACCGCCTCAAATGCCGATGGGGATAACTTTCATATTGAAACGCCTCCTTCATTGTTGTAAGTGTATCGTGGAAACGCGGCAAAGAAAAGTTTGTACGAGAAAAATGGAAAGTAGATAAATTTGGCAAAATATTAGACTACGAGTAGTATCATCTTTTACGAGAAGTACAATTGTAAATAACTAAAAAAGCAAAAAAATAGTTACAATTTATTTTTTTGTTAAATAGGTGATTCTGATAAAAGGGTTTCAACTCAAATAATATAAGATTTCAAATGAATTCATTAAAGAGTTGGAAGGTATTGACTGTTCGTCATATTTCAAAATTATTTTTTGCTATTTAAATAATTCTAACTATCTTATATACTGATAATTATTCAAGAGATTGGTTATTTTTTTTCTGAACATTTTTACTAACTATTGGTATGGAAGGAGTCTCCTATGGAAACGAAAAGAAAGGGTTTATTCCAAAGTTTTTTGGACATGGTTGAGAAAACCGGAAATAAGTTGCCGCATCCGGTAACTTTGTTCGCTGGATTGGCGCTGCTTGTCCTTGTCCTATCATGGATAGTATCATCATTTGGGGTAACCGCCGAACATCCTGGCAAGCCGGGAGAAATGATTGAGGTTAAAAACCTACTAAGCGGGGAAGGTATCAAATACATATTTACACAAATGACGGCGAACTTCGTCGGGTTCGCACCGCTTGGTGTTGTTTTGTTAACGATGTTAGGAATCGGGCTCGCAGAAGGATCGGGTCTGATTAGTGCACTGTTACGTGGGTTTGTTATGGCCGTTCCCAAACGACTGATTACAGCAGGACTTGTTTTTGCAGGCGTTATGTCAAGTGTTGCTTCAGATGCGGGATACGTTGTCTTGCCTCCCCTTGGAGCGGTTATCTTTGCCGCATTGGGACGTCATCCGTTAGCGGGTCTTGCAGCTGCATTCGCTGGTGTTTCCGGAGGATTTAGCGCAAACCTGTTTTTATCAGGGACGGATGCATTGCTCGGTGAGCTGACCATTTCCGCAGCGGCAATCATGGATCCTGCATATGCAGAAAATATGAACATCGCTATGAACTATTTCTTCATAGCAGCTTCTGTATTCGTTCTAACATTCGTTGGTGCGTGGGTAACTGAAAAAATTGTCGAACCGCGCCTTGGTGAATATAAGGGCGAGTACCGCGAAAAAATTGAAAAGCTGACGACGATTGAGAAAAAAGGACTTGTTTGGGCGACGGTTTCTGTAGTCATCTCAAGTATCTTATTTGCATTGCTCATTCTTCCTGAAGGGGCACCGCTACGTGGAGTGGAAGGCGAAATGCCGATCATTCGTTCACCGTTTATGAGTTCGTTGGTACCGATTATTGCAATTTTGTTCTTTATACCTGGACTTGTTTACGGGAAAGTTACGAAAGTGATCCGCAATGATCGAGACGTTGCTGCGATGATGTCTGCGACGATGGCGGCGATGGGCATGTTCATTGTCTTGTCGTTTACAGCGGGTCAATTTGTTGCCTTTTTCACAGAGTCCAACATGGGGCTGATGATTGGTGTGTATGGTGCGCAATTCCTTGACAGCATTAATTTAAGAGGGATTCCTCTCATCTTGATGTTTATCCTTATTTCAGCATTTATCAACCTGTTCATCGGTAGTGCGTCTGCGAAATGGGCGATGATGGCACCGGTATTTGTACCGATCATGATGGAGATGGGCTATACGCCTGAGTTAACGCAAATGGCGTACCGTATCGCCGATTCGTCTACGAATATCATTTCACCACTTATGACTTATTTCGCGATTATTATCGCATTCGCACAGAAATACGATAAGAAAATGGGAATTGGGACACTTATCTCAGTCATGTTCCCATACAGCATGTTCTTCCTTGTCTTCTGGACAGCGACACTTGTTGTCTGGATGTTGTTCGGTATTGATTTGGGTCCTGGTTCAGGAATCCACTATCCAAATTAATCATATAGTGTCTTAAAAACAGTTTTTTTTATAGAAATGAAAACCGCACCCTTTCACAAGAGGTGCGGTTTTTCATTTATTTCTTTTCAATCAACCCTGATTCAATCAAAAATTCTTCTGCGACGATTTCGACCATCATGCCTTCGTTGTCGACTTTGGCGTTCATTTTTTGCATGGCTTCTTCGTCGATTTTCCCTTCGAGTTGTCTGAGGACTTCCTCGATTTCAGGATACTCTTGCAGCGCTTCTTTTCGTACGAGCGGCAGTGCGTGGTAGGGAGGGAAGTAGGATTTATCATCCTCCAACACACGCAGGTCATAATCTTGTAGCTGACCGTCTGTTGTGTAGGAGTTGATGACGTCCACTTCTTTTGCGCCGATGGAACGGTACATGATGCCGTGGTCCATCCCTTTGACGTCTTTGAATTTCAGACCGTATTCTTTCTGGAAGCCGGGTAGGCCATCCGGACGGTCGATAAATTCAAAAACCGCACCGAGTGTGAAGTCTTCAGAGACTTTCGCGAAGTCGCTGAATGTTTTGACGCCAAGCTCTTCGGCTCTTGATTCGTCTAAAGCCAATGTGTACGTATTATTGAAGCCGAATGTGTTGAAGGCGATAATGCCGTCTTCGTCGACAAGCCGTTTTGTCGCTTCTAACGTCTCTTCGGCTGTCCCGGGATCCTCGTGGTAATAGGTGACGACAATTGTCCCTGTATAATCGGGTATGACGTCGATCAGACCGTTTTGCATTGCATTCCAGACGACAGTTGAGCCGCCAAGGTTCTCTTTGTAAGAAACCTCTATATCGGTTTTCTCTTCAATCAATTGTCCCATCACATGCGACAAAATGATGCTTTCCGTATTGTTTCGTGAACCAAGTATCAATGTATCCTTTTCGATGAAGATACAGCCTGATAGCATACTCGCGACAAGTATTGTCATCATCAATGCGATAAGCTTTTTTCTCATACTCATTTCAATCCTTCCGGCGTGGTCCATTTTTCAACCGCAGTGAAGAGCGTTTCAAGAATGATCGCTAGAAGTGCAGCCGGAATCGCTCCTAGTAAAATCAAGCCGTCGATGCCGCGCGTAATCCCAAGGAAGATGAAATCGCCTAGACCGCCCGCTCCGATGAACGCTGCCAGTGTGGCATTCCCGACGTTAATGACCGCGGCTGTACGGACTCCGGCCATGATGACGGGGATCGCTAAAGGCAACTCCACTTTGAGGAGGACTTGCATACTCGTCATTCCCATCCCTTTTGCCGCCTCGGTCGTCGCCTTGTCAACATCTTTGATGCCCGTGTAGGTGTTCCGAATTATCGGAAGGAGCGAATACAGGAACAATGCGGCAATTGCCGTTTTGACACCGATCCCGAAAATAGGAATCATGAATCCGAGCAATGCCAAGCTTGGAATCGTCTGCATGATTCCGGCCCCGCCGAGCACCAAGTTAGCAAGCTTAGGTACACGTGTAGCGAAAATACCGAGTGTCACGCCGAGGATGATAGCGATCAACATCGAGAAAAATACAAGTTGGATATGGACAGATGTGGCTGAAAGCAATTCTTGCCAACGCATCTGCAACTGTTGGGTGAGCTGTTGCCAAATATTCAAGTTATTCATGGTCGTTTTCCTCCGTATCTGTCCACGGGCTGGACATGGCGGATAGCAATGAACCGCGTGTGACGACGCCTAATACCCGCTGTTGTGCGTCAACGATCGGAATAATGCCGAATGGTGCCTCATCCATCATGACAATGGCATCCCTGGCTGTCGCTGTCTCTGGCAGGAATGGCTCACGGGATAACATGATTTCTTCGACCGTTTTAATGACATCCAATTTTTTGATGACATCGTATGCGGAAACGATTCCGACTAGCTTTTTGTCATCATCGACAACAATAAGGTTTGTAATTTTTCGCTGCCGGATAAGCGAGAGCGCTTTTTCCGGAGACCTTTGAGGGAGAGAGGTGACGACTGTTTCCGACATAATTTCGGTAACGGGCATCAGTTCAGGGTTTTGGGTTATCCGGTGTTTACCGATGAACTCCTCTACAAAGCCGTGGGCTGGTTCGTGAAGTAATTTTTCTGGAGTGTCCAATTGTAGAAGTTTACCGTCTTTCATAATTGCGATGCGATCGCCCATCTTCAATGCTTCATCCATGTCGTGGGTAACGAAAACAAAGGTCTTATTCAATTTTTTATGCAAGGCACTTACTTCGGCCTGCAACTGTTCGCGTGTCAGTGGATCGAGTGCACTGAATGGTTCATCCATTAAAATAATGTCCGGGTTGGCTGCCAGTGCCCGCGCAATCCCGACTCGTTGCTGTTGACCGCCGGAAAGTTCTTTGGGGTAACGGGTGGCATATACTTCGGGATCGAGGCCGACGAGTTCAAGCAGTTCGTTCACTCGAGCTTTAATCTCTTTGTCGTTCCATCCCTTCATTTGCGGGACAATGCCGATGTTCTTTTCGATCGTATAGTGGGGAAAAAGTCCGATCTGTTGGATGACATAACCGATGTCCTTACGCAATTCAGATGGATTATACGAATTGATATCTTTTCCGTTGATGGAAATGGTTCCACTCGTATGGGGTTCCATCTTATTGATCATTTTCATTGTCGTTGATTTTCCCGAACCACTTGGTCCAATTAGCACCAAAAATTCACCTTCCTGAATATCGAAGCTAATTGACTTTACGGCTTGGAAGCCGTCATCATACACTTTGCTCACATTTTCAAATTTCAGCATGAAATCCTCCTATTATTTTTTTCTTTCATTATTATTTCGATAAAGTGAATAAAAAAATAATGAAAAGTAATAAAAAAACAAGACATTTTAACTCTTGCCAATTTAAGAGTGTCGTCTTATTCAATTAGTATAGCATATGCAAAGAATATTTAACAGGTTTTTCTGATATTTCCGTCCTCTGATGTCCTGAATTGCTTGGTCGTGAAGGTTTCCGATAAAATGGACGGAAGAAGGGAGTCGATCGGGGTGGACATGAGCATTTTTATTGTTGAGGATGATATTTCAATTTTTAATTCACTAAAAGAACGGCTGGAGCAATGGTCTTTTCATGTCAAGGGACCGGCTGATTTTAACGATGTGATGGGATCTTTCATTCAAACGAATCCGCATCTTGTCATCTTGGACATTCAACTGCCGGCTTATGACGGATTCCATTGGTGTCGCGAAATTCGTGCGGTGTCAAAAGTACCGATCATTTTTTTATCCTCCCGCGATCATCCGCTGGATATGGTCATGGCAATGAATATGGGCGCGGATGACTATATTCAGAAACCGTTCCACCTGGATGTGCTGCTTGCGAAAACGCAAGCCTTATTGAGAAGGACGTATGCATATGGTGAGGAAGCGCCGGATGTGCTGGAGTGGAATGGTGCGATGATTGACTTGAAACGGGGCGTCATTCGACGAGATGGGCAGGAAACGGAGCTGTCGAAAAATGAATTTTTCATCCTGACTGTGCTCGTTCAATCCAATGATGAAATTATTTCACGTGATGATTTGATCCGAAAATTATGGGATGACGAACGGTTTGTCAATGACAATACATTAACGGTGAACGTGACACGCCTACGGCAGAAACTTGCGGAAATCGGGCTGGGTGAAGCAATTGTTACGAAAAAAGGACTTGGTTATATGGCGGTCACGTTGTAGGAAGGGGGTTATCCACATGTTCATTCATTATGTGAGGGATATGAAAAGTTGGATTTTGTTTTTTGTGCTGTCGCTCGGGTTGGCGGACATGCTCATTTGGTTGGATCCGGGGATCGACGCAAAGTTTGCATCGGTCCTTTATTTTAATCTGTTGCTGATTGTCATATTGGTCTTATTTATCGTTTGGCGGTATCGGGTGGAAATGAAATTCACAAAAAAACTGGTTGTGCTTGCAGAAGAGCAAATGAAGGACTGGCAGGAAGCATTGCCGGAAACTGACTTTCTACGGGATGAAATGGTGAAAGAAGTTTTGCAACAGGCCGAGCTGGAATTTTCAAGTGAACTGGCCGCCATTCGGAAGGATCGTGTCATCGAAGGGGACTATACTGCCGCGTGGGTGCATGAAGTGAAAACACCGCTGACCGCGATGAAATTGACGATGGATGCCCATCGGGAAAATCCGGTTATCCGGAAAATAGAAACGGAGTGGTTGCGCGTCCATTTGTTGATCGACCAACAGCTGTACATTTCGCGATTGCCGACGCTTGAAGCGGATTATGTTCTGGAAAAAGCGGACTTTCGCCAGCTGGCCACAGCGGAAGTGCGTGAACTAGCGACATGGTGCATGGAAAAGAATATTGCAGTCGAATTGGAAGGCGAAGGGCTAGACGTTGTCACAGATGTGAAGTGGAGCCGATTCATCATCCGGCAACTATTGACGAATGCATTGAAATACAGTCCAGAAGGGGGAACGATTTTTATTTCAATGGATGTCACGGCGTTAGGAAATGCTATATTGACGATTAAAGATGAAGGGCCCGGCATCGAACCCCATGATGTACCGCGGATTTTCGATAAAGGATTCACCGGCGGAACCGGCAGATTGCATAACGCCGCAACCGGCCTAGGCCTTTACCTCGCACAAACGGTTGCGGAGAAAATCGGAATACAACTGACAGTGCAATCTGAAGTGGGAAAAGGAACGATTGTTGGCATGACTTTTTCTATTGAAAATGAGTTTGATAAAACGAGAATTCGCTCGGGGGATGTGTACTGAGGAGGGCGCGATGGTGAGGGATTATGATCGTTTGGAGGGAGTTATTGAGCGTTGGGAATGGTTTATGATCACTTGGATGTGTCCTTTGAGCGCTAGGGAGATTTTATTATTATTAGAAGAAGCGTATTGAGCGCCAGTAAGAATTAATGATCACTTGAAGGCACCCCATCCCCATTTCAACTTTGTCCAAAGGTGATTTTGCATGAATTCTCATGACTGAACTTTGCAACATGACAATATTGTCATGTTGGGGCTTCCGTTTGTCATGTAAATCGAACGACTCGCTGTATGAATCGCGGTACGATAGAGACATGATGAAAAGGGAGGCAGTTGCAATGAATACGATACATTCAACGGGTAATACCGTTTTACATGCACAAAATGTGCGGAAATCATATGGTTCGCGTGGCAATGTCCAGCAAGTTTTGAAAGGGATCGATTTGCGTGTGATTGAAGGGGAGTTTGTGGGAATCATGGGATCGTCGGGGGCGGGAAAGACGACATTGCTGAACGTTCTCGCGACGATTGATCGTGCGACGGAGGGGACCGTCCTGATTAGCGGTTCTGATATTTCCAAGATGAAAGACGCGGAGTTATCTGCATTCCGGCGCGATAAGCTGGGCTTTATTTTCCAAGATTATAATTTGCTCGATACATTGACAGTAAAAGAAAATATTTTATTGCCCGTATCGCTGGGGAAAAAGAAAAAAAGAGTGGTGGAGGCGGAGTTCAATGCCATCGCCGACATTCTAGGCATTAAAGATCTCGCGCATAAATACCCGCATGAAATTTCCGGTGGGCAGAAGCAGCGGACGTCTGCTGCTCGTGCATTGATCAATAAGCCATCGATGGTCTTTGCGGATGAACCGACGGGCGCGCTTGATTCGAAATCGGCGTCGTCTTTGCTTGGCACGATGGAAGAAGTCAATGAACAGCGGGGTGTCACGATCATGATGGTGACCCATGATCCTGTAGCATCGAGCTACTGTAGCCGTGTCGTCTTTTTGAAAGATGGAACGATCTACTCGGAATTGTATCGCGGTGATAAGACGAGACAAGCTTTCTTCCAAGAGATACTGAAAGTCCAAGGCGTACTTGGGGGCGACAACGTTGACTCTATTTGATCTTGTCATTCGCAGTATGCGGAAAAATATCAAACATTATTATCTCTACTTTTTTGCGCTTATATTAAGTGTTGTTTTGTATTTCGTCTTTGCGACATTGCAATATGATCCAGCCGTTATGGAACAATCCGAAGTCTCTGCGAATATGGCAGCGGCATTTAGAGTAGCGGGCATCTTGTTGTTGTTCATTGCTGGTATTTTCGTTGTCTATGCCAATGCAATTTTCTTGAAAAGAAGAAGTAAGGAAATTGGATTGTATCAATTGATAGGATTGACAAAGGGCGCAGTGACGCGACTACTCATTATTGAAAATGCCCTTCTCGGTGCGGGCGCGCTTATAATCGGTGTTGGGGCAGGGCTGCTCGTTTCCCGCGTATTTTTAATGCTGCTGATGAAATTGATTGGACATGAAGGCTTCATTGAGGTGTCTTTTTCGATGGCGGCAGTTATTCAAACGGCTGTTGTTTTTATCGCCATCATTGCATTGACATCTGTCCAAATGCTGTTCACCGTTTACCGGAGCACTTTGCTTGGATTATTTAATTCTGAGAAGTCAGGTGAGCATCCGAAAAAGCCTAAATCGTTCCTATCCGCGGTGTTGGCTATCCTTGGAATGGGGCTGATTGTGTTCGGTTATTGGTTATCGGGGCATATGTTGAACAATATGATCTACTTCAATATGTTAGCAGTATTGGCTTCGACAATACTCGGCACGTATCTTGTGTTTCGCGTCACAATCAGTTGGCTATTTTACCAAATTCGGAAACGGAAGCAAGGGCATCTCGGCTTGAACAATAGTTTATCCCTTGCGCCGCTTATGCATCGGATGAAGGGGAATGCCAATTCGCTGACAATCATTACTGTATTATCCGCGATGACGCTGGCAATGCTGGCGGGTTCGTATTCACTTTATTATTCGACGGAGAAGGAAACGCGTTACATGATGCCGTTTGATTTTGCATTTGACGAACAATGGCTTACAGATGATGAAATATCAGCCGAGGCTTTTGAAGCCAAATTAAAAGAGAAGGAAATCAATTATACAACAGCAACAATTGAATTGCTTGGTGTGGAAGGGACTTATGAAGAAGGGATTTTCCCTGCATTTATGGACTGGTCAGGAGGAATCTATAATACCTATATTGTAAGTGCTAAGCAACTACAAAATGCAGGCTTACAAGTTGATACACCAAAGGATGGGACTGTCATTTATCATTCCTCAGAGATGAGTTTCTTAGCAAAAGATATGAAAATTCCATTCGAAATCTATATTACAAGTAGTGAGCCGGAAAGCAAATATACAGCTGTAAAATTGGGTGAAGGCAACGTAATCAATAATACTTGGGGTCCCCAATTTGTCGTTAATGACGCTGACTTTGAAAAATATAAAAAAGCGATGGTTCCAGAAAGTATAGAAAACATGTCCCCCGAATGGATCATAAAAAGCATCCGTATTTTCAATATAACTGACAAATCCCAACTTGCGCTAGCTTCGGATATTCGGACCCAGCATTGGGATGAAGGTTCATGGTCATATGGTGCTGATTATTATTCCATGTACGAAAGATCGATCCAGTCAAACGGATTACTCATCTTCATCGCGGGGTTCTTAGGACTTGTGTTCTTAATTTCAACAGGTAGTATCTTGTATTTCAAACAAATGACGGAAGCGGAGCAGGAGAAGAAAAGTTATGCGACACTGCGACAACTCGGTTTTACGGTCCAAGACATCATGCGCGGTATCATCCGTAAGCAGGCATTCGTCTTTGGATTGCCTTTGCTGATCGGCTTGCTGCATTCCGTATTCGCCATCAAAGCGGCCTCGTTCCTCTTTATGTCCGATATTACAGTGCCCGCTTCCATTGCGATGGGCGTCTATGCGCTGATCTACTTGATCTTCGCATTCCTGACGGTCGGTTACTACAGGAAAACGGTCAAATCCGCTTTATAATTGACGCAAGTGCCAGTCACCAGAACAATGAAAATTGCTTTGGTGACTGGCATTTTATAATTCCATCCCCATCCACTTCCAAAACGTGAAGTAAAATAAGACCATCGCCATGATATAAAGAGGCATGAGAACAGCGCTTATTTTAACCAAATGCTTGGCATCAAAGGAGACATCCCCTTCCTCGTAGAACAGAAGAAGGGCTTTTGAACTGACCGGGAAGGTGACACAATAGTTCATCCCGATCAAGCTTAGGAAAACGACTGTTGCGGGATTTACCCCGATTGTTTCGCTGAACAGTATCAAACCCGGGATGAATACGACTGCACGTGTCGTATGGGAAGTGATGTATAAGTGGCTTGTAGTCGTTACAATAGCGATGATCAATACGATCAACCATTCGTTCCCATGCTCGACAAGCCTAAGTACACTAAACAATTCTTTTTCAATCCAAGCGACTGCACCGTTATCGACGAGCACTTTTCCAAGCGCAGTTGCTGCGGCGACGAACACGATCAAATTCCAGGACACGGATTTCATTCCGTCTTTCCAACTGATGACGCCAAAGGACGGGAGCATGACGAATACAGCACCGATCATTGTAACGAACGCAATATCGTAGCCGTGGATGCTTTCTGCCATCCAACCGAAAATGAGTAACGTTATCAGAATAACTGTTTTTCTCTCTTTAACATTGAAAGTTTTTTTGGCTTCAGCCGTTACTTCCATTGCTTGTCCTGTAAATTTCGATGCATTGCGGGGCCATAGCATCCATTTGACGATGATTGCAGTGAACAGGGTTGTAATGATTGCAAACGGAACTCCCCATATAAACCATTGAACGTAGGAAATGGTTTGATCGACAGTGCTTTCAAGCAAGCCGATTCCGATTAGATGGGAACCTGCACCGATTAAAGTGGCAGATGTGCTCATTAAGATGACGATGGGTGCAAGTACCGCCAGCGCACTTTGTTCTTTTTTGGAAAATTTTTTGCCAAGTTGTTTAATGATCGGCATGGATAAGGCAGCCCGACCAGAAGTCGAAGGGATGAAAAAGGCGGATGCAAATAAAATGGATGTGACTCCGGCAAGAATGGAGTTTTTATTTTTTGCTCTGCTTAGGATGGAGCGGGTGAACCTCTCCGCCAATCCCGACTGTTTAACCGCTTCTCCGATAATGAACGAACCTACCATCAGCCACACGACTTCTTCCGCAAGTGAATGATAGAGCAATTCCTGACTACCCGCCTTCATCAGCACGATGAATATCAGCAGGGCAATGGCGACAAAGCCGGCAGGAATTTTAGTGGCGATCCATAGGGTCATCGCAGATAAGAAAGCAAACAAAGAAACCTTTGCGCTATAATCCAGATTTTCAATCAGACCGATTGCTAATAAGAAGAGGATATGGACGCCTAGGATTGCCCATGTTTTCTTTGTAAAACGGCTGACCAGCCGAGTGAGCGGCCGATGTGCATGCGCATGTTTTTCCGCTCTCGTCATCATTTTTGCAAAACCCCTTTTAAAGAGCTGATCCGTTTGGCAATGGTGAGGCCGATGGAGACTTGCCTAAGCGCAGCTTCCGTACTATCTTCAATCCATTTTGGTGCATTGATCATGGCTTTTTCCAACGTTGTCGGTTTGGGGATGATACTTAAATAAGCATCAATGCCTGCATTGTAATTTAGTTCTGCTCCTTGTCCGATTGTGCCGGTAATCGCAATGACTGGAATGTGATGTTTTTTTGCAATACGCGCGACTTCTGACGGGATTTTTCCGTTTGGCGTCTGAAAATCCAGACTGCCTTCCGCCGTGAAGACGACATCTGCGTTTCTGATTTTTTCTTCGATCTGAATATAATTCTTTATGATTTCGAATCGTGGATACAATGTGGCTCCGGCAAAAGCGATGAGGCCCGCCCCTAAACCGCCCGATGCACCACTTCCAGGTAAATACCTGACATCGAGTGCAACTGTTTTCTTGATTAAAGCGGCATAGTGATCCAGCGCCTCCGATAATAGTTCAACCTGTTCCGGAGTTGCTCCTTTTTGGGGACCGAATACACGGGCGACGCCTTGGTCACCGCATAATAGATTCTTCCAGTTACATGCCACGTCAATGGGGACAGTAGAGAGCCTTTCATCCAGAAAGCTGGTGTCAATATGCCTGACTTTCATTAAGTCTACTACACTGCGTACTTGTATCGGTTTTGAGCGTGTATCTAGAAATTGCGCGCCGAGTGCTTGTGCCATTCCGACTCCGCCATCAGATGTGCCTGAATCACCGCAACCGAACAAGATTTGGTCGACGCCTAAATCCAATGCGGAAAGAATCAGTTCTCCGACACCATAAGTCGTCGTTTCTAAAGGATTTCTTTGATGGCGCGGAACTAATTTCAATCCGGCAACCGCTGCCATTTCGATGACGGCTATCTTCTTTCCGTTCTCAACGAAAATGCCGAAATGGCTTAAAATCTTTTCTCCGACCGGCCCCGTCACTTCACGATAAATGATCTTCCCTGCTTTCAAACGAATGATTGTTTTGGCAAAGCCTTCACCCCCATCAATCATCGGTACAATTTCTACATCAGCCTTACGGTCAAATCGCTTTGCGCCACGCTCCATCGCCAAAGCCACTTCTTCTGCATCCAAACATTCTTTAAATCCTGACGGAACCATAACGATCTTCATTTCCATATCCTCCTCTGAAATCTAACATTGAATACTAATCTAGCAATCGAATACTAGAGAATGCTGAGAGGATCATTAGAAAGTGATGAGAGCTTCTGAAATTGGAGTAAGAAAACTAGACGTTATTATAGTAGAGTTAAATTCCCATAACTACTCGTTGTATGTCTATCCTAGTGAATAGGTATTTTGTTGTAAGGGATTTATTTTGCTACTCATTTATTCATAGTAGAGGAATAGCGAAGATGAGTCTGAGGATAGAATTGGTCAACTGTTTAATTTACTTCAAATAATTCGTGTTATGCTGAACGCAAGAAAATAGCATGTAGAAATGGGGGTTGATGGATAGTGAAGATGAAGTGTGAATGGTTCATGGTTCTTTTGTTCACAATTTTATTGGTATCGGCGTGTAGCGAGAAGCCGGCAAAGGAAACATCGGAAGGCGACAGCGTAGAACAGAATGAAAACCTAGAAGGTCGCTTCGATGGTGATGAAGAGAATAAGGTTGAAAAAGAAAAAGTGGAATTTGAAAGCCCAGGAGCGGGTGCGCCTGATGATCAAGGTGAGCTAGACGTCTGGTTCGAGGGGGATGTGTCACTGGATGGCCAAAAACTCACTGTGAAGGGCTTAACGAATCTCTTGCCGGAGTCCAAATTATATTTTTTGATGGATGGCATCGAGGCACAGCTCATTGGCGGGAATATGATTGCGTTTGTGGAAGATAATGGCGAATTTCTGTAAGAAACAAAACTACCGGAAAGTTTCAATGGGCTATTCACACTTGAAGTGAAGTTCGAACCGGCAATCCAAAATGATGCGATCAAAGAGCAATACGGCGAGTCAGGAGAAAATTTACAAGGCGAATTTATCCGTGTTTACGCTGATACGCAAAGTGAAGTCGATTATAAAAAGGCGGCTGTCCAAATCGAAATGGCACAACAAGATGGACAGAAAGAGAGGGAAATCGAACCGCCTGTGTGGGAAGTGCCGGCAAATTATGGGGAGACTGAGATATGGATGGAGCCGACGATAACGAAAGACGATCGTTATGTTTATATCGATGCGAAAAGCAATTTGCTTGAAGGGACGCAAATGAAGTCAAGGGACAGTATTCCGGGTTACATCACTTCGGGTTTCATTGGCATGACGTACGTAAATCCGGATGGCAGCTTCCGTCTCATTTTCAAAAATCCTGAAAGTGATAAGCGAATCAAAGATTTACAGGATTATGAAATTATTCTTGAACCACAGATTGAAAATTCAATGTCTGCTCGTGTAGCTGCGACATATGGAAAGAACGGTGAACATTTTACCGGAAAGTTAGTGGAACAAGACGGTGATAAGAAAGTGATCCGTTTCCATATGAAAGTGAAAGGAATTTGACTTGGGGAAAGTCCTCCGAATAGAAAAGTATAAAAGAGGAATATTAAGAAGACACCAGAATCCAATCGGGCTTCTGGTGTTTTTCGATAGGGCTAAGAAAAAAGTTGGATTTGAACTGATTATGGGTAGATAAAAGGGAAGGACATGAAAAAGTGATGAGAAAGGGGAAATCTGTACATGATCATGGATGCATTAAATTGGTTAGTCGGTCCGGCAAATGATTTCATATGGACGTATCTTCTTATTGGAATTCTGCTCTTGGTCGGCGTTTACTTCACAATCCGTACGAACTTCGTCCAAGTGCGATTGTTCGGCGAAATGTTCCGCTTGATCGTTGAGAAAAAAGAAGATAATGATGGCGTCTCCGCATTCCAGGCCTTTACCATTAGTGCAGCTTCACGGGTGGGGACAGGAAACGTTACCGGTGTGGCGCTAGCCATCGGGATTGGCGGACCTGGCGCGGTATTTTGGATGTGGGTCATCGCTATTATCGGAATGGCCACAGCGTTTGTGGAAAGTACGCTTGCGCAAGTGTACAAGGTGAGGGATGGAGATACGTTCCGGGGAGGACCTGCTTATTATATACAAAAGGCACTCGGGGTCCGAAAGCTGGGAATCGTGTTTGCGATTTTATTGACACTTTGTTTTGGCTTTATTTTTAATGCGGTACAGTCCAATACGATTAGCCAATCGTTTACAGATGTATTTGGTGTACCGGATTGGCTCGTCGGCTTAGTTCTTGTGTTGATAACAGCGGTCATTATTTTTGGCGGCGTCAAGCGAATTGTCAAAGTGACGCAGGCCATCGTACCAATTATGGCGACATTTTATATTGCGGTTGCCCTTTACATTGTCATCGTGAATATCGCAGAAGTACCCGCTATGTTCAAATTGATCATTGAACATGCTTTCGGGATTCAGGAAATGGTCGGCGGCGGTGTTGGTGCCGCTATGTTGCAAGGGATCCGACGCGGTCTATTTTCAAATGAAGCGGGGATGGGTAGTGTACCGAACGCTGCGGCAACTGCAAATTCGTCCCACCCGGCAAAGCAAGGGCTTGTCCAAAGTCTAGGCGTTTTCTTTGATACGATCATTATTTGTTCGGCTACGGCGTTCATCATCATTCTTGCCGGGCTTTATGACAAAGGGGAGCAGAGCGGCATCATTTTGACGCAATCCTCAATGGCTGTCCATGTCGGTAGTTGGGCTCCGTATTTTGTCGCCATTGCGATTTTCTTTTTCGCATTCAGTTCGGTTGTCGGGAATTATTATTATGGAGAGACGAATATTGAATTCATCAATGCTCATCAGTCATGGCTGACGATTTACCGTGTGCTGGTACTCGGTATGGTGATGTTTGGGGCAATGGCAGAGGTGAAAATCGTCTGGAGCATGGCGGACTTGTTCATGGGCATGATGGCCATCATCAATCTAGTTGTTATTGTAGTGCTCGGCAAAGTGGCGTTCAAGGTGTTAGATGATTTCACAATCCAACGAAAAAAAGGACTGAATCCCGTCTTTAAATCCAGTTCGGTACCAGGCCTCAAAGGGGCGGAGTGTTGGGAAGAGGAAAAGCGTTGAGGGCTGAGTAACATATAAAAAAGTGTTTTGGATACAGAAAAGGACCCTGAGACACAATATCAGGGTCCTATGTTGAAAGGCGTCTTATTCAAAAGAGAACTTTAGAAGTCATTCATTATGAAGCGGAGGCGGCACAATCCAACCTTTCTCTTTGTTCAAACGCAACAGTTTCAGGCCGAACATTGCTCGTTCAGCAATATACTTACCGAACATCATGGCAATATCCTCTCTGAGGCACTGTCCCATTACTTGGCTGCATGAGACAAGTCCTTGCCCCACATTTATGGAGACAGCGGCACTGATTTCAGGATCTGAAAACCTTGCGCCGACCGGAATCTCTTCAGCTTTTGCCTTAGGACGTCCAGGTAAGGAAGGGGGCGGTGCAATGCCATTATCTTTTAGGATCTGTTCGAGCGCCTTATTTTCAGCTTTCATTATTTTTACAGCTTCTTCAAGAAGCTTGATCAGTTCATCATCGCCCGCATGATTAACGAACGCTTCATATCCACTGATCAATCCATTGTTTGCTCCGATAAAAGCCCAAACACCAATTATCTCTCCGTAATGCATCGGTTCCTTTTTGGGATTTCCATCCATAATGCCCATCGTAAAAGCACTCCTTCTCTTCTTTTTATTTCATCTTCAGCAAGTAGTATGTACAACCTCAGTTTATCTATACGGAATCTTGGGAAAATAGGAGTTACCTCAAAACTCTCATAAGCCAAGTTATGGACTAGCCAATTTTGGAGCGGTGTAGTGGATCTGCTCCGGGTATAAAAAAGTTGTTCGGGCAAAGGATAATAAGGATTTGTTCGAATTAAGGAGGAAAAATAATTGGACGAGAATTTAACCTACGGAGAAGACTATAAATACATACCTGCAACTTCGATTGAAAGCGGAGTCGGAACGGAGGTTCTTCCAGATCTCTATAGCTATACAATACAAATCGTGAATATTGTGTTGGTCGGGCATCCGGACAAAAAAGAATTTGTTTTGGTTGATGCAGGAATGCCTTATTCAGCCGAAAAAATAATGACCGAAACGGAAAGGCGTTTTGGCGAGGGGAGTCGACCAAAAGCCATTATTTTAACCCATGGACATTTCGACCATGTCGGCGGGATTATCGAGCTAATCAAAAAGTGGGAAGTACCTGTATATGCCCATGAGTTCGAACTGCCATTTTTGACAGGTGAAATGGATTATCCTGAACCGGATCCGAGTGTGGAAGGGGGAATGGTTTCAAAGATGTCACCCATGTTCCCAAATGAAGCGATTGATCTTGGAAGTCATGTGAAACCACTCCCGGAAGATGGCAGTGTCCCTCATTTGCCCGATTTTCGATGGATTCATACACCTGGGCATGCACCAGGACATGTATCGCTCTTCAGGGAAAAGGACAAGGCTCTAATTGCAGGGGATGCCTTTGTAACCGTAAAGCAGGAATATCTATATAAGGTGATCACTCAAGAACAGGAAATCAGCGGCCCGCCACGCTATTTGACGACGGACTGGACAGCAGCACGGGAATCCGTGGAGAAGCTGGAAGCTTTAAAACCTACTGTTGCGATTACGGGGCACGGACTTCCTATGACCGGTGAACTATTGACGGACAGTTTGCATAAGCTTGTTCAGGAGTTCGACAGCATTGCCGTTCCCGATTTCGGAAAATATGTTGACGAAACTTCAGAGTAGGTAGCGAATCGAAATGTCAATAAAAATCTATCTTCGACATAAAATTTCATGTTGAAGATAGATTTTTATTTGCGTGGAAAAGTTGTTTATAACTTCTTCTCTATTCCTGTGGATTATGATGGAGACGGTTCGTCAATTGTGGACATCTTTTTGTGGATAGTGTGGGTAAGTGCTATGGTCAAAAGTTTTTCCATTTACGTGTAGAACACAATATGTTAGGGTATATGTAACGAATAAGACACTATATATAGTGTTTCGGAAAGTTAGGCACTGAAAGCGTTTTTGACTTTTCAACCTATTTTGGCAAATGATTAGCAAAGCGCCAGCCACTGCTTACTTATATGAATAATTACACGTCCATATGGAGCAGATCCGTTGGACGTTAACGTAAAGTTATACCAAGATGGACTGCTTTAGTTACTAAATGGAGGGAACAGATTACCATGACAATTAAAATTGCGAAGACCGGTATCGATCGGTTATTGGATGAATTACAAAGTGAATTTGGGGTTAGCAAAATTGAGCCGTTGATCATTGCAAGTGACCGGTGGAGACAGCGCAATCCTGAAGGAAGCGAGTCTGAATGGGTAAAGGCGATGACATTGGAAGCGCTGAGTAATATCGATGAAGCTGAAGTCTATTGGACATTCGTAGCGGCACGCATCCATCTTCGCGATGTCTACAATCGTCAAGAGCAGTTGCGTGGTGCGAAGGTTTACACGGACTTCGCGGACAATGTAGCCCGACTTGTGGATCAGGGATTGTACACGCCTGTATTGACTGCAAAATATTCACGTGCAGATTTAGAAGCGCTTGGAAAACTTCTTGATCCGGAACGGGACAAACTCTTTACATATATCGGTTTGAAAACGTTGATGGATCGTTATGTTGCGATCAATTTCACTAAACAGTCCGTTGAACTTCCGCAGGAGCGCTGGCTCATCATCGCGATGACACTCATGCAGGATGAGACGGAAAACCGTTTGGAAAAAGTGGCGGAATCTTACTGGGCAATGAGCAATCTGTATATGACCGTTGCAACGCCAACATTGGCGAATGCCGGCAAGCCGCATGGCCAGCTATCGAGCTGTTTCATTGATACAGTCGACGATTCGTTACAAGGCATTTACGATAGTAATACGGATGTCGCCAACTTATCGAAATACGGTGGTGGGATCGGCGTCTATATGGGGAAAGTGCGGAGCCGTGGCTCATCCATCCGAGGGTTCAAAGGCGCTTCAAGCGGTGTGCTTCCATGGATCAAACAATTGAATAACACAGCGGTCAGCGTCGATCAGCTCGGACAACGTCAAGGTGCGATCGCGGTCTATCTTGATGTTTGGCACAAAGATATCTTCACATTCCTGGATCTTAAATTGAACAATGGGGATGAGCGTCTACGTGCACATGACATTTTCACGGGTGTTTGCCTTCCGGATATTTATATGGAGCAAGTGGAAGCACGTGGGGAGTGGCATTTATTTGATCCACACGAAGTACGCACGGTCATGGGCTATTCGCTTGAGGACTTTTACGATGAGACCAAAGGAAAGGGCTCATTCCGTGAAAAATACGAGGAATGTGTTAACAATCCGGAGCTCAGCAGAGAAACGGTTCCAGCGATTGATATTATGAAACGCATCATGCGCAGCCAGCTTGAGACGGGCGTGCCGTTCATGTTTTATCGTGATGAAGTGAACCGTGCCAATGCCAACAAGCATGAAGGCATGATTTATTCTTCTAACCTGTGCTCGGAAATTATGCAAAACATGAGTGCGACGCAATTTGAATCTGTCACATTGGAAGATGATATTGTCGTTTCACGTTCGAAACCGGGCGATTTCGTTGTTTGTAACTTATCCTCCATCAACCTTGGGCGCGCAGTTCCAGAAGACGCATTGGAAAGATTGATTGCCATCCAAGTGCGTATGCTGGATAACGTCATCGACTTGAATAAAATTCCGGTCGTCCAAGCGCAACGAACGAACCAGCGTTATCGCGGTATCGGTCTCGGCACATTCGGCTGGCATCATTTGCTCGCACTGAAAAATATTCAGTGGGAATCGGATGAGGCTGTAGACTATGCGGATAAACTATACGAAAAAATTGCTTATTTGACGATCAAAGCTTCCTCGGAACTGGCGAAAGAAAAAGGGGCTTATCCATTATTTGAAGGATCGGATTGGCAGTCTGGGGCTTATTTCGAGCACAAAGGGTATGACTCGGAAGAATGGCAACAATTGCGTGCGGAAGTGGCTGCAAATGGCGTACGTAATGGCTATTTGATGGCTGTTGCACCGAATAGTTCGACGTCTGTCATTGCAGGATCGACGGCATCGATTGACCCGATCTTTAAGCCGTTTTACCATGAAGAGAAAAAAGACTATAAATTGCCGGTCGTCGCGCCTGATTTGGATCACCGTACGTATGACGTCTACCGTCGTTCTGCGTATATCGTCGATCAGCGCTGGTCAGTTAAACAGAACGCAGCAAGACAGCGCCATATTGACCAATCGATTTCATTCAACTTGTATGTACCGAATAATATCCGAGCTTCCGTTCTTCTGGATCTGCATATCCAAGCATGGAAATCCGGGATGAAAACGACGTATTATACGCGTTCAACTGCGACGGATATTGAAGAGTGCGAATGGTGTCATTCTTAATCGCCTATGCTTCTTGGAGCGGAAATACGCAGGAAGTTGCGGAACTCATTGAGGAGACGTTGACAAGTAATGGCATTACTGTTACTACGTATCGAATCGGCGGAGGGATTGCGATTCCGGATCCCCGCCAATTCGATGCGATGCTCATCGGTTCTTTTACATGGGATCAAGGTGCAACGCCTGATGAAGTGAAGGATTTCGTCGCAGATATCGGCTATAAACCTGACAATGTGTACGTCTTCGGAACAGGGGATACCCAATTCGGAGGCGATGCATTGTTTTGCCATGCCGCAGTCAAATTGGCACGCTTTTACGCATCGGGTTATGAACCGCTTCAAATCGAACAAAGTCCACGTGGCGTACAGGAAGAGAAAGTCATCGAATGGTCGAAAGGGGTTATTCAACATTGGAACTACTTAAACGAGTAAAAGTCATTGAACCGGCAAATCCAAATAAATCTACAGCGATTTTTGGCGGGAAAGCAAGCGGCATCCTCAATTGGAATGATCTTGCCCATCCGCATTTCTATACATTGCGTCAAAAAATCCGTTCACTCTTCTGGACGGCGAATGAAGTCGATATGACACAGGACGTCAAACAATTTTCGACAATGACGGAGCGAGAACAAGATGCATTTCTCAAAATCATCGGTCTGCTCGCAACGCTGGACGGACCGCAAACGGATGTCGCAGCGAAACTTTCTGATTATACGACTGATCCCTCTGTTAAATCGTTAATGGCAACGATTGCCGATCAGGAAAGTGAGCATAATCACAGCTATGCGTATGTCCTTTCGTCTGTTACGACGCTGGACAAACAACTGGCTTCATTTGAAATGGGACGCACGGATGAAGTATTAATGCGCCGCAATGAGCGTATCGTTGAGGTCTATAATGAGTTCGCTGAAAGTCCGACAATCGAGTCGGCATTGAAAGCGATGATCTATACGACATTGCTTGAAGGGTTGTTTTTCTATAGTGGCTTCGCCTTTTTCTACAACTTGGCGCGCCATCAGAAAATGGTCGGTACATCGACTATGATTTCTTATATTAACCGAGACGAGCTGCAACATGGGAAAGCGATCAGTGATATTTTCCGCGCAGCGCTCGCAGAGAATCCGGAGTATAACACAGAAGAATTTACAGAATGGATCTATGATCAATTCCGTCACTCCGTTGAGCAAGAAACGATCTGGAGCCGCTATGTACTAGCGGGTATCGAAGGCATCGACCTTGAAGAAATGGCCGGCTACGTCAAATACCGTGCCAATAAGATGCTTCGCATGCTTGGGTTAAGTGAAATCTATCCAGAATTCACCGATAATCCAATGAGGTGGATCCGTGCTTATGTGGACAGCTTCGATGATACGAAAACCGATTTCTTTGAACAGTCATCACGTCAATACGTCAAGACAAGCGATTTGAACGGATTTGACGATTTATAATAGAGCGAAAAGAGAGTACATGAAAAAACGTGTACTCTCTTTTTATATTTCAATAGGGTATTGCCTATTTTCCAACTGCAGAGCCACCTTATCTATTTTTAGACAGGGTGGTTTTTTGCTGTCTTAAGGGAAGTCAGGAAGGGATATAGGGCGTTCCCTAATAGAAAGGATGATGACTAAACTTTAGAGTTATGGGTATAGGGATGAAAAAGGATATTGCTCTCTGAATCATCTGAAAGTCAATTATCAAGCATGAAAGCTATTCGTGATTCTAGTCTTAACAATCTACATTTTCCAAAGATATTTTGATAAAGGAGTGAGCTTTTCCGATGAAGAATCCGAGGAAGAAAGCGTTTGGATTAAATTATTTTAAACCGGTCGAGCGCTATTCTGGAAATTGGTCCATTTTGGAAGAGAAAAGCAGGGAATGGGAAAACATGTATCGTCAACGTTGGTCCCATGACAAAGTCGTCCGTACAACGCATGGTGTCAACTGTACTGGTTCCTGTAGCTGGAAAGTATTTGTGAAAAACGGCATCATCACATGGGAAAATCAGCAGATTGACTATCCTTCCTGCGGACCGGATATGCCTGAGTTTGAACCGAGAGGATGTCCACGTGGCGCTTCATTTTCTTGGTATGAATATAGTCCGCTTCGTGTGAAATATCCGTACATACGTGGAAAGCTGTGGCGCATGTGGAGTCAGGCGCTATCCGAGCATCACGATCCTGTGAAAGCGTGGGCAAGCATAGTGGAAAACCCTGAAAAGGCAGAAACCTACAAAAAAGCGCGTGGCAAAGGCGGGCATGTCCGTGTCAATTGGCGGGATGCAACGATGCTCATTTCTGCACAACTCATTTATACGATCCGCAAATACGGTCCGGACCGGATTGCAGGATTCACGCCGATCCCGGCAATGTCGATGATCAGCTATGCATCCGGTGCACGCTTCATCTCTCTTCTAGGGGGAGAAATGCTGAGCTTCTATGATTGGTATGCGGATTTGCCTCCGTCTTCCCCGCAAATTTGGGGTGAACAGACAGACGTGCCAGAATCCAGTGATTGGTTCAATGCAGGTTACCTCATTATGTGGGGATCGAATGTTCCATTAACGAGAACGCCGGACGCCCATTTCATGACGGAAGTGCGCTACAAAGGGACGAAAGTGGTCTCTGTCGCACCGGATTATGCAGAGAGTGTGACGCATGCAGATGACTGGATCGCAGCAAATCCGGGAACGGATGCCGCCGTTGCTCAAGCGATGACCCATGTCATTTTAGACGAATTTTACGAGCAGCGGAAAGAGCCAATGTTCTTGAATTATGCAAAGCAATATACGGATATGCCTTTCCTCATTACGTTGGAAGAGCATGAAGGTTCCTACAAAGCCGGGCGTTTCTTACGGGCTAGTGATCTAGGTAGCGAGTCCGAGCATGCAGAGTGGAAGCCTGTCATCTACGATGAAACGACCCATGAAGTTATTGTTCCGAATGGAACGATGGGACAGCGTTGGGAAAAGGATGTCAAATGGAATTTGATTCTCGACAATGAGGATGGCACACGTGTTGAACCAGCATTGTCCGTGGCGGATCATGAGGCGGAATGGACGGAAATGGTTTTCCCTTATTTCGATAATTCGGAGAACGGTACATTCAGACGTCCGATTCCAGTGAAAAAAGTTGTCTTCAAAGATGGAACGGAACGTCTTGTGACAACCGTCTACGATCTTATGCTCAGCCAGTACGGCGTCCGTCGCATCGGCAGTGAGTTGGAAGCACAAGGATATGATGATGCAACATCGCTATATACACCGGCATGGCAAGAGAGGATTACCAACGTCAAACCTGAGCTAGTCATCCAGATTGCCCGTGAATTCGCACAGAACTCCTTAGATACGGGCGGGCGTTCGATGATTATTATGGGAGCGGGCATCAACCATTGGTTTAACAGTGATACCATTTATAGATCGATATTGAATCTCGTGACGTTGACGGCTTCCCAAGGGGTCAACGGAGGCGGATGGGCGCATTACGTCGGCCAGGAGAAATGTCGTCCAATCGAAGGTTGGAGCACAATCGCTTTTGCAAGGGATTGGCAAGCACCACCACGTCTGCAAAATGCGACATCCTTCTTCTATTTTGCAACAGATCAGTGGAAATACGAGGAAATGGGTGCGGATCTACTCATGTCGCCAACTGGCGGAAAAGCGCGCTATGAACATCCGGCTGATTACAATGTGTTAGCTACCCGACTCGGTTGGTTACCATCCTATCCACAGTTTAATAAGAACAGTCTTTTATTTGCCGAAGAGGCGGCGAAAAATGGAAAGACATCGACGGAAGAGATTGTCAACCATACTCTCGAACAGCTTAAATCCGGTGAAGTCAACTTTGCTGCAGAAGATCCTGGCGCGCCTGAAAATTTCCCGCGTTCGCTGTTCGTTTGGCGTTCGAATCTCGTCTCTAGTTCCGCAAAAGGGCAGGAATACTTCATGAAACATCTTTTCGGCGCATCGGATGGCTTGCTTGCATCCCCGAACGAAGAGGTGAAGCCGGAAGAGATGGTTTGGCGGGATGAAGTGCAAGGGAAACTCGATCTGCTTGTTGCACTCGATTTCCGGATGACGGCGACACCGATGTATGCGGATATCGTTCTTCCGGCGGCTACATGGTATGAGAAACACGATCTTTCATCGACGGATATGCATCCGTTCGTCCATCCGTTCAATCCGGCAGTCGATCCGCTGTGGGAATCCCGTTCGGACTGGGATATTTACCGTACGATTGCTCAAGCATTCTCGGAAATGGCTGAAACGCATCTTCCTGGCGTTTACAAAGATCTGGTCACTTCGCCATTGGCACATGACTCCGTCCAAGAGATTGCCCAGCCTTACGGAGAAGTGAAAGATTGGAAAAAAGGGGAAGTGGATGCCATACCGGGCAAAACGATGCCTGGCATGACGATTGTCGAGCGGGATTACACGAAAGTATACGATAAATACGTTACGCTCGGACCGCTGTTATCGACAGGAAAAGTGGGAGCTCATGGCGTCAGTTTCTCCGTCGCGGAAGAATACGAAATGATGAAAGGCATCAATGGTACTTATTTCGATGACACCATTAAAAACGGACTTCCGAAACTGCATACGGCTAAACAGGCGGCCGAAGCGATGCTGACATTGTCCTCTGCAACGAATGGCCGCGTTTCACAGCGGGCTTTCGAGGCAGCAGAACAGGATACAGGTGTGGAGTTGAAGGATATTTCAGCAGACCGCGCTGCGGAGCGCTTTACATTCGCAGGCATTACGGCGCAACCGCGGGAAGTTATTCCAACGCCGGTCTTTAGCGGTTCCAACAAATTGGGCAGACGCTATTCACCGTTTACAACGAATATCGAACGGCTTGTACCGTTCCGGACATTGACGGGCAGACAGCATTTCTATATCGACCATGAATTCTTCCTCGACTTTGGCGAAGCGTTGCCGGTCTATAAACCGACATTGCCGCCGATGGTGTTCGGACCGCGCGATAAACAGATCATCGGCGGACAGGATTCGCTTGTGCTGCGCTATTTGACGCCGCATGGCAAGTGGAATATTCACTCGACATACCAAGACAATCAGCATATGCTAACCCTCTTCCGTGGCGGTCCGACAGTGTGGATTTCCAATGAAGACGCGGAAGAGCACGACATCGCCGATAACCAATGGCTCGAAGTGTATAACCGGAACGGTGTCGTGACCGCAAGAGCCGTTGTCAGTCACAGAATGCCAAAAGGGACGATGTTCATGTATCACGCGCAAGATAAGCATATTCAAGTACCTGGATCAGAAATAACAGAAGAACGTGGCGGCAGCCATAATGCACCGACGCGGATCCATATGAAACCGACGCAAATGGTCGGTGGATATGCGCAGCTCAGTTACGGCTTCAATTATTACGGTCCAATCGGAAATCAGCGGGATGTGTACGTTGCAGTCCGCAAGATGAAGGAGGTCAATTGGCTTGAAAATTAAAGCGCAAGTTGCAATGGTCATGAACCTAGACAAATGTATCGGCTGCCACACTTGTAGTGTCACTTGTAAAACGACATGGACGAACCGTGAAGGTGCCGAGTATATGTGGTTTAACAACGTAGAAACAAAACCGGGGATCGGTTACCCGAAACGGTGGGAAGACCAAGAGCTCTATAAAGGTGGATGGAATCTTCGGAATGGTAAGTTGGAATTGAAATCCGGGTCCAAATTATCGAAAATCGCACTCGGTAAAATCTTCTACAATCCGGATATGCCGGAAATGAAAGATTACTATGAACCGTGGACGTATGATTATGAAAAATTGACGATGGCTGGCGACAGCGAGCATACGCCTGTCGCGCGCGCGAAATCTGTCGTATCAGGCGAATATATGGACCTTGAATGGGGGCCGAACTGGGAAGATCAGCTAGCCGGTGCACATGTGACTGGGCCGACCGATCCTAATATCCAGAAAATAGAAGAAGAGATCAAGTTCAACTTCGAGCAGGCATTCATGATGTATTTGCCAAGGCTTTGCGAACATTGCCTCAATCCGAGTTGCGTTGCATCATGTCCATCCGGTGCGATGTATAAGCGGGATGAGGATGGGATCGTCCTTGTCGATCAGGAAGCATGCCGCGGCTGGCGCTATTGTATGACGGGCTGCCCGTATAAGAAAGTCTACTTCAACTGGAAAACGAATAAAGCGGAGAAGTGTACATTCTGTTTCCCACGGATCGAATCAGGCTTGCCAACGGTTTGTTCCGAAACATGTACTGGCCGGATCCGTTACTTAGGTGTCTTGCTGTATGATGCAGACCGTGTCCTTGAGGCCGCTGCCACACCGGATGAAAAGGATCTGTACAAAGAGCAATGCGATTTGTTTCTTGATCCGAATGATCCGGAAGTGATTGAACAGGCAAGACGGGATGGTTTGGCGGAGGAATGGATCGAAGCGGCACAAAATTCCCCGGTGTACAAACTGGCGATCGAATATAAATTAGCATTTCCGCTTCACCCTGAATACCGGACATTGCCGATGGTATGGTATGTACCGCCACTTAGCCCGATCATGAACTATTTTGAAGGGAAAGATTCAATCAAAAATCCAGATATGATTTTCCCAGCAATCGAGGAAATGCGGATTCCGATCCAGTACCTTGCCAATATGTTGACAGCAGGGGATACAGAAACCGTGAAAGGGTCACTGCAACGTATGGCGATGATGCGTTCTTATATGCGCGCATTATCATCCGGTAAGGATTTCGAAGAATCCAAGTTGGAGCGCGTCGGACTCACTGCTCACCAGACAAAACAGATGTATAGATTGCTGGCAATCGCCAAGTATGAAGACCGCTTTGTCGTCCCGACTTCCCATAAGGAAGGGCATATGAATATGTACCGTTCTCAAGGTTCCGCGGGTTATACGGAAATGGGCGATTATAATATGGGCGTGAACCAAAACAAGTTCAGCTATTCCACTATGGGAGCGAATGGAGGGTGTGACGGTTGCGGCCCGGTTTCTCCAATGAAATCCGGAAAGGAAATTTACGAAGAGAACTTCTATGGAGGGATCTGGCGTGATTGATCTGCAAAAGTTATACGAAGAGAAACAGGCTTTCGGTTTTTTCGCATATCAGCTGTCCTATCCAGAGAAGCTCAGCTATCATCCGTCGGTCATGGAAGAGTCTTTTGACTCTTCCCATCCGGCTTACCCAGCGGTCAAAGCCTATTGGGACCAGATGTATACATACAGCTTCGATGAAATCCAGGAGATGTATACGTCCACATTTGATTTCCAAAAAGAGACGACGCTGTTCATGACGTTTGTGAAATACGAAGATGCAAAAGAGCGCGGTCAGATGTTAGCGCGATTGAAAGTACTCTATGAGATGTTCGGACTGAATATGCCAGATAGTGAGCTATCGGATTTTCTACCGCTTATGTGTGAGTTTATCTATGCGGCTGAATGGCTGGGAGATCCACGGGCGCAACAAAGTTTTTCCATGCTGCTCGCAGTGATGGAAGACGGCACCTATCATTTGATGAAGGCGCTTGAAAAACATAACAGCCCTTATTTCCACCTTATCAAAGGGATGAGGGAAACATTCAAATCTTGCATTCGGCAGGAGGAAACGGCCAATGACTAATCAATTTCTTTGGGTCATATTCCCTTATATTTGCATGGCGACGTTCATTGTCGGCCATATTTTCAGATACCGAAACGACCAGTTCGGATGGACGGCGAAATCGAGTGAATTCATAGAGAAAAAACAGCTGATGATCGGCAGTATTTTATTTCACGTCGGGATCATTCCTGTTATTGCAGGTCATGTTGTCGGGCTCGGTGTCCCAAAAGAATGGACACGTGCCCTTGGCATCAGCGATCATCTCTACCATATGGGAGCGATTTGGGTAGGCGGTTTATTCGGATTTATGACGTTGATCGGCATGGTGATTTTGACATGGCGTCGTTTCGCTCTGAAAAACGTACGTCAATTGTCTTCTGCTTCCGACCTAATCGTCAATTCTCTACTGTTGCTCATCGTTTTCCTAGGCATTTACAGTGTCGTTGTGACAAACGCGGTACAGCCTGAGTTTGATTATCGGGACTCGATTTCAGTTTGGTTCCGTTCACTTCTGATTTTCCGTCCAGAGGCAGTGTACATGTCCGCTGTTCCGCTGGCTTTCCAACTGCATGTATTAACCGGACTTCTCATTTTCGCGATGTGGCCATTTACAAGGCTGGTTCATGTATGGAGTGTCCCATTGAATTACGTGGGAAGAAGCTATATCCTGTATAGAAAGAATCGTGTAAATTAAGGGGAAAAGGGTGGGGACGCCTTTTTTATCTTCATTCAGCAGAAGACTCCCACCTCTGTAGGTAGCGAGATGAATGTGGTTTTGGTTTCCTGTTCAGCGGGTGTTCAAACGCCTGCTGAACGAAGATAAAGCCTCCGGCGGATGTCACAGATTTTGAAAGGAGTTAAAGGGAAGGCAGTCTAAGTTCGCGACGTCCTGTCGCGACGACTGCATGACCTACATCCTGTAGGCCTCAAGCTCGATTCAAAATCTGGACGCAATTACGCCAAGGCGTAATTGATATAGGGAGTATAGGACGATGAGAAAAGATGATCGATTTGATTTTCAAGAGAAAATAGGGCAGATCAAAGAGGACTTCGGTTTTGACTTTGTCGGTGTGGCACTCGTTCAGTCCGCTGAACGCCGTTTTGAACTACGTTGGACATATGCCATTGGCAATCGTAGTGACCGCTATCGGAGAATTATTTTACAGAGCGGGAAAGGTGTTGCAGGGTATGTATTTAAATCGGGTAAACCGTTTCTCGTGGACAATACGGAAAAGGTGCTTGGAAACAGGGATTTGTTCAATTATCCGATTATCGACGTGGAAGGGTTGAAAAGTTTTGGTGCTATCCCTCTTTATCAATCCAACCGCGTCCAAGGGGTGTTGCTTGTAGGGTACCGATCTGTCGGTGAATTGTCTGTTGAAGCATTTGCAGAATTCCGTCGCGTGATCGGAGCTCAAATTGGACCCTATTCCAGTGGGGAGTGGATAGAAAGTTGATACGTATAAGTGATACTCAGTTAGCTGATCTGCTGTTGAAGCTATTTGAAAACTCTGCTGAAGCGATTTTCTTTTTTGATCGGCATGGAAAAGTGATTGCGCTAAATCATGCAGCAGAGCTCATATTGGGTGCGGAAGTGTTAGATCGTATGGCTGCGGGTGATAAAGAAGCGATTTGTCTGACTTGTAAAGGGTATACAAGCGAACAAGAAATGCAGACGTGCATGTCCTGTTATATGAAGAACCCCCAACAAGATATCAGTTCCTTCCAAGTGTACTTAGATACGAAAGGGAAGGGGGTTATCCCTTATACGGCCAGCTACCAGACGATCGATGTGGAAAATGGCATCCGGGTTTTCATGCTTCGGGATTTAACGAAGCAATATAAAACGCAGGAAATGCTCAATCAGAAAATGATGATGAAAAATATTATCAAAGCACAAGAAGATGAACGGAAACGCATTTCAAGAGAATTGCATGACGGTGTGGCGCAGGAAATGCTCAGTTCACTTGTCGAACTCCGGGTCCTAAAATATATGAATGTAGACCAGGAAGTATTGCAGAAAGTACAGCAGACGGAAGGGACGCTGATGCGGCTACTTGATGATATCCGTCATCTATCGGTTGAGTTAAGACCGGCAGCGCTGGATGATTTAGGACTTGAAGCTGCATTTAGAACCCATTTCAAATGGATTGAAAAGAATTATGGGCTTGTCGTTCATTTCACATCCGAACTAGAATCCAAACGATATGAAGGGGAGATTGAAACCGTTGTCTATAGAATCTGTCAGGAAGCGATATTCAATGCACTCAAATATGCAAACGTCGATGAGATGGACGTCCGGCTTCTCGAAGATAACGAAGCTTTACAGTTACACGTTTCCGATCGAGGGGACGGGTTTGATTTGAATATCGTCCATCCAAAAGGGACCGGTCTTGGGTTATATGGGATGCGAGAACGGGCAGAACTGGCTGAGGGACGACTGACGATTGCATCTGAACCGGGAAAGGGTACCCGGATACAATTAGAAATACCTTTACGAAAAGGGGGGGGCACTCGTTGAAGATCATAATCGCGGATGATCATGCGGTCGTTCGTAGCGGCTTCATGCACATTTTGAACTTCCAGCACGATATGGAAGTGGTTGCGACAGCTGCGGACGGTTTAGAGGCATATGACCTCGTTGCCAAACATCGCCCGGATCTCTTGCTGATGGACTTGAGCATGCCACCGGGGGAAAGTGGGCTCATTGCAACGGGGAAGATCCACGAAGATTTTCCTGAAACGAAGATCCTTATTTTGACGATGCATGATGATGAGGAGTATTTGTTCCATGTATTGAAAAATGGGGCGTCCGGTTATGTCTTGAAAAACTCTCCGGATGAAGAGTTGTTAGCGGCCATTCGGATTGTCTATGAGGGTGGGACATATATCCATCCGACGATGGCGACTTCGCTCGTGCGGGAATTCGTTAAAAAAGACGGGGACGGTGTGGAGACAGATCCGTTCAAGATTTTGTCGAAACGTGAAATTGAAGTATTGCCGCTCGTCGCGAAAGGTTATGGCAATAAAGAAATTGCGCAAAAGCTCTATATTTCCGTAAAAACGGTTGAGGCGCATAAGGCGAAAATTATGGAAAAACTGCAGTTGAAAAGCCGTCCGGAGCTGGTCGAATATGCATTGAGGAAAAAGTTTTTGAACTTTTAAGGATAGCGAGGTGGGCAAACATTGACGGTCACCAAAAGGTTCAAGTTTGATCTTCCGGCATTGCGTGTGCTTGAAAACGAACATCAGTATTTGTCCTATTTAATGGGAGAGTGGCATGGAATCGTCCTTGGATTTGAGCGTGACGCCTATTCTATTGAGGAAGGGCGCGAAGCATTGCGAGAGCTTCGTAAGCGGATTGTCGAGTTTATCGATCCGTATAAAAAACATACAGAAAAAGAAGAGGAATTCCTCTTTCCAATGCTTGCCCGCTATGTAGGAGATGAGCAAGGACCAGTTCAGGCGACAGAGGAAGAGCATGAAGAAATCGATGCTTATATCGGTCATTTCCTGCATCATACGCTAAGGGGAATCGAGGATTTGACGATGCAGGAGATGAAAGACGTCGTCCGTGATGCAGGAGAGGCTTTTGAAGTCATCACCGTCCACTTCATCAAGGAGGAATCGGTTCTGTTTCCAATGGTCAATAATGTCCTTCGGATTGAAGAGCAGGATAGGCTGTATGAACAACTGTATACTTCGATTTTGTAATCAATTACGCCTCGGCGTAATTGCGTCTGGATTTTGAATTGAGCGAAGCTCAATTAACTCCTTTCAAAATCTGTGACATCCGCCAGAGGCTTCATCTTTGTTCAGCAGGTGTTGGATACCCGCTGAACAGGAAGCAAAACTGCAAACACTCGTCACCTATGAGGTGGTAGTCTTCTGTAGCTGACGCTTCGCTTTCAGTACAAAAACATTTGCTGAATGAAGATGAAGGTAAATTGAGGGATATCCCTAGCCGGATATAGGGGGGCACCCAATCGTTTCTAGATAAGTAAATCGCTACAATCAATTTAGATATCTCTAATAAGATTGGACTGATTGAAATGATAAGAAAAATCCAGTTACCGTTGCAGACGGCAAACTTAGTTGTCGGGTTCATGGTGTGGGTCTTGATTTCATCCTTGTTACCTTACATTCAGGAAGAGATTGCGATTCCGGCAGAAAAAGTGGCAATCGTAACAGCGGTCCCGGTCATTTTGGGATCGATTTTAAGAATTCCGCTCGGTTATTATGCCAATATTTTCGGTGCAAGGCTCATATTCCTCGTTAGTTTTGTTTTATTGTTATTCCCTGTGTTTTACATAAGCGAGGCTTCGACGTATGTGGACCTCGTGATCGGTGGGACATTTCTCGGAATCGGTGGTGCGGTTTTCTCGGTCGGGGTAACATCGCTACCGAAGTATTATCCGAAAGAAAAACTCGGCCTCGTCAATGGGATTTATGGTGCCGGTAATATCGGGACTGCCGTTTCAACCTTTGCGGCACCTGTCATCGCATCCCAAGTCGGTTGGGCGATGACCGCTAAACTTTATCTTGTGCTGCTGTTAGTTTTTGCGGCTTTGAATTTCTTTTTCGGTGATCGCAAAGAAGTGAAAGTGAAGACACCGATTATCGAGCAGATCAAAGGTGTTTATAAAAACGAGAAACTTTGGTTCTTTTCATTGTTTTATTTCATCACATTCGGTTCGTTCGTTGCGTTCACGGTGTTTTTACCGAACTTCCTCGTCACTTATTTTGATTTGGAGAAAGTCGATGCTGGGATGCGGACAGCGGGATTCATCGCTGTTGCGACCATTCTCCGTCCGGTTGGCGGATGGTTGGGGGATAAGTTCCAGCCATTGTTTCTGCTGATGGGTGTTTTTGCAGGGTTGACAGTCGGCGCTATCATTCTTGCATTCTCTCCTTCCATCGGGCTTTATACGGCAGGGAGCATGTTGATCGCCATTACAGCGGGTATCGGGAACGGCGTCATCTTCAAGCTTGTCCCGTATTACTTCAACAAGCAAGCAGGAATCGTCAATGGAATCGTCTCGATGATGGGAGGACTGGGCGGATTCTTCCCCCCTTTGCTCCTTTCAACCATCCATTCCATGACGGGTTCCTATTCCATCGGCTTCATGGCGTTTTCGCAAGTGGCATTGGTCAGCTTAGTCCTTGTTGTTTGGCTCTATTACATGGATCGGGTTGCAACAGCGAAAGAAGTATTCAATTCAACAGGTCAGGGAGTTCTTGTTACGGATGTTAGCGGAACGATTCAATCCGTCAATCCGGCATTTACAAGATTGACCGGGTATACTGAAGAGGAAGTGCTTGGCCGAAATCCGAATCTATTAAGTTCGGGACGCCAGTCGGAAGAGTTCTATACGACGATGTGGAGCCAAATCGGTCAAGAAGGTTTATGGCAAGGGAAAGTATGGAATAAACGAAAAAACGGAGAAGAATATTTAGAGTTGCTATCCATCAGTGCGGTAAAAGATGATTCTGGAGACGTGACGAGATATGTCGGAACGTTCAGTGATATTACGCCGATGGACGTGAAGGGCAGCCGGTCAATTTGACCGGAAGCCCTTGCTTCGTTTTTGGCTAATGGATTGGTAGTTGTGAAATGTTTTTGCTTGAAGGGGGAGGGTTTTGTTGGACAATCGTTATTCAAGACAGACATTATTCAAGCCTGTCGGGCAGGCTGGACAGGAGCAGTTGAGTAAGGCGCATGTAGTGATAATTGGCTGTGGGGCGTTAGGATCATCGATTGCAGAGACACTCGTCCGTGCAGGGGTTGGTCGATTGACGATTGCGGACCGGGATTATGTGGAACCATCGAATTTACAAAGGCAGCAATTGTTTACGGAACAGGATGCACGGGATGGCGTTCCTAAAGTGGTGGCTGCTGAGAAAAGATTGAAGAGTATTCGGGAAGATAGCGATATCAGAATGGTTCTCGACCATATCGATGGTCCGCTATTGGAAGAAATCGCGAAAGATGCGGACCTACTCATGGATGCGACGGATAATTTTGAAACGCGGCTCCTGATGAATGATGTGGCTTGGAAAAAAGGCATTCCGTGGGTGTACGGAGCTTGTATCGGTAGTTCTGGAACCGTCTTCCCTTTCATACCGGGTGAGTCGGCTTGTTTCAGATGCTTGCTTCCCGTTTTGCCGTCTGTCAATGAAACTTGTGATACGGTCGGGATTATCGCGCCTGCTGTTCAAATTACGGCAGCTCATCAAAGTGCAGAAGCGCTCAAATGGCTAACCGGAAATAAAACGGCCTTGCGGAAAAAAGTGCTTCATTTTGATGTTTGGCATAATACGCAGGTCGAAGCAGGGATTTCCCGGATGCGTAGCGAAGTATGTGAAACATGTGGAGAATTACCGATTTATCCTTCTTTATCAAGTTCGGAAGACGCAGGTTATGCGGTTTTATGTGGGCGAGATACCGTACAGATCACGCCTGCTGCGGGGCGTCCCTTATCGATTGAGGATGGAGAAAAGGTGGCAAAACGGCTTGGAACGGCTTATAAAGTGACACCCTTTTTCGTTGAATTTCATGCGGAGGGATATCGTTGCATCTTATTTGGTAATGGCCGTCTCTTCATCCATGGACTGAAAGATATGAAAAAAGGACGTAAGCTGTACCATCAATTTTTTGGCTGAACGGGGGGAAGATTTTTGTCGCATATCAATGAGTTAGAAAAAGAAAAAAGTCTTGTCTGCAGTGTATTGACGATTAGCGACACACGCAATGCAGGGAATGATCATAGTGGGCGGACCATCGTGACAAAGCTTGAGTCGGCGGGACATCGATTGTTTGAAACCCGCATCTGTCAGGATGAACAGCAGGAGATTAAGTCCGTCTTAGAGGAATGGTTACGTAATCCGGAAATTCATGCGATCATTATGACAGGCGGTACGGGGATCGGTTTCAGAGATATTACGATTGAAACAGTTACCCCTTATTTTACAAAAACATTGGATGGGTTCGGTGAATTATTCCGTTACTTAAGTTATACGGAAGATGTTGGCTCGAAGGCATTGTTAAGCAGGGCGGCAGCAGGTGTGGTTGAACAGAAGGCTTTGTTCGCGCTTCCAGGTTCTGTGAAAGCAGTGGAATTGGCGATGGACAAACTGATTCTCCCTGAAATCCATCATATTGTAAACGAACTGACGAAGCATTTGGGAGAATAGGAAAAGATGTGCCGGCTACTGAACCGATTTGAATGATAGGTCAGTAATCGGCACTGGGCACAGAGATGCAACCCGTTTACCCTTTTCGCTGAAAGTCTCCATTTTTACCGCCCGTTTTCTGCTGAAGCATTGTCGGTCCGATGATCATTTCTTTTCCGGCCGCTTTGCACATGTCGTAAATGGTGAGAGCGGCGGCGGAAGCGGCAGTCAAGGCTTCCATTTCGACACCGGTGACACCTTTTGTTTTCACTTCGGCTTGGATCAGGATTTCGTAATGGTCGGCAGCATCGTCAATGTTCCATTCAAAATGGATATCGACACCGGTTAACGGAATCGGGTGGCACATTGGGATGATGGTCGATGTGTTTTTGGCTGCCATGATGGCTGCGACTTGTGCAACTGCAAAGACATCGCCTTTTTTGTTCGTTCCTTCTGTAATTTGCGAATGGATGGTTTCGTTGACAAGGATGGAGGAGGAAGCGATCGCTGTTCGAACGGTTTCGACTTTATCGGAAACGTCAACCATTTTGGCACGGCCTTGTTCGTTGAAATGTGTGAGTTCAGACATGGGAGTCATTCCTTTCATGCATAGTGAATTTAGTATAACAGATGGAAATGGGGTATTGGGAATGGTAGAAATGAGAAAGCCGATTCAAGTAGCAGAGGCCGTCCGGTTGGTGATGGAGCATTGCCATCCGCTAGGGGTGGAAACCATACCGCTTGAACAGGCTTATGGCAGAGTTTTAGCCGAACCGATTATCGCGAAACATGATGTGCCTTCATTTGATCGTTCGCCGTATGATGGTTTTGCGGTACGTTCCGAAGATACAATCGGTGCTTCGGGAGCTAACCGAATTTCATTTAAAGTAATTGGTGAAATCGGGGCCGGTCATGTCGCAGATCGTGGAATCGGGCAAGGGGAAGCTTATCGGATCATGACGGGGGCACAAATACCGGAAAACGCGGATGCGGTTGTCATGTTGGAACAGACTGTTGAAGGGGAAAACGGTTTTACCATTCGGAAGCCGTTCAGCCCAGGAGAAAATTTCTCATTTAAAGGCGAGGACGCCCAAAAAGGAGAAGTGCTCATAGAAGCAGGAACATTGGTCCATCCAGGGACAATCGCTTTGCTGGCAACGTTCGGATATGCGGAAGTGGAAGTGGCCAGGCGCCCGATTGCAGGCATTTTATCAACAGGGACCGAATTGCTCGATGTGGCGGACGAACTCGTTCCCGGGAAGATTCGTAATTCAAACGGTCCAATGATTGTAGCGCAGTTGACGCGGATGGGAATTCCCTGCAAATCCTATGGAATGCAAGCGGATCAGTTGGATGCATGCACAGCGATCGTAGAAAAGGCGATTGCGGAAACAGATTTTCTGATTACGACAGGCGGCGTTTCCGTTGGTGATTATGATTATTTACCGGCCATTTATGAGCGGTTAGGTGCCAAAGTTTTATTCAACAAAGTGGCGATGCGGCCGGGAAGTGTGACGACGGTCGCGGTGCTTGGTGAAAAGCTGTTATTCGGGCTGTCAGGGAATCCATCAGCCTGCTTTACAGGATTTGAACTGTTCACTCGGCCTGCGGTACTCAACATAATGGGTGGAACAGCGCCCTATATGCCGCATATGAAAGCTGTGTTAGGCGAAGATTTCACAAAACCGAATCCGTTTACCCGCTTCATCCGGGCTGTTTGGGAAATGACACCGGAAGGAATCATTGCTAGACCAGCCGGTTTTAATAAATCCAATGCGGTCTCCTCCATCGCAAGGGGGAATTGTCTGCTCGTTTTGCCAAGCGGGACACGTGGATACACAAAAGGGATGGAAGTGGACATCCTATTAATAGGTGCAGAGCAAGGAGTAAAAGAGTGGGTGCTATGAAAACACTCCATATTGTTGGTTTTAAAAATAGTGGCAAAACGACACTCATAGCGAGATGGGTGCGTTTATTAAAAAAAGAAGGGCTGTCGGTTGCGGTTTTGAAGCATCATGGACATGGCGGACAACCTGCGATGCCAGATGCTTCAACGGACACGATGCAGTTTTTTGACAATGGCGCCGACGCATCAGTGGTTGCGGGTGGCGGTGCGGTCCAATTGCTGATGAATGCCGAACCGGGATTCGCCGAATTGAAAAGATGGGCATCGATCGGCAATCCGGATATTTTGCTCATAGAAGGGTATAAAGAACAACAAGGTGAGAAGGTTGTTCTATTGCGTGAGCGGGAAGATTGGGAAGTTTTGCGGTCATTGGATGGGATTCAGTTGATTGTTGGCTGCCCTGGCATAACGGTGGATAGAATACATATCGCATCCAGAACGGAACAACAGCAGTTAGATAGTTGGCTACTTGACTGGATAGGGAAGGTGAATGATAGTGAAACCATTTGAAATTGTTGAAACGCCGATTGAAGCGCAGAAGTATACCGACTATGTCCTACATGCAGGCGCAGGGGCTGTGACGGTCTTTACCGGGCACGTGCGCGAATGGACGCATGGCGTACGGACATTGTATTTGGCGTACGAGGCCTATGTACCAATGGCAGAAAAGAAACTTGCAGAAATCGGTGCTGAGATGGAGGTAAAATGGCCGGGCGTGAAAGTGGCGATTGTCCATCGGATTGGCGAATTGCATATTTCGGATATTGCCGTCTTGATTGCGGTATCCTCACCGCATCGGAAGGCAGCGTATGAAGCGAATGAATATGCCATTGAACGCATTAAAGAGGTCGTTCCAATTTGGAAAAAGGAAATTTGGGAAGATGGCGAAGAGTGGATCGGCGGTCAGAAAAAGTATCCAGAGAATGGGGTTGTTTCGAAGTGATCAAAGTGAATTATTTTGCGAGACTCCGTGAGTTGACAGGGAAGGCGGAGGAGACGCTTGAGAAGGAATCGATGACGGTCGGGGAGTTATTGGATTGGGCGGAAGCGACCTATCCCGGTTTTGGCAAGGATACGATGTACGTCGCGGTCAATGAAGAATATGCCTTGAAAGAGGATGTCATCCGCTCGGGGGATATTTGTGCATTCATCCCTCCGGTAAGCGGCGGATGAGGAAAACGGTCGGCATCGTCTTGGCGGGAGGACTGTCCCGGCGATTCGGTTCACCCAAAGCATTTGCCATGGTGGGCGGTCGGTATTTTTATGAGTTAGCAGTGGAAGCGTTGAAAGAGAATTGTGATGAAGTGGTTATCGTAACGCGTCCTGAACTGATTGACCACTACCTTGTCGAGGTGGGGCTCGCGATTGATACACCTGAATTTGCGGGAAATGGTCCGCTCGCAGGGATCCTGTCCGTGATGGAATCCGTGCAAGCGGAACGCTATGTCGTGCTCCCATGTGACATGCCGTTTGTAGAGAGTGCGGTGGTCGGCAAATTGTTGGCTCGCCATGACCAAGGGGTGACTGCAGTTATTGCGGAGGAGCGGCATCATCCGCTCGTGTCCGTCTGGGATCGGGTTGCGGTACCGGTCATACGTAAAGCATTGGAAAATGAACAAAACCGTGTCATGCCCGTCCTTGCACGAGTTGGCGTAACGTGGGTGGACGGCGGTGAATTGGCTGAGGATGTAAAGCAAGTGTTCACAAACGTCAATTCACCAGTAGCTTTGGAAAGGAGCGAGGAAAATGAAAGCAATCACAGATAAGCTTGGTCGCCCGATTCGAGATTTGCGCATATCGGTGACGGATCGCTGTAACTTCAGATGCTCCTATTGTATGCCAAAGGAAATTTTCGGTGATGACTATGTATTTTTACCGAAAAGTGAATTGCTGTCGTTTGAAGAAATGGTACGGTTTGCCCGGATCTTTGCTTCACTTGGTGTGAAAAAGCTCCGCATTACTGGCGGTGAACCGTTGATGCGCCGCGATCTTCCGCGACTGATTGAAAAATTGATGGGGATTGAAGGCATTGAGGATATCGGTTTGACGACGAATGGTGTATTGCTCAAGCAATATGCGCAACCGCTTTACGATGCGGGCCTGCGTCGCTTGAACATGAGCCTGGATGCGCTTGATCCGGACATTTTTGGGAAACTGAATGGACGGGGGATCAAGCCGGATCTGATCCTTTCCAATATCGACTATGCACAAAAAATCGGTTTTGAAATTAAGGTGAATATGGTTGTTCAAAAAGGGGCCAACGAAGGGGAAATCCTTCCGATGGCTGCCTATTTCAAAGAACGGGGTATCACATTGCGCTTCATCGAATTCATGGATGTCGGCAATGACAATGGCTGGAGCTTCAAGAAAGTCGTTACAAAAAAAGAGATTTACGACATGTTAAGCGCCGTTCACGACATTGAACCTGCCGAACAGCATTATTATGGCGAAGTAGCAAAACGATATCGTTACGTAGATAATGGAGCCGATGTTGGTTTCATCACGTCGGTGTCGGAATCATTCTGCTCGACCTGCACACGGGCACGGTTGTCATCGGATGGCAAGCTGTATACTTGTCTATTTGCCTCGAAGGGATTTGATTTGCGGGAACTGATCCGCAGTGGAATGACGGACGCAGAGTTGACCGATGCGATTATGGACGTATGGGAACGGCGAGGTGACCGTTACTCGGATGAGCGCACGGAACAGACCGCAAAAAATCGCAAGAAGATCGGCATGAGCTATATTGGTGGGTGAGGCGCTGTTGTTGCAGCGCTTTTATAATGGAGAGCGTTGTGAAGTTTAGTGGAAACGTTACTTACTCCTTCAAACTTTCCGTATTAAAAAGCGGATTGCCCATTTAATCGGGCAATCCGCTTTTTCAGTATTAACCTTCTTCTTCCACAATGACTGAGCGGCCTTTCATTTTCAATAACATAGGGACGAGAAGCCATGCTACAGCGGCAATGATGAAGATAAGGGATAGTGGTTTCGTGAAAAAGATGCTGAAATCACCGTTTGAAATGGTGAGTGCTCGGCGCATATTGTTTTCAATCATTGGTCCTAACACAAGTGCTAATACCAATGGAGCGACTGGGTAATCGTTTTTCGACAATAGATAACCGGCCACACCACAACCAAGCAATAAGTACAAGTCAAATGTCGTATACTGGACTGCATACACTCCGAAAAATGAAATGGCCACGATGATCGGCAACAAGTATTTTTTCGGTGTCTGAATGACTTTGGCGAATACACGAACGAGTGGCATATTCAAGATTAATAGCATCAAGTTGCCGATAAACATACTGGCGATCAGTCCCCAAGCCACTTCTGGATGCTCATCAAAGAGGAGCGGGCCGGGTTGGATATTGTACATGATCAACGCACCCATTAGGATTGCGGTTGTACCGGAGCCGGGGATTCCTAATGTTAATAAAGGAATCATGGCGCCGCCGGAAGCTGCGTTATTTGCTGACTCCGGACCAGCTACGCCGGCGATATTCCCTTTTCCGAACGTCTCGGGTTTTTTGCTGAATTTCTTCTCTGTCATATACGAGAAGAAAGAGGCGAGTGTAGCGCCTGCCCCTGGAAGGACGCCGATGAAAAATCCGAGCAAGGAACCGCGGACAATCGGGACGGTACTGTCTTTCATATCCTGTTTTGTCGGAAGGATCCGCTTGATTTTTGCGATGGATTCGTCTTCGCCATCACGTTCCAATATGGTCTTGAACACTTCACCGAGTGCAAACAATCCGACTGCAATTGTTAAAAATTCCAATCCGGAAAATAGAATGGGTTGGTTGTATGTAAAACGAGCGATGCCTGATACTGCGTCGATACCGATCGTACCGAGCATCAGTCCGAAGACGGTCATCATCAATGCCTTGGTCATCGATTTTCCGGCCAGACCGCTAACGGCAGCCAAACCTAATAGCATCAAAGAAAAATATTCCGCAGGTCCGAATTTAATGGCGACATTAGAGAGGGGTTCGGCCAATAGGACAAGACCGATAAGCGCAACGATGCCGGCACAAAACGAACCGATCGCCGCAATGGCCAAAGCTACCCCGGCACGGCCTTGTCTAGCCATTTGGTAACCATCCAGCGTTGTCACGACGGATGAGGACTCTCCTGGGGTATTCAATAAAATGGAAGTGGTTGAGCCTCCATACATAGCGCCGTAGTAAACACCGGCAAGTAGAATGATTGAACTGGCAGCAGCTGCACTTGTCGGCATGCCTGAAGTAATGGTTGCCGTAACAGGGATGAGGAGCGCGACTCCACTCATTGGTCCGATGCCAGGCAACACGCCGACTGCCGTCCCGATGACCACACCGACAAACGCAAATAATAGATTATGCCACTGAAAAGCGATCGCAAATCCATCCGCTAAAAATTGTAAAGTGCTCATAACTTGACTCCTTTCTTGATCAATTACGCCTTGGCGTAATTGCGTCCAGATTTTGAATTGCGCTTTCTTAATTGCTGGTGCCTTAATTTCTGCAAAGAACGCAGAAATACGGCAAATCGAACCCTTCGCCGTTCGATTCGCAATTAACTCCCTTCAAAATCTGTGACATCCGCCGGAGGCTTTAACTTGATTCAGCATGATAGTTGAATTTATCTTAAATTAGGATTTTGAACTTGCATTTGTTCGTCATGTCTATAAATGATAGAGGAATGCTGAAGCAAGTTAAAATGTAGGGAATCCAGGCAATGAGCCGCCGAGAAATTCCGCAAAAAAGTAATAGACACCAAATGAAAAAACCGCCGCGATAATAATGCTAGGTAAGTAACGGCCTCGTTCCATCGTTTGGAAAGCGATAAGTAAGAAAAGGAACGTTGAAATGACATATCCGATTTTTTCTAATAAGAACGCGTATAATGCCGCACTGACAAGAATGATGATAAATTTCTTATATTGAAGCTTTTCTTTGGCGACTGCCTCCGCTTTGTATTTAAACGTTTCGTATAATAAGCGCAAGCTCAGAAGAATTAAAATAATGCCGAGCCACATCGGGAAGATTTTAGGTCCAACTGCCGACCCGTATGCACTATCGGCTATTTTCATACTTTCAATGACAAATAAAAGACCAATCAGTAAAAAGACGATACTCGTATAGCGATCGAATGTTTTACTCATAGTCCTTGACACCTCCTTAAAAGAAAAGGCGGCTAAGCCGCCTTAGAGTGTAGACAAAGTGGTTATTTAACTTTGTCTACCTCTTTTTTAGGTAAACGCTGTAAATTAGGAATTCCTTCAGCCTGATTGAAAACGCTTGTCACGTGGAAGGCAGGCTAAGAGTGCGACGTCCAAAAAAAGTGCCTTAATTTCTGCAAAGAGCACAGAAATACGGCAAATCGAACCCTCTGCTGTTCGATTGGCAACGGATGCATGACCTACATCCTGCAGGCTTCAACAACGGATGCGAGCGTTTGTCAACAGGCTGAACCGCCCAAATACTGTTATTTTTGCATGCCGAGTGCAGTTAGCAATTCCACAATGACTTTGTCTTGGTCTTCCAGATACTTCGTGAAGTCTTCGGAGTTTCGGTATTCACTTTCCCAACCGTTTCGCTCCAATTCAGCTTTCCACTCATCCGTCTCGATCATTTCTTGCAACTTTTGACTCCAATAATCGACAGCTCCATCAGACATTTCCTTCGGTCCGAAAATACCGCGCCAAATCGTGAATTCTGCGTCAATCCCTTCTTCTTTGAGAGTCGGAACTTCGGCTAAATCCCCGCTAAGACGTTCTGCAGAAGTGACTGCAAGGACACGGACATCACCGGATTTTACATATTGTCCGATTGTGGAAGCATCTGTTGCGATAACATCTGCATTTCCCCCGAGCAGTGCCGCAACAGCCTCACCTCCGCCGTCATACGATACATATTTCACGACTTTCGGGTCAATGCCATATTCGAACGCAGGCAGGACGCCGACAAGGTGGTCCATCGATCCGGGTGCTGAGCCACCGGCAAGTGTCACGGAGGCTGGGTCACCTTGAATAGCATCCAATACATCCGTCAACGTATTGAATTCCGAATCGGCTTTGACAACGATTGCACCATAATCACGTGTCAATTGTGCTAGAGGTGTTGTATCTTGATAGCCGTAAGGGCTGTTTCCTTCCGCCTTGTTGTTGTTGATCAAGAGAGGCGGAGATTTGACGAGAAGGGCGTAATCGTTTTTCGCCTCTTTTGTTGCAAATTCCGCCATGTAAACAGCACCGCCACCGCCGGGCTTGTTTTCCACCGTAATCGGTTTTTCAATCAATTTCGTATCATTCATCGTTTTTGCAATGGCGCGGGCGGTCAAGTCCCATCCACCGCCTGCCCCAGAAGGTGCAACTAACGTAATATTGCGCTCCGGATACGTCGAGGAAGCACCTTCTTCTGCTTCACCATCTGTTGAACATGCTGCAAGGCTAAGGGCTGCTACGCCGGCCAATGCAAATGTTGTGAGTTTCTTCCACATTCCTATAGTTCCCCCTTTTGAAATGAAAAAAAATGATAGCGTATGAAACCGCTATCATTAATTTATCAGAAGATTACTTGAATTCGATGTTTCCGTCGATAAGTTGGATAATGTGAGTAAATGTCATTTTGTTCATAATGTTCACCGGCTTTTAAGAAAGTATCTTCTTTCAGGACGTCCGACTGAACCGTATAAAAGCTCTGTAAATGCACGTTTTTCCGAAACGAGGTATTCCAAATAGCGTCTAGCAGTTGAACGGCTGACACCGATTTCCAATCCGAGCGCTTCTGCCGTGATGCCACCTTCCAAATGTTCGATATGGCTGACGACTTTCTCTTTCGTCAGAGGATCGATGCCTTTGGGTGGGGCGGAAGCAGGGGGCGATAACGTTTCTGTTGTTTTATTCCACAGAAGTTGGATGGAGTCTTCTTGTAAAGGTCCATCGCCGGTCAATGCCTCCCGCTTTGCTTTGTAGGAGAGGAGACTTTCCTCAAATCGATTGAACGTCAGCGGCTTCAAAATATAATCGGCAACGCCTCGCCGATAGGCTTTTTTTACAATATTGACTTCGGCCGCAGCCGTTATGAAAATAATGTCCGTTTCGGGACTGTCTTCATGGATGAAGGCCATGATTTCTGTACCGAGTGTGTCTGGTAAGTAGACGTCCAATAGGACAAGGTCCGGTGACAAAGCCTGGACCCAATCTTTTGCTTCCTCGCCGGTATGTGCCGCCCCGACAACATGGAAGCCGGCAATTTTCTCAATGAATCGTCGGTGGATGTCAGCAATTCGTTTATCGTCTTCAATGATTAACACTTCAATTGGTTTTGTCATGAAAAATGTCCCCTTTTCGGAATGGAGATGATGAATAATGCGCCACCTAGATCTCCTTTTTCTAAAGTGATGGAACCCCCAAGATCCTTCACATTTTCTGCTACTTTTAGTAACCCATATCCCCGGTCTTCATAATCCTTTGTTGAAATTTTCACTTGAAATACCGCATTCAGTACGTCGGCAGCAATGCCAAGTCCCGAGTCCTCCACTTCAAGTAAGATCTCTTCACCGTTATCCGAGATGAAAATACGGACCATCCGACGATCTTCTGAAAATGATTCGACCGCTTCAAAAGCGTTGGTGACCAAGTTTCCGATAATGGAAACGAAGTGATTCTTTTCCAAATGCTCAGGAAGTTCTTGTAAAGAGCTATCTTCATCGAGAAGAAAACGGATTTTCAATTCTTTTGCCCGGTTGAAAAAGCCGATGACAATCCCCCCGAGAAAAGGATCTCGCAATCGCTTTGTCACAAACTGGATCAGGGATTGGTGTTCGGACGTCTCGTCATGGATCAGGTGGAGTGCCTCCTCGTAAGAATGAAGTTGGATTAGCCCTGAAATGGTATATAAAAAATTATTGTATTCATGCGTCTGTGCCCGCAGCGCTTCTGTATACCGCTTTACTTGTGATAATTCCATCGTTAACTGGTCGATGTCCGATTGGAGTCGGAACGTTGAAACGGCTCCGACGATTTGGTGGCCCACTCGGATAGGGATCCGATTGACAATCACTTTTTTTCCGTGAATCTCCATCGGACGATCAAGATGTCGCTCTCCGGTTTCCAACACATTTGGGAGAAGCGTATTCGGTAGGACGTCCCGGATGGAGCGACCGATCAGCTCGGTCTGACGGGGGAATGAAAGTGCTTCGTAGGCAGCGGCATTCACCGTCGTAATCAGACCTTCTGCGTCGACCATAATAATCCCTTCGCGGACGGATTCGATCAAGGCATTGCGCCCGGTGAATAAATTGGCAATTTCCGCGGGTTCAAGATCGAATAATTCTTTTTTGATGTTGCGTGCGAGGATGCTTGATCCGATTACACCCAAAATGATGGCGATGAGCACGATATAGAGGATATTATCGGCATACTGGAAAAACATGGAGGAAATATCTGTTGTTAAAAACCCGACGGATATGACTCCGATAATCTGGCCTTGCTCATTAAAAACCGGAGCTTTCCCACGCAGTGCGGGACCTAGTGAACCTGTCGCTTCGGATAGATACGATTCCCCAAGTATGAGGGCGCGTTCATTATCATCGCCGACCATTTTTTTCCCGATCCGTTCCGGAACGGGATGGGCATATCGAATGCCCTCGTTATTTCCGATGACGACATATTCGGCGCCGGTTTTCAGGCGGATGGCTTCCGCGATTGGCTGCAATACTTCTGTCGGATTGTCATGTTCAAAACCCGCGCGTATATCAGGTCTATCTGCAGTCGTCATTGCGATACTTAGCGCCCGCTCTCCAATTTGCTGTTCAATTCCTTGCGACATCGTGTAATAGAAGGAAAGACCGATGATGACGGCGATGACAGAAACGAAAAGGGCACCATATGAAAAGATGCGTGATTGTAAAGTTACCGGTTTCATTTATATCATCCCTCTATCTTTTTTGTGTGCACATACAGCGGGATAGCAGTCTTACATAGTCCCAATGCACCTCTCTATATGCTACACTATTAACAATTATGGGAATAGGGGGATTTTGGATGGCAGCGAGAATCTTTATTACAAGAAAGATGGAAGAGCAAGTAGTTGCATCGTTACGAAAGAAGTTCGATGTGCGGATGTGGGATTCGGAGAGTGAGAAAGTTCCGCGGGAGGTCTTGCTGAGAGAAGTGGCGGATGCAGATGCATTATGGAGCGTTACGGCAGATTCCATCGATCGGGAGGTGCTGATGGCGGCACCGAAATTGAAGATTGTCTCGAATATGGCGGTTGGCCATAACAATATTGACCTGGAAGTTGCGAAAGAGCGGGGGATCATTGTGACGAATACGCCAGATGTGCTGACGAATACGACGGCGGATCTTGCTTTCGGACTACTCATTGCGACAGCGCGTCGATTGATGGAGGCGGAAGATACGTTACGCAAAGGTCAGTGGACATCTTGGTCTCCAATGGGCTATACAGGGATGGATATAGGAGGTGCTACGCTAGGCATCATCGGGATGGGAAGGATCGGTGAAGCGGTAGCACGACGGGCGAAAGGTTTCGATATGCGTGTGTTGTATCATAATCGCAGCCGGAAACCCGAGGCGGAAGCGGCCTATGGTTTCGAATATGCCGAGCTCGATACATTGCTGAAAGAAGTGGATTTTATTGTGATTCTGGCACCCCTTACGCCGGAGACGCTGGGAATGATCGGTGAACGGGAACTTGCGCTGATGAAGAAGACAGCCGTGCTTATTAACGTTGCACGTGGTGGGATTGTCGATGAGACCGCGTTGTATCATGCACTGAAGGAAGGGCAGATTTGGGCAGCGGGCCTTGATGTGTTTGAGAAGGAACCGGTTCCGCTCGACAATCCGCTACTTACACTGCCAAACGTGACAGTCTTGCCGCATATCGGTAGCGCTACCATTAAAACCCGAATTGGCATGATGGAATTGAGTGCTCAGGCAATTTTGGATATATTGGAAGGAAGGGAACCGAAAAATCGCGTCGTTTGATGATAAATTTCAAGTCAAGCTATCAAATACATGGAGATACGAAATGACGAAAGCAATGAGAATTGCTGGTGAATCTGTCATGAAAAAAAGCAACTTTCTGCATATCTGCCGAAAAGTTGCTTTTTTAAAAGAAATGATATATTGAAAACGCTTACTATCTTTGTTAAGCTTCAAGAAATAGGATGGAAGTTATACTAGGCAATGACAAGCAAAAATGAATGCATATAATTTCTATTTGTGAGGATTCGTAAATGATATTGTCTGGAAATCCGATTTTTGGGACAGGCAAGTGAGAGGAGAAAATTTCGTGATGTAAGCTCTTGGAATAGAATCTATCAAAATGATGAAAGGGTGTTCTAACTATGATTGTTCATGTATCAGGTCAATCGGAAAGCCCACAAACTCTGCAGGAAGATCGTTTGATATCGACCTATCCAGAGGCATTTGGAATTTTGAGGAAAGGGCTTATCAAGCATATAGGCATGCAACGAATGAAAGGTTTCTTGCTCAGCTATGGCTGGGAAATGGGAGTCAGTGATGCGAGGAAAGAAATGGCATCAGATTCTTCGCTGGAAAATTTGTTGAAACAGGGACCTGTCTATCACCATCTAAACGGCTATATTCAAAGTATCGTGTATGAGGCGGATTTTAAATTTGTGAGCGATCAATCGATTGCATCCGTTCATGGGAAAGGAACATGGATCGGATCGTATGAGGCAGAAGAACATGTCAAACGTATCTCGATTTCCGACACACCGGTTTGTCATATTAATGTCGGTTATTTAAATGGTTATTTAACGACAGTATGCAATCATCCGGTTATAGTGAAAGAAATTTCATGCGTCGGGATGGGGGACGATAAATGTGAATGGATCTTAAAATCACAAGATCTTTGGGAAGAGGATATTCAGGAGGAATTACAATATTATCATCAAACGCCAATCGTTAAAGAACTGGAATTTACATATGAACAACTACTCGAACAGCGTAATAGCATTACGAAGATATCGAATGTCCATAAAAGGTTAACGGAAGAAATCATTAATGGCAATGACTTGCAGTCCATTGTCGATATTGCATATGAAATCACCGATATCCCGTGTATCATACAAGATAGAAATTTTCGTGCGCTTGCCTATTCGGGGTTAACGAAGGATGATTTTCTTCAGTTGGAACTGGAATTTAATGCATATATACAAAAAAATAAAACCAACGTACCTTTGTTTAAAAGAGGCGGCAATGAGGTCACTTCTGTAGAAGGGACGGTAATTAGTACAGAGAAGCAAAGCCGTCTTATTGTACCAGTTACTGTCAGAAAACAAATTATCGGTTACTGTATTTTCCTCTATATTGAGGGGAAAAGCAGATGCCGGGATAATGATTTACTCATACTTGAAAGGGTTTCCAATGCGGTATCTTTATTTCTGTTGAATGAGAAAACGAGCTTTGAAGCGTTTGAACGGATGAAAGGAAATTTTCTGGAACAATTATTGAATAACCAATATGCTTCACGAAAAGAAATTATTAGGCGTGGCACATACGTGAACATTGATCTTTCGCAACCCTTTCACATTGTTGTAGTAGGATACGTCAGTAAACAAGCAGATAATATGAATGATGAGTTTCTGCTTCATGAACAAATTATCGAAACGGCCCATGCCTATTTCAAGAACCAAAAACGCAATGTCTTGATTGGCCAAAGAGAGGGGAATATCGTTTGCTTAATTTGTAAAGAAGCAGACAAGGAAAGTGAAATCTTTGAATTATCCATAGAATTTATGGATTATTTAGAAGAGTCGTTCAAGAACTGTGAATTTCAATTCGGTATTAGTACTGTGGGCAAGCAAATAGAATCCGCCACTCAATATTATGATGAGGCATTATTAGCGCAAAGAATGACTGTAACAAAAAAAATTGTTTCTTTTGCGGATTTAGGTGTGGTGGGCGTATTGATCAATTCATCAAACGCTGAGACTATTAAAGCATTGGCAATAAATATGTTGGGCCCTTTGTATAGTGAGGATGGCTTTCCAGATGATAAGCTTATTAAAACACTCTATATATTTCTGGCCAATGGTGGAAGATTAGAGCAGACGATGCTAGATCTTCAGTTATCAATGAGTGGATTATTATACCGGATTAAAAAGATAGAAACTGCTATTAAAAAAGATCTCCGCGCTCCTGAAGACAGTCATCAGTTGTTTTTAATATTGGAAGCTTTGATTGCATTAGGAGTATTAGAAATAGAGTAGCCAAAAGGAGAGGCAAGATCTGTGAAATAGGGTACTTCGCTACGGTTGAATATTATTTTGTAAGCGGTTCCGATGTGGAAGAGTGCCTGAAATAAAGAATACATAATGATTGTGCGACTTGCAGTAAGGTCGCTCTTATGAAAGGAGAAGAGATTGACTATGGTGAAACAATGTTGCCCACCACGAAAAACAGAAGCTAATGTTACAAGAGAACTAGGGGAGGTTTCGACTTCCATCGATGTGGTTAATGGGCCGCTCAGGCATATGGAACAGATGGTCAGGCTTGAAGGTGGCGAATTTTTAATGGGAACAGATGATCAAGAAGGGTTTAAGGAAGATGGAGAAGGGCCGGTGCGCAACGTTCGATTGAAGCCTTTTCTCATTGATAAATATGCTGTAAGCAATGCACAATTTAAGGAATTTATCGATGCGACAGGTTACCGAACAGATGCGGAGAAATACGGATGGTCCTTTGTGTTTCACCTTCTAGTATCTGAACAAATAAAGCTACAGAATCAGCAAGTTGTGCAGCAAACACCATGGTGGCTCCAAGTACATGGAGCCAGCTGGAAGCACCCCGAAGGACCGGGCTCATCGATCGATGAACGACTGGATCACCCCGTTGTCCATGTTTCCTGGAACGATGCCCAAGCGTATTGTCAATGGAGCGGTAGAAGATTGCCGACAGAAGCAGAATGGGAGTACGCTGCCCGGGGCGGACTTGTCCAGAAGAAATATCCATGGGGCAATAAATTAACTTATAAAGGCAAGCATAACTGCAATACGTGGCAAGGCGTTTTTCCAACTACCAATACTGCCAAGGATGGATTTGTTGGAACGGCTCCGGTTCATTATTATTCACCGAACGACTACGGCTTGTACAATGTGGTCGGCAATGTTTGGGAATGGTGCGCAGACTGGTTTTCGCCCCGTCATCCAGATGAAGAAATAATCGTGAATCCGCAAGGTCCAGCGACCGGTCAGGAAAAAGTCATTAAAGGCGGTAGCTATCTTTGCCATAAATCCTATTGCAATCGTTACCGCGTAGCAGCTAGATCGCGAAATACGGCGGATAGCTCCACGGGGCATATGGGGTTTCGGTGTGCGGCGAATATTATTCCAGAAAGCCTGGAAAACACCAAATTGTAATGTAAATTGAAGGTAAACAGCAATGGAGTTATGGGATCATCCTGTAACTCCATTGCTGTTTTTGGCTTTGTACAAAACTATATAATATTTACTAAATAATTCGATTATTTAACACTAATTTTGTACTAGTTTTTAATCATTTTACATGTCTATAATTTGATAAATACATCTTGAAAGCGCATTCATATTTAGGGTTATTTATTTCAGGTTGTGTTCAGTCCCCTGTCCGTTAGAAGGGAGGAAATGTATTGGCGACTCCATAGTAAAGGAAGATTCAGATAGGTGCTTGAAAAGAGTTTTTGAAAAAACGTATTGGAGTGATAAAGGTTATGTATAATGTGCCCAAACAATTTACTTGGCCGCCTTTTCAAAAAGTGGCAACACTACTAACGAGTGTAACTTTGTTAACAGCTTGTGGAAATAGCAATAAAGTGATGGAAAATGTACCGGTAGAAGAAAGCAATCCATCTCTGGATCGTGAAAAAATGAATATCGCATATATAGTACTAGACGACTCTGGCTATTCTGACCTTTCTAGCTTTGGGTCTGAAATACAATCTCCCCATACGGATTGGCTTGCGGAAAATGGATTGAGATATAATAACTTCCATGTAACGCCAACATGCTCTCCTACAAGATCGGCATTATTGACAGGTAGACAATCTCATGAATTTGGAATGGGAACAGTGGCAAATTTTGACCTTGGTCCAGATTTTCCGAATAAACGCGGAAGGATTCAACCGGAATTTGCTACGATTGCTGAAATCCTGAAAGAGGAAGATTACAACAATTATGCACTTGGGAAATGGCACTTGTCACCATCCCATCATGCTACGCCGGCAGGCCCTTATGAAAACTGGCCACTTGGAAAAGGGTTTGATCGCTTCTATGGTTTTTTGGAAGATTCCACTGATCAAATGAAACCTGAACTGGTTAACGATAATACTTTTATTGACGTGCCTGATGAGAGCGACTACCATTTTTCCGAAGCGATGGTGGACCAGGCTAATCAGTATATTACGGATCATGTTTCCATCGATCCGGACAAGCCCTTTTTTGTGACATTGAATTTTGGAGCCCAGCACCAACCTATACAAGTGCCTGAGGAATATATCCAAATGTATGAAGGAGAGTATGACGAAGGATGGGATTCCATACGGAAGAAGCGATTTGACAAACAGATAGAAATAGGAATCCTGCCGAAAAAAGCTGAATTTATTAATCGAAATCCGGGTGTCAAAGCATGGAATGCATTAACGGAGGAAGAGCGGAAAACATATGCCCGTTTCCAAGAAGCTTATGCGGGTTCGATCACTTATACGGATGAACAAATTGGCAGATTTATGGATCATTTACGTGCTGTTGGCGAATTGGAGAACACGCTTATTATTGTTATGTCCGATGATGGGGCAAGCGGTCTTGGAGGGGAAAACGGAGCCATTAATCATACATTAACATACAACGCGATTCCCCAAAGTAAGGAAGAAGTTATGCAGGCATACGATTTAATAGGGTCTGAACATGTAAAGGCTGAGTTCCCAAGCGGTTGGGCACAAGTGAGCAATACACCGTTTAAAATGTACAAGTCTACCACTTTTGAAGGTGGGCTTCGAGCGCCGCTTATTGTCTATCATCCGTCACTCATTAAAGATAAGGGAGAAATCCGTGAACAATATGTCCATGTCAGTGACATTACCCCTACTGTATTGGACTTATTGGGTGTTGAATTGCCCGAAAAGATAAAAGGCATCAAGCAGGAACCACTCACGGGAGAAAGTTTTAAGCAATCGTTGACAAATCCTAAAGCAGAAGGAAAAAAGACACAGTATTATGAGCATCTTGGTCAACGCGCAATTTATCATGATGGTTGGAAGGCGATAGGGATTCACCAAAACGGCGAAGATTACGACAAAGACGTCTGGGAATTATATCATGTCGCTGAAGATATGACTGAGCATAAAAATGTAGCAAGGGATAATGTAAAGAAACTGAAGGAACTACAGGAGTTGTTTAATACTGAAGCGGAAAAGTTCAATGTCTTTCCGATGAGTGATCTGGGGCTAGGCGGTTTTCTATCGGTTCCGGAGGATTCGAACAGGGCAAAATCGAGATTTACATTCTATCCCGGCATGTCTCATCTTCCAGAAGGTGCTGCACCTTTCACTATTAATAAGAGCTATTCGATTCAAGTGCCTGTAGTCCGAGAAAATAGTGCAGATGAAGGTGTTCTCGTTGCTTTGGGAGATTTTCAAAGCGGTTATACTTTTTATATACAAAACAATAAACTTGTGTATGAATATATTTTAGGGACTAAGGTTTATAAAGTGGAATCATCTGAAGAAGTGCCTGTAGGTAACAGTGTTGTTGAAATGCAATTTAAGAAAACAGGCAATTATCAAGGTACGGTCAGTCTTTCTATTGACGGACGACAAGTGGCGGAAGGAGAAATTGAGAAAACGCACCCACTCAAATTGTCTTTTGAAGGTCTAGATATAGGGCAAGATAACTTGAACCCTGTCAGTCAGGCATACGAAGGAAAATTCAAGTTTTCCGGAACGATTGAAAAAGTTGTTTTTGAGTTGGAAGAAGCGCATTAACCAGCATTATATTTCGGTGAAATAATTTTTAAAAAGGGAAACTTCGCTCGTCATGAGAAGAAGTTTCCTTTTTCTTATAGAATCTTTATCGAAAATGGCTTATTGAAACTACATACCACAAAGTTTTTACTAAATAATTGAACCATTCTGTATGATTTTGATTCTAGTTATTGGCTTTTTTGAATGACATAATTTAAGAAAGGTTCCATTGAAAGCGGATACATATCCGATTTTTCCGAACCAACCTTTCATCGGAACTAACTTTACATTTTAACGGAAAGGAAGGTAATTAACATGACACAAATTTCAACAAAACGGATACAGACGGGAGATTATGAAACGGTTTTTCATGAAGGAGGGGAGCAAAACAAAGAGACGGTTATCTTTCTTCACGGCGGTGGCCCGGGAGCAACCGCAATGTCGAATTGGAAAGATATTTTACCTATCTTTAGCGAGCGATATCATGTAGTGGCTCCGGATATCCGGGGATTTGGGAGTACAGACCATCCAGAAGAACGGCCAACTGAAATGTTAGGGTGGATGCACCAAAGGGTGGAGCAAATCGCAGCCTTAATCGACAAGCTTGGTATCCAAAAAGCGCATCTCGTGGGGAATTCCATGGGAGGGGCTCTTGCTCTTAACTTGACCATGAATCTACCGGAGCGATTTGAGCGGGTTATTTTGATGGGGAGCGCAGGTGCATCTACTGAACCAACACCAGAGCTTTACAGAATGGCCAATTTTTATAAAGATCCATCGCCAGCTGCTCTTGAAAATCTATTTAAATGGTTTGTGTACGATGAGAAAATCCTTGGCGATCAACTCACAGCAATTACTGAGGAGCGGTTCCAGGAAGTGATGCGTCCGGAAGTTAGAAAATCCTATGAGTCTATGTTTAAGAGTCCGCCATATATGACGATTCCTCCAGCTGCGCTGAGAAGAATGAACCATCCGTTTTTAATTCTTCATGGACGTGACGATCGCTTTGTCCCGTATGAAGGAAGTCTCCAATTTTTAACGCATCTCCCGAACGCCCAACTGCATGTTTTTGATCGTTGCGGACATTGGGTGCAGGTAGAACGGAAAAAAGAGTTTGTGAAGCTCGTCTTAGATTTCTTCGCGGAAGAACTATAAATCATCTAAAGCAAAGGAGAATTGTCCCATGAAGCATAATCTTTCCGATGTTGTTGTATTGCAAACCAATGAGGAACTAGTAGAAAAGGCAAAAAGCTTTGTGCCTAAATTGCGTGCACGGGGTGGCGAGACAGAAGAACTTCGAAGAGTGCCAGAAGATATCATTCAAGAAATGAAAGATGAAGGGCTTTTCAAAATTCTTCGTCCTAAAAGATATGGCGGCCATCAATCGAATATTCGAACGTATTTGGATTGTCTTGTCGAGATCTCACGTGGTTGCGGTTCGACGGGTTGGGTCTACTCTCTTTGTAATATCCGTGAATTAATGATAGCGGAATCCTTTTCAGAAAAAACGCATGAAGAGATTTATGGTCCGAAGACAGATGTCGTATTTGCGGGTGTCTTTGAACCGAGGGAAATCCGGGTTCGTCGCGTAGAGGGAGGCTACCACATTGATGAGGGAAGATGGATGTTCTGCTCTGGTAGTGTCCATGCAACATGGGGCTACTTTGGGATGCCGCTTGTGGATGAGACGGGTGCTGTCATAGATCACGGTTTGATCACTTTGCCTTTCAAAGATATCGAAATCGGTGATGATTGGCATACGCTCGGTATGCGAGGTACATCCAGCCATGGCGTTATCATCAGGGATACCTTTGTGCCCGACCATCGTGCGGTATCTTTGTCAGAAACCAAAAACGGGAATTTCCAATCTGCCCATTTGCGGGATGACGCATTGTATAATACGGCACTTTTTCCAGCTCTCAATTTGTCATTATCGGCTCCGGCTTTAGGACTGGCAAGGGCTGCTTTGGATATCTTTATGGAAAGACTTCCAAACCGCAGAATCAGTTATACATTTTACGAGAAACAAAGTGAAGCTCCTGTAACGCATTTACAGCTATCGGAAGCCTCTTTAAAAATTGATTCGGCGGCGATGCATTTTTACCGTGTTGCAGATACACTCGATGCTGTTGCTGAAAGCGGTGAATATATGGATGTGGAGACGCGGGTGAAAGTGAATGGGGATATGGGGATCGCTGTGGAGTATTGTAAAGAAGCGATCAATATCCTTATCGGGGCCAGCGGAGGATCTTATATTTACGATGGCAACCCGTTACAGCGCGTATTCCGTGATTTTTGGTCGATGTACGTGCATGGAGCGATCTTGCCATCATCTCAATTGGAAACCTATGGTCGAATCCTGTCAGGATTAGAACCGAATAAAGACTTTATCTGAAAATAATGATGAAAGCGGGGATGAAAATGAATCCAGAAATTGCAAAGTTAGGACATGTTTCACTGGTCACTCCAAATTTAGAAAAATCACTTTGGTTTTTCCATGAAGTGATCGGTTTGGAGATTACGGAGCGGTCGAGCGATACCGTATACTTACGGGCTTATGGGGAGTTTGAACACCACAGTCTTGTGCTGAAAGCAGGGGATCGTGCTTATATGGACCATATCGGATGGCGGGTAAAGCGTCCTGAAGATGTGGAGTTGTTTGAACGTATGCTAAAAGCTTCTGGTACGGAGGTTCAAAAGGTTTTGAAAGGACAGGAGGCGGGTCAGGGAGATGCCATTCGCTTCCAAATGCCTACCGGTCATAATCTTGAATTATATTATGATGTAGAAAAACCACTTGCTCCGGAAGGCGAGCGCTCGGTTTTGAAGAACCAAACGCATAAAGCATGGAATCGCGGGATTTCTCCACGCAGAATCGACCATGTGAATGTTTGGACATCCCATGATCCAGGCACTGCGCATAATTGGCTTGCAGACCAATTAGGTTTCAAAATGCGGGAATATATTCGGGTTAATAACGAACAAGTACTTGCCGGATGGATGAGTGTGACACCGCTCGTACATGATATTGCAGTGATGGCTGAACCTAATGCCCCGACGCCTGCAAGATTCCATCATGTAGCGTATTGGTTAGACAATGCTCAAGATGTCCTGAGAGCTTGCGATATTTTACGGGAGCACGGCATCGTCCCGGATTCGGGTCCTGGAAAGCACGGCATTAGCCAAGCGTTGTTCACTTATGTACAGGATCCGGGCAGTGGTCACCGTGTCGAATTGTTTAGCAATAGTTACCTCATTTTTGATCCGGATTGGGAACCGATTGAATGGACGGAAAAAGATATGGATCTCGGGCTCACGTATTGGGGACCTACGGAATATGTGCCACATCAAAACAATCATCCGATGGACCAAACAACAGAAGCGTTAAGCCAATTGTCTCCTTTGGCGGCGCTTTCAAAGGGTTGAGTTAAGCAGAACATGAGGGTGGAATGAAATAAAGAATATTTCATTCCACCTACTATGTTTGTGAAGTCTTCAGTAAGAGGAGTGATCTAAAATGAGGATTCACACTTGCAATGACTTAAAATTGCCTGCTTCGATTATTGCAATTGGAGCATTTGACGGTGTGCATAAAGGGCACCAAGAATTGATTCTCAGTGCACGTCTGCAAGCGGAGAAACTGCAAGTTCCTTTTGTATTATATACATTCGATCCTCCGCCAAAGGTCTATTTTCAGAAGGTACGACTGCTCACTTCCTTGCCTGAGAAGTTAGAGAGATTGAGTCGGTTAGGTGTGCAACATGTTATCGTGGCACCGTTTGATACGCACTATGCTTCACGGAAAGCTGAGGAGTTTTATGAAGAAATACAGGCATTGAATCCAAAAGGGATCTGGGTTGGTAGTGATTTTAGGTTTGGTATCAACCGTAGCGGAAACGTTGAATTATTACGAGAGCGGTTTCCTGTTCATTTACTGGAGCCGGTACGATGCGGATCGGGTGAGGTCATCTCATCCAGTCGAATACGTCAACTTTTCAATGAGGCGAATACATTATTAGGATGGAATACAGATCGTATTAATGAGTCATCATAGATTTTGTTTCAGGGGGGCTTTGAGTATGATAAGCAAAAGTATCGAAGAATTGGCAGTCCATTTATGGGATGCAGAACAGACTGGAAAAGGTATACCAGCCTTGACGGAACTTCAACCAAACCTAAGTATTCCAGAAGCCTATCAGGTACAGTTGCACAATATCGAAAGAAAACGGAAGGATGGTCGAACCATTACCGGGAAAAAAATCGGCTTGACGTCCTTGGCTATGCAGGAGCTGTTGGGCGTCGATCAACCCGACTACGGGCACTTATTGGATGACATGCTTGTGGCAAACGGAGCTGAAATTCCTTTTTCCAGAGTGATGCAACCAAAGGTGGAAGGTGAAATTGCTTTTGTACTAAAAAAGGACTTAGTCGGTCCCGAGGTGTCAGCTGAGGACGTGTTGCAAGCGACTGATTACATATTGCCTTCCATTGAAGTAGTAGATAGCCGCGTGAAAGATTGGAAGATCCAGCTTGCAGATACGATCGCAGATAACGCTTCCTGCGGGTTGTATGTACTCGGTGGTCCTCCATTGCCGGTTTCAGACGTTGATCTGCTGCAAATCAGGATGGCTCTTAAGAGAAACGGTGAAGTTGTCAATACAGGTGTTGGAGCTACGGCGCTTGGAGATCCCGCATTCGCTGTAGCTTGGCTCGCCAATAAACTGCATGAATTTGGAATTGGTCTGAAGGCCGGTGAAGTTATTTTATCTGGAGCACTTTCAGCAGCAGTGGACGCACGACCAGGAGATGTGTTTAGCATACAGATGGATCATTTAGATGAAGTAAGTGTCAAATTTTCATCAAACTAAGAGCAAGAATAGTAATGGCTGGGTGGATACGGTTCGTCTGATGGATAAAAGGGCGCATTACTTCTGTTTTCACGGGCATGTGCATATTGAAAAGATGAGAATATGAAGGAGTTGAGTGGGGTGCAAAAAAGCATAGATAAGCAAGTACTGTATAAAGAAGTGATGGGAAACTATCCGACAGGCGTTACGATTGTTACGACGAAGGATGATCAAGGGACTCCGGTTGGACTGACGGTAAATTCGTTTGCCTCCGTTTCGTTAGATCCATTACTCATTCTGTGGTCGATTGACCATTCCGTCTCTTCATTGGACGTATTTAAAAATGCCGGTAAATTTGCTGTGAATATATTGGCAGGGGAGCAACAAGAGCTTTGCAAAATCTTTGCCAGTAAAAATACGGACCGTTTTGCAAGTTGCCAATGGGAGACATCTGAACATGACCTTCCGGTTATTGCAGATACGTTTGCTGTATTGCAATGTGAGACATACCAAACTGTAGAGGCTGGAGATCATACCATCTTAATAGGCCGGGTGCTGGATATTGAAAAGGGAGATCAGGATCCTATGTTGTATCACAACAGAAAATTCGGTCCTATTCCGCTGGAGTTTCACGTTTGATTTGCTATGAAAATAGTGGAGAACTCTTCATGGATCGCTTGAAGCTACCGTTTCCGGATTCATCTACCGAGAGTATAGTTTTTTAAAAATATAGGACTGCCCAGAAAGTCAGTTTCACTGATTTTCTGGGCAGTCCTATCGTTTTTTTATTTATCCCCAAACAAACGCCATACGCCTAATGCATCGAGAAACACGATAATGATGGCGATCGGGGTGACATATTTCAATAGATAATACCAACTATTGAAGAAAAGTTTTCCGACATTCGATCCTTGTTTCATCTCATTGAATAAATCCGTTTTCGAGAGTTTCAAAGGGATGAAGATAGAAATCAACAATGCACCGAGTGGCATTAAAACATTGCTGACGGCATAATCGACCAGATCGAAAACCGTTTTATCAAAAAGCTTCACATCGGCCATGACCCCGTACGATAAACAAGAGGGAATGCCGACGATGAAGATGGCTATTCCGATGATCCAAGTGAATTTTTTTCGTTTCGTTGGATCATTTTTTGTCATCGTCGCGACAATGATTTCAATCATCGAAAAAGCGGAAGTAAGTGCCGCAAATAAGAATAGGATCAGAAATGCGATGAAGAAAAGGATGCCGAACGGCAGTTGATTGAAGACGGCCGGCAATACTGTAAAAATAAGAGTAGGACCAGCGTCCGGTTCAAAACCGAATGAAAAAACACCCGGGAAAATAGCAAGACCCGCTAAGAGCACGATGATGATGTTCATCGTAATGATTGAAAAGGCAGAGCCCGGTAGGTTTTGCGTTTTGGGAAGATAAGAAGCGTAAGTCACCATGACAGAAGCGCCTAATGTGAGTGTGAAAAACGCTTGCCCGAGGGCAAATAAAATCGATTCGGATGTCAATTGCGTGAAATCAGGGACGAGTAGAAAGCGAACGCCTTCCATCGCGCCGTCCAAAGTGAGCGAACGGATGACAATAAGGACAAACAGGATGAAGAGGACAGGCATCATGATTTTACTTGCTACTTCAATTCCTTTTTGGATCCCTTGCGCAACAACGATAATCGTCATAAGCATGAAAAGCAGTTGACCGATGAGTGTGGAAATTGGATCCGCAATAATACCGCCGAATAATGGTCCAAATTGCTCTTCGGAAAGTCCGGAAATCCCGCCGGTCACTGCCTTGAATAAGTAGAGGATGATCCATCCCCCGACAACACTATAAAAAGACAAAACTAAAAAGCTGATGACGACACCGATTCTTCCTGTTAAATGCCAATTCGTTTGGGGGGCAAAAAGTTTATAGGTTGTGATGGCGTCGCTCTGGCTTTTACGGCCGAGGATAAATTCCCCGATCAGAAGGGGAACGCCTAATAGTAACGTGAATAATAAGAAAATCAGTAAGAAGGCTCCTCCGCCGCCTGTTCCAGCTACATAGGGGAATTTCCAAATGGCTCCTAGTCCGATGGCAGAACCGGCCGCAGCTAGTACAAAACCGACCTTCGATTTCCAATGTTCTTGTTGAGACATACTTTCAATCCTTTCGATTTTTCCGTGTTGCGTTCTATGATGCAAAAGACCTTGTATAATACTAGCCTATTCAAGGGTAAATGTCACTATTTACAAAGGCTCAGATAGCGGAATGTTTGGTTTGCGAAAGCGTGGGATCGGGGAAATCAAAAAGTCTGCCTGAATGAAATGAATTCATTGATGGCAGACTTTTTTTAAGTGGTGAAAAATGTATGTTGTAGGCTTATCATGCGTGTATACCTACCTCATTAAAAGCTGTACGTTTTATTAGTGGAACAAGTTAATGGTAGTGATAATAATAGGAATCGCGAATACGTCAATGAGGAAAGCACCGACAATTGGAACGATCAGGAATGCTGTTCGAGAAGGACCGAATCTTTCTGTAACAGCTGCCATATTGGCCATTGCGTTAGGTGTAGCCCCGAGACCGTGTCCAGTAAACCCTGCGACCATAATGGCGGCATCGTAGTTTTTACCAAGTAAACGGAACAAGACGAAAATCCCGAATAGGACGATGAAAACAACTTGGACAAAGACGATGATGAGTAGTGGAAGGGCCAAATCGGCAACTTCCCATAGCTTGATGCTCATCAGTGCCATGGAGAGGAAAATGCCTAACGATACGTCGCTGATTAAGCCAATGCCCTTCATGTCGACTGTTTTCGGATTGAGTTTGTCCATGATATTCCGGACGATGACTGCAACGAACATGGCGCCAACATAGCCGGGTAGGACGAATCCTGTTGCAGCTGAAAATAGATCTCCTAAATAAGTTCCGACCGCCATACAAAGTGTGATGAGCAAAATCTGTGTGAAGAAAGCGTCCGTCTGGATTGGTTTCTCTGTTTCTCCCACTGGCATTCCTATACCATCATCTATTTCCGACGGTTTCAGATTATGTTTGGAAATCAAGTATTTAACGGTTGGTCCTCCGACTAGACCGCCTGCAACGAGTCCAAATGTGGCAGCAGCAATTCCGATAGACAAGGCGGATTGGATGCCCAGGTCTTCGATTGTTTGACCGAATGCCGTAGCAGCGCCATGACCTCCTTCCATTGATACAGCACCAGCCATCATGCCGATTAGCGGATGCAAGTCAAAGAGATAGGCCATGGAGACGCCGATTGTATTTTGGGCAAGCGCTAAAAATCCGCAAGCAAGCCAGTAAATGACAAGCAGTTTACCACCGAGCTTGATAAGTTTAAAGCTTGCTCCTAGGCCGACTGTCGTAAAGAATGTCAGCATGAATAAGCTTTGCAAGGATGTATCAAGGGTGATTTCCAGCCATCCGAGTGATTTGAAAATGGTCGCAAAAATGGCGAACAATAAGCCACCGACGACAGGAGCCGGAATACAGAACTTTTTAAGGAACCCGACTTTCTTGACTAAAAGCATTCCTAATGTAAGGAGGGCGATGGCTAGAAAGAGAGTTGTAACTTGGTTAAGAACTAACGTCATGCAATGTTCCTCCTAAAAATGATGTGATGGCCTCATTTGTCAAATAAGCCCCAAGTTTTACGGTGCGATTGTTTTCATCCAAAATTGGATTGACTTCCGAGATATCAAAAGACAAGGTTTTGTCATGGGATGTAACCGTTTTAATAATAGCTCTGACGATAGCTGGGTCCAAACCAAAAGGTGAAGGGGCACTTACGCCGGGTGCGAAAGCTGCATTCAGGACATCCATACATAAAGTGAGAAAGACAAAATCATGCCGGGCGATGAATTTTTCGAGATCTGCAGTTAGGCTATCCATTTTGCCGATATGCATGTCTTCTTCATAAACATAGGTAACGCCAAGCGCGTCAGCTCGGTCGAATAATTCTTGTGTATTGCCGTAGCGCTGGATACCGGCTACAAAATAGCTGCTTTTCTTGTCCTGTTCAAGTATTTGTTTGAACATCGTGCCGGAGGACGGCTGTTCATCGTAAGGGCGTAAATCGAAATGGGCATCGATGTTGATGATCCCGATGGTTGCTTCTTTCCCTACGTGTTTTCGAACACCAAGATAATGTCCGTAAGCGGTTTCATGTCCGCCCCCTAAAATGATCGGAGTCATATCATTGTGTAAGGCTACAGCGATTGCATCACCTAGTTGTTGCTGAGCTTTTTCAAGGTTATTGTCTAGGCATTCGATATTCCCTAAATCAACAAGTCGTTGTCCTTCAGGCATCTTCCAAGGTAATTTTGCAAGTTCGTTACGCAACGCATCGGGTGCTTTTCCTGCACCGAGTCGTCCATTGTTGCGGCGGACACCTTCCTCACTTTCAAAACCGATAATGGCACAAGTAGCGGGAGATGGCTTGCATGCATCTATATTTTCGAATTCCACGATTTGGTGATAACGAAAACTGGATCTATTGTCAATGTGGTCTGTGCGTCCAGTCCAAACATTTGGATTTACTTTTTTCATCATGTAATCATCCTTTCCTAAACTTCAGAAAATGTAATACTCATTAAGTATATATGTACAGATTTATAAATTCTAATATATAATTATAATAAATGGATAGTTTCAAACTATAAGTACTAAGGGTGTTGACTTTGGAGCTCAAAAAACTGAAATACTTTGTAACTGTCGTTGACAAAATGAGTTTTTCAAAAGCGGCTGAGGAGCTGCATATTTCACAGCCATCATTGAGTAATGCGATAAAGAATATGGAAAGTGAATTAGGGTTTCAAATTATTGAAAGGAATACGCGATCCATCAAATTGACCGAAGCGGGTGAAATCCTCTACGACAGAGCAATTCATTTATTATCAGAAATGGAAGTCGTGAAAAAAGAAATGGAGGAAGTGAAAAACGTAGGCAAAGGGGATATTCGAATCGGCATGATTGAATCCGTCAAGCATTGGTTGCCGAAAGTAATTGTTCAATACCATCAAAAAGTTACGGATATGGATATTAAGCTAACGGAAGTGCTAAGCGGAAATGATGTGAAAAATTCACTTAGAAACTATAAGACGCATGCCATTTTAACAAATCAGTTGATTCGGGAAGCCGATATTGAAACCATTCCTTTATACAATGAGAAGCTGGTTTTGGTGCACCATGAAAGTCACCCACTTGTAAATATGGAAGCGATTACGCTTAAGGATGTCATAAAGGAACCGTTTATCTTGAGTACTGAGGGATTTCAGACAAGGGAAGACATACTGCATGCATTTGAATTGGAAAATGTAAGGCCGAATATTAAATATGAGATTGAACGGTTTGAAACGGCTTTAAGCTTAGTGCGTGAAAATTTGGGAATCACGATTATCCCGGAAAATTACTTGCAAGGACCGCATGATACGTTAATCAGAAGTAGAACTATTGCACCAACTGCATTGGAGAGAACTGTTTATTTGACCTATATGAAAAATAGGTATCTGTCCCCGGCTATCCGGTCATTTTTATCAGCTATTACGGAATTCTTCGAGTAACAGTCGTTAGAACAGAAAACAGATGATTATGAGGGGGTTCGAAGGTTGAAGAAACGATAATTCGGGTATTAAAAATAGAGTTCCATTGATTCGAGTACATGCTAGTAAAGTGAAAAGAGGTGTTTGCTATGAAAGGGTCAATCATCCCTTATTTGACTTTCCATGGGCAAGCGAAGGAAGCAGCTGAGTTTTATACGGAGCTTTTCGGTCTGGTCAATTTGGGCGTTCAGCGATATGGAGATGCCGATTTTCCTTCACCTCCGGAAGCGGCAGACCTTGTCATTCATTGTCATCTTCAAAAAGGTGATTTTCAGCTGATGCTCGCGGACTCGACTGAAGAACGCCCGCAAGAAGTGCAACATGGACTGTCTTTAACAGTTCAATGTGAAAGTGATAAGGAAATTCAAAAACTATATGACGGGCTCCTGCAAGAAGGCACGATGCTCATGGAATTGCAACATACGTTTTGGGGAACGAAGTATGGAAAAGTGCGGGATAAATATGGATTCGTCTGGGATTTGAATTGTGAAAAAGAAGGATAGCATGTTAAAGCGGGAAGAACGGAAGGCCTTTGTATGGAAAGAGGCCTTTCGTTCGTTTGCTGATCGTTGGCAGAGAAATTCGTATATAACAGCGGTTAACATAGAAATAAGCACTACCTGATAGGGGGGATAGGCGTGATCGGAAGAAATGATCCTTGTTTATGCGGGAGTGGAAAGAAGTATAAGAAATGTTGTGGGGCGAAGGGAACCGATTTGGTTGAAATGATTGTCAATGAAGAGCTCGATCGCATCCTAAGTGGCTATTTTGATGCCTATTCGAAAGGGCAGGATCGGGCGGAAATGATGCGGATCATGCGGGAATGGGCAAACCGGTTATCGGATAGTTGGGAAAAGGAGCATATTGAAGAGGCGGCCAGCGAGTTTTATTTGTTTATCCAGAACGGAAAGCTTTGGCGTACATATATGGAAGTACAACTTGCGGAGACGAAACGCGAATCGGTTGTAGCGGTATTAGAACAATGGAGTAAACCGATTTTATTGCTTGCTGAGATTGTAGCCGTAGAGGCGGAAGTGATGAAAGTGCGTGAGCTGTTCGGGGAAAAGGAGTATCGCTTGACCCGTGCCGAAGGAGTGCCCGCGGATAGTGGAACGTTGTTATTCGGGATTGTTCTTCGGGATCCGCGCAAAGGGGAAGACGTTGTCGCTCCAGTATCCTCCATGATCTTCCTTGCCAAGTGGAGTAAACAGACGAAGAAATCACTGAATGAATTGAGGGAATCTGATTTACAGAAACCTTCGGAGGAATTTTTACAGGATCATATACTCGCGATTTATGAATTGCTCATCAAACGGAGCCAAGCTTCCATGAATGAGCTAGTGGAAGAGATGCTGGATCCTTCACAATTGAATGCCTTGAAAGAGCTGGATTCGACTATGATTGAATGGGAACAAACCGCGGATTCACGAGAGATCATGCATAAGTTGGCTGTTGCTTATTTCCTGAATGAAAATGAGCAAGCGATCGTGGCCTCGGATTTTGTGGTGGCAGCTTTGCAGACAGGGGTAGAAATCGGCATCGTGCAGGGAGAAGGCTTGAAAGAAGAAATTGTACGGAAGTTCGGTCCTTCTAAGGAAGGAATTGACCTGTATACGGAACAACTGCGCACTTTATTCGATGCAATGATGGATAGCGGAGAGGAACCGGTGACGGCACGGGTTTACGAAATCGGCACGGATCCAAGGCCGACAGAGAAAAAGCTTTGGGAAACGGCGATGACGACATCGGGAATCGTTCAACCGGAGCGGAGACCGGGCATCGCGGAAGGACGGGCACAGCTTCTTGCTTATGAAGCGTATACCGCAGATACGGAAGAAGATCGGCAGAGGCTTGCGAAACGGGCTTCGGAAATCGAACCGGATCTTCCAGATGTGTTGCTAATGTCTGCGGAGATGGAAGAAGATCCGCAGAAAGCGGCAGAGCTCTATGAAAAAGCGATTCGTCAAGCGAGTAAAGTTTTTGAGCCAGGGGATTCGCCGTGGCAAAATATCCCGAACCGCCCCTTCATGCGAGCAACTTTCGCGTATGGAATCCACCTGTTCAGTTGCGGCGACTATGATGAGGCGGCAGGCGTGTTTATGGATCTAGTGAAAATGAACCGCAACGATCAACAAGGCGCTCGCTACGAAGCGATTGCCTCCCTCATTCACGTCGAGCGTTATAAAGAAGCGGCTGAACTATTGGTGCGCTATGAAAAAGGCTCGCAACAGGATGCGACGTATCTCTATTTGGACTGGAAACTCGAGCATGAAGCGTCTGGTGGACAGTCACTTGAAGTGGAAGAGATGTTAAAAGCCGCCGCGCAGTTGAATGGACACGTCATGCATCTGATGACATTTAAAGCGAAGGCAATTTCGTACCCGCGCCATCAATCGATTGAACCGGGAAGTGTAGAAGAAGCGAGATATATTTGGTGGTTGTTAAAGGGGAATAAATAAAGAAGAGATCTGCCGTACGAGCCATTTTCTCGTATGGTTTTTTCTATGTTCATACACTTTAGACATGCGGTTTGATTTCATAGCTATCCAATTTGAATGCATATTTTCATTATGAAAAAAGTAAAGATTAAGTAGATTTATGTTTTAGGTTAGAAAGGTAGGGAATACATTATACAAAAATAATTAGGAGGAATTTGTAAATGGATGGTCAAGACTCTAATGAACGAAGGAGAAAGTTAACGAAAACATTGAAACCATCATGGGTGTTCGCGATTGCACTCGGTTCGTCCGTCGGATGGGGAGCATTCATCTTGCCGGGTGATTGGATCGGGGAATCGGGACCGTTAGGCGCGATGATCGGTCTGTTGATCGGTGCGGTGATCATGATGGTGATTGCATCGAGCTATGGCGTGATGATCAAGAAATTCCCGGTGTCGGGCGGAGGATTTACATATGCGTTTATCGCGGCAGGTAAGAAATGGGCATTCATTTGCGGTTGGTTTTTGTCGCTAGGATACATATCGATTGTTGCGTTGAATGCCTCAGCGTTTTCGCTGTTGCTGAAGTTTTTAGCACCGGGATTCATGAAGCAATTCTATTTATACTCGGTGGCTGGTTGGGATGTTTATTTGCCGGAAGTACTGATTTCTTCGGCAATCCTGATCATTTTTGCCTTGATCAACACGACGGGGACGAGTGTATCAGGAAGAATCCAATTTTATTTTAGTGTATTGCTTATTGCAGGTGTTATTCTGCTTGGTGCATTTACATTCGGGGTTGCAGAGAATCCGCTAGAGAATATGAAACCATTATTTAGCGGTAACCAATCTATAATTGTTTCAATTCTCGTCATTCTTGCCATTGCACCTTGGGCATATGTCGGCTTTGACAATGTGCCGCAAGCGGCGGAGGAGTTCGATTTTTCCCCGCGCAAGGCGACCGTTTTAATTGTGTTATCGCTTTTCACTTCTTTTTTGATTTACGCAATAATGATTGGGCTAACGGCATGGACTTTCCCGAAAATGTCGGAAGTGAGCGGCAATCTCTGGTTGACGGGTGATGTCGTCGGTTCGGCGCTTGGCTTAGGTGGTCTCATTATCATGGCTATCGCGATCATTATGGGGATATTCACAGGATTGAATGGCTTTTATATGTCAGCCAGCCGTCTCTTGTTTTCAATGGCGCGGGCACGGGCATTACCGGATATGTTCAGGACGATTACGAAAAAGAATCAGATACCTGTTTGGGGAATATGGTTTGTTGCGGTCATTACATTGCCGATGCCGTGGTTTGGTAGACAGGCGTTATCTTGGATTGTGGACATGTCATCGACTGGTGTCTCCGTTGCGTATTTCTTTACTTGCTTCGCTGCCTATAAAGTATTGGCGTGGAAAGCAGAAACGGCAGGACGGGAAATTGCTCCGTTGAAGAAGTTTCTAGCGCTTGTCGGAATGATTGCCAGTGCCGTTTTTCTACTATTGCTCCTCATACCATTCTCGCCAGCAGCATTATCGGCGCCATCGTACATACTTCTCGTTATCTGGGGAGTTGTCGGCGGAGGTTTTTATGGGGTGATCCGCAAGCGGTATAATAGTTTGAAACAAGAAGAGACGGAGTACTATGTATTAGGGAAAACGATTGAATCCGAAGTCGAAAACAATGATGCCTCTGAGGATTTTGACAGTAAAAATGTCTCTTTTACAAATTAAAAAAATAGAAAACAGCCCATCCGTTTATTTTAGGCGGATGGGCTGTTTGGATTTTTGAAGGTTTCAATCTTTTTATTGACAAAAGATAGCATTCTCTATACTATTTTAAATAATCAAACAGGGTTCGACAATGCCGAATCTCGGGAGGTCAAACATGTCTAAGCCAATACAGTCGGTAGATCGTGCTTTAACAATTCTGGAGATGTTCAATGAAAGGAATGCTGAATTAGGTATATTGGAAGTCAGTGAACGGATGGGACTTCCTAAAAGTACTGTGCATGGAATCATTAAAACATTAGTGATGAGAGGGTATTTGATTCAAAACAGTGAGACAAAGAGATATAAATTGGGAATTCGGCTATTTGAACTCGGGAATACGGTGAGTAAAGGGTTAGATATCAAAGAAAAGGCGGGACCTTATTTAAAAGAGGTATTTAGTCAAACAGGTGAAACAGTCCACTTAGTCCAACTTGAAAATAATGAGGCGTTCTATGTGGACAAGCATGAGAGTGATAGTGCGTTACGAATGTATTCACAAGTGGGGAGAAAAGCTCCGCTCTATTGTACAGGCGTAGGGAAGGCGATACTGGCCCATTTGGATAAGGAGATGCAACTAGCCATTTTGCAATCTACTAAAATGGAAGCTTACACGGAAAAGACGATTCTGGACAAGAATGTAATTCTTGAAGAGTTAGAAAAAATTAAGGAACGAGGCTATGCGACGGACGATGAAGAGATTGAAATGGGATTGTTTTGTGTCGCGGCCCCGATATTTGACAGCAATAATCGTGTAATTGGATCCGTCAGTACAGCAGGCCCTAAATTCCGATTTACGGAAGAAAAAATAGAAATCGCGAAGCAATGTATAAGAGAAGCTGCCCGCAGTATCTCGCGGGAAATGGGTTCAACAAAGTGAATGGAGAAGTGAATAGATGACCAAACATGCCATATGGGAGGGCTTCCCATATGGTTTTTTTGAGGTCAGCAAGAATATATTTTCTGTCAATTGTGCAAAGAAAGACTATTTAGTATTGACAGGATGATCAATCTTGATTATATTTTAATAAACGTATTAGTCGAACTTAGTTCGGCAATGCCGAACTATGAAGAGGTTTTGGAAATGCCTAAGCCGATTCGATTAATTCAAGATAGAAGCGTATGCAGAGAAGGTTTGGGTGTACAAGGACTTTGAAACTTTGAAAAAGGAGTGGAGAAAATGAGTAAAATCAATGTAGCGATTATCGGTTCGGGTAATATCGGAACGGATTTAATGTACAAATTGGAACGAAGCGAATTGTTGAATTTGACCGCAGTCATCGGGATCGATCCGCAATCGGATGGGTTGAAGAAGGCGAAGGAAAGAGGGTATCAAACGTTTAGTAATGGGATTGAGGCGGTCAAAAATAATCCTGACCTAGCGGAGATTTTCTTTGATGCGACTTCAGCAAAAGCCCATTTAGTGAATGCTGAAGTATTGAAAGAATTGGATAAAATCGCTATCGACTTAACTCCGGCGGCGGTAGGTCCATTAGTATCACCAGCGGTTAACGGTGATACGTATAATGCCGAGTCCAATATCAACCTGATCACTTGTGGCGGTCAAGCGACGATTCCGATGATTCATGCAGTGAATCGGGTAGCGGATGTGACGTATGCTGAGATTGTTGCCACGATCTCCAGTAAGAGTGCGGGACCTGGAACGCGTGCTAATATTGATGAATTTACGATTACGACGCGTCGGGGCATTGAGGAAGTAGGGGGAGCGGACAAGGGGAAAGCGCTCATTTTGATTAACCCTGCGGAGCCACCGGTATTAATGAGGGATACGATTTATTGTGAAGTGAAAAACATGGATGCCGAGGCGATTACAAAATCGGTAAACGACATGCTTCAAGTGGTGCAAAGTTATGTACCGGGTTATCGTCTGAAACAAGAATTGATTTTTGATGAAGACAAAGTGACCATTTTGTTGGAAGTTGAAGGGGCGGGAGATTATTTCCCGGTCTATGCAGGAAATCTCGATATTATGACAGCCGCAGCAGTGAAAGTGGCGGAAGAGCAAGCGAGAAGAATTCTACATGTTGAAGAAGAGGTGACGAACTAATGACAAACGTAGTGAAATTGACGGAAGTATCCCTTCGTGATGGAAGCCACGCCGTGTCGCATCAATTTACAGCAGAGGAAGTCGGTTCGGTTGTACGGGCATTGGATGAAGCGGGCATGCATTACATCGAAGTCAGTCATGGCGATGGATTAGGGGGATCTACCTTACAATATGGAAAATCTCTTGTCGATGAAATGAAATTGATCGAGCGTGCTGTGGCCGAGGCTCAATCTTCTAAAATTGCTGTATTGCTGATCCCTGGAATTGGGACGGTCCATGAATTGAAACAAGCCCACGAACTCGGGGCGAAATTAGTACGTGTCGCTACACATGTGACAGAAGCGGATGTTTCGGCCCAGCATATTGCGAAAGCGAAGGAATTGGGCATGGAGTCATTAGGTTTTCTGATGATGGCCCATTCGGCACCGGTTGAAAAACTGGTTGAACAAGCAAAGCTGATGGAAAGTTACGGGGCGGAAGCAGTCTATATTACCGATTCTGCGGGGGCACTTTTACCGGAACAAGTAAGGGAACGAGTTCGAGCGCTTCGCCAAGCACTAACTTGCGAAGTGGGCTTCCATGCGCATAATAACTTGTCATTGGCTGTTGCGAATACGCTCATTGCCATTGAAGAAGGTGCGACAAGAATTGATAGTAGTGTGTGCGGCCTAGGAGCAGGGGCAGGCAATACACAAACGGAAGTATTAACAGCAGTATTGGATTTAATGGGGCAAAACCCTGGAATCGATGTGTATAAGATGATGGATCTTGCCGAAAGCGTTGTGACACCGATTATGAAGCGGCCGCAACTTGTAGACAAGGGAAGTTTAGCATTGGGGTATTCCGGCGTCTATTCAAGTTTCTTAATCCATTCAGAACGAGCGGCAAAAAGATTCGGACTGGACCCGCGAGATATCTTGGTGGAATTAGGCAAGAGGAAAGTAGTTGGTGGACAGGAGGATATGATTTTAGACGTTGCTTCGGAATTGGCGAAAATGAAGTGATTTGAATGGGATTGATGGACGATTGAAGATCAGTTTGTGTTGAAAAATCGGGATGTCCCGTAAGTCGATGATGAAACGGCTTATGGTACATCCCTTTTGTTATGCAAGTCCCTTTCGTTGCAAAGTATCAATCGGTGCACCTAAAAGTCTGGATATTTCGATAGTTTTTTCTTTCAAAAGTTTTACAGCTTCAGAGCTTTCTGATATATCCAAAGAGTTTTCAAGGCCTACCACAGTCAGCACGGCAATTACTTGTGAGGTATGGTCAAAAATTGGCGCGGCTATTGCACTAATACCTGGAACAATAGTGCTGATCACATAAGAGTACTCTTTCTCACGTATGGTGTTCAAATACTCTTGAAGTTGATCTTCACTGATAGAGTTTTTACTTAATTCCCGGCTGATTTGTTCGGCAGTCAAATGACTGGGCAAATAGGCGGCAAATACTCGACCAGAAGCACTTTGGGTAACTCCAACACGGGAGCCCACTTTGATTCCAATATTAATGGGTCTATTGCTTTCTTCCCAACTGATAAAAAAAGGACCGCCTTCTCCCCAAATAGCTAGTGCTGCTGTTTCATTTAATCTATTTTTTACCTCAATTAAATGCGGGGCAACGATATCAGTAATGTTTAGCTTTTGGGATGCGCTTAACCCTAGCATGATTAATTCTGCTCCGAGTGTGTATTTAGCGTCTTCACTTTTCTCTAACATCCCGGTTCTAATAAAACTTGTTAAATAACGATGCAGTTTACTTTTGGATGTATCACATAAGTTGGCAATTTCAGTAATAGATAGAGGTTTATCGGCTTCAGCAATTTTTTTTAGTATGTCTACTCCTACCTCGATGGATTGTATTCCTTTACTTTTGGATTCTTCGCTACTCATGTCGTATCTCCTCGTATTTTATTTTAAAATTCAGTCGAAATGTATGTAGCATGCTTTCGGTATTATGTATATCGCAAGTTTTCATCTTATGTATAAGTATATAGTGGGCTTTCCTTTTAGGCAAAAAAATCCCACAAAAACCTAATCGTCATCGTGGGGTTTTAAGGCTTATATTGGTGATGTTTTAAGTATCTGAATAATAAACAGCGTTGCCTGATCCTCCGGATACATCAATCACATCGCCTGTAATAGCAACCGATAATGGTGAGGATAAAAATGCAATCACATTGGCTATTTCTTCCGCTTTAACTAAGCGTCCGATTGAGTTCATCTTAGAGGCCTTCAGTAAATCCGCTTCACTGGGGAATCGATCTTTTGTTGTTTCAGTTTCGGTAACACCTGGATAGACAGTATTGACAGTAATCCCATGCTTTCCCGATTCCTCTACTACCACCTGTAATCAGTGCCTTTTTACCAGCTAACTGCAAATCCATGGCAGACCCTCCTTATAACAGAATGTCTACATTACGATTTTAAGAATGTTACAGCAAAACGAACCCCCACTATTCATGCTGATAGTGGGGATTCGTATTTTGTCTTCAATTATAGGACCAATGCTTCTTCTTGATTAAAATGCGGCATGACTTGCTTAGTGAAACGTTCCATCGCTTTCATCGTGTCTTGATGCGACAGCCCTCCGAAATCGAAGTAGAGGATGACTTCATCTAAACCTGTTGCTTCGATTTCTTTGAGTTTTTGGGTTACATATTCAGCATCGCCTACGATAATGCTTTTATCGCTCAAACTGTCCGTCGTCATATTTTTTAGCTGATCAACGATTTCGGCGAAATACCGGATATTTGGCGGTGCTTTGGATGGATCTTCCGGGAATGCAGGAACAAGGCCGGTAAAGTATTTTAACATACGCCGCTTTGTTTCTTCTTCCTCTTCTTTTGTTTCCACCACATTGATGAAGTAGGAGCAGCTTGCCTTTCTGTCCGTAAATCCATTTTCAGCAGAAATCCGATTAAACGTCTGAATAGCGTTTTCCATCGTGCCGAATACCATATTTGCGGCGAATGGAGCGAAGATAACGTGTTCTCCCATTTCTGCAGCTTTGCGGATAGAAGGTTCACTGAAAGCGGCTACATAAATTGGTAAGTTTTCTTGTACAGGCGTAGGTGTAAGTTGAATTTCTGGGAATGAGAAGTTTTCTCCTTCATGAGAAATCGGACCTTTGGAACGCCATGCTTTTTGAATAATGTCCAATCCTTCAAAGAAAAGTTCACGGCTTTTGTTAAAGTCGATGCCGAAAACATCGTATTCACGTTTATCATATCCACGCCCTGCCGAAAAGATTGCCCGACCATTACTTAGTAAATCTAGTAGAGCGTATTCTTCAGCTAAACGAATTGGATGCGTAGCTGGAAGCAACACAGTAGCTGGCGCTAATTTAATTTTCTTTGTTTTTGCAGCCACACTTGTTAAAAACATAGCCGGCGACGGAAGAACGCCTAATGCACTAAAGTGGTGTTCAGGAACCCAGACTGAGTTAAAACCAAGTTCCTCCGCATAAATACATTGTTCTTCTAAGTCCAAGATCATTTGATTTGGATTCTTGCGTGTATCGCCGTATTCGATAGGATTATCCGTTAAAGTAAAATAACCAATTTTCATTTGACAGTCACCTCATCTTTTTTGTTAACGTTTCGTGAATCTAATTCACCTAACGTTAATTCAAACGATAACAAATGTATCTTGGCTTGTAAAGAGAAAAATTGTTTTATTTAGGTAGTTTTAAACAATTAGTATTTTTTGATATTTGGACTTTACAAATGAAGAGCGGGTAGTATAATTAAAAATGATCACCAATGTTGAACTATGTTCACCTATGGTTAACAAAATGAAGGATTTAGAAACTACTAAAATCGGAATTATCTTACTAAAGAGTAAAGATGATTCTAAACAATGGGAGGAAAAATAATGCTTAAAGTCAAAGACCAGGATTTATTTAAAGAAGTACTGGGGAATTATCCTACGGGCGTTACGATTGTAACGGCAACTACTGAAGAGGGAAAACCGATCGGGTTAACCGTTAACTCATTCGCTTCTGTTTCTTTAGATCCTCTTATGGTTCTTTGGTCGATCGATCATGGTGTATCTACACTTCATGATTTTGTAAACGGCGGGGAATTTGCAATCCACATTTTAGCGGGAGATCAGCAAGAACTCTGCCGTACATTTGCGAGTAAGGGAGTTGACCGTTTTAGTCAATGTAACTGGGCATTTTCGGAAAGAGGACTACCCATTATTGAGGATACTTTCGCCGTTCTGGAGTGCGAAACGTTTAAGGCGGTAGAAGCGGGGGATCATACGATCTTAATTGGTAATGTGAAGACCATTATAAAGAATGAGAAAGAGCCAATGTTATATCACCGGAGGCATTTTGCATCCATTCCTGATGAATTTTATGCGGTTAAATAAGTAAATTAAAAGAATTGATGAGGTGAAAAATAATGAATATTGAGGAGACCGTCATTCATTATTTGGAGAAGCACCCGGGAGCTAGTGCAAAGAAAATCATAAACCACTGCCATCATCTTCATATGAAGAATCCATTATTAGAAACGAAACAGTTTAAATCAATTGTTTCAAAAAAGCTTCGTGTTTTAAAGAAAAAGCAGGTGCTTCACAATAAGCAAAACGCATGGTATTTATTAAAGTGTGAGGCTTAGTGATCGTGATGTGTAAGTAAAATGGAGAAAATCTATGACAAAATTTACGAGGGGGGATAAAGATGTTTTTGTTTGAATATTTCTTCTTTTTGGAGTGTTTTTGTTCGGATGATTAGAGAATAAATATTGCTAGATTTGAAAGCGCTATCTTTTATCATGAACGCTTTAATGACATGTTTAAAAAGAAAAGGAGAATCTTATGAACTCTGTTAATGTGGGACAAGTAATTGACGAATCAAAGTTTAATCGTTTTCATGCAAAAGTGCTCTTTTGGTGTGCTTTTTGTATCGTATTTGACGCATATGATTTAGTCGTTTTCGGATCTGTCGTTCCAGTCTTAATGAATGAATGGTCTTTGACAGCAAATCAAGCAGGGACATTGGGAAGTTACGCGTTAATTGGCATGATGCTTGGAGCTCTGATCTTTGGTCCTTTAGCAGACAAATTGGGTAGGAAAAATGTTATTCTGTTTTGTGTAGCTTTGTTTAGCCTTTTCACTTTTTTAATCGGTTTTGCCGACAGTGTGACTGAATTTGGGGCATATCGTTTTATTGCAGGACTCGGATTAGGCGGTGTCATGCCTAATGCGATTGCTCTCATGTCTGAGTATTCACCGAAACACTTGAAAAGTACGCTTGTCTCCGTTATGTTCAGTGGATATTCTGTTGGGGGGATGCTTGCGGCAGGTCTTGCTATTTTTCTTATCCCGAACTTTGGATGGCAATCCGTATTTTTCGTAGGAGGGCTTCCTTTATTGGCTCTTCCATTTATGTATAAATCATTACCGGAGTCACCGGAAATGTTAATGATAAAGAATCAATCAAAAACGGTGGAAGAATTATTGGCTAAAGTCAAACCGGGCTTTGTGTTACATGAAGAAAGTCAGCTGGAAATCTCCAAACATGAAGAAAAAGGGAGTCCTGTCATCAAGCTATTTACCAAAGGTCGTGCCTTGAGTACTGTCTTGCTTTGGATCTCCTTCTTTATGTGTCTATTAATGATTTATGGCATTAATACATGGTTGCCGAAATTTATGGAAAGTGCTGGATATGGTTTAGAATCAAGTCTGGTATTCTTATTTGTTCTAAACTTCGGTGCAATCTTTGGTGCAATTGGAGGAGGGTGGTTGGCGGATAAATGGAACCCGAAAAGTGTGTTAATTTTATTTTATCTTTTAGCCGCTCTATCACTATTTCTACTAGGATTTAAAGCGAACATGATTGTTTTACTCATTCTGGTTGCCATAGCAGGAGCAGCAACGATTGGTACGCAAATTATCGCGAATGCCTATGTCTCTCAGTATTATCCAAGCGATATGCGTTCAAGTGGGATCGGTTGGTCTTTAGGAATCGGACGATTAGGTGGGATAGCAGGACCTATCATGGGGGGAATGCTTTTAACCATGAATCTACCTATCAATATGAACTTTCTTGCATTTGCAATTCCGGGTATAATCGCTGCGATTTCTATTATGCTAGTCCAAGAAAAATACTCTTCTGTCGTAAAGGCAAAAAAAACATCTGAGGAAAAAAGTATAGCTCAAGCTCAAAGAATTTAAAAAGTTAATTCATTCATTAGGTTTGAAAGACTCGATTGGAGCGGGGCTTTGAACCTTTTTCTTTGAAATTTTTTTGTGAATGGGAACCACAAATAGGGGATGTCCCGCAAGTCGATGACAAAACGACTGACGGGACATCCCTAGTTTGTGCTTATATCGAATTTAGTTTTTCCCGCCAAGCAAGTCGAACAGTCCTCCGGTTACGCTGCCTTCACCGACGGATTTACCACCAGGTGTTTGCGGGGCTGCTGCGAATACGCGGCTTGCGAGTCTTGAAAATGGCAATGATTGAATCCAAACGGTTCCAGGACCGCGGAGCGTTGCGAAAAACAGTCCTTCGCCGCCGAATAATGCTGTTTTGACGCCTTTGACCATTTCGATGTTGTAATCGACGTCACGTGTCATGGCGACAAGGCATCCGGTATCGACGCGTAATGTTTCGCCGGGCAGCAGTTTTTTCTCGACAATCGTCCCACCTGCGTGGATGAAAGTCATGCCGTCCCCTTCCAGTTTTTGCATGATAAACCCTTCACCGCCAAAGAATCCCGTGCCGATTTTACGTTGGAATTCGATGCCGACGGATACGCCTTTTGCGGCGGCAAGGAATGCATCTTTTTGACAGATGATTTTCCCGTCATGTTCACTGAGATCCATCGGAATGATTTTCCCAGGATACGGTGAAGCAAATGAGACGTGCTTCTTCCCAGATCCGGTATTCGTAAAGGTTGTCATGAAGAGACTTTCCCCAGTTAGAATCCGTTTACCCGCTCCCATCAGTTTGCCCATGATTCCGCCCCCGGAAGATCCGGATCCGTCACCGAAAATTGTCTCCATTTCAATGCCGTCTTCCATCATCATTAGAGCGCCTGCTTCCGCGACAACGGTCTCCTGCGGATCAAGTTCCACCTCGACGAATTGCATATCATCCCCATACAGTTTGTAATCGATCTCGTGGTTGTTCATCGAATTCCTCCCTTGATTGTTTGCTAGTTAAACATACGGATGCGTACTCAGAAAGTTTCAACGAATTACTTGGATGTTTCTTCTTTTCGAATGGCGTCCATCTGATGCCAGACATCATTAGCTAGTTCATGGGCTTCCGGTGCGTGTGAAGTCCCGACAAAAGCTTTGCGAAACGATTGGACAACGGATTCTAAAACAAAGATGCGTGGGTTTTCTGAACGTAATTCATCCAACAGAAATTGGACATACTGTTTGTTAACAGGCTGTCCATCGTCATCGAGTAACGCAAGAAATCCCGAAAGCTTTTCCAACAGTTCCTCTTTAGAGATAGATTGTTCTTTTTTGGGAGCACCTAATTCGAAGAAAATTCCATTCTCCAATAGTGCATCTTTTGACTGAATCATATCGGGAACGATGGAGTCGATTCTTCGGATGACGTATTGCACAAGTGCTTCGACATCTATTTCTTTTTCAGCATGGCGGGAGCGAAGACGCAACATTTGGTGAAGCATGCCAATGAGGAGGACTGCGCAATCAGCGGCATAAGGCTCGGCCTCTTTCCCGTATATATCCACAAATCTGTCTGCTAGCCATGTAAACTCAACTAACAGCATTTTCTTTACAAAAGCCCTAAGCTCAGGGTCATTGGAATGAAAAATCGATTCGAAAATGGGTAACAAATTTTTTTCGTGATTGACCTGCATTCTAACGATGATTTGCTTCGCTAAGACGTTTTTGTCTGTTCGGTCTTGGCCGATCAGCAGTTCACGTCTTCTCACTTCAGCTTCATCCCATCCGTGATCTAATATTGCCATCAAGCATTCGTTTTTGGAAGTGAAGTAATTATAGAACGTACCTTTGGAAATGCCGGATTCATCCAAAATATCTTGAACAGACGTAGAAGCAAACCCTTTCTCTATAAAAATTCGCTGCGCTGTCAATAAAACCTGTCTTTTCCGTTCGTTCACATAATCACCCTTGTACTCATAGTCTACTTCTATTTTATCCTTGAAAGTGGGTGAAATCAATAAATATAGAGGTGGGAAATTTTTTGTTTGCATTTTTTATACCATGAGTATAAAATGTTTCAAGTAGTGAACAAGAGGTTCAAACTTTAAACTGTCAGCTACGCGAAGGACAGTTGAATGGGGGAATTAGATGGATATGAAACAAATGCACGAAAAGCCGCCATATGGGATGATTGCGATTTTGTTTATCGGCGCATTCGTAGCTTTTTTGAATAATACATTATTGAACGTTGCTTTGCCGACGATTATGGATGAGTTTTCTGTGAAGCCATCGGTGGTGCAATGGTTGACGACAGGGTATATGTTGGTCAATGGTATCTTAATCCCAGCTAGTGCGTTCTTCGTACAGAAGTTTACAAATAGGAAGTTGTTCATCACAGCCATGTCGCTTTTCACTGTTGGGACGCTTCTTGCGATGTTGGCGCCATCATTTGGGGTGCTCGTTGCAGCCCGGATGATTCAGGCATCAGGATCTGCTATGATGATGCCCTTACTGATGAACATCATGCTGGTGGCATTTCCAATTGAACGCCGTGGAACTGCAATGGGCGTTTTTGGGCTCGTTATGATTACAGCGCCGGCAATCGGGCCGACGCTATCCGGTTGGATTGTTGAACATTATACATGGCGTACCCTTTTCGGTATTATTTTACCATTTGCGATTTTGACACTTGTCTACGCGTTTTTCAAACTGCGAAATATTACTCCGAACCGTGATATGAAATTGGATTTCTTATCCCTTGTTTTATCAAGTATTGGTTTTGGCGGTCTTCTTTACGGGTTCAGTTCGGCAGGGGATATGGGCTGGGGAGACCCACTCGTTTATGGGACGATCATTGCGGGTGCGGTTGGGCTTGTTCTATTCATTGTTCGTCAATTGCTCATGGACGATCCGATGCTCGACTTCAGAATTTATAAGTACCCGATGTTCGCCTTATCATCGGCTATTTCGATCGTCCTATCCATTGCCATGTTTTCTGGAATGATTTTGACGCCGCTTTATGTCCAAACGATTCGAGAGATTTCACCATTTCATTCAGGCATCTTGATGCTTCCAGGTGCAATCGTCATGGGAATCATGTCGCCGATTACGGGAAGACTGTTCGATAAATACGGACCGAAGATGTTAGCGATTGTGGGTCTAGTCATCACAACCGTTTCGACATACTATTTGAGTAAGCTCGGTATGGATTCCGGTTACTACTATATCATGTTCATTTATACGATTCGGATGTTCGGGATTTCAATGGTTATGATGCCTGTCATGACGAATGGGTTAAATCAGTTGCCGATGGTTTCAAATCCGCACGGAACGGCTATGAATAACACGTTACAACAAGTTTCCGGTGCAATCGGATCTGCGGTGTTGTTGACGATTATGACAAAGCGGATGGAATCGGCGGGTGCGAATCTTTTTGCGGAAGCGCAAGCGTCTGGCAACGCCCCGACAACTGCCGAGGGGCTCGCGAAATTGCAAGAGCAACTTGGTGCACAAGCGATGTTGGACGGCATTCAATTCTCGTTTTTCATTTCGACAATCGTCGCGCTAGTTGCGTTGGTGTTAACGTTTTTTGTGAAACGTGTGACACAACCGACTCGCGAAAAATCGTTTGCGCAGTCGGAGGAAAATGAAAAATAATAGATCAGATCAATTACGCCGGGGCGTAACTGATTGAAAAAGCCTTGGGAAGCGATTGTCTTTCCAAGGCTTTTTGATCGTCTAAGCAGGCGCCCTGCGCTTTTGTCCTGTCTGGAAAGAGCTATCATTGGCAAACAGTGAGATACATATACTTAAGGAGAGGGAAAGGAATTTCGTATGAAATGTCGAATTATTTAGTAAAGGAATTTTCGGAAAAATGATGCTTTTAGAAGGGAGACGGAGCAATGCAACTGAACAACTATATCGGAGGTACGTGGCAAAGTACTGAAGGCGCAGACTACACGGCAGTGATCAATCCGGCGAACGGCGAACAGCTGGCAGAAGTGAGGTTGTCGACAAAGGAAGATGTGGACCTTGCGGTGCAAGCAGCCAAAAAGGCGCAGAAAAATTGGGCGCTCGTCCCCGCACCGAAGCGCGCAGACTTTTTATATGAAATCGGTCGTGTCATGAAAGAAAGGAAAGAACATTTAGCACAAGTGTTGACGAAGGAAATGGGGAAAGTAATCGAGGAGGCGCGTGGCGAAGTCCAAGAAGGGATCGATATGGCATTTTATATGGCAGGGGAAGGGCGGCGCTTATTCGGGGAAACAGTCCCATCCGAATTGCAGGATAAGTTTGCGATGAGTGTCCGTGCACCGATCGGGGTTGTTGGATTAATCACCCCTTGGAATTTCCCGGTAGCGATTGCCACGTGGAAATCTTTCCCGGCGATTGTCGCGGGCAATACGTTCGTCTGGAAACCGGCAACAGAAACACCGATGATGGCGTATGAAATGGCATTGATCTTTGACGAAGTGGGCATACCACGTGGCGTGGCAAATATTGTTTTTGGATCTGGATCTGAGGTGGGAACGGCGATGATCGAGCATCCGGACGTCCGTGTCATTTCGTTCACCGGGTCGACGGAAACGGGTCGTCATGTTGCGGAACTGGGCGGACGCCATCTGAAGAAAGTGTCACTGGAAATGGGCGGGAAAAATGCGGTCATCGTCATGGAGGATGCCGATATCGATCTTGCAGTGGAAGGGATTCTGTGGAGCGCATTCGGAACGGCTGGGCAACGCTGTACAGCATGCAGCCGTGTCATTGTCCATAAAGACGTGAAAAAGGAACTTGAACAAAAGCTGGTAGAAGCGATGGAAGGTTTGACAATCGGCGATGGGCTGGATGAATCGGTGAAAGTAGGCCCGGTGATCAATCAACAAGCGCTGGAGAAGATTCAGAGTTATATCCGCATTGGTACAGAAGAAGGGGCGAAACTGCTGGTGGGAGGCCAACTATTGAGGGAGGGGGCGCTTGCGAAAGGCCATTATGTTGCACCGACTTTATTCACTGATGTGAAATGGGATAGTCGTCTTGCGCAAGAAGAGATCTTCGGCCCGGTCGTCTCACTCATTGAAGTGGCTGATTTGGATGAGGCGATTGACGTTAATAACAGTGTGAAATATGGACTTTCGAGTTCTATTTTCTCGCGTGATGTCAATAAAGTATTCCGGGCGCAGCGAGATTTGGATACGGGCATCGTCTATGTCAATGCGGGAACGACGGGGGCTGAAATCCATCTGCCGTTCGGTGGGACGAAAGGAACGGGGAATGGTCATCGGGATTCGGGTGTTGCGGCATTGGATGTCTTTACGGAATGGAAGAGTATTTACGTGGATTATAGCGGTAAATTGCAACGGGCACAAATCGACACGGACTAACTCGCGATGTAAGGGGCTGAGGATATGAAAGTTGTCATACTTGGCGCAGGATTGATGGGGAAAGAGGCTGCCCGCGATCTTGTGAAAAGCGAAGAAGTCGACAAAGTCTATTTGGCGGACTTGAACGTCCGGCAGGCAGAGGATTTCGCGGAAGAACTCAATTCCGATAAACTCGATATTTTGCGGTTGGACGCGCAAAATGATGTGCAATTACGCGATGTGATGAGACTTGGAGATGTCGTCATCAATGCGTTGTTCTATACATTCAATGAAAAAGTGGCACGAACTGCTGTAGATATCGGTGTTCATGCCATCGATTTGGGAGGTCATATCGGAGGGGCGACGGATGCGGTACTTGCGTTGGCAGACCAAGCGAAGGCGAAAGGGATTACGATCATTCCGGACTTAGGCGTTGCGCCGGGGATGATCAATATTTTGACGGGGTATGGAGCAGGGAAACTTGATCAAGTGATGACGATCAAATTGTATGTTGGAGGGATTCCGGTGACACCGGAACCGCCGCTAAACTATAATGTCGTCTTTTCGTTAGAAGGGGTGTTCGATCATTACACGGACCCTTCCCATGTCATCCGGAACGGCCAGTTGTTGGAAGTCCCGTCCTTGTCCGAAGTGGAGTCGATCTATTTTGAACAGTACGGCGAATTGGAAGCGTTTCATACTTCGGGCGGCACATCGACCTTGACAAAATCGTTCCCGAATGTTGAAACACTCGAATACAAGACAATTCGTTATAAAGGGCATGCGGAAAAATTCCAGTTGCTCGTCGATCTCGGTTTATTGTCACGGAATAAGGTAGTGATGATAGACGGTAAACCGATAAAAATTCGTGACATCATGCGTGAGCTTTTATCGCCACAGCTACGTCTTGGCGACAAGGCGGATGTCGTTTTACTTCGGGTTATCGTCAGCGGTGTTAAAAAAGGGAACCCAGTCACCTATGAATATGATTTGATTACAGAAAAAGATCAGACAGTCAATGAAACGGCGATGGCGCGTGCTACTGCCAATACCCTTTCAGTCGTTGCGCAAATGATCGGCAATGGCACGATTACAAAACGCGGCGTCCATCCACCGGAACAGATCGTGCCGGGGGAATTGTATATGCAGGAGATGAAAAAGCGTGGTGTCGTCATTGTAGAGCATGTGGAGACGAGAGACTCATCGGCTTAATGGAGGAGGAAATGGCATGGATTTCAGTTTTACCGAAGAACAGCAGATGTTGAGAAAAACGGCTCGTCAATTTGTCGATTCAGAAATTATGCCGCATATCCAGAAATGGGATACAGAAGGCGGCTTCGACCCAGCGATTTGGAAGAAGCTTGCGGATCTTGGTTTCATGGGCGTTTGCATACCAGAAAAATACAGCGGCAGCGGCATGGACTATAATTCGCTCGCGATTCTGTGTGAGGAGTTGGAGCGCGGCGATACGGCATTCCGTACGGCGGTATCGGTGCATATCGGTTTGAATTCGATGACGCTTTTGCAATGGGGGACGGAAGAACAGAAGCAGAAGTATTTGATTCCACAAGCGAAAGGTGAGAAAATCGGCGCTTTCGGCTTGACGGAACCAGGCGCTGGATCGGATGTTGCGGGGATGGCGACGACGGCGGTACGCGACGGGGCTCATTATATATTGAATGGCCAGAAAACGTGGATTTCGCTTTGCGATGTCGCGGACCATTTCCTCGTTTTCGCCTATACGGATAAATCAAAAAAACATCATGGAATCAGTGCATTCATCGTCGAACGGACGACACCGGGCTTCTCCTCCAAAGCGATCAAAGGGAAATACGGTATTCGCGCCGGCAATACCGGAGAACTGTTCTTCGAAGATATGCGGATTCCGGCGGAGAATCTGCTTGGGAAAGAAGGGGAAGGATTCAAAATTGCGATGTCCGCGCTTGATAATGGTCGCTTCACCGTAGCAGCGGGAGCCGTCGGATTGATCATGGGCTGCCTCGAGGAAAGCGTGAAATACTGCCATCAGCGCGAAACATTTGGCAAAGCGATCGGTAAACACCAACTCGTTCAACAAATGATCGCCAATATGGAAGCGGGCTACCAAATGAGCCGCCTTCTCGTCTACCGCGCAGGCGAAATGAAAAACAAAGGGGTACGCAACACGCGCCAGACCTCACTTGCGAAATGGCAAGCATGCGATTTTGCCAACAAAGCGGCGGACGATGCCTTCCAAATCCATGGCGCTTACGGCTATTCGGACGAATACCCGGTCGCGCGTTTCCTACGTAATTCGAAAGCGCCCGTCATTTACGAAGGGACGCGCGAAATCCATACAATTATGCAAGCGGAATATGTCCTCGGGTATCGGGAAGATAAGCCGTTGAGCTATATGCTTCCGGAATGGCCGTTTGAATAAGAGGAAAAGGAATTCCACAAATTTTTTGTGAATGTCGAAAATAACTTTGCAAAACTACATCGTTCGACAATTTTTAATATTTACAATTATCGGCATGTGGGGTAAAGTATTAGCAATGAGTCATGTTGAAGCCAAAAAATTACGCCTTGGCGTAATTGCGTCCAGATTTTGAGTCGAGCAAAGCTAGATTCAAAATCTGTGACATCCGCCGGAGCATGATGAAGATGGAAATCAGACAATGCTGCCTAACCTGTCGAAAATCGAATCCCGATTTTTCTTCGCAGGTAAAAGCCAGTTCAAATGGATTTACGGCTAACCGTAATCTTTTTTTGAGCTGGCTATTTTAATGCCCAAAAATAATTACAAACAAACGAGGAGGAAATAACATGAAAGAACTAATTGAATTGGACAAAAAGCACTTTATTCACCCGACGACTTCTATTATGGAACAGCAGGAAAAAGGGCCAAAGCTCATTGTTGAAAAAGGCGATGGCATCTATTTGACGGACAAGGAAGGAAACGCTTTCATAGATGCGATGTCGTCACTTTGGAATGTCAACATCGGACATGGTCGCAAAGAGATTGCGGAAGCGGCAAAGGAACAAATGGAGCAACTTGCTTTTAATTCTACTTTTTCGACATTCAGCAATGAGCCCGCAATTCGTTTAGCTAAAAAAATTGCTGATCTTGCACCTCCCAGCTTGAATGCGGTGTTTTTCACGTCAGGAGGTTCCGAATCCAATGATTCCGCTATCAAACTAATCCGGCACTATTGGAAAATTCAAGGTCAGCCTGAGCGCAATAAAATCATTTCGCTGAGCCGTGGCTATCATGGCGTGACTGCGGGTGCGACAAGTGCAACTGGTATCCCTCAATTTTGGGATATGGCAGGGCATATGCTGACGGGCTTTGCCCACGCAAAAACACCATATGAAATCGGAACAACTGCGTCGATCCAATCGATTCGGGAAGTTATTGAAGCAGAAGGACCGGAGACGGTAGCCGCCTTTATGGCGGAACCGGTGCAAGGAGCCGGCGGTGTCCTGATTCCACCAAGCGATTATTTTAAAGAGGTGCGTAAGCTTTGTGACGAATACGGTATTTTGTTTATGGCAGATGAAGTGATCACTGGTTTCGGACGGACGGGAACGATGTTCGGTATTGAAAACTGGGCTGTTGAACCGGATTTAATGTCCTTTGCTAAAGGGGTTACGAGCGGATATTTCCCACTTGGTGGCGTGATCGTCTCGGATCAAATCCATGAAGTGCTGAAAGAGAAATCGCAAGGTGTCTTATTCCATGGATTTACGTATAGCGGACATGCGACAGGTGCGGCTGTTGCGTTGAAAAATATTGAGATTTTGGAGAACGAAGGGCTGGTAGAAAATTCCCGTCTTATGGGGGAAGAATTGTTGAAAGGTCTTCAATCGATTAAAGAAGAGAGCGTGATTGTTGGAGATGTCCGTACAGTCGGATTGCTTGGAGCAATTGAATTTGTCCAAGATCCCGCAACGAATACTCGATTTTCACCCGATTTGAAAGTGACGTCAAGAATGATTGAAGCATTGCATGAACGGGGAGTCATCTGCCGAGGAGTCACTTACGACGGGACAGACATTGTCTGTTTCTCACCGCCGCTCATCATTAACAAAGAGCAGATCGATACCCTCATTGAAAGATTACGTCAATCTGTGCTGGCTGTTCAGCAGGAGCTGGAAAGCCAATCGGTAAAACTTTCATAAACAGGTAATTCTAGAACTAGAATGAGTGTGGACTGGGGGGGATCGAGTGGAAGATCAGAAGCTATTGAAAGTTTTAGGGAATCGGGATGTGCTTGCACTTGCATTCGGAGCGATGATTGGTTGGGGCTGGGTCGTCACTGCGGGACTATGGATCATGGAAGCTGGTTCGCTCGGAGCAATTCTCGCATTCCTCATAGGTGGGTTACTTGTTGTCTTTGTCGGATTAACGTATGCAGAATTGGCTTCAGCCCTTCCATTAGCGGGAGGGGAGTTATTTTATGGCTACACCGCAATGGGACGATTACCTTCTTTTATTCTGACATGGGCGATTATCCTTGGATATGTTTCCGTTGTTGCGTTTGAAGCAGTTGCGCTTCCGACCGTTTTTGATTATTTGTTCCCGGGATATGGGAAGGGGTATATGTATACGATTGCAGGCTGGGATGTGACGGCCACTTGGGCGGGCGTCGGGATTGCGGGCTCTATCCTGATTGCTTGGATCAATTACCGAGGTATGAAGCTAACAAGTATCGTCATGACAATTCTGACGTTATTGATCATCGTTTCAGGTGTGTTGTTGATTACAGGAAGCTCGGTGGCCGGAAACGTTGGAAATTTGCAGCCTCTTTTCGGAAGTGGCATGGCGGGCTTGATGATTGTGCTGATCATGACACCTTTCATGTTTGTCGGATTTGATGTCATTCCGCAAGCGGCAGAAGAAATCAATTTGCCTCGTAAGCGGATCGGTCAATTATTGGTGTTTTCCGTTCTGATGGCAGTTGCTTGGTATGTCCTGATTATCTTTGGTGTTTCCATGGTTATGACGCCTTCGGAAATTTCGGGTTCTACATTGGTGACGGCGGATGCGATGGCAAAAGCTTTCGGAGGCAGTAAGATGATGGGGAATATCCTCGTGCTAGGGGGGATCGGAGGGATATTATCAAGCTGGGTCGGTTTCTACGTAGGCGGGAGCCGTGCAATTTACGCGCTGGCGAAGGCGGGAATGCTACCGAAGTCGCTTGGAGAGTTGCACCCGAAATACAAGACGCCGCATAGGGCGATTTTGTTGATTGCGGTTTTGACGACTGCAGCGCCATTGTTCGGAAGACCAGCTCTCGTTTGGCTTGTGGATGCAGGTGGATTGGCATTGGTCGTCGCTTGGCTGATGGTCGCTTTGTCATTTATCATACTTCGGAAAAAGCGGCCGCAGTTGCGGCGGCCATTCCGTGTGCGGGGAGGTACGACAATCGGCTGGATTGCCTTAGTCATGTCTGTAGGGATGGCCATCCTGTACATGCCGGGGATGCCATCAGCGCTTATTTGGCCGTATGAGTGGGTGATCATCTTTGTATGGGTCCTATTGGGAGCGGTCTTCTATAAAACGTCGATCAGCAAATACGGAGCGGCGAATGCCAATGCGCATTTGGATGCAGAGGTGGAGCGGGTCCTTCAAGAAGAGGATATCCTATCTGAAAAGGATATCAAGGATCGTGATAAGGTGGGCGAAATGTATAGCTGATAGATGAGGTTGAAAAAGAAGTTAGAAAGAGAATTGAGTTCTAACTTCTTTTTCTCGTAAATAATTTGCAGTGTGAATAGGCCGAAAAGGGAGAGGAATCTATTGACAGATTATCGTTTTGCAGTCGATGTAGGCGGGACGTTCACGGATGTGTTTGTGTTTGATGAAAAAAGGAAAGAAATTGCGATCACGAAAGTATCCTCCACTCCGAAAGAGCCTGAAGTAGGGATACTCGAAGGTATAAAAAAGACCGGGATATCCGGGGAAGATATTATGCAATTTTCCCATGGGACGACCGTTGGAACGAACGCTTTGATTGAGAGGAAATTACCGAAGACAGCGCTTGTCACAACGAAAGGATTCCGGGATGTCATTGAAATCCGTGATGGGACAAGGCTGGATTTGTGGGATGCGTACAATGATGTCGCACCGCCGTATATTAAACGCCGCGATCGTTTTGAAGTGACAGAACGAATCGATTATGCGGGGAATGTCTTGGAAGAGATTGATGTGGAAGAAGTGCGTGCTTTAGGGGCGAAGTTGAAAAAACGTGGTGTCGAATCAGTTGCCGTCTGTTTTATTAACGCGTATGTCAATGGTGAAAACGAAGCCAAAGTAAAGGAAATCCTGCAGGAAGAACTTGGTGATGTTTATATTTGTGCCTCCAACGACATCTTGCCTGAAATCTTTGAGACGGATCGGATGAGTACGACCATTGTCAATGCAGTTCTTGGACCGACTGTGAGCAACTATATTAAAAAACTGGAAGGCGAAATGAAAGCGGTAGGGTATGAAGGCGATATCCTAGTCCTGCACTCAGGCGGCGGTGTCATGACATCGGAAACAGTACCGCGTTATGCTGCTAGACTTGCGAGTTCGGGAATTGCCGCCGGAGCGATTGCGAGTAAATACATTGCGGGATTATGCGGTTATAAAAATGCCATCGGATTTGACATGGGTGGGACGAGTACGGATATCTCCTTGATGTATGAGGGAGAATTGAGGATCACGAAAGATTGGTCTATCGAATATGGCTATCCGATCGGGTTTCCGAGTATTGAAATCTTGACGATCGGGGCTGGCGGGGGCAGTATTTCCTGGATCGACGAAGGTGGTTCTTTACGGAATGGGCCGCAGAGTGCGGGAGCTGAACCGGGTCCCGCTTGTTATGGACTTGGCGGCACAGAGCCGACAAATACGGATGCCAATTTAGTGCTTGGAAGATTGGATACGAAGTTGTTGGATGGACTGATGCACTTGGATAAGGAAGCTTCTTTAACAGCAGTTTCCAAACGTATCGGTCAACCGTTCCATCTTGAAGTAGCGGAAGCGGCCAATTCCATCTTGAAAGTGGCCAATGCAAATATGTGTGATGCGCTTCGTCTAATCTCAGTACGTAGGGGCTATGATCCCCGTGATTTTGCACTCGTTGCCTTCGGTGGGGCAAGTGGATTGCACAGTGCCTATTTGGCGAAAGAGATGGATATTCCGAATGTAATCATTCCACCTTATTCGGGAGTGGCGGCTGCTATGGGCTGTTTGATGGTTGACGTTCAACATGATATTACAAAGACATTTTTAGCAGATGCGAAAAGCATGTCATTAGAAGCGCTGGAAGCAGAATTTTCTTCAATGGAAAAAGAGGGGAAAGCACTATTGGAAGAAGAAGGGATCGCCCAAGAGGACATGAACTTCATCCGTTACGTCGATATGAGATATGCGGGGCAATGGAGATCGTTAGCGATCACAATCGGTCGGGAATTGAAGTCGATGGACGATGCGCTTTTCCAGTTCCACAGGGAGCATGAACGCGAATTTGCATTTTCCGATGCCGATCAAAATGTAGAGATTTATGGCCTTCGTGTAGCTGCCATCGGCGTCGTGGAAAAACCGGAACTGCCGAAGAAAATTGTACAAGGGACATTGGAATCCGCATTTATCGAAGAACGCCCTGTCTATTTCGAAGAGTCCGATGGTTTTGTGCAGACTTCCGTCTATCGCCGTTCGGACTTGCCGACGGGAGTGGAATTGGAAGGGCCGGCAATTATTAACCAGCTCGATTCGACCATTGTCATTCCACCGCAATTTACGGCGAAAACGGACGAGTATCGGAACATCATCATTCAATACACGAAATCATAAGGGGGAATGAGCATGTCGACAACTTCAACTCAACCAATCTTTCAAAGTAAACTGGATCCAGTGACATTCGAAGTGTTGAAAAATGCGTTTGTGAATTTAGTGGATCAGATGTCGGAACAAATCCTCAGAACATGCTATTCGTTTGTTATTTATAACCGCGACTTCAGTTCGGCTATTTGTGATGCAGAAGGAAATACGGTCATGCAGGGGACACAAGATATTTCTGTCCATGTTGGTACATTGCATTTAACCGCCAAAGCGATTATCGAAGACTTTAAAGATGATATTCATCCCGGTGATGTATTTTTAATCAACGATCCTTATCGGGGTGGTACGCATTTCAATGATACACGAGTCATTAAGCCTGTCTTTCATGATGGAAAAGTCATTGCCTTCATGCAAGTGAATGGGCATTGGGCGGATATGGGCGGTTCCGTTCCCGGATCATTCGATATTAAGTCGAAAGACCATTTTGGGGAAGGTCTGCGGATTCCACCGCTGCGGATTTATAGTAAAGGCGTTTACTTAGAGGACGTAGCAAATATGCTGGTGGCCAATATGCGTGTGCCTGAAGAACGGCTTGGGGATCTTCGTTCACAAGTCGAAGCGACCAAAGTAGGGGAGACACAGCTGGCAGCATTAATTAGCAAGTATGGAATTGAAACGGTTTTAACCGCTTTCGATGAAGTGCAAGAGTATGTGGAACGCCTAACAAGAACGCATATAAAAGGGTTGCCGGATGGGACCTGGGAAACGACGGATTATATTGATATGGACCCGGAAATCGGGGATGGATTGATTCCTATCCATGTGAAAATGACCATCAAAAATGATGAAGTATTTTATGATCTAAGTGGATCACACGCCTATATCGGTTGTTTCTTGAATGCAGGTTTTGGGGCATCGCTATCCGCGGCGTATGCGGGTACCAAAACATTTTTTCCGGATATTCCGTTGAATTCTGGATTTTACCGGGTCGTCCATGTTCATTTGCCTGAAGATTCAGTTGTTAATGCTCCTTATCCAATTGCGGTGACAGGTTTCTGTTCAGGTGCCTATGAAAAAATCATGAATGCCTGTTTTGAATTATGGTCCGCGATCATTCCGGAAAGAGCATTGGCCTGTTCTTTTAACTTGGAATACTTACTCATCGGCGGTTGGGATACGAGAGAAGAGCAAAAAGATTACTTCATGTGGTATGACTGGATGGCAGGCGGACATGGTGGACGCAATAAACGAGACGGGGCCAATGCCATGTCACCTGTATTCGGGGTCGGGTTAAGTATCCAGCCTTGCGAAGGGCAGGAAAGGCTATCGCCGGTTATCACGACGAAGCATGAAATTATAACCGACTCAGGTGGGCCGGGAGAATACCGGGGTGGGTGCGGGGTTGAAAAAGGCGGAACGCTGACAGCTGTTGCGGATACCGTTATGTCTTATTGCTGCGACCGTTCCCGATCGGTGACATGGGGGATTTCCGGTGGGTTGCCTTCTTCTCCGCATGGAGCCTGGTTAAATCCTGAAACGGCTGAACAGGAATTTCTCGGTGCAATTTTTTCCAATGTCAAAGTGAAAAGTGGGGATTCGTTCGTCAGACCATCAGCAGGAGGCGGTGGTCTTGGAGATCCTTTGGAAAGAGATCCGGAGGCTGTACTGGAAGACGTGATTGACGAATATGTCTCCATTGAGCGAGCTGAAAAAGACTATGGTGTAGTCATTAAAGAAATCGATAGAGATATAGACCTTTTTAAAATTGATCAAGAAGCGACCATCCTTGCTAGGGCTAAAATCCGCAAAAAACGGAAAGCGTGGTTGCGCGAGGATATCGAAAAGGTGGAAAGCTTGTATTTGAATGGCTCAATCGATTCGTATGATTTGATTCGAAGATATGGAGTTGTATTTGATCATGAACAGAAAATAGTGTTGCCGAAATCCACGCAGCAATATCGTGAAATGCTGGAAGAAAGAATGGTTCCGCACTGGGGCTAATTACATTCAGAATGGAGTGTCGTGCATATGAAACAAGAGTTGAAAACAAAACAGTCGCTGATGTATCTAAACGGGAAATGGGTCGGAGAAGACCTGGCCGAATTGCGCGTGCTCAATCCGGCAAATGGGGAAGTTGTCGGGTGCGTACCGAATGGCGGTGAAGCGGAAACGAATGAAGCGATCGAGTTTGCTTATGAGGCGTTCCAAACATGGTCACAAACAACGGCTTACGAAAGGGCTGAGCATTTAAAAAGGCTGCATGCATTAATGTTGGAGCACCAAGAGGAATTGGCAAAAACAATGACACTGGAAATGGGGAAACCCATCAATGAGTCTAGGGGTGAAGTTGTGTCTGCCGCGGCCTATTTGGAATGGTTTGCGGAAGAAGGGAAACGGGTTTACGGGGAAACGATTCCTACCCATACACCGGGCAAACGATTACAAGTATGGCGGAAGCCTGTAGGTGTCGTGGCCGCGATCACGCCGTGGAATTTCCCGGTAGCGATGCTAACAAGGAAGATAGGACCGGCATTGGCGGCTGGCTGTACTATCGTCATTAAGCCATCCGGAGAGAGTCCTTTGACGGCCGTCAAATTGGTAGAGCTATGTGAAAAAGCAGGCTTTCCAAAAGGCGTTATCAATTTAGTGACAGGTTCTTCGTCCAAAATCGGGAAAGCGATTATGGAAAATGAAAAAGTCCGGAAAGTAACGTTCACTGGATCGACGGAAGTCGGAAAAATGTTAATCCGACAAAGTGCAGATCAAGTGAAACGATTATCACTGGAGCTCGGCGGACATGCCCCGTTCATCGTCCTCGATGACGCCAATTTGGATGCGGCAGTAGAGGGTGTCGTCGCTTCGGCTTTCAGAAATGCCGGCCAAACCTGTATCTGTACCAATCGGATTTACGTACAAGCTGGAATTCACGATGCCTTCGTCGATAAATTTGCGGCGGCCGTCAAGGCATTGAAAGTCGGAAACGGCATCGACGAAACGGTCCAAATCGGGCCGGTCATCAATCAAGCGAGTCTAGAAAAAGTGGCTCATCATGTAGAAGATGCTTTGTCAAAAGGAGCTTCCCTCGTAACGGGTGGAGCCCCGCTAGACGATGCCAAAGGAAATTTCTACGCGCCGACTGTACTCTGTAACGTTACTCCGGAGATGGTTGTCATGCATGAAGAAACATTCGGACCAGTTGCGCCTATTCAAAAAGTAGAGACGGTCGAAGAAGCGGTTGCATTCGCGAACGATACGCAATATGGTCTGGCTGCTTATGTCTATACGGAAAGTGTATCAGCTGGTACAAAACTGATTGAACAACTGAACTACGGTATTGTCGGTTGGAATGACGGCGTTCCGACAGCAGTCCAAGCCCCGTTCGGCGGCATGAAGGAAAGCGGGATCGGGAGGGAAGGCGGCAGACAAGGAATTGAAGACTATTTGGAGACGCAATTTGTTTCGATTGGCGTGAATTAATTATGAAGTGATAATTGAATATTTACAAAATTAGAGGATTGTAGTAGAATGATAAGTAACGAATCATGTTGAAACGTACAAACGTTCATTACACATGATCGATTGCAACAAGGGAAATGAATAGCTATTGCTGCCTAATCTGTTAAAAGCCTTACCGGGTTATCCAACACAGATACAAGCCAGTTCAATTTGACTAACAGGTGACCTGTAGTCTCTTTGGACTGGCTTTTTATGTTCTTTGAAGAAAGGGGTGGGAATGTGTCTGGAGCTTTAGAGAATATTCGGGTTCTCGACTTATCGCGAGTGCTTGCGGGGCCATACTGCACGATGATTTTGGGTGATTTAGGTGCCGAAGTGATCAAAGTGGAAGGACCGGGGGGAAGCGATGATACGCGTAAATGGGGACCGCCTTTTAAAGATGGAGTCAGTGCTTATTATTTAAGTGCTAATCGTAACAAAAAGGCGATCACGGTCGATTTGAAATCGGCTGAAGGCGTTGACATCATTAAAAAACTTGTTAGCGAAAGTGATGTCATCATCCATAACTTTAAAACGGGGACGATGGAGCGGTTCGGCCTGGGTTATGCCTCGCTCGAAGCTATTAATCCTGGCATTGTGTACTGTTCGATTACGGGATTCGGGGAGACAGGTCCGGATCGGCATGTGCCCGGCTATGATTTTATTATCCAGGCGATGAGCGGGTTGATGAGTATTACGGGGACGGATCAATCGGGACCGCAGAAATCAGGTGTCGCCATTACGGATGTATTGACTGGTTTATACGCTTGTATCGGGATCCAAGCGGCGTTAGTGGAACGGGCTCAGTCTGGAAAGGGGCAAAAAATCGATATTTCGCTGTATGACTCTGCAGTGAGTGCGCTTGTGAATATCGGCAGCAATTATTTAATGGAAGGCAAGATCCCGAAGGCGCTTGGCAATGAGCATGCCAACATCGTACCGTATCAGACATTCCGGACGGCGGACGGCGAGATGGTCATTGCGGTCGGGAATGACCACCAGTTCAGAGCGTTATGTACGGTGTTGACCGTACCGCAGTATGCGGATGACAAGCGCTTTCTCACGAATCCGGATCGCGTATTGCATCGGGAGGAATTGGTTCCTTTATTGCAAAAGGAGTTTTTGAGCGAATCAACTGCCTATTGGTACGAAAAATGCCGAGAGCAAAATATTCCAGCAGGACCGATTCAGAACTTGGAAGCAGTCGTAAACGATGCACAGCTTCAAGCGCGCAATATGTTCATTGAACACGAACATCCGACGGCGGGGACAATCAAAATGATCGGCAGTCCATTAAAGCTATCAAGGACACCGGTTGCCGTAAAACATCACCCGCCAAGTCCCGGAGAACATAACGACGAAATCATCGGAAACTTATTCGAAAAAAACAAATAATAGGAGTGGTTGATATGAACTTTGAATTTACAGAGGAACAACAATTATTAAGAAAAACGGCGCGTCAATTTGTGGATGAGGAAATCATGCCGCATATTCAGAAATGGGATTCGGAAGGCGGGTTTGATCCAGCGATTTGGAAGAAGCTTGCGGATCTCGGGTTTATGGGCGTTTGTGTGCCTGAACAATATGGCGGCAGTGGGATGGATTATAATTCACTAGCGATTCTATGTGAAGAATTGGAACGCGGGGATACAGCATTCCGGACGGCGGTATCCGTCCATATTGGGTTGAACTCGATGACGCTCATGCAATGGGGGACGGAAGAGCAGAAACAGAAATATCTTGTGCCGCAGGCGAAGGGCGAGAAAATTGGCGCTTTCGGCTTGACGGAACCGGGTGCTGGATCGGATGTTGCTGGGATGGCGACAACGGCGGTGCGCGACGGGGATCATTATGTATTGAATGGGCAGAAAACATGGATTTCACTTTGCGATGTCGCGGACCATTTCCTCGTTTTTGCCTATACGGATAAATCGAAAAAACACTCTGGCATCAGTGCGTTCATCGTTGAACGGACGACACCGGGCTTCTCTTCTAAAGCGATTAAAGGGAAATATGGTATTCGCGCTGGTAATACCGGGGAATTATTCTTCGAAGATATGCGGATTCCGGCGGAGAATCTGCTTGGAAAAGAAGGGGAAGGATTCAAAATTGCGATGTCTGCACTCGATAGCGGACGCTTTACAGTAGCAGCGGGGGCTGTCGGATTGATCATGGGCTGTCTGGAAGAAAGCGTGAAATATTGCCATCAGCGTGAAACATTCGGCAAAGCGATTGGCAAACACCAACTTGTTCAGCAAATGATCGCTAATATGGAAGCGGGTTATCAGATGAGCCGCCTTCTCGTTTACCGTGCAGGTGAAATGAAAAATAAAGGCTTACGAAACACACGTGAGACCTCACTTGCGAAATGGCAGGCATGTGATTTTGCCAACAAAGCAGCGGATGACGCCTTTCAAATCCACGGTGCATATGGTTATTCGGATGAATACCCAGTTGCTCGTTTCTTACGCAACTCGAAAGCGCCCGTCATTTACGAAGGGACGCGTGAAATTCATACGATTATGCAGGCAGAATATGTCCTTGGCTACCGTGAAGATAAGCAATTAAGTAAAATGCTTCCTGCTTGGGAAGAAGAACTGCAATATAATTGAAATATGGAAATAAAACCTTGATGGGAAGTCTTTCATCAAGGTTTTATTTTTGGGGAGTGCTAGGTTGAAGGTCATGTTTCGCTGATAATTGACGGATAAGCGCCGATAAATCGGCTGTAACCGCTGATAAATGAGGGGCGACCGCCGATAACTGTGAACTGGGCGCCGATATTTCTGCGACTTCACAAAAAAATGGTGTGGAAAACTAATCGTTTGAATCTTTTATTGGATTCCAACGTATGTATAGGCAGTTAGAGTGTGCGAAAGGGGAGTTATGAATGGGGAAATATACGATTAACGAGTTCATTAAACAGACGAAGCAGGATGAGCGGGAGAGCGAGTATTTTGAGTTGGAAACACCGCGTATTTTAGAAGTGAATTTAACAGACCTTGTGTGGGCGAAGACCGGTTCGATGGTTTCCTATACAGGAAATATTAAATTCGAGCGGGAGCGAATGCTTGAGCATGGGGTGGGGATGATGTTCAAAAAAGCATTCACAGGTGAAGGTACTTCATTAATGAAAGCGACAGGCAATGGCCGTTTGTATTTGGCGGATCAAGGAAAAAAGATTACCATTTTCGATTTGGACAATGAGTCAATCACGGTGAATGGCAATGACTTGCTGGCATTTGAACCAAGTATTGAATGGGATATAAAATTGATGCGGAAAGTGGCAGGCATGATGTCTGGCGGACTGTTCAATGTGAAGTTACGGGGCAAGGGCAAAGTAGCGATCACCACACATTTCGAACCATTGACGCTACTCGTCCGGCCAGGGGCACCTGTCATCACGGACCCGAATGCAACCGTCGCCTGGTCCGGCCACTTAGAACCGGAATTCCGAACAGATATCAGTTTCAGAACATTCCTTGGCCGTGGTAGTGGAGAATCAATTCAGATGGAGTTTTCAGGTGAGGGGTTTGTCATCATTCAGCCATTTGAAGAGGTGTATATGACAGGGAATGGTTCTTCGTCTTGATAGAAGGTGAAGATGGAAAAACCTTGATGAGAGTCGGCTCCCATCAAGGTTTTTTCTTGGGGATGAGATAGGCCAAAGGTCATGTTTTGCTGATAAGTGACCGTTAAGCGCCGATAAACGAGTGGCAAGCGCTGATAAATGACCGTTGAACGCTGATAACTGTGCTTCGAACGCTGATATTTCTTCAATAAGCGATCAAGCGCTCATTCCTGAAACTGTTTTTGAATAAATTCCACCAATTTTCTCGTACTTGGCGAAATATGTGTAAACGAAGTCGCTCCTATTCCTATGGAGCGATAGACATTGCTTTCCAATGGGATGGCACGGACATTTACAGGAAGGCGATATAAAATCATCGATGGCAGAATGCTGATACCGAGTCCATTTTGTACCATAGAAATGATTGCCTGATCTTCTGCGATTTCGTATTGTACATGAGGGTTTATGTTGTGTTTTTTTAAGATCCTCCTCACATCATTATCGATCGTTGACTTCGGCATGATAAATGGTTCTTTATCCAGGCTTTTGAACTGGATTTTATCGTGATGAAAGAGCGGATGTGAATCTGGCACGATGCAATGCAAGGGATCATTTTTGATAGGAATCGTCTCAAATGATTTGGAAGCAGGTAGTGAAAGAAAGCCGAAATCAATTTTACCGTCCATAATCCATTGGGTGATTTCATCATAGTTTCCTTCATAGAGCTTCAAGTCGATGAGTGGAAACGCTTCTCGGAATTGTTTAATAATCGACGGAATCCATTGGATGGATACGCTTGGAATCGTTCCGATTCGGACAACGCCTGTTTCAATTCCGTTGATCTTGGCAGCTTCTTGCATCATTTGTTCATTAAGCTTCAACATTTCTTCCATATAAGCCAGCATGTTTGAACCGTTTTCCGTCAAAATGACGCCTGAACGATTTCGGATTAATAATGTAAAGCCGAATTCATTTTCAAGGCTTGCGATGGCATGGCTCACTGCAGATTGCGTAAGTTTCAGCGTTTCTGCGGCTTTTGAAAGAGTCCCCGATTCTATAACGGTTCTAAAAATCTCAAATTTGATTAGTGACATTTAACTCACCTTTAACTATTAATTTTATTCATACTTCTTATTATAACTATTCATTTGATTTATGTAAAAGAGAGATTTTATAATAGAGATAAGAATAATTAGTGAATTAAGAACCATAGGAGGTTGGAAGATGATGAGAAGGTGGGGGATGAGCACGACGCTTATCCATGATCAACATGCTTCGGAGAGGAAGACAGGTGCTGTCGCTCAGCCGATTGTACCGGCAGTTGCCTATTCGTTTGGAAATCTTGAGGCTGCTGCCGATACAGTAGCCGGGAAAAGGGACGGCATTTATTACGGGCGGTATGGGAATTCGACGCTGCGCGCGTTGGAAGAGAAAATGGCGGTACTTGAGCATGGTGAAGCAGCTCTCTGCGTAGGATCGGGAATGGCAGCCATCTCTACTGCGCTGTTTAGCGTATTACAAAATGGTGATCATCTCATTGTTACAAAAGATGTATATGGCGGAACGTACCACTTTTTAACGACATTGGCAGCGCGCTGTGGAATTACGTACAGTTTAGTCGATTGTACAAATGTAGAAAACATTGTTGAAGCGATGCAGCCAAATACAAAAGCGGTCTATATTGAAACGCCATCCAACCCGATGCTAACCATTTTGGATATTGAAGCAATTGCGCAAGTGACGAAGCACTATCAAATTCCGCTCATTGCGGACAATACGTTTATGTCACCTTACTTGCAAAAGCCGCTCGATTTAGGGGTGGATATCGTCATTCATAGTGCGACCAAATATTTGAACGGGCACGGGGATGTCGTAGCCGGCGCAATTGTGGCGAATGCAGAACGCATCCAGTTCATGCGCCAACAAATTATGGGTGATTTAGGACAAGTATTGAGCGCTTGGGATGCATTTTTAATCTTACGGGGGATGAAAACACTCAGTGTAAGAATGGAACGGCATTGCAGCAATGCTGAACAGATTGCAGCCTTTCTTGAGGCGCATCCGATGGTAGACAAAGTCTATTATCCAGGTCTCCAATCACATCCACAGTATGAGATTGCGCAAAAGCACATGAACGGCATGGGCGGGATCGTATCCTTTGAAGTGAAAGGGGGAGGCGAGGCGGCAAAATCTTTCTTGGATGCTTTGCAATTAGCGATGATCTCTTTCAGCTTGGGTGATCCGGAAACGCTCGTTCAGCATCCGGCAACAATGACGCATTCGTCGATACCTGAAGCGGAAAGGGAAGCGGCAGGCATTACAGATGGCTTGATCCGTCTTTCTGCGGGGCTTGAGGACATAGAGGATATCCTTGAAGATTTAACACAAGCATTCGAGCAAGTAAACCATACAGAACGGAGTGCATACGCATGGGCGAAATAACAAACTTGACACCGGTAACGATGTATACCATTACGGCTAAACTGATGACGCATATCGTGGATATCGTCACAACTCGATTTGGAGAAGAAGGAAAGGCTAGAATACGGGCAGGGGTTCAACAGGTAGTCGATGAACAATCTGCTGAATTGAATGGACAGTTAACAGAAAACATGCTATTTTCGTTCGACAAACTGTTTGATGATGGTAAAATTGAGATAGCGTTTCTTGCATACAGTGAAGCGCAAAAGCAAGCAGGCAAAGAGCCATGGACGATGTTTGCGATTATGGCGAAGCTATTTGCCCAAATTGCAAAAGCTATCGTAGAGCGTTACGGCAAAGAAGAAGGGGAAAAAGCGATGATGGATAGTGTCGGTGCATTCGGCGAGGAACGTGGCCGGGACATCGCGCGCCGTGCCGCTGCCGTCGGGAAGCCGAATACGATGGATCATTACTTGTCCAATTATGATATGGGCCGCAGTGACCTGTTTGAATATGAAACGCTATTCCATCCGACTGAAATTGAACAAACGTTCACGAAATGTGCCTTTGCAGAACAGTGGAAAAAAGATGGGATGGAAGACTTCGGGATTTTGTACTGCCATATGATCGACCCATCGATCGCAAAAGGGTTCAACCCGAATTTTGAAGTGATCCATGATCAATACGTGTTAAAAGAAGGCGTCTGTCATTTCCGATTTCAAATGAAAGAGGAGGACCAAACGAAAGTGGAGGCGAGTCGATGATCAACCAAGAACGATTGTGGAACCGTTTAGTGGAACTAAGCGAGTTTGGAAAACAAGTGAGTGGCGGAATTACCCGCTTCTCTTTTACAGAAGAAGAGAGGGAAGCGAAAGCATTGGTTGCTTCCTACATGAAAGAGGCGGGGATGACGGTACGAGAAGATGCTGTCGGGAATCTGATTGGCCGAAAAGAAGGGCAGCGTAAGGATGCACCAGCTGTTCTGATCGGTTCGCATATCGATACGGTTCCAGATGGCGGGCGGTTTGACGGAGCACTTGGCGTCATCGCAGGCATCGAAGTTGTTCAAACCTTGCATGAGCAGCAAATCCAGCATGATCATCCAATCGAAGTGTATGCCTTTACGGATGAGGAAGGGAGCCGCTTCGGTTTCGGAATGATCGGTAGCCGTGGTCTTGCTGGCATATTAACGAACGAGGAGTTGCAACACCGCGATGCGAATGGCGTGTCGATTGCAGAAGCGATGAAAGAAGTCGGGCTCAATCCGGAGCAGTATAAGGATGCGGCAAAAGATCCATCTTCCGTTAAAGGGTATGTGGAGTTGCATATTGAACAGGGGCGGGTACTTGAACAGCGTGGTCTTGCAGTGGGTATCGTTTCAGGAATTGCTGGTCCCCTTTGGATGAAATGGACCATCGCCGGAGAAGCCGGTCATGCGGGTGCGACACCAATGGCGATCCGCAAAGATCCACTCATGGCAGCAGCGGAAATGATGCAGTTTATAGAAGCGGAAGCGAAAAAATATCCGAATGCCGTTGCGACGATCGGACAGATTTCCGTGAAACCGGGCGGGGTCAATGTCATTCCGGCTGAAGTGGCATTCACGCTCGATCTTCGCGATATCGATGAAAAAACCCGCGATCAGGTTGAAGCAAGCATAACAGCTCATGCGCTGGAAGTAAGCCGTAAACGGGCTGTCGAATTGAAGCTTGAAACCATGCAGCGGGTTGAACCGGTTCCTTGTTCTGAATCGATTCAAAACGTTATTCAAGCGGCATGTAACAAATTGGATGTTGAATCTTTCGTATTGCCGAGCGGTGCCGGACATGATGGCATGCAGTTCAAGGATTATTGCCCGATCGGGATGATTTTCATCCGTTCCAAAGACGGGATCAGTCACAATCCAGCTGAATGGAGTTCAATAGAGGACTGTGGAAAAGGTACAGAAATCTTATATGAAACAGTGTTAGCTCTTGCTAGTGAATAAACGAAAACAGAGTGCTAGATCCATTAGGATCTAGCACTCTGTTTGTAGTTATACTTAGGCACCCATGAAAGCTTTAATTGCATCAATCAAGCTGTAAAGACCAAGGCCTGTACAAATTAAGGCAACGATGCCGCCGAAGATGTTTGCTTTCAATGAGTTCGTATACTCACCGAGACGTTTTTTGTTATTCATAAAAATTAATAACAAGATCGCGATGACTGGCAATAAAATACCGTTCAAAGCTTGTGCGAAGAGTAGCACATCGAGTGGGTTGAATCCGAGACCGGACGAAACGATCCCGATGACCATAATCGTAATGAACACAGCTTTAAATCGCTTGTCCTTCATACCGTTTTCCCATTTCAAAACGCTGCCTACCGTAATCGCTGCTCCAAGTGGTGATGCGAGCGCAGAAGAGAACCCAGCCGCAAACAAGCCAAGACTCATGAACACCTTTGCCCAATCGCCTAATATTGGCTGAAGTTGAACGGACAAATCCGCTGCACTTGTTACTTCCATACCTTTGATCATTGCACCTGCAGTGATTAGGATCGCTGCTGTAATCAGACCGCCAATACTGATGGAGATGATTGTATCCCAGCGTGCTTCTTTTAGATCGGAAGGCTTACTCCAACGTTCTTGCACCATCGTGGAATGCATGAAGAAGTTGTAAGGAACAACCGTTGTTCCGATAAGCGCGATAACCATAATAATTGAACCGGAAGGCATAGATGGAATAAATGCCCCTTTGAATAGTTCACCTAGATCAGGTTTTGCGATGATCATTGTTGTAATGAATGTAAAACTCATAACGACGATAAGGGTAATCATAACGCGTTCGATCAATTTGTAACTACCGCTCAAACCAAGAAATAGAATGACAATCCCGATGATCGGACCAAGAATATTCGAAGGAACTCCCGTTAGCGTCGTAATCCCGAGAGAAGTACCGAGCAAGTCCCCAGCCATATAAGCTGCACAACCGACACTGATGGCAATCATGACGAGCCACATCGAACCGTATTTTAAGATCGGATTCGTGAATTGTTCCCGAACTGCATCACCGAGGCCTTTCCGAGTGATGATCCCTAGTCGCGCAGTCATTTCTTGCAAAACGATCGTTGCGATAATAGAGAAGAGAACTGCCCACAAAAGTGCAAATCCGAATGAAGCACCTGCACGTGTTGCGGTCGTGACCGTACCAGGTCCGATAAAGGATGCGGTAATGATCGCCCCTGGGCCTATTATTTTCAGTCTATCGGTGAAAGATTTTTTTTCTTTAGACATGTTTGCGTTTACATTTACATCTTCAATACGTGTCATTTCTTTTCCCCCTTTTCTCTCCACATTCTCTTTGCTGTCGTTTGTAAAATTCAGTCACCCTTGAGGGAAAGATACCTGTAACAAGCCTTGTTGTTACAGGTATAGTTCTCGGGCATTGGATTGTGGATGCTCATTTACTCCAAGTAATTATAAATGGTTTGCTTCGATACACTAAGCACCTTTGCGATTCGTTCAGTTGAACCTTGAATGAGGAAAGTTCCTTTTTCTTCTAAGTTTTGAACGAACCGGATTTTATCTTCTCTCGACATTTCCTGGAGTGAAACGCCTGTCTCGATAAGTGCCGTGTTGATTAAATGGTCGAAGACTTCTTCAATATTTTTTGCATATGATTCGTTTGAATGATGATCGGCATGATCGAAATCCGTCGTGGAGGAAAAATCTTTAATAATTTGATTGACCATTGAAAAGGCCGTGATATCAAAGTTAATCCCTAAAAAACCGATCACTTCTGCACGATCATTTCGGATGAAGGAAATGGATGTTTTAACTAGTTTGCCTTCCTTTGTCCGCGTTGTGTAGCCGAGTTTATCTTTTACTTGCTTGCCGTGTTGCCGCAATTCTTTTAAGATGACTTCAGTTGTCGGTGCCCCAAGTTCTCTGCCCGTCAAAGTCCCTTTTATATAGATGAGAGACGCTTGAACGTTTTGCAAATCATGCACGACGACTTCGCAGTTGCTGCCAAATGTTGCATAAATCATATCGGCAATCGGTTTATAGCGATCTAGGATTTTACGATTTTCATCATGTGTAGTTTCCAACGTTATCACCTATTTCTTTAAAAATCATTTGGAAGTTTACTTTAATTCTTCCTGTTATTGTAGGGGATAACGATAGTATCGGCAAACATTATTTTCATTCAGCTTTGTTAGCGATAACACCAGCAAGTGCATATAACACAACTGTTGAAACAAAGTGTGCTGAATTTTGGTTTGAATCCTGTTGAGGATAAACTTCAACGAAGTCCATACCGATAACACCTTGTTTACAAATTTCATGAACAAGTGTGAGCAATTCGTAAGAAGTCAATCCGTTTCCGTCAACGGGTCCACCTGGGTTAAATGCAAAATCGAGGACGTCACTGCAAATGCTCAAGTATACACAATCCACGTCTTTGCTTGCCATTGCATGCAATTCAACTGCTAGCTGTTTTAAATCCTTCGCGTTGCGGATATCGTTAACTGTGACTGTTACAGCGCCGGCTTCTTTAGCATTACGTCCAGCTTGTGGCTCGTTACGAGGTCCGTGAATGCCTGTATGAATGATGCTTTCATTTCTGACGCCTTCTTGCTCGTAAAGTCGAGCGAATGGACTGCAACGTGCATATTGGTCACCGTTATGGGATGGCAAGTTATCATAATGCGCATCGAGGTGAATGATCCCTACTTTTTTGCCTGACTCGGCAAGCGCTTTCACGATCGGGAAAGTTACCCCGTGATCTCCGCCCAATCCGATGAGGAATTTTCCGCTATCCCAAAGCTTACGAGTGAAATTTGTAATGCGTGTCATTGTTTCGTCGACATCGGCAGGTACAACATCGATGTCACCGATATCGCCCAATTTCACATGTTCAAATACATCAATATGGTCGAGTTCAGGTAAATAGCCGCTGTATCGTCCAGATGTGAGACGCATCACTTTCGGTCCGAGTTCACAGCCGGTATAGTCGCCCCATGTTACTGCACCTTCCCAAGGGATTCCGTAAACAACTGCATCGATACCTTCAAAAGATTGATCTTTAGAGATATTTTTTGCGCCGAGAAAGCAAGGAGTGTTTCCGTATAAAGTAGTAGTCATATATATTCAATCCCTTTCACAATTGTACTATAATTTTGTTAATCCATAATTGAATCGTACTCTCTTTTTTAAAAAAAGTCAAATTGATTTTTATGATTTTAAAAGTTGAATTGAGAGGGATGCTTTGGATTTAAGTCTTGTTGTTGCCTTGAATACCTTTTTAACGCTTGTTTTATCTATTGTTTGTAGGGTGGAGAGAAGTTTTAAAAAAATTAAAAGTTGCTTTTGGTCTTGAAAATTACTTTAATAATTTTAAAAGTATAGGATGATATACCTCGGTAATTTTCCTTATATGGAAAAATTATGACTAGGAGTTTGGGAGTAGGAAATAAATGGTGAATGCAATTATTTGAGACGCAATTGATCAATCGCGTCGTAGATTATGATAAAATTACTCTTAAAAATAATTTCTTAACCATTAAGGAGTGCTTATCAATGAAGTTTGAACCTTCGTTAAAAATGTCTATTTTTGAACCCGCTATTTTTGCAGACTTGAAAGCGGCAGCCGAAGCCAAAAAAGCGACGGGTGGAGAAACGGTTGACTTAAGTCTTGGAAGTCCCGATCTGCCGCCGGATGAAAAAGTGAGACGGGTATTAGCGGAACAAAGCGCTCAAGCAACTACATATGGCTACACTCTTGGCGGCACAAAACGGTTCCATGAAGCCGTCGCCAGTTACTATAAACGGCGTTCGGGTGTAACGCTAAATCCAGAAACGGAAATCATTCAAACGATGGGATCCCAAGAAGGTTTGGTCCATTTGCCACTCGCTTTTTGTAATGAAGGGGATATCGTTTTGACGACAAACCCCGCTTATGTAGCGTACGAAGCAGGCATAAAGCTAGCAGGGGCGGTTCCATACGAAATGCCGTTGCGAGCGGAAAATGGCTTTTTACCTGATCTGGATGCCATTCCAGAAGACGTTGCACAACAGGCGAAGATCCTTATTTTAAATTTGCCAGGGAATCCAGTTCCAGCCATACCGGACGCACAATTCTTTGACAAGGTTGTGGCTTTTGCAAGGAAGCATAATATTCTTGTCCTCCATGACGCAGCTTACTCGGAATATTACTTTGCAGGCGATTCTCCGATCAGTTTCTTGTCCACACCAGGGGCAATGGAAGTCGGAGTGGAAATCAATTCGTTATCCAAAAGCTTCAGTCTTGCGGGTGCCCGCATTGCGTATATTGTCGGCAATGCAGAGGTAATCCGTATTTTTAAAGAGTTGAAATCGAATTTGGATTTCGGGACATTTGGACCGATTCAAGAAGCGGCCGTAACAGCGCTTGATCATGCAGAAGAAATTACGGACCGTTTAAGGAGAGAATTTTCAGCGCGTCATCATGTATTGATGAATGGTTTGACCGAAATCGGCTGGTCGGCAGCACCTTCAAACGGAGGGATGTTTGTCTGGGCAAAATATCCATTTGACATGGATGATAAGGAATTTGTCTTTAAAGCAATCGAACATTGCGGCGTTGTCATGGTACCCGGAAGTATCTTTGGGACGGAAGGGAAAGGGTATGTTCGATTGGCGCTCATTCAAAGTGTGGAAGAATTGCAAAAAGCTGTTGAACAACTAAGCAAACTAGAAGTTTTTATGAAAGCTTAAATGAATGGTCTGTATAAGGTTAGGAAGGACATGCGTATAGATGTCCTTCCTAACTTTTTTGCGTGCAAAATGAAAGGGGGAGGAAGCAAAGGTTGAATGTGACTTTTAAAATGTTAATTATTTTTATGCCAGTAATTAAATATGTTGAAGTTAAAATTAATTTTATTGAAAATTAATCTTGATTTTATTGATTCTTTGCTATACGATGAATACAAATGGGAGGAGGGAACTACACTTCATCATGACCTATCCAGTTATTAGTCATTGTCCTGTCTGTAGTGAAACATTAAAAATCACGAGACTTCATTGCTCACATTGTCATACAACTATTGAAAATGAATTTGAATTATCTAAATTGGCATCTCTATCGAGTGATCAACTTCGTTTTGTTGAAGTATTTCTAGCGTGCAGGGGGAATATTAAAGAAGTTGAAAAGGAGCTTGGGATTTCTTATCCGACGGTTCGAGGCAAGTTAAATGACGTGGTCAGCTCCCTTGGATACGAGACAAAGAAGAAAAGTGAAGTAGACGAGAAAAAGGTCGTTGCGATGTTAGAAAGTGGAGAAATAACGCCGGAAGAAGCAATTAGGCTCTTAAAAGATGAATAGGAGGGAAAGCTATGAATGCTGAAATCGAAAAGGTGTTAACGATGGTGCAGGAAGGGAAAGTTGATGCGGAGAAGGCATCTGAACTCATCCAAGTGTTAAATGAACGGGAAGTTGGCAGCACCCCTGTATCAAAATCACCTGCCTATGCAGACAAAATGCTGAAAGTCCGTGTTGTATCAGCGGAAAATGACAACATTTCAGTCAATGTGCCCATTAAACTTGTTAAAGTTGTCTTGTTGGCAGGACATAATATCGCTGCTAGCATTCCACAATCGGAAAAGTACGTGAAGGAAATCGATATTGGCTTACTTGTAGAAGCGATTGAGAATGAATTAGATGGTCAAATTGTTGATGTGAAATCTGCAAATGGCGATACGATTTCCGTGACGATTGAATAAGGTGGTCAGATGTTGCATGTAAAGGTGAAAATGTCAAAAGTAAGACTCTTTATTCCGGTACCTTACCTCATTCTGACGCTAGGCATTTCCATACTTTCGTCGAAAGCAGTGAATCGTCTTATTAACAAATGGGTGAAGGAGTCTACGAAGGAAAAAGAACAAGCATTTAGTATGCCGCCACTAAACAAAAAGGAACTCAAAAGCATCGTAAACGAACTGAAAAGACATAGGGGGCTTGAGCTAGTCGATGTCATAGCGAAGGATGGTACGGAAGTTAGGATTAAGCTCTAAGCTGATTGACGAATGACATCCAGTCCGATTAGTAAAAATAAATGAAGGAACCTCTTTCGTCAGATCTTGAATGGTCTTCTCACCGGTGTGGTTGAGGGGGCTTCTTTTTTTCTGCTATTATTGGCCTCTAACGCCTCGCCAATTCTTTTCACATGGCTGTATTCAAAATGAGTCTTTCAATTTATATTGAGTTTACATTTGTTTATTAAGATGAATGAATCAAATATGAGTCAAAGGATTGGAGTTCTGTATATTGGAAAAGAAACAAGGCGGTTTAAAGCCGTTTTTTACACTTATTTTATCTACAAAAATCCCCAAACTGGCACTCATTGTTGGTTTAACGGCAAGTGTTCTCACTACGCTAGCCGGGCTGGTTGTTCCGTTGCTGACGAAAAATTTAGTAGACGGTTTTGAAGTTGCTTCTTTAAGCATTCCGCTGATGATTGGGATTGGGGCGGCCTTTATCGTTCAAGCAGTCATTAACGGGATTTCCATTTACTCACTCAGTTATGTTGGACAAAAAGTGGTGGCTCGGTTGCGCGATCGGATGTGGACAAAACTGATCCGCTTGCCTGTCAGCCATTTTGATAAGGAAACGAGCGGCGAAACGGTCAGTCGTGTTGTCAATGATACGGGAATCGTGCGGGAATTGATTTCGCAACATTTTCCACAATTTATCACGGGCATCATTTCGATTATCGGTGCGGTGACGATTTTACTTATCATGGACTGGAAAATGACGCTCATTATGTTAATTTCTGTGCCGATTACAGTCGCCATCATGATTCCGCTCGGTACGAAAATGGCGAAAATTTCACGGGGGTTGCAAGATGAAACAGCGGTGTTTACGGGCCAAATCCAACAGACGCTTGGTGAAATCCGCTTAATGAAAGCATCCAATGCCGAACAGAATGAAGAGGCGAAAGGATTAGCCGGTATTGGGAAATTGCTTGGATTTGGATTGAAGGAAGCCCGTATTACGGCGCTGATTGCTCCACTTATGTATTTAGTCGTCATGATAGTCATTGTCATGATCATCGGCTATGGCGGGATGCGTGTGGCGAATGGAACGATGACAACAGGTGCACTTGTCGCATTTTTGCTCTATTTGTTCCAGATCATTTTTCCGATCACCTCTTTTGCCATGTTCTTTACGCAACTTCAAAAAGCGAAAGGAGCCACAGAGCGCATCATCGATATTTTGGAATTGCCGTTGGAAGAAGGGCAGGATGGATTGGAAATGGATATCGCCAACAAACCGGTTCACGTTGCCAATGTATCTTTCGCTTATGAAGCGGACGAACCGGTGCTGAATGGCATTTCCTTTGAAGCACAACCTGGTGAAATGGTCGCTTTTGCCGGTCCGAGTGGCGGCGGCAAGACGACGATGTTCGGATTGTTGGAACGCTTTTATGAACCAACGGCAGGGGAGATCCGAATCGGCGATACGCCGGTCAAAGCGTTATCGATGGCGTCCTGGCGCAGTCAGATCGGTTATGTCTCACAAGAAAGTGCCATGATGGCCGGCACAATCCGTGAAAATTTATGCTATGGCTTGAAAGAGATGGAAAACATTTCAGACGAACGGTTATGGGATGTCGCGGGAATGGCCTATGCTGATGAATTCATCAAAAGTTTCCCGAAAGGATTAGATACTGAAGTAGGGGAACGCGGAGTGAAATTGTCAGGCGGTCAAAGACAACGGATCGCCATTGCCCGTGCCTTTTTGCGAGATCCGAAAATATTGATGATGGACGAAGCGACCGCAAGTCTTGACAGCCAATCGGAAGGTGTCGTGCAAGAAGCGCTGACACGATTAATGGAGGGACGCACAACATTTGTTATCGCCCACAGGCTATCCACAATTGTCGATGCAGATAAAATCATCTTCATTGAAAACGGGCAAGTGACAGGCATGGGAACCCATCACGAATTGACGCAATCCCATGCGCTATACCGGGAATTTGCTGAGCAGCAATTGGCGTAATGAAATACAGTACCCCTTAGGGGAGCAATAAAACCAATTGAACACACAAAAAGAGTGCCAAATCTCGATGATTCGGCACTCTTTTTAAATAGGGTCAAACCTTGGTCCATCAGGCTCCGGCAAATCCACTCTTGCGATGGATATTTTGCAACGGGAGTGTCAAAGACAATATATGGAGTCCAGCGGTTTGACAACGGACGCCATTAGCAAACCGAATGTCGATTCGATTATCGGGCTTTCCCCTTCCATCAGTATCGGGCAGCATGTCACGAACCGCAATCCGCGTTCGACGGTCGGCACAGTCACCGATATGTACACGTATTTGCGATTGATCTACGAAAAAATCGGTGAACGCCCTTGTGAAAACTGCGATAAAGTTCCCTACAATTCAGTGGATCTCTCTATTATCATACATGAGGCAAATGATAAAGTTACCCGGGAATTAAACCGTATAAAATCATCATTGGTATTTAATATTTTGAAGGGTAGGGGTATCACTTAACCCATTTTTCGGGGTGTTACACCATTCATAAATGAACCGAATCATCACTTTTGTAAAATCCACGAGCTGTTCAATGCGGACTTTTTCATTTACCGCATGCGCGTTTTGTAAATCTCCGGGACCATAAATAACGGTTTGGATGCCCGCATCTCCAAGCCATCCACCATCTGTAACGGTAGGGGAGTAATCGACAATGGCTGGGATGTTCAATTGGGATTCGTGACAACGTGACAATAATTGGACGCCGGGCGCTTCTGGGTCTATTTCTAATGAAGGGAAGATCTCACCCTTGTCCTCAATCATCGACGTCCCACCCCATTCAAATATCGGTGGATTATCGCGTAACCAACTATCGCTTTCGGCGACTTTACGTAAATGCATTTCGACTTCTTCTGCTACTTGTTCATGTGTTTCATCGGGATAAAAATGAACGGTAATCCACAATCGACATTCATCCGCGATAAAAGCTGGATGTCTGCCACCTTCAATGACGGCAGGGTTAATGGTTGAGGAGCCGGCTGGGAATCCGGGGTAACTTTTCATAACAGCCCAATGTCGTTCCAAGTCTTGTAATCCAGCAATCATTTTCATCATCTTTTCTATGGCGCTTGCACCGTGGAGACCACCACCTGCGTGAATCATACTTCTTCGCGTAGCGTCATGATGTGTTGTTGGGCTTTTGATCGTCACCCATCCGGTGATGACGCCGCCTTGCCCTTGGATATGAAGATCGGATGTATCGACAACGACCGCGAAATCGGCAGTATAGCCTCTTTGTGTACACGCCAGCGTTCCGGCTTCGCCAACTTCTTCACCAATTACAGATTGGAAAATCAAATCGCCTGCAAGTTCGAGGTTGGCTTCTTTCAATAATTGGATGGCAAACAGGGAAGCGGCTAATCCGCCTTTCATATCTGCCGCGCCTCGTCCGATCAAATGTCCGTCCTGAATCGTCGGTTGAAAGGGGCTTGTAGCCCATTGCTCCTGTTCGTCAATTTCAGCTACATCGACATGCCCGTTAATGATAAGGCTATTATGTAGTTTGGCATCTGTCCCTTTTAATAAACCTACAACGTTTGGATCATTAGGATACACATCCCACTGGTCGATTGCAAAGTCCAGTGTTCTTAAAAAGTTAGCAATAAATTCCTGTGCTTCTTTCGTGTTTCGGGCTGGCGGGCTTGGCGTTTCGAACTGAATCAGCGTCTTTGTAAGATGGATTAACTCCTCTTGTCGTTGTTCTACTCGTGCAATGACTTGCTCAATTGAGCGCATAAACATTCCTCCCATATTTGAAATCAATTACGCCTCGGCGTAATTGCGTCCAGATTTTGAAGCGAGCTTGCTCGATTGACTCCTTTCAAAATCTGTGACATCCGCCGGAGGCTTTATCTTCTTTCAGCGGGCATTTGAACACCCATTCAACAGGAAACAAAACTAGCATTCATCTCGCCACCTACAGAGGTGGGAGTCTTCCGCTGAATGAAGATAAAAAACCACTTTCACAGAATGGAAAGTGGTTGAACGCACAACGAAAAATGCGTGAACAAGTTTTACCACTTCCCTACGCTAGCATTATCTAGGTCAGGTCATTAGGGTTGAGCACATAGGTCTCTCTCAGCTTGACAGCACCCCTAGGGTATCGATTAGGATTGAAATGAATCTATCTCCACCATCGCACGGATTGAAAATTAAGTCAATCATGCGAATGATGTGGATAGTTTTTGCTATCTTCAGAGTTGATGCAAAGGTAAAAGGTAATTATGATTAGGTAAATGAAATAGTTGAAAGGGGGATTAACGTGCTTGACTTGTCTACTTTAGGTGCATTTATTGTTGTGGTTATCGGTTTGTTTTTGATACCGGGGCCTGCCGTCTTTTTGACGATCACACGGGCAGCGCAGGGAGGTCATAAAACGGGGATTATGACAGGGCTTGGCATTGCCACGGGCGATTTTCTACATGTATTGCTTGCAGCTGTCGGATTCTCGGCAATTCTTATGACTTCTGCGGTTGCGTTTAATGTCGTGAAATTTGTGGGAGCGGCTTATTTATTATATATGGGGATTCGGGCGATTTTCGCGAAAACGGCAACCTCAAAGATGCCGGATGTATCACATGTTTCTGCAGCACGTGCTTATGGACATGGGGTTTTGGTAGAGGCTTTGAATCCCAAATCTGCTCTCTTCTTTTTAGCTTTGTTCCCACAATTCGTTCATCCGGAAAAAGGATCGACCCTTGCCCAATTTTTAACGCTCGGAGTCATTTTTGTCGTGATGAGTATCCTCTATACATCGACTTTGTCGATTGGTACGGGAACAATCACGCGATGGATGAAGCGGGGGTCATCCGGGTTTGGCCGGTGGGGCAATAAATTTGTCGGTTTGGTCTATATCGTCATCGGTTTGCGGGTTGTTTTCCAAAGCCGTTAGAGACGTGAAAAAACTCGAAAAAACTTGCATAATCTTCTGGTCAGGCGTATGATAATGACTGTGTGACCGATATTGTATTTCGGTCACAAGAGGAATTCCTTTCGAAGTGAGGTGGGAAAATGGACCGTAGACAGGAGATCATGGCGGCGGCAGCCAAATCATTTTCGCTGTTCGGCTACAAGGCGACTACAATGGACCAAGTTGCAAAAATTGCAAATGTCGGCAAAGGGACAATCTATACGTTTTTTTCCAATAAAGAGGAATTGTTCAATGCCATCGTGCTCAAAATGATTGATGAAATGAGAGATGAGGCGGATACCGTTTCAATGGAAGGTGCGTCGTTTGAGCAAATTGCACATGCAAGATTGATGCGTATGCTCAAGTTTCGTAAGACCCATCAATTATATGCAAAATTGATTGATGAAGAAAAAGAATTACGTACCCCTGCCGTAAGCGAAGTTTTACAGGCGATCGAGCAAGAAATTGTTACCTATATTAAAGAAAAAATTGAAAAGGCGGTTGCGAAAGGCGAGTTGAAGCCTTGCGATACCGAATTGGTCGCCTATTTGCTATTCAAATCTTATCTTGCACTTGTCGCGGATTGGAGCAAAAACCACGATGAAGAGCTTGGAGAAGAGCGAATTGCTGCGTTATTGAGTGGAACCATTTTTAAAAGTCTCTTAGTTTGAGACTCTTTTTTTATTCATATATGACCAAATGAAGAAAATGGTCAATCAGTACAGAGGAGAGAAGATTTATGAAAAAAACAATGACAGGCGCAGAGTGGAAACAATTATTGCGTTCCCGGAAGCTGATGGTTCCGATGATCGCCATTTTGTTCATTCCCGTCCTTTATGCAGGGATGTTCTTATGGGCATTTTGGAATCCATATGCGAATATGAGTGACTTGCCTGTCGCCATTGTGAATTTGGATGCAGGATCAGAGATGGATGGGGAACAGCTGGCACTTGGGAAGGAGCTAGCTGATAAGTTAATCGATAGCCATCAATTTGATTTCAAAAATGTGTCAAAGATAGATGCAGAAAAAGGGCTGGCAAACCAGGAGTACTATGTTGTAATCGAAATACCGGAAAATTTTTCCCAACATGCAACGACATTGCTCGATGACAATCCGGAGAAATTGACGATTGTTTATAAGCCGAATGAAGGCTTTAACTTCCTTTCTGCGCAGATCGGTGAAACGGCCATGGATCGGATTCGTGCGGAAGTGAATGAGCAAGTTGCATCCACCTACGCTGAAAAGCTCTTTGACTCCATTGTGGAAATGGGGAATGGGTTCGGAGATGCGGCGGATGGTGCCGGCGAATTACATGATGGTGCTGCGAAATTGGCTAACGGTGCCGATGAGTTGAAAGGGTATTTAGAAACATTGGCCGGAAGCACGATCACCCTTGCAGATGGTTCACAGAAACTCGCGCAAGGAGCGAAAGATGCCGCTGCCGGTGCCAGCGATTTGAATAAGGGAATCGCGACATTAGCGGAAGGATCCAAAGAATTGCTCACGGGCGCAGAAAAAGCGTCAACAGGCGCAAATGGGCTTCAAGAAGGGATTGCCCACTATACAGAAGGTGTTGGCCAGCTGACTGATAGTTACGGGCAAATTGCCCAGAAAGAAACAGCGTTTACCGCAGCTGTCGGTTCATTGAATGAAAAATCCGGTCAGCTAAACGGCGCCGCTAGTCGGCTGGTGGGGGCGGTAACTTCCATTCAAAATGGAATGGAAGGATTGTCTACTCAACTGGAAGCGGTGCTGGCTGAATTGCCGGAAGAGCAGCGGACAGCGCTTCGGGAAACACTTGGTCAATTGAAACAGGGGAGTGCAGAATTGGCGGGCGGTATGTCAGAGTTGTCTACGGGCACGGCCTCGCTTGCGCAAGGGGCGGCTGATTTGAAAGGAGCGGCTGGCGAACTTGCAGGTGCGCATGGTCAAGCACTTGCCGGACTGGAAAAATTGAATGGTTCGTCTAAAGAACTCCGCGACGGGGCCGATGCCCTTGCATCGGGTAACGAAACACTTGCAACCGGGCTTGCTCGATTTACGGAAGGCGTAGCATCTGCTCAGAAAGGGGGCGCAGATTTGGCTACTGGGCTCGCTTCTTTGACTGAAGGGTCAAGCAACTTGAAAGCGGGAACGGATACCCTCGCTTCGAAATCCCAAGAACTTGCGGCAGGTTCCGTGACATTGGCTGAAGGGCTGGCGGAGTTCGATAAAGGGACATCGACCTTGCAGGAAAAACTTGCAGAAGCGAATGAAACAGCAAGCGAAGTGAATCCGTCCGAGAAAACATATGGAATGGTCGGTGCACCTGTTGATATAGAGAAGGAAGGCATCAATCATGTACCGAACTACGGAACAGGATTTGCGCCATATTTCCTGTCACTCGGCTTATTTGTCGGCGCTTTGCTGCTATCGATCGTCTTCCCGCTTGTGGAACCCGCGATGATACCGACTGGTGCCCTTAGATGGTTTACGAGTAAAGTTTCCGTACTCGCAATTGTCGGGTTATTGCAGGCATTGATCGCAGTCGTCATCATCAAGTTTGCACTCCACATGGAAGTGGTCAATATGCCGGTGTTCATTTTGACGGCAATCATCACAAGCTACACATTCATTGCAATCGTGCAAATGCTTGTGTCCATCATGAGCGACGCGGGACGCTTCGTAGCGATTCTCGTACTCATTTTGCAATTGACGACAAGTGCTGGAACGTTCCCGCTCGAACTGATCCCAGCACCATTGCAAATCTTCAATATAGTATTACCGATGACCTATTCTGTCCAAGCCTTCAAAGGAGCGATTTCGACAGGCGATACTTCATTCCTTTGGATGAATAACGGCATACTGATCGGCTTCATGGTAGCTTGTCTTGCCATCACATTCGGCTACTTCGCATTGTTGTTCAATAGAAGATATTCAAATGGAACGGTAGAGGCTTAATCATGTAACTCCTTAACGAGGGTGAAAATCCTTGTTAAGGAGTTTTTTTATGGATGCTTTGGTATCTATCAGCGCGGAGAAAATGTTTTTTTGGAAAGTACATAGCGTTTTCACAAAAGAAAACAGCGCTCCATCCCCCCAAAACACCCCTTGAAGAATTTCTCTCCAAGGGGTGTGTACTTATTAATTAAGAACCTACAAAATCGCCGCCGTCGACATGGATTGTCTGGCCTGTAATGTAGGTGGAATCTCCTGAAGCCAGGAATACATAAGCTGGTGCATTTTCAGCGGGTTGACCGCGACGTTGTACCGGTGTGTCCGATCCGTGCTGTGCCACTTTTTGCGCATCGAATGTTGCTGGGATGAGCGGTGTCCAGATGGGCCCGGGGGCGACTGCATTGACGCGAATTCCTTTTGGAGCTAGATTCAGTGCGAGTGAACGGGTGAACGAAGTGATCGCTCCTTTGGTCGCCGAATAATCGATGAGTCCCGCGGAACCGTTATAGGCCGTGACGGAAGAGGTGTTGATGATGGTGTCCCCTTTGCCCATATGGGCCAATGCCGCTTTCGTCAAGTAGAATAGTCCGAAGAAATTCGTATCAAATGTTTCACGTAGTTGGTCGGCTGAGATAGCAGAAATATCGTTTTGAGGAAACTGCTTACCAGCATTGTTGACAAGAATATTCAAGCTGCCGAATTCATCAACGACTTCGTCAATCAGTTGCTCACAATGTTCTTCTTCGCTAATATCAATCCGGATTTTCAACGCTTTTCCGCCATAGCCTTCGATAAGCTGTACAGTTTTGGCTGCGTCTGCGTCTTCTTTTTCATCGAGATAGGCAATGGCAACGTTCGCACCTTCTTTGGCAAAGGCGACCGCGACGGCACGTCCGATTCCACTATCACCGCCCGTGATCAAAGTGTTTTTCCCTTTCAATTTACCTGACCCTTTATAATTTTTATCGTCATAGATCGGTTCGGGTTGCATTTCCGATTCGATTCCGGGTTGCTCATTCTGTGTTTGCGGGGGCACTTTGTTATCGAGTTTTTCAAATTGATCTTGTGACAAGTAAATTCCTCCTTAAATTGACTTCTAGAAGGACTATTCCCCGAATTGATTTCAATAAACAAAGGGTGCCACTTCCGCTATGATTATGTCCAGCTCCAGCGACCAGATGCCCGGACCATGATCCGCTCCGGCTGTGCGACAAAAGACGTCGCTTAGGCCTACAGGATGTAGGTCATGCAGTCGTTGCCGCAGGAAGCGGCGACCTTAGACTGCCTTCCTTCATTCGTCTTATGCCTGTTGCATCTAAACGGTCGCTTCCGCATTTCTTACAACAATCCAATCCATTTCCAATACGTCGCACTGAACAGTAGGATCAGCAAGTAGCCGATTACTGTAAGTGGGACGCCGGATTTCAGGAAGTCTTTTACCGTGAAAGCGCCAGTCCCATAGGCAAGCATATTTTGTGGAGCGCTGACCGGTAGCAAAAAGCCGAAGCTGATAACAAATTGTTGGATTAGGACGAACCCGACGTTGTTCACATCAAGAGAAATCGTTGTTGTCAGGGCGATAAAAATTGGAATGAGTGCCGACGATAAGCTGGTGGCGCTGGCAAATCCTAAGTGAATGATGATATTGAACAAAGAAATCAAGGCAATCGTCGCAAGGATTGGCATATTTTCTAGTCCCATTGCTCCGAATACTTTATTGGAAAGCCATTGTGCACCTTGTGTACTTAACAAAATGGTACCGAGTGCAATGCCGACTGCGAACACGATGATCGTTCCCCAAGGAATAAGTTTTTCTACCGTTTTCCAATCGAAGACGCCGATTTTAGGGGATAGTAGGATGGTGATGGCGATCAGTGTCACGGTCGTCGTATCCAACTGATGCAACTTTTCTTCCGTTGACCATAGTAGAAGAAGTGCGAGCGATATGACGATGAGCCGTATTTCTGCAGACTTCATCGGCCCTAGTTCTTTCAGTTGTCCTTCAATCAATTCTTTACCGCCCTCGACCACTTTCGTTTCGGGCTCAATCAACTTGATCATGACGAAATAGAGCACGATGGACATGATGATGGCCCATGGTGCGGCATATAGGAACCAGGAGCTCCAAGCGACGGAGACACCGAACTCTTTTTCCATGAAACCAAGGGCGACCATATTTTGCGCGGCGCCTGTTTTGATCCCGATATTCCAAATGGAGACGGATTGAACAGCGGTGATGACGAGCAACGCACCGAGCCGACTATTATGAGGCAATCCGAATGCGGCGACCATCCCGAGTAAAATCGGAACAACAGCACCCGCACGTGCAGTTGCACTTGGTACGAAAAATGCGAGGATGATGGAAACAAGGATAGCCCCGAAAACGATGGCGCCTGTTTTCACTCCCACTTTTGATAAGATGAACAAAGCCACCCGCTTATGAAGATTCGTCGCTTGCATGGCGGCAGCTAGGAAAAGTGCAGCCGCGACAAGTGCCACTGCGGAGTTCGAAAATCCGCCGAGTGCCATTTGAAGCGCCGCCTTCGTACCGAGCAGTTCATCCGGATTTGCCATATTTGGGGCAAAGCCGAGCAATAGCGTCGAAAGACCGATAATCATTGCTGCACTGACTGGATAAGATACGGCCTCCGTCATCCAAAGGATGACGGCAAATACCAAAATGGCCAATGCACGTTGGCCCATAACGGGCAGATCGTCCGGATTGGGCAATAAAACGACTGTAATCATTAATATGAATGCAAGTGCAATCCAGATTGGTTTTAAATTGCGTTTAGGCTTTGCAATCGTTTCTGTGCTTTCCAATTGAATTCAACCCTTTCCTTGTCATCATTTTCCTATATACTCTTCGATACCCTGGATGGAGAATAGGTAAAACCGTTAAGGGGAAATTTCATCAGAATGGGATAAATTTCGACACTCATTGACCATCGTGAAAAATCGGGCTTACCGATTGATACGTGTCCATACAGAACAAAAAGAACCATTTTTTCGCTTTCCAATGTAAAGTGAACCCAGAGGCTGAAATTGTGTCACTTTTGATTTTTATGAACAAAATGATTTTAAAGAATTTTACTCTTTTAATAAAAGAAGGCTTATAAATTAGTTGACATTCTGCTAACATAGAGAAGGCTATTATACATAATAAGATATTAATTTATTAAAAAATAGTAAGTAGACGTCAAACATAAACATCAAGGGAAGAAGGAGAAAAATGGAATTTGCTACTTTATTAGGAATTACAATTTCATCGGCAGCTATGATTGCTTTGCTGAAGATTATTGCGATTGATATCGTTCTTTCGGGTGACAATGCAATCGTCATTGCGATGGCGACTCGTAATTTACCAAAAGAACTGCGAAACAAAGCAATTTTATGGGGGACAGGAGGGGCCGTTGCGTTACGGATCCTATTTGCGATTATCATCGTTTGGCTACTGCAAATCCCTTTTGTAAACTTGATCGGGGGATTGCTACTGTTATGGATCGCTTATAAAGTGCTCGTTGGCGGTGAAGAAGATGCGAATATCTCTGCGCATAGCGGTTTGAAGGCTGCAATCGGGACGATCATTTTAGCCGATGTTGTGATGAGTTTGGATAATGTCATCGCAGTAGCAGGTGCGGCAGATGGCCATATTATTATGATTGCAGTTGGTATTGCGATCAGTATCCCGATTATGATTTTCGGTTCGAAGTTTATCGTCAAAGCGATGGATAAATATAGCTGGATCGGTTATATCGGATCAGGGATTCTTGCTTGGACGGCAGGGGAGATGATCCTGAAGGACAAGCAGGTAGTTGCGTTCTTAGACATCCAAAGTGGGATCGTTACGTATTTAATCGTTGCTGCTTTAACGGCTCTTGTACTGGGCTTCGGTTATTTAGCAAATAAAAAGATTGCAACAACAGAAGTGAACCAGGCTAGTTGATAGGAAGATGAAAAGGCTATTCGGAAATTCAGTGAATACTGATTTTCTGAACAGCCTTTTTAGTTTACGATTCCGCAAGGATTAAACTTGTATTTGTTTTTTTGAATGGATCAGCGATTTCCTTTGGAAGGTGATCTGTCACGATGTAGTCAATTTTTTCAAGAGGTGCAATGCCGATTGTGACATTTTTATCGAACTTCGTACTGTCAGCGGCTACGTACACCTCTTTTGATAATTCGATCATTTTTTTTCGGGTAATGGCTTCTTCTAAGTTGTAGTCGGAGATCCCTTTTTCAACAGTGATGCCACTAGCGCAAATAAATGCTTTCAGTATATTTAACTCATCGAAATTAAATAAGAATTCAAAAGCGGTTACGGATTGTTCATTTTTTCTTATTTTTCCTCCGATAATAAACAATTCAACATCACTTGTAAGCAATTCATTCACTACGGGAATGGAATTGGTTACGACGGTGAGGTTTTTTTTGCTTTTAATATATTTTGCAATTTGATAGGTTGTCGAGCCGCTATCCAAATAAATACAGTCACCGTCATGAATATATTCACTGCATTTTTGTGCGATCCGTTCTTTTTCTTTTAGACGACTGATCATACGTATATCAATAGTGGACTCCCCGAAATTCGACTCAACCCATTTAACGCCTCCGTAAATCTTTTCGATTTTCCCCTCTGATGCAAGCACATTGATATCCCGACGCAATGTTTCGACAGAAATATTCAGTTCTTTGGCCAGCTCGGCTATTTTAAGGACTTTTTTAATCATCAGTAAATCAAGAATCCTCTTTTGTCTCTCCAGTGGAAACATATATACACCACTTTCTCTGTTAAGGTTGCTTACTTGAAGTGTACGCATTCCTAATCATCTATTCAATAGACTTGTGTAAAGAGTCTGTAAAACATTCGTAATGTGGTCAAGAGTTGTTAAGGACTTGTGCATAATTTACATGAGATTTACATGAATCATGATGTGTATTTACAAATCCCTTTTATACTAAGGTTGTGTTTCAGGGAGGTGGAACGTTTGCTGCAATTAAAAAACATCGGCAAACAATTTGATCAAAAAGTTGTTTTGGATGGGATTCACCTGGACATTCAAGCAGGGGAGATTGTTTCTCTATTAGGTCCGAGCGGGAGTGGTAAAACAACATTATTGAATATTATTTTGGGATTAACAACGATGGATCGCGGAAAAATCATCTTTAACGGCGAGGATTTGACGAATGTTCCCATGAAGCGCCGTGGGTTTAATATTGTTTTTCAGGATTACGCGTTATTTCCTCATTTAAATGCATACGACAATATCGTCTATGGATTAAGAAACAAGAAGGGGACCGTAACAGAGAAGGAACTCCAGGATTACATCGAATTCTTAGGGTTGAAACCGCATTTAACGAAGAAAATCGGAGAATTGTCAGGTGGCCAGAAACAGCGGGTCGCTCTTGCACGAACATTGGTCACGAAGCCGAAACTATTATTATTGGATGAGCCATTGAGCGCATTGGACGGTGTCATCAAAGAATCCATTAAACAACGGATTCAATCGATTGCCAAAGAATTTAAACTGACAACGATTATTGTGACGCACGATCCCGAAGAGGCGCTGACATTGTCGGATAAAATTCTAATCATCAATGAAGGAACGATTGCTCAATTTGGCACACCGCATGAAATCATCAACAAGCCAAGCAATGATTTTGTGGAGGAATTTATTTTGAAGCAATTACAGATTAAGAGACAAAATATCTATCATTTATTCGGTGACAAAAATGCCTAATGTAAAACCGGCAATGCGGGCCATTTATATTCCGATCTTACTATTCTTTGTCGCTTTTCTAGTTGTGCCACTGGGTGTTTTGTTTGTCCGTTCATTTGAAACGGGGGAGGGATTCAATCTCTCGAATTATGCGGAGGTCCTGTCAAATGGGGAACTAATGACGTCCATCTGCAACAGTATTAAAATCTCGGGTATTGCGGCTGTTATTACGACGGTTTTAGCCTTTACCCTAGCCTACGCCGTCAATTGCACGAGAATATACCGACCTTTAAAAGCGGCGATTAAAATAGGGATTCTGCTTCCGATGCTTCTTCCTACGATCACGTATGGATTTGCGATTATCTATTCTTTCGGTAATCAGGGATTGCTCACAAAAATCATCGGACACAACCTGTTTGAGATTTATGGCTTTAACGGATTACTGATCGGCTATGTCATCTATACCTTACCGGCAGCGTTTCTGCTCATACATAACTCGTTCAAGTATATCGATAAGAAATTCATCGTCGTTTCCAAGTTGATGGGAGACGGTATCTTCAGGAGTTTTAGAAATACTATTATTCGTCCATTAGTGGGAACTTTAGGTGGGGCTTTTGTTCTGTCCTTCATCTTGAGCTTTACGGATTTCGGCATACCGGCTTCCATCGGAGGGACGTATACGGTCGTAGCGACGCAGTTGTATCAAGTCATGCTCGGTTCCATCCCGAATTTTAATCATGGCGCAGTCATTGCGATTCTGATGTTGCTGCCGGCAGTATTTGGTGTATTGTTATTGAACTATCTCGAAAAACTTAATTTTCACTATGACAAGTTTACCGACACGGAGCTCATGCAACATAAAGGAAGAGATATTAGCTTTGGGATGATTTCGACTGTAATTGTAACGGGCATGCTTTCCGTTTTTGCTGTGATGTTTATTGCACCGTTTCTCAACAGTTTCCCATATGATCTATCGTTTACGCTGCAACATTTTAAGGACACATTCCAATCGAGTGATTTAACGACGGTTTATAAAAACTCATTGTTCGTGGCATTATTGACAGCTGTATTCGGTACGTGCATCGCGTTTTGTTCGGCGGTTTTAAATGTCCGGACAAGTCTAAGTGGGAGATCGTCAATGGATATCACATCCATGATGACGAATACAGTACCTGGCATGGTGTTGGGTCTATCGTATTTACTGCTTTTCAATGGTAGTAGTTTAAAAGGGACATTTCTCATTCTTGTGCTTTGTAACATTGTCCACTACTTTACGACACCTTATTTAATGGCGAAAAACGCTTTGGCGAAGATGAACCCGTCTTGGGAAACGACCGGTGAGTTATTGGGTGATAGCTGGATCAAAACCGTTTACCGGGTCATCCTTCCCAACGCAGCGGCGACCGTCGTGGAGATGTTCAGCTATTATTTTATCAATGCAATGGTCACCATCAGTGGCATTATCTTTTTAGTGACAGCTCAAACGTCATTAGTAGCGAGCAAGATAAAAGAGCTGCAACATTTTGCTAAATTCAATGAAATATTCATCTTATCCATCTTGATTTTCATAACAAATTTAGCCGTCAAGTTGCTTGCGGATTATTATCAAAAAAGGAAACTTAAACATCTATGAGGAGGTTATTATTGTGAAAAAAATGAAGGGGATGCTGTTGTCGTTAGTCGTTCTAAGTGTACTAGCTATCGTAGCGGGCTGTAGTAGCGGCAAAGCCGCTGATGGGAAAGTCATCATTTACACGAATGGAGATGAAGCGGCGTCTGAAGCGATGGAACATGCATTGGATGGGGCGGGGTACGAAGGACAATATATGATTCAATCGGTAGGTACTTCTGAATTAGGTGGAAAACTATTAGCTGAAGGCGATCACATCGAGGCCGACCTCGTGACGATGAGTTCGTATTTCATCGAAAGTGCGCAGCAACAACATAAGATGTTCAAAGATTTAACGTTTAGTACAACCGCATTGGATGATTATCCATCGTATTATACGCCGGTTTTGGCCAATACAGGTTCGATTTTTGTGAATACAGAAATGCTAAAACAAAAAGGATTGCCAATGCCCACTTCGATTAAAGATTTAGCGAAACCGGAATTTCAAGGGCTGGTGTCTATCCCCAATATTATGGATTCCTCAACGGGCTGGTTGTTGATCCAAGCGATGATTAGCCAATACGGGGAAGAAGAAGGACAAGCGGTTTTGCAAGCATTAGTTGCAAATAGTGGTCCGCATGTTGAAAGCTCAGGTTCAGGTCCGATTAAGAAAGTGCAAGCGGGAGAAGTGGCTGCCGGTTTCGGTTTGCGTTATCAAGCAGTTATGGCCAAAGAAAACGGTTTGCCGATAGAGTTTGTCGATCCGATCGAGGGCAATTTTTCACTGACAGAATCAGTGGCTGTTGTCAATAAAGACGAAGCGACAACGGCATTAGCAATGGAAATGGCAGAAGTCATCATTCAAGATGCCCGACAAAAGTTGCTCACACATTATCCGGTCGCACTCTATGAAGGGGAAACGGTGACGGATGTGAACAAACCGGCACATTCCATGAAATTTGAACAACCGTTAACGGTGGAATTGTTACAGCAACATCAGGAATTTTTCAAATCTGCTAAATAAATTAGGGAGAGTGAAGGAAAATGAATACTTATAAATTATTGACGCCAGGTCCATTGACGACAACAAAAACGGTAAAAGAGGAAATGCTTTTGGACCGTTGTACATGGGATCAAGATTATAAAGACATCACACAAAAAATCAGAACGCAATTACTTGAATTCGCATCCGTTCCACAAGAGGCATATACAACGGTGCTCATGCAAGGGAGTGGTACATTCGTTGTGGAATCGGTGATGACAACAGCAATTGGTGAACAAGATAAGGTGCTAATTGTTACGAATGGCGCGTATGGGGAACGGATTGTAAAAATGGCTCAAACGAATGGACTGAATTATGTTGAATACGGCGTGGCCTACAATGAATACCCAGAAGAAATGGACATTAGACGTCTATTAGAAGAAGATCAGCAGATTACCCATATCGCAATGGTTCATTGTGAAACGACGACTGGGATTTTGAACCCGATTGATATGATTTCGAAGCTGGCGAAGAAATTTGATAAGACGTTGATCGTCGATGCGATGAGTAGCTTTGGCGGGATCGACATCGATGTGGCTGAGCTAGGGATTGATTATTTGATCAGCAGTGCCAATAAATGTATTCAAGGTGTGCCAGGGTTTGGCTTTGTTATCACTAATCTTGAGAAACTTAAAGCGTGTGAAGGGAATGCGCGCAGTTTATCACTTGATTTATATGACCAATGGAAAGAGATGGACAAGGAGGGGAAATGGCGTTACACATCACCGACACATGTAGTCGCTGCATTCGCGAAAGCAATGGAGGAGTTAGTGGAAGAAGGCGGCATCCCGGCTAGATTTGCACGCTATCAACAGAATAATTATCTTTTACGGGAACGACTGGAGAAAATAGGTATCCAAGCTTATATACCAGTTGAAAAGCAATCGCCGATCATTACAACATTCCTATTTCCAAGCGAACAATTCAGCTTTGAACAATTTTATGGCTATGTAAAAGCAAGAGGTTATGTCATCTATCCAGGCAAGCTGACGGATGTCGATACATTCCGCATTGGCAATATTGGTGAAATCTATGAAGATGATATCCAAGAATTATGCACGATTATCGAAAAATATATGAAAGTGGTGGCAGCATGAACAGAGTAGAAGGCGTTATTTTTGATTGGGCTGGGACAACGGTGGATTTTGGCTGTTTTGCACCTGTTAATGTATTTGTGGATATCTTTAAAAATGAGGGAATCGACGTCACGATGGAAGAAGCGAGAGAGCCGATGGGCATGCTGAAAATCGATCACATACGTGCGATGCTGTCCATGCCAAGAATCGCTGCATTATGGGAAGAGAAAAACGGAAGATCTTTTAACGAACAAGACGTGAATGATTTGTATGCTGACTTTGAACCTGCATTGATGGCTTCATTAGCTGATTATACTGATCCAATTCCGGGAGTCATTGAGACAGTTGAAGCCTTACGGAAGCAAGGGTTAAAGATTGGTTCGACAACAGGCTATACAGCAACCATGATGGATGTCGTCGTTCCGAATGCCTTGAAAAAAGGCTATGACCCGGACTGTTATGTGACCGCAGATGATACGAATGGTCTGGGAAGACCGTATCCGTATATGATTTATCGGAATATGGAACAGCTTACATTATCCGCTCCGTGGAAAGTCGTCAAAGTGGGCGATACGGTTTCAGATATTCAGGAGGGCGTGAACGCGGGCGTTTGGTCAGTAGGCGTCGTCATCGGCAGCTCGAAAATGGGCTTAAGCTTGGATGAATACCAAACTTTGACACAATCTGAGCAAGAAGCGATCATCGCTAAAACGACAAGTATTTTTAAGGGAAAGGGTGCGGACTTTACAATTCGAACGATGCGTGAACTTCCAGAGCTGATCGATACGATCAATCAACTTATATTAGAAGGGCACAGACCCCATTCAATGGAACATTGAGTTCGCTGGAAAAAAAGGGGTAAAAACTTTCAGAAATAATTTTTAATTTGCTGTAACGAAAACGATCCAATACAGTCTAATTCTATAACTAACAAATTGGAAAGGGTTGGTTATAGTGAAGAAATCATCTATTGGAATTGTCTTAACAGCATTAGTAACCATTGTTGGCGTCTCGTTTATGTTGTTGGGCAATAAAATAACGGTGACAGCATTTTCAACAAAGCCGTCGCAGGAAACGATTGAATCTGTCACATCGGCGGATGAGTTGAAAGCTTATTTTGAACGAGCGAAAAAGGAGCTTTCGTGGATGAATCAATCCGGGATGGTTGAACAGGAATCCGCGGAGTCGGCTGTGAAATCCGAGTCAAGCGATACGGCAAACTCCACTGGAGATCATTCCACGACAAACAATCAGGTGGAAGGGATCGACGAAGCGGACTTAGTCAAGACGGATGGGGAATATATTTATTCCACGCTTGGAAATGGCAAAGTCGTCATCACGGATATCCGTGATCCAAAAAAAATGAAAAAAGCCGCGGAAATTAAAATGGAAGAAGGGTTTTACCCAAGTCAACTTTTCCTGCACGAGCAAACCCTCATCGTCTTGGGCAGTAAATATGAGCCTTACCCCTATGATGAAAAAGCGGATGCACGCATCATGCCGATGATGAACGGGATGACGATGTTGCGGTTCTATTCCGTCGAAGATCCGGAAAAGCCGAAGCTCATTCGGGAAGTCGGGGCGGAAGGTTATTTGAACGGTGCCCGGAAAACAGGGGACTTGCTCTATGTTGTGACAAATGTCCAACCGAATTTCTGGATCATGGAAGAGTTTGATGGAGACGTCCTTCGTCCTCATGTACTAGATTCCATGGAAGGGGAGCAACCGCAACCGATCGATTATAAGGACATCGCCATTCTACCAGGCGCGATGGAGCCATCGTATTCGGTCATTACTGCAATTAATTTGTCATCGCCTGCAGATAATAAAGTGGTAACAAAAGGTTATCTCGGCAGTAGTGAACAGCTGTATATGTCGAAAGAGAATTTGTATTTAACGTCAACAATCTATGAAGCTAGCACGTCTCCCAATGCTACCTCCAGTTCGATGATCTGGAATCCAGGGAATGCCAATAGTGAATTATTCAAATTCACATTGGATGGGACGGATGTGAAATTCCACAGTTCTGCTAAGTTGAAAGGGCATTTGCTCAACCAGTTTTCGATGGATGAGCATGACGGCCATTTCCGCGTCGTTACAACGGAAGGCAATATGTGGGATGAAAAAAATCCATCCAAAAATCATCTATTCATTTTGGATGGAAAGCTGAACGTCACCGGTTCCGTGGAAGGACTGGCAAAAGGAGAGCGTATCTATTCCGCCCGCTTTATGGGAGACAAAGCGTATATGGTGACATTCCGTGAAACCGATCCACTCTTTGTCATCGACGTAGCAGACCCGGCTGCGCCGAAAGTACTTGGCGAATTGAAAATTCCGGGCTTCAGCAACTACTTGCATCCAATCGATGAAAATCATCTGATCGGATTCGGCTATGAAACGGTAGCGAAGAAAAATCCGACGGGTGGCGAACCATTTATATTAACGATGGGCATGAAAGTTTCGCTATTTGATGTGACCGATTTTGAAAATCCGAAAGAGAAGGATACGGAGATTATTGGCGGACGGGGTACTTATTCACCGATCCAATACGATCACAAAGCGCTGTTCCAGCATAAAGAACGAAATCTATATGGTTTCCCAGTTGTCACTTACGATGAAATCGGGAAAAATCATTATATAGAATACCAAGGGTCCGGCGCGCTCGTCTACGAAATTACACCTGAAAAAGGCATTGTCTTGAAAGGTGATTTGTTGAAAGCGAAAAAAGAAGGGGAACAGTATGGCGAGTGGGAAAAAGAAATCCAACGCATGCTGTATAGTAAAGACCAACTTTACACACTTTCCATGAAGGAAATCAATAAATACTCCCTCGATACATTCGCACCAACCGGTAAAGTGGAGATTGAGTGATAGGAAAATGTGAAAAGGTCCGGCCGTGTGCCGGACCTTTTCAATTTATTAAGTGTTGTGCGATCAAAGAATTTGTAGCGTGCTCAAAGGAAGCGTGTGGCGCTCAAAGTCACCGTCGTGTGCTCCAAAGTATACGTCATGCGCTCAATGCGAGCCACACGCGCTCAAGACTCCATCCCTTGCGCTTATAAAAAGGGAAATAAAGAGGTAATGTTTTCAGATTCAGTTCATTGTCATTTACTCTTTCCTCCGATAAGATAATGGAAAAGAGCTTTCGTGGGAGGCACAAGATGTCCGTTATTGATAAAGAACTAGCGATCGATTGTTGCTTGTTGGCTGGGCGCCTCATGATGGAAGCTGGCGCGGAAACATACCGTGTGGAAGATACGATGGAGCGCATGGCTGAAACTCAACAACTTCCTTCCACCCAGAGTTTTGTCACACCGACGGGGATCATCTTCACGCCTGGAAACCCTTATCATACAAAACTGATTCGCATTAAGAACCGATCGACGGATTTGGAAAAAGTGGCATTGGTGAATGATGTCTCTCGTAAGTTGTCTTCGGGCGAATATTCCTTGGAACAGGCTTATGCCAAATTACGGGAAATTGAAAGAGGGTATGTCACGTTTCCGTTATGGTTGCAAATCGTTGCGGCCGCTGTTGCGAGCGGCTGTTTCTTAGTTTTGTATGAAGGGGTTTGGGGGGATGTTCCGGCTTCAATCATTGCCGGGGGCGTCGGTTATAGTATTCTAATCGTCATTCAGGAGTTAACGAAGGTAAAGTTTTTCGCTGAGTTCATTGCGGCGCTTTTCATTGGGTTGATCGGATACTTTGCTGTGCATACGGGACTTGGTACAGAGCTCGATAAGATTATTATCGGGTCAGTGATGCCGCTTGTACCCGGACTATTAATTACGAATGCGGTCAGGGATTTGATGGCTGGACATTTTGTTTCGGGCTTGTCAAAAGGGGCGGAGGCTTTTCTTACTGCATTTGCAATCGGTGCAGGGGTAGCATTGGTTTTTTCTTTTTAGGAGAGAAGGGGGAAACAAGGTTTGACTTGGATTATACAGGGGATGCTTAGTTTCCTCGCTGCAGCAGGATTTGGTATCCTGTTTAATGCGCCGCGACGAATGTTATTTTACTGTGGTTTTGTCGGAATGACCGGGTGGCTCATGTATAGCGTATATGTCGGATGGACCGATGATCCGATGCAGGCTTCGTTTCTTGGGGCGTTTGTCGTTGCAATTGTGGCCCATATTTTTGCGCGTCGCTTCCGGATGCCGATGATCATTTTCAGTGTGGCGGGAATTATTCCGCTAGTACCGGGGGGAATGGCGTATAACGCGATGCGTCATACGGTTGAAAACGATTATTTAACGGCAATCTCGTTTGCATCCCGCGCATTTATGGTGTCAGGGGCCATCGCGATGGGACTCGTTTTTGCTGAAGTCATCATTCAATTGATTTTTCGTTCAATCGCTCGAAAAAAACGGAGTGCCTGATAGAAAAGGCATTCCGTTTTATCTTGATTTCTATTCGAATTGTATCTTGTCTGCAGTGACGGGTACGCCGATATAATATCCTTGTACAGCGTCGACGCCCATTTCTTTTAACAGCTCGAACTGTTCTTTCGTTTCGACGCCTTCTGCGATGACATACAGTCCCATCGATTTACCGAACTGGATCATCCCTTCCACTAACTGCTGTGTTTTAGGATGTGTCAGCAAGGAGTTCGTGAAAATCCGATCGATTTTGATTTTGGAGATGGGCAGCTGTTGCATATAGCGGAACGAAGCATAGCCTGTTCCGAAATCATCCAGCACAAATTCAATGCCCTGCTCTTGTAATTCCTTCATCTGATGAAAGATGGATTGTTCTTCTTCGGCTTGGAAAGCAAAGTTCTCCGTTATTTCGAGTTGGATCCGATTGGTAGGGCAACCGGTAGCTGCAAGGATATCGGTGATTCTATCTTTCATATGGGACTGGCTGAATTCCCGGACCGAGGAATTGACGGAAAGCTGGATAGGCTGTCCTTTTTGATCCCACTCAATGGCAAGTTTTGTTGCTTCTTCCAACACAAATGCACCGATTTCGAGAATCAGGCCGTTTTCTTCAGCAATCGGGATCAGTTCGTCGGGTGATATATAACCAAGCTCGTCGTCTTCCCATCTGACCAATGCTTCGAAGACCGTAAACTGACCGGATGCGATGTCTAGTTGTGGTTGGTAGAAAACTTGAAAATTCTTGAGATTGAGTGCTGTAAGCATTTTTCGATCAATCATCGCCCGTCGATTCAGTTCCTGATGCATTTTGGAAGACATGGATACGATTTTTCGGCCACCTTGTTGAATCACTTCTTTTGTCGCGGTTAGCGCCGTCATCATCAAATGCGTGTACGTCTTTTGATCTTCAGGATAACGGACAATCCCTCCGCTAATCGATAAAGGCAATGCTTTATGATCGATGTAGATTGGTTGCTGCTCTAAAAAATCCAGAAAACCTTGGATATACCAATCGCCAAAAGGAGTAAGTACAACAAACTCGTTAACACCGACTCTGGCAATCGGGTTGTTTTGAAAGTATCTTTTCAAACGATTGGAAAATGATTTCACAAGTTCTTTTTCCAATTCATACGAATGCAAGTCTTTCAATGTATAATAGTGATCGATGTTGATAAATACGAACGAGAAATGCTTTCTTTCCTCGATATATGAATTGACGGTCAACTCCAATTTGTAGCGGCTCATCAAACCTGTTTCAAAGTCGATGAATGCGACTTGTTGAAGCTGATCGCGCAGCTGAATATCGTCCGTAATATCGAGTTCTAAAAAAATGTGGGAGAATTGTTTGTCGTCTGATTGTTGTACAGGAATGGCTAGCATCGTGACAAAATAAGGTTCGCCGGAGCGGGTCATTTTTTCAGCTGTGCCAAACCATGTTTTCCCACGGCTTAGACTATCCCAAATTGTATGGGCTTGATTTTGGCCACTTTCCGTTTCAGGAAACATGTGCCAAAAACTTTTTCCAAGAACTCTTTTAGGTGTCCATTTGCTCGTGGTGAGAAAATTTTTATTGGCGTAGGTGATCTCACCGTCAGCGTCTGTTCGGGTCACCATATAAAATTGTTCAAGGCTTTTCATGATATCCGGAAATTCCAGTATGAATTGTCCGTTCTCCGATTTCATATCGATGTCTCCTTCAGTCAATTTAACTTTTTGCTACGAAAATTTCAAACCGAAAGCGAAGTGGTAGTTGAAGCTCCATCCAGGCATATTTAGATACGTTCTATTATAAAACACATCTTCTTAGTGTACATCATAATTGTAACAATTCCTAATAAATTACCGTATTCGTTGATAATTCATAAAGTTCATTCAGTGTAAAGTTTTAAATATAAGATAGCATAATTTGAATGCAAAGTGAGAGTAGTATAGAAGTAGAGGTGAAGAGATGGATCGATTTAAAGGTATTGTGATGATTGTATTAGGGGGCATATTTTGGGGCGCATCTGGCCCAATGTTGGAATGGATTCTTGTGAATAGTGGGATGTCTGTTCCGTCTGTGCTCATTATCCGTCTCCTGTTAGCGGGTTTGTTAATCCTTGCTTTTTTAAAAATAAAAGGTCAAAAAATTACGCTTCCCTTACGCCAAAAAGTGTGGGTCCGGCAATTGGTCATTTTCGGGGTGTTCGGAATGTTGGGGGTCCAATATGCTTTTTTGGCGTCTATTGACGAAAGTAATGCAGTGATTGCGACACTGTTTCAATTTCTTGCCCCCATTTATATCATTATTTTTATTTCGTTTAGACAAAAAACATGGCCGCCGATTGCACAAGTGCTCGGGATTGCCGTGACTTTCATTGGATTGTTTTTATTGCTGACCAATGGAACGCTGGCGGGCTTTACTCTTAGTAAAATTGCGTTGTTCTGGGGGATTGTCGTCGGCTTGGCCTTTGCCTTTTACACCTTGTATCCTGTCCGCTTGATGCAGGAATGGGGCGTGCTGTTGATGGTTGGGTGGGCGATGCTGATCGGCGGATTGGCGCTCTTTGCGATGAATAGTGTGACCTTTTTCAAGGAACTTCATCATTTGCTGGAATGGAGGATGACGGGGATGCTGGTCCTTGTCATCCTCGTCGGAACATTGGCGTTTGTGCTGTTCCTGGCGAGCATGAAATATATATCGCCTGTAGAGACGAGTGTCTTGTCTAGTTTTGAACCGCTGACAGCAATGGTCATATCCGTCCTCTGGCTCGGGCACATGCTAGGAATCTGGCAAACGGCAGGAGCCATTATTATGCTTGGTGGGGTGACTTGGCTTTCCATTGCGGGAGGGAAGGCGAAAGTAACGAGTGATAAGACATGAAAAAAGCTGTCCTACGTCAATTGATTGACGTAGGACAGCTTTTTTAATTGTCAATAAACATGACATTTTGTGTATCGGTTTCAAGTTCTATGTTTTTAGGGACAAGCAGGTGGATAACGAGCGAACGGGAACTGCTGCTCCAACTGTTCAGATTGTGCTCTTCTTCCTTCATCAATTGGTTTAACATTTGGGAATCATGATAGGAAGTATACCGGAAATCGTTAACAGGTTGATCGGGTAAGAACATGGAATGATCACGCCAAACGGGTTTTTTTACTTTAACATAATCAGAGAGATCATAATCATTCATAGTCAGCTCCGGTTTATAAATCCTCTCTTCTATTACAGTATTCTCTTCCGCAGTTCGCTCAATATAGACAAACGCTTGGCCGTAAGAGTTGCTTATGGAAAGTGTACCGTCTGTTTCGTGAGTCCTCTTTTCCAAAAGCAGAGAGGATGGAATTTCCTTCCCGTTTAGAATTGCTTCATCCAGATTGACCAGCGATTGTTCGACCGAATATTGGGGAGGCGTATTTCCCTCGGAGTTCCAAGCCATTACCTCTGAAAGGGCGAGTGTAACAAGAAGGAGCACGATGAATGCTTTCATGAAGGTGAAATGGAATTTTCGTGAGATCCGAAAAACCTTTGTTTTCCCCGGGCTTTTTAGGAGACGGAGCAGCAGAAGGATAAGCCCTATGAACAGTAATAGAATGATGGTCCCATACATTACTTCCTCACCTCGATTCGGTTTGTTGACCAAACGCTAAAAAAGAAGAGCGCTGCTACGATCAGTACAATTTTTACGATGAAGAGAATTGTAGATTGTTCATCGGTAATAAAGCCTACTAAATCTATTTTTTCAGTATTTAAACTTGATAGATTCAAGCCAATAAATAATCTCAAGCCAATAAATAATGCTGCCAAAAGCATAATAAAGAGTCGGCTCAATTGAATTAACATGCCAACCGTATAGCAGAGTATCGAAACAAGTAACGTGTATGCAGTCATCACAAGAAATCTCGAAAAGAAATCCCCAGGAGCGTTGAGCAGTCCAGACGTTGCAATAATTACATGGTCATAACGAAGAAGTGCATATAACTTCGTGGCGGAGCCAAGCAAAACGGTTGTCACCCCACCAATGATTGCTGCAAAACACAAGAAATACAAATTGGCCAAGTGATAGGTGAAGCGGTTGGAAACGAATGCAAAGGATTCGTTGCGCTGTGCGGTCGACGTGCATAGAAAACCGACAACTATTGCCCAAAATAAAGTGAGCCCAACGATGCCGTCATTTGAAAAAGAGGCCCATGTAAGACTTGTTGAGTCATGTGAGTGGTGAAAGTTTCCGGAACTCCCACTCCCCAATAAAAAGATCGTTGAAATGATTTGCAAAATGAATAGAACGGTGAAGACAGAGGCATTTGCATGTAATTTAAAATAAAATTGTCGTTTGGCGATATCGAAAATGCTCGTTTCATTTAAAGACATCGTCGATTCCTCCTTTTGCCTGACCTGTTAGAGCGATATATGCATCATTTGCGGCGACTGCTGTAATACGGATTCCAGCTGACTTCATATCCTTAATTTCCTCATCTGAAAAAGAATTTTTTACCATCCATTCGTGATAAGGACCAGCTGTAAAGCGGTCGACAACAAGTTTACCGTTCGTATGAGCAGCTAACTTATCTGAACTTCCTGACAACGATAAGAACATTTCCTGCAGCTCGGTAATCGATCCATGAAAACGAATCCCCCCATCATGGACAAGTAGGATATTTTCCAACAAATGCTCGATTTCTTCGACATGGTGACTCGACAATAAAATCGTTCGCGGGTGTGCGAGATAATCTTTTAAAAGTGCGCGATAAAAGTCCTTGCGAACTGCCGCATCCATTCCAGTCGTCGGTTCATCGAAAATGGTCAGTGCGCAGTGGGAAGAAATCCCGATGAGTGCATTGAATGTACTTCTTTTCCCTTTCGATAAAAATCGATGTCGCGCTTGTGGATGAAACCCGAAATAGTTGAGGAGGCGGGTAGCGAGTTCCGCATCCCAATCCGGATAAAAGCGACCACATTCATGCAAAATATCTTGCAATGTCATAGCGTCCGGAAAGTTCATCGCATCATCTATAAAAATAGAGTTCGCAGACACTTTCAAACTATTGAAAGGGTGCTCTCCAAAAACTTGCACCTTTCCGCTCGATTCCTTTATAAAGCCTGCAATCATTTTCATCAGCGTTGATTTCCCGACACCGTTCCGACCGATAATTCCGGTCAACGCGCCATTTTCAATTTTGAAATTCAGATCATTCAGTACGTTGTGGGATCTGAATGATTTTTTTACATTGTGAAATTCAATGACTGTCATGTGACATCCTCCTTTTCCGCTCCGCATCGATCATGGATAGTAATTGTCTATCATCGACATCAAGCAATTCTGCTTCGTTGACCAAGTCTTTAATGAGCCGTTGTAATGTTTCCACTTTCCGTTTCGCAAGCAGTTTTGTTCGTGCATCGGGTGAAACAAAAGTACCAAGACCTCGCCGTTTATACACAATTTCAGCGTCGAGCAACAAGGTCAGCCCTTTGCCCGCGGTCGCTGGATTAATATTGAAAAGCTCCGCAAGCTGGTATTGTGAATAGACTTTTTCATCGGCTTGAAGTGTTCCATCGATAATCCCTTTTTCAATCCACTCTGCGATTTGAACGTAAATCGGCTTTGCGTCATCCATATCGAGCATCAGCGTCACCTCCTGTTAATCAGTGCATTACTGTTGTAATGTACTATATGCTATTAGGCTATAAAATGCAACTAACAAGGAAATGGGATTGTCAGACCAGCTATACACCTATCTGTCCCTGTGGCATAATAAGGACTATCAAATTATTTCGTCAATCGAAAGGGTTTTGGGGGCGATGGGATGAGAATGGTATTTTCTTATGCAAAGCCGTATAAATGGGCGGCTGTCATAGCATTACTCCTTATGCTTGTGGAGTTATCCGTCGAGCTAATCCAGCCATTGCTGATCGCGAAAATTATCGATGATGGTATTGTGGCGGGGAATGAAGGGGTTATTTGGACGTGGGGAAGCGTCATGATGGCTCTTGCGTTTGTGGCATTAGTATCCGGGGTGGTCAATTCCTATTTTGCTGCTCATGTTGCGCAAGGTTTCAGCTTTGATTTGCGGTTAGCGTTGTTCCGGCAAATCCAGGCGTTTTCTATGGCCACTTTTTTACGGTTTCCGACAGCGGGACTGATTACACGTTTGACGAGTGACGTGACAATGGTACAGAATGTGCTGTTCATGGGGCTACGTATTATGATGCGCGCACCGTTACTCGTGATCGGTAGCTTGGTGATGGCTTTTGTCATCCATGCAAAATTGGCTTTGTATTTGGTGGTAGGAGCTCCTTTCTTATTCTTTTTCCTAGTGATGATGACTAGAAAAGGAGTCCGCTATTTTGCGCAAGTTCAGCGTAGATTGGATCGGGTCAACCGGGTCATTCAGGAAAATTTGCAGGCGGTAAGATTGATCAAAGCGTATTTACGCGGCATGTATGAGGCGAGCCGCTTTTCCAGAGTGTCTGACCTGCTCAGGACGGATACAGTGAAAGCGATGCGGATGATGGAAATGATTTTACCGATTTTATTGCTCGTCATGAATGTGAGTCTCATGGCGGTTCTTTGGTTCGGGGCGGTAGAAGTGCGCGAAGGTGGCGTGCAAGTGGGGGAACTGGTAGCGATCGTCAACTATGCGATGCGGATGACGGGTTCATTTTCGATGTTTTCCTTTATCATCATCGCGTTCTCTCGTGCGAAGGCTTCCGCTGAGCGGATCGAAGAAGTGCTTCAGACGGATGGAAACTTGGAAAAAGATCGTTCGGAAAGCTCGGGATTCGATTCCATGGAAGGCGATTTACGGTTAGAAAATGTGTCGTTCCGTTATCCAGGAAAGGCCGAACCGATATTGAAAAACGTCTCTTTTCATGTGTCTCCGGGTGAAAAGCTGGCGATTATGGGAGCGACAGGTTCCGGAAAATCGACTTTGCTGAATTTGATTCCACGAATTTTCGAAGCGACAGAAGGAAAAATTTATGTAAGTGGCGTAGATGTGACGGAATGGTCGTTAAAAGAGTTGCGCGATACGATCGGACTGGTGCCCCAACAATCCGTATTATTCACAGGGTCCATCTTGGAGAATTTGGCGTGGGGAGACGCAGAAGCACATGTGGACGAGTTGGAAGAGGCGGCCAAGAAAGCACAAATCCATGAGTCCATCGACTTGTTCCCGCAAAAATATGACACACGTGTCGGACAACAAGGGGTTAACTTGTCCGGTGGGCAGAAACAGCGGCTTTCGATTGCGCGGGCTCTGGTACGCAAACCGTCTTTGCTCATTTTAGACGACAGCACGAGTGCACTCGATGTGAAAACCGAAACGGCCTTATGGGATGCACTTGAAGGAGAAGCGGCGACGATGCTTGTTGTGACGCAAAAAATCCGAACAGCTCAAGGCGCGCATACAATCCTCCTTTTAGATGAGGGGGAAGTGGTCGGCTATGGAACACATGAAGAATTGATGGAACAGTCCGCACTCTACCGAAAAATTGCGGAATCCCAAACGGAAGGGGAGGTGGTTCCGGATGCTACGGACCATTCGTAACCCGTTCGGCTATGAACCGATCATTCAAAAAAAGGATCTTAAAGGTACTGGGAGGAAGAAGAAAGAACGCGCCAACGATTGGCGATCCACCCTTTATCGGATCTGGAAATTGGTCGATGAGCAGCGGGGATACCTCATTGCAGTCCTTGCGCTCGTGTTTGTCAGTTCTATTTTGGCGCTGCTTGGCCCGATTCTGATCGGAAAAATCATTGATGCACATATCATACCGATGCATTTTAACGGCTTAGGTGCAAAAATCGGTCTGCTCATTGCAATTTATTGCGGATTGTCCTCCGCTATGTATTTTCAAAATTACTGGATGGTCGGCATTGCACAGCAAACCGTGTTTCGTTTACGGACCGGTCTGTTTGCCCATCTGCAGAAATTGCCGGTCCCGTTTTTTGACAAGCGGCAGCATGGCGAATTGATGAGCCGATTGACAAATGATATCGAAAACGTCAGTCAAACGTTGAACTCATCGTTCATCCAAGTGTTTTCAAGTATATTGACATTGACGGGAACTTTGGCGGTGATGTTCTACTTAAGCCCGCTGTTAACCGTGTTGACGATGATTATTGTCCCGGTTATGTTCACGGCGATGCGCTGGATCACGCGGCGGACCGGATTATTATTTAGGGAACAGCAACGGGCGGTCGGGGAATTGAATGGGATGATTGAAGAGACGATTTCCGGACAACGCATTGTTAAAGCATTTTCCCAAGAAGCGCGTGTATTGGAGGAATTTGCACAAAAAAGTGATCGGCTGCGCCGGACCGGTTTTTGGGCGCAGACGTATTCCGGTTTTATCCCAAAAGTGATGAATATGCTGAACAACGCAAGTTTCGCAATTGTTGCAGGGGTTGGTGGCATATTGGCGTTGAAAGGCGAAGGCATTGTGACTGTTGGGACAATCGTCATCTTTTCGGAATTTGCCCGTCAATTTACACGGCCTCTTAACGACTTGGCGAATCAGTTTAACACGGTACTATCTGCGATTGCGGGTGCGGAGCGTGTTTTTAAGATTATGGATGAGCCTGAAGAGAAGGATGAAGCGAAGGAACATCAAGGAGCGATTCTCCAAGGGGGTGTCGAGTTCCGTAACGTCTCTTTCGGTTACGCAGTGGAAACGGATGGCTATACAGTCGACAATGTTTCATTCCATGTGAAGGCGGGGGAAACAGCAGCCTTCGTTGGTGCAACAGGAGCCGGGAAGACGACGGTCATGCAGTTGCTCGCCCGATTTTACGAAGCGGACAAAGGGACCATTTTGATCGATGGTATTCCGATCGGGGAATTGCCGCGGCAAACGTTGCGCAGCCAAATCGCTTTTGTCCTGCAAGATCCCTTTCTTTTTGAAGCGACCGTCCGCGAGAATATCCGCTATGGAAAATTGGATGCGACAGATGAAGAAGTGGTGGAAGCCGCGAAGAAAGCAAATGCCCATCATTTCATCAGTCAGTTGGAAAACGGCTATGATACGGTGTTGACTGCGGATGGCGGTGAAATTTCGCAAGGGCAGAAACAATTATTATCCATCGCACGGGCTCTCGTGGCCGATCCCGTCCTGCTACTTCTCGATGAAGCGACCAGCAGCATCGACACCGTGACAGAACTAGAGATTCAAGAAGCGCTCGATCGTCTCATGGAAGGCAGAACCAGTTTTGTCATTGCCCATCGACTGAATACCGTCCGAAAAGCGGATCAGGTCTATGTCATGGAACAAGGCAAACTGATTGAATCTGGCACACAGGAAGAACTAATTGAGCAGCAAGGCGTTTATTACAATATGTTGAAGGAATCGAAGGTTTGAATCATGAAATGATGGTGCAAGTGTTGTCTCGCTCAATGGAGTGTCGTGGACGCTCATATGGGATGTTAGAGTGATCAAAGGATTGCTCTGCGCGCTCATAGGAGATGTGAGTTCGATCAAAGATTGCCGTGAGTGCTCATAGGAGATGTAAGTGCGATTAAAGGATTGTTCTGCACGATCATACGAGTTGTAAGTGCGCTCCAAGATTGTTGTGGCCGCTCATACGAGGTGTGAGTGTGATCAAAGGGTTTCCGCTCACGCTCAAAAGAGACGTGCTGTGAACAAAGTTTTCCACGCGCGCTCATACGAGATGTGTAAGTGATCAAAAGAGTGCTGCGTTCGCCTATATGAAAAGTGTGCCCGATCAAAGCGTTTCCGCGCATACATGATTCGAAACCAAACAAAAAGGCTATGGGAAGTATATTGTCCCATAGCCTTTACGATTTACTGGATATCATCAATGTTTAACTTTGTTCCATCATCAAAATCGACTTCGATTTTGAATTTTGAATAGGAATCTAACTGATACCACTTCAAAATTTTATCAATCACTTCTTGTTGTGGCGTATCTTTCGTAATCAAAATATCCATAAATAGCTTGTTCAGCTGATCCATTGCTTCATTACCTTTGAGTTTGATATTTTTAAGCTTATTCTCATAGTCTGCATCGGCAGTTTCATTTATATCATAATCTGCATCAATGACGTCTTTACCATCCACCTCGATTTCAAGGTCGAACGATGTAAATCCGTAGCCATCTCCTGTTTCAAGGGAACCGCCTTCTTTTTCATGTTCATGAATAATGTCCGCATCTTCTCGCTTCGGTTTATCTGCATTTTTACCGAAGTTCCCGCATCCGCTAAGCAATAAGACGCTTGTCAATGCAACTGTACCTGCAATTTTAAACAATTTCATCCTATCCACAGCCTTTCATAATTATGCCTGTTTTACTTATTTTGCCTCAAAACAGGAATGTTAAACAATCGCTTGGAGAATTGAACAAAAAGAGAGGAAAAGGGGGGAGTAGATAACCTAATGAAAAAACCGGCTAGTTAGCCGGTCAGTCTGCAAAGATAGCGAGGGCACAGCTATTGTATTGATTACCATTTGACAATCTGTTCTGTTGAGCAACCGAGCATTTTCCGAATTTGAAGAGCGGAACCGTCACGTAATTTTACATCGCCATCGAAATAGCCGGTGAGCCGATGTGTTTTGATGCGGAAAAGCTTAGAATTCGTACTGGAAATCCTTTCAAAAAACGGCGTAAACGTTAATTCAACAGTATCCGAAAATTTTGTACGGATTTTCCAAGGTTCCATGAAATTATCCCGATTATAAGTGAAAATCACGTCTTCATGGATTTTGGTCATCTTCCCATCGATGAATACGGCATTTTCTGTCATTCCGGTACCATCCGTCCAGGTACCGCCAAAATTAAGGCCGATACGTCGACCCCTTACTCGCTGGGAGGACATTGCCCAGTTCCATTCGGCTTTCCTCGGCCAGACGCCGCGACCAAAATCGAGTACGGCGAAACTATGTTCACGACTGAAATCATACCGTTTATCTCCCACTTTTACAAAGCCAGAAGTCGGTAGGCTATGCTGTTTTGCAGTGAATTGAAAAACATCCCGACTTTTGGGAATCACGACATTCAATGACTCGTCCTGTTCTGGATGCAAGATATGAAGATCGGCATGAAGCACTTCATTATCAAAATCCGGAATGGTGACGGAGAGATGCGTTTCACCTTGGATATGTAACGTTTGGATCGTCATGGACTGATTGGTGAATTTGATGCTGTCCAGCACGTTTTCAGGCATACTCACATTGCGCCCGATCGGGATGGTCACTTGTTTCTCATAAAAGCGCTGCGTCTCGTAATCCAAAATATAGACAAAACAGATCACCGCATAATCAAGATGACGAATCGAAGCAGAAAAGAGAAGATCTTCACCGAACACACACCAATCATTCCACTTCTTTTTCCGCATGAAATGCCCCGTAAGATTACTCTGTATGTAAGGATATCGTGAAAAGCCGATTGCTTCGGGATTCAGTAATCCCTTCTCAACACACAATGTTATAGGCTTCTTAATTTCCCTTTCTGCGTGTTGCATGTAGATGTTCACCCGCCTATTGTCTTTTCAGAAGTTTGTTGTTATAATTCATATTGTACCAAACTTTCGGGGCATTAGCTCAGCTGGGAGAGTGTCACGCTGGCAGTGTGAAGGTCAGGGGTTCGAGCCCCCTATGCTCCATATGTATTAACACCAACGGTATCAATGTTTCAATTAGAAATTGAGTTGTGTTCATCTCAAAAGTTGAGTGACACGCAACGACACTTCCACATCTGTTAAATTACAGAATGATGGGAGTGTTTTTTTGTCGTGAAATATTTTGATGAAAAACCAACAATTGCAAAACGACAACCACACAAAAGGACAGCAGAGAAAGCGGTCAAAAAGGAATCGGTCAAGATAATATTTGAAAAGTTCCTCGAAGCTAAGCAAAAACAGAATTTAAGAACCAGCACTCTGAATGAACATATCGGACTCTGCAAAAACGTTGCCAAATTTCATGAGAGCAGATATGACAGGTCATTCTACCTTTCAGACATTACAACTCAGTTTATTACCGATTATGTATATTGGATGAAGAATGAATCTATTCGATATGACGGACATAAATATATTCCAGAACATGCTCAAACGGTTGGACTATCAGACGCTACTATTGAAGGCCGTCTAAAGTATCTCAAAACATTTGTAAACTGGTGCTTGAAAGAAGAAATTTTGAAAGAGAATCCATTTACCAAATTTGAAGGGTTCAAAAAAGACGAAGTTGAAATTGAAATTTTGACTCGTGAAGAATTGAATAAACTCCTTAAAGTAGTCAAAGGACATTCCGATAAATCATTTAAAAATTTTCGGGATTATGTTCTTTTACATCTCTTAGTGGATTCCATGTTGCGTATAACGGAATGCTTGTTGATTAGCCCGCATGATATTGACCATACGAGCAGATATTGAAAGAAAATGACATTGAGGGTTCCATTGGTTCCGCTTATGGTTTACCTGTATTTGTTCAAAACATGAATGGAAAAGCAAAAATGGTGCTCATGCGAAAAGGTGCTTATGCAGTTTCCATTGACAATAGTTTCCGCGTCTCTGAAAATGACGGTTCTCAAGATTCTGAGGTTGCTCGTGCTGGTGCTGTTGTAATTTACGGTGAAGTCATGGCTTCAGGAATGGTTGCAAATCCATTAGGAATCCGTATTTTGAAAGGAACTAAATAATTATGAAAAAAGTTATTTGTGTGGTTTCGTTTGTTGATGGTCAAGGCAAGAAATACAGCGACACATTAAAAAGATGGATGTCATATCCTGGGTCATGTTCATATGGACTAAGTTATGAAGTTGATGAGGACGGTGATACATTCATCGGCGGAAGAAAAAAAGACATGATCATTACTGGCGGGGAAAATGTTTATCCACAAGAAGTCGAGCAATGTCTCATCAATTATTCCGGAATTCGCGAAGCAGCGGTCGTCGGCATGGCGGATGAAAAATGGGGAGAGATTGTAGTTGCTTTTGTGGTGGCGGCTGATGGGGATTTGAATAATGATGCGGTCATTGCGCATTGTCGAGCAACACTAGCATCCTATAAGATCCCGAAGAAGATTGTTGTTTTGGATGAACTGCCGAAGACACATGTCGGGAAAATTGATAGTGGGTATTTGTGCAAAATGCTGATATAACGAAAAGCGCCTCAAAAGTCGGTTTTTTGACTTCGAGACGCTTTTTTTATTTGGGGGGTATGGGAAGTTTTAGCCGTTTAATGGGAACTCCTTAGCATTCTATGAGAAGTCTTTCGCGTTTAACGGGAAGTTCTGGGGGATTAATGGGAAGTTGCCGGCGTTAAACGGAAAGTCTTCGGCATTCTACGGGAAGTCCCGAGACTAATAATTAATTATTACGGATCATACCTATTCAACAGACGGTTGCGGTGTTCTCGAACATTGCTCGCTTCGATTTCCCGTGCCATCTGATCCTTCCGTATTTGGCCATTTATCCGTGGGTCCTGCAAGCGTTGGCTGTCCCATCTTGCACTCCCAATTTTTTTGCTAACTTTTTCAATTTCATCCTCGAAAAATAACATGTCCATTCCTCCTTTCTACAAGAGTAGATTTGAGTGAAAGGGAATGTAAATTTCCTCTCTATCTACAATACGCAGATAGCAAGAATGCACGAAGGTATATGCACAGGGCGGAACGAATTAAATGAAAAATACGTTAAGAATGCGGGTTAAGAGTTGTATCGATTCACGAAAGTACAAGAGCAGCCGCAAGAGCGGTAAATGGAACTCCTGCTGGCATCCAATCTGTGTGCAATGGCACAAGGAAAACAACCAAAGGATTTGTATGGAAATACTGTGTTGAGAAACCTTGAGGCGTTCACGTCAAATCTGTATAATTAAGATAACAGATTTGTGGAAGTGTTGATAAATCAAGGTTTGCTGAAGGTGAGTATGCATGAGATTTGAGTCGGATTCTGGCAGTGTGAAGGTCAGGGGTTCGAGCCCCTATGCTCCATATATAATGAACGGCAAACGTTGATTTCATAACGTTTTGCCGTTTTTTTCATTGACTTGGCATGGTAACCGCTCTTAAACGGAGCAGATAACAGCATGTCTTTTCATTACGATTATCATTCGTATTGAAAGGACGTGTTTTTTTGGGACAAAAATACCCCCTTTCTTTGATAAAAACAAGGCGGCATATACGGCACAAAAGCGGCTTTCGCGGCTTAACGCGAAAACGTCTAGAATAAGTTCTTATAGACTTGCTATCGGATGGAAGTTTATCAATCAAAACAAATAGATGGCAATATATGTTAGTATGTACGAAAGAAATGAGCGTAGGAGGATATCGCAATGAAAAAAGTTAATATAGCTTTCGGTTCTCTTCTTATCGGTGGAATATTATTGTCGGGTTGCGCCCCGGACGAAAGCGAAGTGAAGACACAAGCCACAGTTGAAAACGAAGTCGTTGAGGTTGACGAAGACCATGTTGATTTGAAGTCGTGGAATATTGAGGTTTCGGAGTATTCGTCGCTTGAAAAGTTCATGACCGACCTTTCGGAGAATTGGAAAGAAGACTCGGAATATCGGAAATCATATCCCTTAGCTGAATCCATCCTTTCGGAATCAACGATCTCATACATAAACTACTTCGAAGATGAAATCGCGGAAAAGGGATTGAACAAAGACTTTGATGAACTCCAATTGTTGGCATATGAAGTTGTGCAAAACCAAGAAGAAAACGACTATGAAGAACATGTGAAAAGATTTGAAGAGAAAATTAAAGAAATATTAACGAAGATGGATAGAGACGACGCTAAACGGTATGGAAGTATAGGCGAATGGGCTACGGCATTAAATGACATACTTTCCAAACCATTAAACGACCCTAAATTGAAGGAAACGAACAACGACGAAGGTTTCGAATACTATTTGAAAGCGCAAAGGGTTATGGAAAGATTTCCGGTGCAATTGATGGACGAAGGAAGTGAAGTTGAAAAGATTCATTCGAAAGTTTTCTCTCTATCAAGTCAAATCATTCATGGTCAATTTGTGCGGACAGCGCATTTGGGCGGCGAAGGTCAAGCGAAAGAAGCAACGGAACTTTCCGACAAATGGAAACCGACCGACGAGGAAATGCGGAATGCGTTCAAAGAATTGAAGCAAGTTGTCAATGACTTGGCGAATAAACCACATTAGATTCCGAAGGGGAAAGGATTGATTCGAATTGTGGAACTATCTTTTCGAAAAAGCACCAATGTCTGTAATTTTGACGGTGCTTTCAATCGCAATTGGAGCAATATATAATTGGTCGCTATTAGTTGATATAATGACAAACGAAAATAATTCAAACCATTGGTCGATTATTATTTTTGACCTTATTTATTTCGCTACAGAAATGGCGAAGATTGCATTCTTCTTTGCGATTATATTTAACTTAGCATACTACGGAATTAAGAGTGTTTTCGTCTATTAAAACTTGAATAGAGACGATTCAAGGCATATTTCCCTTGTGGCCAATATGTTTTGGCGGAGTTTCTTCTTTCTAAAAACATTATGAACTTCCACGATTTCGTTGTTACCTTCCAAAATGCATTCCACTTCCCTCATTTTCATACGTTACTGTAAGGAGGCGTTTGGATGATTTATAACAGGGAAGCGGCTGTGAACTATGCGAATAAGTGGTGGGACGGTCGTAATCCGGCATTTCCATCCTTTGATGTCGATTGTACGAATTTTATTTCACAATGTTTGTTAGCAGGCGGGGCTCCGATGCATGGCTATCCGAATCGTGAACGGGGCTGGTGGTTGCGGGGAAATAACTGGAGTTTCAGTTGGTCGACGCCGCATTCTTTGCGTTGGTATTTTGCAGGTTCGAAAAAAGGATTGACGGCTCAGCAAGTTTTTTCGCCGGAAGAATTGGGGTTGGGGGATGTCATCTTCTACGATTTTCAGGGAGATGGTCGATATGATCATTCAACGATTGTGACTGCTAAGGATGGGAATGTTCCGCTTGTCAATGCGCATACGTTTGACGCACAGCACCGTAATTGGGCGTATAAGGATTCGTATATGTTCTCGCCGAATGCAAAGTACGTCTTTTTTAAAATTAACGATCAAATCATGCCGGTCTAGAAAAGTAAATTCTGCAATTATAAGGTGCATCCATAATTGTGAAAAGCTGAATACGAAAAGTAAATCAAAAACTCGAAAAAAGCAGTCTGTCACCCAAGTAGCGGACTGCTTATTCTTTATTCAATTCAGTTTCAATCAAACCATAAAACAGCTAGCGTTCCTTCGCCACCGTGAACTGCAAGAACAGAGCTAATATCCCCGATTTCCACCTCTAGGCCTGGAATCTGTTCCAAAATCAAGTTTTTCAAATGGGTGGCCTGATCCCTAACATTGCCGTGCATAATATAGATTTTTCGTCTGCCGACATGATGACCTTCTATTACTTTGTCAATCAAATATTGAAGTGCTTTTTTCTCGGAGCGTACTTTTTCGATCGCTTGTAATCCGCCTTCTTTGGTGATTTGAACGATTGGCTTTATCTTCAATAGACTGCCGATGAAAAATTGAACGCCGCTCATCCGCCCACCCTTATACAATTGGTCCAATTTGCCGATCAGGATGTAGTTATGCATCGTGCCAGGCATTTTTTCCAATTGAGCGATTATCTCAGGAATTGGTACTCCGCTATCATGCATTTCCATGCCACGTTCAATCAATCCTGTGATACCGTAGGATAGACTGAGTGAGTCGATGAAAGTAACGGGAAAACCAGCAATTTCAGCACCTGCTTTGGAGGCGGCAAGTGTTCCGCTTAATTTTCCTGATAGATGGATTGCAATTGCTTGTTCATATTGTTCGCCAACCTTTTTGAATAGTTCAGCAAAATCTCCCGGGGAAGGCTGTGATGTTTTCGGAATATCGTCAGTGTCTTTTATTTTTTGATAAAGTTGTGTCGGGGTCAGATCAACTCCATCGACAAACTGTTTTTCGCCGAAATGTATATTCAAAGGGACCGAAAAGAAATCAGGATGTAAAGTGAGTTCCTGGGAAATATAGGCGGTGCTATCTACAATCCATGCAAGCGGCTTTTTTGTCATACAATCCATCATTCCTTATCGTCATTTTTCCACTATTAATACTATAGCATGAAAAGTATTCTGAGATTCTTTTGAGAAGTGACAATAAGGCTAACGTTCAAAGCAATGCTCCCGTGCTCAAAGAATCCGCCGCGCGCTTAAGGAGTCACCCAAGTGATCAAAGCCCATCACCTCGCGCTCAAAATCTCCCTTGATACGCTCATTCCCCCTAAATCCCTTCATAAAACACTAAAAAACCGGATCCCCTCTATAAAAGGGGAAATCCGGTAAAAACTTCATTTTTTCAATTCATCTTTCGAAAAAGCGGCGATTTCATAATAATAGTCACCGATGACGCGCAGTCCTTGGTCGAAGTTTTCCAAATGGAAGTGTTCGTTTGGCGCGTGGAAGTTTTCGGATGAGAGACCGAAGCCCATTAAGACGACGGGCACTTCCAGGATTTCGTCGAATGCTGCGACGATGGGAATGGAGCCGCCCATGCGCGTGAATGCTGTTGGGACATTGTATACTTTTTCATAAGAACGCCCGGCTGCTTGGATGGCAGGGTGGTCGAATGGTGTGATGAAAGGTTTGCCTTTGTCGAATTCAGTGACGTTCACGGTGACACCGGCTGGTTTATGTTTTTCGATATGGGCTTTTAGTTTTTCAATGATGACGTCAGGGTCTTGGTCAGGGACGAGGCGGCAAGTGATTTTGGCGCCTGCTTCCGCTGGCAATACGGTTTTCAGGCCTTCGCCGGAGAATCCGCCGAATACGCCGTTCACTTCCAATGTCGGGCGTGTCCATGTGCGTTCGAGGTGGCTAAACCCTTTTTCTCCGAAAAGCTCGGTCACGCCGATCTCTTCTTTTAAAGCCTCTTCATCGAAATTCAGGGCTTTATAGGCATCTCGTTCCTCGTCTGCTAAAGGACGGACGTCATCATAAAATCCGTCGACGGTAATGGTACCTTCCTGATCGTGGAAGGAGGCGAGGATTTCGGCAATTGCATGGATCGGGTTGGCGACACCGCCTCCGAATAATCCCGAGTGTAGATCGCCTTTGGCACCTTGGACATCGATTTGAACGCCGCAAAGTCCACGCAATCCGTAGCATACGGCAGGATGCCCTGGACCATACATGCCGGTATCAGAGATGACGATGATGTCGGCTGCGAGTTTCTCTTTGTTTGCTTCGATATACTTTTCTAGATGGGGGCTACCGATTTCTTCTTCTCCTTCGATGATGAATTTGACGTTCACCGGTAAACTGCCATTCTGTTTCATCAGTGCTTCAACCGCTTTAACATGCATGAATACTTGTCCTTTGTCGTCGCTTGCACCGCGTGCATACATTTTATTGTCCCGGATTTCGGGCTCGAATGGTCCGCTTTCCCATAAGCGAAGCGGGTCAACAGGTTGCACGTCGTAATGGCCGTAGACGAGAATTGTCGGTTTGCCTTCTGCGTGGAGCCAATCACCGTAAACGACGGGATGGCCAGCTGTTTCATCGATCGATAAGTTTTCGAGTCCGGCCGCTTGGAATGAATTCAATAGCCATTCCGCCGCTTTTTGCATATCGTTTTTATGTTCGGATAAAGAACTGATACTTGGAATTCGAAGAAATTCTTTTAATTGTTCAAGATGTGTATCACGTTGTTCTTGGAAGTACTTGTCCAATGTTTGTAAATGATCCAATACAATCCCTCTTTTCCGCATACTTTTTTTGAATAGCTTTAGTATAACAGAGTGGGCGAATCAGGAGGAAGCATGAGGCAGACGTGGAACTGTAAATTATGGTATGCTATTTGAAAAGTGAAACAATGTGTTTTATTTTACTTAGTAAAATTTAAAGGTCTTGGGACTGCCATCCTCGATCTTTCATATTTGAATAGAATCACATCGAAATTGGGAGGAACCGCTTTTGTTTATCGCACTTGGATTTTTGCTGTTCATATCTTTTTTCCTATCTGGTAGTGAGACAGCGCTTACAGCAGTTAATCGAATGAAGGTCCAGTTACGTGCAGATCAGGGAGATAAAAAGGCCATTCGGCTACTGAATCTGATTTCGAAACCGAGCCGGATGATTACGGCGATTTTGATCGGCAATAATATCGCCAATATTTTGATGCCGACGATCGTTACAATCATTGCATTGGACCATGGATGGAAACTCGGTGTGACAACGGCTATTTTAACGGTAATTATTATTTTAATTGGTGAAGTGTTGCCGAAGACGGTTGCTGCGACTTTTTCAGAGCGGGTTGCTTATGCTGTTGCACCGCCCATATCCCTTTTTGTGAAAGTATTGACACCGTTGACTGCACTACTTTCCGTATTCACCAACGTTTTTATCCGTATCATTTCAAAAGGGACGGTAATCGGGGCGACGTTGACGAAGGAAGATGTACGATCGATGGTGGATATTGCATCGGTAGAGGGGACGTTCGAGCAAGAAGAATCGAACCGTTTGAAAGAAGTACTTGATTTTCCAGACAAGGACGTTTCGGATGTCTTGGAAACGCACAGGACCGATATTATCGGTTTGCCGATTGAATCGACTTATGAAGAAGTGCGGGATACGATTCTCGAATATTCCTATACCCGGTATCCGGTCTACGAAGAAAATATGGATACCATCCTCGGCGTCTTCTATTCGAAGATGTTCATCAAATGGTCGATGAATCCAAAGTTGACGCTTGGTGAATTGATTGACCGGAAACCGCTATACGTTGTGCAGTCCGCAAGTGTTGAAAAAGTATTCAAAATGATGCTGGCCAAGAAAAAACATATGGCGATTGTCTTGGATGAATACGGAGGCACACTCGGAGTTGTCACACATGAGGATATTATTGAAGAGATGATCGGGCAAGATATTGAAGATGAAACGGATATCGATGAAGAAGTGCTCGTGTACGAAAAGACGGACAATATGCTCATTTGTCACGGAAGGCTAGAAATCATTGATGCGATGGAGCTCCTTGGCATCGAGTTGCCGACCGATCATGACACGCTTGGGGGCTTCGTGTTGCAGGAGCTGGGCCATGTACCTGAAGAGGGCGAGCGATTTACATATGACCAACTACTTGTTGAAATCGAGGAAATGGACCGTAGTCGTATCGTTCGAATGATGATTACCGTGAAAGAGGAAGAAAGTGAATAAAACAGAACTGCCTTGGAACTGGTGTATCGTTCCAAGGTTTTTTCGCATGTTGGCAAACATTTCTCTTACCTTACATGTTTGTAAGTAAAGTGAAAGAGAATCCGATGGTTTGAAAGGTGGGGATTGACGATAATGGAGTTAACAGTTAGAAGGCGGAGGGTTTTTCTATGAAAATGAATTTAAATGGGTTGTACGAAGAATACGGCCGTTACATATATCATCTATGCTTGAAATTGACACGAAATAAAGACGAAGCGGAAGACTTGATGCAAGATGTTTGGCTGAAAGTGGTACGCAACAGCGGCCGTATGGATAATGTGGATCATATGAAAGCATGGTTGACGACGATTTGCATGAATACGTTCAGGGATCGTTATCGAAAAGATGTCAGAAGAAGCAAGCATGTCATGCATCAGCCGGAAACGCTCGATGTACCGATTCTCGATCTTGTTCCGAGTGATAACATGACACCAGCGGAGCTGCTTGAGCAAAATGATATTCAAACACTTGTTCAACGAAAAATCGGCGAACTCGATGCGATTTATCGGACGACGATTGAATACTTCTATGTTTATCAATATTCCTTGATTGAAATTGCGGAAGTGATGAAGGTGTCGATCGGCACAGTGAAGTCACGATTGTTCCGTGCGAAGAAATATTTGAAGGAATTGATGATGGAAGATACTGCGGTGCAAGATTACGTCATTGCTTAACACACAAAAGCGCAGCCGTTCATGGCTGTGCTTTTAGTTTGCAAAAACACCGCAAAGGGAATATACCCACTAACCTATTCGTCTATGCAAAATACATAGAAATGAGGAAAACGCTGTGGGAACAAAAAATGTGAAGCAAGGACGCAATGTTCGTAAACGGATCCTTTTTGTGATTCTTATTGTGTTCATACTGCTCTATATCGGCGTTATGCTTTGGCATACATACAAACCATTGCCCGATGGGATCTCTTATGCCGGGGATATCCATTGGACAAATGATGTTGAACTGTTCACCGATCTGACCTATGCACAGGATCAGGAGGGGGAGGGCGTGGTCCATGAATTAACGATTTTTGATGAAGTGAATGCCATGATTGACCGTGCCGAACAATTTATCGTTCTCGATTTCTTTCTGTTCGATCATTATTATGATGAAAACCTTGATTTTCCTGACATCGTCGAAACGATGACTGCGAAACTTATAAAGAAAAAAGAGGATAATCCTGAGATGCCTATCATCTTTATCACAGATCCATTGAATAAAGGATATGGTTCCTACGAAACAAAGTGGTTCGGTATGTTGGAAGATGCGGGCATCGAAGTCGTTTACACGGATTTGGATCCCCTCCGTGATTCAACGCCTATCTATTCAGGTTTGTACCGGACTGTATTTCAATGGATGCATATTGAGAATAAAGGCTGGATTGCCAACGCGATGTCCAGTAAAGCGCCAAAGATGACACTTGCTTCTTACATGGCGTTGTTGAACGTCAAAGCGAATCATCGGAAAACGGTGATTACCGATCAGGAAGGGCTTGTCACATCATCGAATCCGCATAATGCCAGTGGCTTTCATGGCAATGTTGCATTGAAGGTGAAAGGTTCCATTTTGAACGATATGTTGGAGGCGGAAGAGGCGATTGTCCGTTATACGAACGGAGGGAAGCTGCCGCGAGTGAACGTTCCGGAACAGAGTGGCGGGGAATATGCAGTGCAATATTTAACGGAGAAAAAGATACTCCATGCCATGCTTGGGGACATTGCAAGAGCACAACAAGGAGACAACATTCGAATAGGGATGTTTTTCATCGCAAAACGTGATGTCATCCATGCGTTGATCGATGCTACCAACAGGGGAGTGGACGTCACCCTGATTCTCGATCCCAATGAAAACTCATTCGGCCGTGAAAAATCCGGATTGCCGAACAGGCCTGTCGTTCAGGAAATGTTGGAAAAAACAGATGGGAAAATCAACGTCAAATGGTATAACACGGTTATCGGGCAGTATCATACGAAACTGGTAGTGGTGCAGACCCATGACGGGACCTATATTTCGAACGGGTCCGCGAACCTGACGGAAAGAACGCTGGATGATTACAATCTGGAGGCAAATTTGCGCGTCATCGCCTCCAACAACAGCAAGCTGGTCAAGGATATCGATGCGTATTTTAATAGACTATTGGATAATGAAGATGCCCTTTATACACTACCTGTTGAAACTTATCAGGATACATTCACTTCTATCCAACATGGGATTTATACACTACAGAAACTCCTTAAACTGACGACTTATTGATGAGGATAGTGGAAATTGTCGAACAGAAAACGGGAGTTACAGCTGAGGATTTGTGGAATAGGTTCGCCTTTGTGTAGTTTGGGGAATATTATGCTCGGTTGGAGTGTGGTATGTGCGTTTGTCTTGGTTAATGCTCCGTTTAAATGGGGTATGCTCGCTTGGAACGAAGGTATGCGTGTTTCAGGTAAGTTTATGTGCACTTCACCCTCCATCTTGTAAAGCCCGCTTGGCCAATGGCTATGCGGGCTATTGGCCAATTGTCGGCCTGCTGCAGTAGTACGTGCCTAGCATCGATTCTTTATTCGAAATCAGCTAGTTGCTTATTCAGATGCGCGAGTTTTTCTTCCATTGCGGCAAGGCGGATCTCCGCTTTTTTGACAAAGCTATTATTGCCTGTCGATTCAAGTTTTTCGATATCGCCTTGCAGATTGATATAATCCATTTTCAGCTCGGCGATGGCTGACTCCACTTGACGTTTTTCCATAAGGGACACCTCGACTTTTCCCCTAGTGTAGCATATTCGAAGTTTCTTTTCCTGTCCGATTTTTTAAATGACCGCGTTTCGGATATTCCACAAAATAACGGATTGCTTCGCATACGGCATCTTTGCCATCGCCCAGTCCAAGGGCAGTTTGACGTGCAATCGCTTTTTTGCGGAGCGGCTCATGCAGCAAGGGTTCCATGATGGCGTTCAGTAGACTGGATTGTTTTACTTTGCGTCCAAGGCCTAGATGGATAAACCCGTGCTGCTCTTTTGGAAATGCAAGTTCGGCCTCGAAGTCATTTTGTGCCAACACGACGCATGGAATGCCCATCACTGCCACTTCATAAGGCATATAACCGGATGCGCAAAGAATGACATCAGCTGATGCACATACTTCTGCAAAATTATGCGGATACTCCAAGATGAAAGTGTTTCTTCTTCCGAGAGCCATCATGCGCAATGTACTAATATCATGTGCATAATTTTCGCCAAGGAGGACCGTCACTTTCAACGGGATTTGGAGCTGCAACATATGTCGCAAAGCACGGTATGATAAATTCCCGGCATCTTCATCCCCGAATGAAATGACTAAATGGGGAAGGGGATTTTGTTCTTGTTTCCGTAAACCGATCTGTTTATAGCCCAGAATCTTCTCATCGGCAATAAAACTATCCAGTCCGACGACGTAATGTTCAGGCACGGGATCATTCGTTTCCGTATAAAGTGTTTGGAACACAAGGTCTGCACTTTTTCCGCCATCTCCAAAATCATCGAAATGGATGATGGATGGGACGATTCCCCGTATTTTTTCCACATCTTCCTCCACTGTAGAACCGCTATCGCGGATGAGCAGGTCAGGCTTGATGTCAGTTAAGATGCGTAGTAAGGAATGGCTGTTGCCAACTTCGATCTCTTTATAACCAGCGGGTGTCGGAGGGGATTCCTCTCCGCGTAAAAATAGGATGTCCATTTCTGTAGTCAAAGTCTGTGCAATCATCGCAGCTCTACGTGCCGGGTATGTCCCTTTTCCGTCCGAGCGGGAAATATAGATGGCGATTTTTTTCTTTTCATGTCCGACGATAGTAATCACCCTTTCTTGCAACATTAAGTCCTTCATCTCTACCACCCTATGTGATAGAAAAGGTGAATATGCGGAAATCCCCCGATTGAAACGAGTCTAACTGCCCTTTACGATTGAATCGGGAAAAAGGGGGATGATTGATCGGCAGGAAGTGTAATTGGTATCTTGTAAAAAAGTGCAATGTACACTTGAAGCAAAACGACATATTCTAAGAACGTCCGTCGCTGGGGGTAAAATTTCAGCCGACTCAAAATAGTTGATGGGTTCCAGTGGTTTAGATCAAACATTATGGTAAACTGGCAGTATTTCATATTTGGAAATGGAGTGATTCCATTGTTCGATTCGTTATTATTTGACCTGATGCTTGTTGTGCTAATTGGCGTATTATCGCAATGGGTAGCATGGCGTTTCCGAATGCCGGCGATTGTAGTGATGTCAATAGCGGGGCTTCTAGTCGGTCCCATTTTCGGGCTCATCAATCCGCAAGAGACGATGGGGGAACTGTTTGGACCGATCATTACGTTTGCGGTGGCGATAATTTTGTTCGAAGGCAGCTTGAATCTGGATTTTAAAGAAATTCGCGGGTTCAGTAAGCCGGTTGCGCGAATTGTCACGGTTGGTGCATTTATTGCATGGATTGCGGGATCGCTGGCGGCGCATTATTTGGCGGGGCTATCGTGGGCGGTCGCTTTCGTCATCGGCGGCTTGTTCATCGTGACAGGACCGACCGTCATTTTACCGCTTCTTCGACAGGCGAAGCTGAAACCGCGGCCTGCGGCAATTTTGAAATGGGAAGGGATTGTTGTCGATCCTTTTGGTGCATTGCTGGCCGTCTTTGCATTCGAATTCATCAAGTTTTTAGATCGTGAAGTGACGTTGACTTCACTGCTGCTATTTTTTGCGGCTTCCGCGTTTGCCGCATTCATCGGCTGGGGAGCCGCCCGGGTGATGGGCAATGCGTTTGAACGTGGCACCTTACCTGAATTTCTGAAAGCACCCATTCTTTTCGCAGTCGTCATTTTTACATTCGTTTTTGCGGATGAAATCATGCATGAGACGGGGTTGCTTGCGGTGACGGCTATGGGGATAACGATGGCGAATATGCGGTTGACAACATTGCAGGACATTCGTCATTTTAAAGAAAATATTTCGGTGCTTCTCATATCGGGCATCTTTGTTATGCTGACAGCTTCACTTGATCCTCGGACGCTCATTGAAATTTTCAATCCGAACATTATTGCCTATGTTGCTGCAATGCTGTTTATTGTCCGGCCTTTATCGATTTGGCTTTCGACAATCGGGACCGAATTGAATGTCCGGGAGAAACTATTGATCGGCTGGATTGCACCACGGGGCATTGTAGCACTAACGGTTTCAGGATATTTTGCCTCGATCTTATTGGAAAATGGCTATGCGGATGCCGCGTTGCTGACAGCTTTGACGTTTGCACTTGTCCTGTCGACGGTTGTCCTTCATGGATTTTCAATTAGCTTTCTAGCCAAGAAATTAAACCTAACAACGACTGATGAATCGGGCGTATTGATCGTTGGTGGAAGCAGGTTTGCTGCAGCACTTGCCCAATCGGTTAAAGATACGGGAAATGAAGTACTGATTGTTGACCGTTCATGGGCTAATTTGACGTATGCACGTCAATTGGGTATGCCGATTTACATTGGTGATATCCTTTCCGAGCAGACGGAATATCATCTTGACTTAACGCCGTACCGGTATATGTTAGCGATGACGAAGGCAGATATGTACAATGCCCATGTTTGTGCGGATTTCACGCCAGATCTAGGACGTGATCATTTGTATCAAACGGCATTTCACGTTGGGAAAGACGTCCAAACGTTTACCATCATGGGTGGGCAGACAATATTTACACCGGATGTCTCCATCTACGAGTTGGAAGATCGGATGAGCGCAGGGCATGTCATCCGAAAAACGATGATCACGAAACAGTATAGTTACACGCAATATTTGCGCGAGCGGGATGATAAATCTATTCTTCTTTATATTTTCCGCATAGATGGAACGATTGAATTCTTTACACCTGAAGTGGAACTACAAGCATTTGCAGGAGATGCGGTCATTTCACTGACGTCTCCCGAAAAAATAATCGAGCGGGTGAAAGAGCGTTTGGAAGAAGCAGTCCCTTATGAAAAAATCGAAGAGCTTTTCATTGGGGATGATAAAGCGGAGAAGACGGTGATTCCGGGGGATGCCCCTCTCTCTTCGCAATGACTTGATGGCAGGGCGCCGGGACTCCCAGAATTCTGTGTGAGTGCTTGGCGCCCTGTTTTGGTTTTGATCCGAAGGTTCCAGAATGCAACCAATGCGACGCGGAGTACAAGCAAATCGGGCAGGAAGCAGACCGATACAGAAAGTCACTGTTTTTTCGTTGTTCAGCGAGATCTATTCGCTTGGCATGCATCACGATCGATTCTCCCTTATAATCAATAGAAGAAGAAAGGGGATCTTTTTATGTCCAAATCATTAGTATTAGCTGAAAAGCCGTCCGTGGCACGCGATATTGCGCGGGTGCTCGGCTGTAATAAAAAAGGGAACGGATTTCTTGAGGGAACAAATTATATCGTCACGTGGGCACTCGGCCACCTTGTGACACATGCGGATCCAGAAGGGTACGGCAATGAATACAAAGAGTGGAAGCTCGAACATTTACCGATCATTCCGGAGCCCTTCAAACTTGTGCCGATCCGTCAGACATCGAAACAATACAACGCAGTGAAAGCGCAATTGAAACGTAATGATGTGAAGGATGTCATCATCGCGACGGATGCGGGGCGTGAAGGGGAACTTGTGGCACGCTGGATTTTGGAAATGGCTAAAGTCCGCAAACCTGTCAAACGTTTGTGGATTTCATCTGTTACCGACAAAGCGATTAAGGACGGTTTCAAGAACTTGAAAGACGGCCGTGCTTACGAGCATCTTTATGAGGCGGCGGTCGCTCGTGCGGAAGCGGACTGGGTTGTCGGCATTAATGCGACACGTGCATTGACGGTGAAATACAATGCGCAATTGTCAACGGGGCGCGTGCAGACGCCGACATTGGCGATGATTGCGGAACGGGAAAGACAGATCCGTGAGTTTAGGCCGAAATCATATTATGGTTTGCAGGCTTTGACGGAGTCCGCGAAGTTCACTTGGCATGACAAGGCAGGACAGACGCAGTCATTCGATAAAGAAGCTGTCGAGTCATTGCTTGGCAAGCTCGATGGGGTTCATTCCGGAAAAGTGACGGATGTGAAAACGGCACCGAAATCGCAGCCGGCACCACCTCTTTTCGACTTGACGGAGCTGCAAAAAGAAGCGCATCGCCGCTGGTCATGGTCCGCAAAAGAGACGCTATCTACGCTCCAAAATCTATATGAGCGCCATAAAGCAGTGACGTATCCACGTACCGATTCCAAGCATTTGACGTCCGATATGGCGAATACGTTGAAAGAGCGTATTAAAGCGGTGGATATCGGTCCATACCGCAAATCGGTCAACACACTACTGCGTTCGAACAACGTTAAACCGCAGAAAGGCGTCATTGATGATAGACGTGTGTCTGATCACCATGCCATCATCCCGACAGAAGAAACACCATTGCTTCAAAATCTATCGGACAAAGAGCAGCGTTTATATGATTTGATCGTTAAACGTTTCCTTGCCGTTTTCTTCGGTCCGTTCCGCTATGACCAAGTGACGGCGGAACTGGCGGTCGGTGACGAACTGTTCAAAGCGAAAGGTCGTACGATCACCGATGAAGGATGGAAAAAGGTTTATTCGACTGACGAGGAAGAGGTCGATACGGATACACTTCCTCCATTCAAAAAAGGCGATGACGTGAACATTCGTGCTATTGTCATGACAGATGGCCAAACGAAGCCACCTGCCCGCTTCAATGAAGGAACATTGCTCGCAGCGATGGAAAATCCTGTGCAGTTCATGCAAGGGGAATCGAAAGATCTGATCAAGACGATCGGTGAAACGGGTGGACTTGGAACCGTGGCAACCCGTGCAGATGTCATTGAAAGACTGTTTAATTCATTCGTTGTAGAGAAAAAAGGCAACGACATTTATACGACGTCGAAAGGGCGCCAACTACTCGAACTCGTTCCGGAAGATTTGAAATCACCGGCACTCACGGCGGAATGGGAACAAGGCCTGACGAAAATCGCCAAGGGACAAATGAAAAAAGCGGCTTTCATGAAAGACATGATCGACTTTTCCAAACGGACCGTTACGGAAATCAAAACAGACGACAAGAAGTTCAAGCATGATAATGTAACAGGAAAAACCTGCCCGGATTGCGGGAAATTGCTGCTCGAAGTGAATGGCAAACGCGGCAAGATGCTTGTTTGCCAAGACCGTGAATGCGGCCACCGGAAAAACGTCTCGACATTGACGAATGCTAGATGCCCGGTTTGTAAGAAAAAATTGGAACTGCGTGGAGAAGGCGACGGTCGGATTTTCGTCTGTAAATGTGGTCACCGTGAGAAGTTGTCTGCATTTGAAAAGCGCAGAGCACAATCTGGTGGGAAAAAAGCGGACAAGCGCGACGTCCAGAAGTATATGAAGAAACAGGAAGAGCCAGTTAACACAGCGATGGCCGATGCGTTGAAGAAGTTGTTTGATAAATAAATGCATCTGAATAGAAGATAAAAAAGCCCAATCCCTCGGTACTTTTTAGTGAGGGATTGGGCTTTTGATCTTTAACAATCGTGCCCAATTGCTTAATAGGATAGTTTGACTAAAAGTAGCGACGGACTTTTTTACTGTATAGTTTATATTCCTCACCGTAAATTTTCATCAACGATTGTTCCTCAAGCAGTACTTGGCGATTGAAAAGCCAATAACCTACAATCAAATATAATAGTAAAATCCAATTTGAGTATATGAGAAATTCTCCTAATAAAACCAGTCCAAAGGCCGTATATATTGGATTTCGACTTATGGCAAAGGCGCCAGTCGTAATTAAAGGGCCTGGATTGTCTTCATCAATTCCTACTCTGAAGCTTTTTCCGAACGAAATTAAGCTATAAAGAAATAGAAAAAGACCCAGTAAGCATAAGACCACGCCGATCCAACCAACGAACTCATTCCTAAATAATTCCGTTCCCAATCGCGGTAAGTTAAATGTGTTGGAAAAAATTACATAAAATAATAGCAAAGCAAATGGCGGTATAATGAAATCCTTTTTGTCCATTTCACCAAATTTAAATGCTTGAATGCCCAGTTTTTTTAACTGTATTGAACGAATGATTACCAATATGATTAACAAAACAATAGTAATAACAGTAATATATCCTTTCATTCATCCAACCACCTTTTAATCATTACTTATTTCTATTCCCTCGATTAAAATCCATTTGTTTGAAAACGCTTGACGGACCTCTTCCCATCTCATTTCAATCACTTCCGAGTTACTGTGGACATACTTTAAAGCTCTTTGAATGTATTTTGTACCTGAACAAGGACGTATTTTTTAGTCCGCATCTGGGTCGCGGCAATTAATCTTTTACCCTCTTTTTCAAAGAACAGACCAGAACCTTCTTTCTCCTTAAATTCCCAACCATTTGAACCAATCATTTGTTTAACTTGCTTCAGCAGAAGCCCCCCACTTCTATAGGTGGTGGGATGAATGCTAGAAATGCATTCCATTCAGTGGGGGTTCAAACCCCGGCTGAATAGAGGAACTCAGGCTAAGATTGCCGCGTCCTGAATGAAAGTGCCTTAATTTCTGCAAAAAACCGCAGAAATACGGCAAATCAAACCCTTCGCTGTTTGATTGGCAACGCCTGAGTGACCAACATCCTGTTGGCCCAAGCCTCCGGCGGATGTCACGGATTTTGAAAGGAGTTAATTGAGCAAGCTTAATTCAAAATTTGGACGCAATAACGCCGAGGCGTTATTGATTATTCTCATCGACTTCACTTTGACTTCTTGTGATATACCAAGTGTAATCATCGTTTGTTGCAACCTCAACTATCCTTTCATCGGAACTTTTTAGTTTTTCAAGTGCTTCTTTTGCCGAAAGATGATCTATCGGTAGGGGAGGATAGTATGATTTATTAAAAAACATAAACACTGCTACTATAACTACTATGCCTAAGATAATTCCAACCTGTTTCATGTAATGTCCTTCGATCGTTCATTTTACTCCTCAGGAAAAATCTGACCCGTTTCTAGAAGACTGATTTTATTGAAAAGCGGTCAAGTTTGTATAACAAGCATAACATTTACGATTCCAAAAACTAGTTTTTTAATGGCAGTGACGTGGTACCCTAGTATGTTATACTGGTTACTAACTACATAACATTGAAAAAAGAATAATTGAGAAATAGGTTTTTGGACGTTTGAAAATAACTGTTCAGAACGAAGAGGGAAGTTGGTGCAAGTCCAACACGATCCCGTCACTGTAAGCGTTGAAGCGACTAAGGCTAAATCCACTGTGTGTTGAGCATGGGAAGGAGTTAGTTGGCTGATGAGACGTAAGTCAGGAGACCTGCCTATTTTGATTTTTAAGCTTCCTCGAGGAGGGAATGTTTAAAGTGTGGACATGGGATGCCAGGCACCCTGGTGAACGCTTTTTAAACGCGCCTTCTTTTAAGAAGAGCGCTTTTTTTGATGTAAAAAAAAGGAGAGATTGAATTGAAAGAGTACTTTCAAAGATACGGATTATTCAGCTTCGTTTTAGTCTTCATGTTGGCAATTCTGACGGCATGCGGTACGGATAAGGGATCGAATGATGCAACGGAAGATGTGTCGGATGCAGGAGCAGCGGATGTCAGTGAAGAAGTCGCTCAAGCGTTTCCGGTAACAATTACGGATGATGCGGGGCGGGAAGTGACCATTGAAAGCGAACCAGAAACGATTATATCCCTCCAGGCGAGTAACACGGAAATCCTGTATGCACTTGGCGTAGGCGACCGCATGATCGGTGTATCCGATTACGATAATTATCCGGCGGAAGCGCTTGAAGTACAAAAAGTCGGCGGACAGGATATGGATGCGGAGCTGATTTTATCGCTCTTGCCGGATATCATCTTTGCTACGTCTTACCATTACAATACGCACGGGGATATTTTAAAACAGTTTGAAGAGGCGGGAATTACAGTCGTCGTGACAGGGAGTGCATCTTCTTTTGACGATGCTTACCAAACGATGAGCATGATCGGGAAGGCAACGGGAACTGCTGAAAAAGCGGACGAAATCATTACCGATATGAAAGAGCGACGCGCAGCGATTGAAGAAAAGGCAAAAGCCATTACCGATAAAAAGAAAGTATGGGTGGAAGTGTCCCCTGCGCCGGATATTTTCACAACCGGGCAAAATACGTTTATGCATGAAATGTTGGAAACGATCAACGCCACCAATGCCGCAGAAGATCAAGATGGTTGGGTGAAGTTGACGGAAGAGGAAATCGTCCAATTGAATCCGGACGTCATCATTACGACATACGGTTATTATATCGACAATCCAGCCGATCAAGTTTTGGCACGTGAAGGCTGGGCGGAAGTGACAGCGGTAAAAGAAGGACAAGTATTCGATGTGGATAGTGACACGGTCACTCGTCCTGGACCTCGTTTGATCCAAGGAGTGGAAACACTTGCAAAAATTATCTATCCGGAAGTTTTTGGGGAATAAAATAACTTGGCTTTACTTACTTAGTATCGGATTGGTGCTCGGTGCGCTGCTGCTCGGATTATTCGTCAGCAGCGTTCAGTTTCCGATCATGACTATATTACATATTGTGTTGGACAAGTCACTCGGATTCGGTTGGCTTGAAAACATTCCGCGGAATGAAGAGTTGATCATATGGAATATCCGACTCCCTCGAGTTTTACTCGCACTTTGTGTCGGTGCTTCGCTATCGCTTGCGGGCGCCGCATTTCAAGGGCTGTTACGGAATCCGTTAGCGGACCCTTATACGATCGGTGTGTCGTCAGGTGCCGCATTGGGTGCCGTGTTTGTCATCTTTTTTCAATTTACCATCATTGGACTTGGCAGTTTTACATTGCCAATTGTCGCCATTATTAGTGGATTTATCACCTTAGGCATTGTGTTTGGCTTAGTCCGTTTGAGCAGTAGAAGTTTGGCGATTGAAACGATCATTTTGGCAGGGATTATCGTCGGTGCATTTATCGGTGCCATTACATCGCTTCTGATTTCGCTCGGAGATCGGGATGCCATGACGCAAATCATGTACTGGTTATATGGCAGTGTCGGGATGAGGGGATGGAGTCATGTGCAGCTCGTCATTCCATTTATCATCGTCGGTGCGATTATTCTACTGATGCATTATCGGGAATTAAATGCGCTTGCACTTGGAGAGGAAGCGGCCGACCATATCGGCGTCAACGTGAAAAGAGGGAAAATCATGGTGCTGCTCGGCGCCTCTTTATTGACGGGGGCGGCTGTAGCCGTTTCCGGTTCGATCGGATTTGTTGGGCTTGTTATTCCACATCTCGTCCGTTTGCTGACCGGACCGAATCATCGGCATCTACTTCCATTATCAATGCTGTTCGGCGGTTCGTTTTTGATTTTGGCCGACTTGCTGGCCCGGACGATCATTGCCCCGAAGGAATTGCCGATTGGTGTCATCACGGCTTTGATCGGCGCACCGGTTTTTGCCATTCTACTGGTCAGGGAACGAATCGGGAGAGGTGAGCGCGGATGATTAAAGTGGAGCGACTGGCGGGGGGCTACGGGAAAAAGCCGATTGTCCATGACATCGATCTGGAAATTGAAAAAGGGGAGTTTTTTGCCTTACTTGGACCAAATGGAAGTGGCAAAACAACGCTTTTCAAATTAATCACTGGACAATTGCCAATCCTCTCCGGAGACATTTTTATCACCGGTAAAGCGGTATCCAAATTGACGAAGTTGGAAAAAGCGAAAAAAGTAGCTGTTCTTTCCCAGGAAGTGCAAATGACATTCGATTATACCGTTGAAGAGATCGTCAGCCTTGGACGCTATCCCCACCAAAAAGGGATGTTCAAGATACTAACCTCGTACGATCGTGAAGTGATCGATTCGATGATGAAGATTACCAATGTGGAACGCTATCGTAAAACGAACTTCCGTCTGTTGAGTGGAGGAGAAAAACAACGCGTCTTATTGGCGAAAGCATTGGCGCAAGAGCCGGAGATTTTATTGCTGGATGAACCGACCAATCACTTGGACATTAAACATACCTTCCATATGCTCGATTTGTTAAAAGAGTGGCAACAGACGAAAGGGCTGACAATTTTCGCCATTTTGCATGACTTGAACGTCGCCTCCCTTTATGCGGATCGCATCGCTTTATTGCATGAAGGTTCTTTTTTGGAAGTCGGGGACGTCAATACGTTACGGAAAGAGCGGCAATTGAAAAAGGTCTATGAAGTGGAAGTGCGAGCGCAAGCACATCCGTTCGTGCCCAAGCCGCAACTTCATCTGACGCCGACGCATTCCTATGAACCCGAGGGGGCGCCGTTAGCGGAATGTTTCCAAGTGGAACGCTCTGAAGAGGCCATCCATCTGCATTTTCATCAGCCGTTACGGACGTTATCCAATGCTACGGTAGGGGAAGGAGTCCAGTGGTTACAGCATTTTTGCCTGTTGAAGGAGCGGGTTCATTCCAGGCAGTCGTTGCTAGAAGGGCTTGAGGAATATGGAATTCCCCCTGAACAAGCGGCTGCCATCGGGTTTAATGGCAATCTACAGCATGTGGTCATCAGCGAAAGGTCGTTCCTGGACAGCGAGCTGTTGGTTGTCGCTGCGATAGAAGCGGCTGATCATGTGGGTGCCATTCATCTGTTGTTGGTTGTCAATGGTCATTTGGAGGATAAAGCGCTGTTCGACGGGTATATGGCTGCGACTGAAGCGAAAGTGAAAGCTTGTCAGCGATTCCAGTCGGGGGCGGTGCAATCAGCAAAAGACGTGTTGCTCGTTGCGGGGACACAAGTGGAGAGTCATTGGCTACACTCGGAAAATGCAATGGCATTCCGGGAAGGGATCGAACAGGCTGTTTTTTCGGTGTTAGAAGAGGCGTTTGAGAAAATAGGGGGGAGCGCTGATGACTGAACGTAGAATCGTGATAGCAGGGACAGGCAGTGGAGTTGGGAAGACGACGTTGACGATCGGCTTGATGGCCGCATTGAAGAAAATGGGGCTTGTTGTCCAAGGGTTCAAATGTGGACCGGACTATATCGATCCGACGTATCATACGGCGGTGACAAAACGGGTATCGCGGAATTTGGATAGTTGGATGCTCGGCAAAGAGACGGTTCTTGACATCTTCAATCATGGCAGCAAGGGTGCGGATATTTCGGTCATGGAAGGCGTGATGGGTTTCTATGATGGGAGAAATCCGTTGTCGGATGAAGGAAGTACAGCGGAAATTAGCGTGCTGACGAAAAGTCCCGTGCTGCTCGTCGTCAATTGCGCAAGCATGGCGAGAAGTGCGGCGGCTGTTGTGAAAGGGTTTCAAACGCTTTCGGACGAGCCGCAAATTGCCGGCGTCCTCGCCAATCAAGTCGGAAGCGAACACCATTTTAATCTAGTAAAGGCCGCTATTGAACAGCAATGCGGCATTCCGGTGATCGGCTATTTGAAAAGGGAGCAGGACATTGAAATTCCCGAGAGAAGTCTCGGACTTATTCCGTCGATTGAAAGAGGGGAGCTTGATCCGTTTTTCGACCGGCTTGGCGAACTCGTAACGGAAACGATTGATATGGACAAGTTATTGGAGATTTCGGTGGCGCCCACTTTGCCGGCATCCTCAGGTGATTCATTGTTTGGGAAGCCGAAAAGTCCAATTGTACGAATAGCGGTTGCGAAAGACGCTGCCTTCAATTCGTATTACGAGGAGAATTTGGAGATTTTACAGTCGTATGGAGCCGAACTCGTTTACTTTTCGCCTTTGACTGATCAAGCATTGCCGGAAAATGTGGATGGCTTGTATGTGGGCGGTAGTTTGCCGGAAGAGTTTGCGCAGCAAGTTTCCCAAAACGAATCAATGAAGCGTTCCATCCGCCAAGCGATTGAACGGGGGCTCCCGACATTTGCGGAAGGCGGTGGGTTCGTCTATTTGACGCACTCGCTCAGTTTGACCGGTGGAGAATCGTTCGAAATGGTCGGATTGATTCCTGGAAATGTGAAAATGCATCCGAAGTTGCAAGCGATCGGATACCGGGAGATTAAAGGCTGCTCCGTAAATTTCCTGCTCAGCGAACAACAACAGGCAAAAGGGCATGAATTTCACTATGCCACATTCCATACGGAAGAACCGATCCAGCATGCTTATGAAACATCAGGCATGCGGGGGACCAAAACAGACGGCTATGCGAATAAAAACGTCGTAGCGGGCTTCACTAGATTTCATTTTGCAACCTGTCTGGACATGGTACAAAGATGGATCCAAGCATGTCAGCACGATCAAAATAGAAAAGGGGATGATCGAAATGAGTGAAAACAAAAAAGAAAGACGAGGCCTAACGCTTGTCTATACAGGGCATGGCAAAGGGAAAACGACCGCAGCATTGGGAATTGCCCTTCGCAGTATCGGTAGAGGATACAAAGTGAAAATCTTGCAGTTTATCAAATCACCGCAACGGTCTTATGGCGAGCAAATCGCATTGGAAAAACTCGGTGTGGAAATGGTGCAGCTCGGCATCGGCTTTACTTGGTTGAAAACGCCTGAAGAGCATCGCGAAGCGCTGAAAAAAGCATGGCCACAAGCAAGAGATGCCGTCATGAGCGGGAAGTACGATGTCGTCATTTGGGATGAATTGAACAATGCATTGGCCATCGATAAGTTCCCAATCAATGACGTCCTTCCTCTGGAGGAAGTGTTGGAAACGATTCGAAATAGACCTGCCCATGTGCACCTTGTGATCACGGGAAGAGATGCACAACCGGAGATCAAAGAAATCGCCGATCTTGTCTCGGTGATCGAGGCGGAAAAGCATTATTATGAAGATGGGGTAGAAGCGGTTAAGGGGTTGGAATTTTGATTGTACCCTGCCCAACCTGTCAGTGCGTAAATTGAATTAGTAAGTATGATTATGCTACAATCAACATAGAATAAGATAAGCTGAACGTCTGCAAACGTCCAGCTGATCACAGTCACATACCGCATGAAGAGCGGTTGACCCATTGTACAGAAGTGTTGAAAAAGAAAAACCACCCTGCTTACTTGGTCGTTAGCGGAGGGTGGTTATTTCTTTTGATTGGTGATAACAATTGCAACTACAATGGCTACAACTGCTGTTAAAGTTGTAGCAAGGAATATACCAAATTGAAATAGCATATTCATAGCTTCAAAAGTTACCAACATCTCTAACACGGGCCCACACGATGTGGGTCATGCAGACGTTGCCAATCGAACAGCGAAGGGTTTGATTTGCCGTATTTCTGCGATCTTTGCGGAAATTAAGGCGCTTTCCTTTTAGGACGCGGCGGTTTTAGTCTGCCTTTCCTTTGAAAAAGGGAGTGCCAACCGTCCATCCGCTTTATGCAATTGCACTTTTAGTTTAATAACCATTTATTGTGAATTGATATACGCTAAAGACGAACCACGAAGAAAGAAGGGCATGTGCTACTAAGTTCAGTATGATTGAAGATTTTTTGTAGAGCTTTTTTTTCAAATAAATGAAAACGAAAAGTAAGAACAGCAATTGTATCAATAACATGGGGATACTAATCACAAGAAAAAGCATAAATTCCTCAGCTTCGGTTAACATATACCCTTTACTCTCGTCCAACCTACTTAGCGCAACCACAATTTCAGCAATTTTAGTAGAAACCCATATAAAACAGAGGTTTATTCCGAAAAATAGAAACCCTGTTATCTTGTGAAATCGATTCAAAGCAGCACCTCCCTAGCAACAGTCCATCACTCATTCTGAGATCCTTTCCATTTTACTCTTCTTGTACAAAACTGCACCGATTATTCAACACTAAATCTATTTTTGAAACCAACAATAACAAGTGATAGTAGAGATTAGATGCTACTAAGCAGCATATTGAAAAGGGAATCACATCGGATAGGTTGGCATTTTGATTAAGTATAATTAGAAGAAGAGCACCAACGAGTGTACCCGCTAATGAATATAAACCTAACCCGAAAAAATAACGTTTCCATTTCGAAGTTCTGTGAAATTTTGCAACTAACTTGTCAATAAAGATTGAAAGGGGGAATCCCGCCAATAAATAAACAGGTCCGGCATAAAGAATGACAAAAACAAACGTTTCGGAAAATCCGAAGTAATAAACATTAGGTTCTCGCTGGGAACTGGGAACAAAGAAAAACCAAGAAAAAATTATTGCAAATAAAATAACAGATAGTACTGCTGTTAAGAGCCTTTTCCTCATCTCATACCTCCATAAATAATTCAGGAACCAAAATGACAATCCCTTCCTTTTTAAGCAATCCTTGAATGTTCACACTTCTCTTATGTGTAACGATGGATAAACGAATAGGTTCCCGAACTTTGATCCATTACGCTTCCGTATAATGGATTTAAAACTAGTTATGGGTTGATATAATCCTTTACAAGGTTTAACATTTTATGTAATACGCTAAAAAACAATAAAAGAAGGTCTTTGTGTGTTAGAAAAACTAAATAGTTTTCTCCAAAGATACATTGCTATCTTGACCCCGCTCACTGTGGTTTTAGGGGTTTTGTTAGAAAGTGTAGGGCATAATTTATTATTTCTTGTCACATGGCTTTTTGCCTTCATGACATTTGCAGGAAGCTTGTATATGAAATTTAAAGATGTGAAAATTTTTGTGAAGCATCCAGTATTCATTGTATTCACCATTGTTTTCCTTCACCTATTGATGCCTTTATGGGTTTATTTCTTATCGACTGTCATTTTCGATGACCACTTATTGACGGTCGGCTTTGTCGTATCTGTTGCGGTCCCTACAGGTGTATCCAGTGTGATTTGGATCAATATTTGCAGAGGAAATTTGCCGTTAGGCTTAGCGATTATTTTGATTAATACGCTACTTACTCCGTTTATCATACCTGCAATGCTCCATATCATTTCAGGTGAAAAAATCCATTTAGATGTGGCATCACTGATGCTTAACTTAATTTTGATGATTGTTTTGCCTACTATTTTAGGAATTTTAGTGAATGAACTTTCAAAAGGGGAGATACCAAAGAAATATGGAAAGAAACTTTCTCCGATTTCAAAGCTTTGTTTACTAACAGTCATTATGATTAACAGTAGTGCAATCGCTCCATATTTGAAAGATTTCAACTTACATCTAATTTCCGTTTTACTATTAGTGTTTTTCGTAGCTGTCTCGGGCTATGCTTTTGCTTTACTCATCGGTCGTTATATTTTAAAGGACTATCCTCAAATGATTACCTTAATATTTACTGGAGGCATGAGAAATATTGCACTCGGCGTCATTGTGGCAACGACCTATTTTCCGAGTAAAGTAGCCATGCCTGTTGTTTTCGGCATGTTATTTCAACAAGTGTTAGCTTCCGTGTTTAGCAAGATAGCTACAAAAAGTGCAGCCCCTCTAAATCATCCGCTGAGTTCATAAATTGTGGGACATCGTTGTTTTGGCGGTGTTCTCTTGTAGAAGGGTGATATTATGACAAGTGATAGAAAAACTCAGTTAGAGAAGTTGCTGAAAAAAAACAAAGTAAAACAAGCAAAGATACAGCTTGTGGACGATTTAAAGAATTACCACGACATAGATATTTCTGATAAAGAGTTTGTTGATTACCGAAAATCTGAAGAAGTGCATAAAAAAATTTATGACCGAATAAAAATGGATGAAATCAAATCTTTTGAGTTCTCTTATAACGAAGAAACCCTAAAATCAAAGATTGACTTTATTTTTGATTACTATAAGAAATACGAACAGGAAACCGTTCTGTTTTATCCTTCTACATTTGGTTTTTACTTTAGGAGTAGTAACCAACTTTATCTAGATTATCCAATAGCCCTGACACTACCATTATTAGAATGCAAAAATATTATTATGAAATTGATTTTAGAAATGCACGATGATTTGATTGTTGCTTCAGAAGAATTCAATTTCGGGTTTGTTTTGAGCGAGGACGAATATTCAGATGTAACAATCGAGTATTGGGGGAAATAAAATCTAAAAAGGACCATAAAAATAGGTCCTTTATTTTTATAAATAAAAATCAACAGTATTGTTTAACAGAGCCTAAAATTAAATAACTTCATTGTCATTTTACTGAAGGAACTGTTAACCATTCAATCCGCCTTACTCTTTGGGATGAAGAAACACTAGGATTTTACCATCCTGAGCGTCATTGGAATAGCGTTCAGCTTCATCATCTGGAACTCCGATTTCCATAAGAGCATGCTTTAATCCGCCAGCACCAGAGCTGGCCCCTAAGATTGCACCTCCAATTGTTGTAATAATGGGCCCCGCAGCCAACACAGCGCCAACTCCAGGAATCAATACAGTGGATAACCCTGCTATCACTCCCGCTAAACCGATTGCTCCTCCAGTTGCAGCTCCAGCAATGGCTCCATCCTTAGTGGAGGGTTTTACTTCCTGTGTGATTTCAGATAGTTCTTTTGTATTTTTAGCAATCACTGAAATTTCCTCAGTTGTATAGCCTTTTTCTTTTAAATCTTCCACAACTTCAGCCGCTTGTTGTTCATTTTCATATACGCCAATAACATGATTTTTCATTAAAAATAACCTCCCAACTAATATATCCTTTACCCGTTCTTTAGTTTTTCTAGACATATTTCGCTTTTTCTGCAAATAGATTTACTAGTGGAGAATAGTATTAGCTCGTAAATTGTTGGACACCGTTGTTTTGGCGGTGTTTTCTTTTTTTTTTCTGACCAACACATTCAATTCAATGAGGGGGGATGATACACTATTCTATAGCACAATTATTTTAAAAATTATGCGAAAGCGGGGAAATTTTATGCGTTTTGAAACGAAGGCTATTCATGTTGGGCGCCAGGTTGATAGTTTAACTGGTGCAGTGACTACGCCGATCCATCTCTCTACTACATACGAACGGGATATAGATGGAACTTATACAGATGGATTCCTGTATAGTCGTGGAGATAATCCTAATCGACGCGCGCTGGAGGAATGTCTTACATCGCTCGAGGAGGGGCACGATTGCGTCACATTCGCATCAGGGATGGCTGCAATCACATCATTAATTGAGGCATTGCCTTCCGATAAGCCACGTCGGATCATTATGCCGGACGATATGTATTTTGGTATTCGTTCTCTTATTTCTGAAACGGATATTGGTTCAAAGTTTGACTTTGTGATGGTTGATATGACAGACCTCCAGGAGGTTGAAGAAGCCATAAAAAGTGCACCCACCGGTATGGTTTGGATCGAGACGCCGTCTAATCCACTTGTGAAGGTCACTGATATTGAAGCTATTGCCAAGCTAGCACAGGAGGTTGGAGCTTACACCGTAGTTGATAATACGTGGCCAACTCCAGTTTTGCAGCTTCCCTTAACGCTTGGTATTGATTTTTCGCTTCATTCCGTGACGAAATATATAGGAGGCCATAGTGATTTAATGATCGGTGCTGTTATCGCTAAAGCAGATAGTCCGATGTTGACCAATCTACGTGCTTGGCAACATTCAAAAGGTGCTGTGCCTTCTCCTTTCGACTGTTGGCTTGCATTACGCGGCGTGCAATCATTAGCCGCGCGTATGAGGGTCCATTGTTCGAATGCGGCAGAAATTGCAGATTTTTTAGTGCAGCATCCGAATGTAGAAGCTGTTCATTACCCGGGACTTGCTAGTCATCCTGGACATCATATTGCAGCACGGCAGATGAGCTCGTTCGGTGGTATGCTGTCATTTCAGGTGAAAGGCGGAGAGCGTGAGGCGATGGCTGTTGCAGCAAAGCTACGGTTATTCATACGTGCTACAAGTTTAGGGGGTACCCACAGCTTAATCGAGCACCGTTCTTCAGTTGAAGGAAGCGATACGATGGCTCCAGCTAATCTATTACGGGTATCGGTTGGAATTGAAAATGTAGAGGATCTTAAAGAAGATTTGATACAAGCTCTTGAATAGTTCATACAAATTTCATTCAGACGTCAAAATATAAAATACTGGAAATCCATCGACGGATTTCCAGAGTTTTTTGTCGTTAAATTGCTTTTTAACTTGCTTCAACAGAAGTCCCTCACTTCTATAAGTGGTGGGATGAATGCTAGAAATGCATTCCATTCAGTGGGGGTTCAAACCCCGGCTGAATAGAAGAACTCAGGCTAAGGTCGCCGCGTCCTGAATGAAAGTGCCTTAATTTCTGCAAAAAACCGCAGAAATACGGCAAATCAAACCCTTCGCTGTTTGATTGGCAACGCCTGAGTGACCAACATCCTGTTGGCCCAAGCCTCCGGCGGATGTCACGGATTTTGAAAGGAGTTAATTGAGCAAGCTCAATTCAAAATCCGGACGCAATAACGCCGAGGCGTTATTGATAATCCCTACAGTTTATCAATTACTTTTGTTAGTTTTTGAAGTGCGGATAATAAGTTTGTTAATTCTTCGGGTGATAAAATCGCATAATATTTTTCGGAAATCTGCTGCATAAATCTTTCCATTTCTATTTTATAAAGCAATCCTTTTTCGCCTAATTCAACTGAAAATGTACGCTTATCTTCAGAATGTTGCTTTCTATAAATATAACCATCAGTTTCAAGTTTTACTAACTGTTGGCTGATAGCACTTTTGGTAATATTCATTTTTTCTGCTAACTCTGTAGGAGTGGATGATGGATGACGAATAATTAATGTTAATAACGTATATTGCTGATTATTTAATTGGAAATTCGTATAAGCTCTTTCTTTTGTTTCAAGTAACAGCCATAGTTCTTCAAGTGTTTGATTAATTTTGTCAGGTAGGTTTTCATTTTTCATCTTTTTGTTTACCACCTTTTCTTCTCCAATTTTTTGGGTTGAACTTACTTTTATATTTGGTCACCATTTCTTTGCCGACAAAGGCAACACCTATCAAAAAAAGATTTCTCCCACTACTATACATGCTGTAATAACAGTGGCCTTTATGTGAGTTGGAAATGGGGTAAATGGTAAGATAGCAGCAAATCCCCATAGTATCGGATATAGGATTAGAAGTCCTATTCCAAGTTTAAAAAGGAGTGGTTTTTTTGGCTTATCTCCGTTTGAAACTATCTCTTTTTCCAATTTCAAACCTCCTTCGATTTAGTTAAGTTAACTAAACTAAATACCGAATCCTGTTTGATTACAAGACTTTAACATTTCATAATTGAGCTATCCTGCTCCGATAGTTCATTAATCTCTGTTATAAAAGTTCAGGGAATTGGATTGTGATATAATGTTTACTTTAGAATCCAAAATAGGTTCGGGCTATTTTTTACATTAAACATGTTAATATATTTCGTCATAATCTAGGAGTAGTATATGAAAAAAATATTGGTCATTATTAATATTTTACTTTTTCTAATAATCGTTGTTATTGGTTGTACAATTTATTTGATATTAAAATCTGATGAACAAATAAATAATGAAGAGGAAATCAAAGGTATTACTGAAGATTATCAAAAGCCTACTGAAAAATACATAGAGTATGTATATGGTATTATCGGTGAATTAGATCGCCGATTTACTGTATCTGCCAATGTAGCTTATGATTATCAGGATGGAAAACTTACAAAAGAAGAAGCTCTAGAAAAAATTGGAGAGAATGTGTTATATACCATTAACGCCCATGACACTTATGTTCCTTATGATATTTCTAGTCTTTCACCTTCAGACCAACTATTAGCGAAAAAAATGGAAGTCGTCACTGAACAGCTTCTTGATTTGTACTTTGAGATACAACTTTATATCCAGAATGTGATTGATGATGAGGTGTATTTAGATCCGTCGGAATTTCCTTCAACCATTGGGATGGAAGTGACAGACTTAATTGAAGAATTGAATGGATATCAGGATCAAGTATTAGACAGGTAATTGAAGCGATTAACGTCATGAAACAGAATCGGGGGGACGATTTTCAACTTGGCGTATTAGGCGAGGCTGACTTGCAACATGAGGGTATACGGTGAGTTTGCTCCCTATACCAAACTGAAATAGCATGTTCATAATGTCAGTTGTACTCATCATCTATAACACGGGCCCACACGACGTAGGTCATGCAGACGTTGCCGCAGAACGCGGCGTTTTAAGTCTGCTATTCCTTTTTTAAAAAAGGAGTGCCAACCGCCCATCCGCTTTATGCAACTGCTGTTCTTAGTTTAGCATAATTTCGGTAGGCTGTAATGGATCTAGAACAAATGAATAGCAATATCCTATAACAAAGAATCCGGCCCCTCGGCTAAGAAATCAATTAGAGGGGGCGGATTTTTTTACAACCTATTCGAAAGTGGGAGCAGGCGCAGAATAGGGTGGATCTCTTTCTTTTCGGGTTAGTTGAATAAGTGAATTAATCAGTAGGCTTAATTTTACCCCATATATACCATGGTAATTTGTAATCCATTTTCTTACCTTGTTTGCTAGTTTTATCTGTTACTTTCCAATTACCATCTTTCTTTTGTACTTGATAATTTACATTTGTCCCATCAGACTTTTTAAAGAGTATATAACCTGTATTGCCTTTTATAAAGGTTACAGGATCAATAACATTTTTGTTGGGGATTTTTCTCTCAGGAAGCAATATGTTGATTACGATTTCTTCCCCAATATTAAGAAGGGATTTAAATTCATTATTTATTTCTGCTTGGTATTGCAATTGATTGAATGTGTGAGAAGTGTAAGACTCTAAATTCAAATTAAACGACTGTTTTATATCTGAAAGTGTTGCTTTATAAAATTCATTTATATCCTTTTCTAATTCATCGCCCTCATGTTGAAAACTAAGGGGTTTAACCCCAAATGGACTGATATTAAAAGTCATTGTTTCCTTACCATAAGGAGGGTCATGTGCATGTTCAAATGTTGTGACTTGGACTTCTGCATTAAAATCAAAACTACCCTCATGCTCTCTTGTAATACTCAGAATTTTAACATCCTCATATTGTTTGGGATAGCCATAATAATTAATAATTTCTTTGTCTACGGAGGGGAATAGTGTTGTAATCAAAGTATCATAAATAAGTTTATAATCAGGTTGCTCACTTCGGGCATCAAGATTTCCTGAAGTTAACAAAAGATCCTTGTATAAGTCCTCATTCGAGGGGAGGTCCGCAACCACTTGATGGTTATTCATATGGATACTAAGAAGAACAAAAGATAGTATTACCAGGAATTTCTTCATCGAATGCTCCTTAAGATATATTTAACTTGCTTCAGCAGAAGTCCCCCACTTCTATAGGTGGTGGGATGAATGCTAGAAATGCATTCCATTCAGTGGGGGTTCAAACCCCGGCTGAATCAAGTTAAGCCTCCGGCGGATGTCACGGATTTTGAAAGGAGTTAATTGAGCAAGCTCAATTCAAAATCCGGACGCAATAACGCCGAGGCGTTATTGATTTAAAGAGTATTTTTCCCAGAAGTCATTAAATTATTCTTCATCTGAACTGTCCTTTAGTTGAACAGGAAAAAGAGCCGTCTAAGCTGCTCAACAAAGAAGATCGCTCCATTTGAATAGCATAATCGGAAGTCTCAAACCTTAGTTAGTTAAATAATAAAGTAAAACGGCTATTAGAACACTGGGTAAACCAAGAAGCATTGAGTTTAATGTAATTCTGTTTCGTTCCTTCCTGTCTTCTGCTGATTCAGTAGCGAAATTTGCCCTCATTCTGTCTCCACTTACAATTGAACCAGACATTACCATCGAAATACCGATAAAGATGAAACCTATACTTCCTGTAAGCAAATAAGCTTTTTCAATTCCCCATAGAAAAATTGATATTAAAATTCCGATTAGTGATAAACCTATTCCATACAGAAGATACCTCAAGTTTCTCACCCCTCAACTTAATTATACGGTTAACCATCAATTTCGTTTCATCCTCTGTGGTGTAGCGCAAAATTAGAGCTACACCACAGAGGATGAAAATGTCTACAGAACGTGTATTGAATACTGCGGCTGGGAGAGGAAGATCGATCAACAATGGTGCCATGGAGTTCATCCTTTTGTCTGACTCCAACGACTTGGGCTTCAATTGAATGACAAAGGCACTCCTGAATAATCTGCATCGCTACCTAACATACAGAAGGGGGTAGATAGCTTTCGTGAAGTTTCCATCCTATGCAAATGACAACAAAATAGTCGAATTCCTGTATGGCAAGGAATTCGACCCTTCATTTTCGTTCCTGTATAGTACCAGTTAGTTCAACAAGGTTTCAGTATTTTTTCCAGTACAATAGGACCTGTTTTCTTGGTCGTTGTATTGACTGTCCGAACTTTCATGCGAGTAGGTCGCATCATAGGCGAAACTTCATCCAAATTACCGGCCCAAGTAGTTTCTCCATAGTTACTTACTGGGGACAATGGGAAAATCCAACTGATTTCCTTTGGGATATACGCTAATACTTCATAACCATCATAATCCCCGAAACTAGATGGTTCTGGTAAATGGAGGGCATGAACACTTAGACTTGTTCGTTCATCGTTGAACTTTCTTTCAATATTATAGATCAGTGCTACTCCTCTGGCATTTTTAGGTGCGCTTTTTGTTGGTTCAAGTATTGCTGAACAAGGTGGTAACTCTTCGATTTTATTTTCAGAGTGTGTTGGTGAGGAGAGAATTACTAAAACGAAGATAAGGCTAAAAAGCAATTTTTTCAATTCGGATCCTCCATAAATTCGATTAGTATTATTATTCCCCCAAACACCATATTTATTGTATTCAATCGTTCGTTGTTGAACTAACCCGCAACTTTGGTCGAACAAAAAAAGAGCTGTCTAAACAGCTCAACGATCTTCGAGTAAAGCACCATTGGAGAAAAAAGTGACGCTTCTACAACAATCATGCCCAATAGTGGAAAACTAATGCGGATTATAGAACCGTTACGTTATCAATGGACATTTCTTCGCCATTCACTAGCACCAGAATTGTGTCGTGCTTCGAGTCAGTCGTTAAATAATATACATTCCGTTTTATATTTTCATCATGTGGATTCAGTTCGTTAAATAGTATATTTACTACATTGTTTTGTGGGTCTAAGCCGGACTCTATTTCTCCGTTTGAATGAAAAATAACATAAGTACCTTTTGCACCATCATTAATGATTTGGAGTTTGAAATCGGAATCAATATGCTCTTCAATGTTTTGAGGTACATTTTCAATTTCACTAAAACTCAATGTTGACGAATTACAAGCTGACAAAATCAACACAACAAAAAAAACTGAAGCAAACATTTTTTTCATGCCTTCACCTCGTATATTAGTAGTCATTAAGACGAATTACGTGGAACAGAACCTTAATTTTCGCTAGTTTCCGCAGAAATTAAAACAGCTTTTTTATTTTTGAGAATTTCGTAACTGATAAAATAATCTTTGTTTTCTTCAAAAGTAAAATCATTAGTGGAGGAAATATCTATTTCTGTGATTTCTCCTCCCCAATTTTCTATGACGATTGAATTCTTATTTACTTCATTAACAATTGCAAACTCTGCAACTGTAGTATTGCTACTACCAAACAATAAAGAGCCGTCTAAGTAGCTATATGATCTTTCACTAAAGCACCAGTTGAAGAAGCAAATTTTCTTCTATTACAATTATCATAGCCATATTAAGTAGAAAAAAATTAAATTAACTTCCCCGTTTTGGATAAGATAACAAGAAAAACTGAGGTTGATTTTGTTTGGAGAAAAACATTACTAATTGTGCCAATAATAATGATTTTACTCATAATGACAGTACCTAGATAATCTATTTAATGATCAGTTCCTTAATCGTTATATAAAGTCGCCTTGCTATATCCATTATATGAGTTCTGATATTTTGTATTTCATTTAAACTAGAAATCTTTATTTGAAGTTCTGCTATTCCTTTTAAATTTCTGGTTTTTATATCCTCTTTTTCTATATCAAAATCTTGCATAAGCTTATTTGTAAAACTAGTTATTTTATCGTTATTTTTTTTCCCAACATAAAATAAAATTTTAATCCTATAACTTCTAATGGAAATTAAATACTGATTCAAGGCCCAAATAAAATCCTCTTTTTCAGAATCATAATGGCTTGGATCTCCAAATTGTTTGGCTTGCCCACAATGTTGACAAATTGCTAGATAACGGACATGACGTACACCGACACCTGGTTGTTCAACATTCACAAAAACTTCATAGGGGATATACACATCCTGTGAACAAAAACTACAAATAACGGGCTCATTAAAAATCGTAATACGACTTTTTTGGGGGCGTAGAGATTCATCCATACCACTCATTCTTTTGTCACTTCCGTGTATTCAATAATAGTTACATGTTGTTGTAACGTATGATCAAATCGATTCTTTTCTTGAAACATCCGGATATCACCACATGATGTGCAGGAAAATGTTTGCAATGTGAGCTGTTCTGTTACTGGTTCCTCTAAAGGATTTAAATCCATATAAACTTCACGATGCAGAAATTCATCGTGCTGACAAAATAAACAAATTAGCTGCTTGTCACGAATTTTTATTCGATACGTTCCTCTTCTTCTGACCATTCCTTCACCCCTAAATCAAAATACTACCTTTACTACGTTTGAAACGAATGGGGGTTCCAATTTTAAGTAAATTCTCTATTTGTAATAAGAAAAAAAGGCTTTACTCCTTCTTGAAGTAAAGCACCCGTTCAGTTTAAGAACAGCATATTACAGCCTTTTCCATTTCTTTTTCATTTACTAAAACGCTACCATTATCATCAATAATAAAGTCAATCTTGGCATTAGTAAGCCTTTCTATCGCTGAATCAATGCTTTCTTGAGTTTGCGTTGATGAATCAACCCATACGTCATAGCTTTTTTCTTGCGAACAGCCTATTAAGAGAACACTAATTACGGTAAAAAGAATAAATGATTTTTTCAAAAACCCACCTCTTTTATTATAGTTAGTAACCGCATAGAATTTAACGCCATGGGTGGAAAAAAGTTCCTAAACTAAACAGCCCCTTTGGTTCAACAAAAAGAGCCGTCTAAGCAGCTCCGATCTTCAAGTAAAGCACCTGTTAGTTGAAGAAACTCTAACGACTATGTAACAGGTTATTTAATTTAATTAATGCTTCATTTATTTCTTTTCTTAGTTGTTGTTCTGATATTTCGAATGTAGTCTCTTGTCCAGGAAGGCAATCATGCCAGTAACAATCTGCTGATTCAAATACCCCATTCAGAATTTCAAATAAGGGTTTGGCCATTATATCATCCGATTCTTTAAACACTTTAAAATATTGTGTTTGAAATTCATCTGCTGATAACTTCTCTTCTAAAAAATCCACCATCAATTTTTTGTATTTGTTTACGTCCATTTTTCCCCCCCATAATAAGTAACTTTTAATTTTCTTCTCTCTACTGCTTTCTTATTATACTAACCCCTTTAGTAAGATAAGAAAAGGGTGTTTAACCCCTAATTGAGCTGAGGTTTTATTGTGCTAATTGGAGAAAGTAATTCCTTATATCTGTTGGCAATTCATCAACTGCAAGCACTTCTAATTTTTTTGTACCTGGTGAAGTCATGACCACAAAAGTTCTTTCGTCATATTCAAAAAAAGTGAATTGACCTACACGATTTGGAGACGTATCCAAACTATTTATAAATTCAAAATCCGCTTCCTTGAAATTATCTTCATACCCATCTAACATTAACTTCTTTGCGTCTTCAAAGTCATCTGCAAATGAAATTGCTTTAATAAAACCACAATTCCAACAAATAAACCTATCCAATGCTTCCTTTTTTATTGCATATTCACGCCTTCAATTATAAGTATAACCTTTTTCTTTTGATAAATTAGTAGTGATATAGTTTTAGGTTTATTATCTGAGTATCTACTGTTCTCATAATGGTAAAAAGCACTAGTTTAAAAATTCATTAATGCTAGCACTTTCGTTGCGTTTATTGTTTCAATTATAGCGGTTATAATAGAAGAACTAGAATTTTGCGAATATGATTCAACGGAGGTGAGGATCCATGAATGCTGTGATGACCTATGCCAGTGGAAGGGATCCATTGCAACGATATGATGCGGTCCGGCGTAAAAATGCGGAAGCCGCTTATGATCGCCATGCCCGTTACAACGGGGAAAACCAGAAAGTGTTGAAGGAACTTGATGCTTTATTGACAGGTGATAGCGGACCTGCCGCCACGACCCAATCAGATCGTCAACCCCCTCAAACACTTGACGCCGGTCAAGTGAAACAAGTGACGTTTCCGGTGGGGAAGACGCTCGAGGAGACGATCGATTTGTGGCGAGGTGTGCGGGCGGATGCGCTGTCGCAGATGGAACCGTCCACCGCGGATTACCAGCTTGCTGCAACCGCTTCGGCGAAAATCATGCAGACCGAGGCACAGATTGCACTGGAGAAACGGGCGCAATCGGAAGTTGAAGCGGAACTGTTCCATGAAGAGTTGCAAACGGCTAGCGTGGCATCCGGGGACCTTCCCTCTCTTGACCGGGAAGTGCTCCTACTGCAGAAACGATATGATCAAGCCATTTCGTCGTACTCTTTCCATGTACAGATGAAACGAAATGGGTTTGAAATCGAACGTCCGAGTTTTTATAAAATCGCATAAATGATCCGAGGAGGTTGCCTGCCAATGGCGACCTTTTCATATTTGGAAAAGGAGTTAATAGTCCATGGCAAAACAACAGAAAAAAGTGAAAACCAATGCGGTACGCATTTTAGATGGAGAAGGGATTCCTTACGAGCTTAAAACGTACGAGGTCAATGACGGATTGCTCGATGGCGTTTCCGTGGCGGATAAGACCGGTCAGGAAATGGAGACGGTTTTCAAGACGCTCGTGACGATTACAGGGCCCCAAGAACTTTTTGTTTTTCTAGTGCCCGTCGCCAAAGAGCTGGATTTAAAAAAAGCGGCACGGGCGGCAGGAGTGAAAAAACTGGAGATGCTCCCGCTGAAAGAGCTGACAAAAGAAACGGGTTATATGCGGGGTGGCTGTTCGGCGGTCGGGATGAAAAAGAAATATCCGACATTCATTGATCAGTCCGCTGAAAAGCTAGACTATATGATTGTCAGTGCCGGAAAAATCGGCTTGCAGATGAAACTGTTACCGGAACATTTGGCACAAGTGACGGATGCTACATTTCATGATGTACTAAAAGAGTGAGAGGATGTCTGAGAGTTAAAGAGAGAAGGGCGTGTATGAGAAAAGTTTTATTATGGAGATGGGCCTTTTATTTGGTTGGGATGCTTGTCCTTTCCCTAGGGATCTCCATGACTATTAAAGGGCAAAGGCTTGGCATTGGACCTTGGGATGTCCTGCATGTAGGGTTATTCAAAAACTTCGGATTGTCAATTGGCACGTGGAGCGTTTTGACTGGGTGTATCATTGTCATCTCTACGGCTGTTGTGTTGAGGGAATGGCCGAAAATCGGCACATGGTTGAATATGGTGTTGGTCGGGGCTTTTATCGATTTATTCAACTGGATGATTCCCGATATGACTGCGATTTGGGCGCAAATGATCATTTTTGCGGGAGGAATTATCGTACAAGGAATCGGGGTTGGCATTTATATTTGTCCGAATATCGGCGCTGGCCCACGCGATAGTCTGATGCTTGTACTCGTCCAAAAAACAGGTGCCAGTGTAAAGAAAATCCGGACAACGATCGAAGTTTGTGTGGCCATTATCGGTTGGTTATTCGGCGGACCGATCGGCTTTGGGACGGCACTGATTGCATTGTTTTTAGGGCAGGTCGTCCATTATACCTTGCCGCAATGCCGGAAGCTATTAGTTAAAATCATCCATGAGGAGAATGAAAGACTACTATACTGAAATTTTTTTGAAGCATAGGCGATGGAGCCGTGCTTTTTTTTATTGACTGGGCATAGGCTAATCGTATGTAGAGAAAGGATGATGTGCATGTATGGAACAATAACCCAATATATGGGGACAGCCTATACAGGTCTTGGAATCTCCCATAAGTACGATAAATTGATTGCCAATGCGGCCAAAACGGTTTTTCTGAAATGTCCTCCTACCAATACCCTTTCCGATGTGTTAAATGAAACGGCTGCACTTTATCTTAAACGGGGGTTTGACGTTGATAAATTCATGAGTCCTATTCAACCGGATAAAACGGATGCAATCTATGTGAATGGACCGAACTTGCTTGTTTTACAGGCATCGCATCCTGTTGCCCTCGAACCATCGGATTTGGGTGGCAAACATTGCGTCATCAGTTTTTATGATATGTACGATGAAAGTCTGCTGCGCGAGAAAAATGGTGTCATCGTCGAAAAGCTGTCGGAATCGGAAACCGCACTCGAAAAAGCACTCCAGACACTATCTGAAGCGAAGAAGATCCATGATGATTGGGAAGCGGTCAATATCGAGCGCATGATGTGGGAGTTCCATGAAGAACGCATACGAGCTTTGAAAGAAGAGCTGTTTGGCAATATTCGATTGAATAAGTCGGCAGGTGTTTCCCATCGGTTGATCGGTTCATTGACTTCGGCAGGGGCGCAAGATTTCATTCCATCGATTACTAGAGATTTGGAGCGGCGCATGCTCATTAAAGGACTGCCGGGAACAGGGAAGTCGACGCTGATGAAAGCGGTGGGCGCTGAAGCGGAAGAGCGGGGATTCGATGTGCTCTACGGTTGGTGCGGCTTGGATCCGTCCGGTGTCGATCTCATTCAAATCCCCGAACTGTCGGTTTGTCTTTTCGATGCGACCAAACCGCATGCGTATGATCCTGAACGTACGGGAGACGAAATTCTCGACCTCGTGCAAATGTGTGAGGAAAATAAAGAAGCCGATGAAAAGATTAACGTGATCAGTGGCATCTATGCCGAAAAAATGCTCGATGCTTCCGGTTATATGCAGGCCTATGCACAGGCTGAAAATAGTATGAAAATCACGATGGATACCGCTGTTAAACAGCCCGTCTTTGAAAAGAAAGCGATCGCGTTATTGAATTTGATCTGACTTCATTCCAGAGGGGTCGTATGTTACTATGGAGGCATCACCTGTTTGAAAGGAAGATTCCATTGTCTAACATACTCAATACTTTTTTAACGGAAAATTTAGCAGAGCTCCGCAATCAAGGACTCTACAACGAAATTGATCCAGTAGAAGGCCCGAATGGCCCGAAGATCAAAATCAAAGGAAAAGAACTGGTGAACTTATCTTCCAATAATTATCTTGGCCTTGCGACGGATGAAGACCTAAAAAAATTAGCGATTGCAGCGACTGAAAAATACGGTGTCGGTGCAGGGGCGGTCCGGACTATTAACGGAACGCTTGATATACACGTGGAATTGGAGAAAAAACTGGCGGAATTCAAAGGGACGGAAGCGGCAATTGCCTACCAATCGGGCTTTAACTGTAATATGGCGGCTATTTCTGCGGTCATGACGAAAAAAGACGCCATTTTGTCCGATGAGTTGAATCATGCTTCCATCATCGACGGCTGCCGCCTGTCTGGTGCAAAAATTATCCGTGTCAATCACCAAGACATGGATGATTTACGAGCAAAAGCGAAAGAAGCGACAGAATCAGGTCTATATGAAAAAGTGATGTACATTACAGATGGCGTCTTTTCGATGGACGGCAACATTGCGAATTTGCCGGAAATCGTTAAGATCGCCAAAGAATTCGATTTGATCACCTATGTGGATGATGCGCACGGTTCGGGCGTCACTGGAAAAGGGAAAGGGACTGTGAAACATTTCGGTTTGGAAAAAGAGATCGACTTCCAAATCGGTACACTTTCCAAAGCAATCGGTGTCGTCGGCGGTTATGTAGCGGGTTCCCAAGACTTGATTGATTGGCTGAAAGTCCGTTCCCGCCCATTCTTGTTCTCAACAGCACTCCCGGCAGGCGATGTCGCTGCTATCATGGGCGCGCTCGATAAGATTACAGCGTCCACAGAGCTGCATGACAAACTATGGGAAAACGGAAACTACTTAAAAGAAGGACTTGCAAAATTAGGCTTCGATATCGGTGTATCTGAAACGCCGATCACGCCATGCATTATCGGTGAGGAGAAGTTAACACAACAGTTTTCAGCACGTCTGGCGGAAGAAGGCGTCTACGCAAAATCGATCGTCTTCCCGACAGTTGCCAAAGGAAAAGGCCGCGTCCGCAACATGCCGACTGCAGCCCATACAAAAGAAATGCTCGACGAAGCGCTCGCGATCTACGAAAAAGTAGGAAAAGAGCTCGGCGTCATTTCATAATTACGAGAAATCCTGGATAGCCTATGTGCTGTTCGGGATTTTTTGTTGAGGCAAAGTTCAAAGAATCATGCGCATTTTTACTGAAACGAACACATACTAAGATAAACGAAAAATTGTTGAAATTTCCTATTCAAGCGTACTCACTGGAAGAAGTTGTTTTTCACTATAATTTTGTTGTGTTTTTGGAGAGAACGAATTATAGTATATTAAGGTTATAATTAAAGGGTTTTATATTGAATATAAAATTAATGTCCTTCCTAAATATACATATGTTTAAAGTGAGGAGCAGTTGAAAATGAAGAAAATCATGGTAACAGGCGCGCTTGGTCAAATCGGTTCAGAGTTGGTTGCGAAGCTTCGCGCGGAGTACGGTTCGAATAATGTATTGGCAACGGATATACGGGTATCGGATAACAGGGAAGAGGGGCCGTTTGAAAGACTTGATGTGACTGATGCGGATAACATGCACGCGCTTGCAAAAGATTTCGGGGCGGATACGATGATGCATATGGCTGCTTTATTGTCTGCAACTGCGGAGAAAAATCCATTATTCGCTTGGAATCTCAATATGGGCGGATTGATGAATGCGTTGGAAGTATCCCGTGAACTGGATTTGCAATTTTTCACACCGAGTTCAATCGGCGCTTTTGGACCGTCCACGCCAAAACAAGGGACACCGCAAGATACGCTTCAACGCCCAACGACGATGTATGGGGTTAATAAAGTTGCAGGGGAATTGCTCTGTGATTACTACTTCCATAAATTCGGGCTAGACACACGGGGTGTCCGGTTCCCGGGACTCATTTCTTATGTAGCACATCCAGGCGGAGGAACGACCGATTATGCGGTTGATATTTATTACAAAGCATTGCAAGAAGGAAAATACACATCCTATATTGCGGAAGGCACCTATATGGACATGATGTATATGCCGGATGCGCTGCAAGCGATTGTTGATTTAATGGAAGCGGATCCTTCAAAACTCGTTCACCGCAACGCATTCAATGTCACGGCGATGAGTTTCGAACCCTCTCAAATTGCAGCCGCCATCCGTAAACAAATTCCAACCTTCGAAATTGACTACGACGTCGACCCGGAACGCCAAGCCATCGCTGACAGCTGGCCCGACGCCATTGACGCAACCGCAGCAGTGGAGGAATGGGGCTTCAAAGTGGACTATGATTTAGACAAAATGACAGCCGATATGCTGGAAAAATTACAATTGAAACTGAAAGCTTGAAAAGAAGGCCTCGGAACTGGTTCCGAGGCCTTAACTTTATGGAAGGGGGTGTATTCTGTACTTTTGGGGCGCTCATAATCTACTTTAAACGATCAAACTACCGCTGGCATGCTCATAACTTGCTTCAAGCGATCATGCAAAATAGTGTGCGCTCAAACGAGGAAGTAAGTGCTCATAATTTGCCTCAAGTGATCAAAGCGTGAAATGAGTGATCAAAGTTATATTCAAGTGATCAAAGCCCGAAGTGTGCGCTCAAAGTAATCTCCAAGTGATCAAAGCTCGAAGCGTGCGCTCAAAGTAATCTTCAAGTGATCAAACGAGTTAGAGATTGCTCATAGCTCGCATCAAGCGATCAATCAAAGTAGTGGGGGCTCATAGTTCGTTTCAAGTGATCATACAAAACTAGCAAGCGCTCAACCCCAATTCGAAAGCGCTCATAACCTCCCACCAAGCGCTCAATCTCCACCCACAACCGATCACAACTCCAACTCAAAAAGCCTCCGCAACAATGTGCGGAGGCTTTTGATTTCCAATTTAAAATACAAGATGTGCGACACCTGCTACGATTGGTAGTGCAATAAGTGTACGCAACAAGAAAATGAAGACGAGGTCCAAGAAGCTGATTGGGATTTTTGATCCGAGCAGGAGACCACCGACTTCGGACATATAGATGAGCTGAACCACAGAAACTGTGGCGATGACGAAAAGGGTCATCGGTGATGTAATGGAGCCGTCCGCTAAAATGACGGGTAGAAACATGTCCGCAAATCCGACTACCATTGTTTGTGCGGCTTCGGCAGCTTCTGGAATCCCGAGGACAGTTAAAATCGGTTCGAACGGTTTTCCGAAAAACTTGAAGACGCCTGTATATTCCGCAAGAATGAGTGCGACCGTTCCGAATGCCATGACGACAGGAGCGACGCCGATCCACATGTCTAGCACATTTTTCGAACCATCTGTGAAAATTTTTCCGAGGTTCCGACTTTTGTCGGCCGTTTTCAGTGCATTTTCAAGACCGTGACTGACCACGTTATAGCCTTCTGGGAGCCGTTCTTCGTCACCTGTAAACGGTCTTCCATCAACATACTCATTTTTTTTGCCGGCGAGTGGATAGATGCGCGGCATGATAAAGGCCAAGAGCAGTCCCGTGAAAATGACGGTTGCGTAATATTGTGGGAAGTAGGAAGACAAGCCCACTGTATCGATAATGACAATCGAGAAAGTAATGGAGACGACGGAAAAAGTGGTACCGATATTCGCCGCTTCCCTTTTTGTATAAAAGCCTTCCTCATATTGTCTACTTGTCAATAAAACACCGATTGTTCCATCGCCGATCCATGACGTCAACGCATCAATGGACGAGCGACCCGGCAACTTGAAGACGGGACGCATAATTTTCACCATCATCGTTCCGAAAAATTCAAGCAATCCGAAATTCAAGAGCAAGGGCAATAGCATCCCTGCAAAGAAAAATATCGTGAATAAAAAGGCTACAAGCCCATCTGATGACAGAAGTAATCCGCCCGTATTTTCACTCCAAACGGCTTCAGGTCCGATTTGGAATGTCACCATTACTGCAAATACAGCGCCGAGGGCACGTGTGATTGTCCAAAACGGTGAAACTTTAAATAGACTGACGACAAACGACGGTTTTGCGTGATCCGTTTTTACGAATAAAAACAACACGGAACCGATCGCTGCAATGACGATCACAATGAGAGCAGCCATTGGCATAATAGGCTCAACGACAGACGATAATAGATCAGCTAACTTCGCAATGGGGACTTTCCATTCTTCCCCAAACTTTAATGGAATCATAAACAAAATGACACCGATAATCGACGGAATCAAGAAATAGAACCAAGTGGATAATGAAAACTTGTTCACAGTATGCCTCCTACTAAATTCAACGAACGAAATGTATAACTTGAATATTTATACATACTAGCCTTTTTCCAGCGCTTTGTAAATAGTACCTCATCTATTTCCATTTTTAAGTCTATTTAGTATATAGAAAAGCGCAGGACGCCTGCCTATTAGAGGCACGCAGTCTAAGGGCGCGGCGTCCTGAAAGAAAAGTGCCTTAATTTCTGCAAAGAACGCAGAAATATGGCAAATCGAACCCTTCGCTGTTCGATTCGCAACGACTGCATGATCCGCATCGTGCGGACCTCAGGCATAAGACGGAAAAAGAAGGCAGTCTAGAACCGCCGCGTCCTGCGGCAACGACTGCATGACCTACATCCTGTAGGCCTCCGAGGTGTTTTTTGCCTCACAGCCAAAATGGCTTTCAAAGCTGCCAGCCTAAGTTCGCCACTTCCTGTAAGGTGCCTTAATTTCCGCAAAAAACGCAGAAATATGGCCAATCGAACCCTCCGCTGTTCGATTGGCAACGGCTGCCTGACTCACTTCCTGTGAGCCTCAGAGCGTCTGGCGTCCGGAGCCTGGACAATTGAAAAAAAGTTGCAACCAATAGGATTGCAACTTTAGCAGGCGATTATTCGAAGTCATTCGACCATTGATAACTGTAGAAGCGTTCGTTGTTGAGCCATTTTAGTGTCTCTGGATCTTGATCCGCCAATTTTTTCTCTGTTTCGCGCATCATCCAAACGGTTTGGGATGCGTGAGCCTTTAATGTGGCGAGCTTCTTGTCCGCCATGGCGGAAACATCATGGATGATATCCGGTTGACCGAGCACTTCGACGGTGTTGTTGGCAAAAGCGAGTGTGTAGAGGGCTGGCCGCTCTGTCTCCGGGATCCGTCTTACTGCGCGTACGACCGCTCGTGCTGTCGCATCATGGTCAGGGTGAACGGCTAGGCCGGGATAGAAAGTGATGACAAGTGACGGGTTGGTTTCGTCGATTAAATCAGTTATGAGTTGTACCATCTTTTCATCATCTTCAAATTCAATTGTTTTGTCCCGGAAACCCATCATGCGCAAGTCTTCGAGACCCATTGCTTCGCATGCCTTTTGGAGCTCTTCTTTCCGGATTTGAGGCAATGTTTCACGGTTTGCGAATGGGGGATTACCGAGGTTCCTTCCCATTTCTCCGAGTGTCAGGCAAGCGTAAGTGACGGGCACTCCCATTTCGCGATAAGAAGCGATGGTGCCGGAGACGCCGAATGCTTCGTCATCGGGATGGGGGAATACAACGAGTACGTGACGTTCTTTTTTGATCATGCATCTATACCTCCTTAATAAGTGAACGGTGTTTCGCTAATTTCAAGCGCCACCGCCAGTTTTCCGTCGCTGTCCAGTCCGGCCATGAGGAGCCGTCCATATTCGTCGAGCTTATAATGGGTGATTCCTTGAGCGTAAATCCAGCCGGACGGCAATTTCAAGCCGATGCGGTGTGGCGAATCACCCGCCACTTTTCCGAGTTCATATTTGACCACGATATTGCGGATGAACGCCCCCGCATTGAAAAATCCTTCATTGATATGCGTGGCATACGAGCCGTTTGTCGTTTCAAGATGGATATAGACATCTTTATTGGCAAATGAAGTAATTAGTTCCTGTAAATGATCAGGTTTTACTTTTTTCATGCAAAAAATCCTCCTTTACACTGCTACATAGCTTCTTACTAGTATATAGAAGATAAACGTCGAATGCGATTCAGGGGGCTTGAGAGGGGAGGCAATCAAACTACTGCTAAGTGCAATCAAACCTTCAACACATGCAATCAAACTACTGCCGAGTGCAATCAAATTGAAAAAAGGCCGAGAAATCAATTCCCGGCCGCTTGGATGACTTATACTTCAGTTGTTGTAATTTCCGGGGCACCGAATCGGTTTTTAGCACCGTGCATAACCGGGCCAACATAGTCGTTCAGTTTCCAGCCGTTTGCAATCGCAGCTGAAACGAATTTTTTCGCTTCGAAAACCGCATCGCTTACTTCGAGGCCGTTGGCAAGATTCGCCGTAATAGCCGCTGCGAATGTACAGCCTGCACCATGGTTGTAAGGTGCTTCCGTTTTTTCTGCTTCCAGCAATGTGAATGTATTTCCATCATAGAATAGGTCTGCCGCTTTGTCATGATCTAGCTGCTTTCCGCCTTTGATGACAACGTTGCGTGCGCCCAATGTGTGGATTTTCTGTGCAACTCTTTTCATATCTTCGATGGTGCGTGGCGTTTTCATCCCCGCAAGTTGACCTGCTTCGAACAGGTTTGGTGTGACGATTTCCGCTTTCGGTAGCAGGAATTCCACCATCGCGTCGACAGTTCCTGGATTGAGGACTTCGTCTTCCCCTTTACATACCATCACCGGGTCGATTACAACATGGTCAAGGCCTGATTCCGCAATAGCATTCCCAGCCGTTTCAATCACTTCTTCTGTGCTCAGCATGCCTGTCTTAATGGCATCGATGCCTGTCGAAAGAGCTGTTTTGATTTGGGCTTTCAACACGTCGATCGGCAATGAGTACACGCCGTGCGACCAGTTGTTATCGGGATCCATCGTCACGACGACAGTCAAAGCCGTCATGCCGTATGTTCCGTGCTCTTGGAATGTTTTCAGGTCGGCCTGGATTCCCGCGCCGCCTGAAGTATCTGAACCTGCGATTGTTAAAGTCTTTTTCAACGTCATAGTGGGAACTTCTCCTTTTATCTGGAATAAACACTGATTTCATCTTATCAAATAAATCAAAAATTACAATTGTCGAATATTATCCGCTTGTATCAGTCGAATAATGGAATACGTGAGCAAGGCGGCAATACTGAAAATGACGATGGCAGCGATTAGATGTCCATTTATCAAAAGCCCAACAGAAAGGGCAAACAGCACAGTAATGGCAATGCCGAAAAGAACAAGAAAAACGATCAAACCGGCATTTTTAGTGCGTTCTGATAAGTTGTTTTCCTGTTTTGTGGCTTCTGCTATTTTTTTTAATTTCTCCTGTAATTGCCAATTTGCCAACTTGAACACCCCTCTACCATCGTACCATTCCTTTCTAGTTGTTTGAACGGAAATTTTCCTATACTCTTAATGTAGAAGATATTGTCGGAGAAAGGGGAAAAGAGGGTTGAGATGGCGAAAGATAAGAAGCTGGAAGAAATAGAGCAATTGTTGAAAGAATTGAAAGCGTCCAAGGAAGAGACCGCTGTGACGATGGATACGGTGAGAAGGCGTCCATTCGGTTTTTGGCGTGGATGGAAACTGTTATTTTCAATGTGGAAACGAACCTACCTGATCATCGCGCTCCTCATTTTGCTACTGATCCTATCGTTGCCATTTGTGGCATTTTATATGTTGAAACAAGGCAGTACATTTACCGAACAGAAAGGTGTGTTCCTTGAACAGATCCAAGACTTGAAAGAACTGGCAACCGCAGAAGCGTATACGAAAGTGATCATCGAACGGCAAGATAATACGTTGTTCGGGCAAAGTATCGGCCTGAATCTGCCGGGGACGAAACGGCAGTTACTCGTCGTCATTCCGGGCTCGGTGAAAGCGGGCGTCAATCTAGCCGAGCTGACGGAAAAAGACGTGACCATCGATGAGGAGAACAAGACGGCGAAGCTGACATTGCCGCCCGCCACTTTTTTAGGAGGGGCCGAAATTTACTTTGATCAAGTCGAAGTGTACTCGTATGAAGGGCTGTTCCGTGAAAAAGCGAATATCGAAGAAGCGTACGAGCTTGCGGCAGAAGCGAAAAAGCTCATCTTAGAAGAGACAGCCGGACAAGGTGTGTTACGCATGGCACAGCACAATGCAGAAAAAACATTGCGCGAGATGTTTTCATTCGCAAGCTATGAGGTAACGATTGAATTCAAGGAGTCGAGGAATGTTGAGTAAAAATTTTTTCGGGAATGATTGGGATACCATTCTAAAAGACGAATTCGGGAAGCCGTATTATTTGCAACTGCGTCAGTTTTTGAAAAAAGAATATACGGAACAAATCATTTATCCGCCGATGGACGATTTGTGGACTGCTTTCAAGCTAACCCCTTACAATGATGTGAAAGTGGTCATTTTGGGGCAAGATCCTTATCACGGACCAGGACAAGCGCATGGGCTCAGTTTTTCTGTGAAGCCCGGCGTGAAAATCCCACCTAGTTTGCGAAATATGTTCAAAGAAATGGAAGCGGATATCGGTTGCCGGATTCCGGGAAATGGTACGCTTACAGGTTGGGCGGCACAAGGGGTACTGATGATGAATACGGTTCTAACTGTGCGACAAGGAGAGGCGCACTCGCATCGAGGACAAGGATGGGAAAACTTCACAGACGAAGTCATCCGCCAGTTGTCGGAACGGGAACAGCCGATCATCTTCATCCTTTGGGGACGCCCTGCGCAGGAGAAGAAAAAATTGATTGATACAACACGCCATGCCATCATCGAATCCGTCCATCCGAGCCCGCTCTCCGCAAGCCGAGGATTTTTTGGGAGCCGCCCTTATTCAGCAGCGAATCGGATTCTGGAAGCGTGGGGGGAAACGCCGATCGACTGGTGCCAAACAAGTCTCAGCCATTGACGTGAACAGTCCGGCTGTGAAAAGAGGTGATCCGCGATGCCGGTGAATTGCTTTCAATGTCGCCATTTCTTTGTGACATGGGATCAACGGAATCCGCGCGGTTGCAAAACATATGGCTTTAAAACGAGGGAAATGCCGTCTATGGTCGTCAAACGATCTTCTGGCATGGACTGTTTGAAATTCGAACAGAAGAAAAGGGAGGAAAGACGATGATTCCTTATAACCGGATTATGGAAGAAATGGAGCGGCAATTGCATGTAGCGAAACGATCGGGCGATGAGCAATCAATGCGCGAAGCGTTATCTGCTATCCGATCACTTTGCGAAGTCGCGCTTGGCGGGGAAGTGAGGCGGGAAGAGAAGATTGTCCCGAGAATGCTACCAACCAGTCAAACTGCTCAATCCATTTCTTCACTGGAAAGCAAGCCGCTCGTGGAAGAAGATGCAAATGGCGGTTCGATTTTTGATTTTTGATAGGTGGAAAGTCTTTGTTCGCTGATAAAGCTGGCTAAAGCGCTGATAAATGATGTGGGAGCGCTGATATAGTGACCCGGAGCGCTGATATTGCCGGTGGGAACGCCGATATTCTTAAAATCACAAGAAAGTAGGAGAAATCATGCCATTTTTCATTATTGCAGGAGCTGTAAACGCAGCGATTGCCGTTGCATTGGGAGCATTCGGTGCGCACGCACTCAAAGAAAGACTATCCGAACGCTATTTAGCCATTTGGGAAACCGCAGTTCAGTATCAAATGTTCCATGCGCTTGGATTGATCGCCATCGGGATTCTGATGAGCTCATCGCTGCTTGGCGCGACGACGCAACTCAGTTGGGCAGGATACTTGTTGCTTGCCGGAATTATCTTTTTCTCGGGTAGTCTTTATATTTTAAGTCTGTCCGGCATCGGGGTTCTTGGTGCCATCACACCGATCGGCGGCGTTGCGTTCATCGTTGGATGGATTATGCTCATCGTGGCAGCTGTCAAATATACACAATGAATGCAAAAATCTTCCGCATGCCAGATCAGGCAGACGGAAGATTTTTTTATTCACGGCTGTTGTGGGAAGTATCTCACTTCTTGATCGAACTCGGCATAATCGAAATAGATCATCGGGAAAAGGAAACGGTGTCCCGTTGCTTCATCACTTAAAATGACATGGTCACGGCCTGCAGCTTCTACCATACCTCTAACCGTTTTTGTATTTTTACCACTATCCAACGCATGCTCGAATGAAAAGTGGAAAGTGCCAGGAAGTCCTCTGTTTAAACGTAAAATATTCTCGATGTATGATTCTTCCCGGCCAGGTATGCCAGGAGGCCTCCCGCTCGGAATTGTCACTTGTGGCGGTGCGACATGTTGATTTTGATAGGTAGGATTCCAATAATATTGGACCATTTCTTCATCCTTTCCAAGTTAAATTTAGATCATGGGGCAGTCTTGCGTCGTTGGAGAATAGAAGCAGTGCGACTTGAATCTACCTGTGTTCCATTGGTTATACCATTGGGCAGGACAATCTCCCGCAGGCATGAAAAACCATAAGGAACGTTCTCCAGGGGTGAAGCGTTCGCCGTTGATGACGCGTCTTGCTAAGTTTCGATCATGCTCACGGGCACGTTGGTAAAAGTAGCTTTTGGTTGTCGCTTCAAAGCCTCCTGGACGTTGGAAAACCATCTGTTGCAACGTTCGGATATCGCCGAAATCGAGACAGTCCGCGCGTACACGATTCACCCCGACATTGCCGACTAACAGCATACCTAAATTTCCATCCCCCTCCGCTTCGGCGCGCATCAGGCGTGCAAGCAGATCCAATTCAGCATCCGTGTACTTAATCACTGCCACGGCACAACCCCCTTGCATTCACCATATGCAGCTTGGTCATCCATCATGACCTGAAAGATTAATTTCGCCTCGGCGAAATTAAGGCACACTCCTTTTAGGACGACGCGAACTTAGACTGCCTTCTTTAACTCCTTTCAAAATCTGTGACATCCGCGGGCCTACAGGATGTAGGTCATGCAACCGTTGCCAATCGAACAACGAAGGGTTCGATTTGCCGTATTTCTGCGTCCTTTGCAGAAATTAAGGCACTTTCTTTCAGGACGCGGCGAACTTAGATTGCCTTCCATTCTTCGTTCAGCGGGCGTTTGAACATTCACTAAACAAGAAACAAAACTAGATTCATCTCGCCACATAATGAGATGAGATCATTTGCTGAATGAAGATAAAAAAACGGTAAGCTGGCCGAGGCCAATTTACCGTTTGGTTATAGCTGAATTAAGTTAGATTTGGAAGAAGGTTTCTTTTTTATCGCCATCCAAAATCGTCCCAACAAAGAATGAACCGAATTCGCCGTAGCGTGCACTCACTTCGTCAAAACGCATTTCGTAGACAAGTTTTTTGAATTGAAGAACGTCATCTGAGAACAATGTGACGCCCCATTCGTAGTCGTCAAAGCCGACAGAACCTGAAATGATCTGTTTCACTTTACCTGCATAGCTGCGACCGATCAGGCCGTGACTACGCATCAGTTCTTTCCGCTTGTCCATATCAAGCATGTACCAGTTGTCTTCGCCATCACGCTTTTTGTCCATCGGATAGAAACAGATATACTGGCTGCGTTGCAGTTCCGGATACAGACGTGCACGGACATGCGCGTTTTGGTATGGATCTTCATCCGATTGACCTGCTAGATAGTTCGACAATTCAACGACCGAAACATAAGAATATGCCGGAATCGTAAAGTCCGCAATAGCGAGTTTGTTGAATTCGGTTTCCAGTTCTTGCAGTTCGTCCATTGTCGGACGTAATGTCATCAGCATGAAGTCTGCTTTTTGTCCAACGATTGTATAGAAAGCGTGTGCGCCTGTTTTTTCATCGTCCGCTTTTTGAAGTTTTTCAAGATAGGCCAAAAATTCATCTACGGCTGCTTGGCGTTCTTCTTTTGACACTAATTTCCATGATGCCCAGTCCATCGACCGTAAATCATGTAAAACATACCAACCATCGAGTGTTTGTGCTGCTTCGTTCAAATGAATTCATATCCTTTCACAATGAATTTATTTCTACACCCAGTGTAGCATAGTTCGCGGAAAGAACGCCTCTAATAAGCCCGTTGTCACGAATTTGCCATGAAGTCTCCTACTGTTATCAGATCGGAAAATCGTGTATGCTAGAAAAAGAAATCATTCGGGAAGGCGGACATAAAATGACAGATTTATTCACAAGTATAAAAGAGAAATTGAGTGGTCGTGACAAGACGATCGTGCTTCCGGAAGGAATGGATGTCCGTGTTCTGCAAGCGGCGTCACGGCTGCATCAAGAGGCGCTTGTGAAGCCGATTCTTTTAGGGAATGAAACCGAAGTGAAGCAAGTAGCGGCCGAGGCCGGGATTGATAGCACGGGGATTGAAGTGATCGATCCTGCCGGCGTTTCTTATTTCGAAGAACTTGTTGAAAAGTTTGTCGAACGCCGTAAAGGAAAAGTGACAGGGGAACAAGCGCGTGAGCAACTGACAGATGTCAATTATTTTGGCACGATGCTTATTTTTACAGGACGGGCGGATGGCCTGGTCAGTGGTGCGGTTCATTCGACGGCAGATACGGTGCGGCCTGCGCTTCAAATCATTAAGACGAAGCCGGGCGTTTCGCGGACGAGTGGTGCGTTCATCATGATGAAAGAGGAGGAGCGTCTCGTCTTTGCGGATTGTGCCATCACCGTTGCACCGACTTCCCAGGAGCTGGCGGAAATCGCAGTTGAAAGCGCCAAAACGGCTAAATCATTTGGCATCGAACCGCGTGTAGCGATGCTGAGCTTTTCAACGCAAGGATCCGCAGTGACGGAAGAGACTGAAAAAGTGTCGAAAGCGGCAGAAATCGCTCGATCGCTTGCGCCGGAATTGACATTGGATGGAGAGTTCCAGTTTGATGCAGCGTATGTACCGGCTATCGCGGCGAAAAAAGCGCCAGATTCTGTCATCCAAGGAGATGCGAATGTTTTCGTTTTCCCATCGCTGGAAGCGGGGAATATCGGCTATAAGTTGACGGAGCGCCTCGGGGGATATGAGGCGATTGGTCCGATCTTGCAAGGCCTGAACGCGCCAGTGAACGATTTGTCACGCGGCTGCTCCGCAGACGATGTGTACAAGCTCGCCTTAATCACGGCTGCGCAAAGCCTATGAGTAGGAGACGTTGATATGTCATATTATGAATCATTTTTGACCATCCCCGAGTGGCGTTTCGTGGATGAATCGATGACTTCACGCGCACGCTCTGCGTTGGAATCGTTTGCGATGGATGACACGCTCTGTCATCTTGTTGGGCAACAGATGAGCATGCCGACCATTCGCACGTGGATTCATTCTCCAACAGTGGTCCTCGGCATCCAAGATCATCGGTTACCGCATATCGGAGACGCCATTCCGGTGTTGGAAAACGCAGGCTACAACGTCATCGTACGCAACTCAGGCGGCTTGGCGGTTGTGTTGGATGAAGGGGTGCTGAATCTATCGATTGTCCTTTCGGAACAGGACTCGGCGATCGATATATCGACTGGTTACGAAGTGATGCTCGCCTTTATCCGCATGCTTTTTCCAGAAGTGGGCGATCGGATCGAAGCTTATGAAATCGTCGGCTCCTATTGTCCCGGCACCTATGATTTGAGCATCGACGGCCGTAAATTTGCGGGCATTTCCCAGCGCCGTTTGCGGCAAGGCATCGCTGTTCAAATTTATTTATGTGTTGAAGGAAGCGGGGCAGAGCGTGCCGAAATCATCCGGGATTTTTACGATGTCGGTTTGCAAGGGGAAGAAACGAAATTCACTTACCCATCCATCAAACCGGAAGTCATGGCTTCCCTCTCCGAACTATTGGCGATGCCACTCACCGTAGGAGAAGTCAACATCCGAATCCAAATGCTATTGCGCCAGTTGGCCGAAAACATTGTGATGAGCGGTTTAGATACAGAAGAATTGGAACTTTATACATTCTATTTAACACGCGTCCTCGAACGAAATAAAAAAATGCTTACACGTTAATCAATTACGCCTCGGCGTAATTGCGTCCAGATTTTGAATTGAGCAAAGCTCAATTAATTCCTTTCAAAATCTGTGACATCCGCGGGCCTACAGGATGTAGGTCATGCAACCGTTGCCAATCGAACAGCGACGGGTTCGATTTGCCGTATTTCTGTGTTCTTTGCAGAAATTAAGGCACTTTCCTTCAGGACGCGGCGATCTTAGGTTGCCTTCCATTATTCGTACAGCGGGCGTTTGAACACCCGCTAAATAGGTAAACAAAACTGCAAACACTCGCCACCTATAGAGGTGGGGGGTCTTCTGTAGCTGACGCTTCGCTTTCAGTACAAAAACGTTTGCTGAATGAAGATAAAATAGTGCAATCGGTCTTCAATTGAAAAAAACCGCTGATCAATGATTCAGCGGTGGTTCTTTAGAAACAAGGTTTCCGTTTTGTTCCATTTTGAAAATGGGTGCACTGCGATCGGCGTCGTCATCCAGTGTAACGAGACGACGAGCGCGGTTCATGATTTGAACGAATTGTTCATAATCGGCGCGCAATGTTTTGTTTTCTTGCTTGAGCTTTTCAATCTCTTTTTCAAGACTCTCATTTTTTTCATTTGCTATTTTAGCGGTTTGTCTCCAACGAAGAGATTCCGAATCGCCAGCGCCTGTATGATGCAGACGAACGAGATAAGCGATCACCGTATCTAGCGACAATGCCGATAGGGGAACAGGGGTCTTCTGGTCCTCTTCTCCACCTTGTGAAGGTGTGTATAGCTGCTGTCCGCGGCGTTTGAAATCTTTGCCGAGAACGCGCATTGCCTGCTTGCGCTCTTTTTTTGCTTCCGCCAGCTCTTTTTCATAGTCGCGTCGGACGACGGCATTCCATCTGAATCCGCAAGCGGCTGCTGTTCGGTTGAGCAAATCACCGACTTCTTCGAACGCGCTCAGCTGTGTACTTCCTTCGCGGACATGCCGCAACACCGTCTCTGCCAATAGAGTGTCATTTTCTTCAATCCAAGCATCCTGTCTAACTTTCACCATTTCCGTGCCTCCTGCCATATGTTCATAGTTTCTTTCTACGGTCAGTTTGGACAGGTTTGCGTTTCTTTATTCATATGGAAACAGCATTCTATCTCTTTTTTTTGGAATGTATCATTTTCACCTTTCGACGCTACGGTTTTTTGATTATACTTGAGAGAATGAGTTGACTTTGAATTGTATTTGATTGGAGGTGCACAATGGCGTATAAAGATGAAAAACTGTCCGAAGAAAAAGTGTTCAAAGATCCGGTGCACCGCTATATCCATGTGCGGGACAAGGTCATCTGGGACGTCATTGGGACGAGGGAGTTTCAGCGCCTTCGCCGGATCAAGCAGCTTGGGACGACGTATTTGGTCTTTCACGGCGCGGAACATAGCCGTTTCCATCATTCGCTAGGCGTCTATGAAATCGTCAGAAGGATTGTGGATGATGGGTTTGATGGTAGACCGGAATGGAATCAGGAAGAGCGGCTTGTTACGCTGTGCGCAGCACTTTTACATGACCTTGGGCACGGTCCTTTTTCGCATGCATTTGAAAAGGTGTTCGATCTGGATCATGAAAAGTTTACGCAAGCCATTTTACTAGGGGATACAGAAGTGAATGCTGTGCTAACCCGTGTGGCGGATGACTTTCCACAAAAAGTGGCCGATGTCATCGGGAAAACGTATCCGGATAAACTCGTTGTCAGTTTGATATCGAGTCAGATTGATGCGGATCGGATGGATTATTTGCAGCGCGACGCTTATTTCACGGGTGTATCTTACGGTCATTTTGATATGGAACGGATTTTACGGGTCATGCGGCCTGCGGAGGAGCAGGCGGTTATCAAATATAGCGGGATGCATGCGGTGGAAGATTACATCATGAGCCGTTACCAAATGTATTGGCAAGTGTATTTCCATCCCGTTTCGCGCAGCGCAGAAGTGATTTTGACGAAAATTTTACATCGTGCGAAACATTTATATGAAAGCGGGTATATCTTTAAACAGGAGCCTGGTCATTTTCGCTCGTTTTTTGATCGGACATTTGCGCTTGAAGAATATGTCGCTTTGGATGAAAGCATTTTGCTCACTTATTTTCAAATTTGGATGAAGGAAGACGATCCGATATTATCGGATCTTTGTTACCGTTTCATCAATCGGAAGCTGTTCCAATATGCGGAATTTGATCCCGCGACGGAATACCGTAAAATCGGTGAACTTGAGCAGCTATTCAAAAAGGCAGGTATCGATCCAGCATATTATTTGTTGGCCGATTCTTCCTCGGATTTACCTTATGACTTCTATCGACCGGGCGAAGAGAATGAGCGATTGCCGATCTATTTGCAAATGCCAAATGGCGAGTTGAGTGAGTTGTCGCGGTCTTCGGATATCGTCGATGCCGTTTCTGGAAAGCGACGAACCGACCATAAATTATATTTTCCAGAAGATTTATTGGAAGCGGGGAAAGAGACAAACCCGTTATACGGAAGGATTTTAAAGTTATTGAAAGGCTGAGAAAGGGGTGGCTCTCTTGTTGCAGGAGCATGCCAAAATTGTGCAATTTGTAGCCAGGGCACAGGAAGTGACCGGTCGGAAAAAGATGCAGAAAATGATTTATATCGCTAAAAAAATGAATTTCCCATTTGCGGAAAAATATGAGCTCCATATGTACGGCCCATATTCCGAAGAATTGACACTGCGAATCGAAGAATTATGCGAGATGGGCTTTCTTGCGGAAGAGTGCATGGACAAGGGGTCGTATGTCCAATACAAATATAATGTAACGACCGAAGGGAGCCGTTTTCTTGAAACGGCCCACACGCCTCCCGAAACGCTTGGGACATGCATTGATTTGATGAACGGGAAAAGCTCCCGTTTTCTTGAACTGGTATCGACACTGCTTTACTTCGATCATCTTGAAAAGGACGAACAAATTGCCAAGGTCCATATTGTGAAAAATAAACTGAACTTCACCGAAGAAGAAATGACTGCGGCATTCGATTTTATTGAAGAGTTACAAAACTATGCGATCCATTGAAAAAAAGCTGACCTGGAAGAATTCATTCCAAGTCAGCTTTTTTCGCGAAATCTTATAGGTCGCTTTTACGTTTTCCAGCATGTGCATAATTACTTTTTGACATTTCTTCGATAATGACATGAATCGCTTCAATCGGTGCACCTGTCGTTTCCGCAACGACATCCGTTACTTTTTCGCACAAGGCACGTTTTTGTTCCTCTGTCCGACCTTCGACCATCTTCACAGTTACAAATGGCATTCCATTTCCCCCTTTCCGCAAAAATCCGGTATAGTATAGATAATATCAGACTTGGAGGGGTAAGCGAATGGCAAATGAGCAAAAACCAAAACAAAAATTGGGCTTCACGATTATAAAAGATGATCCAACAGACGGGCATGGCGGATTTGGGATTGGGTCATTGTCACTTGAAAATGTATCTCCCGTCATCATCGACGTCGAAGAAGGGATTGCGCGCATTGAAATCGGAGCGATGCATGCCCGTAGTGACACAGAGCGTGGCATCAAGTTCACCGCGAACCGGGAGGATTCGGAAGGTGGCAAGCCGTACTGGCTCGTCTGGGTCACGATTGATTTTAAAGAGGAAGGCCCTTATTACGCGGGTGTCACAGCATGCGAAATGGTCGTCAATCGTGAAAAGCGCCGCGGTTACAAAATACTTGCCGACCACGTCAATCGCATGGACAAATCGATGAAACGTCAAATTATCGTTGATCATATGGATGATAAATCTAAACGTATTCTAGCTGAATTCTTAGCAGGCCATAATCAAGAAATGTGGCAGCGCAGTGAACCGAAGTTATTCACCGACCTTGGACTGGAATCTTCAGATTTATCCCGCTTTAACGGGCAGTAAGACTCCCACCTCAAGGCTAAAGTAAAGCGATAAGGATAGGTGGGAGATCAACTGCCCGTAAAAGCCCCATTGGTTCAACTAACAATCAGTGGGGATGGGGAACCCCCCCACTGATTGAAGTTTCACTTTATGAACAATTTGTGACAAATATCGCATACTTCGGCATCCGAGGTTGAATGTCACTTAGAAAGGAAGTACACTGAAACCATAGCTTGCAATTGGAGGCTAGGACAACCGGAATTGTGCGTTTCCTATCGGAGCCGTATCAAACAAACCCAAGCATGATACATTATTCGACAGGACGCCTTGCCCGGTAAAAAAGCTTTCCTTTCCTGAAGTTGCTCAGGAAAGGAAAGCTTTTTTGATGTTTGAGGAATGAAAAAAACTTTGTAACTAGAGGGACTCTAGGCATTCAAGTACCCGTATCGCCCAAACTTTAAAAGGGGTCGCTCAATCCAGTGCCCGTTGCGCTCAATTTTCAACGTGTGTGCTCAGAGTGTAGCCTGTCGCGCTCAAACTTCCGTGGGAGCGCTTAAACTCCAGCAGTGGCGCTCAAAGTATTGCCATCCGCGCCCAAACTCCAAAGGGAGCGCTCAAAGTATTGTCATCCGCGCTCAAACTTCAAAGGAAGCGCTCAAACGTCACCGTGGGCGCTCAAAGCAAAGCCAACCGCGCTCAAACCTTCACCGCAAACGCTCAATTCACTCATTCAAAAAACGAAAATGGAAACAGTTCGAACTTTTTATTTTCGCCTTCTTCATCCGAAGAGTAGCGTTGTTCGCGCAATGTTTTATCTGTGCATAGTTTTTGTGGCATATCTTTTTCTTTTACATAGACTAGTCTTTGTCTCTCGCATTCATTAACTGCGATGCCGCCTGTTTCGACGTCGACGATGACGCTGCTGACGCCATCCGGTGGGATGAAGGGTTCGGCTGGTTTGCCACTATGCACTTTTTCCATGAAATCGATCCATATTTTTTTGGAAGCGGCTTTGTCTTGAGAGTCGGTCAATTGCTGGCCGACGTCGAATCCGGTCCAGATGCCAGCTGTCAGTGACGGTGTATAGCCGATGAGATATTGATCTGAAATCGTTGTTCCGGATTTTGCTGCGTAAGGTCGTGTTTGCTTTTGGCGCATGGACAGCCCTGTCGCATACGTATAATCATTGAAGACGGGGTCGAACATGCCGGTCATCAAATGGGTGAGCACGAAAGCGTCTTGTTCTGAAAGAATATGTTTTTTACTTTGTTTCGGATGTTCGTATACTGTTTTCCCCTCGGCATCTGTAATTGATAAAATGGTCGTCGGTTGAATATCTACTCCGCCGGAAGCGATCCGATTATAAGCGTTAGTCATATCGAAGAGGGTCACCTCGGATGTGCCAAGTGCAATAGCAGGGGATTCCGGGAAATCAGTGTGAACGCCGAGTCGATCCGCCATTTTGCTAAACTTCTTATAACCGATTTCCTCCAATGTTTTGACCGCGAAAATATTATCGGAAATGGCAATGGCTTGCGCAAGGGAAATGGGTTGTCCAGCAAATTTTCCATTGACGTTATTCGGTTCATAAGTGGAGCGGCCATCATCATAGGTGAAAATGGTTTTTTCAGTCGACATGAAGGTGAGTGGGTTGAATCCGTCTTCCAATGCCGCGGCATATAGAATGGGCTTCATCGCCGAACCGGGTTGCCGATTTGCTTGCGTTACCCGGTTGAAGGGGCTCTCGGTGTAATCGACTCCGCCGACCAATGAGGTGATCGCGCCTGTTCCGGGTTCAATGGACATGAAACCGACTTGCAACTCGCTGTCCGGCATCCATTTGTCTACCATCTCTTCAGCGGTTTGTTGGTGATGCTGATCTAATGTTGTCCGTATGGTCCAGCCGCCTTCAGCCGGATGCCGTCCTTTTGAAGCGAGAATCTTTTCTGCTTCGCGCCACACTTCATCTAAAAAATAGGGAGCGACCCGCTTGGCATCGACCCATTCACGCGTTTTCAACGCAAGTTGTTCATTGGCTGCACGTTCTTCTTGCCGCGCTGTAATATACCCCTGATCTTCCATCAAGGAAAGCACAAGCAATTGACGTTCACGCGATCTTTCGGGGTTTTCGATCGGTGAATAAATGGATGGCCCTTTCGTAATGGCGATGATGGCCGCGGACTCTTCCAATGTCAAATCTTTAGCAGGCTTGCCAAAATAAAACTTGCTTGCCGCTTCCACACCATACATGCCATGGCCGAAGTAGACCGTATTCAAATAGCCTTCCAAAATGACATCCTTGTCATAAAATATTTCCATCCGATAAGCGTAGAGCGCTTCTTGGATTTTACGTGTCCACGTCTTTTCGAACGTCAAATATAAGTTTTTGGCGTATTGTTGCGTGATCGTGCTGGCACCTTCTACTTTTCTTCCAGCTTTGGCGTCTCTCAAAAGGGCGCCGGCTATCCGGCGATAATCAAATCCGTTATGTTTATAAAAATTCTTATCCTCAACTGCTACGGCTGCATCGATTAGAAAAGGGGACATATCATCGAGATCGACCCAATACCTGCGCTCGGCCGAAAATCGATCGCCGATTTGGTTGCTATTTTTATCGAGGAAGACGGACGCTTTCGGCACACTTAAAGAAGGTGCACCAGCAATTTGTGCATACAGTCGTAGCGCGAGGAATAAGGTCAGTGCAGCGGTCAGCATCGTCACCGTTAACAGCATCAACCGTCGTAACGTCGATCGCATCTTTTTCTTCTTCACATATTCTATACGTCGCATACCATCCCGTCCTGTCCGTTTCTTATACATCACAACCAGTATGCGACGCCTGAGACGAGATTAAACGACAATCTGCTAAAAACATCTAACATTGGATAGATTGAAATGTAAGCGGGAAAAAGGATATAATAAAATGATATTCAGGACAAAAGTACAGGACGCATAAGAACAACGAGCGTCTAATCTGTAGACAATTGAAAAGGCGGTGAACGTATGGACTTGCAGGATCGTGTACGCACTGTCGCAATCCGGCTCCATTCGTCAATTCAGCATCCTGGACAGGACAAGGAAACACATGAGATGCACTTGACAGGAGAACTGATCGATAAAAAAGGGATAACCTATTTGAGATATGAAGAGAAACAAGATGGAAGTCGAGTGTCAACGACCATCAAATTTGGAGAGGAAGAATCGCTTATTCTCCGTGGTGGTGCCGTGTCCATGCGATTGCCTTTTGCGATTAACGAAGAGCGGATGGGGACGTATGGAAGTGGGCCCGCGACATTTGATTTGCTTGTCAAAACAAACGGGCTAGAAATTTCTAAGAATGCAGACGATACCGGAGGACGTTTTGATGTGCAATACGAATTGCACGGGGAAGGCGCATTGCTCGGTACATATGAACTAACGATTACATATATGGAGGGAACACAATGAACGCGGTAGAACAAATTCAACACGAAGTGAAATCAGCATTGCGCCAAGCGGTGATCGAAACAGGACTTGTAGAAGAGGCAGCACTTCCGGATGTCATGCTGGAAACACCGAAAAACAAAGACAATGGCGACTATGCTACGAACATCGCGATGCAATTGACAAAATTGGCGAAAAAGCCGCCGCGTGCAATTGCGGAAGCGATTTTGGAGAAATTGGACACGTCCTCGACAGCCATCGAATCTGTTGAAATTGCAGGACCAGGTTTCATGAACATCCGCTTGAAAAAGGATTATTTAGGGGAAATCGTCAAAACGGTGCTTGAACAAGGCGAAAATTACGGTCGTTCCAATTCAGGAGATGGCGAAAAGGTTCAAGTGGAATTCGTGTCGGCCAATCCAACCGGCGATTTGCATCTGGGCCATGCGCGTGGGGCATCCCTCGGCGATTCATTGTCCAATGTCCTTGATTTTGCAGGCTATGCGGTTGAACGTGAATACTATATCAACGACGCAGGTAATCAAGTGCATAACTTAGCGAAATCCGTAGAAGCTCGCTATTTCCAAGCGCTCGGTATGGATGTGGAAATGCCGGAAGACGGTTACCAAGGCCCGGATATCATTGAAATCGGTAAGCAATTGGCAGAACAATATGGCGATCAATATGTCAATGTTCCGGAAGAAGAGCGCTATACATTTTTCCGTCAATATGGACTTGATTTCGAATTGGAGAAATTGAAAAAAGACTTGGCCGATTTCCGGGTCATGTTCGATAGCTGGTTTTCAGAAACCTCTCTTTATGGGAATGGTAAAATCGATGTCGCGCTGGAAAAATTACGTGCAAACGGCCATGTATACGAAGAAGACGGTGCAACTTGGTTCCGCTCTACGACATTCGGGGACGACAAAGACCGCGTGCTCATTAAAAACGACGGGACTTATACGTATTTGACACCGGACATCGCCTATCATGAGGACAAATTGAACCGTGGTTTCGATAAGCTTATCAATATTTGGGGTGCGGACCACCATGGCTATATTCCGCGTATGAAAGCAGCCATTGAAGCGCTCGGTTACGACCGGGATACGCTGGAAGTCAGCGTGGCGCAAATGGTGCAGTTATATAAAGATGGCGAGAAATTCAAAATGAGTAAACGGACTGGGAAAGCCGTTACATTGCGTGAACTTGTAGAAGATGTCGGTCTAGATGCTGTCCGCTATTTCTTTGCGATGCGTTCGGGCGACTCGCAAATGGATTTTGACCTTGACCTAGCCATTTCCCAATCGAATGAAAACCCGGTGTACTACGCTCAATATGCGCATGCACGGATTTCCTCGATTTTACGTCAAGCCGGAGAAACAGGATTGTCCGCATCCGTGGAAAACGTCTCTTTATTGCAAGCGGAAAAAGAGCTAGAATTGCTGAAGAAAATTGGCGACTTCCCGAAAGTCATTAGTGATGCAGCAAGAATGCGTACACCGCACCGTGTGGCAACGTATATCCAAGAACTTGCCGCAGCATTCCATAGTTTCTACAATGCGGAAAAAGTATTGGATCCGGACAACCGTGAACTGTCTGAAGCGCGACTTGCGCTCATTACAGCAACGCGGACGACGATTGCAAACGCGTTGAAATTGATTGGCGTTTCCGCGCCTGAAAGAATGTAAGGATGTAGCCGCTGCACAGTTGTGTGGCGCTCAGCCTGTTGACAAACGCTCGCATCCGTTGTTGAGGCCCACAGGAAGTAGGTCATGCATCCGTTGCCAATCGAACAGCAGAGGGTTCGATTTGCCTTAATTTCTGTGCTCTTTGCAGAAATTAAGGCACCTTCTTTCAGGACGCGGCGCCCTTAGGATGCCTTCCTTAATCGCTCGTCCGCTCATGAACTCTAGTTCGATTCGCGTCTTCGCTCGACTTCGCACGGGCTCGCAGGATGCAAGTCATGCAGGCGTCGCGCTCTTAGCCTGCCTTCCACATGACAAGCGTTTTCAATCAGGCTGAGGAAATGCCTAATGACGAATTACTTCATAAAAAAGAGTGTATGCAAAGTCATAAATGGCTTGGCCTGCACTCCGGCCGCTGCACAGTTAGTTGTGTGGCGGTTTTTTCTTAGAAAGGGGAAGGTCGATGAAGGTGGAAAAAGAGCATTTTACGATTTCATCTGAATATGTCGCTTTACATGTACCAGAGCCTTTGCGGACATTATCTTCTGCCGTCCATAATGCGGGATTTGGCTGGTATCGGACATTTGTCAACCGGCATGTCGATGCCGCCTACAATAGTGACGATGCCAAAGCTGAAATGGCGGAATACCTTGAACAGCAAGGATTTTCCGTAATGGACACGGTCGGGATGATGACCGCGGTGACGACAGAACACGCGGAAGTCGAGGCGTACGAAGGTGATTTCGGTAAGGTTTTAATTGCGGTGACGGCCGGTGTCGGCAATGCGGTCGATGTGTCCGCTTCCTTGACCCGAGATCGCCAATCGCGCATCGGAACGATCAATACGTGGATCATCGTCAATGGTCATTTAGCCGATGAAGCGTTCATCCAAGCGATCATCACGGCGACGGAAGCAAAGTCGAAAGCATTGCAGGTAGAATCCATTACCGACCCGCTCACCGGTACCATTGCGACCGGTACATCGACGGATAGCGTGCTCGTGGCTGCCACGCAACAAGGTGCAACGATTCCGTATGCAGGTCCGATCACACCGCTTGGTAAACTGATCGGCCATGGCGTTTACGAATGTACGGTGCGCGCTATCCAAGTTTACAAACGGGCGAAAGGATGGACGACATGATCCCTGCACATTTCATCGCGATTGCGATCGGTTTGTTACTCGACCGGATCATCGGCGATCCACCCAATTGGCCGCATCCTATTCGCTGGATCGGCACGTTCATTTCGAAAATGACCGCCTTGTTGAATAAAGGACGATTCCGCACTGGAAAAGGAGCCTTATTGCTGTTCATAACGGTCGCACTCGTTTTCAGCTTTGCATTTTTACTTGTCGGCTTTGCCTATCAATTCCATGTCTATCTTGGTATTTTAATGGAAAGCGTACTCATTGCCATCGGACTGGCGCAAAAAAGTTTACGAGACGCCGCACTGACGGTCTATGAACCGCTTGCGAAGAGGGATTTACTCGAAGCGCGCGAAAAACTAGCTTGGATTGTCGGGCGGGATACGGAAAAATTACAAGAGCCAGACATTGCACGCGGCGCCATTGAGACAGTTTCGGAGAATACGGCGGATGGCATCACCTCTCCGCTATTTTGGGCATTTTTGCTCGGCGCACCGGGCTTATGGATGTACAAAGCTGTCAATACATTGGACTCAATGGTCGGTTACAAAGATGAACGTTATGAGCAGTTCGGTAAGTTTTCAGCCCGGGCGGATGATCTGTTGAACTTCATTCCCGCACGGATCACGGGGATGCTCATCCTGTTGTACACGCCCAATGAAGGGAAACAATCTTTCTTGAAACGCTTTGCCGGTTGGAATCGAGATGCAAGGCGCCACCCGAGTCCGAACAGCGGATTTTTGGAAGCAGCTACGGCTTGGCAATTGGGTGTCAAGTTAGGTGGAAAAAATACATATCGCGGTCAAGTATCCGAACGACCGGAAATCGGTCCGGGTATCGTACCGCTTCGCGCCAACCATATTAAATCGGCCATCACCGAAATGCATCTCGTAACGTTTGTCTTTTGGCTGGTGATGACCGTGATTGGAGTGTCTTTCTATGCGATTGCCTGAACACGGTGCCAATCCGCACCACGTCTATGAAAGAGTTGGAATCGATGTGCCGGAACGGGTACTGGATTTCAGTGAAAACGTCAATCCGGCAGGTCCGCCGTCGAACATTCAACAAAGATGGCCAGATTTCTTGGGGCAATTAAGTGCCTACCCCGATCCACAAGGGGAACCGTTTTTATCGGCGACGGCCGAATTCCACGGTGTGTCAAAAAACGATGTCTTCGCCGGAAATGGAGCAGCGGAACTGCTTGCGCTGATCGCGGAACGTTATCGTGGCAAGCGCGCGGTCGTTGTCCATCCGACTTTCTCCGAATACGAAGCGACATTGACGGCTAAGCATGTGGAAATTGTCCGCGTCACGGCAAGTGCAGCGAACGCTTTCCGGTTGCCGGTCCAAGACATTATGCGGGCGATGGACGGGGCAGCTGTCCTTTATTTATGCACGCCAAACAATCCGACCGGCATACTGCCCGAACAGCATGAATTGGCAACCATCATTCGTCATGCCAAAGAGGTAGGATGTGAAGTCGTCTTGGACGAGGCGTTCATCGATTTTGTCGATGAATCGTTGTCCTTCATTGCACAACTAAAAGAAAATCCACATGTTCTCGTCGTCCGCTCAATGACAAAAATGTACGCCATTCCGGGAATCCGTCTCGGCTATGTCATTGCTGATCCCGCTATCATCCAAGAAATCAAAGCGCTAGCACCGCACTGGAATGTCAATGGTATCGCCGCACAGATTGGGACAGCTTGCTTACAAGAAGAAGCATATAGACAACAGGCGATCGACTATAGCAATAGGCAACGTGAAAGCATGAAAGCCTTTCTGCAAGCGCAAGGGTGCATCGTCACAGATTCCGTGACCAATTTTCTGTCGTTCAAACCGCCGGAAGGACAAGAAGCGAAAGAGCTGTACCAGATGTTATTGGAAAAAGGGATCGTTCTCAGACATACCGAAAATTTCCGAGGCATGGATGGTGAATGGTTGCGGATTGGCATGAAAAACGAAGCGGATATGGCCGTATTACAATGCGTTTTAGAGGAATTACTTTCATCTCTCGCATCTACAAAATTGACGTTCATTAGCGGCGGTGTCCGCAGTGGGAAAAGTGGCTATGCTGAACAATTGCTGCTAGACAAGGCGCGGCAACATGGCGGTCGGTTCGTCTACATCGCTTCCGGCACAGCGACGGATCCCGAAATGCAAGCGCGCATTGCGAGACATCAACAGGATCGGGCTATCCAAAATTGGACGACAATGGAACAGCCAATGCAACTGGAAAACATCTTACCGAACATCCAATCAGGTGATCTTGTGTTATGGGATTGCGTGACCACTTGGCTGGCCAATGAATTATTCGATGGTTGGGAAACGGGAACTCCCTGTATCAACCAACCCGGCTGCATGGAACAAAAATGGAGCCGGCTGGAAGCAACACTGGACGCACTGTTGGAAAAGGTGGCACATCTTGTCATTGTATCCAACGAAGTGCAAGACGAATGGCCAGCAGGGAGCATCGAAACGGAAAGATACCGTCAATGGATCGGTCAGATTCACCAGAAACTGGTGGACAAAGCGAACACGGCGATTGAAATGGACTACGGTATCCCTACGTTTTGGAAAGGAGGGACAGGCCGATGAATGGATTGATTGTGCTAGGCACCGCATCGGATTCCGGCAAGACGATGATCTGTACGGCGCTCTGCCGGATTTTGGCAAATGAAGGCGTACGCGTCGCACCGTTCAAATCGCAAAATATGTCCCGCTTTTCCACGACAACGGAAAAGGGGGAAGAGATGAGCCGTGCACAGTTCCTACAAGCGGAAGCGGCACGGACTACCCCATCGATCTATATGAACCCGATTTTACTGAAACCGGTTCCCGGCATGAAATCGGAAGTGCTCATTTTAGGTGAAAAGTTTGGCTCTGTTGTAGGCATGACATATCGCGAACAATTTTTCAAACGCGGTGTGGAAGCGATTCGAACATCTCTTGCTAAACTAGCAGAAACGTACGAAACGGTCATTATCGAAGGGGCGGGAAGTCCGGCCGAAGTGAATTTGAATGACCGGGAAATCGTCAATATGCGCGTTGCGGAAATCGCGGATGTCCCCGCGATTTTAGTGGCGGATATCGACCGTGGAGGCGCCATTGCCTCGATTGTCGGCACATTACAATTGTTGCCGCCAGAACACCGTTCACGCGTCAAAGCGATCATTATTAATAAATTCCACGGAGATGTTTCCTTCTTCCAAGAAGGCATCGATTTCATTGAATCCTACACAGGCATTCCGGTGGCAGGCGTCATTCCATTTAAAGCGAATCATGGCATTGAAGAGGAAGATGTCGATCGACCGGTAGCGGTTGCACCCGAGGGCGTCGATGTTTACGACGAATGGGCGTCGCATGTGAAGGCGCACTTGAATTGGCCGCTCATGAAGGACATTTTATCGGGACGGGAGTGAGGATATGACAGGCATTTGGTTGGCGCTACAATTTTTCACATCCGTTCCGATCAAAAAAGAATTGCCGCTTGGTCGAAAAGAAGTGACAGTCATGTATATGACTCTACCATTTGTTGGAGCTGCAATTGGACTGGGCATGTATACAGTGTCCGTTACCATGCATGAATGGCTTGGCATGGGGCCGCTTTTGACCGCGGTCTTCATCGTACTCACAGGCATCGTGTTAACGGGCGGATTGCATCTGGATGGCTGGGCCGATATGGGGGATGCTTTCTTCTCTTACAAGGATCGAGAACAGCGACTTGCCATTTTGGAGGATCCGCGACTCGGAGCATTTGGGACAATCGCGCTTGTGTTATTGATTGTTGTGAAAATCGCATTGTTCAACGAGCTATTGTTGCGCGACAATAGTTCGTTGATCTTGTTGATGACCATCCCCTTGCTGGCAAGAGCAGGAATGAACATGTATTTCGCAACGGAGCGTTTGGCGAAAAACAAGGGGATTGCTTATTTTTTTCAAGAGAAGATGTCAGGAAAAACAGTTGTGGTTAGTTCGTTAATCATTTCGGCTGCTGCTTTGCTTCTACTCGGGATAACAATGGGAACATTTTCTGTTCCGCTTGCTTTGGCGATGCTACTTCTCGTGGGCATTTTTCTTTATCGGAAATGGTCGATTCGGCATTTTGGAGGGGTAACCGGTGACTTATGCGGCGCATTCATAGAAGGGATGGAGGCATTATTATGGCTGACCGTTTTGTGCTTTTCTTGATTCGCCATTTGCCGACGCAGGGGAATCGAGAGCGAAAATATATCGGGTGGACGGACGAACCGATACTCGAAACGGCAATCGAACAGCGTTGTTTGATCGCCACCTCAACCGTTTTCGGCAGCGATCTCGTACGGACTCGGCAAAGTGCTGCGGTTTATTTTCCGGCCGCAACATTCATAGCTGATTGCCGTTGGCGTGAATGCAATTTTGGGATTTTTGAAGGAAAAACGTACGCAGACCTTGAAAAGGATGAGGACTATCGAAGATGGATAGAGGATGCGGAAAGGAATCGGCCACCGGAGGGTGAAAGTTTAGCACAAGTGAAGACGAGGGTTCTGTCCGTGGTCAAGGAAATGCCTAACGGCGCGGTCGTCATGACGCATGGCGGTCCGATCCGTGTCCTGTTAACCGCTTTTTCACAGGAGAACAAAGCATTCTGGTCATGGGACATCCCGCATGGCGCGGCATATCGGCTGGAATGGGACAGTGAGAAAGTGTTCAGGGAGGGAAGAGCATGCACATCTATATCGGCGGTGCCCATAACGGCAAACGGGCTTACGTAAAAAAGAGACTAGCCTCCCGGGAAAGTGAATGGTTTGATGGAAACTTGCCAGACGGAAGGGATGCTGAGAATAGTGACCGTGTCCTTGTCCTGGCAGGTCTTGAAAAATGGTTAGCCACTGTGGATCTATCGGAGGAAGAAGCGATTGCCCAGGTGATGGAAGTGATCTGCAACCGGGAAGTCATTCTTATTTTGACCGATATCGGCCGGGGAATCGTACCGATCGATGGGAAACAGCGCCAATTGCGTGATACTTGTGGACGGCTCTACCAACGGCTGATCGGCGAAGCGGAAGAAGTGACGCGCATCTGGTACGGCATTCCACAAAACCTAAAGAAAAGGGGAGAAGGATAATGAAAATTTACACACGTACAGGAGATAAAGGGAAAACGAGTTTAATTGGCGGCCGCGTCGACAAAGATAGTCTACGTGTCGAAGCCTATGGCACAATAGATGAATTGAATTCATTCATTGGAAAGGCGATGACGGAACTCGATCCGGGCATTTTCAAGGATTTGCTGGAAGACTTGGAAACGATTCAAAACGAATTATTCGATGGCGGCGGTGATCTCGCCAATGTCATGAAAGAACGCCATTATAAATTGGGGGAGGAACGGATCGAAGTAATGGAGCAGCGCATCGATCAGCTAATGGAAGAAGCACCACCCTTGGAAAAATTCATCCTGCCGGGAGGTTCACCGGCTGCCGCAACACTTCATATTGCCCGGACTGTGGCAAGGCGGGCAGAACGGCAAACGGTGACGTTGATGAAAGCGGAAGAAGACGTTCCAGCTGTCGTGCAGCGCTATTTAAATAGACTTTCGGATTATCTTTTCGTGGCGGCGCGTATTGTCAACGCACGACTCAATGTCCCGGATAACGAATACGTCAGAAGCGCGAAAGTGTTCCGGACGGATACAAAAAAAGGCGAGTGACAAGATGAAACTACAAAGACTCACATTGACAGCAATGTTCGCGGCGCTCTGTGCCATCGGCGGGCTTATCAAAATTCCATCCGGCATCGGTTCCTTGGCACTGGATACCGTTCCGGCTATCGTATCGGTCGCCTTTTTACCACCTGTTTTCTCAGGCACGGCATCGCTACTTGGCCATTTGGCATCCGCGATGTACGCAGGGTTTCCATTAGGTCCATTTCATCTGCTAATAGCATGTGAAATGTTCGTCATCATTTACCTTTTTGCACGCCTGCACAAAGCGGGGCATCATGTGTTGAAATGGCTATTTTTCATCATTGCCAATGGCTTGCTTGCACCATTGCCGTTTTATTTCCTTGTCTCTCCGGCGTTTTTCTTTGGCGCATTGCCCGCTATCTTCGTTGCGACGATCTTGAACGCTAGCGTCGCTGCCCTCGTCATTCCAGCGCTTCGGCATATTTCTCCTAGTAGGGTGGGGATCCAACGGTGAGGAATGCAATCGACGTCGGCAACGGGTTGATCATCACGACGGATAATTCAGGCGGCATCGGTGAAAAGCCGGGGGACTTGGTTGCTGTACCCGATCGGCTCACCGCCTTTTTTGCCGCCCGTGTTGCCTTGCTTGAGCAATGGGCGGCGCACGCCGAACCGATTTCCATCCTGCTGCATAATTTCAGTGGAAGCACCAGTTGGGAAAAATATGTGGAGGGCATCCATGATTTATTCACTGAAGCAGGTCTTCAAACGCCGCCAATTAGCGGCAGTTCAGAAACGAATATGACGCTCCTGCAATCCGCGATGGCTGTCACAATCATCGGTCGAACGATTGAACAACCAATTGGTGAAGAAGTGCAATGGTTCACATATGGCACACCCCTCGTCGGGAATGAAGTGCTAGACCGCGCTGATGAAGTGGCATCCTTGCGCGTATTGAAAGAAGCGATGGAAATTGGACTCATCCAACAACTATGGCCTGTTGGATCACGGGGCATATTGGAAGAAGTCCGCACGATGACGAGCAATGAAACGGCAAAAGTCGAATCCGGACTGGATATCACAAAAACCGCCGGACCATCCACCGTCGTCCTCCTTGCCATCCCAACAACCAAACGAGAAGAAGCCAAAACATTTTTTGGCACACTACTTAGGGAATTAAACATCTACATTTGACACCTGCGCCACCCGCGCAGGTGTTTTGCATGGAAATTAATCAAAGAAATAGCATCCAATCAATCATAACTTCCACCGAAACGCTCAAACTCCGTTGTGCACGCTCAATCAAAGCTTTGTGGTGCTCAAACTGGGGGTGCGGCGCTCAAAATTTTACATCGTTCGCTCAAACTTCGTCTAAGGCGCTCAAATAGGCAATGCGACGCTCAAACTTTGTCTCAGACGCTCAAACAGACAGCGCAACGCTCAAACTTTACATCATCCGCTCAAACATGACCATGCAACGCTCAAACCCCGCTCCCCACGCTCAAACTCACAGCAACAGCGCTCAAAAATCCCCTCCCCAATTGCAAGAATCTCCCCAACAGCAAAGAATTCTCTATTGACTGAATGATCATTCATAATTAAACTATAGATTAAAGAATAGACAGAATAATAATTCTTAGGTAATTCATTCTGAACATTCAAACGATATGGGTATTTGAACAACAAAAAGGGGGAGTAGACGAATGGGAGGATTGCTCATTGCCAACTGGATATTGTTTCTTCTAGTGACGGCATATGCATTAGCATTATTCACCTATTTGATCAAAACACGCGTTCAATTTATCAAACTTGGGCGCAAAGAAGAGTTTGATCAAAATGTAAAAGAACGGCTTCGGAAAATCTGGGTGTATGTTTTCGGACAGAAGAAATTGTTGAAGGACAAAAAGAGTGGAGCCATCCATGTCATGTTCTTCTATGGATTCATTCTTGTGCAATTCGGAGCGATCGATTTGATATGGAAAGGGTTGAAACCGGGGTCACACTTGCCGTTCGGTTCGGTGTATCCGGCATTTACATTCTTTCAGGAAATAGTCGCGCTCATGATTCTCGTTGCGGTCGTGTGGGCATTCCATCGCCGTTATATCGAGAAATTGGTTCGCTTGAAGCGGGGTTGGAAATCTGGACTTGTCTTGATTTTCATTGGGGGACTCATGCTTTCAACATTACTGGCGAACGGTATGAATATGATCTGGCAAGGGCATGAAACAACTTGGTCGGAGCCGGTTGCTTCAACCATCGCTACCGTATTTAGCTTCCTGCCGGAAACGGGGGCGGCGGCTGTTTTCTTTGCTGCCTGGTGGGTGCATTTACTCATTTTACTGACTTTCCTCGTTTACGTGCCGCAATCGAAGCACGCGCATTTGATTGCAGGACCTGCCAATGTGTATTTTCATAGACTTGATCATGCGGGTACGTTGAAGCCGATCGACTTTGAGGCATTGGAAAATATAGAAGATGAAGAGGAAATGCCTACGCTTGGTGTGGGGAAGATCACCGATTTCACGCAGTCGCAAATGATCGACTTCTACGCTTGTGTAGAATGCGGGCGCTGTACAAATATGTGTCCAGCTGCAGGGACAGGCAAAATGCTATCTCCGATGGACTTGATTACCAAACTTCGGGACAATTTGACGAACCATGGAGCGCTTGTTACCAAGCAGAAACCATGGGTACCGACTTTCGCTTTCAATCATACGAAAGGGAACCAGATTGCACTGGCTGCAGGACTTGAAGGCGCATCGATGGATGATATTTACAGCCCGTCCCTCATCGGGGACGTTATTACAGAAGAAGAAATTTGGGCATGTACGACTTGCCGTAACTGTGAAGACCAATGTCCGGTTATGAACGAACACGTCGATAAAATCATCGATCTGCGCCGTTATCTCGTTATGACGGAAGGGAAAATGGATGCGGACGCTCAGCGCGCGATGACCAACATCGAACGTCAAGGAAATCCGTGGGGTCTGAATCGTAAAGAAAAAGAAAACTGGCGTGACGCCCGTCCGGAATTGCATATTCCAACGGTGAAAGAAATGAAAAAAGCGGATGAGGAATTCGAGTATCTATTCTGGGTCGGCTCGATGGGTGCTTTCGACAACCGTTCGCAAAAGATCGCCCTGTCATTTGCCCATCTATTGAACGAGGCAGGCGTCAAGTTCGCGATTTTGGGTAATAAAGAAAAGAACTCCGGTGACACACCGCGCCGTCTAGGGAATGAGTTTTTATTCCAAGAACTGGCGACTGCGAACATCGGCGAATTCGAAAAAGCGGGTGTCACAAAAATCGTCACCATCGACCCGCACGCGTACAATATTTTTAAAAATGAATACCCAGACTTCGGATTCAAAGCGGAAGTCGTTCACCATACGGAGCTATTGCACGAACTCGTAAGCCAAGGGAAACTAAAGCCGCAACATGCCATTAACGAAACGATCACCTTCCATGATTCCTGCTATCTCGGCCGTTACAACGATGTCTATGATCCACCGCGCGAAATTCTGAAATCTATCCCGGGGGTCAACCTCGTCGAGATGAAACGGAACCGCGAAGAAGGCATGTGCTGTGGAGCGGGTGGAGGTCTGATGTGGATGGAAGAAGACACGGGGCATCGCATTAACGTTGCCCGTACGGAACAAGCACTCGAAGTGAGCCCGGGGATCATCTCATCCGGTTGTCCATACTGTCTGACAATGCTCTCCGACGGAACGAAAGCGATTGAAGTGGAAGAATCTGTCGGCACTTATGATATTGCGGAACTACTTGAGCGTTCCATTTTTGGAGAAGAGGAAGAACAGCTTGTCGAAGAACAAGAAGAGACAGTCTTGCAATAAGAAAGTGAAATATTGCGGAACAATCAGTATTATCATATAATTGGAATAGGGAGTGTAAATACTCCCTATTTTCATAGAAAAATATTGAACGAGCGTTCAGTCAAATAGGGCTTTTCTATTGTAGGCAATAGCCAAAATGAAATCATACAATGAATGAAAGCGTTACCATGTGATTTGGAGGCGAAGGGAATGGCGAGAACAGTTATCGTGGATGGAGCACGGACACCTTTTACAAAATTTGGAGGAGCATTACAGAGCATGACAGCAAGCGATCTTGGGGGGATTGCCATCAAAGCGGCATTGCAGCGTACTGGAGTGAAGGAAGAAGAGATCGATGAAGTCATTTTCGGAACGGTTTTACAGGGAGGGCAAGGCCAAATTCCGTCCCGCCAAGCGGCAACGAAGGCCGGATTGCCTTGGTCCGTCAAAACGGAAACCATTAACAAAGTCTGTGCATCCGGTATGCGCAGTGTGACGCTCGGCGATCAGCTCATCCGACTGGGGGATGAAGAAGTCATCGTAGCGGGTGGTATGGAATCCATGTCCAACGCACCGTACTATTTACCAAAAGGTAGGTTTGGTTTGAAAATGGGCGACACCGAGCTCGTGGACGGCATGATCTACGATGGGCTCTCTTGTTCATTTTCCCCGGACCGGGTCCATATGGGGACATACGGCAATCGGACGGCCGAACAACTCGAACTGTCACGCGAACAGCAAGATGACTGGGCGTTGCGCAGTCATGAACGGGCAACGAAAGCAATCGAAGCTGGGCTTTTCGCAGAAGAAATCGTCGCGGTCGAAATTCCGCAAAGGAAAGGCGATCCGATCAGGGTCGATACGGATGAAGCGCCACGCCGCGATACATCGCTCGCGTCACTCGCAAAATTACGTCCCGCCTTCGGAAAAGACGGCACCATCACGGCGGGCAATGCACCCGGCGTCAATGACGGGGCATGTGCACTCGTGTTGATGAATGAAGAGCGTGCGCAACGAGAAGGGAAAACCCCGCTTGCAACGATTATCGCTCATGCAGAGCTATCCATCGAACCGGAGAATTTCCCGCAAACACCCGGATTGGTCATCAATAAACTGTTGCAAAAAACAGGAAAGAAACTGGAAGAAATCGATCTTTTTGAAATCAACGAAGCATTCGCGGCTGTTGCACTCGCCAGTTCGCAAATCGCAGGGCTTGATCCTGAAAAAGTGAATGTTAACGGTGGGGCTGTCGCACTCGGACACCCGATTGGCGCAAGTGGAGCACGGATCATTTTAACATTGGCTTATGAATTGAAACGCCGTGGGGGCGGCATCGGTATTGCGGCAATCTGTTCAGGCGGCGGGCAAGGCGACGCCATTATGATCGAAGTGGCTGGCACTCCACACAACCATTGATGGGAATAGACCTTTAGTCACCACTTGCAAGCAAACTCCTAGCGATTGCAATCAAACCGATGGCGAGCGCAATCAAACTCTTAACGAGTGCAATTAAATAGTTGATAAGTGCAATCAAACGTGCCAGCGACAGGCACGACAACAAATCAGACGGGGGAATGGAATAAATGGAAATCAACAAAGTAATGGTCATTGGGGCGGGCCAAATGGGGAGCGGTATTGCCCAAGTATGCGCACAGGCAGGCTTCGCTGTGAAATTGAATGATATGAAAGAGGAGTTCTGCCAAAAAGGGCTGGGGGTCATTGCGAAAAATCTCGCACGCAACGTTGAAAAAGGCCGCATGACGGAAGAGGAAAAAACGACGATCCTCGCTCGCATCACCCCGTCACTCGATTTGCAAGATGCATCGAACGTCGATATCGTCATCGAAGCGGCTGTAGAAAATATGGAAATCAAGCGCTCGATCTTCGGCAGGCTCGATGAAATTGCACCACAACACGCAATTCTTGCGTCCAACACTTCTTCATTGCCGATAACGGAAATCGCAGCCGCAACAACGCGTCCCGAAAAAGTGATCGGGATGCACTTCATGAACCCAGTTCCGGTCATGAAGCTCGTGGAAATCATTCGCGGTCTTGCAACGACAGACGAGGTCTATCAAGCGGTTGAGGAGATGACCGTAAAACTATCCAAAACACCGGTAGAAGTGAATGATTTTCCAGGCTTCGTTTCAAACCGCATCCTCATGCCGATGATCAACGAAGCGATTTACACATTGTACGAAGGCGTCGCCACAAAAGAAGCGATCGATGAAGTGATGAAGCTGGGCATGAATCATCCGATGGGACCGTTGCAATTGGCAGACTTTATCGGTTTGGACACTTGCTTATACATCATGGAAGTGTTGCACGAAGGGTTTGGCGATTCAAAATACCGCCCATGTCCATTGCTTAGAAAATATGTATCGGCCGGTTGGTTAGGGAAAAAGTCCGGTCGCGGTTTCTACATCTACGAATAAAGGAGTTCGGATGCTATGGATCTACGATTCACCGAAGAACAACAGATGATGCGTAACATGGTCCGAAATTTTGCGAAAACGGAAATTGAGCCCTTCATTCCAAGGATGGAGGCTGGGGAATTTCCGCGCGAGCTATTACACAAGATGGGGGAGCTCGGTCTGATGGGTATCACTGTCCCGACCGAATATGGCGGTGCCGGGATGGACTTCGTCTCGTATATTAGCGCTATCCATGAACTGTCTAAAGTGAGTGCAGTGGTAGGGGTCATTCTTTCTGTCCATACTTCGGTCGGTACGAATCCGATCCTATACTTCGGGAATGAAGAACAAAAAGATCGCTACTTACCTAAAATGGCAAGCGGCGAATACCTTGGGGCGTTCTGTTTGACGGAAGCATCCTCCGGTTCAGATGCCGGCTCTTTGAAAACGAGGGCAGTGAATAGAGGGGATCATTATGTGTTGAATGGCTCCAAAATGTTCATCACCAACGGCGGGGAGGCGGAAGTCTATATCGTCTTTGCATCGACGGATTCCTCTAAAGGGACGTACGGTATTTCAGCATTCATCGTCGACAAAGATGCACCGGGGCTCAGCATCGGAAAAGATGAGCAGAAAATGGGGCTTCACGGATCGCGGACCGTCGAATTGTCCTTCGACAACTGTCGCGTTCCAGTGGCAAATAGGCTTGGCGAAGAAGGGGAAGGGTTCAAAATCGCGATGGCGAACCTCGATGTCGGAAGGATTGGCATTGCCGCCCAAGCGCTCGGTATTGCGGAAGCGTCTTTGGAGGCGGCTACGGGTTACGCGCAACAACGTGTCCAATTTGGCAAGCCGATTGCCGAGCAACAAGGGGTCGGTTTTAAACTGGCGGATATGGCAACGGCAGCTGAAGCGGCAAGACTACTCGTCTACCGTGCCGCCCAGCTTCGTGCAGAGGAATTGCCGTGTGGAAAAGAAGCTTCCATGGCCAAACTATTCGCCTCCCAAGCTGCTGTCGATAATTCGATTGAAGCGGTTCAAATTTTCGGCGGCTACGGCTATACGGAAGAGTATCCCGTGGAACGTTTTTTCAGAGACGCCAAAGTCACCCAAATTTACGAAGGCACAAGTGAAATCCAACGCATTGTCATTAGCAAACATGTATTAAAGTAGGTCTATAGTCCATGGTTGAAACCAAACTGTTGAAACATGCAATCAAATGCTCAAAGAGTGCAAACCGAACAACGAAGAGTTCGTTTTGTATAATTCCTGCGTCCTTTGCAGGAATTATACAATAAGTGCCATATAAGTGAAGGGGGAAACGATGTGAATTTCAAACTATCCGAAGAACATGAAATGATTCGTAAAATGGTTCGTGATTTTGCGGAAAATGAAGTGGCGCCAACCGCCGCAGAACGTGACGAGGAAGAGCACTTCGACATGGGGTTATTCAACCAAATGGCAGAGCTCGGTTTAACGGGGATTCCGTGGCCGGAAGAGTATGGCGGTATCGGCAGTGATTACTTGGCCTACTGCATCGCCGTCGAAGAGCTATCCCGCGTCGATGCATCGATCGGCGTAACATTGTCCGCACACACATCGCTGGCGGGCTGGCCGGTATTCAAGTTTGGAACGGAAGAGCAGAAACAGAACTATTTACGACCGATGGCAGAAGGGACGAAAATCGGTGCATACGGCTTGACTGAGCCGGGTTCGGGTTCTGACGCGGGCGGAATGCGTACAACGGCGAAGCTAGACGGCGACGACTATATCTTGAACGGCTCCAAAATTTTCATTACCAACGGCGGCATCGCGGATATCTACATCGTTTTCGCAGTGACCGATCCGGATTCCAAGCATAAAGGGACAACTGCCTTCATCGTGGAGAAAGATTTTCCGGGTTTCTCCGTCGGAAAAAAGGAGAAAAAACTTGGCATTCGTTCATCTCCGACGACGGAAATCATGTTCGACAATTGCCGTGTACCGAAAGAAAATAGGCTCGGCGATGAGGGGCAAGGCTTTATCATCGCAATGAAAACATTGGATGGCGGACGGAATGGCATTGCCGCACAAGCGGTCGGCATCGCGCAAGGTGCGTTGGATGCAGCAGCCGATTATGCGAAAGAGCGCGTTCAATTCGGGAAACCGATTGCGGCAAATCAAGGAATCGGGTTCAAGCTGGCAGATATGGCGACAGCGACGGAAGCTTCGAGACTTCTTACATACCAGGCAGCTTGGCTAGAGTCCAACGATTTGCCGTATGGAAAAGAGTCCGCCATGGCGAAACTGATGGCTGGAGATACGGCGATGAAAGTGACGACGGAAGCAGTCCAAGTATTTGGCGGTTACGGCTATACAAAAGACTATCCAGTCGAGCGCTTCATGCGTGATGCAAAAATTACGCAGATTTACGAAGGCACACAAGAAATTCAACGCCTTGTCATCTCCCGAATGCTTACAAAATGATCGGGAGGTATACCATGGAAACGAAACGAAAAGTGAAATCATCAGTCAAAGACGAAATCCTCGTCGAAAAAAGGCGGGAGCAAATTATCCGCGGCGCTGTCAAACTGTTTAGGGAAAAAGGATTCCATCGAACAACGACCCGTGAAATTGCCAAAGAAGCGGGCTTCAGCATTGGAACGCTTTACGAATATATCCGGATGAAGGAAGATGTGCTCTATCTTGTTTGTGATGACATCTATAATGAGATGCATCACAGGCTCTCGTCCCTCCCGATTCAAAAAGGGACGAAAGAAGGGCTACAAGCGGCCATTGAACAATATTTCTACTTGATTGACGATATGGCGGATGAATTTCTGGTCATGTACCAAGAATTGAAATCATTGCCGAAAGATGCCTTGTCCTATGTCCTGACCAAAGAAATGGGAATGGTTGCGTTATTTGAAAAAATCCTTCTCGCCAGTTTGAAGTCAGGCGAGCTACGTATAAAGGAAGATGAAGTCAATATGGCTGCTCATCATATCGTCGTACAAGGACAGATGTGGGCATTTCGCAGATGGACGTTGCATAAAAACTATAAAATCGAGGACTTCATCGCTCTACAGACAGACCAACTGCTATATGGAATCAGCAGGGAGAATTGAGCAAAAACATAAACAGAAAGCCGTGCAAACAATTGTTTTGCGCGGCTTTTCCGTATAGAAAGTGGCTGGTGAGGTAAGCTTGTAAAAACAGTCATTAATGTTGAAGCATTCAATATCATACATTACCAGTGGATGCAATTTCCATGTATAATAAAAGGGAATCGGAAAGAGGTGCAATATGAAGCCGTATCATCATGTGTTAATCATAGCTTCACTTGTCTTTCTTATAATTTTATTATATGGTGATGGTTTCGGGGCAATCCCTTTTTTTCTTGCTGCGCTATATCTCATTTCCATTTGTGTGAAGGAACTGCGACACTTCAAAAAGAGTAAAAGACTGTAGCATATTTAGGATTGCATTGTATATAATGATAACTATGTCTATGTTCATTCAGCGGGTGTCCAAGCACCCGCTGAATGAACATAGAGCCTCCGGCGGATGTCACAGATTTTGAATTGAGCTTTATTTAATTCAAAATCTGGACGCAATTACGCCGAGACGTAATTGATTTACAGAGAAAGGACGTGCGTGAAATGAATATCCGTGAAATGACGACAGAACAACTTTCAGAAGAATCCATGATAGACATCGCATTCGCGATTTTGACAGAAAAACAAACACCACTCACATTGCCGGAGCTTATGGATGAAATCCGTCAGCTCATCGGCGCGACAGAAGCTGAAATGAAAGAGAGACTGCAGCAGTTCTATACGGACATGAACATTGATGGAAGATTTCTTGCGATCAATGACAATCGTTGGGGGCTTCGTGAATGGTATCCGGTCGAGCAAATCGAAGAAGAGACGGCTCCAGTCGTTAAAGTCCGTAAAAAGAAAAAGAAAAAAGCTTTATTGGATGAAGACGATGAGGAAGAAGATGAAGAGGAAGAAGACGAGTTATTCGACGAAGATTTCGATGAATTGATCGATGAAGACGACGAGGATGACGAAGAAGAAGAAGAGGAAGAAGACGACGAGGAATTGGTCGAAATCGAAGAGGACCTTCTTGAGCCGGACGATGATCTTGAAATCATTCCAGACGACGAAGACCTTGATTTGGATGATGAAGAGGACGAGGAAGAAGACGACGAAGAAGACGACGATTTTAAATAATTTTACTTGACTTCGTTCCTTTGACGCTATAAGATTTTACTGGGCTCCTTAAAAAAGGACACATGAATCAGTGCATATGCGCTCCTCCTGTAGGCGATAACTACAGATGGAGCGCTTTTTGATTTTTAACTTGCTTTATCCTCTGGATAAAACAAGTTAAGCCTCCGGCGGATGTCACGGATTTTGAAAGGTATCAATTGCGCAAGCGCAATTCAAAATCCCGACGCAATTACGCCGAGGCGTAATTGATTGAGTAATCAATAAAATGAACGGAGGAGTTAGACATGACAAAATATATCTTTGTAACAGGTGGCGTTGTTTCATCATTAGGAAAAGGGATTAACGCTGCATCGCTTGGCCGGTTATTGAAAAACCGTGGACTTCAAGTAACCATCCAAAAATTTGATCCATATATCAACTTGGATCCGAGAATGATGAGTCCCTACCAACACGGAGAAGTGTTCGTCACGGAAGACGGGGCGGAAACAGATCTCGACCTAGGTCATTATGAGCGCTTCATCGACATCAAATTGAACAAGTTTTCAAACGTAACGATGGGGAAAGTGTATTCCTCCGTATTGAAAAAAGAACGTCGCGGCGAATACAAAGGCGCTACCGTTCAAGTCATCCCACATATTACGAACGAAATCAAAAACCTCATCAAACGTGCGGGGAAAGAGACGAATGCAGATGTCGTCATTACAGAAATCGGCGGCAGTGTAGGGGATATCGAATCCTTACCTTACTTGGAAGCCATCCGTCAGATGAAGACGGACCTCGGTAAAAATGACGTGATGTATATTCACAATACACTTGTTCCTTATTTGCAGGCTGCTGGCGAACTGAAGACAAAACCGACACAGCATAGCGTTAAAGAATTACGAAGCCTCGGTATTCAACCGAATATGATCGTCGTTCGAAGCGAATACCCGGTTCCACAAGATATGAAGGACAAGATCGCTCTATTCTGTAACATAAAAGCAGAAGAAGTAATTGAAGCATTGGATGCGGAAACGTTATACGAAGTGCCGTTGAGATTGCACGAACAGCATATGGATAACATTGTTGTCGACTTCTTAGACCTTAAAACGAAAGAACCTGATTTAACGGAGATCAAGGAACTTGTATCGCTCGTCAAGTCCCTTTCGAAAAAAGTCTCTATCGCACTTGTCGGGAAATATGTCGAGCTACAAGATGCGTATATTTCAGTAGTGGAAGCATTGCGCCACGCGGGTTACGGTTTCGACGCGGATATTGAAGTGAAATGGATCAATTCTGAGGAATTGAATGCACAAAATGCAGCAGAATTTTTAGCAGATGTCGACGGCATTGTCGTTCCGAGCGGATTCGGCGACCGTGGAATCGACGGGAAAATCGAAGCAGCTGCGTATGCGCGCATGAATGGAGTTCCATTCTTAGGCATCGGTTTAGGCATGCAGTTAGCGGCGGTAGAATTCGCACGCAATGTTCTGAACATCCAAGACGCGAATTCCACGGAATTCGATAAGGAAACACCAAACGCCATCATCGAAAATCATCCGGAAGATAACGGGAATGAAGAACATGGCGGTACAATGCGACTAGGCTTACACCCATGCAAATTGAAAAAAGGGACAAAAGCATACGAAGCCTACGGTGAAGAATTGGTTTACGAACGTCACCGTCACCGTTTCGAATTCAATAATGCGTATCGCGAACCATTCGAAGAGGCGGGCATGATCCTATCAGGTAAAAGCCCTGACGATCAACTGGTTGAAATGATCGAATTGAAAGACCATCCATTTTTCATCGGCTGCCAGTTCCATCCGGAATTTGCATCCCGCCCAACACGCCCACAACCACTGATCCGCGACTTCATCGGCGCAGCAATGGAAGGGAAATAAGAAAAGCGGAAGGCGCCTGCCTAGACGTCCGGAGCTAGACAATAAAAACGAGCACCCGCACGAAATATCATGTGGATGCTCGTTTTTAGTTACCCTTAATCTTCATCCGAAAGCATTTCATCATACGCCAATTTCACGGCTTCGTAGACAAATAAAGAAGCCATTGCATGTGGTTGAACAATTCGCTCGCCGTTGTCGCCAGGCAATAGCCCGCGTGTCAGACCGGTTGATACATAAGTGTACGCTAAATTTTCGAGCTCATTTTCCTCGTCAGGTTTTTCAGCTGCCAATGCAGCAAACGGGATGAAGCGATCAGCCAGTGAGCGTGCTAATTTCAGCGCCCACTCATCGGAAGAGGACCGGGTAAACAGCCAAACGCGATCGGCAGAACCGATCTCCATCCCTTCTTCATAACGGACCGCTCCATGTAATGGTTCAACGCCATATAATGCTGTCGCAATGACTGCTTCCATTTCATCGACCCCTGCTAAAATGACGCGCCCTTCACCAATGGTTGCCTGCGCAAGAAGTCGGGCAGTCTCTTCAATCGATTCTTCGCCATTCGCCGCGATGCGTTGAAAAAGACCGCCAATTTGTGTTGTTAATATTTTCAACCTTACCACCTCCCATCCATTATAAGTTGTTTATTTTTGAAAACCTACAATTACTACTTTTAACTTTCTAAAAAGCAAAAAATACAACAAAAAGGTTGTAAGACAAAAGTAATGCATAGCTTGTTCAATTTTTTCGTTAAATGAAAAGCCCGCGCTCCCTTTGCTGTTTGGCTAAAGTGTCTTGACAGTTAAAGTGAAATTTGAAATGGAATGATATTATTTCAAAAAAAAGCAGGAAAAATCAGATTGTTGTCAAATAAGTACTGTACAAGACAATGAAGATTGCCGGGAAGAAGGGATCGCAAATTGAAAAAGCTGTTGATCGTTGATGATCAAATGGGCATACGTCTTCTGCTCGATGAGGTATTCCGGCGGGAAGGCTTTGTCACACGTCTTGCTGCAAACGGAATGGAAGCGCTTCAATCAGTAGAGAAAGAGACGCCAGATTGTATATTGCTCGATATGAAGATGCCCGGAATTGACGGAATTGAAGTGCTGAAGAGAATTAAAAACGCTTGGCCAGAAATTCCCGTAATTATGATGACTGCATACGGCGAGATTGAATTGACCGATGATGCATTGAAAATCGGGGCAGTGAAATACTTTACAAAACCATTTGACATTTACGAAGTCCGTGATGCAGTTAGCGCATTATTTGAAAAGTGACAAAGCAGGCAGTGGTAAACACTGTCTGTTTTTGTTATGATATGAGTGGTATATAAGAGAAATCAATTACGCCTCGGCGTAATTGCGTCCAGATTTTGAATCGAGCTTGAGGCCCACACGATGTGGGTCATGCAAGCATTGCGAATCGAACAGCGAAGGGTTCGATTTGCCGTATTTCTGTGATCTTTGCAGAAATTAAGGCACTTTCCTTTTAGGACGTCGCGCATTTAGCTTGCCTTCATTTAACTCCATTCAAAATCTGTGACATCCGCCGGAGGCTTTATCTTCATTCAGCGGTCGTTTGAACACTCGCTGAACAGGAAAACAAAACGCATTCATCCTGCCACCTATAGAGGTGGGAATTTTCAGCTGAATGAAGATAAACATGTACAAAATCGATTCAATTATCCGAGGAGGAATTCGAATGGCGCTCGTATCGATGAAAGATATGATGATCAAAGGGAAAAAAGAAGGTTATGCAATTGGTCAGTTCAATCTGAACAATCTTGAATATACGCAAGCGATTTTACAGGCGGCACAGGAAGAGCAATCACCAGTTATTTTAGGTGTTTCTGAAGGAGCCGGACGTTATATGGGCGGCTTCACAACCGTTGTCAATATGGTAAAAGGTCTGATTCATGATTACCAGATCACCGTTCCGGTCGCCATCCATTTGGATCATGGCTCAAGTTTTGAAAAATGTAAAGAAGCGATTGACGCCGGCTTTACATCTGTCATGATCGACGCATCATCGAAACCGCTCGAGGAAAATATTGAAATAACAAAACAAGTTGTAGAATATGCACACGCGCGCAACGTTTCCGTAGAAGCGGAACTCGGTGTGGTCGGTGGACAAGAAGACGATGTCATTGCAGACGGAGTCATTTACGCTGATCCGGCAGAATGTAAAGAATTGGTCGACAAAACAGGGATTGACTGCTTGGCGCCGGCACTCGGTTCTGTACACGGCCCTTATAAAGGTGAACCGAACCTCGGTTTTAAAGAAATGGAAGAAATCTCAAGTCAATCGGATTTACCACTTGTTCTACACGGTGGAACAGGAATTCCTTTAAAAGATATCCAACGTGCCATTTCCCTTGGAACTTCTAAAATCAATGTGAACACAGAGAACCAAATCCAAGGAACGAAAGCAGTTCGTGAAAAACTCGCTGCAGATCCGGATGTCTATGACCCACGCAAATATTTGGCACCGATGCGCGATGCGATTAAAGCGACAGTCATCGAGAAAATGCGCGAATTCGGTAGCTCCCAAAAGGCCTAATCAATTACGCCTTGGCGTAATTGCGTTCAGATTTTGAATCGAGCCTGGGGCCTTACAGGATGTAGGTCATGCAGTCGTTGCGAATCGAACAGCACAGGGTTCGATTTGCCGTATTTCTGCGATCTTTGCAGAAATTAAGGCACTTTTCTTTTAGGACGTCGCGCACTTAGACTGCCTTCTTTGACTCCTTTCAAAATCTGGGACATCCGCCGGAGGCTTTATCTACGTTCAGCGGAAGCCTTCTGCTGAATGAAGATAACGCCTTTCGAAATACGACAGGAGAAGCATACCATTACATGTCTTCTCCTTCTTTTCGCATCATATATCTGCCAGAAATCGGCAGCTCATTCAATAAAAAATGATTTTTAATCGATACCATCATTGTCACGTTCATCATACTAAGGAGGATTCTGTCATGAAGTTTTTTATAGACACAGCAAACTTTGAAGAGATTAAAGAAGCACATAGTTGGGGTATCATTTCAGGAGTGACGACAAATCCATCACTCGTTGCAAAAGAGGATGTACCATTCCATGACAGATTGCGTGAAATTACGGCGCTTGTGCCTGGTTCAGTAAGTGCGGAAGTTATTGCCCTCGATGCAGAAGGGATGATTGAAGAAGGACGGGAACTCGCGAAAATCGCGCCGAATATCACCGTGAAACTTCCGATGACTCCAGAAGGATTGAAAGCATGTTCAGTCTTTGCCCAAGAAGGGATCAAGACGAACGTCACCCTCATTTTTAGCGCAAACCAAGCCCTTCTCGCTGCACGTGCAGGAGCGACATATGTATCTCCATTCCTTGGTAGATTGGATGATATCGGTCAGGATGGTTTATCACTGATCTCAACAATTGCGGATATTTTCGCTATTCATGATATGAAAACGGAAATCATCGCTGCTTCCATTCGTAGTCCTCAACATATCACAGACGCTGCACTAAACGGAGCCCACATTGCAACAACACCATTTAACGTATTAAAGCAATTATTCAACCATCCATTGACAGACAAAGGAATCGAAGCGTTCCTTGCAGACTGGGAAGCAAGAAAAAGTAAATAATAAAAAGCCGGAAACCTCTTGAATGGAATAGAGGTTTCCGCTGAAATTCGGTTGTTTCGCAACACTTCCATAGGTTTTGGCAAAGGGGTCTTATCTTTATGATTGACCGTTACTGTAGGTTCAAAGGAGAATCATATGGACGTTTATAAAATCAAGGGCGGCAAACCATTACAAGGGACGATCAAAGTGAGCGGTGCAAAAAACAGTGCCGTCGCGCTCATTCCTGCATCTATTTTGGCAGATTCCCCTGTAACGATCGATGGGCTTCCGGAAATTTCGGACGTACTGACGCTTCAGGCGTTGCTCGAAGAAATTGGTGGTCAAGTCCGTTTCGACAAGGGGAAAATGATCATTGATCCATCCGAAATGGTTGCGATGCCGCTTCCAAATGGCAATGTGAAAAAACTGCGTGCATCCTATTACTTAATGGGTGCCATGTTGGGACGATTTAAAAATGCGGTTATCGGTCTCCCGGGCGGTTGCCACTTGGGACCGAGACCGATTGATCAACATATAAAAGGTTTTGAAGCACTTGGGGCGAAAGTGACCAATGAGCACGGCGCCATCTATTTGCGAGCGGATGAACTGCGTGGAGCGAAAATCTATCTGGACGTTGTCAGCGTCGGCGCAACGATCAATATCATGCTAGCGGCCGTGCTGGCAAAAGGGCGCACCATCATCGAAAACGCTGCGAAAGAACCTGAGATTATCGACGTTGCGACTTTGTTATCCAATATGGGTGCGAAGATTAAAGGCGCAGGCACCAATGTCATTCGCATCGAAGGTGTAGAAAAGCTTAATGGTACGAAACATACGATCATCCCTGACCGGATTGAAGCGGGAACGTTTATGATCATGGCGGCCGTAGCCGGCAATGGAATTACAATAGATAATGTCATTCCGCACCATGTCGAAGCGCTGACAGCCAAACTTCGTGAAATGGGCGTCAATATCGAAGAGGGGGAAGAGCAGATTTTCATCCCGAAATCGAGGAAATTACAAGCCGTCGATGTGAAAACGCTTGTCTATCCAGGTTTTCCGACGGATTTACAACAACCTTTCTCGGTATTACTGACCCAAGCTGTCGGTTCTTCAGTCATTACCGATACGGTTTATTCGGCCCGCTTTAAACAGATTGACGAACTGCGCCGGATGAATGCGGATGGGCGGGTAGAAGGACGCTCAGCCATCCTATCGGGTCCAAAACCGCTTCAAGCGGCAACTGTCCGTGCATCCGATTTACGCGCCGGAGCTGCACTCGTCATTGCCGGACTTATTGCGGATGGCGAGACGGAAATTCAAGAAATCCAGCATATTGAGCGTGGATATAGCTCGCTCATTCCTAAACTTCAAGGGATCGGAGCGGATATCCGCAAAGTAACGATTCCTGAAAAGGCAGTTGTGAGCGAATAAATACGGCATCCGATGCCACGACAAAACGAGTTGAAAATTTACGGGTTGTTCGTAAAATATAGGAGGAACACAAATGGAACGCAGTTTATCAATGGAATTAGTGCGTGTAACGGAAGCGGCGGCTGTATCAGCATCGCGCTGGATGGGACGTGGTTTGAAAAACGAAGCGGATGATGCTGCAACAACAGCAATGCGCACAGTTTTTGACACGATCCCGATGCAAGGAGTCGTCGTTATCGGCGAAGGGGAAATGGACGAAGCGCCAATGCTTTATATTGGAGAAGAGCTTGGAACAGGAATTGGTCCAGCGGTGGATGTTGCAGTTGATCCACTTGAAGGGACGAACATTGTCGCGGCGGGTGGCTGGAATGCGCTCGCGGTTCTGGCGATTGCGGACAAGGGAAATCTCCTCCATGCACCGGATATGTATATGAACAAAATCGCTGTCGGTCCTGAAGCCGTTGGTAAAATTGATATCGATGCATCGGTGACAGAAAACCTTCATGCAGTCGCAAAAGCGAAAAACAAAGAAATCGGTGACATTGTTGCCACTGTCTTGAACAGAGAACGTCATGCTGCCATTATCGAAGAAATTCGCGCAGCAGGGGCGCGCATCAAACTTATCAACGACGGTGACGTTGCTGCAGCTATCAACACTGCATTTGACGAAACCGGCGTGGATATCCTATTTGGACTGGGCGGTGCACCAGAAGGCGTTATCGCTGCAGTCGGCCTGAAATGTTTAGGCGGCGAAATCCAAGGTAGACTCGTACCATCCAACGAGGAGGAAGTTCAACGTTGTAAGAAGATGGGCATTGACGTCAATAAAGTGCTCCGTATGGAAGACCTCGTCAAAGGCGATGACGCGATATTTGCTGCAACAGGCGTTACGGATGGCGAACTGCTCAGCGGAGTACAATTCAAGGGTGGTTATTGTGAGACACACTCACTCGTCATGCGTTCAAAATCCGGCACAATCCGCTTTGTGGAAGGTCGTCACAGCATGAAGAAAAAACCTCTACTCGTTATGCAAGACTGATAGACCTCGATGCCCGGCATATAGTCGGGCATCTTCACCTATACAACAGGAAAAAATGGTACAATAAGAACCCGCATAAGTAGCGGAGAGAAGAGAACTGATTAACACATCCAAGAATGTTAGAAGAAAACCTTCCCGGAATCAACCCCTTCATTATTAAACCAATCCAAAAACCATTAATGTAAAGAGTGGTGCACACAAATGTCAATATTAACAATTTCGGCGCTGGAAAATATGACTTTGAAAGAGTTATACAGCCTAGCCAAACAATACAAAATAGCTTATTATGCAAAGCTTACAAAAAAAGAGCTAATTTTCTCGATCTTGAAATCGCGGGCAGAACAAGAAGGATACTTCTTCATGGAAGGTGTTCTTGAAATCATTCAATCGGAAGGTTATGGATTTCTTCGGCCGATCAACTATTCTCCGAGTTCGGAAGACATCTACATTTCCGCTTCTCAAATCCGTCGATTCGATCTTCGGAATGGCGATAAAGTAACCGGGAAAGTCCGACCACCAAAAGAATCAGAACGCTATTATGGCTTGTTGCATGTGGAAGCCGTCAACGGGGAAGACCCAGAAGTGGCCCGTGAACGAGTTCATTTCCCGGCTTTGACACCGTTGTACCCGGATCGCCATATTCATTTAGAAACAGCTCCAAATAATTTGTCTACCCGAATTATGGATCTTGTTTCTCCGGTCGGCTTCGGGCAACGTGGCTTGATCGTTGCTCCGCCAAAAGCGGGGAAAACGATGTTATTAAAGGAAATTGCCAATGCAATTACAACAAATCATCCCGAAACGGAACTGATTGTACTGCTGATCGACGAGCGTCCGGAAGAAGTGACCGATATCGAACGGTCCGTCAAAGCGGACGTCGTCAGCTCCACTTTTGATGAAGTGCCGGAAAACCACGTCAAAGTGGCGGAACTGGTTCTGGAACGTGCGATGCGTCTTGTCGAACATAAGCGTGATGTCGTCATTTTAATGGACTCCATCACCCGACTCGCCCGAGCATACAACCTGGTTATCCCGCCAAGCGGACGTACACTATCAGGAGGGATCGATCCTGCCGCATTCCACCGTCCGAAGCGATTTTTCGGAGCAGCGCGTAATCTGGAAGAGGGCGGTAGTTTGACGATACTCGCAACCGCATTGATCGATACGGGCTCACGGATGGACGAAGTCATCTATGAAGAATTCAAAGGAACCGGTAATATGGAGCTTCATCTCGATCGGAACCTGGCAGAACGACGAATCTTCCCAGCACTCGATATTCGCCGCTCTGGTACACGGAAAGAAGAATTGCTCATTCCATCCAACCAACTCGAAAAACTATGGGCCATCCGAAAAACATTTTCCGATGCACCCGACTTTGCCGAACGCTTCTTGAAAAAACTTCGCCAAACCAAAACAAACGAAGAATTCTTCGACAAACTCAACGAAGAAATGAAAGCCCACCGAAACGGCAAAGGCTTGTTATAAAAAAGATTTCGACTCTCATCTGAGAGTCGAAATCTTTTTTTTATCTAATAGCCTCTATAGACGTTTGCTGGCGTTTATTGTCAGAAATGAGGGTATATAAAAGTGAGGAGGGTAAGAGAAATGTATGAATACCATATTGAAAGTCTCCGATTAACCCGAAGGCTTGAAGGCTTCTCACTTGATCAGGAGTATAAGCAACTCATTGACACTTATGCTAGGGAAGGATGGCGATTTGTACAATTCGTGGATTTATCAGGTTTAACCAAAGAAGAGCAGAGGATCGACCTCGTATTTGAAAGAAAAAAATGAGATGAAAGGAGTGGCTTTACTTGAATACCATTGCATTGCGTTTATTAAAAACGTTTACGCTGCTGTTGGCAGGACTTTTTGGACTCTTTGTATTTGCGGGAAACCTAATGGATTACAATTCAAATTATGAATTTGTCCGCCATGTGCTATCGATGGATACAACGTTTGAAGGAAATGCATTAATGTGGCGTGCTATCGAAAGCCCTGTCCTTCATACAATTGCCTATTGGGGATTAATTATCGCGGAAGGTGTTTTCAGTTTGCTTGCTTTCATAGGCGTTTATCATATGCTGAAAAATATTCGATCGACAGGATCTCGTTTCAACAAAGCAAAAGCGTTTGGATTTTATGCTTTCATACTCGGCTTTGCAATTTGGTTTTTAGGTTTTATCGTCATTGGGAGTGAATGGTTCGCGATGTGGCAATCGCAAATATGGAATGGGAAAGAAACCGCAATGGACATCACAACCGTTTGGATCGGCTTCGCAATTTTGTTGGCCCTCAAGGATGATAACCTAAATGAGCAGTAAAATATAGTTGCATGAGAATATAGGATTTGTTATAATCACTTAGGTAACTTGATTACCATCTGCTGCATATACGGCTGACATACACGGGTCGTGTAAGGCATCAGTCTTATAATAAAACTCTGTTCCAGATGGTTCAGGGCGAGAGGAGAGAGATTGATGAGAGCAGGAATTCATCCAGCTTATAAAGTAGCAACTGTCACTTGTTCATGTGGTAACACATTTGAAACAGGTTCTGTAAAAGAGGACATCCGAGTGGAAGTTTGCTCAGAATGCCACCCATTCTACACTGGACGCCAGAAATTTGCTGCAGCGGACGGCCGTGTCGACCGCTTCAACAAAAAGTATGGTCTCAAAGAAGAAGGCCGCGACGAAGAGTAAGGCTTTCACAATACCCGTCAGGTGCATATGCATCGGCGGGTATTTCTATTTGGAGAAAATGATGGACTAATCCGAACATACATAAGGGATTGCATCATTCATAGCCATCCGACAAAGAATAAACGTCACATCCGACTTGTTCGATATTCTGATGACGATAAAATAAGACCTTATAAGTAAGTGGAAAGGGGATTTCACATGTACGTATCGATGCAAGGCGGTTGGATCGAAGTGATTTGCGGCAGCATGTTCTCAGGGAAGTCGGAAGAATTGATCCGCCGAATCCGCAGAGCGCAATTTGCCAAACAGAAAATTGCTGTATTCAAACCGGAAATAGACGATCGTTATAGCGAGGAAGCGGTCGTCAGCCATAATGGGACAACCGTCATCGCCAATCCGGTTGCGAGCTCAGCGCATATTAAAGAATTCGTCACCGATGAGTATGATGTCATCGCCATTGACGAAGCTCAGTTTTTCGATGAAGGCATTGTCGACATGGTCATGAATCTTGCAGATCGCGGATTCCGGGTCATCCTTGCCGGACTCGATCAAGATTTCCGGGGAGAACCGTTCGGACCGATGCCTCGTCTCATGGCGGTCGCCGAGCATGTCACTAAACTCCAAGCCGTCTGCACGGTTTGCGGCTCGCCATCCAGCAGAACCCAAAGACTGATCAACGGCGTTCCAGCCGGATACGATGATCCTGTCATTCTGGTTGGTGCTGCAGAAGCCTATGAAGCAAGATGCCGCAAGCACCATGAAGTACCAGAAGGCACCTCAGTCGCAACTGTGGAACAATAAGCAACAAAGCCGGCCTGGGAAAACTGGTCGGCTTTCACATTTTTTAGTAATCAAAAGTAAACAACGCTCCCGCTTAACAAAGCAACGTTCTCTTTAAAGTTCACAACGCAAGCGATCAAGAAAGCAACGCTCCCATCCAAGTACACAACGCACCCAACCCAACACCGCAACCAGAGAAATAACTGTATTTACCACGCCATTTCCCGTACAATTAACATACAAATCAGTTCTATAAATGAGGTGTCCAATATGTTTGAAAGGCTTCAGGCAGTAGAAGATCGATACGATCAACTGAATGAATTGCTGAGCGATCCAGATGTCGTGAGCGATATGAAAAAGCTCCGGGATTATTCGAAAGAACAATCCGGTCTGCAGGAAACGGTTGAGACGTATCGTGAATATAAAAATGCGATTACAGAACAGAAAAATGCCAAAGAGATGTTGAATGAACCGCTCGATGAGGAGATGAAAGAGCTCGTTAAAATGGAATTGTCCGAGCTGGAAGAGAAAATCGAAGCACTCGAAGCGCAACTGAAATTATTGCTCGTCCCGAAAGATCCGAACGATAGCAAAAACGTTATCATGGAAATCAGGGGAGCGGCCGGAGGAGATGAGGCTGCTTTATTCGCGGGGAACTTATTCCGGATGTACAGCCGCTATGCGGAAATGAACAACTGGAAAGTCGATGTGATGGATGCTTCTCCGACCGAACTGGGTGGTTTCAAAGAAATCATTTTCATGATTAACGGCGAAGGTGCCTATTCAAAATTAAAATTTGAAAACGGGGCACATCGCGTGCAGCGTGTGCCGGAAACGGAGTCGGGCGGTCGGATCCATACATCAACTGCGACAGTCGCAGTCTTACCGGAAGCCGAAGATGTCGATATTGACATTCTCCGAGAAGATCTGAAAATCGATACATACCGTTCAAGTGGTGCAGGTGGACAGCATGTTAACACGACAGACTCTGCTGTTCGTATTACGCACCTACCGACGGGAATCATCGTATCCATGCAAGATGAAAAATCACAAATTAAAAACCGTGAAAAAGCGATGAAAGTATTAAAAGCTCGTGTCTATGATGCGGCACAACAAGAAGCGCAAGCAGAATATGCTGCGAGTCGAAAATCGGCAGTCGGAACAGGTGACCGTTCTGAGCGGATTCGCACTTATAATTTCCCACAAAACCGGGTGACTGATCACCGCATCGGTTTGACGATTCAAAAGCTTGATCAAATCATCGAAGGAAAACTTGATGAAGTCGTCGAGGCACTCATCCTTGAAGAACAGGCGAAACGCCTTGAAAGTTTGGATCGGCATGACTGAACAAGTGTATGCAGCACTTCAGCGAGCCACTTCACAATTAGAAGAAAAAGGACTCGACATCCATGCGGCAAAGCTTCTAATGGAGCATATCACCCAAAAGACAAGCGCCAGTTTGCTTGCTGATTTACGTGAGCCGCTCACTTCTGAACAACAGCAAGCCTTTTGGGAAGCGATGCGTGAATTGCTCACAGGCAAACCGGTGCAATACATTATCGGTACCGAACAGTTTTACGGATATACATTCAAGGTGGATGACAATGTTCTCATCCCGCGTCCGGAAACGGAGGAACTGGTCTACAATGCCTTGCAGCGTGGCCGGAAACTGTTCTCGCAACAATCGATCCGAGTCGCCGATATCGGCACAGGAAGTGGCGCGATCGCGATTTCATTCAAAAAAGAATGGCCTGAGTCCTCTGTCACTGCAACAGATATTAGCGAAAGGGCGATTGCGGTCGCCAAACAGAACGCTGTGGATAACGACGCCGACATCGATTTCCGTTTAGGGGATCTCACTTCGCCGATTGCCGGGCAAAAGTGGGATATTGTCTTATCCAACCCACCTTATATCGCGCATGACGAAGCTAAGCAAATGGCGGATACGGTTCTTGATCACGAACCGCATGGTGCCCTATTTGCTGACGAAGACGGGCTCTTCTTTTACCGAAAACTTGCGGAAGCATTGCCGCCGCTTATGAATTGTCATGCATTGATCGGCGTCGAGATCGGTTATTTACAAGGCGAAGCTGTGCACCAGCTCTTCCAAATTGCATTTCCTAAAGCTGTCATTGAAATTGTAAAAGATATCAACGGTAAAGATCGAATGATATTTTGCAAGATTGGTGAATAAATCCCCCTCCCTCTGGCGACAATGCGAGTAGGAGGGGATCACTATGTTAGAAGATTACGAGGTTGCGAGAAAGAAAACATTATGGGACAAGTTGCTGCCATACATTGAATTCATCATCGTCCTGCTCATTATACAATCCATCATTACCCTATTCACAGGGGGAGTGGAAGAGGAGGACACCATTCGTTTCCGATTACTTGCGCATTCGGATGCCCCTGTCGATCAACAGATCAAAAGAAATATCCAGCGGGAAATCGAGCCGCTCATCGCAAAGGCAGTTGCTGATTCGCAATCCGACCAAGAGCTTGTGGATAACTTGGTTGCGATTGAAGAGACCGTCCTGGAAGTGGCTGAATCCTTGTCCAACGGTCATGCGGTTACATTGGAAAGGACGGAAGCGCTATTTCCGCCGAAAAGATCTGGGCTTTTCATTCATCCACAAGCCACTTATGATGCATATATCTTAACAATTGGAAGTGGACGTGGGGATAATTGGTGGTGTGCACTGTTCCCGAAAATCTGTTTTCCAGATCAAAAGGAAGAACAGGGGAAAGAAGAGGAGGAAGAAGTCACATTCTTCGTCTGGGAGTGGATAAAATCTTGGTTTTCATAAGGTTATCAACAAAACTTGTGGATAATTAATGAAAACTGTGTATAAAAGGGGTTTTACACATGGAAACAATCGTTGCAACCGTGGATAAAAATATGGATAACGAAAAAAAATATAAACAAGCTGTGGATATATTGAAAAGTGGAGAGGTCGTGGCGTTTCCGACTGAAACGGTATACGGTCTTGGAGCAATTGCCACGGACGAAAAAGCGGTGCAAAAGATATTTGCAGCGAAAGGGCGGCCTTCTGATAATCCGCTCATTGTACATATAGGACATCAGGAAGAGGTTTCGAACTATGCAACTGGCATTACGCCAGAAGCGGAAAAATTAATGGCTGCTTATTGGCCCGGGCCTCTGACGCTTGTTCTGCCTAAAATTCCTGGTGTCATTGCTGAAAATGTGACACCGGGTGTAGACACAGTCGGTCTTCGAATGCCTGATCATCCCGTCGCATTGGAACTACTTCGCACACTTCGGAAACCGCTTGCTGCGCCAAGTGCCAATCGAAGTGGCAAGCCAAGTCCGACTGAAGCTTCTCATGTATATGAGGATTTGAAAGGGTTGATTCCGCTTATTTTGGATGGCGGGAAAACGGGAGTTGGCGTGGAGTCGACGGTCGTCGATATGACAACGACACCCCCTGCGATTTTAAGACCGGGCGGGGTGACGAAAGAAATGATTGAATCGCTCATCGGTCCCGTTCAAGTTGAGAACAAAGTATCCGACGAAAAAGCACCACGTGCACCGGGTATGAAATATACGCATTATGCACCGGAAGCGCCGCTTTATTTGATCGGAAGTGAATCTGACACAATTGGCGCCGCCATTGCCTCGCTGCATAACGAAGGGAAGAAAGTCGCGTTAATTGGCCCGGATGAGTTGGATAATCCTGAAGCGGACTGGTTTTTCGCTATCGGTTCCAAGGAGGATCATGAAGCAATGGCGGCAAATCTGTACAGGGCACTCCGTCAATGTGATTTGACAGATGCGGATGTAATCTTAGCGGTTGAAACGGATCTGACCGGAGTCGGTGCAGCCGTGATGAACCGCTTGACGAAAGCGGCTGACGGAAAACGTTACAAAGACTGATAACTTGATTCAGCAAATCTTTTGTACTGAAAGCGAAGCGTCAGCTACAGAAGTCCTCACTTCCATAAGTGGCGGGATGAATGCCAGAATGCATTTTAATCAAAGGGAGTCTAAATTCCCTGCTGCATAAAGGAACTCAGGCTAAGGTCGCAGCGTTCTGAAAGTGCCTTAAATTCTGCCAAAAAAAGCAGAAATATGGCAAATCGAACCCTTCGATGTTCGATTCGCAATTACGCCGAGGCGTAATTGATATAATAGGCATGACCTCCTTAGGTATCGCATAAAATGGACGAATGTGGTATCTGGGGAGGTTTTAGTTTGACGGAATTATTCGTGGCAGGGATTACGACAATCGATATTCTCATCGTCTACGCCTTGTTACAAGTGAAAAAAGGAAGATTCAAATTAGCGCTCTGGACAGCCTTTCTGAATATGGCATTTCCGTTTCTCGGTTTTTGGGCAGGAGAAATGACAGCGAGTCTTTTTTCGGAATGGAGCGGATTATTATCCGGTGTATTGTTGGGCTTGATCGGCATTCAAATGCTTTTGCATGATGAAGATGCAAAAACAGTGGTCAATAAGACGATATCTCCGGCTGTGGTTGCGATTGCTGTCAGTCTGGATACCTTCTCCGTCAGTGTATCGGTTGGGATGCTCCAATTGGATAAGACGCTTTTTATCATGGCATCCGGATTGCTTTCTTTACTATTTTCTTATGCTGTGCTTCGTTTTAAACGCCATCTAGGGATCAAAAATGGAAAAGTTCTCAAGCGTCTGGCAGGCATCGCTTTGTTGGTTCTGGGAATAATGTCATGCTTTCGTTGAAATTATCTATTTCTTTCCTCATAGAACTCCGTTATTCTAAAGATATAGAAGGTGATCAATTATGAACATTTATTTGATTTGTACGGGAAATACATGTAGAAGTCCAATGGCAGAGGCTATTCTTCGATCGAAAAAGATCGACGGTATGGTGGTCCGTTCGGCGGGTATTTATGCGCAGGATGGCTGGCCGATTTCACAGCATGCGCAGGTATTGATTGACGAGGCGGACATGCCGCATACACCTGTCTCTAGAGCCGTCACACAAGAGGATTTGGAATGGGCGGATCTCATCCTGACCATGACAGAAGCGCATAAATCGGCGCTTCTACACGTTAATCCCGCAGTGGAACGTAAGACGTTTACGTTAAAAGGATTTGTTCAAGCAGAAAAAGATGGAGATGTCTATGATCCTTTCGGAGGCGATTTGGAAACATATCGACATACATTCACTGAATTGTCACGGATCATCGACCAGCTCGAACAGAAATTGGCGGAGGGAAAATGATGAGCAATATGGGGAAGAAGCAGTTCGGGTTACGAAAAAAACTTGTGTTATTCGTCACGATATTAGCGATTGTCACGTATACGACGAGTGCGGTATTCATCAACTTTATACAACCGCAATTCTTTCCGAATTTCGATAAGTTCTGGTTTGCGGTGATGACGTATGCATTGGGGATATTTTGGTCTGGCCTATTAGCGGCATTATTCAGTACCATTTTAACGAAACCATTGCAAAACCTTGAGCAGGCGGCCAATAAAGTGGCGGCTGGTGAAATCGGAATGGATATCGAATTACCGCGATCATCCGATGAAATCCGTTCACTTGCAGAAGCATTTCAGCACATGGTCTTGAATTTACGCACAGTTGTTGAACAAATCGAAACGAACTTTGAGAAAACGGCAACAACAGTGGACAAACTATCGGCGGAAACCGGGGCTGCGACTCGACAAGCAGACGCGGTATCCTCAACCATTCTGGAAATATCCGCTGGAGCGGAAGAATCGGCAATTGCCATTCAGGAAACCGCGGAAGCGATTGAAGATGTACGCGTATTGGCTGTCGAGGTGAATAACCGGGCAGAAGATTCGTCGGTTCGTTCAAAAGAGATGATGGATGAACTTGTACGAACAACGGCAGTATTCCGCACGCTCGTTGAGGGAATCCGGAATATGTCGGCGCAAAGTGAGTTGACATTGGGAACCATTCGACAGCTTGATGAAAATGCACAAAAAATCGGTGAAATTGTTCAGTTTGTCGGAAATATCGCAGCACAGACCAATTTGCTCGCATTGAACGCATCCATCGAGGCGGCACGTGCCGGCGAACAGGGTAAAGGATTCGCTGTCGTTGCGGAAGAAGTGCGCGTCCTCGCGGATGAAAGCGCCAAAGCGGTTCAGGGGATTTCCGCACTCGTCGCGACGATTCAAACAGACGTCACAAAAGTCGTGAAAGAGATGGAACAACAAGTGAAAACGGCGGCAATCGAAGCCGATCGTGCGAATGAAACGACTGGAAATGTCGAAGCGATGACCTTGAAAGTGAATGGCATGGCGGATTCCGTTGTGGATATTACAAAATTTGTTGAAAATCAGTTGACCAATATCGAAACGACGGCGCGCCAATCGCAAGAAGTTGCCGCCATCGCAGAGGAAACGTCGGCAGGTGCGCAGGAAGTCAGCGCTGCGACCGAAGAACAAGTTCGCTCTATTGAACAGGTGGATGCGATGGCAAGTGAATTGAAAAGACAATCGGAAGAGCTTTACAACGTCATCCACAAATTTGATCGAGCAAAATAATAATGACTATAAAAATGATGCCAGCTAGTATGCTTGGCATCATTTTTAAATGACATGATGTAGGTGCTAAATTTCGCTGTTTTTTTTACGGGAAGATGGTAGAATGATTTATAAGTAAATTATGAAAAGAGGGACGCTGTGAAAATTGCGATAGCTTCAGACCACGGGGGGAACAATCTCCGCCGTGAAATCGTGCAATTATTAGTGGAATTAGGCGTGGAATATGTTGATTTCGGACCGGATTCCAACGAATCTGTCGACTATCCGGATTTTGCGACGCCTGTTGCAAACGGTGTCGCATCCGGCAATTTTGATCGTGGCATCCTGATCTGCGGAACCGGGATCGGCATGTCCATCGCTGCCAATAAAGTGAAAGGCATCCGTTGTGCGCTTGTCCATGACGTCTTCAGTGCGAAAGCGACAAGACAGCATAATGATTCCAACATCCTTGCAATGGGGGAACGTGTCATTGGACCGGGCCTTGCAAGGGAAATCGTCGCTACATGGCTGAATACGACATTCGAAGGTGGCCGTCATGAGCGCCGAATCGGCAAACTGATGGATCTGGAAGACTGAAGAAAAGCGGAAGCGGAAATGCCAAGAGGGCACCGGCAACAGTAGCTGGGTCACTCTAGGAGAAGGCAGGTGCAGAGAAATGGATGTTTTACACCGATGTAAGGCTCAATTAGAACAATTGTTGGCAGAAATGGCTGAACAGACCAATCTAGAACCAGGTACGCTCTTTGTCGTCGGCTGTTCCACTTCCGAAATTGCGGGTAGCCGCATCGGCACTGCGGGAGCAATCGAAATCGGAGAAATGCTCTTCGAACCTTTAACGGAATTTGCCAAGAAACATCAATTGTTTCTTGCATTCCAAGGTTGCGAGCATATCAATCGAGCATTGACAATTGAACGCAAGGCAGCTGAAAAATTTAAGCTTGACCCGGTTTCGGTCATTCCGGTCGCGCATGCGGGCGGCTCGATGTCAGCCTATGCTTATCGTCATATGGAAGACCCAGTTGTAGTGGAAGAAATCCGGGCCTCCGCGGGAATCGATATCGGTCAGACATTGATCGGCATGCATCTTAAACCGGTTGCAGTCCCTCTACGGACAAGCATCGGAAAAATCGGTGATGCGATTGTGACTGTAGCAACAACGCGGCCGAAGTTAATCGGTGGAACAAGAGCAATTTATGAATAAATGCGTAGACACCCGGTGTCAGTTACCGACACCACAAAAAAACAGATGATAAGGGGAATGAGAACATGGATTTGAACAATGTAAAACGTGATGATGCAGCAGTATACGAAGCGATTATGGCGGAGAAAAAGCGTCAACAATCCAACATTGAACTGATTGCATCCGAAAACTTCGTAACAGAAGCGGTCATGGAAGCACAAGGCTCTTATTTAACAAATAAGTATGCAGAAGGCTATCCGGGCAAACGCTATTACGGTGGTTGTGAACATGTCGATGTCGTGGAAGATATCGCTCGTGACCGTCTGAAAGAAATTTTCGGTGCAGAATATGCAAACGTTCAACCGCACTCCGGTGCACAAGCGAATATGGCTGTCTATTTCGCTGTACTAGAGCCAGGCGATACAGTACTCGGTATGAATCTATCACACGGCGGTCACTTGACGCATGGTAGTCCGGTGAACTTCTCTGGTGAATTGTATAACTTTGTTGAATATGGTGTCGGTAAAGAAGACGAACTGATCGACTATGAAGATGTCCGTCAAAAAGCGCTTGAGCATAAGCCAAAAATGATCGTAGCTGGCGCGAGTGCTTACCCACGTGAAATCGACTTTGCGAAATTCCGTGAAATTGCAGATGAAGTTGGTGCTTACTTATTTGTAGACATGGCTCATATCGCAGGTCTTGTTGCAGTTGGCGAACATCCGAATCCAGTGCCGCACGCACACTTCGTTACGTCAACGACGCATAAAACATTAAGAGGTCCACGTGGAGGACTTATTCTTTCTTCAGAAGAATTCGGTCGGAAACTAGACAAATCCATTTTCCCTGGTGTTCAAGGCGGCCCGCTTATGCACGTGATCGCTGCAAAAGCAGTTGCATTTGGTGAAGCGCAAAAGCCAGAATTCAAAACGTATATCCAACAAGTGAAAAAGAATGCAAAAACACTTGCAGAAGCACTTATCGCAGAAGGTGTTGATATCGTCTCAGGCGGTACAGATAACCACCTCGTATTAGTGAACCTACGCTCACTTGGTATTACAGGAAAAATCGCAGAACATGCATTAGACGAAGTTGGTATCACTGCAAATAAAAACACAATTCCTTACGATACAGAAAGCCCATTCGTAACATCCGGTATCCGTCTTGGTACACCGGCAGTAACGACGCGCGGTTTCAAAGAAGAAGAAATGAAGGAAATCGCATCCATCATGGCGAGCGTTCTGAAAAACCCTGAAGACGAAGCCGTGAAAAAAGAAGCACAACAACGCGTTGCAGCATTGACGGACAAGTTCCCGCTCTACGCATAATCATCTGAAACAACAAGCCGCCATCATAGATAGCGGCTTGTTGTGCATGGCTTAGCGCTCAATCTTACATCCAAGAGCTCAATCATCAAGCCAGGCGCTCAAACTTGCATCTAAGTGATCAACCATCAAGCCAGGCGCTCAATCCCGCATCCAAGAGCTCAACCATCACGCCAAGCGCTCAAACCAACATCACAAGAGCTCAATCAACACGGCAAATGATCAATCACCACCGATTGAAATCGACTGACAACTTGAAAACAGAAAAACGTTTAGCTGGCAGATGTCCATGTAGTCCATTTCTGCTATAATAAACAAGACATTCCGAAAAGGGGCGAATAATCATGCCAAAAGTACATGTTTTTGATCATCCACTCATTCAACACAAACTGACACATATACGTGACGTGAACACAGGAACGAAAGAATTCCGTGAACTGGTTGATGAAGTGGCGACGCTCATGGCGTACGAAATTACACGCGAACTTCCGCTAATGGAAGTGGAGGTTGAAACACCGGTCAAAAAAGCGAATTCGAAAGTGCTCGCTGGTAAAAAATTGGGCATTATCCCGATTTTACGTGCGGGAATCGGCATGGTAGACGGAATTTTAAACCTGATTCCAGCTGCCCGAGTTGGACATATCGGACTCTACCGCGACCCGGCAACATTGCAACCGGTCGAATACTATGTAAAACTGCCTTCAGACGTTTCAGAGCGTGAATTGATCCTCGTTGACCCAATGCTCGCGACAGGCGGATCTGCGATTGAAGCGGTCAATTCATTGAAAAAACGCGGTGCGAAAAACATCCGATTCATGTGTCTGATTGCGGCTCCAGAAGGGGTTCAAGCAATGACGGAAGCGCACCCTGATGTGGACATTTATATTGCCGCACTCGATGAAAAATTGGATGAAAAAGGCTATATCGTACCAGGACTTGGCGATGCAGGAGATAGACTTTTCGGAACAAAATGATGTGGAAGGCGTGAACGTTTTGACAAAGAAATGGAAAGTGATGACGATTTTCGGCACGCGGCCCGAAGCCATCAAAATGGCGCCGCTCGTACTGGAATTGCAAAAGCATGCGGACGATATAGAGTCGATTGTAACGGTAACGGCTCAACACCGCCAAATGCTTGACCAAGTACTAGGAACATTCGGCATCACGCCCGACTACGATCTCAACATTATGAAGGATCGGCAAACGCTCGTCGATGTCGCGACGCGCGGACTGGAAGGACTCGATCGAATCATGAAGGAAGCAGAGCCCGACATCGTGCTCGTTCACGGGGATACGGCGACGACTTTTATCGGGAGTCTTGCTGCATTCTATAACCGAATTGCGGTCGGTCATGTGGAAGCGGGGCTCCGTACATGGGACAAATACTCCCCTTATCCGGAGGAGATGAACCGCCAATTGACAGGAGTACTCGCCGATCTTCATTTTTCACCGACCGAAAAATCGGCACGTAACTTATTGGACGAAGGGAAACCGGAAGAGCGCATCTATATTACAGGCAACACGGCGATTGATGCACTTCGGACGACGGTGCTCGAAGAATATTCACATCCTGTTCTGGATAAGATCGGGACGGATCGACTGATATTATTGACAGCACATCGCAGAGAAAACCTCGGTGAGCCGATGCGCAACATGTTCCGTGCCATCAACAGATTGCTTGAAAAACATGACGATGTTCAAATCATCTACCCCGTGCATATGAACCCAGCAGTCCGTGAAGTCGCTGACGAACTTCTTGGAGGTAATGATCGCGTACATCTGATCGAACCGCTTGAAGTGGTCGACTTCCATAACTTTGCCGCACGCGCCCACATTATTTTGACCGATTCCGGTGGTATCCAAGAAGAAGCGCCATCACTCGGGAAACCGGTAATCGTTTTGCGCGATACAACCGAGCGACCTGAAGGAATCGAAGCCGGCACATTGAAACTCGCAGGAACGGATGAGGACACGATCTTCGAATTGACAGACACGCTTCTCTCCGACAAAGACGAGTACACGAAAATGGCCCAAGCATCGAACCCATATGGTGACGGACACGCTTCCGAACGAATCGTCGAAGCGTTGAAAGAATACTTATCTTCTATAAAATAAAAACCGGATTTACCGATCACTCAGAGTGTAGACAAAGTTGTTTTTTTACTTTGTCTACACTCTTTTTTGAAGTATATGCTGTAAAGTAATTCCGGTCGCTTTTTCCATCGTCTAGACTCCGGGCACCCTCCGCTTTTGTTCCTAAGGGAAACCCCTAGAACAAGCCATCCCCTCAATTTTGTCGATTGTTTGACAAAACGAACACTTTGTGAAGAATTTCACGGGAATCAATTGACATCAAAATATGCCTATTGTATGCTTACAAAGGGTAAGAATGATAGGGGTTTTTCATATGCATGCAACAGAGTTGCATGGCGAAATGATGAACGCTCGCTATCACTACTGCCTGATCATGTCGGAATTGCGCGAGAATTGCTTTTGGACTGTTAATAGGTTAAGAAGCACTTTCTGTAAATCGCCTCTACTTCGACAAAAATGTATAATTTCTAGGTTCTATCCTTTTCGGAGTCTTTGCCTACAGGAAAAGCGGAAGTAAACCGGAACCGGGGGATACTTTTGGTAGAAGTCATAACTCAGTCTTATGGCAATCTCCATATACCCATGGAATTTTCGGAAACTGACGACTGGACAAGTAACAGGCTGGACGGCGGAACGGGAACCACCCCGCTTGTCCTTTTGAATTGCTTGCGCATGACCTTTCAAAAGGCGTTGCAGCAATGCTCCATACTATCCAAAAAAAACAAGAATCAGGAGAATAACCGATCATGCAAACACTGCAAGAAATACATAACCGGCAAAGGAAAGGCGTCTTTTTTTTGCTCGCATTGTTCGTTCTCGGATGGGGATTCACTGATTATCAAACGATTTTCGCAGGTTTAATACTCGGATCGTTCTTTGGATTGTATAATTTCTGGATTCTTGTCCGTAGAATGAAGCGATTTGATGATTCCGTTTCAAAAGGAAAAGGAGGAGCATCAATAGGGACAGCGATGCGTTTCGCATCCGGTATGGCCGCGGCCGCTATCGCGATTTCGCTGCCGGAACATATTGACATGGTTAGCACGGTGATCGGTCTTATGATTCCATACATCCTGTTACTGGCTGATAGGATCATATTCCACAAACAGTATGAATAATTCGATTGTTAGAGGGAGGTGAACGAAACGTGAACCACGGAAATCCTAATTTTAATCTTTTTGGTATTGTATTTAACGCGTCAAACATCTTAATGCTTTTCGTTACATGTCTCATCGTATTTCTCATCGCAGTTTCAGCTACACGCAGAATGCAGATGAAACCGACGGGCATGCAGAATTTCATGGAATGGGTCATGGATTTCGTGAAAGGTATCATTAAAAATAACATGGACTGGAAAACGGGCGGTCGATTCCATATTCTTGGCATCACACTTCTTATGTTCGTTTTCGTAGCAAACGTCCTCGGATTGCCATTTGCGATTTATTGGGATGGGTATCTATGGTGGAAATCACCTACAGCAGATCCGACTGTAACACTGACACTTGCATCTTTGGTCGTTATCCTATCGCATTACTACGGTATTAAACTTCTTGGTTTCAAAGAGTATGGGAAAGGCTATTTCAAACCGATGCCGTTCCTCTTCCCATTGAAAATTATTGAAGAATTCGCAAACACGCTGACACTCGGTCTACGTCTTTACGGTAACATTTTCGCAGGGGAAATCCTCATCGGTCTACTTGCAACACTTGGGGCCTCCAGTGCCGTTGGTTTTGCTGGAGCATTGATCCCGGCGCTCGCTTGGCAAGGATTCTCGGTCTTTATCGGGGCGATCCAAGCATTCATCTTCGTTATGTTAACGATGGTCTATATCTCACATAAAGTGAGCACGGATCATTAAACATATACTACCCAATTTCAGGGTGGACAAACAAAAAATACAACTATACTTAGGAGGAAATTATACTATGGGTCTATTAGCAGCAGCTATCGCAATCGGTCTTGGTGCACTTGGCGCAGGTATCGGTAACGGTCTTATCGTTTCTAAAACAGTTGAAGGGATTGCACGTCAACCAGAACTTCGCGGTGCACTTCAAACGACAATGTTCATCGGGGTTGCTCTTGTTGAGGCACTTCCAATCATCGCAGTAGTAGTTGCATTTATCGTCATGAACCGCTAATTATGAAGAACTAAGTACAAAATGGCGAAGAGCGCAGTAAGAGGTCCTTCGCCATTCCTTTATGTAGAGAAATTTATCTTCATTCAGCAGAAAACTCCCACCTCTAAGATGGCGAGATGAATGCGGTTTGGTTTACCTGTTCAGCGGATGTTCAAACGCCCGCTGAACGAAGATAAAGCCTCCGGCGGATGTCACAGATTTTGAAAGGAGTGAATCGAGCAAGCTCGATTCAAAATCTGGACGCAATTACGCCGAGGCGTAATTGATCAATTGCAAAAAGAAATGCATTCCAATTTTCAAATAAAAAGGTAGAAGCACTTGAAGGGAGTGAAACAATCGTGTTTATGGATACCTTCATCCACGTAGCAGATCATGCTACTGTAGGATTTTTAGCAGATTTAAACAACAGACTGAACCTTGGCGATATCATCGTCACAGTCGTGTTTTTCACGATACTCATGCTTCTTTTGAAAAAATTTGCATGGGGACCACTTATGGGTGTCATGGATCAACGCGCTGAGTTGATCGCGAATGAGATCGATGCGGCTGAAAAAAGTCGTCTAGAATCACAGAAACTTCTTGAAGAACAGCGTCAATTGTTAAAAGAAGCGCGTGATAACGCACAAGAGATTGTTGAAAACGCCCGCAGGCAAGGGGAAACACAGCGTGAAGAACTGATCACAGCTGCGCGTGCAGAAGTGGGCCGCATAAAAGAAGCGGCTGCAGTCGAAATCGCAACTGAAAAGGACAAAGCCATTGCGGCAGTCCGCGAAGAATTCGTATCACTATCTATCCTTGCAGCGTCTAAAGTACTCGGGAAAGAAATTTCCGAAGAGGATAACCGCGCATTGATTGAAGAAACGATTGTGAAGGCAGGCGAAGGCCGATGAGCCAATCGGTTGCGGCACAACGCTATGCCCTCGCATTGTTTGAATTGGCACAAAAAAATGGACAGACTGGACCGGTTCTGGAAGATCTCCAAGAACTGAAAAAGGCTTTCCAAGACAATGAACAACTCGGGCATTTGCTTGAATCTCCGAGATTATCCGTAACGAAAAAGAAAGAACTGCTTACAGACCTATTTAAAGGAGCAAACCCGCTCATTTTGAATACGCTGTCCGTCCTGGTCGACAGAAAGCGCATCAACGAGGTTGTTCACCTTGTCGATGAGTTTAACGCATATGCAAATGATGCAGCAGGCGTCGCTGAAGCGAAAGTGTACTCTACACGTTCATTGACAGACGACGAAAGCCAATCCATTTCCACTGCGTTCGCAAGGAAAGTCGGTAAACAGTCTTTACGAATTGACAATATCATCGATCCGAATCTGATCGGGGGCGTCCGTCTCCAAATCGGTAACCGCATTTATGACAGCAGCGTGAGCGCGAAGCTCGAGCGTCTGAAACGGGATCTCATCGGATCATAAATCTGAAATTTGAGGGGTGACATACATGGGCATCAAAGCTGAGGAAATCAGTGTTCTCATAAAACAGCAGATTGAAAATTACCAATCTGAGATGAAAGTGAGCGAAGTAGGTACAGTTATCTCAATCGGTGACGGTATCGCACGTGCTCATGGCCTCGACAACGTCATGGCTGGAGAGCTTCTTGAGTTCTCAACAGGTGTTTTAGGGATGGCACAAAACTTGGAAGCGAATAACGTAGGTATCGTTATCCTAGGGCCATACACAGACATCAAAGAAGGCGATGAAGTACGTCGTACAGGCCGTATTATGGAAGTACCTGTCGGTGAAGAACTAATCGGACGCGTTGTAAATCCACTCGGTCAACCAGTTGACGGACTTGGTCCAATTGCAACGACAAAAACACGTCCAATTGAAAGCCCTGCCCAAGGGGTTATGGCACGTAAATCCGTTCACGAACCACTACAAACAGGCATCAAGGCGATCGACGCGCTTGTTCCGATCGGACGTGGACAACGTGAATTGATCATCGGTGACCGTCAAACAGGAAAAACGACTGTCGCAATCGATACGATCTTGAACCAAGCGGACCAAGACATGATCTGTGTCTATGTCGCAATCGGTCAAAAAGAATCTACAGTTCGTGGAGTTGTTGAAACACTTCGTAAACACGGCGCACTTGATTACACAATCGTCGTAACGGCTTCTGCTTCACAACCTGCTCCACTTCTATACTTAGCACCATATGCAGGTATCACAATGGCTGAGGAATTCATGTTCCAAGGGAAACACGTCCTTGTCGTTTATGATGACCTTTCCAAACAAGCGGCTGCATACCGTGAACTATCCTTGCTACTTCGTCGTCCTCCAGGTCGTGAAGCTTACCCAGGTGATGTTTTCTACCTTCACTCCCGTCTACTTGAACGCGCAGCGAAGTTGAACGACACGCTAGGTGCAGGATCGATTACAGCACTTCCATTCGTTGAGACACAAGCAGGGGACATCTCCGCTTACATCCCGACGAACGTAATCTCCATCACGGATGGTCAGATTTTCCTTCAATCGGACTTGTTCTTCTCGGGTGTACGTCCAGCGATCAACGCAGGTCTTTCCGTATCCCGTGTAGGTGGTTCGGCACAAATCAAAGCGATGAAAAAAGTTGCGGGTACGCTTCGTCTGGACTTGGCTGCGTATCGTGAACTTGAAGCGTTCTCACAATTCGGTTCCAACCTCGACCCTGCAACACAGTCGAAGCTTGACCGTGGAGCGCGTACTGTTGAAATCTTGAAACAAGACTTGAACAAACCGTTCAAAGTCGAGCAACAAGTCGTCATCCTTTACGCGTTGACACGTGGACATCTTGACGATATTGCGTTGAAAGACATTCTCCGTTTCGAAAGCGAACTTCTAAGCTGGCTCGAAACGAACCACACTGACGTATATGATCATATTCGCACGACAAAAGATCTTCCATCTGATGACGCAATGGTAGCAGCTATCAATGCGTTTAAAAAGACCTTTGCCGCTTCCGAATAAGCAATAAAACAGTTGGACAACAACAGTCCGACGATGTTCGATCAAAAGAGGGATGTTTGAAAAGAAAGACGAACGCAACGACAATCTTTTCGGACATCCTCTAAAAAACGATAAGGTGGTGAAATGTCAGTGGCATCATTACGCGATATAGAAAACCGTATTAAATCGACGAAGAAAACAAGTCAAATCACGAAAGCGATGCAAATGGTTTCCGCTTCCAAATTGGCACGTGCCGAAATGAATGCGACCGCATTCGTTCCATACATGGAGAAAATCCAGGAAGTCGTCAGTTCAATTGCAGCCGGTACGAATGACGCCAGTCATCCGATGCTTATTTCGCGCCCTGTGAAGAGGACGGGTTATATCGTTATCACATCGGACCGTGGACTCGTTGGCGGTTATAACGCCAATATTCTGCGTGCGGTAACTCGTGCAATCGAAGAGCGTCACAAATCGAAAGATGAAGTGAGTATCGTTGCAATCGGCCGAAAAGGTCTCGAGTTCTTCCAGCGCCAAGGAATGAATATCGTCGAGAGCCTCGACGGTGTAAGTGATCATCCTACCTTCGGAGAGATAAAAGACATCGCGAACCGTGCTGTTGGCATGTTCACAGAAGGCGAATACGATGAAGTATACTTGTTCTACAATCACTTCGTCTCCGCCATCTCAAGTGAAGTGACGGAAAAGAAATTGCTTCCGCTCACGGATATCACATCGGCATCTGCAACGACTTCCTATGAGTTCGAGCCTTCAAGCGAAGCGATTCTTGAAGTGCTTCTTCCGCAATATGCGGAGAGCCTCATCTTCGGTGCATTGCTAGATGGGAAAGCGAGTGAACATGCTTCCAGTATGACAGCGATGAAGACTGCTACGGATAATGCATCTGATTTGATAGATACTTTAACACTTTCATTCAACCGTGCACGACAAGCTGCGATCACGCAAGAAATTACGGAGATCATCGGCGGCGTCGCTGCGCTTGAATAAGAGATAAACTGTTCGGCAAAGAGTAAGACAGGAGGGAAAAGTATGAATAAAGGACATATTCTTCAAGTAATGGGTCCGGTTGTTGACGTCAAGTTCGAAAACGGACAGCTCCCGGAAATCTATAACGCATTGAAGGTCCAGATTGAACGTCCTAACGAAGACCCAGTGACACTGACACTGGAAGTCGCGCTTCACCTTGGTGACGATTCTGTACGTACGATTGCAATGTCATCAACAGACGGTCTACAACGTGGTGCTGTTGTTGAAGATATGGGTGCCCCGATTTCAGTTCCAGTAGGTGACATTACACTTGGACGTGTATTTAACGTACTTGGAGATATTATCGACCTTGGGGAGGAAATCCCGGCAGCAGAGCGCCGTGACCCAATTCACCGCGAAGCTCCGAAATTCGAAAATCTTTCAACAGAAGTTGAGATCCTCGAAACAGGTATTAAAGTTGTTGACTTACTTGCGCCATACATCAAAGGTGGTAAAATCGGCCTCTTCGGTGGTGCGGGTGTAGGTAAGACGGTTCTGATCCAAGAATTGATCAACAACATCGCCCAAGAACACGGTGGTATTTCCGTATTCGCAGGTGTTGGAGAGCGTACACGTGAAGGGAACGACTTGTTCCACGAAATGACGGACTCTGGCGTTATTACGAAAACAGCGATGGTATTCGGTCAAATGAACGAGCCGCCTGGTGCGCGTATGCGCGTTGCCTTGACTGGTTTGACAATGGCAGAATACTTCCGTGATGAAAAAGGTGCAGACGTACTTCTGTTCATCGACAATATCTTCCGCTTTACACAAGCAGGTTCTGAGGTTTCGGCACTACTTGGCCGTATGCCATCAGCCGTTGGTTACCAACCGACACTTGCTACGGAAATGGGTCAGCTTCAAGAGCGTATCACATCGACGAACGTCGGTTCGGTTACATCAATCCAAGCGATCTACGTTCCAGCGGATGACTATACGGATCCGGCTCCGGCTACAACGTTCGCTCACCTTGATGCGACGACAAACCTTGAGCGTAAACTTTCTGAGATGGGGATCTACCCAGCGGTTGACCCGCTTGCATCCACTTCTCGTGCACTAAGCCCTGAAATCATCGGTGAAGAGCATTACGAAGTAGCACGTCAAGTGCAACAGACGCTTCAGCGTTACCGTGAACTACAAGACATCATCGCAATCCTTGGTATGGATGAGTTAGGGGAAGAAGATAAGCTGGTCGTAGCTCGTGCACGTCGTATCCAATTCTTCTTATCACAGAACTTCCACGTTGCTGAACAGTTCACAGGTCAGAAAGGTTCTTATGTACCTGTCGCTGAAACGGTTAAAGGCTTCAAAGAAATTCTTGATGGCCGCTATGATCACCTTCCTGAAGATGCATTCCGACTTGTCGGTCGTATCGAGGAAGTTGTTGAAAAAGCGAAAAGCATGGGCGTAGAAGTCTAAGAATAAGGGACACGGAGGGGAAAAAATGAAGACAGTTAAAGTCAATATCGTCACTCCCGACGGCCCGGTTGCTGAAACGGACGCAAACATGGTCATTGCCGTCACTGAATCAGGCGAAATCGGGATCCTTCCCGGCCACATTGCGATGGTCGCACCATTGAAAATTGGTGCACTTCGTCTGAAAAAGGGTGACGCGACAGAACATGTAGCAGTACACGGCGGTTTTCTTGAAATCCGTCCGGATGTTATCACTGTTTTAGCACAAAGTGCAGAAATGGCTTCTTCTATCGATCTCGCTCGCGCGCAAGCAGCAGCGAAACGTGCAGAAGACCAACTTCGCGCTAAAAAAGATACCCAAGAATACCAAATGGCAGAACTTGGATTGAAACGCGCTATTAATCGTATCAACGTGTACGGAAGTAGAGCGAGATGAGTTGTTGATGAAAGCGGACAGAGGACATGTTTCTTCTGTTCGCCTTTTCAATGCTAGAGCCAAATGCTTATGTTGTTGACAAATTAAATGCCCTGGCGAACTGCTCGAACAATTGCTGGCAATAGGAGGAAATGGACACATGAGTGGAATTATCGGATTTCAGCCATTGTTGGCGATCGTCTCACATATTTTTTTCATTGGCGTTTCTTTCTATGCATTACAGGCTGTCATTCCCGAAAAAATTATTAAGAAAAATCGTGTCATGCAAGCGCAAATTTTATTTATTTTATTGAGCATTGCAATCGGTTGGGCCGTATCAAATTTCTTTTTAGAGATATCCTATTGGTCAGGAAAGCTACCGTTTATGTTCAGTTAAAAACTTTCACATATCCGACGTTTCGCTTGGCGTACAAACCCATTTGCTGAATGAAGAACAATGGATCCATGTTATCGCCGCACATATAGAGGACGGCAACCTGCGCTTTTGAATTTGGACTCCGTATTTGGGGCGATGACATGAAACGGAACATTCGGTAAATAAAGAAAAGGTTTACATCAACCATTCAAAAGGAATGTATACTACAGGTCATAAGACGAAATGACACAAAACGCCAAAAGTATACATAGTATAGACTACGTGATGGCACATGAAAAGATAGCCCACTTGTTGCTTGTCTTATGACAATGGGCACTGTAAAATAGGATATGTTTTTATGCTTAATTTATCTTCATTCAGCAGGAGACTCTCACTTCCTTAGGTGGTGAGATGAATGCGGTTTTATTTTCCTTATTCAGTAGGTGTTCAAACGCCCGCTGAACGAAGATAAAGCCTCTGGACGCAATACGCCGAGGCGCGATTGATAACAACGATAACTAACGACAATAGATCAAGATATTTTGTTTGGCTACAATTTAGGAGTCGGAGGGACTTATTTTGGATAAAATCATTATCAACGGTGGACGTGTACTGAGAGGGAATGTCCGGGTCGAAGGCGCAAAAAATGCAGTATTACCGATACTTGCAGCTGCATTGCTGGCATCTGAAGGACCAAACATCATCCGTGACGTACCCAACCTTTCAGACGTCGATACGATTAATGAAGTGCTGAAAAGTTTAAATGCAAAAGTAAAATATTCACCGGAATTAGATGAGGTTATCATCGATTCTTCCAGCGAATTGTCCAGTGAAGCACAATTTGAATATGTACGGAAGATGCGCGCATCCATTCTGGTCATGGGGCCGCTTCTTGCACGTAACGGCTTCGCACGCGTTGCACTTCCAGGCGGCTGTGCAATCGGCTCACGACCGATCGATCAGCATTTGAAAGGCTTTGAAGCGATGGGCGCGGAAATTACATTTGGACATGGACATGTGGAAGCGAAAGCGGAAGGCGGCTTAAAAGGCGCGAAAATCTACTTGGACTTCCCAAGCGTCGGCGCGACCGAAAACATTATGACAGCGGCAGCGTTGGCAAAGGGCACGACAATTATTGAGAATGCGGCCAAGGAACCGGAAATCGTGGATCTGGCGAACTTCATCAATGAAATGGGCGGAAAAGTCGTCGGTGCAGGGACGGATTCTATTCGAATCGAAGGTGTCAAAAAATTATTTGGTACGACGCACCATATCATTCCCGATCGCATTGAAACGGGGACATTCATGGTTGCCGCTGCCATTACTGGCGGTGACGTCATCATTGACAATGCTGTACCGGAACACAATGCGGCCCTTATTTCAAAACTAGGAGAAATGGGTGTCGTCATAACGGAATTGGATGAAGGCGTTCGTGTGACGGCCGAGTTACCATTGAAATCCGTGGACTTAAAAACGATGCCATATCCAGGATTCCCGACGGATATGCAATCTCAGATGATGGCATTGATGCTCACGGCAACAGGTACAGGCGTCTTAACTGAAACAGTTTTTGAAAATCGCTTTATGCATGTGGAAGAATTCCGTAGAATGAACGCTTCGATTAAGATCGAAGGGAGATCCGTCATCCTGACAGGTCCATCCGAGCTACAAGGCGCTGAAGTGGCTGCAACAGACCTTCGTGCCGCAGCTGCACTGATCCTTGCTGGGCTCGTAGCAGAGGGCGTGACACGCGTGACGGAATTATCCCACCTCGATCGGGGCTATGTGAATTTCCATACGAAGCTCGCAGCACTCGGAGCCGATATCGTACGCGTCTCCCCGGAAACAGAAACGGAAAAGACACCGCAAAATATATATAATTGATTTCGAACCAGAAAGGCTGTCAGCAATAATTGACAGCCTTTTCGACGTAGAATATTGAAAAATCCCATCCTATTGATTGTTGAAAAGTATGTATAAAACCACTTCAAACTCATATACTCTAGCATGGACAAACTTCTACCTATTCTATTCATCTTATTATTATTTTTTATTCCGGTCTGGTTAAAAACGCCACCGGAAAAAAGCGGGTCTACTGTGGATGCGACAGCTAAGCTTTGTTCCATTGAAATTTCCGTTGCAGGCGTGGACAAGCCGATACCATTGGAAGAGTACGTCGCCGGGGTCGTCGCCGCCGAAATGCCCGTTAGTTTCCACGAAGAGGCATTGAAAGCGCAGGCCATTGCAGCACGTACATATGCACTTCGAACGACGGAAAACGGTCAAAAGCCGATTGCTGCAGATGTTTCGGCCCAAGTCTATGCCACTGAAAAAGACCGGAAAGAACGATGGAAGAAAGAATTCAAACGCAACGAAGAAAAAGTGCAAGCGGCTGTCCAGGCAACGGCAGGCGATATTCTCGTCTATGAAGACGAAATGATCTCCGCTATGTTCTTTTCTACTTCGAACGGCAAAACCGAAGCCGCACAAAACTTTAGTGGCAATGATATCCCTTATTTACAAAGTGTGGACAGTCCCGGGGAGGAGGACGTAGCACCGACTGTCGAGCGTGCCACTGAAATTGCACTAACGAAATGGAACCAAATTTTAGGGACCAATTGGAATGCCGACCATTTCAGAAAACTGCAACTCGTCCGGAATTCGACAGGACGGGTCCAGAAAGTGATCTCTACCGGATTCGAAGCGACTGGCAGGGAAATACGAGACCAATTGGAACTCGCCTCAACCGACTTTGATATCGCTTACGATGTGACCAACGAAATCGTCCATATTACAACGACTGGATACGGTCACGGCGTTGGCATGAGCCAATACGGGGCAGAAGCGTTTGCCCAGAAAGGATGGCCGGCGGATAGGATTCTTTTACACTACTATAGCGGCACCGAAATAAAAAAATTCACTTCGCTTGATTCGGAATGTTTAAAATCTCCATCACTTGCAAACAATAGCGAGTGAGGTGATGATAATGCGAGAAGAAAAACCGAAAGCCCCTTCTCAGAAGAACAAAAGTGCAAAGACAAAAAGCTGGTTCTGGCCAATCGTCTATTCGGGTATCGCAATTGTCTTCGTAGGTATGATCTGGGGGTATAATGCATTCATGAAAGAAGATTCCCCAGGCTCGGCAGACATTGCACAACAAGCCCCGAATGACAACCTGGTCGTAGAAACAAACGCATCCAAGGAGACACTCAAATACCCATTCTCTGAAGATCTCCTGGATGACGTAGCGATTCTACAAGATTATTATGACGCAGAAGCATCTGAGGAAGTACGAGAAAATGCCTTACTGGTATTCGACCAACAGTATGTCACAAACACCGGAGTATCCATCTCTGTACTTGGCCAGCCATTCGAAGTGGTCGCTGCAATGAGCGGTACAGTGGCAGAAGTTATTAATGATCCATTCAGTGGCGACGAAATCATTCTATCCCATGCTGACGGTAAGCAAACAATCTACGGTTCCGTTTCCGGTATTCTAGTCAAAAAAGGTGACGAAGTAACCCAAGGTCAACCCCTCGGCACCGCTTCAGAAAATGAATTGAACACAGAGGCAGGCATCCACTTACATTTCGAAGTCCATGAAGATGGCGTCCCTGTCAACCCAGGTTCATACTTGGGATTCCAATAACACACAACGAGCCATTCCTGACTAATCTGGAATGGCTTTTTTCAATGGGATATGAATATTCTTTAAGAATGAGTGAGCATTCCTTCTAAGAGATTAATCTTCTTAGGCGCTCAACCCTTCTTCCAAGCGATCAATCCTCTTCTTAGGCGCTCAACCTCCCTTCCAAGTGATCAATCCTCTTCCCAGGCGCTCAAAAGTTCCTCCAAAAGCTCAATCTCCTCATCCATCCCCCTCCAAAAACCCACAGGAATTCACATCACATCGGCCTAGCATCGCATATCTCACCTTTCGCTCGCATAAGCTAAAGGAAGATTCTGAGCTGACAGGAAAGGAAGAGGGCGTGCACGAGCAAATACGGAGGCGATGCGTGCGCCTCGGAAAAATGTTGCTTGAAACTGGACTTACCGTACGGGCGCTAGCAAAAGCGACGGGCTATTCGAAAAGCACGGTCCACAAAGACCTTACAGAACGTTTACCAAACGTCGATGTGGCACTGGCGGAAGAAGTCGCAAAAATACTTGCCTATCACAAGTCTGTCAGGCATTTACGGGGCGGCGAGGCGACAAGGATCAAATGGATGAACGAAACGAAGAAAGAAGTAGGGAGCAGGTAGTAAAGAAAAGCGTAAGCGCCTGTTTAGGGGTGACAGGCATAAGTCGATCCAGCGACGCGGCGATTTTTGCCGCATAGCTGGATTGCTTATGACCGGAGCCCCTGGCGCCCTACGCTTTTGTTTTATCTTGCTCAATTCAGGTTTCTACATAGGTCACCCAACCAAAGCAATTACGCCTTGGCGTAATTGCTTCCAGATTTTGAATCGAGCTTAAAGCTTGCAGGAAGCAGGTCATACAGTCGTTGCGAATCGAACAGCAAAGGGTTCGATGTGCCTTAATTTCTGCGATATTTGCAGAAATTAAGGCATATTCCTTTTTGGACGTCGCGAACTTAGACTGCCTTCTTTGACTCCTTTTAAAACTGTGACATCCACAGGAGGTTTTATCTTCGTTCAGCAGGCGTTTGGACACCCGCTGAACAGAAAAATAAAACTGTATTCCCCTCATCACCTATAAAGGCAGGTGTCTTCTGTAGCTGACGCTTCGCTTTCAGTACAAAGGCATTTGCTGAATGAAGATAAATGGTTCTAAAGTATGTTCATTAACGGTTAAGTATGGTAAAATAATTTGTTAGGAGCAGTTACATACAACGGATTATCAGATGATGCAGGTGGAAGGGGAAACTGGAACAATGTTTGCAAAAGATATCGGGATTGACCTCGGTACAGCCAACGTTTTGATACATGTAAAGGGAAAAGGGATCGTCTTAAACGAACCATCAGTCGTAGCCATTGATAAGAAATCGAGCAAAGTGCTAGCAGTCGGAGAAGAAGCAAGACAAATGGTCGGAAGGACGCCTGGCAACATTATCGCGATCAGACCGATGAAAGATGGCGTCATCGCAGATTTTGACGTGACGGAAGCGATGCTGCGTCATTTTATTAATAAATTAAATGTCAAAGGTTTTTTATCCAAACCACGCATCCTCATCTGTTGTCCGACGAATATAACAAGTGTCGAACAGAAAGCGATTCGCCAAGCGGCTGAGAAATCAGGCGGCAAAAAAATATTCTTGGAAGAAGAACCGAAAGTTTCCGCAATCGGTGCAGGAATGGATATTTTCCAGCCCAGTGGGAATATGGTAGTCGATATCGGAGGCGGCACGACGGATGTCGCAGTGCTATCGATGGGGGATATCGTCACTTCGCAGTCCATCAAGGTGGCAGGCGATACGTTTGACAATGATATTACACAATACATTAAAAAACAATATAAACTGTTGATTGGGGAACGGACCGCTGAAAACATTAAGATGAATGTCGGAACCGTTTTTCCGAAAGGGCGCAATGAACAAATGGATATCCGTGGCAGGGACATGGTCTCTGGGCTTCCACGCACAATTACCGTCCATTCTGAAGAAATCGGGAATGCGCTGAAAGAGTCTATCTATCTTGTCGTCCATGCTGCAAAATCGGTTTTAGAACAAACACCGCCTGAACTGTCGGCGGACATTATCGATCGGGGTGTTTTCCTGACAGGCGGCGGTGCGTTATTAAACGGCATTGACCAGCTGCTTGCTGAAGAACTGAAAGTCCCCGTCTTCATTTCGGACAACCCTTTGAACTGTGTAGCAATCGGAACGGGGATTTTATTGGATAATATCGACAAAGGTGTTCTGCAATAACGGACAGACACGAATACAATAAGTGAGGCAGGGGATAAGCAAATGTTCCGTGGATTTTATACAGTAGGATCAGGAATGATTGCGCAACAGCGAAAAACAGAGATGCTGGCAAATAATATGGCGAATGCCAATACCCCAGGATTTAAAGCGGAGCAAGCATCGATCCGTTCATTTCCAGAAATGTATATGTCCAGTATCGAGACGGCGCGCATACCGACCGCAAATGGCTTTCAGATGAAAGGACTTTCGCCGGTCGGTGCGGTTTCAACAGGGGTTTACATGCAGGAGACATTGCCGTTATTCATCCAAGGACAATTACGGGAAACCGAACTGACAACGGATGTGGCGCTCATCGACGGTCTCTTGCCGGCAGATGCGGAAACGGGCATTCAAGGTGCGATCTTTTTTAGACTGGAAAATGAAGGCGGCAACGAAGTATATTCGAAAAACGGAAATTTCACATTGGACGCCAATGGCTTTTTGACGCATCCGATGGGCTACTATGTCCTCGACAGTAACGGTCAACGAATTGCGTTGCCAAATGACGATTTCCAGATTACGCCTGAAGGTGTTATCATGGCAGGGGAAACCGCTGTTGCGACAATCGGTGTCTCCTTCGCGGGGCGTCCGGACACGCTTCTGAAGCAAGGAAATGGCTTGTTCGCAACAGAAGATGGGGCGAACTTACCGGATGCAAATGGCGTGGCAGGCGTCACTTATACGATGCAACAGGGTTATTTGGAAGGTTCCAATGTCGATGCCGCACGCACCATGACAGATATGCTGACGGCTTACCGCGCTTTCGAGGCCAATCAAAAAATCCTACAAGCATATGATCGTAGCATGGAAAAAGCAGTCACTGAAGTCGGCCGAGTTAACTGATTACCAGGCATTTGAAAGGAGTACGAGCATATGATACGCACAATGGCGACAGCTACGAATACGTTAAGCCAATTGCAAAACCAAATCGACGTCATTGGCAATAACTTGGCGAACTCAAGCACACATGGCTATAAAGCGAGCCAAGCCAACTTCCATGAATTGCTCTATCAGCAATTCAATAACGACAAAGCGGATGCGGCACCACGTCAATCGCCACCAGGTATCCGTTATGGAGCAGGCGCGGTTCTCGGAGCGGCGCAAATGAATTGGAAAGTCGGCTCCTTGCAAATGACTGGACGAGAACTGGATTTTGCACTGACAGAGCCGAAACAGTATTTCAACATTTTAGCACCCGGCGAAGGCGGGGAACAGACCATTTATACACGCCAAGGAAATTTCTATATTTCGCCTATGGATAATGGACAAGTGATGCTCGTCACGGGAGACGGTTATCCGGTTGCAAATAGTGCCGGCTTACCGATCTTATTTGCCGATGATGCTACTGGCTATTCGGTCAGAACTGGCGGCATCCTTGAAGTGAGACATACAGACGGCACAGTGGAAGCGATTGAAATGGGGATCACCGTCATGGAACGCCCCAACTTGATGACGCGACTTTCGGCGGCGAACTTCGGTCTTCCGGAAAACTTGGCGGATCTCGGTGTTACACAACAAGATGTCCTGACTGAGTTACAAGGGGATGCGCGTAACAGAATTGGTATGGAGAACCAAGCACTCGAAGCATCGAATGTCAATATGCAAAAAGAAATGACGGATCTCATTGCTGTCCAACGCTCCTACCAGTTCAATGCACGGGCAGTCACATTAGCGGACCAGATGCTTGGTCTTATCAATGGCATCCGCTGATCGATCGAATAAAGATAAAAGAACTCAACCTCCATTCACAGCAAGATACACTTTTCAAAAGGTTGGGAACTGGAATTAGGGAGTACTTTGAATGACGAATGAAAAACGAAACGTTGTGAACCGAAAGAGGGAGCGGACGGTAGAACCGATGACGCGTTCATCCCGTCGGCAACGCCCTGTTCAGAAGGAGGCATCTGTATCACCGCGAAAGGCATGGGTACAGATTCGCCTTCTTCCGATTTGGTTACGCATCGTGCTTGTCCTGTTACTACTTATAGGAGCGGCAATCTCTGGTATGATGGTTGGCTATGGGTATATTGGCGACGGAGAACCCCTCGATGCCCTAAAAAAAGAGACATGGGTTCATATCCTCGATATTATGAACGGGAAAGAGTCGTAAAGGCTCTTTCATTTTTCCAGATAAATACATAACAAGGAAGGTGTATGGACATGCTAACAGCAGAACAAATACAGGCTATTTTACCACATCGCTATCCATTTCTAATGATTGATCGAATTCTTGAAGTGGAGGAAGGTAAACGTGCGGTCGGCATTAAAAATGTCACAATCAACGAAGAATTTTTCAATGGTCATTTTCCGGGCTATCCTGTCATGCCAGGTGTTTTGATTGTGGAAGCACTCGCACAAGTTGGTGCAGTGGCTATGTTACAAAAAGAGGAAAACAAAGGACGACTTGCTTTTTTTGCAGGGATCGATAACTGCCGGTTCAAACGACAAGTAACACCGGGGGATACATTGCGACTGGAAGTGGAAATTACAAGATTGCGCGGTTCCATCGGCAAAGGAAAAGCACGTGCAACAGTCGACGGCGAAATAGCATGTGAAACCGAAATTACATTTGCTCTTGGGCCGATCGTGTCGAAAGAGGACTAAATTTGCGAATAACATGGAATTTAGTTACAATGGACAGTAAAGTGCAGTTGCAAGAGACAACGATTGCACTTCTAAAGCGGGAGGTAACAAATCAGTATGTTTAAAGATCTTTCTCCGAATTTGAAAAGCAGTATCACCAGGTCAATTACACAAACTTTTGAACAATACATGAGCGACATTGACTGGTCTGAAGAAAAATTTAGTATTGATGACTATATTGCCGCTTGGCGCGAATATATAACGACAAAAGCCCTTTGGTACACGAAGATTCCAGATGATATGAAAAGGGATCCGAAATTTCACGAAGACCTTGCACAGCGCATCAATGAAATCATCGGACGCATCCTTAGTGAGCCGCCATCTGAAGAACAGATTGCGACGATTCAAATCATGCAGGAAAAGCTTAATACTCATTATGAGTATGCTTGTAAAGCAGAAGCGGTATACGTCGAAACATTGCTGAAAAATCATTTGGAAATATAAAAACAAAAGCTAAAAAATTACAGGGATAGCTCTTTCTTTTCTGGTCAACCTACAAAGTATCATACAGATTTGTATGGTAGACGGCTTGTGGAAAGGAGGGAAACTCTTCATGGTCAAAAAAGCGATACCACTTGTTCTCATGTCAGGACTTGTATTGACGGCATGTACCACTAACAATACAGTCCCGAACAACAACGAAACGCCAATGGAAAGTTTGGAGGATCGTACTCGGGACTGGACGCCTCGCGTAAATGATGAGCGAACTGGACCGGACTTTGACGGTCTTGATAACGATCGCGGTGTCAACCGTAATGGTGGGATTATCAATGATAACAACGGTGTACGTAATGGTGTCATCAATGATGACAACAATATACGTAACGGTGTAATCAATGATACGAACCCGAACGGTGTCATGAATGATGGAACCACGACAACCCCACGTGAAGACATCATTATTGAAGATGATCGTAATCGAAATAACCGCTAACCACAAGCCGTAAAAAACCGCTTCGATAATAATCGAAGCGGTTTTTCCTTTGCAGAAAAGTTTCCAGTATTAATTTTCCGCTGTATTTTTATCTTTCTTCAAGCGTGGACGAGAACGCATATCGGCTTCAAAGCGGTGGAGAAGCTCTTCACCTTCCAAACCTTCCCCGATCAATTCTTCCAATAACTGCTCTGCATATTGGGCACGTGCCCGTTTCAATCTTCCCTTCAATAAGACCGAAATATTTTCCCCGATTTGTTTCACAGCTTCGACTGTGACACGAAAAGCAGCAGGTTCATTTTCTGGATAGGAGATGACTACCTTTGCTTCGAGCAACGCTTCTTCGGCTTTCCATCTTTCAAAAGACGCCTGATGCTTTTGATCAAGGAACATTTCCAATATCCACAAATGATGGCTATTTTCCTGATTGATGATTATTCCGTCGATCAGTGGAAAGTCCAATAAATGATTTTCATTTACGATTCCGACGGATAGCATTTTGAATGTTTTCATCGCCATTCTCCCCATTCATTTTCCCTTAAGTATACCATAGACACCTACTCGGACAGAAAAAAAGAAAAAATCCCGAATTTAAATTGTCATGAAATCGGTGCAATTCTGCCAAGTGGATCATGCCGCGATTGATAACCGGTAGCACACAGGAGCGTTCTTTTAAATAACAAATATCAAGCGCCTAAACAGTCGAAATTTGCAATATGCGAAGTTGCCTTGAGGAAATGAACAATTGTAGTATTAAGCCAAGTTAATCGAAAGGAGGGAAACCATTGAATCAGGTGGCACTGGTAGGTCGTATTACAAAAGATCTGACACTTCGTAAAGTGTCTGGTGGAAGGGTCCAAGGGAGCTTCATACTTGCGGTAAACCGAAACTACAAAAATCGACAAGGGGAGGTGGATACAGACTTTGTACTCTGTACGTTGTGGGGGAAACTCGCTGAGAATGCCGCAAAGCATTGTGGAAAAGGGTCTTTGATTGGCGTAGGCGGGAGGATTCAATCCAGGACATATGAACGCGAAGATAAAAGTCGGGTCTATGTAACAGAAGTGATCGGTGATGAAATCCGTTTTCTGGTTACCAAAAAACGGAGTACAGAAAACTTGTATGCTGAACCTGTGACGAGTACTGCGCAGCCGGAAAAAAGAGAAAATGAATCAATACATTTTCATTTGCCAGAGCGTGAGACAGAAGAATTACCGATTTTCTAATAAGACGACAGACAGCGTCATCTGAAAAAATGAACGACAAGGGGGCAGGATCGCCGGACGACAAGCCGGGACAATCATAACAGTAATGAGGAATAGGACTACGTAAAAAATGGGAAAACGGAACGCAAACGGATTGGGGATCCGAAACGTTCCAATCGTACATCAAACTCGCCAGATGCAACCGGAGCATCTGCAAAGCTAAAGTTCAGGGAATGAAAAATACTGCTATCCGCTTATCAAGCGGATACTTACCGCCACGCTACGCACATATATGGACATGAAGGCGGAGACCGCTTTCGCCTTCATGCTCCTCAATCACAATTGAAAGAAGGGAATGGGCTATATGCATACATTAGATAAAGAAGTGAAACGATTGGAGATGCAAATCGGACAGCTCGTCAGTATCATTGCAAATTTAAATGATCGCCTAAACCGGCTAGAAGACAGTGAACGCAAGAACAAAATAAGGAGTATCCGTAAAATCCAATTAGCAGAACGAATCTAACGAGCCGGACAAAACCCGAAAAGACCCCGGAGCGATCGAAGTCTCCGAGGCCATCTTGTATATTCAGCGATCAAACGAAAGGAGCTCATCCAATTCACGATCGGTCAATTCGGTCAACCATTGACTCGATTGGATAAGGTCTGCGGACAGTGCCGCTTTCTCCTCAAGCATTTTATCAATTTTTTCTTCAATCGTCCCGATCGTCACGAATTTATGGACATGGACGAACTTCGTTTGACCGATGCGATAAGCCCGGTCTGTCGCTTGATTTTCCACTGCCGGGTTCCACCAACGATCCGCGTGGAGGACATGATTGGCACCAGTTAAATTCAAACCGGTGCCCCCAGCTTTCAAGGAGAGAATGAAGATCGGAAATTCACCGTCTTGGAACGCTTCCACTAAACGATCGCGTTGTCCTTTCGGCATGCTGCCCGTCAGGAAAGGTGCATCGATCGCATATAACTCGGACAGGCACTGTCGGATCAATTGCCCCATTCCGATATACTGGGTGAAAATGAGACATTGTTCGCCATTACCGGCAATATCTCCAGCCATGGACACAATGCGATCCAGCTTCTCAGAGCGGGACATCATTTGCATCGCTGAAGTATTTGGTTCTTTTAAGAATAAAGCCGGATGGTTACAAAGCTGCTTTAATCGGCTTAACATTTTTAAGATAAGACCCTTCCGCTCAAAACCGGTTAGCGTCTCCAATTTGAACTTCGTCTCTTCCAGAAAACTTTCGTACAGAGCCGCCTGCTCAGTCGTCAACGGACAATACTCATTCTGTTCGAGCTTTTTCGGTAAGTTGAGTTGCAATTCAGGATCATTCTTTGTCCTGCGCAAAAGGAATGGTCGGATTTTAGCCCGAAGCTTCCTTTTCACGGCTTCGGAATCATCACGTTCGATCGGAATGATATAATCATCCGTGAATTTCCGGAAACCGCCGAAATACCCTTTATGGATAAAATCGAAAATGGCCCATAGCTCAGACAAGCGGTTTTCAATGGGGGTGCCTGTCAACGCAATATGATGTTGACCGTGAAGTTTCCGAATGGCACGCGACTGCTTTGTCTGCATATTTTTGATGTTTTGGGCTTCGTCGAGCGTAATACTCGCGAATTCCGTTTCCGCAAGCATCTCGCCGTCTTGGGTGCTCGTACCGTATGTCGTGAGAATGATATCGGGCTTCAGTTGCTCGATCCGTTCTTTGAATTGTTCATCTTTAGCTCGGGACGGTCCGTAATGGGTATAGACGGAAAGCGTCGGTGCAAAGCGTTCAATTTCTTTTTGCCAGTTGCCGAGAACGCTGGTCGGACAGATGATCAAAGAGGGGGTGGCAGTCTCTGCTCTGCCATGGACGTTCAGTAAATACGTAATGAGCTGAATCGTTTTTCCGAGCCCCATATCATCCGCTAGGCATGCACCGAAACGGTTATCGCGCATGAAAACGAGCCAATTATAGCCCTCTTCTTGATAAGGCCGTAATTCGGCATGTAAATCTTTTGAAATACCTGTTGCTGGAAGACCCTTCTTATCAGAAAGCATTTCCATATAGTTGCGCAACGACTGTTGCATTGTGAAGGCGAAGAGAGGATCATCCAGCTCTTCATCTTCCTCCAAAGGAATAAATTCCTCAGGGATATCTTGGAACAAAAGATCTTTTACCGTCCATTCTCCGGCATCCGCCCGGTCCATCAATTCGCGGATTTTCTTAAGCCAAAGTGGATCGATATGGAACCATTGGTCGCCAGCACGAATATATTCCCGATTTTCGTCAACGAGTTTACGGAAAGAGTCACGATCAATCTCATGCCCAGCAAGTGAGAAATTCCAGTCGAAAGAGAGGACCTCATCCAAGCCGGTTGCGGATTTATACGAGTGGGTATCCGCATTAGTCCGGATACGCATTCTCGATTCGGTTACGGACTTCAGCCATGCAGGCAAAATGATGGGATAACCGAATGATTGCAATAAGGCTAAATCATGTTGGATAAATAAGCGGACTTCCGCATCTGCCATCGATTGGGATAAAAAACTTTCCTGGAATGAAAGCTCAACAGATGTGATAAAAGACGTCATTTCAGCTTGCCTTTTTGTAATTTCTTTAGCATACGGCTTCCATTTGGCAGGCAACGCTTCCTCGATAGGTGAAAGTAATTTACGGACGGCAGGTGCCCAGTGCGTACCGCGTTCGCTGACAATGACAGTTTCAAGCAGCCATTCACTATCCGAATCATCTTCAGGCTCGGTCAGACGGAAAGCGACATTGACTGGGATAGCAGAACTGGTTTCGCCAGGCCAACCAAATTGTTTTAGATGCGGCAAGAGAGCAGGGAATTGATCGGGATGAATGGCGGTTGTCGTCAGCTTCCCACGGACGGCATCATGGATGAAATAGGCCGCTTCTTTCGAAATACCTGCTTGGTCGTAGTTAAAACGGATATCGTTATCGTCTACTTCAGCGTAGTTCCATATGTCTGCCTTCATCCATGCATCGGATGCTTCTTGGATGGAAGTGATAGCAGTATCGTCTTTCTTAGCCAACCCTTGAAAGGATACATAGGGATGCATATCGGAAAAAGCATGTAGCAACTGATCGGCCCTCAATTGTAAATGATGTTCACCCGTATGGGCAAGCAGGCCGAACAGTTCCCGTTCATTGCTGAAAAATAAATAAGAAGCCAGTTCATCAGGTGCCAACGTAAAATCATGTTCATCTTTGGCGAGAAGAGTGAATTGCCCCTCTTCCGTCCGTTCGATATCCAGTTGGAGAGTACGTTTTAATGTGAATTGTTCATTCATAAGTTCAGATTTCCCTTCTCCATCTCTTCCATTAACGCGCGCAGTCTGCGGTTTTTTTCACGCACTGTATCGATATATTGATTCCAAAAATCGATTTTCCCACTTTTTTTCGCTCCGGTTTTCATTTTCTTGAATAATTTGACCGCCCGTCGATAGCTATGCCGATTTTTTTCCTGTATGCATTTCATGGCGTACGTATGGAGAAGAGGTATAACAGCAACCGGATCTTTCGCCAAAGCCAATTTCAGTCCCCCGGCATCCGCACTATCTAAAGAAACACCATATCGATGCATCAGTGCTGCCCATTCGGCAAAGCGTTCCCGTTCAACGAGGAAATCGGCATAGACATCGACGCCGGCAGTGCCATATTGGGAAAACATTTCTTCCCGCAATTTTTCAGGGAAATCGGCCGCTTCAAGCAACCCATCGATCGTGCGCACAAATAATGGACGATTGGAAACTGCAATCGCATTGTTCACATATTCGCCGATGAATGGGGAAATCGCATGCATCATAACGGATAGCGTTTCGATCTCTTCTAACCCTTCCGCCAGTTGGGCAAGTGGGAGCCACAGTTCGACATGATTCGCATCCATGTCTTTGGCAAGCTCTTTCACTTCTTCATGATTGCCTTGCATCAAGTGGAAAAAAGCGATGAAGATACGGGCTTCTTCAGAAGGGTCTTTTGAAAGAATCGTCATTTCCGTAGCACGTTCTTTTGGATTGGGATAAAGATGTTCCCAAAAGAGACGATACACTTGAAAGCGTTTCTCGAAAAGACCGGGATGCCGAAGTGCAAATGTCCGGACGAGTTCTTTTAATCGTTCATGGAAAGCATCCGTTTCAAATAGTTTAGGCTTTGCTCCGATTGCAGAAATGCAAGCTTGCAGTTTATCAAGTTGCTCGATCAGCCAATTTTGTATATACCATTTGCCATATTGAAAAGAAGCAAAATTGCCGTTTAAGTGAGTTTGTATATAAGCCCAACCTGCATCCAAGAGATGCAAGCGATAATACAGCTCAAATAGCGGTTTCCACTCCCATTCAAATGGGGTGAGCGGAATCGCTTTTTGATCGATTAAGGAAGATTCATGGATGAAGATACCGGGATTATCAGATTGATCAAACGTTCGAAGTGGTTGAGTTAAACGTGACAGAACGTCAATCCATGCATCGGGCGTACGCTCGGATATGGACAGAGCGAGCTGCTGGGATTCCGCTCTTCGCCATTCATGCAGCCAGTCCGTCAAAGAATGGAATTGGGAATAGAGATGGAATACAGTGGCGATCCGATGCGAGCACCAGCCGAAGGAGCCGCAAGTGCATGCTGTCTCCATGCGGTCGAATGAAAGCCGGACATCCGCCGGGACGCCACCTTCCAAGGAGATCATGAAGTCTTCCGGATTTGCCCCGTAGCGATAGGAAGTTATCGCATTATTTCTTACGAGCGTGACAGCCCGTCTTATTGCGAGCGCATCGGCTTCTATTCCAGGCCGGAGAGTATGTTGAATTTCATACATAAAGTCGGAAATTTGATTTTCGTGCAGGTAGGAAATGCGTTCTACCGTCATGTTCATTGGACCACTCCCTCAGAAAAGCATTCCCTCCATTATACCGCTTTTCAGCCCGGGAGTTAAATAATCTCATTCGGTATCTTGTTCTTTTACGTATTTCAGGAACAAAGAGAGCAACGCTTTATTGGAATTCAAGTAATTCCGTCGATCCTTTTTCGTCATTTGCGAAATAATCGCCACAAATTCCCTTAGTTCTGGACTTTCTTCAAACAATTGCCGATGCCGATCGATAAAACTGTCCATATATTTTTCCTGCACTTCGGCCGCTTTGACAGGTTGTGAAATATTTGGATCCCGCACTGCTTTTAAAGGTGTACCAAGGATCATGGCCAAAAAGTAATCGTCTGGAATGGAAAAAGTCTCTTTGACGACGGGAAGTAAATCATTTGGGAATCCCCGTTCACTGCGTTCATAATTCGATAAGGCAGCCGGATCGATTTTTAATTCATAGGCCGCTTCAAGCTGTTTCATACGCAAATATTCTTCTCGATATTCCTTGAATTGTTTACCAAAATGCATAACCGTTTCCCCTCTCTCTTTTTTGACAACCGTATAGAAGTAATAAGGGGATTAATTAAAAACCAACGAAACGTTGATAAATATTTGGAGTACGTTGGTTTTCTTGAAAGAAAGGAAATTTATTGTAAGGATAATAGATGGTTTTACTCATTAGAGAAATCGTTACTTTCAGCATGATCGGAGGAATAGAAATTGGAAGAATACGTAGTGAAAATACCAAATCTGGAATCACTTTTTTTTGAAACAAAAGATTTGTATGAAAACGTCACCCAATTAGTAGATCAGACATCTAATCCATCGAGTAATCTCATATACTTAAAAGAAGAACGCAAACTGTATCTTCGATCGGTTTCATTCGGTACGTTAGCTTTTCAATTTGTTTCTCTCGACTTTGAAAACAATCAGATCCACTTCAAATGTTCGGACGAATCAATCGGGGATGCAAATCGTCAAATCTACGAATTTCTCACTACTTTACGCTGGAATTTTCAGCCGAAAAAAATGTCTTACGTAATGGAACGGAGGGCGAAGTTCAACTAAAAAAAACATCAAATTGAATACAAACGAAGCAATATCATTCACATATTAGCCACAAATGTGATAGAATACTAATAATCGGAATATTCAATAATGGAGGGAGAAAGATGCTATCAATCCAGAGGGTCACCCCATTTTTTACATCTCAAGAGGATTTTCGTTTACGCCTTGTGTTTGCTTACCAGTATTTCTCCATTGTCAAAGGTGGTGAGGTATTTCAGTTCATACCTTCTGAAGGAAAAGAAATTGTCATTAATATGAAGAGCTTACAAGTCGAAAACCTAGGGGAAGTATTTGTGTTCCAACGGGGCAACCGATTTATTCGACTACCTTTGTATCAATTGCTCCTCATATCAGATCTCCATACGCATTTGACAATTATTCTAGAAGGGGCGGTCAATATGGAAACGGAAGAGAAAATGCCGGAAGTCGTCATACTGGAAGCCGAAGGGATTATTGAACAGTTAGAAGTGGAGAACAGATTGCGGATGATCGATTATGCACTTGAAACAGACAATGTACAGATGTTTAATGAACTAACGGAAGGACTGCAGCAAAAGTGAATAGTGAAACTTGAAAAGGCACCTGTCGAACAGCAGTTAACGATAGGTGTTTTTTTTGATCTTGTTAAAGGAAAATAACAATGAAATTGTCAAAATAACAAGGAGACTCTCGTGTATCAGTTCGCCCTTCTTCCTTGTTGTCTGCAAAAATGTCGATTTCCCGGGAAATAAGTGAAAGGGAAATTTCCCGAAGAATCGATCGGGTTTTCCTTATTCAGCAGTTAGCGTTTTTAAGAGAAGAGGATGAAAAGTGGCCAACATCTTCATCATTTTCACGTTCTAACGTTGCAAAACTCTCAATTTTTGCTAAAGTAATCTATAGGATACTATGATTTACACAAATTCAGCGATGGTTAGCAGAAAGGGATTACCGCTATGTTTTTCGACTTTAAATTTTGGCATTTCCTGACGGACCCCCAGCAGTTGTCGAGCCGACTTCAAACATCCGAGATGCGCGGCTTCAACAAACGTGTAGCGGCGGTCTTTCTATTTGGCATCCTCCTATTCGTCTTTCGCGAAATATGGGGAATGGGCACGGAATCCATTACACCATTACTCCCGACGATGACGGCGACCGATTATACAATTGCGCGCTATGCCTCATTGGTCGGCACGATTCTATGGGCACTTGTCTATCTGTCCTTTCATTTCTTCGGTTTTGCCTACATACTGAGCCTGCTTACAGCGATTCCGTTTCAAAAGCTTCTGCCAATGCAATTGCTGATGACAGGGTTATTATTAATTGAAAAAACATTGGTCTTGATCGTCTTTATGATGAAAGGCGCGACTGCAAGTGTATCGTTTTTGTCTTTTGGACCACTTGCCGTTACATTTCTAGACTCTTACTATCTTATCTTATTTCTAAATCAATTGACCATTACGACTGCTTTAATTCTTACATTCCAGTTTCGATTTATCCGTTCATATAGCGGGATTACTGAAAGAAAAGGTTGGTTCTGGATTTTATTTGGCATCCATATTGGAATGGCACTGATCGTGGCAAGTGTGGGTCTTATTCCATTTGAGAGTCTATTTCATTCACTTGTAGAAAGAGGTGTCGGCCATGAATAAAAGAATGAATATCGCCGTCGCCATTGCGATCAGTTCGTTTATAGCCATGAACTTCTATCTTTTATTCTCCGACAAAAGCGTCATACCGAAATCCGTGTACATCGATCGTTATGAACAAATGGGAGCCCATCATGTCCAACAGGAAATTGGAAAAGAGGGCCTTGTTGCACCGTTTGAAACGTATACTGTTTACGTAGGTCGTGAAGAGACGGTCGATACATGGTTTGTTCAAGAAGGGGATCATGTCGATGTCGGCGATAATCTTGCCTTCTTGCAAACGGAACATGTAGAAGGGCAGCGCGCGATTTGGGAAGCTGACCTTCAAGCCCTGGACGAACAGGAATCCGCGCTTTTAAGCCTCATTTCCAATTTAGAATCGGAGCGTAAATACTCCGCTAACGACAGCTCTGCCAATGTTTCAGAAAAAGTCGAAGGAGAATGGGCTGTCGATGTTCAAGTCGATGTGAAACAGGACGCCTCTTTTGCGCAAGCCATTTCAGCAGCGGAACAAGAGCTGGCTCTGATTGAACGTCAACGGGTAGTCGTGGAGGCGCAGCTTGCACAAAACACGACAAAGCCTGCCTTAGTCAGTCCCGTTGAAGGCATTGTTTCCAACATAACGCGCCATGGCACGATGCTTGCCGTTGATATTTTCAGTTCACAAAGAATTGTGGTCACCTATGCGAAAAATAAAGAATGGCAACAAATCGAAAACGGGGATCGTGTACTGATCCAAGGGGATGGCGTTGAAGAAGTGTTGGAAGGAACCGTCTTATCGGTGTCCATGGCACCTGCGTCCGATAACGAATGGCTCCGTACGTACAAAGCGTTGGATGACGAAACGATCACCAATCCGCTTGCCTATTATGAAGTTCGTATTCTATTCGATTCAGACTTGGAATCAATCCCGTTCGGAACAGACGTCAACGCGGTCGTCATTGTCAATGAAGCGCAAGACGCTATCACCATAAATGATAAATGGCTCCATCGTTCTTACAAGGAATCTGCGTCCGTCTGGAAAATCGATGACACAGGACATGCCCAATTGACTACTATCGAGACGCCATTCAGTTGGCAATCACGCGCAGTCGTATCGGAAGGTTTACAAATTGGGGACATTGCCCTAGACAAACCGGATTTATCGCAATATGGGGATGCTCCTAGGGTATTTATGGCACTCCCTACGGATATGCCGACAAAGTCCCAATGGAGAACGTTTGGATGGCGCAATTATATCAAATATGGGTTGATTAAATAAGGAAATGTACTATAAAAAGGGAATTCCTGCATTGTTATATAAGGGAATTCCCTTTTTTGTGTAGAAAAGAGGGATACCTCTTGTAGTTATGGGTATAGAGTAGTATAAGTAATAAGTAGGAATCGGATTTTTCTGGAAAAGGAAGTGGTCCTATGTCAGACACACATGAAAGAGCGAGAGAATTGCTTCGCCTTAAACCGAAGCAGCAAAATTGGGGGGCAAGAAGAGCCGCGAGAAATAAAAAATACAATTCTTCCTCCAAAGTGGTAAACGATTACATTGTCCTTGATTTCGAAACGACAGGCTTTCGCGCGGGAGCGGATCGAATCATCCAAATTGGCGCCATTAAATACGCAGATCATGAAGTAGCAGAAATGTTTACGACCTTCATTAATCCCTTGCGCCATATACCGCTGTCCGTTACAAGACTGACTGGTATTTCAAATGAAATGGTCGAAAGCGCACCAGTGATCGAAGAAAAAATCCATGAGCTGATCGACTTCATCGGAGAATTACCGATCATTGCACACAATGCCTCGTTTGATATGGGTTTTCTATATGCGCTAGAGAACATCGAAGGAGTCGAAATTCCAGCTTACACCGTCATCGATACGGTCAAACTTGCCCGCAAAAAAATTACCCAATCGACCGATCATCGATTGACGACGTTAACCAATTATTTGCAGCTGGAACATGACGCGCATGACGCAATAGGCGACTGTCTAGCTACGGCCGCCATCTATCAATATTGTATCCAAAATTAGGGAAATGAGTCACTGTGCATAAGACGGCTCTAAAAGAATACACTATAGTGAAGAGTTCTATTTTCATGAAAAATATACGGAAATGGGGCAAACGAGATGAAAAATAGCTTATTAGCGATTTTTATAGCTGGCCTAATCAGTTTAGCTTTCGGCATAGGAAAAAGCGAAGCTGCCATCATGAAAACAAGCCACCATGTTGGCCTCCATGACCGTTTGCTTGACATTGAAGATGTTCGCGTCATCGATAACGATATGAAAGTACCGCTCGATGAAATCGCAAAAGTCCTTTATATACCGGTGGAAACCGAAGCGGGGAACACAATCATCCGCAAGCGCGGCATTGAAATCGTGTATAACGAAGCGACAAACCTCATTTTACAAGATGGAAAAGAACTGACATGGTCCCCGATTGTCGATATCGACGGCACCATTTACATTAGTGTAAAATACATCGCCCGTGAAATTGGCTTCAAGGTCGAATATTTTCCAAAACAAAAAACGTTGCGAATTTACCGCGATGACTATGAGCATATGAGCCATTCAGATTATGAAAAACATATCGCCAATCTTTTGGCAAAAAAAGAAGCATCCAAACCGGCCGCGAAAGCGACCGTCTATCTCACATTCGATGACGGTCCAAACAAATACACGAAGATCAACAACAATACCCTTAAAGAATACAATGTTCAAGGCACCTTCTTCTTCCTCGGTAACTATATGAAAAACAACGAAGAAATCGTGCAAACCGTCGCTGAAGCAGGACATTACATCGGTTCACATAGCATGACCCACGACCAAAACAAAGTCTACAAATCGACGAAATCGTTCATTGACGAAATGAGTGGGGGCATCGATCTGATCCATGAAATCACCGGTATCGACAGCAAACTAATTCGCGTCCCCTATGGTAGTAAACCGCATGTCACACCTGCCATGCAACAAGAGCTAACAGCACTCGGTTACAAAATGTGGGACTGGAACGTCGACTCCAACGACTGGAAATACACAGACAAACAAGTCGATAAAATCATCGAAAATGTCCAAAATGGCGTCCAAAAAGCCCATCGATCCGGCGAGCAAAACATCATCATTCTGATGCACGACCGCAGCCAAACAACAAAAGCACTACCCGAAATCATCCAATGGCTCCAACAAGAAGGCTACACCATCAAACCATACGAACCCGACCACCATATCACCCAAAACTTCCTAAACGACATCACTCTATAACCCTAAAAACCGCCAGTGACGGCGGTTTTTTTGATGGAATTAAATTGAGACGTGCCGCGCTCAAAGATTCTGCTAAGTGATCAAAGCGCCATTCCCCGCGCTCAAAGAGTTCCCTAAGTGATTAAAACGCTACCCCAGCGCTCAAAACACCCACCAAATAATCAAAGCACTCCTCCCAAAAAACTTCGTCTCCCTAAACTCTGTCATTTCCGGTATAATGAGACCCACAGAATGTTTTCAAACTAGGGGAAGCACTGAGAACCGATGCAACACCGCATCCCATACAGACGGATCTATCGCCGTCTGGTAAAATAAAGTGCCAGCAACTGGCATCACCAACACAACCATAGAAAGGAACACCCTTATGGCAATCAAAACAAATACCCAACCAACCATTGACCCGCGCTTCAAAATCGCGCACCGTGAAGCGTGGATTGGCGTTGCACTCGCTATTTTCAACTTCGTCTGGTGGTTCGGCTTCGCTTACGGGCTCGGCTCACGACCTGTCGAAGAGTATACGTATATCCTCGGCTTGCCCGATTGGTTTTTCTATAGCTGCGTTGTCGGCTTCGTCCTTATTTCGGCGCTCGTCATCGTCATCGCCAAATTTATATTGAAAGAAGTTTCATTCGAAGAAGAGGAGGAGCAAGCACCGTGAACTTGGGCGTCATCATCCCGCTTGCCATTTTACTAATCGCTATTTTCGTGATCGGACTACTGGCATCAAAAACATCTATGACCGCAAAAAACGGCTTCCTTCAAGATTATTTTCTTGGAGGGCGCGAACTCGGCGGTTTCGTCCTTGCGATGACAATGGTCGCCACTTATGGAAGTGCGTCTAGCTTCCTTGGAGGTCCGGGCACCGCTTATACAGTCGGCTTCGGCTGGGTATTATTGGCGACGATCCAAGTCGTCACAGGTTATTTCGTCTTGCTCATTCTCGGCAAGAAATTTGCCATTCTTGGCCGCAAATATAACGCCGTCACAATGATTGATTTCTTGAAGGCGCGTTACAACAGCTCGGCTGTCGCGATTCTAGCAGCTATCGCCATCATCATCTTTCTTTTTTCCGCCATGACCGCACAATGGGTCGGCGGCGGATGGCTTATCGAATCGCTTACAGGCTTGCAGTACACAACGTCGCTCTTCATTTTCGCGGTTTCGGTTCTCGTTTATGTCATCATAGGGGGCTTTCGCGCCGTTGCGGTAACCGATGCCGTCCAAGGGGCCATCATGGTGATCGGCACACTCGTCCTGCTAATCGGCGTCATCATCGCAGGGGGCGGTGTACCCGCCATCATGCAAGATTTGTTGAATGAAAACCCGCGTCTCGTCACGCCATTCGGGGCAGACGGGAACTTGACCGCCGCCTACGTATCCTCGTTCTGGATTCTCGTCGGCGTCGGCGTCGTCGGACTTCCGCAAATGGCAGTCCGTGCCATGAGCTACAAAAGCTCGCGCGCTATGCACCGCGCGCTCGTCATCGGCACAATTGTCACCGGCATCATCATGCTCAACATGCACTTGATCGGCGTGTTCGCCCGTCCTGTCATGCCAGGCATCGAAGTCGCCGACAAAGTTATCCCGCTACTCGCGCTCGAAGTATTACCCGCATGGTTGGCGGGAATCGTACTCGCAGCTCCGATGGCGGCCATCATGTCAACCGTAGACGCGCTGTTATTACTGGTCAGCTCAGCTATCGTCAAAGATGTCTACCTGAACTTCATCAAACCCGATGCAACAGAAAAATCGGTTAAATGGATAAGCTTCGGCGTTACCGGCGTACTCGGAATCATCGTCTTCCTACTCGCCCTGCAACCGCCCGAACTGCTCATCTTCCTAAACCTATTCGCATTCGGCGGACTCGAAGCAGCCTTCATCTGGCCAGTCGTCCTCGGACTCTACTGGAAATACGGCAACAAATACGGCGCCATCGCCTCCATGATCACCGGCATCACATCGTATATCATCATCCATTTTTACAACGAAGCATACGGAAATTTACTAGGCGTCCACACCGTCACGATCCCGGTCGTCTTGTCATTCCTTGCCTTCGTTTTCGGCAGCCTGGCAATCAAACAGAAAGCCTTTGAGTTTTAAGCAATAAAAAGAAATTATGTGGAACAGTAGCGTCCACATAATTTCTAACCCAGTACATAACGTTTGAATAAAACAATGCAATGTTTCAACTAAACGAAGCAACACTCAGTACCAAGAATCCAAACCCAAACCAAAAGGAGGCTCAGCCCTATGTGGAAAATCTACGCCTTACTCACAACGACCATGCTCATTTGGGGATTCAACTTGCCACTCCTCAAATATCTCATTACAGAAGTCGAACCCGTCACCATGACAGCGTTCCGCATCCTGTCTGCCAGTATCGTCGTCTTCATCATCCTTGCTGCACTTAAACTCCTTCGTTTACCTACTCGAAAAGAGTGGCTTTACATCCTGGGAGGCGCGCTTCTCAACGTCGTCCTTCACCATTACTTTCTAAATATGGGCCTCGCCCGTACGTCTGGCACCAACGCAGGACTCATCCTAGGAACAGGACCCGTCCTCACGGCCATTTCCGTCTCGTTGATCTTCCGCAACTACCCATCCAAAATCCAATGGCTCGGCGTCGGATTCGGACTGATCGGCGTCAGCTTCGTCGTCCTGGTGGGTGGGGAAATGAGTGGACTCGCACTCGGTGACATTTTCGTCTTTATCGCCATTTTGGTCCAAGTACTATCATTTCTAGTTATCTCGAAAGCCGCCAAAACCCTTAATCCGCTCACCATGACCGCCTACATGATGGGGATCGGTAGCATCTTTCTAATCATCATCAGCATCATTCAAGAGCCCGGCGAAATCAAGGTATTCGCCACAGTGCCGCCTGTCTTTTGGCTCGGCTTCTTTGCCAGCGCCATCATTGGCACAGCAATCGGTCACATGCTCTATAATTACGCAGTCGGAAAAGTCGGCCCATCCAAAGCCGCCATCTTTATTAACTTCAACACCCTATTTTCATTACTCGGCGCCATCCTATTCCTAGGCGAAACGATCACCGCCCGACACCTCATCGGGCTCGTCTTCATCGTCGCCGGCGTCATCCTAGGATCTGGCGCCGCCGAAGACCTATGGAAAAAACGGCGCGAACAACAAGAAAACGCCGTTTAAAAGTAAGTGTTGATAAATGCCGCACAAGCGTTGTTTACTTAGAGTCAAGCCAACACCATCCACGCCGTCCAAAAACCTGGACGGCTTTTCTAAATCTACTGCGGCTACCCGAAAACTTTACACAACAACTATCCGAAAAAGATACAACCGATTCTAGGGGAGGAGCAGAGGTTAATGGAACTCTCTAACGAAGAAAATGCATCTTCAACATCTTCGAGCTGAAGCGGCAAGAAGGAAAGATGGAATAACGACGTGAGATAGCGCGAAATTTACTAAAACAAAAAATCCCATACGAGACAATCGTTACGGCTACAAAATTGACGTTGGAAAAACTTAAACTAACGAAAAGTTCCGGTTCAAAAAAATGTTTCCAGCAAAGTAAGCAACAGCTATCGAAAACCACAACACTCTATCCAAAGAAAACAACACCCCCGCCTCAAACCAATAACATTCCACCTACAAAAGATTTACAATCTCTTACACTATTTTAATATTCCTCTAACAAGCTAGAGATACAGTTAGAGTGTACGAAACTTTGGAGGAGGAATTCATTTGAAGAAAACGTTGAAAAAAAAGATGATGATCGCTGCGATAGCGGGGAGCTTTACCGTAGGAAGTTTCATAGGCATCACATCACTGCAACCGGCTGAAGCAAAAGAATCACAATCCAACGAAAAAGTAGAGAATGTCATTTTTATGATTCCGGATGGATATTCTAGTTCATACGCAACGAATTATCGCTTGTACAAAGGAGAAGAATCGGTAATGGATTCACACCTCGTGGGCATGCATCGGACGTATTCCGCCAACTCGGAAGTGACGGATTCTGCTGCGGCTGGCACCGCGATGGCGACTGGAACGAAAACGAACAATGGGGTCATTAGCATGGATCCTGATGGCAACAAGCTTGAATCGATTTTACAAGCTGCAGAAAAGAGTGGGAAATCGTCAGGGTTAGTCGCAACTTCCACGATTACCCATGCCACGCCGGCCGTTTTCGCTTCAAATGTAGCAACGCGCGCTAATGAAAAAGACATTGCACCTCAATTCCTTCAAAATGATGTGGATGTCATCCTAGGCGGCGGTAAAAAGTATTTTAGTGATGATTTATTAAATCAAGCAAAACAAGACGGTTATGAAATTGTGTCTGATGCGCAATCGTTAAATAATGTAAAGAATGTAAAGAATGCGGACAAGTTGATTGGACTTTTTGCTGAAGATAGTTTAGCCCCTGAACTGGATCGTGAGACGACGAATGAGCCAAGCTTGAAGGAAATGACAGCAGCTGCTATCGATGTGCTAAGCAAAGATAAAGATGGATTCTTTTTAATGGTTGAAGGGAGTCAAATCGATTGGGCTGGCCACGATAATGATGCGGCTTGGGCGATGAAAGACGCTGAAGCGTTTGAAAATGCAGTAGAGGCGGCACTGGATTTCGCGAAAAAAGATAAGAAAACGTTAGTCGTCATCGCAGGTGACCATGATACGGGTGGTATGTCTGTCGGCGGTTATGATGGATCAGGTGCCAATTTGGAAATCCTTAAAAATGTAACAGCGACAGGCGACTTTATGGCAGCTCAACTAAATGAAGAGCGAACTAATATCCAAGAGATCGTATTGGAATATGCCAATATTACATTAACCGAAGCTGAAATCGATCAAATCAAACAAGCAAGCAATCCGTCATTCCAAATTAACTCAATCATTTCCAAGCATGCACTTGTCGGTTGGACACACACGGGACATACGGGTACAGACATCCCTGTCTATGCCTACGGTCCACAAGCCCATAAATTTGCAGGGTTAATCGAAAATACAGATTTCCCACAACTGATGGCAGAAGCTATGAAAATCCCATTTAACTAACTCGTTAATTGGTCCGCCCCTCTCCACGAGGTGCGGACCAATTTATATCAAAAAGACAGTAGTAGGCATAAATCAAGCCCCGCCCTCGCTCTCCAAGCACCTCCCAAGTGATCAAAGCCCCGCCCTCGCGCTCCAAGCACCTTCCAAGTGATCAAAGCCCCGCCCCCGCGCTTCAAGCACCTCCCAGGTGATCAAAGCCCCGCCCTCGCGCTCCAAGCACCTCCCAAGTGATCAAAGCCCCGCCCCCGCGCTTCAAGCACCTCCCAGGTGATCAAAGCCCCGCCCTCGCGCTCCAAGCACCTTCCAAGTGATCAAAGCCCCGCCCCCGCGCTTCAAGCACCTCCCCCAAGCGCTCAAACCAACGCTCCCCCAAATCCCCCAAAAAAACACCCCCAAAAACCAAACAACACCCATCCCGCATACACTAGACTACTTAACCACCAAAAGGAGGACTCGCCATGACGCCTTCCATCAATCCGCGCGTGCAACAAATTGAACTGTCAGGCATCCGGAAGATCGCGAATCTGCTCATCGATTATCCCGACGCTATCAATCTCACCGTCGGGCAGCCCGATTTCCCGACACCCGACCGCGTCAAACAAGCCGCCCACCAAGCCATCAGCAACAATCAAACCGCCTACTCGTCCAACGCCGGTCTACTCGAACTCCGGCAAGAGGTATCCACGTTCTTCGCCGACAAATACAATTTCACCTATGACCCGGAAACCGAAATCCTCGTCACAACCGGAGCCAGCGAAGCGATGGACGTTGCATTCCGAACCATTCTCGAAGCCGGTGACGAAGTCATCATCCCGGTACCGAGTTATACCGGCTACGAACCGCTTATCACACTTACGGGCGCAAAACCTGTCTACTTAGACACAACCCAAACCGACTTCATCCCGGACCCGCAGCAAATCGAACAACTCATCACACCCAACACCAAAGCGATCGTTTTCAACTATCCATCCAACCCGACCGGCGTCACCATCCCGCGCCTAACGATGGACGCCCTTGTCGCCACCCTCGTCAAACACGACATTTTCATCATCTCGGACGAAATCTACAGCGAAAACACATTCGAAGGGGAGCACCGTTCATTCGCACAATACCCTGAATTAAAAGACAAACTATTCCTTATCCACGGCCTATCCAAATCCCATTCCATGACCGGCTGGCGTATAGGCTTCCTGCTTGCCGCACCCCAGTGGACAAAACACGCCGCCAAAATCCATGCCTACAACACCATTTGCGCCAGCGTCCCATCCCAACACGCCGCCATCTGCGCACTGAACGAATGCCGACAGACCCCTGCGGCAATGAACCGCGAATATATCCGCCGCTGTGACTATATGTACACCCGTCTCACCAATATGGGCCTTCCGACCGTCAAACCGACCGGCGCCTTTTATATGTTTCCTTCTATTAAAATAGCCAACATGACCGCCGACCAATTCGCCCACACGCTGCTCGACGAAGCCCGTGTCGCCGTCGTCCCAGGCACCGCCTTCACATCCTACGGCGAAGGACACATCCGCATCTCCTACGCCTATGCCTTCGACCAACTCGAAATTGCCATGGATCGAATGGAAAAATGGCTCGGTGACCGAACATCCGGTACCAGGTACTGACACCATTCTCCTCCAACAGTAGAAATAACCGTCACACCTTGGAAGGGGGCGGTTATTTCTTTATCAACTTCCCAACGATTTGACTCTAGCTACCAAAATAGGCATTTTGTATTGAATTTTTTCAGTTCCAACGCCATCCCCACATCTCCATGCCCAACATCACCCCAAAATCCCTATAACTACGTAACTACTAAAATAGTACAATTTAATAGAAGCAAAACGATTTTGATTTCAAAAAAGTTGCACAAAAGGAGGGAATCTCATGAAAAAACACATTGCAACAGTCATTCTATCGGCAACTCTATTATTCTCACTTCAACCGGCTACCCAAGCTGCCACTTTCAAAGATGTTCCGTCCACACATTGGGCGCATGACGCCATCACCAATATATCCAAACGTGGGCTGATCAACGGCTATCCGGACGGTACCTATCGGCTAAACGAGCCCGTCACCCGTGCCCAAGCGGCCAAAATCGTTGCACTGGCCATCAATGCCAAACCATCTGCGCATTTCAAACCGCAATACCGGGACGTTAGCCCAGCGCATGGTGCCTACGACCATATCCGTGCATTGACGGAACGTGGCATCTTCACAGACGGGGGCCAGTTCCGTCCGAATGAGCCGCTCACCCGTGCGCAAATGGCCAAAATGCTCGTCATCGGCTACGACATCATCGTCGACGACAACGACTATATCCGATTCGAAGACGTCCGGACGATCAACCAATATTATGGCTATATCATAACGCTCGCCGAAATCAGCGTCACCACCACACCGCCAGGCGGCACTTATAACCCGAACGGCAATGTCACCCGAGCACAAATGGCTGCATTCGTCGACCGGACAACGAAATTCGACCAGGACCGCAAAAAAGGGCTTATCTACTATGACCAACAACAACGCAAATACCGAGAGAAGAAAGCATCTGAGCCACCCGCACCCGTCGTGGACAACCAGACCCAAACCATCCAATTGGTCAATGAACAGCGGAAACAACTCGGCGCCAAAGCACTCGTCCAAGATGAAAAATTAGCTGCCATCGCTCAGAAGAAAGCGGAAGACATGGCGAACAATAACTATTTCGCACATCAGTCTCCGACATATGGATCTGTCAGCCAAATGCTTGACAGCTTTAACTACACGTGGACAGGCTATGGCGAAAACATCGCCCAGGGCTATACCACACCGAAAGCCACGGTCGATAGTTGGATGAACTCAACCGACCATCGCGCCAATATCATCAACACCAAATTCACCAACATCGGCGCAGGCTACGCCACAGACACCAGCGGAACGACCTACTGGGTTCACCTGTTTACTCAAAAATGAAACTCGGTGCCATCTACTGGTACTCCACAATCTTGAAAAGTCTACAGGATGCGATACACTGAACGTAGAAACGCATAACCTAAAAAGACCGAGTGCGCTAACACTAGGCCCAGCAACTGCCACCCGCAAGAAGAGCGGTTGGTCCGATGGCAGAAATAACCGTCAAACCTTGGTAGGGAGGGACGGTTATTTCTTTTTCAATAGGAAAAAGATGATTGACAACAAAATCGTAATGAACATCAACTTCATAACGAAATAACTCAACACCCCACGGCACCCGCTCAATCAACCACCGCTCCCACCAAACAAACCAACGACCACCCACCCAAAAAACACAACAAAATCCCCAGCACTATGTATCTATCACCTAAATCGCGGGTATGGTTTATAATACAGATAGAAACTAAACCCGCGAAAGGGGACCATTCGAATGAAATACCTTCAAATAGCACTTCTTACAGTCTTTTCCCTATTCCTATTCACACCATTCGCCGAAGCGGATACCGTTGAGGATATTAAATTTTTCGTTGAAACGTATTATTATGGGGACATGCCAAAAAACTTGGACAAGATGTCAACGGTAGAGGAGATTATGAGCTCCTTGGATGAATATTCCCGTTATCTGTCGGCAGAGGAGTACCGCGCTTATATAGGGCATGTTGCGGAAGACACTCCCAAGCAACAAGCGACAGCAGCAGATACTGAAAACCAGCCTGCGGTTACCTCTTCCATGCTGTACGGCAATGTCGGTTATATGAAAATCACCACGTTCTCCACGGATCTCGGTTCAAAAGTGGAGCAGCATTGGCTGAAGTTGAAAAAAGCCGGTGCGACTGAACTCATCGTCGATCTCCGTTACAATGGCGGCGGCTATGTGGAGAGTGCCGAACAGCTTCTCGGATTCTACCAAGGCGTGACAGACGCCTATCATCTACTGACGCGGGAAGGCAAAGAAACGATCAAGCCGTTTCCGAGGAAAACGAAATTCCCGAAGCAGTCGTATTTACTGGTCAATCGTTATTCCGCTTCTGCTTCTGAAATCGTCGCAGCCGCGCTGCATGACACCAATGCCGCAACAATCGTCGGCGAGACGACAAAAGGGAAGGGGAGTGTCCAAACCTTTTTTGAATTCGATGACGGTTCGGCACTCAAGCTGACCATCGGCAATTTCACAGGCCCGAAAGGAACGATCGTCCATAAGAAAGGCATCACGCCGACGATCAAAACAACACCCGACAACGAACTCACCACGATGCATCAGCGGCTGTTAAATGCATCATTCACTAAAAAGAGCTATCGCAAGACGGTCGAACTGAAAAACGTCGCGACCGATAAAATCTTTCACGTCCAGTTCACCCAGCCGATGAACTTTTTGGACAAGCAAACGTCCCATACGGTAGAGCTTGTAAAATTGGGCGGCGTGGCCGTCCCGATTCAATTGAAGAACAACTACGATGACATACTCGATGTCATCCCGAACAAAAACTTGCAAGTCGGCGGCTCCTATATGCTCGTCGTCCACCCGGGCGCCAAGAACACGAAAGGCCGCACCGTGAAACAAGGCACATTCACACCGATCACGGTAACAGGTTCCCGTTAAGGACACTGTTAGGCCATACAATAAGCAGGCACTCGCAAGTACCAAAGCAGTTATGGTATAATCAACAGATGTTTACAAGGACAAGCACCATCCAACAGAGAGGAACATACCAATGACGAAAAACATATGTGTCGTAGGACTCGGCTATATCGGCCTGCCGACAGCCGTCATGTTCGCCAATAGCGGCGTGCGCGTACACGGCGTCGACATTAACGAAAAAGCGGTCAATATGATCGCCAATAAACAACTTCATATAGAAGAGAACGGTCTTCAGGAACGTCTCGAACAAGCCATCGACGAAGGGATGTTCACCGTATCGACAGCACCGACAGAAGCGGAAGTCTACATCGTTGCCGTCCCATCTCCGATCAACCCGGACAACACGGCGAACTTGGAATATATCCGTCAAGCGACGGCTTCCATCGTTCCATACTTGCAAAAAGGCGCACTCGTTATTCTTGAATCGACGGTTCCACCGAAAACGGTTGAAAACGTTATGTTGCCGGAACTTCGCAAATCCAACCTCGTACTCGGTGAAGAACTATTCGTCTCGCACTCACCGGAACGTGTCATCCCGGGTAAGATTTTCGAAGAGCTTATCAATAACGACCGCATCGTCGGCGGGATTACACCGAAATCGGCTGAAATGACGAAAGAACTATACAAAACGTTCGTTCAAGGGGAAATCCACCTGACAGACGCGACAACAGCCGAACTCGTCAAAGTCATGGAAAACACGTACCGCGACGTCAACATTGCCTTCGCAAACGAACTCGCGAAAATCGCGGAAACGATCGACGTGGACATTTGGGAAGCGATCCGTTTCGCTAACTTCCATCCGCGAGTAAACATCCATACGCCGGGACCTGGGGTAGGGGGACATTGCATCGCCGTCGATCCATGGTTCTTAGTGGAATTAAGCCCAGACAAAGCCGACATCATCAAGAAGTCACGCCTGACAAACGATGGCATGCCGAAGTTCACAGCCCAAAAAGCGAAAATGCTATTGGAAGAGCAAGGCATCGAAAACGGCAAGGTAGCAATTCTCGGCCTGGCGTTCAAAGGAAACGTCGATGATATGCGGGAAAGCCCGTCCACGGAAGTGATCAAAGAACTCGAAAACATCGGGTTAACCGTGACATCATTTGATCCGCATATTAAAGAGATGCAGCACCCAACGCAAAAAGAATCGCTCGGACAAGCAGTTCAAGACGTCGATTTGATCATCCTAACGACCGATCATAACGAGTTCAAAAATATTAATCCCGAAATGCTGAACACCGGCGATACGAAACCGCTCGTCCTCGATACGAAAAATGCTCTCAACCGAGACAAATGGGAACGTGCAGGCTTCCGTTTCTTCAAACTCGGTGATGGGAAGCACAAAGGAAACTCTTCTATATGAAAGAAGAAATTTTAGGTGTTCAAGTTAACACGGAAAACTACGATGAGCTGATCCCGAAAGTATTCCAGAACATCGAAGAGAAAAAGAAATCGCTTGTCGTTGCCATCAACCCGGAAAAGCTCATGAAAGCGAAAGAAGATCCGGAACTGAAAGCGCTCCTGAATCGGGCCGAGTTCCAGATCCCGGATGGCATCGGAGTCATTATCGCGTCCAAGCTGCAAAAAGGCAATATCACCTCCCGCGTGACGGGCGTCGATATGATGGACCGCATCGTTCGGGAAGCGGCACGTACACAGAAGGCCATCTTCTTATACGGCGCCAAGCCAGGCGTCGCAGAGAAGGCGGCCCAAAAGCTGCTTGACACTTACCCGGATCTAATCGTTGCCGGAACACAAGACGGTTACGAAAAAGACACGCGCAAAGTCATCGAGACGATCAATCAAGCGAAGCCGGATATCCTATTCGTCGCCATGGGTTCACCGAAACAAGAACAATGGATCGAAAAGTATAGAGACGAGCTGCACCCCATCCTCTATCAGGGCGTGGGGGGCTCTTTCGATGTACTTGCTGGGAACGTCAAACGCGCACCTGCCATATTTCAACGTTTCGGGGCGGAATGGCTCTACCGTTTACTGAAAGAACCGAGCCGTCTCAAGCGGCAGATGAACCTTCCGAAATTTTTATTAGAAGTTTTTTCCCGGAAATGATAATTGAGCACTTGTAATCTAGTAGATTAGGTGCTAGAATACGAATTGTAAGGATAATTTCCTCTAAAGCATATAACAACGCCACGCAGGTCGAAATCGGTTGGTTGACCACACAAAAAGGCTTGAACAGTTCCCATCTGTTCAAGCCTTTTTGTTTTATCTTGAAATAGAAGAGATACCTACTATTTTACAAGACAAGTCGAGTGACAAAAAAATGAACTTTTTGCGAACTCCATAACGCATCCATTTCTACCTCGCAATCATGCTTTTCCCTTATACCACGCTAAATAGCCAGAAAACACAGGCACCCGTCATAACTCCTATACAAAAGAAATTTTTTTGTAACATTAATCCAATAACAGTAAAACACTTGATATATATCTAAAATACGCTAGAATAATATAAGCGACTCGGTAATCTCATATCCTACAGTATGGATTTTACGATATTACTAATTTGTAATTGACATCCTTGTCGCAAATATCTATACTTTACTGTGTAATGGCTTCTAACTTTCATTTTGCCGTGAAAGTAGTAGACAAATTTTATTTCTATCTAAGAGGAGGAAATTATTCAATGGCTAACCAACCATCGAAGTACAGCAAATTTTTACTTGGCGCTGCATCAGCTGCTCTAGTAGCATCCGCAGTAGCACCAGTAGCAAGCGCGGCAGATTTCAAAGATACAAAAGGGAATACGCACGAAGTAGCAATCGATGCACTATCTGATCTAGGCATCATCTCAGGCTACCCAGACGGTTCTTTCCAACCAAACAAAGTTTTAACACGTTCTGACGTTGTTAAAATGATGGGTAAATGGCTTGTATCTCTTGGAAACGAAGTTCCAACAGACTACAAAACGAACCCACGTTTCACAGACTTAAACTCTAACTCTAACAACGAGTTGCTTCAATATGCTGCATTAGTAGCAGACCATGGTGTATTCCAAGGTAACAACGGTAAACTAGATCCAAATGGTAACATCACGCGTGAAAACATGGCATTGGTTCTTGTTCGCGCTTACGATGCAATCAACGGAACAGACCTTGTTGAAACTGTGAAAGGCGAAGACTTCAAACGCGATGTAACAGACCTTGCAACAGCAAAAGCTGAAGCACGTCCTTACATAGATGTGCTGGATTACTATGATATCACTAACCCAGCAGCTCCTGTGTTCAACCCGAAAGGAACGACTACACGTGGTCAATTCGCATCATTCCTTCACAGAACTGCTAACCTTGATGAAGTTGCACTAGAACTTCGCATTCTAGACGTAGTTGGTTTGAACGACACGAACCAATTCCTACAAATTAACTTCAGCAAACCGGTAACAACTGGTCTTGATCCAGCTGATATCCAAATCAGAAACTCAAAATCTGGCGATACGTACGGTGTACGTGAAGTGAAACTTGCTGCTGACGGTAAAAGCGCACAAGTTGAACTCTTCCAACCAAGAGAAGGCGACATCGTTCTTGAGTATGTAACAGATTATGACATCTCTGTTAAAGCAAACGGCGAATTGTTGACGTTCGTATTCAACCGTCCACTATTCTCTGAAGCTCGTATCGTTGACATCGATGTAGCGAATAACAAATTCACTGCTGTCGATGACAAAACAGGAAACTCTGTAACTGTTAAAGTACTAAAAGACACTGAGTTTGACTACCAAGGTGCAATCGGTGAACTAGTACGCGTTTGGTACAATGGCGATAAAGAACTAGTAAAATATGAAATCCAATCTGCTTCTGCAGTATACGATGCGATTGAAATCGACGATAAAGATACAATCAAACTTCTAACTGCAGACAAAAAAGTTGATATCTCTGACGATGAGTATACTGGCAACAATAGAAACGATGACTACAAGTTCAAAATCTATGTTGACGGTAAAGAAGTTACAACAAGCAATGGCGAAATCCCATCTGACCTTGCTAAAAAACGTTTCAACTTCGCAAAAGTTGGTTACGACAAAGCTGGCGAAATTGAATACGTGAGCGCTTATAGCCTTAACGAATTCTTAGTTGTTGACAAAGTTGACGGTAAAGAAATCGTTGGTGTTGAAGGCGATGCTTCTGGTTCATTCAACGCTAAAGATGCAACAATCATCAAAGACGGCAAAGTGATCGCACTTGACGATGTTAAAAAAGGCGACATCTTGTTCTTCAGCAACGATGCAGATGATAAAGATGGATTTGCAGAAGTATTCAACAACACAGTGAAAGGTAAAATCACTGACACATTCCTAGAGTCTATCCGTGTAGACGGAAAAACATATGATTTCGTTCATGATAAAGCAGAAAGCGACAAATTCGTCAAGAAAGACTACGCTAACGCTGTATTCTTGAATGACCGCGACAGACTAGAATACATCGATGAAGATTCTGCAGAAGAACTTCAGGCAGCTGGTGACGTTACATTGTATCTTGACCGTGCTGGTAACCTAGTTTACGTTGGCGGAGATACTGCTGATGTTGCGAAAAACACAAAAACTTCTATCCTAACAGAAGACATCAAAGTGAAAACTGACTTTGGTAAATCTGTTGCTCAGTTCGAAACTGTCAACCAAGACGGCGACGACAAATTGTATCAAATCGATCTAGAAACGTTGAAGAAAATCGTTATCAACGGTAAAGATTACACAATCGATAAAAACGCTGACGAGTCAGATGAGTGGAAAATCTCACACAACGACACACAACTCGTATTAACTAGCGGAACTGGCGTAAAAGAAACAATCGCGCTTAAAGCAGCTGGTACAGTTGTAAACTTCAAACTAGACGATGCTAGCGTTGTTAAAGAACTTGAATTCTTCACAAGCACATCTGCTAAAGAAGGTTACGGTACAACAACTAGCGTTGTAGAAGCTAAAGACAACTACGTTGGCGGTAAGCGTCTACTAAGCAACACTGTTGTATTTGATGCGAAAAAAGCAGCATCTAACGGTACAATCGATGAGAAAGATGTAAAAGTGACTACATGGAGCGAATATAAAGGTTCAGATATCACTTCATCTTACTACATCTACAACGATGACAATGAAGTTATCGCTCTAGTAATCAAACAAACAAGTGCACAAGATACAGTAGAAGAATCAGCGCTTATTACAAATGTACTTCGTAATTCTGATAAAGAAATCATCGAAATCACAGCATTTGTTAATGGAGCTAAGAAAACTTACAAAGTTGACGAAGTGAAATTCGACAGCGTTGAAAAAGGTTCAACTGTTGTACTTGAGTTCGATAAAGACAACTCTGACGTTGTAGACGGTATCAAATCAGCTACTTCTTCATTCGTTGCTAAAGATCTAATCGTTGATTCTGTAGATTCTGGCCGTAGAGAAGTTACATTTGCTGATGGAAAGAAAGCTCGTCTTGTTAGCAACGGTCTAGTTCTTAACGGATCAGATAAAACAGATATCACAACAAAAGCATTGAGCGACCTTCGTGGTGAGAACATTAAAGTAACAGTTCTTTATGACGAAAAAGGTTCTGAGTTCGCTAAGTACTTCGTTTACGAGAAAATCACTAAAGCTGAGTACGATCGTTTGAAAGCAGAACAAACTAAAGATGAAGTAGCAAAAGTAACTGCTCTAATCGACGCACTTCCTACAGCTGCTAACATCAAACTTGCTGACGAAGCAGATGTTAAAAAAGCACGTGATGCTTACAATGCATTGACTTCTTCACAAAAAGATCGCGTTGCAAAAGCATCTGTTGAAAAACTAGAAGCTGCTGAAGCGAAAATCAAAGAATTGAAAGAAGAAAATCAAACTCCAGCTGATTTCGAAATCACAACAGCTGAAAAATCTTATGCAAATACGATTTCACAAGCTCTAGGACTTGCAAACATTGACGTTGCAGGAACTATTGCTACAGCGGATATCGGCAATGTATCAGAAGTTAAAATCTCTGTCCTTCCATTAGAAGAAGATCAAGAGGTTGCTACTGTGACTGTTAATGCAGATGGGAAATTCTCATACACAGGTCTTGGTTCAAGCAAACATACTTCTGTAACTGTTGAATATGTTGTGAATGGTGAAACTAAGACAGCATCACTAAACCTAACTGACAAAGGTGTTAAGTAATAATATTATTCACTACACACTAAATCATGATAACAACGTCTACAAGCCTAATAGATTATTAGGCTTGTAGGCTAGTTATCTACACAAATGGAGGTAACAAAGTGAAAAAAGGATTTAAATACTCAATGGCAGCTATCGTTGCAGCATCTGCGCTTACGCCGGTAATGGCTTCAGCTGCAGAAAATGATACTGTAGCACCAGGAGTTTATAATACAAGCACAAATGAAACCCTTACATTATCACAGTTCCAAGACCTTTCAACTTCTGCTAAAGGTAAATGGTTAGCAAACTCAAACGTTTATGTAGTAGTTGATGGACTAGCGTACAAAGGTACGAACATCATTACATTGTCAGATGCTGACCTTATGGCATCTGGAGTTCCAGCTAAAGATGTAATAACACAACCATCTGTGCCTGGAGAACTTAAAGTTGAATCGGTAAGTGCGATTAACGCTAAAGAGATTAAAGTAAATTTTAATCAAAAAGTTACTAAAGCAACTGCAGAATGGTCGGTAGCAACAGATGCTGGTAATATTACTGTTAAGCCTACAGGTGGTGCAGCAGTTAATGTTACTTCTAAATTAGCTGCTGATGGTTTGTCAGCTACTTTAACATTAGATGGTGCAGCAGTGTTAGCTAATGAAACTGGATATGATGTAACTGTCGGTACTGGCGTACTTAATGAAAAAGGAGAAGGTCTGAAGCAAGCTTCAACTTCTACTTTCCAATTTAACGACAAAGTAAAACCAACTGTAACTTCTGTACAATCAGTGAACGGGGATGTTGTTGTTACTTTCTCAGAGAAACTTAATGCAACAGCTACTACTGTAGTAATTAATGGTCAAGATCATACAGTAACTCCTACATCAGGAGATACAAAAATAACTGTAGCTAAATCAAATTTCACCGGTGCAGCAGCACTTGAAGCAGGTAAAAATTATACTGTAGTTGTAGCTGGAGCAGAGGACCTCGCTGGAAATGCAATGAACTTATATTCAGGTTCAGTACAATATTCAGTAATTACTGATACAGTTGCACCTACAGTATCTTCTGTAACTGCAGTTGACGAAAAAACATTTAATGTGAAATTCTCTGAAGAATTAGCTTATACTGCTAACGCACCAACTGCAGCTGAGTTGGGTCTAACAGTTAATAAATCTGATGGCTCTGCAGTTACGCCACTTACAGTTACTACGGAAGATGGAATTACATTCAAAGTAGTAGTACCTACTGTATATGGAGCAAACTCTTCAACAGAGAAAATCACAGTTAATTTAAATGGTTATAAAGATGTTGCTTTAAATTTAGGACAATCTAAATCAACTCAGTTAACTTTGACTAAGGATACAGTTGCACCAAAGTTAGTTAAATCAGAGTACAATGCAAATACAGGAAAAATCACATTAACATTTGATGAAGTTCTTAAAGCAGAAGCAGCTGGTGCTGCAGGTACATTCGAACCAGCACTTTCGATTGTAAATGATGCTACTGGTCAAACAGTTGCTGTCGTTGCTGGTTCTGTTGAAGCTGTAGCAGCTGGATCTAAAACAGTTGTTATTGATAATGCAACGGCTGCACTTGCTAATGGAAATTATACTTTACATGTATCGGCAGCTGCTGTTACCGACACAGCATTTACACCAAATACATCTGCTGCATTCTCTACTAAAGTTGTAATCACTGGTTCAGCTACAGTTAAACCAACATTAACTTCAGCAACAGCAAATAGCACAAACTTAATTACTGTAACTTTTGGAACAGCAAAAGTTAAGGGTGGAAATGTTGCTGGTTCAGCAACTGATGCATCTAACTATAAGTTAAACGGTGCTGCACTACCAGCTGGTTCATTATTAACAATCGACGCAGCAAATGAAGTAGTTTCTATTCAATTACCAGAAGGATCAATTGATAATTCTGCTACACAGATACTAACTATTTCTGGTGTTCAAGCTGTAGGTTCTTCAGCTACTATTGATACTGTGAATTCTACTGTTACTCTAACTGATACTAAAAAACCTGAGATTACATCAGCTATTATCAATACAACAGGTGACATAGTTCTTACATTCAGTGAAAGTATTAATGGCACAACTACTGGTACAGGAACTCAACCTGTAATTGGCGACTTTATTGTTGCTGTAGATGGTGCTACTGTTGCTTCTGGTCTTTCAGTTGCAAATGGTGAAAAGAATAATCAATTGGTTATCAAATCATCAGACGTAAGCTTTGCAACTGGAACAGTTACTGTTAAAGCTACAGGTACAACAACTGGTGCGGATGCAGCAGGAAATACAATTTCTACTGTAAACACGGTTACTGCAACTCGCTAATTTAGGATTAAGTTCGGATACCAAGTTCCAACACGATTCTGACAACTCATTTATTATTTTTTTTTGAGTGGGTCTAGTAATCTAGTGTTAGAATTTAAAATTCGAATATAGAAAATAGCCAACTATCTTTCGGGATGGTTGGTTGTTTTTTTGCTTCTACTACTCTTTCATTCATATATTATAATTCCGAATCAATGATTACAGCTTTACTTCCATCAACGGAGGTAGGGCTTATTTTAATTGGAGGGATTGTAGATGAAGAAGTATGGAGAGAAAGCAGAGCAGTTGAAATGGTTAATGGTGAAGGGAGGGATGAATATCAGAAACAAGTTCTGGCTAAGCAGGTGAAAATCATGTTGTTGGGGTTGTTCAAGGTATCAAGTAGGATCCACAGTTACAGTTGATACTAGAGGATCTACAATTGAATGAAGCTCCAGTAGATTATTTGTGGATTTACTCCTCGTGTCGTCTTGTATGGCAACATGGCAGTGATTGTATCTTGTGAAATTGTTACCACTCAACGAGATGCCAGCGGACTCGTTTACATATTGTTCAGGTGCCAGGTACTTGATACAATTCAGATAACTTTCATAGAATCTCTGTGGGGCTTTTCTGTTTGCATCTATTGAGTTCAGGTTATTCCCTTCTAATCAATTTATAGTATAATAGAATCAGGAGGAAAGTTGCGATTCGCAGACCTGTTGAATATATTTTTAGAGAGTTTTGTTTAGCTAGTAAAATCTTTGAAACAAAAATTCAACGGTTATAACCTAAATTTGTTTAGTGAAGGAGAATTCTATGAGCAAAATTATCAAAGTATTAGTTATGTTTTTCATCGCCACTACATCACTGTTGTTGATGACTGGAAGCATAGTTAGTGCTACAACTAATGAAAAAGTATACAAGTCTTTTTCATTGCACTCTGAAAAGTCGAAGTTCCCCATGAAACTCAGCAACTCATTAGTAATCGATATTACGCCAAATGAAGAGCCAGTCATAAAAAAAGAAAACCGTGTATTTTGGCAAGGTGTTGGCGGATGGATGAGTAGTGAGATAAGTTTCACAGTGACAAAAAATAATGACACCTATCTTTATTACAAAACTGGAGCAGGCGGGACGGAATCAGTTGAAGTGATTGGTGTGAATCGTGATGGAAAGATATTCATGAATAAAACATTCAATGGCGATGGTGCGGCCATGCATGCCAGATTTGTGTCCCCAAGCATTATTGAAATTGGGATTGAAGGTTATAGTCCATATTATGATGGTTCTACAGCCAGTAAACATTCCGGGTCTTATAAATCGAAATTTTATCAGCTGTATGTAAACGGCTCCGTTAAGGAAGTCGTCTATTTTGACAGCACCTTTGCTTCATTGGCAAAGAAAGGTCAGTTGAAATGGGTTCCAGGAGCCCTTGGTATGTCATTTTCCAACTTGAAATCCGCTGTTCAAGATCCATATGCTTGGCAGGATATGGCCGAGCACTATAATTTCTATTATACAGCGGTTGGAATGTACGGCTTCTATTATAATAATGACTTCAGCAAATCAATTAAACCAAATGCCAAAGTGCGGGGAATCTTCCGAACCTCCGATCTGCACGGCAACAGGAAGGACTTACGACCGTTTTTCAGAAAACAATTCGGCAAAGAAGTGTTAAGTTACGGAACTCATTTGGACGTTTATCGAGTAGGCAAGTATTACCTGGGAGTACAATATTTCGATGCAGACACTGTGCATCTTAACCTAACTACCGACAATGTTTTCCGCTAAAAACTGAAGGTTGCCCCTTCAAAAAGTCCATCCATTAACATTCGGTGCCAGTAACTCAAACAACTCAGACACTACTCTGACATTTGTGAGTGACACCACAGAAATTGGCTCTTCGATCGAGAAATCGATCGTGGGGCTTTTTCTTTTGATTACAAAGTGTAAAGTTCAGGAGTGGTCAAGCCCACTAATAATTAGCTAAATAATTCGTATTCAAATAAGAGACTGGGCGTTAAAATTATTTTTCAAACTTAAATAGATAGTAAAACGTAAGCCCGTAATCAAACAACGCATATAAACATGAAGCACCTCCTGATACGATAAACATATTATTTTATAGGAGGTGCTTTTCATGCCGCAAAAACACTCAGTCATCGTCCCCGTAACATTACATCCTATAGCAAACACCGACAAGCCTAAGGTATCTGCAATTTTCTCCGGGTTTTGTACAATTATACTCGCACATATAGAAATCATCTTTCGAAATGACGTTGAGGAGAGCATCAACCAAACCATCATGATTCTAAGGTCCGAAACATCTATATCATCCACGGGAAAAAAGACATGCGGAAAGGGATTGAAGGTTTAGGTACGCTGATTCAAGATTTTTTCGAACTTGAACCGTACAGCGATTCTATTTTCTTATGTAAGAGTAGGGCTAACCCGATCATCATGAAAGGAAGTCCGATATTGAACAACCAAAAGTGAATTTTTGCGATTGTGGTTGTCGCTGCTTTTGGAAATCGGACATATATGATTCCCACGAGTCCCGAGGATGCCCAGCCAAGAAGGTTAATATGTGCATGAACGGGCGTTAAGAGGTGATTATGGGACATGGACATATACATGCCGAGCGAAACACCAATTACAAAATAGATAACTGCAATTTTAATAAATTTAACTTGCTTCAGCAGAAGTCTCCTGAATGAAAGTGCCTTAATTTCTGCAAAAAAACGCAGAAATACGGCAAATCAAACCCTTCGCTGTTTGATTGGCAACGCCTGAGTGACCAACATCCTGTTGGCCCAAGCCTCCGGCGGATGTCACAGATTTTGAAAGGAGTTAATTGAGCAAGCTCAATTCAAAATCCGGACGCAATAACGCCGAGGCGTTATTGATCTCCCATGCTTTTCCTTCTCCCTTCCAATCGATTTGTTGTATTCGATCGTATGGCCGCAACTGTCATAGTCGATACCTTCGGGTTCATCACTCCTTCTATTTGCGGAATTATTTTGTAAAATAAACATAATAGTTGCTACACTTATAGCAACATAAATATGAACTTTAATTAATTTGAATACGTTAGTTCCTTTATACCCAATAACTAAAGTTGTAAGCCTGAAGTTTCAATACCAATCACATATTTATAATTTTCTTGTATAAGTGACATCAATCGTAACCAAAATTTTATTTTCGATGGTTATTTATGCCTTCTTCACATACGTCCAAAAAATATTCATTTACACCCATTCCCCGCTAGGTGTTTTGAATTAACGAAAACATCGAATTTGTCGGTGATTTTGTAGAAAAGGGTGTAATTGTTCCCCGAAGCGTGTATGATACGAAGTCATTATTTTTGCATTAGTATAAATAATTTCACGATAAAAAATGGTGAATGCATCTATGAATGTGATAGGATACGATTTGAAAGAAATTTTAGTAAATACTACTAGGAGGTTAGAAGATGAAAAAGGATTCAAGCGCGTATCAAAAATTATTTAGAGCAACATTAGCAACAACCATGGCTACAGGGGTACTTGTAGCAGCCGTGCCAACTTATACGGAGGCGGCAAAATCGTTCACAGACGTTAAACCGGTGGATCATTTCAATGAAGCAGTTTCGAACTTAGTAGAAAGGGGCATAATTAAAGGCTATGATGATGGTACATTTCGTCCAAATGAAAACATCAGCAGAGCACATGCCGCTAAAGTCATGGCACTTGCTTTAGAGTTGGACACGGAAAATGTAATTGATCCAGGCTTTAAGGATATCCCAAAGAGCCATCCATATTATGGGCATATCGCTGCACTCGTTAATGCAGGTATTATTAACGGCTATGAAGACAATACGTTTAGACCAACAGGAAAATTGACGCGCGCACATGCTGCTCAAATGCTAGTAATAGGATACGATCTTGAAGAAGAACTTTCGAATCTACCATTCAAAGATATTAACGACAAACAATGGTCTACAAGTTACATTCAAACCTTATATGCTAAAGAAATCACAACAGGAACAACCGAAACGACATTCTCACCGAATACATTCGTTACACGTGGACAAGTCGCTTCGTTCATCAACAGAAGTGAAAAGGTAGCGCAAAAGAAAGGCGCAAAAGTCATTCGTATTGCGGATAATAAAATCGAGTTATCAGATGGGACATTCTTACTCCATGCTGACTTGCAAAAAGTATTCAACGCAGAGAATCTGGACGTACTGAAAGGTGCAAAAGTCAAATACACGGTGAAAAAAGGCGTAATCGTAGCAGTCAGTTCAATCGAACTCCATGCAAACGGGACTGCTAGAAAAAATTTAACACTAGATGGTCAAAATGCAACATTTGCAGGTGATATCACGGTAAATGGTGATTATATCGCCTTGAAAAATCTTGAAGTTCCGAATGTAACTGTAACTACAAAGGCTAAACATGTGATCATCGATGCGGAAGTCGACGAACTACACGTCAAAACAAAGAACTCAAAAATCACCCTTGGCACGGATGCTAAAATTGGAAATCTCGTTTTTCCAAGAGGAATCCCGACAAAAGACATCGTCCAAGACTATGACAACGTAAAAGAACAAATCGAGAAAATCAACGGGCAACCTGACCAAGGTTCTCCTGACGGTTCAACGTCAAAAGGAAATGCTGAATTGAGAGATCAGCTTCGCGACCAACTCGAAAAAGGAAATGAAGCGGCAGATGGTGCTGTGAAGATAAAATTGGCAGGGAAAAAGTTTAAAGTCGAAATTAAAGATCCTGCAAGTACACTTGATGAATTCAGTGTAGCAGCAGAAGAAGTGTTTGATGCTTTCAAAGCAAATGGAACTGTTGTTAATTCAGCAACAGTAACGTATCGAACTTCACTAGGAAAGGTTACATTGGCGAAGGACGATATCAATAATAACCAAGACTTTGATGAAGTAATTAAAAAAGCATTAGCCAAAGTTGGATTATCAGGCAGTACGAAGCTGAGTATCTTAGAAAACAGATCAATCGAATTCAAGGTGAAAGGTGTTATCGATGGCAAAGCATTTGACGACAAGTACACATTTGAATTTAAAACAAAATAATCATCATTAACAAAGCCCGCCATGTCTAGAGACATGGCGGGCTTTCTTTCGCAGTGACCTTGGTGGGGAAAGTCCACTTCGGTGACTATACTACTAAAATTGTAAGGGGAATAATCATGCGAGAGTAAAGTAAACAACATGTTCAAAAATGAACCCACATCCATACGACCCTTTTTGCTAAATATTACCTAAGTCGCTACATCCTATTCTACCTTTCTGCTAGACTGGTAAACATACGACAAAATTGCAGGGGGAATGTATGAAGAAAAAACTGAAGATTTTCTCATTGGTATTTGTAATTGTATTATTGGTTGCAGCAAGCTACCTGTTGTATGTCATCAAATTCAAGGAATATGATGTGGCGGACGAAGAGGTGGAGAAAATAGTTAAGGTGCCATATGAGATTGAGTTGCCTGATGGAAGTAAGCTTACGTTGGATGAAGAACAGAAGGGGACGGATTCTGAAGAAGCCGATTCCAAGACGGCAGGTTCGACTGTGGATACAGCCGGCAAATTGGATACGACCTCCGACCGAATTACTGCAGATAGTGGTATGGAAGAAGGGAAGTCCGATGCTGCAAAAAAACAGGATTCCGTATCGAAAGGCACCGGCTCGGACGGCACGCGCGGCAAAGCGGATAGTTCGAAAAGTCGTGGTAATAATGAAACTGAAAAGAAACCGACAGTCGCTTCGATTAAACAGAAGTATGCGCCCACATTTGAAAATCTGCAAGTGCAAGCGGATAATAAGCTGAATTCCTTGATCGGCCATGCGAAAAAGGAGTATATCGATAAGAAGGAAAGTGGAGAAAGTATCAGTTACGGTTACTTTTACAATAAGTACGTAGATGCTGCCAACGGATTGGAAGCGCAAACGGACGCAGCATTCAATAGTGTCATCAAAGCGGTGGAGAAAGATCTGGTGGCGAACGGTTACGGAAAGTCATACGCTCAAAGCTTCATCGATGAATACAATGTAAAAAAGAAAGAACGTCGCGACAGTCTGATTAGCAAAGCGATGGACCTATAAGTAAAAAGCAAGAATCCACTGACCATCAAGGTCAGTGGATTCTTGCTTTTTTTCGCAGTTTTGGTTTTACCCATAGTAGCAGTCGCAACAAGAGGAGGAAAGTAATGGCCCCAGACATATCGAGAATGACATCATTGACCGTCGGCGTCCGTCCGCCTGTTAATGATTGATGATATTCATCGCCAATTGCGAACAATAATGTGATAATCGTCGCAGTTAACATACGGAATGCATGCTTCGGTAAAAGCGAATAGATGACAGTGGCAAGGATACCGAATATGAAGAAATGGGCGCTTTTTCTCAGAAGGAATTCAACAAAATGATAATAGCCCCTTTCTTCGATGGAAATCGTTTTCCCCCAATAAGGTACTTGCAGTTTCGATAGCGAGGCTTCAAGTGGTTTATCCGGCAGCCATTCCTTCAGTGTCGGAATTAGTGACTGTTGCTCATACGTCTGCGCGGATGAAACGAATAGGATGCCTAGAAGGATGAATAGTACGATTATTTTTTTCATATGCAAATTGTATCATATGAAATGGTTGAAAATACATGCATAAGAAAAAGACCTCCCATCCAAATTGGATTGGGAGGTCTTTACAGTTTGAAAAGGATTATTGTTTCGGGATAAAAACTCGCAAGTTGACATTGAAGTCTTCCCAGAACTCAGTGTCATCTTTTTGGGCGAACAGTGTCACCTTGATGTCATCCGCTGCGAGATCCCCATTTGTCTTATCTTCCGTTTCTTTCAAGTGAGCGATTAATTCTTTTTGCAATACGTTTTTCGCTGCAGCACGGTCATTCGCAATATTTACGATATCGTTTGTCCCTACTCGAATATTATTGACGCCAAGATCAAGTAGTTTGTCCGAGAATAATCCTAGATTTTGGATAGCATGCAAGCCGTCATCTAAATCGTACGCGGTAATTGTCAGTGTATTTCCAGCAGGATCAAATTTCGTTTCTGCTAATTTTTTGCCATCGGATTCAACGACCGAATTTTCTAATACGATTTTCCTGATTTCTGTTTTTGCTTCCTGTACAAGTTTGTCCACTTTCCCGGCGTTTTCTGCACGGGAGACAAAGGAGGCCATTTGTGCCCGTGTAACAGTATCGTTAGGCTCGAATGTTGTGGCTGTTTTCCCTTTGGTCACTTTGTTGTTGATGAGCGTGCGGACATGATCGACATACCAAGCGGAATTGCTCACGTCTGTGAAAGGATTTTCGATAGCTGGATCGAGTTCTAGCTTATAACCGAGAGCAATCACTTTTGCCATTTGTGCGCGTGTCATCGGTGTATTGGGACGGAATGTTTGATCTTCAAAACCTGTGAAGTAACCTGCATTTGCAATCGCTGCTACATATTTGTAATGCCATTGTTTGTTGTTCAAATCTTTGAAGCCGGGATCTTTGACATTTTCAGTATCTAATCCAAGAGACAGTGCAAGGATTTTGGCTGCATGTGCACGCGTCAGTTTACCGTTAGGTTTGAATGTTCCATCCTCGTACCCTTGAACGATTCCTTTTTCAACCAAATCCATGATGTTGTCATAATGATCCATATTGGCTTTGACATCTGAAAATGATTTGTCAGCTGCCTCTGTTGCAAGTGGAACGGAGACGACAAGTGCCCCTGTAGCAACGGATAAGGATAGAGCGGATAAAAATGCTTTTTTTGATGCTTTTCGCTTTTTCATGAGATTCCCTCCAAATTAGTAGTGTTAAGAAAAATCCCAATAACCATATCAAATAACAAGCTAGATTGATAATTATTAACTGTTAAAAATGAATAAACAGGAAAAAGAAACCATTCATTCAATCCGTTGTTCATGATTTCCTAAATAACACGAAATTTGCACATCGAAGTTCAACTATGAAAATGGCTATTTTTACAGTTATTTCAATTTTAAAGCCGTGAAATAACCAATATTATCCAAGAGAGTACCCTTTGACCTGCGAGGCAAACTCTTCCATTAGGTCCATGATTTACCCTAAGTTATTTCCAATAAATAATTGAAATGAGAATTCTGATGCATCTGATTACTTCAGAACGGTTATCGGTCAATTTTCGTTGATGGTTCATTTTTACTGTGATGGTTCCATTGATTCAACTTTGAAAAAATTGCGACATATCACGAGATAATCTGCCAAACTATGTGCTAGAATGAGGTCGATTTAATAGAGATTGCGATAAAGGGGATACCGAGCCTATGGAAGAAACAATCAGTCTTCAGGATTTGTTCAAGACACTGAAGAAAAGAGCTGTCCTAATTTTGCTTGCAATGCTCCTTGCGGTGACTGTAGCAGGAGTCTTCAGCTTTCTGGTTCTAACGCCGATTTACCAGGCGTCTACACAGATTCTTGTGAATCAGCAAAAGTATGAACAGAACCAGTTCAATTCACAGGACATCCAAGCAAATCTGCAGCTTATCAATACATACAACGTCATCATCAAAAGTCCGGCGATTCTGTCCATCGTGATTGAAAACCTTGATCTCAACACGACGCCGGCAGCACTCAATTCGAAAATAACGGTGAATAGTGCACAAAATTCTCAAGTCGTGAACATTAGCGTACAAGATCCTGAGCACCATGTTGCCGTGGATATTGCCAATACAACGGCTGAAGTGTTCCAAGAGGAAATTCAAAAGCTCATGAATGTCGATAATGTCAACATTCTATCGCCAGCAGTCTATGTGGAAAATCCCTCTCCTGTAAAGCCGAATCCGTATCTCAATATGTCGATTGCTGCAGTAATTGGTCTAATGCTCGGTGCTGGAATTGCATTTCTGCTGGACTATTTAGATACGACAGTGAAAACGGAACAAGATATCGAAAATCTGCTTGGCTTGCCGATTCTTGGACTGATTAGTCCTATTTCTGAAAAGGATATCCTGGGCATGAAAGAATCACCAAAATGGGGAAGAAAGGGGAGGTGACGGTTATGTTCAAAAAGACTAAGAAGCCGCTTCAAACTGTTGCAAGAAAACTTGTGACGAATCTCAACTCGAAATCGATCATTTCTGAGCAATTTCGGACGGTCAGAACGAACATCAATTTTTCGATGCCTGATAAGGAGTTGAACACTTTGCTGTTCACTTCTTCTGCTCCGGGGGAAGGGAAATCGACGAGTGCGGGAAATGTCGCAATCGTTTTTGCCCAGGAAGGGAGGAAAGTTCTGCTTGTTGATGCGGATATGAGAAAGCCAACGATGCATTACACATTCCATATGGCGAACACTGCCGGTCTGTCCAATTTACTGACAAGAAAATGGAGCTTGGATGATGTTGTCAAAGAAACGGGAATCAAGGGGCTACAACTCGTCACATGTGGACCGATTCCGCCGAATCCGGCTGAACTGTTAAGCTCCAAAACAATGGATGCACTTATCGAGGAATTCAAAGACAAATATGACCTTGTCGTATTTGATGCACCGCCACTCCTATCTGTAGCGGATGCGCAAATTCTGTCAAATAAATGCGACGGTACAATACTTGTTATTAATTCAGGGACGACCGAAAAGAATAGTGTTGTCAAGGCAAAAGAAGCACTAGAGTCAGCGGATGCAAATATTATTGGTACCTTGCTGAACAATTTCATTCTTGAAAAAGATCATTACTATTACCAATATTACGGAACAGGAGAGTGAAGGAATGAGTCATCATTTGTCTTTCAGTAGACCTTGGAGGAGAACCAAATGATTGATATGCATACCCATCTCCTGTTCGGAGTGGATGATGGCCCAAAAACGATAGAAGAAACGATGGGCATCGTGGAAAAAGCGATGAAAGAAGGGATTACAGATATGATTGTGACGCCGCATGCATTCAGTCCGCATTTCCATGTGTCTTGTGAAGAGATTGAAAGTCAGCTTCGCTTGCTTACTGACGTGGTGCGAGAAGCACGTTATCCAGTGAACCTCCACACAGGGCAGGAGGTTCGTCTGTGTGAAAATCTTGTCGAAAAGTTACAAGTGAATGAAGTGATGACACTCGCAAAATCGCGTTATTTACTTCTTGAGCTCCCGACACAATCCGTACCGGCTTATACAGTGAATGTAATTCAAGCATTGCTTGAAAAAGAAATAATCCCGATTATTGCGCATCCCGAACGGAACCGTGCAATCGCGGAAAAACCGGAGCGCCTTGAGCGATTGATACGTCACGGAGCATTGGCACAGATTACTGGAGGGAGTCTAGCGGGACATTTTGGGAAAAATGTGCAAAAACTTTCCCTTCAGCTGATCGAGGCAAATCTAATCCATGCATATGGATCGGATGTCCACAACTTAGATACCAGACCACTCCTGTTCAAGGAAGGGCTCTACTATCTGGAGAAAAAGAAACGATCTGACAGGATCGATATTCTCCTTGAAAATAACGAGCGAATTTTGAAAGACGAACCGGTTATTATGTTAGAACCAGAAACACCAGTTTCAAGAAAATGGTGGCAGTTAATTGTGTAAAGGATTTACGAGTTATGTTGAACAAATTCTCTGAAGGAGGAAGGGCAATGACAATCGGGAAAAGGATGTCGTTTTTATTTGCTGTCGACTCATTAATCGTCCTACTATCAATTTACTTTGGCTATTTTATCCTGCATCCGAATATTAATGTGCTTACGAATGAAGTATTATTCGTCAGTGTTATTGTCATCCAGCTTGCGCATCATTTTTTTGCATGGCGATATGGACTCTATCGAAAAGCATGGACTTACGCGTCAATCGGCGAGTTAAAATCGATTTTCAAAGCTGTTACATGGACCATAGCCGTTGTCATGGTTGTCCAATTTGCCATGACACAAGATATTTACCTGCGGGCGCTTTTTCTCACATGGGTGTTTCATCTACTGCTGATTGGCGGTTCACGATTATCATGCCGACTAATGCGTCACACAATGACGCATCATCATGGGAAGAAAGCGAAACGTACGTTGGTGGTCGGAGCTGGACAAGCGGGGACAATGGTAGCGCGTCAAGTACTTCAAAACCCAGAATCAGGTATGAAGCCGGTAGCCTTTGTCGATGATGACCATTTAAAAAAAGGATTAGAGATTTTCGGTGTGAAAGTACTCGGATGTACCGAGCAAATTCCGGAGTTAGTGGTAAGCAACAGCATCGATAAGATCATCGTTGCCATTCCGTCTTTACCGAAACAGGAAATGGCAGACTTGATGAAGATATGTGTCAAAACAGGGGTAAAAACGCAAACCATTCCGAGAATTGAAGACCTGATGACCGGGAAAATATCTGTCAATGATATACGCGATGTCAAAATCGAGGATCTCCTTGGCCGGGAAGAAGTGGAACTGGACATGAAGGTAATCGCAGAAAAACTTACAGGAAAAACCATCCTCGTTACAGGCGCAGGCGGCTCGATTGGGTCCGAAATCTGCCGGCAAGTGACTGAATTCAGACCAAGAAAACTCATTCTTCTAGGACATGGTGAGAGTTCAATATACAACATCGACATGGAGCTTCGGCAAAAAGTGTCGAAAGAAACGGAACTCATTCCAATCATCGCAGATGTGCAAGATCGGGTCCGCATTTTTGATATCGTGGCTGAACACAGCCCTGATGTCATTTACCATGCCGCGGCCCATAAACATGTGCCGTTAATGGAATACCAGCCGATGGAAGCTGTAAAGAACAATATTTTTGGAACAAAAAATGTAGCTGAAGCGGCAGACACATTCGGTGTTCCTCATTTCGTCCTTGTTTCGACAGACAAAGCCGTCAATCCGCCGAACATCATGGGTGCAACCAAACGTTTTGCTGAAATGCTTGTTCAAAATCTGGCAAAAGAGAGTAAAACGAAATTCGCAGCCGTCCGTTTCGGCAACGTCTTAGGGTCTCGCGGAAGTGTTATCCCGCTATTTAAACAGCAAATCGCTAAAGGGGGTCCAGTAACCGTAACGGATCCTGAGATGACCCGCTATTTCATGACAATTCCGGAAGCATCACGGCTTGTTATCCAGGCAGGCACCCTTGCGGTAGGTGGAGAAGTATTCGTCCTAGACATGGGCGAACCAGTGAAAATCGTCGATCTCGCGAAAAATCTCATTAAGCTTTCCGGCTATAGCGAAGAAGAAATCGACATTGAATACTCAGGGATTCGTCCTGGAGAGAAGTTGTTTGAAGAACTGTTGAATGAGAATGAAAGACAAAGCGAGCATGTATTTCCCAAGATTTATATTGGCAAGGCAGACCCAATCAGTCCATTGAAGATGAACGAGCTGTTAGAGGTACTCCCTAAAATGTGTGACGCAGAGGTCAAGGAAACGCTGATTGGATTGGCGAACCGAAAAAAGATTAAAGAGCTGGACGTTGTTCCGATTGCTTAAAATTTCAATTTGAATAGTGAGGGTTTTATATGAATTTTGCAATTGTTGGGTGCGGTTTTATAGCAAAGAAGCACTCCCAGGCCATCAAGAATATCGAAGATGCAAAATTAGTGGCGGTTTGCGATCAAGTACCGGAGTTGATGCAACCCTATGTTGAAGAACATGATGCCACTCCCTATACAGACATTGAAGAAATGCTGAGAAATGAGTCAATCGATATCGTTAATATTTGTACACCGAGCGGCTCTCACGCAATTTTAGCCGAGCTTGCTGCAAAGTATGGTAAACATGTCATCGTTGAAAAACCGATTGCGATGACTTTAGAAGAAACGGACCGGATCATCGGAGCAACACAGGCACAAAATGTGAAGCTGGCTGTTGTCCATCCGAACCGTTTCCGTCCAGCAGCGATGAAATTGAAGGAGGTTCTTCAACAGAATCTGCTCGGTAAAATTAGTCATGCGCTCTGTATTGTCAATTGGAACCGTGGTCAGGATTATTATGACCAAGCTCCTTGGCGTGGAACAAAAGAATATGACGGCGGAGTGTTAATGAATCAGGCAATACATAATTTGGATTTACTTTTATGGTATATGGGAGCGCCCGAAGAAGTGTTCAGCATGGAAGCAACCCGTTTTCGCGACATCGAAGCGGAAGATGTCTCCACGGGAATCATTCGTTTCCAATCAGGAGCACTCGCTACAGTTCAAGCTTCAACAACGGTCTATCCGAGAAATTACGAAGAGTCAATTACGATTTTCGGTGAAAAAGGAACCGTTAAAATAGGTGGGGCGAATGCGCTCCATTTTGAAACTTTGAATCTTCAGGATATGAGTGATCAATTGATTGAGACCACTATTGACCAAGTAAGATCCAATCCTTGGGGAAAGTCAGGTCACGAAGAAATCATTGCAGATATGATCGAAGCGATCAGGGAAGATCGTTTACCTGCAATCACGGGGGAAGAGGGACGTAAAGCTGTCGAGCTTGTTCTAGCTTTCTATGAATCCGCAAAACTAAACAAATCTGTGAAGATGACGGAGAGGAATGATTCGAATGACAATGACCAAAACAAAATCACAAAGTTTACTAGAAAAGTTGAATGCTAAAACCGCCAAGATAGGTGTCGTGGGGCTTGGTTATGTAGGGCTTCCATTGGCAGTCGAAAAGGCGAAGGCGGGATTCACAGTCATCGGTTTTGACCTCCAGGAAGAGAAAGTGAAAATGGTCAATCAGGGGATGAATTATATCGGCGACGTCGTCCAAGAAGATCTTGAAGCACTAGTTGCTGCAGACAAACTGATGGCCACATCCGACTATTCCTTTATTAAAGAAGTCGATGCGATTGCGATTTGTGTACCCACGCCGCTTGATATTTACAAACAGCCAAATATGGAGTATGTGAAAAGCTCAGCGGAAGCGATTGCTGAAAATGTGATGGCCGGCACGCTAATCGTTCTTGAAAGCACAACTTATCCGGGGACGACAGAAGAGCTTATCAAGCCAATTCTGGAAAAGAAGGGTCTTATTGTCGGAAAAGACGTGTTTTTAGCATACTCGCCTGAACGTGTCGATCCAGGAAATAAAGACTTCAATACGAAAAACACGCCAAAAGTCGTTGGTGGGGTTACGCCAGCATGTACCGAAGTGGCGGCAACCATGTATCGTGCTGTTCTTGACAGTGATATACACGAAGTATCCAGTCCGGCTGTTGCCGAGATGGAAAAACTGCTTGAAAATACCTTCCGGAATATCAACATTGCACTTGCAAACGAGATGGCAATCCTTTGCAACAAAATGGGGATTGACGTATGGGAAGTCATTGATGCAGCGGCAACAAAACCTTATGGGTTCATGCCTTTCTATCCGGGACCGGGTCTTGGCGGTCACTGTATTCCAATCGATCCATGGTACTTGACATGGAAAGCCCGGGAATACAATTACCATACAAAATTGATTGAAACTGCTGGTGAGATTAATGACAGTATGCCGGATTTTGTTGTTCAGCGTTGTTCAGAAATTTTGAACGAACAGGAGAAATCATTAAGAGGATCTAAAATTCTTGTGCTTGGAGTTGCTTATAAGAAAGACATTGACGATTATCGGGAGTCACCGGTGTTGCCGATATTGAATCGATTAACGAAGGTTGGGGCTGAATGGGAAGTTGTAGATCCGCATGTGCCTGAATTTAAGTTGGATGGGACAATCATTGAATCGATTGTATTGACAGAGAAAAAGCTGAAAGAAGCGGATCTTGTGGTGATCGCAACGAATCATAGTGGGTTAGAGTACGGGATGATACAAGAACAGAGTAAGGCGATCCTTGATACGAGAAATGCAATTGATAAAACACAAAGAAATTACTACAAGCTATAAAGTGAATGATGAAAAATACAAAGAATAAAGGTTTTATAAAAAACGTTCTCACGATCGCTAAAGGAACGGCTACCGGGCAACTAATACTTTTTTTAGCATCACCTATATTAAGTAGAATTTATACTCCGGAAGAATATGGCGTATTAGCCATTTACACGTTACTAATTTCGACATTAAGTATTTTGTCAACACTCAAACTCGAATTAGCGATGCAAACAGAAGAGAAAGATACACGCGCTATTTTTATCGTTAAAGTATCAATGATTTTTAATATACTATTTTCATTAGTTTTATTTGTTATCTTTCATAGTCAAAAAGAGTTGCTATGTAAATTATTTAAAATACCTTTAGAAAGCTCCGGGTTTTTATATTTAATACCTGTTGGTGTTTTTGCATTAGGGTTAAATAGAATAAATTCAAGCCTATACATTAGGAACAAGAATTTCAATGACTTAAAAAAGCTGTTTGTTTCTAATTCTATTTTAATGGTCATTACCCAGATGGGATTGGGTGTATTAAAGATAATCCCTAATTCTTTGATAATTGGAGATGCAATAGGCAGGCTAATTACCAATGTCAGGGCTATAAAAGGAAATTTAACGAATAATAAAACGTCAAAATTCAGCTATCTAAATGTTTTCGAACTCATTAAGGAAAAAAAGAAATATGTTTTTCTCTCCACCAGTTCTGAATTTATATTTGTATTGGTGAACCAATCTATCCCTTTTTTGCTTATTTTCTTCTATAGTCCGATTTTAGCTGGCTACTATACATTTGGGCTAAAGATAGTAAATGCACCAATGGTCTTAATTGGTAAATCAATATCTCAAGTATATATATCGGAAATTCGTACTGAAACAAAAAGATATAACAAAATCAATAAACTTTTTAATCAAATTGTAAAAAGGCTAATGATAACGGCTATTTTACCGTATAGCTTATTATTCTTTTTTGGACCAGAAATTTTTTCGATTATCTTCGGATCTAAATGGAGTTATTCCGGTGAACTAATGAGTATAATGTCAATTCTATTCTTTGTGGAAATAATCGTCTATCCATTGACAGTAACGTTAGAAGTTTTAGAAAAACAAAATTTTCTTTTCTTCTGGCAATCAATTAGAGGCATAGCAACTATTATAGCTTTCTTCGCCTTAGATTTCTTGCAAGTTAAAGTGGAAACAACTCTATCTATCATCTCGCTGTTACTAGTGATTTTTTATTTGATTGTTTTTGTATATATAAAAAAAGTCATAACTAGCAAGGAAGACCAAATTGAAGCTGAATGATTTAATAAAGTTAACTCAGATGATCATTATTGTACTAATTATATTTGCGGGAAGAACCAATTTTGGTATTAATCTACCACCTATTCCAATCTACCTTGGACTTATCGGTATTATTGCCTTACTACTAAGTTTCGTAATAATAAAGAAAAGGGAGGGGTATGGATTAACCAATCAATTTTATATCTCTTTATTCTTCCTCTTTTCATTAATTTTATTGGTAGGTAACTACATTGATACAAGTCAATACGGTTTTACAAAGTCTATCGAGTTTACTATTTATGTATTTTTCCTGATTTTAATCATAGATATTTGCGTTCAGGAAAGAAAAGATTTAATAAACTTAATAAAATCATTTTATTTTATAGCTTTAGTAATGGCGATAATCTCTATAGCAATGGGGGTAATCAATAATACTCTCTTTACGGACAGATTAACCTTTTTAAACAGCGGTTCTAACACTTTTAGTCGAATGATGTTTATGGGTATATCAGCTAATCTTTTTTTAATATTTAGTTCAAAACGAGGCGTTGTAAAATACTTTAGTTTATGGTTTTTTCTGGGGGCTATTTTCTTAAGTGGAGCCAGACAAACAATCTTAGGAACAGTTATTTTAGTTACATTATTTTTGGTACTTATCATTGCAAAAACAAAGAAAACAAAAGGTAAATCAGTAATGAAGTTTACTTTCTTACTATTTTTCTTAATAATACCATTTGTTTTTTTGTGGCCTTTTATACAGGAAAGCAGGTTCTATGGTAGGTTTCTTCTGCTATTTTCCGAGAACAAAGGTGACTCGATTAATGTTAGGACTTGGTTAATAGAGCAAGCATTTCTTTATGGGAAAGAATCTTATCTATTTGGAAATGGTACAGGATCCTTTGCTATAAAAATGCCTGAATATATTTATCCCCATAATATTTTTGCAGAGATTTTTATGGAGAATGGACTATTGGGTTTGACAATTTTATTCATTATTATTTTGTATCCGTTCACTTCCATTATAAAAAAATCAAGCTTCCGAATTGAAGAAAAAACACAACTGGTGAACGAAACTTTGCTGATCATGTACCTTTTTAGTTTATACACTGCTCAAATATCAGGTGATTTATATGATAATAGATGGATTTTTATTTTCGGGTTACTATTACTGAAAAATCCTATTTTGATAAGGAGAGAGTATTTTGAGAAAACAAATTCCGATGCTAGATTTAAGTAATCAATACCTCAATATAAGGGAAGAAATAATTGAGAAACTGGATCAGGTAATGTCCTCGTCACAATTCATCCTTGGCAGCCATGTGAAGCAAATCGAAAATGACATCGCTAAAATGAGTAAGACAAAACATGGAATTGGCGTGGGGAACGGCTCCGATGCAATTCATATCGCGCTCCAAGCGGCAGGCGTTGGCGAAGGCGATGAAGTCATTACAACTTCATTCACTTTCTTTGCCACCGCGGGGGCCATTGCACGTGCCAATGCGAAACCGGTATTTGTTGATATTGATCCGGTTACATACAATATTGACCCTTCAAAGATTGAAGCTGCTATTACTGAGAAAACGAAAGCAATCATTCCTGTTCACTTATACGGTCAAATGGCAGACATGGATCCAATCATGGAAATTGCTAAGAAACACAATTTGTATGTGATTGAAGATGCTGCACAGGCGATTGGTTCAACCTATAAAGGCAAACAAGTTGGAGAAATGAGTAGCGCCGCAACCTATAGCTTTTTTCCTACCAAAAATTTAGGCGCATATGGCGATGGCGGGATGATCGTGTCAAATGATCAGGATCTGGCAGAACAAGCTCGCGTTATTCGTGTCCATGGCAGTAAGCCGAAATATCACCATCATGTCTTAGGCTATAATAGCCGATTGGATGAAATGCAGGCGGCCGTTCTAAGTGTGAAGTTGCCGCATTTGCCTGCCTGGGGCGAGAATCGCAGAATGCGTGCTACATATTACACTGAAAAACTGAATGAGGCTATGGGACAACATGTTGTTACACCTGTTGAAGTGGAAGGGAATTACCATGTCTTCCATCAGTACACGCTTCGAGTTCAAAAGAGGGATGAATTGCAGGCTTTCCTGAAAGAGCAAGGCGTTGCCACTATGATTTACTATCCGATACCTTTGCATTTACAGCCAGTCTTTGAAGAATTGGGTTATAGCGAAGGCGATTTGCCAGAAACAGAAAAAGCAGCGAAAGAAGCCTTGTCGTTGCCGATGTTCCCCGAATTGAAAGAAGAGCAACAAGACTATGTCATTGAGAAGATAGCTGAGTTTTATTCCCAAAATGTAATTGAAAGCCAATCTGAAGAGACCGAGCAATTTCACAAGGAGAGGGTGGGTATTGATTGACGATCAAGAGAGGGCATAACGTTGTTCTTGGAGAAAATCTAACGATTGGAAACAATGTTGTGATTGGAAACAATGTTGTCATCTATGAAGGAACAGAAATCGGTAATAACGTGATCATTCAAGATAATGCGGTGATCGGAAAACAGCCGACACGTGCAAAAGCGTCCATTCTTCCCGAGGTGAAGACGTTGCCGGCCGCAAAAATCGGTTCGGGTGTTACTGTGGGAACATCCGCAATCATCTATGCCAATGCTGAAATCGGCGATGATGTGTTCATAGCCGATTTAGCTACCGTCAGGGAACGAGTGACTGTCGGAGAAAAAACGATTGTCGGTCGCGGAGTTGCAATCGAAAATGACTGTGTAGTCGGGAAGAGATGTAAACTCGAAACGAATTGTTATATAACCGCCTATTCAGAGCTTGGCGACTACGTATTTGTTGCGCCATGTGTCGTCACGACGAACGATAACTATTTGGCCAGAGGAAAAGAACGTTTTGACAAATTCAAAGGGGTCACTGTAAAAGATGGAGGTCGAATTGGGGCAAACTCCACGATACTACCCGGAAAAGTAATTTATGAAGATGGAACTGTCGCCGCAGGAAGTATCGTATCACGGGATGTAGAGAAAGAATGTCTGGTTGTGGGATCACCGGCAAAAATATTACGGAAAGTTCCTGAAGAACAATTATTAAGGAACCAAGAATGAGGGAACACATTGAATATATGGATCTTTAATCATTACGCAAAAACGCCCCTTCAAAGTGCAGGGACCCGACACTATGAATTAGCCAAATACTTGATCAGCAAAGGATGTAACGTCACAATCTTTGCTTCATCATATAGTAATATTCAAAAAAAGTATCTGATTGAACATGAACATGCAAATTATCAAGTCGAAAAGGTAGAAGGCATTCGTTTTGTATGGCTAAAAACGACATCTTATCAAAAAAACAGCACAAGGATACTTAGTTTTTTCAGTTACTATAACCAATCCATAAAAACTGTAAAAAGAGTATTTGCAAATGAAAAAGTGGACTTGATCATAGGATCTTCCGTGCATCCATTGGCAGCTTTGGCGGCATATAAAATTTCGAAACTGAAAAAGTCAACGTTCTATTTTGAAGAACGTGATTTATGGCCCCAAACATTTATCGATTTCGGGAAAATCAGTGAAAATCATATTGTAAGTAAATTTTTATTTGGACTGGAAAAGTTTTTATACAAGAAGTCCGATAAAACTATCGTTCTATTTGATAGAGCTGTAGATTATGTGAAATCCAAAGGCATAGACGAGCGTAAAGTAATCCATATTCCAAATGGCGTCAATCTCAATGCTTTCAAACAGAGAAATGAATCCGAAAGTATTGATGAAATGTTTAGGGACTTTGAAGATAAATTTATGATTATCTATACGGGCTCCCATGGAATAGCCAATGATTTGGATAAACTAATTGATTTGGCGGAGCAAGTCCATTTGTCCGATACTGAAAAAAACATTCATTTCTTGTCAGTAGGAGCAGGCCCTTTAAAGGATAAATTAATAAAAAAAGCTGCCGAGAAAAAGCTTGATAATATTACTTTTTTAGAACCTGTAAGAAAAGTCGATATCCCTTATCTATTGAGTAAAGCAAATATGAGTTATATTGCGATTTTAGATAGTCCTTTATATAAGTGGGGATTTAGTATGAATAAGCTATATGACTACTTGGCCGCTGGTTTACCGATGATTATGCATACTAATTCAGAGCTCGTAGGCGAATATAATGAAATCGATGGAGTTTTTGTTTCTGATCATATCGAGACTCTTCGGGATAAAATACTTTGGTTATCTACTCATCAAGAGGAGATACCAAGATATTCTGCTGCTCTAAAAAATCATGTTGAAACGAGATACTCGTGGGATATCTTAGGAGAGCGAATTTATAAAGAAATGATCAGTGATATGAAATTGAATGCGATCGAAGTGAATGATTCAAAAATCAGGAGTGAAGTGAGATAAGTGAAAAGAATTTTTGATGTTATCGTAAGCAGTTTATTATTAGTGGTTCTTTCACCTTTAATCTTGATAATTATTATATTCATAAAATCTAAATTAGGTTCACCTGTATTATTTAAACAAAAAAGACCAGGACTGAACGGGAAAATTTTCGAGATCTATAAATTCAGGACAATGACAAATGACGTGGATGAAAACGGGCATTTATTACCGAATGAAATGCGTCTTACCGAATTTGGAAAATTGGTGAGAAAGACGAGTTTAGATGAACTTCCACAGTTGTTCAATGTAGTAAAAGGTGATATCAGTCTAGTGGGACCGAGGCCATTATTGGTCGATTACTTGAAACTTTACACGCCTGAACAAGCAAGAAGGCATGATGTGCGCCCCGGAATTACGGGATGGGCGCAGGTAAATGGTCGAAACGCGATCAGTTGGAAAGAGAAGTTCGAACATGACGTATGGTATGTCGATAATCAGAGCTTTCTACTCGATATGAAGATTCTTTTGCTGACGGTTAAAAAGGTATTCAAATCAGAAGGTATTAATACAACTTCTAATAAAATGGTTGAGCGTTTTACGGGAAATGAGGGCGATTGAGATGAGTATTCCTACGTATATTATTGGTACCGGCGGTCTTGGAAGGGGCGTTGCTGAAACGATAAAGGTCCTGTCAGATCGAGATCGCAATTGGACTTTTGCAGGTTTTATTGACGATGATTCCAGCGTGATCGGGACATCTGTGAATGGAATGGAAGTGGTTGGCGATACAGACTATTTACTTAGCTTGAATGTAATGGCAAATGTTGTAATTGCGATTGCAAATCCAGAGATCAAGTCTGTAATCAGTCAGAAGTTATCTCAAAATGCCCATCTCTTATATCCAAATATTGTACATCCATCCGTAAATCTTAATTCATCGATAACGATGGGGATCGGAAATATCATTTCGGAAAACGTTGTATTTTCCGCAAATGTCAGTATCGGTGATTTTGCGTTAATTCATTTTAACTGCACGATTGGTCATGATGTGCAAATTGGGGATCATGTAACGGTTTACCCCGGCGTGAATCTGTCCGGCTATTCGAAAATGGAGCCCAAAAGCCAAGCGGGAACGAACTCATCTATATTGCCGCAGGTGACTGTCGGTGAAGGGGCGGTTGTTGGCGCCGGCTCGATGGTGAACAAGAACACAATGCGCTATGCCACTGTAGTGGGCATACCTGCTAAGGAAATGAAAAATTGAGGTGTTTCAAAGATGGTACGACTGTCTGATTCTTCTATTATGAACTTCAATGAGGTTATTCGAAATAAGCTTTTCTTTTTTATGGATCGTGTACTAAAAAAAGGAATTTACGACCAAATAACATCTGTAGAAGAAGATGTTAGGAATCCGCGTTTCGAGTACAAATTGAATGAGATCATTAGCCATGCTGGACGAACTGTTCCCTATTATCATACCTATAAGGACGTTGCTGACATCTCGCAAATGCCTGTTGTTAACAAAAGCATTATCCGAAAAGAGAGTCAGTCATTTCTCTCTACTTCATATGCGAAAAATGAACTCATTAAAGTAACAACTTCCGGATCATCCGGTACTCCGATGGAATTTTATAGGGAGCATAACAAAAGGATCCGGCAAATAGCAGAAGTGATTTTTCTAGGAATACCGATAAAGTATTACTTCGGCATGAAGCATGGATTCATCAGAGCGACCCATCCAAAAAGTCGGTTGAATCTGCTGTTGCAGAATGAGATTCATATTGATCCGACAAAGATGTCGGCCGATGCTCTCGAGAAAATTAGAACAGATATTAAAGAAATGAAATGTATCATTGGGTTTCCATCGACCTTATATGAAATTGCTTTGTATTGTGAGAAAAAAGGAGATACTCCGAAACATTTCAATTTGGTCGGTCTTATTTGTACTGCTGAACCTTTACTTGAAAAGCAGAAAACTGTAATCCAACGGGTATTCGGCTGTCCAATTCAAGTCAGATATGCTGCAGAAGAATTAGGGTTAATAGCGGTACAAAATCCCGGTTCACCGTTTTACCGCGTTAATCAAGCATCATTTTACGTGGAAATATTGAAGTTGGATTCAGATTCGCCTTGTGAGGAAGGTGAGGAAGGAAGAATCGTCATCACTGATTTGGAAGCGAAAGCGATGCCTTTAATCCGGTATGACACGGGCGACTTGGGTGTCATGAAAATTGAAGAGATAAGGGGCGAAAGGATTGTCACTCTCTCATCGATTTCAGGTAGAAAGATTGAAATGTTGTTCTCTCCAACCGGGGAGAAAATTTCGCCTTTCTCGATTAACGTAAAAATGAAAGATGTTAAAGGCGTTATTAAGTTTCAATTCATTCAACAGGATAAAAATAACTACACCATGAAAGTCGTGACTGACGAAGCGTACTATGACGAAACGAAGCTACTACGGATTTTGCATGGTATTTTAGGAGAAAATGCAATGATTTCCATCGAAAAAGTTAATGAGATCAAGCCTTTAGCTTCTGGTAAAACAGCATATATCGTTAACGAATACATCCAAAAAGACGAAGCAAGGACAAGCTAAGACTTACTAAAAGGAGATGTATGGATGGAGAAAAGAGAAGTATTGGAAAAGAATCTGAAACCGTCATGGGTATGGGCGATCGCATTCGGATCTTCCATCGGGTGGGGGGCTTTCATATTACCCGGGGACTGGATTGCTGAGGCCGGACCTGCGGGAGCAATGATTGGCTTGCTTCTGGGGGCAGTTGTCATGATGTTCATAGCTGTCAGTTACGGAGTTCTCATTAGAAAGCATCCTGTTTCCGGCGGAGAATTTGCTTACGCCTTTCTAAGTGCCGGGAAGACTTGGGCATTTATAACAGGATGGTTCCTGGCTTTAGGATATGCATGTATCGTTGCATTGAATGCTTCAGCTTTTTCGTTATTGTTGAAGTATTTATTCCCTTCATTTATGAAACAACTATTTCTCTATGAAATTGCAGGGTGGGAAGTGTACCTTCCCGAGGTTATCATTTCCTCATTAGCTATTTTGCTCTTTGCTTATTTGAACATTAGAGGTAACGGGTTTTCTGGCAAGCTTCAATTTATATTTTCGGTTGTTTTGATTTTGGGTGTTGCAATAATGGGCATCTATACGTTCGCGTTTGCAGATTTTCCGATTGAAAATATGAAACCCGCTTTTCCTGATGGGAAATCGCCACTCGTTTCCATATTGCTGATACTTGCAATTGCTCCTTGGGCATACGTCGGATTTGATAATGTCCCCCAGGCGGCGGAAGAGTTCAAATTTTCGCCTAGCAAAGCATTTGGGCTAATTATCATGTCATTATTAGCTTCCGGGCTAGTATATGCGACCATGATTGGCGTTACATCATGGACTTTCGCTTCAGGGACAAGTGTGGATCATTCAAATTTATGGTTAACGGGCGATATTATCAGTTCATCCTTTGGTACGGTTGGCGTTGTTGTTTTAGCAATTGCAATCATTATGGGGATTTTTACTGGACTTAATGGTTTTTTTCATTCATCGAGCAGGCTTTTGTTTGCGATGTCTCGCGGAAAAACGCTTCCAGTTTTTTTCTCGGATTTACATCCTAAATATAATACACCTTATAAGTCGATTATTTTCATTGCTCTTTTTACATTGCCATCTGTCTGGTTTGGTCGTGAGGCTTTGATTTGGATCGTTGATATGTCTTCGATCGGTGTATCGATTGCCTATTTCTTTACATGTTTTACCGCATATCGGGTGCTCAGTTGGACAAGGAATACGAATGGATTAGAACGATCACCCATTAAAAAGACAATCGCTTTATTGGGAGCGGCTTTTAGTACAATGTTTGTACTTTTATTGATAGTGCCTGGCTCGCCGGCACAGCTGGGGACGCCATCCATAATTGCCCTCCTTGTTTGGATTGTACTGGGTGCCTCCTTTTTCACGAGTATATATAAGCGTTTCAAAGTATTTAGTAAAGATGAACTGTCTTACTATATCTTAGGCGATAAAAAATAAGGGTAATGGGGTGATGAACATGATAGAAAACAAGCGAATTTTTTTGTCTTCCCCTCATATGAGCGGGAACGAACAGAAATACATAAACGAAGCGTTCCAAACGAATTGGATTGCGCCGCTTGGGCCGAATGTGGATGCGTTTGAAAAGGAGCTGGCTTCATATGTGGGGATGGCTGGTGCTGCAGCAACTTCATCGGGTACTGCGGCGATCCATTTGGCGCTTGAATTACTTGGCATCGAACAAGGCGATACAGTATTCTGCTCAAGTTTAACGTTTGTAGCGAGTGCAAATCCGATTTTGTATACAGGTGCGGAGCCGGTGTTCATTGATTCGGAAGAAGAGACATGGAATATGTCTCCTATCGCGTTGGCACGTGCTTTTGAAGATGCACAAGTGAATCGGAAATTGCCGAAAGCGGTGATTGTCGTTAACTTGTATGGGCAAAGTGCCAAGATGAATGAATTGCTGGAAATCTGTGAGCGGTATGAAGTTCCGATGATCGAGGATGCGGCCGAGTCGCTTGGCTCTCTCTATAAAGGTAAAAAGAGCGGCTCATTGGGACAGTTTGGGATTTATTCATTCAATGGTAATAAGATCATTACGACATCGGGCGGGGGAATGCTTGTCTCTGATAATCTAGGTGCATTGGAACAGTCACGCTTCTTGGCGACGCAGGCACGTGATACAGCGAAACATTATCAGCATAGCCAAGTGGGATATAACTACCGGATGAGTAACATTCTTGCAGGGGTTGGCCGAGCGCAGCTTGAAGTGTTGGATAAGCGAGTGAAGGCACGGCGCGATATATTTGATCGATATATTGAGGCGTTAGGTGAAATCGAAGGTGTTCACTTTATGCCTGAACTTGAAGGAACGTATTCGAACCGTTGGCTAACGGCGTTGACGTTAGATCCAGATAAGGTGGGCATTACACCTTATGAGCTGATTGATGCTTTAGAAGCGGAGAACATTGAAGCACGCCCGGTGTGGAAGCCGTTGCATATGCAGCCGTTGTTTGAAGGGTGCAAATTCTATCGGCATGCAGAAGAGGCGAGCGTCAGTGAGCGGTTGTTTGCAGAAGGGCTTTGTCTGCCTTCGGGATCTAACATGACGGAAGAGGAGCAGGAAAGAGTTATTACAATCTTAAAGAAACAGCTTTCAAGAAAAATCTCATTACTAGGAATATAAATTTATAGATTTGGCAAGGTGGAAAAATGGAGAACATCACATTACTAAACGTCAAAGATCAGGAACAAGCGGCACAACAGGTATGTAAAATGATTCAAGGCCAATTGGATGAAGGAAAGCTCGATGTGCTCGGACTTGCAACAGGGAGTACAATGATTCCAATTTATAAGAAATGGGTCGAATCGGAACTATCATTCGAGAAGGTTACGACATTCAATTTGGATGAGTATGTTGGCCTTCACGCAGAGAATAAGAATAGTTATGCCTATTTCATGCAGGAGCATTTGTTTAGTAAGAAGAAGTTTAAGCGATCATTTATTCCGAATGGTGTTGCTAACAATCTTGAAGAAGAATGCGCGGCATACGAAAAACGATTAAGGGAGTACCCTTTGGATGTTCAACTTCTCGGAATTGGCGAGAATGGTCATATTGCATTTAACGAGCCGGGCACTTCGTTTGATTCGGTGACGCATCTTACAACATTAACCGAATCCACACTAGGCGTAAATAGCACATTTTTTGATCCTGACGAAACAATACCAAGAACTGCATTGACAATGGGGATATCTTCTGTCTTAGCAGCGAAGAAGATCATCCTCATTGCCTTTGGAGAACGTAAACGCTTTGCACTTGAAAAGCTGTTGGAAGGTAAAGAGACTGTTGAGTATCCTGTAACGGCATTAAATGGTCATGGGGATGTCACGGTGATTACAGATTTGGGGTATTTGATTTAAAGTTCAGCCATTAGCTATTTGCAATACCAATAAAGTTAGATTGAATGATATGCAATGTTTATAAATGAATTTATGAGCAATAGGACAGACTACATCCCCCTATATTTGACGTGGGTTTGCAGATTGGAGGATACAATATGCTCGAAAAGTTTCTTTGGAAAAAGTCAGAGCCTGTGATGCCTGTGCCTGACAGTTTTGCGGATAGATTGAGTATTGCCCGAAAAAAGCAAATGCCTAATCATGTTGCGATCATCATGGATGGGAATGGGCGTTGGGCAAGGCAACGTAATCTGCCCCGAGTCGCCGGTCACCACGAAGGGATGAAGACGATCCGTAAAATTACCCGTTTTGCGAATGAACTCGGTGTTAATGTTTTGACTCTCTACGCGTTTTCAACCGAAAACTGGAAAAGACCGAGAGTTGAGGTTGATTTTCTTATGAAACTTCCGGGCAAGTTCCTAACTGCATACTTGCCTGAACTGATTGAAGAAAATATCAGGGTAGAAATGATTGGTCATTTCGAAGCATTGCCGGAGCATACGCAGCACGCCATTGAAAAGGCGATGAAGGCGACGGAACAGAATGACGGTCTTGTTTTGAACTTTGCCATGAATTACGGAAGTCGGCTTGAATTGGTGAATGTAGTGAAGCAGATTTGCGAGTTAGCCATGACGCAGCAGATTGACCTTGCAGATGTGAATGAAGCGTTAGTGGAGTCCTGCCTCATGACGAGTCATTTGCCGGAGCCTGATTTGCTGATCCGGACGAGTGGTGAAGTCAGGCTTTCGAACTTTATGCTTTGGCAGCTTGCCTATGCAGAATTAGCATTTACAGATGTCTATTGGCCGGACTATGACGAGGAGTGTCTCTTGGAAGCCATCGAAGACTTTCAACTGCGCAATCGGCGGTTTGGGAGTTTGTGTGAAGAAGAGGATGCGTTGAAAAAACAGCGAATGAAGTAAAGGGTTGTCCGATACAATGGACAACCCTTTACTATTGAGGTAAGGACAAAGTAGGGAGACGAAAGACATCAACTGATCGATCCTTACGAGTCTATCGCGAATGCACTTCTCAATTTGAACAGTATCCGATGCCTCCGCTTTTTTATTCCCTCCACTGAAATGCCGATATTTTTAGCACATTCCATAAGGGTGAGCCCTTCGATGAATAACGATTGTATAAGTTCCCGCTCAGCAGGTGCTAGTATATCTAGTATATCGGTAATTTTATCGGCCATCCCGGCATGGCAATGGTTTTGGTTCTCTAGGAGATACGCTAATGATGAATCGTCCACATGGGTGAACCTTTCATCAAATTTGCTTTCCTTTTTCATATCATCCAGCATGGCGCCTCTAATGCTTCGATAGGCAAATGCTGTGAAATTCCCTTTTGTAGCGTCAAAGCGATTCCAAGCTTGCCATAAAGCGACTCTTCCTGCTTGTATGAAACTGTCATGGTCACGGTAAATATGCAGATTGCGGATCGAGGCGGAGATCATCGGTTCATATTGTTGTAAAATGTCTTCAAAATTTGTCATTTGTACGGCCTTTCAGACCGTGCACGGCGCTTTGGATTCCCGGGTGACTTCATCGTAGTTCAATCGGAATATGGAAACCAATGCTCATTTATGACGTTTGGCGCACCATACGTTAAGAATTGAGAGACCTAAAGTGACATATGGACCAATTAAATTGGATAATTCCCCATATTTAATTAATTTAGACTATGAATCTTTGTGGGATAATGGTAAACTGTGAATAGAGGGAAAAAAAGGGGGATTTTTACATGTTGAACTGTGATTCTTTATTACTTGATGAGTGTGCATTAGCGTTAAAGCCAGTTTTTACCGGGGGATATCAATCCAAAATTATTACAACTCAAGGAATTTATTATTCCAAGTTACCAGCTAAGGAGTTACTGAATAAGGCGTGTCTCCGTTACTTTTCAACGAAACAGGGGCGTACACAAGCTGCGGCATTGCTGTTGGAGTTTTCACGGAAACCGCCGTTTATGATCGTACCGAACGAAGTCGGGGTATTCCCTACGGAATCACCAAAAAATCCGGAATGTATCTGGATCTTCAACCATCGTTTCACTGTCGACGAAGTTGCGAAAGGGAAATCGGTTATTACATTCATGAACGGCACATCCATTCATGTTCCCGTTTCGAAATTCACTATAGTGAAACAAAACGAACGACTGCACACATTAATGAGTATCAGTCGTTTCATGCATCGGGAAAAAGGCTTATACGGGAAGGGCGAATAAAATAAGAGGTTTCAAAGCAATTCAACATTGTTTTGGAACCTCTTATTTTTTGATTCCATTCAAGTTGTAAGAATTAAAATACTATTTACAAGAATATTATTAAAATTCACATATTTAATCCGATATTATTATTGTAGGTGAAATGAAATATGTGTAGAATGATTGATTTATATCTACTGGGGTATGGTTTTTATAAGTCCAACTAGTAAGGAGGGAGGAATGAACTTGATCGCTGATCTGAAAAATCTTATAAAAACTTCAAGCTTTTAAGCGTTTGATAAGTAATCGTCTCTATACGAGGAATAAGGACATAGGAATTTGTTGGAGAAAGGAGTCGTTACTTTGAGGTTTTCGGTGACGGAGCAGTAAAATCCCATACTGAACAGGAGATGTTTAGATGAAGAGAGTAGGTTTTAAAAGTATAAGGAGTAAATTGACTTTTTCATTTTCGATAGTTGTGTTGTTGGTGATCGGATTAGGCGTTTACAATCTTGCATCGGTTAAAGATGTCAATGAGATGACAGAGAACATTGTGAATAAGGAAATTCCTTTATTGATGGCTGATCAAAAGTTGGCCACAACGATGGCGAATCGGATTGCTGCTGTCCGGGCGTATGTCTTGTTTGGGAATCCGGATTACAAAGAGCAATTTTATACATATACCGAGCTAAGTAAAGAATATCAGGCTCAGGCCGAAGTGCTGGCAGCTTCAGAAGAATTTGACCAGCTCATTGTCGAAACGGCCGCGTGGAGAGAATCCATTATTCGTGAAGTATTTGATGAATACGATAAGGGGAACGAAGAAATCGCCCTTTTCAATCTTGGGAAATTGGCTGAAGTCGGTTCAGAACTGACGAGTCGCTATGAAGGGATAGCGGATAATCGGGAACGGATTACGAACGAACAAGGAAGGCAGATTATTGCGAATGGCGAGGGTACGTTCAAAACGGTTTCCATTGTCACCGTTATCGTTGTGATTGTCAGTATGATTGCCGCATGGGTGGTGTCTTCCATTATTTCAAAACCGATCATCAAGGTGATGGATCGCATGAAGTCCATTGCTGCTGGCGATTTAAGTCAAGAACCATTGGCGATACATACACGAGACGAGGTGGGGCAGTTAGGTGTCGCGATGAATGAAATGAGTGTCCATACACGTGAGTTGTTACAGAACATCAACCACGTTTCTGCAACGGTTACGGCACAAAGCGAGGAGTTGACACAGTCATCCAATGAAGTGAATGCAGCATCCCAACAAGTCGCCACGACCATGCAAGAATTGACATATGGAATTGAGAACGAAGCGAATAGTGCTTCGGAACTTTCGTCGATTATGGAAGTTTTTACAACGAAAGTAGAGGAAGCCAATGGGAAAGGGGAGGCGATCCAGCAAGCTTCGCGGCAAGTGCTTGGCAAAACGGCAGAAGGCACCCATTTAATGGACATATCCACTGAACAGATGAATCAGATTGATACCATCATGCACGATGCTGTTTTAAAAATAAAAGGGTTGGATACTCAATCCCAAGAAATATCCAAATTGGTTGTCGTCATTAAAGAAATATCGGACCAAACGAATCTATTGGCTTTGAATGCCGCGATTGAAGCAGCAAGAGCCGGGGAACATGGGAAAGGCTTCGCGGTCGTCGCGGAAGAGGTGAAGAAACTGGCCGAAGGAGTGGCGGTTTCAGTAACCGATATAACCGGCATTGTGGACACGATCCAAAGCGAATCCAGTATGGTTACGGCATCTTTGCAAGAGGGCTACACAGAAGTGCAAAGAGGAACCGAGCAATTACAAACGACGAGCAAGACCTTTACAGAAATCAGAGATGCAGTCAATGACATGGCAAATAATATTTCGATCATTTCCGAGAACTTATCGGATATTGCGGCAAATAGCGAAGAAATGAGTGGAACCATTGAAGAAATCGCGGCCATTTCTGAACAATCCGCTGCCGGCGTGCAAGAAACCGCCGCTTCCATGGAACAAACAAGCAGCTCGATGGAAGAAGTAGCGGGCAGCGCTGTACAACTCGCCCGATTAGCCGAAGAGTTAAATGGACTCGTTCAACAATTTAAAATTTGATGGATGAAAGATAAAAGGCTCTGCAGTGATTTCCCTGCAGAGCCTTTTGTAAGTAATATGATGAATGATTCCTAATTCAGTCATGTCTATAGTTTCAGTTCGTCAGTTCTTTACCAAAATGATGTCATCATCTTTCGAAAGGAAAAGAGTAACAGTTTTTCTCATATCTTCAGCAGCATTTAAATTAAAATGTTTAAGTTTTCCTGAGTCTATGTAATACCCATCATAGTCGTAAACTTTTCCAGTTACCTTAATGCCACTATCATAGATGGCTTCTATTTTGCCGGTAACGATATTCGTTCCAACTTCCATAACACCCTCAACTTCATTGAAAAGTAAGAAATCGCCTTGTTGAATATCTGCTTGTCCAATCATTTTATGTGATTTAACAAAGACGTCAAAATTCTTTAAGTCGATTTCTCCATTGATGCCTTTCATGATAGAACCATCCACAGACTCTACTAAAAGAAAGTCATTTAATTTATATTGTGCAATAAATTTGTTTTTCTTTTTCACATCTTTTTCTTCATTTTTAAACTCATACGAAGTCAGTTCACCATTACTGTTGTGCCAGATTTTTACTTCTCGGTTATAGGCTGCGACAAAATCCATTTCTAGCTTTTCAGGTACAAAAAATGTCCTATTGGCCTTGTTGTCATCTGTAACAGTAATTTTACGGTTAGCTACATCAACCGCTGTAATTTTAAGATCGTTGGCTGGAATATACTCATTTCGATTATAGGAGACAGAATTTGTGAACCCATTTGCTTTGAATTGGATTGTATAATCTCTTACAGTTTTTAAGCCTGCTCCTTCAAACATAGTAAGAATAGCTTTCTTTCCTTCACTATTTAATTGAACGTCTTGAACGCCGTGTAGATCTCTTGAAGCTACATCAGAAATATGAAATTGGAATGGTTCAATGTGATTGAGAGCGTCGCTAAACGTTACTTCTATATAGCGTCCATCACTACTAAGTGCGACAACATCTGTTATCGTGATTTCTTCAGAAGGCGTATCCTTTACAGCAGGAGCATCCGGTACAGAAGATTCGTCCTCATATTGAAGGGCTTTATAGACAATACCAACTGCATGTGCCCATGTTAAATGTTGATTGGGTGCATATTGATTCTTCTCATTTCCTTTTATAATATCCGCATGGTAAAGCGTACGGATTTGGGAAAAAGCCCAGTGATTGGAATCGATATCTGAAAAGGGTGGGGAATTCTTATCACTTTCCTTGAGGTCATAAGCTTTTGAAACCATAACGGCCATTTGGGCACGTGTTAAAGGATTGGCAGGACGGAATGTACCGTCACTATAGCCACTAAACACGCCTTGCTCTGCTAACGTGATAACAGCAGCATAATAGGGATCCTCTTTTTTGATATCTGTAAAGGATGACCTCTCTTTTTCAATTGGTTTGGCATCCTGAGATTCATAGATTAATTGGACAAACTCACCACGTGAAATGACTTTATTTGGTTTAAACTCTTCTTTATTGGAAAGAACGCCATTGGCGACTAAACCTTGTAATGCATCACTATACCAGTAAGTTTGCTTCTGAACGCCAACAGTGGCAGCAGAAACAGTTAATGGCTGTATGGAGTACACAAGCGCAAGAAGCATGAAGCCAACTGCCAATATAAAAAATTTGGATAAAAACAATGGATAACTCATGAAGCCTATTCCTCCTAAAAGATTTTGTATAAGCCAAAATGATAACCATTCTCAATAGCGGGCAAAAAAATATACATGTCATACTGATAATGATTCTCATTTTCATCTACAAGATTATCATAATTGCATGAATATACTTTGTCAATGATAAAATTATTATTGGTTTTTTTATAGCTGAAAAAGCTCTGATCGTTTAACTTAACTAGGTTTTCGATGAGTCAATCGTTGAATAGCTAGCTTTTTTCATCGAGCAGGAAATTATAAAATTTTGACCTGTGGCTAACTGCTCGTATATTCAAAGGGAGTAGGATGTAGTGAAAGGGGAAAGCAGAGTTATTATTAGAATAGTAATTTAAGCATTTATACATTCATGTGCATGAAGCAACACTTTCTGCTTTAGGAAAAGAAAAGCTGGATGAAGAAGTCGGATAATACTCCCAAAAAAGTCCCAAGTGAATGGTTTACACTTGGGACATGGATAGAGGCGCTTTTGTTCTTACTGTTTCGTTTGGAGGAGCTATTCAAAGGCCGAATGCCAGTTTATTTAACTAAAAAAGTCGTGAAGGTTATGTAAACCATTCACGACTTTTTATCATACGGTTCTGACGGGGATCGAACCCGCGATCTCCTGCGTGACAGGCAGGCATGTTAACCGCTACACCACAGAACCAACTTTTATAGTATATTATAACTTTATTTATAAATCAACATAAAATTATAGAATCGGCTGTTATTTATTTTAGTAGTTTTCATTTCTTATCATCCCCTTATCTCTTCTACCATCCCACTGAACCCGAGAAAAACACCAATATCCTTTCACATTCCATAACATTTCCGCGAATGATTCTCCTTAATATTGAGCATTATCTCCTTTATTTTCCTTATCGCCTTATAAATCATGGCAAATGGATAGGAGGAATTAGGTGGTTGAGCAAACTTAGGGGTTTGATGAAAGTGTGCGATTATTTTTGGAACACTTGGAACGGCAATGTTATTCAGCTGAAACTTCGAGCGGATATGGAAAGGACCTGGAATGCTTCTGGAGGTTTATGGGGGAGAAGGATTTTCCCCTAGAGACAATTGGGAAAGAGGAATTGCTGAAGTTCATGGACGATGACATCATTTTATAAGTTTCTCGTCTATGAACTGGATTTTCCGGTAGATGTGGCGGCACGAATCCGGATTCCCAAAGTGTATGTGCCACTTAAGAATATATTAACGGAAGAGGAAGTGAAGCGATTATTGGAGGCTGCGTAATTGTTGGGCCCATGCTATCACCTTCTTTTCAGCATGTTGTATTATATCGGCTTACGCTTGACGCCGGTTCGGGTTTTGGAGAGAAACTATATCAATCTAGCGGAAGGATTAATCTATTTTCCAAAAGTGAAAGGCGGAAAAGATCTATACTTGCCGTTATACGTAGCATTGCAGGCGCCCATTGAACAATACCTGTCTGAACACCTGACGAGGGAGAGCCGCTACGTCTTTCTATCCAACCGTTGTCCAGACCAACCGCTCAGTCCATCAGATATTCGGAATAAACTACGTTTAGCGGCCTATTCCGCAGGACTGGACACATCAATTACACCGCACACCCCACGCCATTGCAAAGCAACACACTTGACGATACACAACGTCCCCCAACACACATACGATTTATCCATTAGCTTGGATAGAACGAAACAAATAGCTCTTCTATGTGAGTCATCTATCGAGGAGCTATTCTGTTTCTGTAAAAGGAAGAAGCGATATCTATTTCGTTCCAAGTATATGTAATAGTTATGTAGGATGTTTACGCGTTCCTTCCGATTTCCGTTATACTGATAGGAAAGTAGAAGCTCAAGGGAGGTAGAAGAGATGAAAAAAGCAATAATTAGTATATGGATCATTTTTCTCACTGGACTATTTTTGACAGTGCCTACTTTAGATTTGGCACTTGCAACTTCAGGGAATCCTGATGTGAATGAAGAAACCGATCGAATGCTTGTAAAAGTGACCGATAACGAAGGAAATGAATTTGTCGAAAGTGTTTCAAGAGAAGAACTTGGACAAGCCAATGAAGATTTTCTTGCTGATGAATCTTCTGTGCTTTATGAAGCGCAAGAAGTCGAAGCCCTTGAACCGGATTTTCGCCGCTATATCGCGGTTCAGCCTGTTAGCATTGAAACGATGTCCTGGGGGACTGAGCGTATCGGTATTACGGAGTTGAAAAACAAAACAGCTATAGGTAATGAACGTGTAATTGTTGCGGTCATTGACACTGGGGTTGATTATACACATCCTTTCCTGAAAGGCCGGATGGTGCAGGGCTATGATTTTGTCGCGGATGATACGGAGCCGATGGATGTCCATTTCCACGGTACGCACGTCGCAGGTATCATCGCGGATACGACGCCAGCGAATGTCAAAATAATGCCGATTCGGGTCATGGATGAAGAGGGGCGGGGCTACGACTCCGACATTGCGAAGGGAATCCGTTACGCAGTCGACAACGGTGCTGATATCATCAATTTGAGTTTTGTTGGTCAAGGCTACTCTCAATATTTGGCGGACACGATTCAGTATGCCCTCTCGAACAATGTCCTGGTCATCGCCGCCGCAGGGAACGAACAAGCCGACACGTCCGATTATTATCCAGCTTCCGAGCAAAAAATCATCGTCGTTTCAGCAACCGACAGAAACGACCGCATCGCCCAGTTCAGTAATACCGGTTCTTCGATCGATGTTTCCGCTCCTGGCGTCGATATCGTTTCAACGATACCACAGCAAAAATTTGGAAGCGCAAGTGGCACTTCCATGGCCGCACCCTATGTAAGCGGAGTGGCTGCCATGTTGAAACTGGATGACTCCAAAAGAGAGATTGCAGAACTGGAAAGGCTATTAAAAATTTACGTAGATGATCTTGGAACAATCGGATGGGATCCGCTTTACGGTGAAGGAATTGTAAACGTCACCGAGTATACGAGCAGTCCCGGTAATGGAGCAATGGAATTTATTCAGCTCCCCGAACTGCATGACGTGCCTCTAGACAAAATCTGGAGTATTAAATTCAACCGTGAACTTCTGGAGCAAGACATTGTCAATGTAAAGCTACTACAAGGAACTAATGAGATTCCAATTCAAACAGCGGTCAATCCACAAAACAAAGAAATCACCGTAACGCCACGCTCAGGGTTTAAGCCGAACCGGGCTTATCGCCTTCTCATTATGATCGAGAATGGGAGCAATTATGAAATGGTGTTTACTACGGGGGATTAGATCCTAAAAGAGAGAAGCGCTCGAACGCTCCTCTCTTTGTAACCTCTACCGTCAGGGAGATGGTAGTGAAAATTTATTTAATGTCTTGAGAACCACCCTTTATTAGCCTGCAACGGCGTTGGGTGGTTTTCCTGTTTTCAAGTACTTTTTCCGAAAATATGAAGTCGCCTGTGTCACGCTTTACATAGTACCCTCATGGAATGGATACGGGTCTAAATTCCTGAAGTGAATTTGGCAAGAAAACACACTAAATAATTGTGAAAATAGTACGATAGTAAGGAGTAGGGATAGAAGGGCTATTATCCAAGGAATCCGTGTGAGAGATACGAGAGAGAGTAATCCAGTACATAAGCAATAACAGTATCATCTTGCACGAATACCTACACAATATTAATAAAGGAGCGAACAAATGAAGCCTATCAAGAACACTAAAAGTTATTTACGTAACATCCTGTTACCCTTATTTACATTCATGCTAGTACTTTCTACAGTACTACCTTCAGTTGCATTGGCAGCGGAGGGGGGATTGATAGAAGTTGAGCTAGACACCAATCCTACAATCATAACTGAAGCTAAAATCAACAACGATGGCTTTAAGGTTACCCTTACTTTATCCGACCTCAATAGAAAATGGGTAAGCGATGTCGATAGCCAAGATAAAAAAACACTACTCATTGATAGCATGACGGTGGATAATAATCCAGCTGCATGGAATAAATACAAAGATGATCTGAAACAAAAACTTGCTGATGTGACAGTTGTTGTTGATGATCAAAAGCTCACATTAACACTACCAGCATCGTCTGTATATGAAATCTCACAAGACGAAACAATCACAATGAATCTCTCGCCAGCATTAATTGAAAATTGGCCTGGACAAGTAACACCTGTCACCATTGACATCTATGCTGACCCGCAAATATCAATGGGCGGTAGCGTTATGTCATCTGTGACGGCAGAAGAAATTCGAAAAGGTGGCAAGGAAATTGAGCTTAAATTAGTCAATGCCACTTGGAACGAAACTGAGTTTTATGAGATGGCTAAACTGAAAACCTTTTTAGACCAATTCGGTAATACACCAATTGATATCGCAAAATATGTTAATCTAGCGAACCCGAATGATGTTATCGAGTTTCCTAATCCACAAACATTAAAAATTAAATTACCGGCTATTCCGTACATCGGAACTGGTGGGGTTGTTACATTCAACCCTGTACCACTACTGCCACCTAATGGGAACTATGCAACTATTGATAAAGCGAAAGATGGAACAACTTCACTAGGGGACGATATAAACGAAATTTCTCCGATGTCGTTTGACATTAAACCGAGTACTGCTTCAAGTCTTGAGATCACTACAAATCCAAACCCAATTACAGAAGAAAATGTGATTGCAGGGAATCAAGCAACAATCACTTTAAAGTTAAGTGGTAGTGCGAAGTGGGATAGTAATCTTACAAACGCAAAGAAAAATGCTCTAATCGATGCGCTTGAAGCGGAAAATCAGGCGGACCAGTGGAAAAAGGTTAAAGATGCTTTAACAAGTGCTAATGTAAAAAGAGTAGACGAGACAGAAATAACGATTGAAATCCCAAAAGTCGAAGGTTATTACCTAACCGCCAACCAAAAAATTTCACTTCAAGCCCCTCATCAACTATTAGTAGATGATGTGGATCTGAATTCAGTAGAATTTGAGATTAAAGCCAAGCCAAAAGCACTGATATCGGGAACTGTCACACCAGAAGTCTCCCAAGCGGATATCATTAAAGGTGGCGAGACAATTATTGTCACATTGGTCAATGCAAAATGGGATGCCGATATCGCAAAACAGACAGCTTTACGTGAAAAATTACTAAATGGTTTTACATTCGATACTGCATATAAAGCAGTCATAAATGCTGGGGCGAGTGTAGTAAGAACAAATGATCAAGTCGTTACGATTACATTACCGCCGATTGTTGGATTTAAAATAGGATCTGATACACCGATAGCATTTAACGAGAATTCAATAACAGCAAACGAGACGTTAGTCTCAACAACGCCAAAAGCCTTCACTATCACACCTGTTGCCAATCAAACCGCAACCATTTCAGGTTCAATTACTAATTCCAATGAATTTGACATTGTCAAAGGCGGCAAGACAATTACAATTACATTGAAAAATGATGTTTGGGCGAAAGACCTTAGCACTAAACCAATAACTTTTTCTGATACCAAGTTAACTTACACTAATATTAAAAGAGTAAGCGATACTGTTGCAGAACTTACACTAAACGGGATAAGTGACTACTCTTTAACTGAAGACACTTCAGTAACCCTAGATATACCAGCAGAATTGCTCTCTATTTCAAGTGGAAAAATCACTACATCGGCATTCAAAATTGCCGCTGTAACCGCTGAATTGCCGAAAAAAGAAAATCTAGTACTCGATAAGTCCGATATCCAAAAGGGTGGTAAGACAATCACGATTACGCTAAAAAATGCAACGTTTAAAGAAAATCTAACTACTAATGAGATAACTACTATTTTCACTGGCACCGCTTCAGGTAAAAATATGATAGTAAATGCAATTAATAATGATCCAAAGGCAATCAAGATTACAAAAGATAAAATAACGATTAAATTACCGCCAATACCTGGATACAATTCTACGAACCCAGAAACGATTAGATTGCAAATCCCACGAGGATTAATCAATCACGACAGCCCTAGGGATATACCGGTTGACGGAGAAATTGCAATCGGGGCAGTCGCCACAGCGACACTTAATGGAAGCTCATTCACGAATCAACAAATCAAAGCTGGAAACGCAACAATCACAATTACTTTAACCGGTGGTATAGAGTGGGATCCGACCATTGAAACAAATAAGAGTAAAAAATCGGCCCTTTTGAAAGGCTTCACAGTTTCCGATCAAACGAAAGAATGGTCACTTCTTAGCAAGGAAATTAGTGCGAATGCACAATTCGAATTGAATAATGCCAAGAATGCATTAAAGATTACATTCCCTGCTGTACCGGATTATTCAATTATCCGCAATCAAGTCGTGGACATTAAGATTCCGAAATCTGTATTGGCAAGTTATAAAGATGATATAGAAGTTGCGAATAAATTGACGATTACCGTACCTCGGGGCGCAATCAGCGACAAGACACTCGGTGATTTAACAGCGGAAGAACTTGCTAAAGCCATTGAAGATAACAAACGGGTCATTGTCCCGGCAAAAGTGGTCGAAACCATCTTCGTCAATACGGTTGAACTCCCAGAAAAGCAAAGCATTACAACGATTGAAATCACTACAACGTCTGCCGTGGAACAGGTTCAGGTGACAGTAGCAGGCGGCACAGCGCAAACAGTAGAGCCAAAAGGGAATAAATCCGTTTTCGTCTACACGAACTTGGAGAAAAATAGCGAATTGAAAGTTTCAGTATTTGGAAGTGATAAATCCAAGCCGTTACAATCCGATATTTACAAGAAAATCGGTAAAGGGAATAAAACGTATAGTGAGATTCCTAAAAAAGATCTGACAGGATCTTACTCAATCTATACCCTTTTGACGGATAAATCCTTACTGAAAGATATTTTTAAACATTACTCAATTGACGAGCTGAAAGTGACTCAGTGAGAGAGGGGGAGCATACTTGAAACAAAGAACTAAAATAGTCGTAGCTTTTCTAGCCATGTTCTTCGTGATCTTGGCAACTAGCCAATTAGCGAATGCCAAGGAGTGGACTTTGCAGACGAATGATGATGTGAATAAGGTTTGGAACATCCGATTTAATTACCCGATAGACCCTAGTTCTTTATCGACGGATAGCGTTTATGTGCTAGATGGAACAAAAAAACATACGATAACGCTAGGTTTAGCGGAGGGCGGAAAAATGGTATCGGTAACTCCAACCACATCTTATGAAATGGGGAAAACATACCGATTAATGATTACGAATGCTCTTCAATCAAATGATGGACAAGCGTTGATGGAACCTGTGGAATTGCCATTTCAAATAGTCAATCCAAATGATAAGATTCAATCCGTGTACAGTAAAACTGTTAACCTATTTACGACCGTGACGGTGAAAACTAGTTCGGATGTACACAGTGTGAAGGTAAGTGGAGATGAAATGAAGTACGAAGGAAATAATACGTATACACTCACACTCGTCGATGCGAAAATCGGTTCCACCCTGACGATCTATGGCTATGACGAAAATGGTAAACGTATTGAAACGAAAAAATACAAGATTGAATAAGAAGGAATACCGTGCTTCAAAACGATCCCGAATTGTTTTGGAGCACGGTACCTTTTTGGCGTCCATACCAAAGTAAGCAATAAATTACCCGAATTATCCGCGGTATCCAATGATATCCTGACTATCCAACAATGTACATTGCATCATTTCTATTATATTATTAGAAGTATTCATACTAAATTGGAGGGGATGACATGAAAAAGTTTTTTGCTATAGTTATTGCTTTTGCCGTAACCTTTTCGCTTGGAAGCAATATAAAGGCAATGCATCATTTTGATGAAAGCACCGATTCGTTAGCTGTCCAAGGAAATACATATGATTTTGCTCATTCGTCTATCGCGAGTACTTCCGAACTATCGGATGGTCAATTAAAAGGGATTCAAATTGAACTAACATCTGAAGTCATGATACGCGGTGAAGAGCAGGCGGTGAAGTTAATCGGTCTCTATAATGGTGGGGCGCAGAAAACGATTAGTCTTTCCGATGTGGAGTTGATCTCAACCGAACCGACTGTCGCTGCTCTATCATCAGGAACGTTAAAAGCTTTAAAGCCTGGAAATACAGTGCTTATCGCGAGATATGGCGAAATGGTGGATTTTGTTACCGTTCAAGTTAAAGATTTCAAAGAGCAATCTCATAAAGCGAATGTGCCTGCAAACAAAATCTGGAATGTACCATTTAATCAACAAATCGATATTCAAACAGTGAAAAATATTACGGTCGTGGATAGCAAGGGAGTAGAAGTACCTGTAACTCACAATTACTTAAACGATAAAAAAGATTCAATCGTCCAAGTCATTCCGGTTAACGGTTATACACCTGGGCAACGATACACCATTTGGGTGAAAGATGTACGATCGTTATCCGGGAAGTCGCTAGAATATTACACGAAAATGGATTTTACGATTAAAAAATAGGAGGAGTTCAAATGAAAAAAATAGCGCTAGCGCTCGTATTTACTTTACTGTTGACTGTAGCAGCGCCATTGACGAGTTCTGCCGATTCCGGAAAAGCTCCAGATGGTTTTTATAAGTTAACTGGAACAACAAACTTCGTTCCGGTGTCCAGTTTTATATCAGGGAAACTAAAATATAAAGTATCCATTTTGACGGATACAGATTATTATTTGATTTTAAATGGAAATGCGATTTTAGCATACGATATCATTTTTTCATCATCAGATGCTGAATTGGAAAAGAATATGATCACTGAAACAGAATTGAAAAGAATGTTTAATGTAGGAATTGATTCTAAAGGGAAGGTCATCCCCGGCGGATTTGTGGATGACGAGGGATTTAGGGCAGAAGAGATTTTTTGAAAAATGAATTAGAAAGACGATTTCTCCAGCCATAAAGTAACATACAAATATCCGCGCAAGGGCTGTCCCATCTGTCATGCATTCACTGACGGATGGGCAGCCCTTTTAACTATCTGTTATTCGGCTGAATTTGACTTGGGATGTCGAGTAGTGGGGGCTATAGGTCCATTTGCAATAACGAAATTTGAACTATATAATTAATAGAATAATAATTTCATAGAATGGGCATTTTAGTGCTATATTACATAAAAACATGTACAGAAACGAATGAGGAGGATGTGAAAAAATGTTCGGTCGGATCAAGTTATACAAGCAAGTTTTAGTGGGCTTCGTCGTGGCGGTGCTTGTCGCTACAACGCTGATACCTGTGGCAAGTGCTGCGACAGGATTTTCTGATGTTTCATCTGCAAGTTCGCATGCTGAAAACATTGAGCGGGCGGTTGAAATGGGACTTATCAAAGGACAAAATGGCAAGTTCCATCCGAATGATGCGATTACGCGTGGACAAGTTGTGAAGATTTTGGCCCGCTATTTGGAAAATAAGCATGGGAAGAAAAGTACTTCGAAAGTCGAGCCTTTTGCCGATGTGACTGCAAAAGCGAAAGACAAAGAGTTGTATAAAGCTTCGCGGGTTGTGAAGTATCATGAAGCGTTTATGGGGGATAACAATCGTTTGCGACCGAGTGAGATCATGACACGTGAACAGATGGCTAGTGTCCTTGTCCGTGCTTTCGAGTTGGAGCCGAAAGCGGGAAATGCAAGGATTACAGACATCGATCAAGTGAGCGAGCATCACAGGCAAAATGTGCGGACGATTGCCAACTTGGGCATCACGTCGACAGCGGACGGTCGTTTTTCGCCTAAACAAGCTGTGACACGTGCACAGTTTTCCAGTTTCTTTGTCAGAACGATTGATGGACATGGTGGTCTTCCGAAGTCTATGAACGGTTTGAAAATCACCAATATCGTTGCACTTGACGATGCCAACCAAGCTTTGCGCATTGATTTTAGCAAGGCTATTACGAAATTGACGCCTGCAGATATTGATATTCGGCACGCGATCTCAGACACGAATTATGCTGTGAAAGCAGTGGAGCTTGCGGAGAATGGTAAAAGTGCTCAAGTTGAACTATTTACCAATTTAATGGCGGACCGGGCAAATGTTGCCGATTATCACGTTACAGTGAACGTATTCGGAGAGGAATTGACGTATTCGTTCAATCGATCCACTTATATAGAAAGTTTTGTTGTAGATATTGATGTGAGTAAAAACAAAATCACATACTACACGGACAAAGGCTCTACAAAAACGATTGATATGCCCGCTACGGCGAAAAACTTGGATCTTCAAGAACTACTCGGTGCAAAAGTCCGTGTTTGGCTCGATGCTAAAAACAAGCCGACTGATGTAGAATTGATGAAGCAGAAAACAAAATACGATGCGATTGAAATTACGAAAATCGATGAAATTCGGTTGGTTTCAGAAGGGAAGACCTATAAAATATCGACAGACACCTTCCCGAATGCCCCCAAGAAGAATCAATTTGCTTTCTATTTAAATGGACAGAAAGCCGAAATTGGGGAAAAAAACGATCAGAAGAAAAAAGTGAAGGTCAAAGATCGCTTCAACTTTGCCAAAGTGAGCTTTGATGATAGAGGAAATATCGTATTTGTAAGTGCCTATAACTTGAATGAGTTTTTAATAGTCGATCGAGTGCAGGACAAAGACGTGATCGGCTATCCTGGAGAAGGGACGGGCGGCATCTTCAATGCGAAAGACGCGACAATCATTCGGGATGGCAAGGCTTTAAAACCAAGTGACCTACGCCGTGGGGATGTAGTGTTCTTTAATAAGGAAGCGAACAAGAAGAAAGGTTTTGCAGAAGTTGCGGGACCTGTCGCCAAGGGAGTAATCGATGCTGTTTCTTCAAGCGAAGTCCGAATCGATGGTACGACTTATCGTTTGCACGAGCTCTCCAAGTTGGAAGATTACAAAGTGAACTATGGCGCTGCCGTTTATCTTCATCCTGATGGTAAAACGGAAATGATCGACTCCGCTATTACCAGGGCCCTCCAAAATACAGGCACTGTAAAGGTCTATGCAGACCGGGCAGGCAATGTGGTCTATATCGAAGGCGGTCCCGTGAAAATTGAACGCAATCAAGCCATTGCCCTTTTACTCGCAGACATTGTCGGCAATAGACAATCAGGTCGGGAGATTTTTGAAGTGGATGCCCTCCTTGCAACGGGCGAGAGAAGGTGGTTTACTTCAGACTTGGATAGCTTGGATAGTATCATCGTGGATGACATAACTTATGATATTAGTAAAAATGGTAAATGGAAGGCGGAATTTGTTTACAAGGATGCTAAAAATCAAAAAGAACCAACGACAATTCTGCTAACCAGTAAAAATGATAAAAAAACAGTGAAAGTACCGATGGATAAGACGAAAGGTCAACTCGTCCGCTTGCATATGGATCGGGATCATCGGAAATTGGAATCGATGGAGTTCTTTAAAAAGCGTTCGGCTAGCAAGAAAGCAGTTGTTAAATCGAGTGACACCCAGATTTCGGGCAAACGGTTGAATCCGCAAACGATTGTCTTTGATACAGAATATTTCAATTCAAAAGATATCAAAGTCACAACATGGGGCGCTTATAAGGGTTCTGCTACAGTCGCCTCCATGATTTATGACGAAAACAATGCGATCATTGCATTCGTGACGGACAAACCACCAAAATGATGCGATAGCAAAGCCGGAAGTATTGCAAAAAATAAGGATAAAAAATCCTTCGAAGTCCTTTAGGGCTTTGGAGGATTTTTTTCATGACTGTTGTCCTTGTCTGCCAAGAATTACTATGTTACTATCATTCTAGTGACCATAGAACTGATTTTGAATTTTGGTCAGAACGATAAGGATAAGGATTTAGGGGGGCAAGGATATGAAATATCTTCGAATAATCGTCTTGTCGGCAATGGTACTGCTGATCGGGTCGGGTATTTTTGTTTTATCGACAAATAAGGTAGAGAGCAAGTTTGCTGGGAAAATGGAATCGAATCCAACGGCCTATCTCGAAGCGACTCAGTTACATGCCAGTTTTAAAATGGGAGGACGTGTGAGCGAGATACTTGTGAAGGAAGGCGATGTCGTCAAGAAAGGTCAAGTGCTGGCACGCCTTGAAAGTGAAGAATTGCTCACGAAAGTTGCACAGGCTGAAGCGGCGGTGGAAGTGCAAAAAGGCAAGTTGGCAGAAGCGCAATCTGCCGTACAAATGGCTCAAGGAAAAGTGGGGGAAGCGGAAGCCTCAACAGCGGCCGCGGCAGCACGGAAATCACAAGGAGCGGATGCTGCCCGCTTAACGGCTCAGTCTGTGGAAAAACAGGTGAAGGAAGCGCAAGCGGTTGTCAAAGTAGCGGAAGCAAAATTGGCGGCACTTCAAAATGGTGCTAGAGCGGAGGAAAAACAACAAGCTAAAAGTAAATTGGAAGCAACTAAAAAAGCGCAAGAAACGGCTCAAACAAATCTTGAACGCCTCCAAGCATTATATGAGGAGGGCTTGACCTCCCAAGCCGCATTGGAAGAGGCGGAGATGAATTTCAAAAAGGCGAGCTCGGAATATGAAGTGGCAGATCAAGCCTATCAAATGGTGACAAAGGGACCGCGCCAAGAGGAAATCAATGCCGCAAAGGCGCAGCTTGAACAAGCGAAAGCTGTATTGGAATTGGCAGAAGTGAGTCGCGGACAGGTGGCTGTTCAGGAAGGTGACATTCTTGTTGCGGAAGCGGGAATCAAACAATCGGAAGCGACCATTACGTCGGCGAAGTCCGGTATCTCACAGGCGGAAGCATTAGTACTTTCCGCGCAGGCTGGACTACAGCAAGCGGAGGCGAGCCTCGCTGAAGCCCAAACCTATGTCAGCTACATGGAATTACTGGCCCCTGCAGATGGGATCATTGTGTCGAAATCGGCTGAGACGGGTGAGCTTGTAGGATCTGGATACCCGGTGTTTACAATTGAGGCACAGGAGGACAAATGGACAACCTTTTATTTCCCTGAAACAGATGTGACGGCCCTCAACGTTGGACAAGAGGTACAAGTGCGCTTGCTTTCAACTGGGGAAGAAGTGGAAGGGAAAATTGTTCAAATGGAGCCAGCTGCTAGTTTTGCTGTGAAAAAGGCTTCTCAAAGTTTAGGAGAGACGGATATCCGTTCATTCGGCGTGAAAGTCGCCTTTCCACAATTGCCGGAAGGAATTGTGACAGGAATGACGGTTCAATGGAGTGAACAAGGGGTAAAGGATAATGAATGAGGCTGGATTGAAGATCGGTGATGTGATTAAAGAAGAGTGGATGAATATTTTCAAAGATAAGCGTTTGCTGGCGATGTTAGTATTGGTGCCGCTTTTATATTCAGCCATGTTTGCGTATCTTTACTCCAATCACACCGTGAAAGAGATGAATACGGTATTATTCGATCAGGATAATAGTCAACTTAGTAGGCAAATCGTTCAGTCTTTTGATCAATCTGAATCATTCAAGGTAACCAATCTCGTGTACTCAGAGTCCGAGATTGAACAGGCGATTGCGCTTGGCGAAGCAAAAGTCGGGATTATCATTCCGAGTGATTTTTCAGCCCGCCTTAAGCGTGGGGAAAGTCCATCCATCCTGACGATGATTGATGGTAGCAATATGATGATCTCGAATTTAGCGACTCGTTCCGCCAACGAAATCATCAGTACCATCGGCATGGGAGCGTCTGTTGAACAGTTGCAACAGCAAGGTTTACGCAGTGAAGAAATCACAAAAGTGTTTTCACCGATCCCGTTCAGTTACCGGGTGCTTTATAACCCGACATTTGACTATAGCGTATTTCTTGTGTACGGTTTAATCGGGACGGCGCTTCAGCAAGTCTTGTTATTAGGAATTGCGTTAACGGTTACGCGTGATAAGGAACTGGGGATTTGGGGGCGTTTTTCAAATTGGAGAGAGCAACCATGGAAAATCGCCTATGCAAAATGTGCACCCTATTTTTTGATCGGTGTTCTGAATACGTTTGTCGCCTATCTCGTGGGGATTTATGCCGTGCAGCTTCCTTTTAGAGGACAAGTACTGCCCTTTCTTTTATTGACAATCAGTTTTGCTTTTGCTTTAATTGGTCTGGGTTATTTAGTAAGCCTGTTCTCAGAAAACCAGCTTGCATCTACTCAATTGGCGATGCTGATTGCGGTACCGTCGTTTCTGTTATCGGGCTTTACATGGCCGTTTGATGCGATGCCGACATTGTTGTCGACGATTGGGCATGCATTACCTTTAACGTATTTTCTCGATGGAGTCCGAGAAATCTTTCTGAAAGGGAATGGTTTTGTTACCATTTGGAGAGATCTCGTCGCCTTGTTATTGATGGGATTGGTTACGTTCTTCATCGCGATGGTCGTGACAACATTCAAGCGCTATTGGGAGAAGAAAGAAAACGAGAAAATGTCAAGTTCTAACGCCATGTAAGACGTTAGAAAAACTGCACTCAGCAGAGGAGGATTTACAATGAAAAAACTACTAATTGTATTTGTTGCGATGTTAGGATTGGTACTTGCAGCGTGTAATGGACAGACAAAAGAGGAAACGCCGGAAAAACCGGGCGTAGAGACACCAGGAGAAACAACACAGACGCCGGAAGAAACACAGACACCAGAAGAAGCACCTGAAATTTCAAAAAGCGTGATTGAAAAAGCGGTAACTTCTACGAAGGATAACATGATGATCGAAGATGCGACTGCTGAAGTGAAGGACAATACAGTGAACCTTTTCGTCACTGTATCGGATGCTTCAATTGATATGAAGTATGCGGAACAGACAGGTGAAGAGTTTGCCAACTTGCTAGCTTCTAATTATGCTGAAGAAAATGCATCTGCTTCCAAGCTATGGGATATGTATGACCTGACCATTACGATTGGTACAGATAAGGACAATCCGGTAATTAAAGGTTCGAAAACAACAGATGCTGATAAAATTAAGTGGTAAATTAGATGAAAAAAGATCCTCTTAAGCCAGTCATGCTTAAGAGGATCTTTTCGTTTAGCCCATCATTCTTTGGCTAGCCCTTTTTTAATCATATCAATTTCGGTCGTATAGTTTTGTAAGGATTCTTCAAAGGATAATTCCAACGCGAAGTTTTGAATGAGGTTTTGAAACGTGATGGCCAGAATAATTCTGACGACATGAAATAATTCATGTTCATCTGCAATGTTCAATTTATCTCGATTGATCAAGTCAAGATGTTCGATTTGTCGGCATTTTGCATCTTCCATATTTACATTTTTGGCAATTGTATTTTCCACTTTGTGATTCATATTTAAAAAGGCGTTTTTAATAAACATACCGTAATCTTGGTTTTGAAAATCCGTTAACATACCTCGGAACATTCCCTTGAAAGAGTCAAATAAGTCTCCGTCATTTTCTTGTAGCAGGGAAATGAATCTCTCCTCGTTCTGTTTGGCGTATTTCTCTAAGATAAAGAAGAATAAGTCATCCTTGTCCTCGAAGTATTGATAGAAACTGCCTCGAGCAATTCCTGCCTGTTTAACAATGTTGGAAATGGACGCTTCGTTTAATGGGACACGTGAAAATTCTTTCACCGCCGAATCGATTAACGTCTCCTGTTTATCTTGAGGTAAATTAAAAAAGGTTTGTTTAGGCACTTTTTTCCTCCTGGTTATTTAATGTATAATCTTGGTTGCGAATCGAACAGCAAAGGGTTCGATTTGCCGTATTTTTGCGGTCTTTGCAAAAATTAAGGCACTTTCCTTTTAGGGCGTCGAGCACTTAGACCGTCTTCCTTTATTCGTTCAGCGGGCGTTTGAACACCTACTGAATGAAGATAAATGAGTAAAATTATGGCACGAACAAGTACAATCTAATAGTAAATGACACGGTGTCACATGTCAATGATGAAGAAGGGCTATCCCATAAGTCAGAAAATCGGCTTATGGGATATTTTTTTGAAAAACGTCAGAACCGTGTCCAACTCAGAAAAAGTAATGACGCATTGTCATTTTACAGTTGACATATGACACACCGTCACTTACTATAAGTGCAGAACAGCAAATGACACACTGTCACTTGTTTAACTTGATTCAGCAGAAGTCCCCCACTTCCATAAGTGGCGGGATGAATGCTAGAAAGCAATTCAATCAGAGTGAGTTCAAACTCCTTGCTGATTGGAGGAACTCAGGCTAAGGTCGCCGCGTCCTGCGGCAACGCCTGAGTGACCAACATCCTGTTGGCCCAAGCCTCCGGCGGATGTCACAGATTTTGAAAGGAGTTAATTGGTGCCTTAATTTCTGCAAAAAGCGCAGAAATACGGCAAATCGAACCCTACGCTGTTCGATTCGCAATTCAAAATCTGGACACAATCACGCCGAGGCGCGATTGATTGAGAAAGGGGGATCATAGATGAATGTAATGGAGAAAAAGCATACGGGGAAAATTGAAATAGAAGATGTGAAGCAGTGGAGTCTTCTCCTATTGCCCTATAAATTTGCGTTAGATGAGTTAAAAACAAAAATGAATATCATGGCTGAAGAAACCATGTATATGAATGACTCCAATCCGATTGAACATATTAAAACGAGAATAAAAAAAGTGAACAGTATCCAAGCGAAATTGGAAAGAAAAAATATCGCGCCTACCATGAGAAATGCGAAAGACTATATATTCGATATTGCAGGAATGAGGATTGTTTGTTCTTTTATCACGGATATCTATGATATTTATACAAGATTGTCAAATCGAAAGGATATTAAAATTATAGAGGTAAAAGATTATATAAAGTCTCCGAAAGCGAACGGTTACCAAAGTTTACATATCATTGTCCAGGTACCCGTGACATTATCGCATGGCATCGAACAGGTTTATGCGGAAATCCAGCTTCGCACGTTGGCAATGGATTTTTGGGCCAGTCTTGAGCATAAAATTTATTACAAATATGACAAAGAAATCCCTGAAAACTTAGAGAAAGAACTTCTCAAAGCAGCGCAAACAGCCAAATTGATGGATGAAAAAATGATGGGTATTCGGGAAGAGGTCAGAAGTCTGTCTTAATCCGGTAATTTTTGTACTAAAAGCGTCAGTTACAGAAGCCCCACATTCCTAAACTCTATGAAAATATGGAATATCAGTTTATTTAGAAGCATAGTTTGGGTGTTGAAACCGATTGTGTGAGACGATTCATGTAAAAACTTTGTACTCTCGGTCTAGCTGATTCAAATTAACAAAACCTCAACAATCAAGCTGAATTTTAGAGGAAAAACCGATTATTAGTTGTATTGTTTAGACTGTGAGTATAAAATGGTTGAGTAGCTGGAATGCGTGTTTGAAAAGTATGGATAGATAGAAAATCATGGAGGTTAAAAAAGAAAATAACAAATCCAGACTATAAGTTACTTTATATACTTGTAAGATTACATAGTCATTTTAAGATAATAGAAATATATGATACCAGTTTGTTATAATAAAATAGGTTTACTAGCACTAGAAAAGTAGAGAGGAATGGTTGTATGAAAAAAGGTACTGCGTTGGGACTAGCATTGATGTTGGCACTCCCAAGTATGTCGACAGTCGCATTGGCAGATGGAGTGGAAGAAATTGAGGATGTCAACGTAACCGAAGACGGTGAAAATATAGAAGATGGTGAAATTGTTCTAGAAGGTGAGCTTGAGGAAGAAGGGCTAGAGGAAATCGAAATGGAGTTAATCGATAGCCTCTCACTCGAAACGGTGCTTGACCTTGCACTTGAAGATAATTACTCTCTTTTACTTCTAAACTATCAACTTGAACTTCTCGAAAGCCAAACAGGCGGGACAAGCAAGGACTACGGTGAAACAGTTTTCGATATTCGAGATTTGGAAAGAACGAAAAAACGCTTGCAAAAGGCTGGAGGTAGTGCTTCATTCGCGGAACGACTTCAAATTCAAAACCAGCTAGAAGCATTGCAAGATAAGATCGATGCAGTTGAAGATGCGCTTGACCAAATGGAGTCAGGACAACTTTCATTGATCTACTCGGAAGAAGAAGCGAAAGAAAATATTAAAATGGCAACGACTGCGACTTATATCCAATTGTTAATGGGGGCGGAACAGCAAGAATTGCAACAGAAAGCTCTGAACCTCAAAGAAAAAGAAGTCGCAATGAAAAAGCGTCGCTATGACTTAGGTCTTCTTTCCCGTGATGAACACTCAAAAGAATTACGCGAAATTGAGCGCCAAGAAATCCAGCTCGCATTAGATAAGAAAGAATGGGATAAAAACCTGGCGGAATTCGCGCTTGACCTAGGGATTGTCTATCATCCGGACTTGACGCTCCAACCACTCAATTTGGAGGAATTGGAGCTGATTGAACAAGAGACCGAAACTCAAGAGCTCATTGAAAACTCGTTCAAATACAAAAACCAGCTCAATACGATTGAACTGGCTGAGAAACAGCGTACAAGAGTCCATGAAGATGAAGACTCGAAATCGTATGACAAAAATCAGGCAGATATCAATGTGAAGATTGAAAAAGAGAAACTCGAACAGTTAAAAGTGGATATGGCCATTTCTATCAGACAACTATTCTATGACGTTGAAGATGGTTTCCAAGCCATCAAGGATGCAGAGCGCGAATTGAAGTTTGCTAAAGAAGACGACCAGACGTTAAAACGTCGTTATGAATTAGGACTTGTTTCTCGTGCAGATTATGAACTGGCTTCGATCCGTTTGGACCAAGCGGAGCTGTCACTTGGTTTAGCCAAAGATGCCTACGTCTTGTTGACGAAAAAAGTCGAATTGCTTGAGGCAGGCGTCATTTAATGATCACGAACTAACTCGTAAGCTAGAAGTGAAATGTGTATAAGAAGCGGAACTGTGCGGCGATCGCCAGTCCGCTCTCTTCATTTGTCCCGCATTAACGGGCAGTAAGACTCCCACCTCAAGAGTTAAGTAAAACGATAAGGATAGGTGGGAGATCAACTGCCAATCGAACAGCGAAGGGTTCGATTGGCCTTAATTTCTGCGCTCTTTGCAGAAATTAAGGCACTTACAGGAGGCCGCGAACTTAAGTTGCCTTCCTTCAGTAGGTAGTTTGGACATCCGTGTAAAAGCCCGATTGGTTCGGGCCAACACGATGTTGGTCACACAAGCGTTGTCACAGGACGTGACGCTTTTAGCTTGTGTTCCACTCAATCAGTGGGGGATGGGGAACCCCACCCACTGATTGAAGTTTCACTTTATGTATAGATTGTAAAGGGAGGATTCGATTCTGAGATGAAGCGAAAGAAAAATAGGAGAATACTAGGCTTTTTATCCATTATAGCGGTTATGGCTGTAGTGGCTGGCTGTAATAAGGATGAGACGTCGGGGGAAGAAGAGCCGGTTGCGAAAGAAATTCCGGTTGAGGTTGCGGAAGTGACCTACGGAGCCTTAAGTGATAGCAATCGATTAACCGGAACGATCATTCCTGAAACGGAAGTGGACGTCGTTCCTAAAACGGCCGGCGAGTTTAAAGAAATCAAAGTGCAAAAAGGGGATATTGTTAAAGTTGGTCAAGTCCTTGCGCGCCTTGATGATACCGCTGAACGAAACGCAGTCAAGCAACAGCAGGCCGCTTTAAAACAAGCCCAAAGTGGTTTGAAAAGTGCACAAAGCGGTTTGCGCAATGCACAGAGTGGAAAGTCGAAAGCTGAAAAAAGTTATTCACAGGCCCAAGCATCTGTGAGGCAAGTCGAGGCTTCCTTAGCAGAAGCGCGTAAAGCTAAAAATGACAATTTGGACAACATCGAATTCCAAATCAAAAATGCAAAACTGGCTTGGGATCAAGCGAAACAAAACTTGGAACGTATGAAAGCTTTGCATGATGAGGGACTCATTTCCCAACAAAATTACGAAGACGCTGAGAACGGAGAAAAGAATGCCAAAAATGCTTATGACCAAGTCGTTTTGAATAAAAATCAAGCGAGCGGAGATTTAAGTTTACAGTCGCTGGAGGCATCTTTAGACCAATCCAGAATCGGATCAAGCATTGCGCAATCATCGATTCAAGATGCGGAGATCGGGATTATGCAAGCCCAAGCAGCTGTAGAACAAGCCCAAGCGGGGGTCGAGCAGGCACAACTGGGTGTCGATTCAGCGAATGAGCGATTGGATGATAAAGTGATTGTTGCGACTGCATCTGGAGAAGTGACACAAGTTTCAGGTGAAGTGGGTGCGATGGCGTCCGGTCAGCAACCCTTTGTAACGATCGTATCCATCGATACAGTAGAAGTGAGTGTCAATGTCCTTCCGGATCAATTATCCATTTTTAAACCGGGTGCAACAATTGACGTCGAAGTGAACGGAATGAAAGAAAAATTCAAGGGAACCGTTTCCTATGTTTCTGCAGTAAGTTCCGGCTCTGGCTTGTTTACGGTCGAAGCGCGAATCGACAATCCGAATCATTTGATTCGACCTGGTATGGTGGCTACGATTATCGTGGATGAAGTATTGGCGTCCGATACGATCCTTGTTCCAACCACTGCAGTGATCCAGAAGGAAGGGAAATCGGTGGTCTTTACGATTGCTGATGGAACTGCCGTGTTAAAAGAAGTGGAAGTTATCCGTTATGGAACAGATTTAACTGCGGTAACAGGTGAGTTAAAAGAACATGAAGAAGTCGTTATTAAAGGACAAAACCTCCTGAATGATGGAGATTCCGTGAAAATCATGAAGGAGGACTAAGCTTTGAAACTGATTAAAGGTTCGATAAATCGTCCTGTCGGGGTCATCATGGTTGTTGTGCTCGCACTCGTTTTAGGTTTTATCTCGGTTCGAAATTTAGCCGTGGATTTATTTCCTAAAATGGATTTGCCGATCGCGGTTGTGGTCACGAGCTACCCGGGTGCTGCCTCACAGGAAATTGAAGAATTGGTTAGTAAACCAATAGAATCAGCGGTTGGAACGCTTGAAGGTATCGACACGATCCAATCCATTTCACAACCATCTTCGTCGATGGTGATTTTACAGTTTGACTATGGAACAGATATCAAATCGACTTTAAATGATATGAGGGAAAAGTTGGATCCTGTCCGTGCCCAATTGCCGGATGGCGCGAATGCCCCATTGGTCATGCGTCTCGATCCTCAAGCGATTCCAATTCAGACGATCAGTTTAACTGGGGCAGATTTAAGTGAATTACAAGTCATCGCTGAAAACGAAATCCAGCCCGAATTCGAGCGTGCACCTGGAATTGCTTCCGCTAGCATTACAGGTGGATTGAAAAGGGAAATTCAGGTGAATTTGGATCTTGGAAAGATGCAAAACTTTGGGCTTTCGGGCCCTCAAGTTGCCCAAGCATTAGGGGCAGAAAACCGCTCTATTTCGGCGGGGACTGTAGAACGTGGCGGTGAAGACGTTCAAGTACGGATCGACGGTGAATTTACTTCGGTCGAAGATATTATGAACACCAAGATTGCTCTTGTCAGCGGTGAGACGATTAAAGTGAGAGATGTCGCTGAGGTAGTAGATACATTTGAAGACCAAACGACAATCTCTCGTGTTAATGGAGAAGATACACTGACATTCTCCGTTATGAAGCAATCGGATGCCAATACGATCAGTGCAGCAAATGAGATTAATCGAGTCATTGACAAGTTAAATCCGAAGTTGGAAGAACGCGGTTTGAAATTGACAACGACCATGGATACATCCATATTCATCTCAGACTCGATTAACTCTGTTATGGTCAATATGGTTGTCGGATTTGCCTTAGCAATGATTGTCTTACAATTATTCTTACGGAGCATTCGAACGACGTTGGTCATTGGTCTGACGATGCCATTATCCCTGCTCACGACATTTACGCTCATGTACTTGACAGGTGAAAGTATCAACACCATCTCAATGGGTGGTTTGGCAATCGGAATTGGTTTGATGATTGACAGTGCCATCGTTATTCTTGAGAACATCTTTAAAAAACGGACGGAAGGCATGCCGATCAAAGAAGCTGCATTGGCAGGGGCGACTGAATTAGCACCATCCGTCATTGCGGCAACCTTAACGACTGCGGCGATTTTCGTACCGATGCTCTTCATCAGCGGACTTGCAGCGCAGATGATACGCCCACTTGCATTGACAGTCGTCTTTGCGGTATCGGCAGCACTTATTGGTGCCATCACATTCTTGCCGATGATTTCCTCTAAATTTTTAGGAAGTGTATCTGCATCTTTCGACAGTGAGGAAAGTAAGGGATGGTTCAATAAGCTGTTAAATAAGTTGACGAATAGTTATGTCAAGCTTTTGGAAAAAGCTTTAAGAGCCCGGAAAAGAACGATTGCTATCGTTGCGGCAACTGTAGTCGGAAGCTTGTTTCTTGTCCCCTTCATCGGATTTGTCTTGATGCCATCTGCCGATAGCGGAGAGATGCAAATCAATGTGGAGTTACAACCAGGTACGCAACTGGCCGAGACAGAGAAAACGGTTCAAGATATTAGCGAACGTCTGACTCAATATGACGACATCATCGATATGACAACTGTAACCATTGGTGGTAGCTCGATGGGAATTGGCGGAGGCAGCTCCGAATATGCGAGTTTTGCCATTAAATTTGTCAAAGCAAGTGAACGGGATTTATCGACATCGGAGTTGATTGGTGAAGTCGATACTATGCTGAGTGATATTCCTGGCGCAAAAATCACCGTGCAAGAGAATGATCAAGGGATGGGTACGGGTTCTCCAATTCAAGTTGAAATTTCGGGCGATGACTTGGCTGTCCTAGGCGATCTATCTCAACAGGTCGTGTGGATCCTTCAAGATATAGACGGTACCCTCAATATCGAAAGTACTTCTGCGGAAGGGCGACCGGAAGTTCAAGTCATCGTGGATCGTGAAGTGGCCAGTCAGTATGGACTCTCTTATCAACAGGTCATGAACGGAATCAGCATGGCTTTCAGTGGACAAGTCGCTACAAAATATAAAGAAGATGGCGATGAGTTTGACGTTCGGGTTGCATTCCCGAAAGAAAGTACACAAACCATTCGTGATTTGGAAACATTCGTCATTCAAAATAGCGAAGGCGTCCACGTTCCGATTACGGCTGTGGCAGAGCTCAAGCAAGTCCAAGGTCCGACCGAAATCAACCGGAAGAACCAAAAGCGACAAGTGAATGTCACAAGTGATGTAATCGGACGTTCTGCAGTGGAAGTATCACAAGACTTGAATGCGAAGTTGAAAGAACTTGCATTGCCAGAAGGTTATGAAGTAAGTACGGGCGGGGAAGCGGAAGATATTGCCGAGGAGTTTACGGCGCTAGGGATTGCGCTCGTACTAGGCGTTGTGCTTGTGTACATGGTAATGGCATTCCAATTCGAATCCTTTACCCATCCGTTTGTCATCATGTTCTCCCTGCCAACGATGATCATCGGGGCGATGGTCGGACTCTTTGTCACCAATATCCCGCTAAGTGTCACGGCATTTATGGGAATCATCATGTTGGCCGCGATTGTGGTGAATAACGGGATTATCCTGGTTGACTATACCAATATCTTACGATCACGAGGAATGGAAAGAACCGAGGCACTTATTGAATCGGGACGTAGCCGACTTCGTCCAATCCTGATGACTTCCGTCTCCACCATCTTTACGATGATCCCAATTGCTTTTGCATTTGGGGAAGGAGCGGAATCCAACCAGCCGATGGGTGTAGTTGTTGTATTCGGTTTAGCTGCTTCAACAGTATTGACCCTCGTTTTCGTACCGGTTATGTATGTAGTCATCGATAATCTGGCGGAAAAAACAAAGAACAGATTCAGTGGAGAAAAAAGGTTAAAGAGGAAAGCTAATAAGTTAAGCCTCAATGGGAAAAGCGAATAATAATCGCTTTAAAATATAAGCAAGACTAGAAGTGTCAATCAACCGAAATTGAAATACTGGTGTTTAATAGACATAAAAGGACACAGGGCAGCTGCCTTGTGTCCTTTTGGTATATTTACTTTTGTTGGTTCAAACACAATTGTGCTTACTACTAATTTACCGCCTATTGGAGTTAGGAAAATAATTTTTACGCGTTCTATCCTTCGTGAGAATTGAAATTTGAGGGGAATAAAACTAGCAAATTTGCAATATGCCTTTTTTATTTATTTCAAAACGGCATTATCGACTTTTCAGTACATTTATGACAATTTATACCCTGAAATTGTTGGTGTATGGTGGATGAAAATGGAAACAAATTACCGCCAAACTTCAAAATCCTACAATTAAAGCAGTAAACCATCGCTAGGTAAAATCACAACGAATTCTTCCCTAATCACTATTAATTCACGGTGAAAAACCCTTATACTATAATCTATAGGAGTGGGTCATATGGACAAACAACTTATTGAAATGATGGGCAAAATGATGGAACAGATGAACGGTGTACAGTCAGATGTCCAGAGTTTGAAAACAGAGATGAAGGATGTTAAAACCGATATCCGAGACATAAAAACCGAGATGCATGAACGGTTCGATGCTGTTGATACAAATTTAAACGGTGTCGGTCGTCAATTCGAGGAACTATCAAAAAATACGGTTCAGTTATGGAAAGATATGAAGAAAGAGCTGAAGTACATCACATACAAAATTCATGCCTTGGATCGGGAAGTATTTATGCGAACCGATTCATTGCATTGAAGAAAATAGGATAAAACCGAACTAATAAGTCCAATGACCGAGAAAGGTCGAAGGGCTTTTTCTTATTCAATGAGGCAACTAATTCTCTAATATTTGAATAAAATATGACACACTGTCGTAATGTATTGACATGTGACAAAGCGTCATTTATTATGGAAATAACCTGAGAAATGACACGTTGTCATTTGATGGGATCACTTTAGCTAGAAGGAGGACTTTTTTGAAAAACAACGATCGGAAAACGGAACAAACTCTTCTACAAAAGGGCTATTTGACGACTGCCCAAATTGTGAAAAAGCTACAATTACAAGGAATTCAAGCGGATGTGTGCAAAAGAGTAACAATTGGGCTACTCGCTCCGTTAGAGAATCCCCGAGAAAGCTTAGACATTCTATAAGATGGGTTAAGCAACCCGAAATCTGGGTTGCCCATTCCCAGAGGAATATTTAACTTGATTCAGGAGAAGTCCGCCATTTCCATAAGTGGCGGGATGAATGCCAGAATGCATTTCAATCAGAAGAGTCTAAACTCCCTGTAGCTGACGCTTCGCTTTCAGTAGAAAAAGATTTGCTGAATAGAGGAACTCAGGCTAAGGTCGCCGCGTCCTGCGGAAACGCCTGAGTTACAAACATCCTATTGGCCTAAGCCTCCGGCGGATGTCACAGCTTTTGAATTGAGTTAATTGCGAATCGAATGGTTCGGTTTGCCTGAAATTTCTGCGTTCTTTGCAGAAATTAAGGCACCAGCCATTAGAAAGCGCAATTCAAAATCTAGACGTAATTGATAGTAGAAAACTGTAAGGAAGAACTTGCTCTGTGAACGTTCAGTGAAAGTCCTTTCTTTTCTTGTACTTGTTCTGATGCTACTTCTATAATGGGAATAGACTAGTAGATTAGGAGTGGAGATTGATGTTGAAAACGGCCTTAGGGCGATTTCGATTGATGGGTATATTGGAAGGTGGCTCGTTATTGTTCCTCTTATTCATCGCGATGCCTTTAAAATATTTCATGGATATGCCAATGGTGGTCACTGTCGTTGGAATGATACACGGGGTGCTGTTCACCATCTACTGTATAGCCATTGTGTATACGACATTTGCAGTGAAATGGCCAATCCGATTTTTCTTCGGTGCATTTATCGTAGCGTTTATCCCGTTTGGAAATTTCATTTTAGATAGTCGCCTGAAAAGGCTAGAAAGTAATTTGGCTTCGGGGTCTAGGTTACAATACAATTAAGTCTACAAATTCCATATATACTAATCAATCCGGGACTGTACGATTGTAGTCTCGGATTGATTAATAAATGAACGAATATCTTATTCATTATTCCAATTCACCAATCTTCATGTACCCGGAAGACGATATGACAAGTTGCGTTTCCTGAAAGACTCGTGATCGCTAATGTCACCGGAGTTGTCCCATTCAAAACGGTATCGACCGGAAAGCGTTGCTGCGCTGAATGTTGCCCGCCTTTGGCAAACCCGCTCATCAGTTTGATCCCGGTTGAGGTATTGATTGCGGTGGCGGAAACATCTGATTGGCAACATGTTTCTGCTGATGGAGTATCGCTAATATTGCCAAAGGAAGCCCCGGTCAGTGTAGAACCGTAACGCAATTGCCATCTTAGATCGTTACTGGCTAGGATATCGAAGCTGCTAATTTGTACATTCACCGAGTTATTCCTGTTTGAACCATCAGGAAAAATGCTTTTTCGTCGGAAACTGATGGTCGGAATAAAGGCACCGGCTCCTACCGTCATATTTAACCGGCTTTCTGAAGTGATTCGATTCGTTGGGACAGTTGGTCCGAGAATCGCATAATATCTTCCCCTCACGTTTGCGGAAAATACACCGCCAGCCCCTCCATTTTCGACCTGCACACGAATGACTTGGTTCGGATCAGAAAGTAAAACGCCGTTCGTATTTTGGGCCTGGCGATGACAGACGACGATTTGCTGGAAATTTAACGTGTTCACAAATACGATCCGGAACTCGATAATTCCGTACTCATAGCCAAATCGTATTTGGAACATTTTCCCGACTGTTGTATTAAGTTTAAGTTTACTTGGTCCTGATCCATCCAGCCGGTCTACATTCCAAGAGGATTGATAAACCTTAAATATTTCGACGCCGTTGTTAAGGACCGCAACAAATATCCCCGTGGCGTCTTGACCGAAGTAGGCACCATTGCTTCCATCAAAATAACCCCAAGTGGCTTTTTGGGTACCCGTCGGAGCCGTAGGAATACGGACGGAAACCCCGGCTTCGAACGAATTGCCTGGGAATAGCTTACCGCGTTCAGTGGTATCTAAAATGGCTGTAGCATTTGGGGAAGTGGTCGTTGCGACTTGATAGAAGCCTTGTGTATTTGTAACTGTACCACTCCCTGTGGTGGAAATGACATCCCTTACTGCAGAAATGCCGTAATTGGATGTATAGTTGAATAGAGGCGTTGCTTCAGCGGTTTGTAAACGATCGAACATCGAATTTAATGTCGGAGAAATTCCTGTAAGATTGATAACGGGCCAAATGAGATCTGACACAAGTGTTCCCTCCCTAAAAAAAGATTCTTATCATATGTATTCCATTGCGGATCGTTAAAGAATTGAAAATGCGAGTGGACAAAGGAATCAATTACGCATTGATGCGATTGGTTTATAAAATAGAAGGAGTATTTTAGCATGCGATAAGATTGGAAGAGTTAAGTTGCATCAGACGGATTGGGGAAAGAGCGTTTCTCTGAAGGGGCACAAAGGCCGATTAAAAAAGGCTGTTGTACATGATAGTATACGGAACATATACTGCAATTGTATTGGAAAATATAAGAAATCAATCGGGTCGTATCTCGGTTGATTTCTTATTTGTATGTTTCTCCTAATGACAACTGGGGGTGAAATTAATTATGAAATTTTCCACTGCAAGATGGATAGCTGCTATTTTGGGGATTTCGGCAACGGTGGCCATCACTACTTATTTCATGCTAGATGCCAAAGATCGGATGATTCCCTTCTTAGCGCTGATTATCAAGCCGTTTATGATGATGACGCTGTTTCCCCTCGTTATTTTACTTCTTGCGATGCTCATTGCAGAACAAAAGAAAGAAGAACAAGTTTCCGGTCAAGTATTCAAGCGCTCGATTGTGATTGTCACTGCACTCTTTTGTTTTAAGCTATTTACACGTTATTTTTCGAACTGATCACTCCGTTGGATATTATTAGCCATCTCGAAAAAATGTCCACCCGTTTGTCAGGTGGACATTATGCAAAACCTATATCTCAATCTCCATCCCCAGCAATGCATAGCTCAAACTTTTCCCATGGGTGTCCATGCTGAGCGAGGTGGTGACGCCGCCGAGTAAGGCATGGTGACAAACGAATTGAAGTGCGGAAATGTTTGGGACTTCATAACGGATGATATTTCCATCGACAATTTCTGTTAAATGTTCCTTTACTTTTTCCGCGGTTACTTTTTCATGTAATAGCTCGTAATCCTTTTCTTCATACGGAATTAGGGAGAGGATGAGCGTATTGCCTTTGTCGCCGGCGCGGCTATGGGCGAGTTCATATAATTTTTTCTTCATATTTCACACTCTCCCTTATGTTGACAGATGCCTTTATGTTGCTTCGCGGGATTAAGGTCGACACGATCCCAACGACTTCATTTGTATATTTACGGGCGCCCCCACCGGCAGCTGGGCCGTTTGTGTACAAGGCTTCGACTTCTTCGCCGATTTTTTCCGCGGCTTCTTTCGTTTCTGCTTTGCCCACTACGCGCAGCCGGATTTCATAGGGTTCTTCCAGTGCTCCAAAGTTTGTACGATGGACGGATGAGCTGCCGATATAATCCAGTCGAAGTTCGGGGAATTCGCCTTTTAGCCGTTCATGCAGAATTTCGCCGGCGAGTTCTGCTCTACCTAACGCATTGGGCCCGGCATAGGAGATTTCGCCTTCACCTTGGAATCCTGCATGGTAGCCGACGCTTACTTTCAAAGTGTTTGGCTTCGCTTTCCCTTTACAACCGGAAACTTCGATGCGGTTTGCGGCAAGCTCCTTCAACCGAACCGTTGTAAAATCAGCACTGACATCAGGGGTGAGGTATTCATTCGGATTGGTCACTTCATACAACAGCTGTTCTTTCGCCGTTGCCAATGAAATCTTGCCACCCGTTCCTTCCAGCTTGCTGATGACGGCCGTACCATCTGACGCAACATCCGCATAGGGGAATCCTAAGTGGGCAAGGTCCACCACATCTTTTTTCCCCGGGTCGGCAAAATAGCCTCCGCAAATTTGCCCGCCACATTCCAATAAATGGCCAACGACTGTCCCTTGTGCAATCCGATCCACATCGTCCAATGACCAGCCAAAATGATGGACCATTGGCGCGACGAATAACGACGGATCCGCCACACGGCCGGTAATAATGATATCCGCGCCAGTCTCTAATGCAGGCAAGATGGCTTCGACGCCGAGATAGGCATTGGCGGATAGTAATGATCCGTAGGCAGATATGGGGGTCTGATCCTCTAACGTCTTTTCATTCGGTCGAATGAGTGCAAGGACATCATCGCCCGTTACAGCCGCCACTTTTATGGAGATCCCAAGGTTGCGCGCCATTTCCGCCACTTTTTCAGCCGCCCCCACCGGATTGGCGGCACCCATATTGGTGATGAGTCGTACTTTATTTTTAGAAAGAATAGGTAAGAGTAATTCCAATCTCTTTTCCAATAAAGGATCGTAACCCAATAACGGGTTATTCAACTTCCGTTTTTGTGCCAACGCAATGGTGCGTTCCGCAAGACATTCCAATACTAAGTAATCCAACTTTCCTTGTTCAGCAAGAAGTACGGCCGGTTCCAATCGGTCTCCTGAAAATCCTGCTCCTGATCCGATTCTGATCATTTCAATCACCTCAAATAGATATCGCTCCTGTTAGTAATGCAATGATGGTCATGACAATCGTTGTCCCGAATGCCCATTTGAAAATGAATTTTTGGTGCTCGCCTAAATTGACCCCGGTCATACCGACAAGAATGAACGTGGAGGCGGTAAGCGGGCTTAATGGAAAGCCGGTCGTCATTTGGCCAAGAATCGCCGCGCGTCCGATTTCAATCGGATCAATGCCGAAATTCACAGCGGTTTCCGTGAGAATCGGCAGCACACCGAAATAATAAGAGTCCGGTGTGAACACAAAGCTGAGCGGCATACTCGTGATGGCGACGAGTAAAGGCAGGAAGTTCGCGATTTGCTCCGGAATGACTGACACCAAAGAAATGGCCATGGCGTCAATCATTTGCGTGCCTGTCAAAATGCCGGTGAAAATCCCTGCCGCAAAAATCATGGAGGACACCATAACGACATTGCCTGCATGATTCGTCAGCCTTTCTTGTTGCGCTTCGAAACTTGGATAATTGACAAGCAAAGCGATCACGAATGCGACGAGAAATAAAACCGGCATCGGCAGCCAGGCCATCACCAATGCAACGAGAAGTAAAACCGTTAATGCCAGATTGAACCAGAACAGGTTATATCGCTTCACTTCGGCAGTAGCCGCGTGCTCCATCATGAACCCTTCCTTCTCGAGATTCAAATCGATAATCCCCAGTCTCTCACGCTCTTTTTTTCCAAGCCAATAGGCTGAAAACAAGACCCACGCGATTCCTGCAAACATGGCAGGTAGAACGGGATTGAATAATTGGGTTGAATCCGCTTCGAGTACACTCATCGCTCTTGCCGTCGGACCACCCCAAGGTGCAATATTCATGACGCCTGCCCCCAACGCAACGACACCCGATAAAACGAGCGGATTCATCCCAAGCCTTTTATAAATAGGAAGAAATGCCGAAATCGTTATCATAAAAGTCGATGCACCATCTCCATCCAATGCCACAAGCATCGTAACAAGCGCTGTCCCGATGACAATTTTCAACGGATCCCCTTTCACAATTCGAATGATCCGTGAAATGATCGGATCAAATAACCCCGTATCCATCATCAGCCCGAAATATAATACCGCAAAGCCAACCATAATCCCCGTTGGTGCAACTTTTTGAATCCCTTCTAACATCATCGGTCCCATTTCTGGACCAAACCCGCCGATCACCCCAAAAACGATTGGTACAAGGACAAGCGCCACAATGACGGTCAGCCGCTTTGTCATAATCAAAAATAGGAACGTACCGATCGTCAAATAGCCTAATAATGTTAACATCGAATCCCCCCAGTTCCCTTTTAATCCTTCCCTTTTTCTTCCTGTCACCGCCTTTTTCTCTATGCGGTTAGTGATGCAAGAAGCGTGCCAGAAGGATATGGGGGGTGAATCGGCGGAAAATGGCGACTATTTGAAAGGTGATGTTAATATTTTTTGATCTGGTTTCTAGCTAATTAGAAATCAATAGAATGATGATGTCTCGAAATGTTGTGCCAACAATGATTAACTTGATTTCTAATTCCTTAGAAAATTGACAGTCTGCTTTCTAAGTGTTTAGAAATCGATGTGATGACGCTTCAATTTGTTATATAACGTAGCTAATGAAATCCCTAACGCATTGGCAACTTTTTTCTTTTCTTCAATGCCTGTCCCGAATCGTTTGATCGTTTCTTGAATGAAGTTTTTCTCGGCTTCCTCCATTGCTTGCTGCAAAGGTTTATCGACGCTATTGACCTGCAGACTAGGGGAGACTACACGGTTTTTGGTCAAGATCTCGGGTAGATGTTCGATTTTGATTGCTGTACCTTCGACCATACAAGAGGCGTAGTCGATCATATTTTTTAATTCGCGGACATTACCTGGCCATTCGTAGGACTGCAAAAACGCCAAGGTCTGCTCGTCCACTGTATAATCGGCAGGCACATGCTCCAACTCCAAATTTGTAACGGATGACTGGAGGATCGAATCGACCAACTCAGGGATATCTTCCTTTCTTTCACGAAGGGGTGGAATATGTAGGTTGATGACATTCAGCCGGTACAATAAATCCTCACGGAAGCGGTTCTTTTTCACGAGTTGCTGGAGATCACGGTGGGTTGCCGCGATAATTCGGACGACTATGCGCCGCTCATTCGTTTCGCCTACTCTACGAATTTTGCTTTCTTGCAGCACCCTTAACAATTTTGCTTGCAGATCGTAGGACATATCCCCGATTTCATCTAGAAATATTGTTCCGTTATTTGCCATTTCAAACAGGCCGATTTTCCCGCCCTTTTTCGCATTGGTAAAAGCGCCATCCCCATAACCGAATAATTCGCTTTCCAAAAGAGAGGGGGGAATAGCAGCGCAATTGACGGGGACAAATGGCTGATTCTTTCGCCGGCTTTCATTATGGATGGCTTGGGCAAACAGCTCTTTTCCCGTCCCGCTTTCGCCTGTAATTAAAATGGACAAATCGGTCTCGGCCACTCTTTCGGCTACGTGAACCGCCTCTTTAAGCCCCCTGTTTTTGCCGATAATTTGCTTGAACGTATAATTTGCTTGGTAAAGCGAATTCATCTTTTTCTGAAGTTGCTCTAATTTTTCCCCTTTTTGTTTTAGCTCCTGATTGAGCTTATGAACTTCCGTCAAGCTTTTACAAATAGATACTGCCCCAATGATTTGATTGTTGACTGTAATGGGGGCCATATCGACAACATATTCCCGATCCCCTGTTTTCCGATAAACGCCCACCCTCGTTTTTTGATCGATCAGTGTTTCAGGTAAGAGGGCACCAGGGCGGGACTCTTTCAATGGCTTGCCGATCATTGCCGGCGTACATCCTGTGATCTTTAAATACTCAGGGTTCACGAGCCGAACAATTCCTAGATGATCAATGACAAGCACCCCATCATTGATGGAATGAACAATCGCCTTCCACCACTCGATCTGCTTTTCAAGGGAAAGATCCGTCATCTCAAAATTTGAAAACTCCAACATGTCTCTGCACCGTCCTTTCTAAAAACATCCTATTTTCATTATAAACATAGAGGCAAGGGGACTGTTGGTTGAATGAATGGCAATATTGATTCATAAAATGAAATAGAGTATCCCGTTACACGACTAAAGGCAAGCGGAAAGGGAGGATACGATATGCTCGATAAGTTTCTTTTGAAAAAGTCGGAGCCTGCGCTACCTGATAGTTTGCTAAAGAGGTTGAATGAAGCCCGGAAAAAGCCGATGCCGAATCATGTAGCGATCATTATGGATGGGAACGGACGATGGGCGAAGCAGCGTAATCTGCCCCGGGTTGCCGGTCATCATGAAGGGATGAAAACAGTTCACAAAATTACTCGCTTTGCCAATGAACTCGGCGTTAAAGCGTTGACGCTCTATGCGTTTTCAACCGAAAATTGGAAAAGACCCAAATTTGAAGTGGATTTTCTGATGAAACTGCCGGGTGAGTATTTAACGACTTACTTGCCTGAGCTGATCGAAAAAAATGTGAAAGTGGAAATGATCGGCGATTTCGAAGCGTTGCCAAAACATACACAGCAAGCAATTGAAAATGCGAGGAAGGCGACAGAACAAAATGACGGTCTTGTGTTGAACTTTGCATTGAATTACGGAAGTCGGCTAGAGTTGGTGAATGTCGTGAAGCACATTAGCGAATTAGCCGTGGCGCAACAAATTGCCCCCGAGGATATAGATGAAGCATTCGTGGAATCTTGTCTCATGACGGGTCACTTGCCGGAACTCGATCTGCTCATTCGGACGAGTGGGGAAGTGAGGTTGTCGAACTTTATGCTATGGCAACTTGCCTACGCCGAACTCGCATTTACAAACGTCTATTGGCCGGATTATAACGAGGAATGCCTATTGGAAGCAATCGAAGATTTTCAATTGCGCAATCGACGATTTGGCAGTTTAGGATGAAAAGGGTTGCCCAGATGTAGTGGGCAACCCTTTTGTTGGGAGCTCAAAATGTTTGTTGAGTGCCCAAGGTGCATGGTTGGCGCTCAAACTATCTTCTCACATGCTCATAAAAAACCGTTCGCGCTCAAAGAAGATCCCCTCGCGCTCATAAAAATCCGCCCGTGCTCAAAGGAAGTGACAAGTGATCAAAGAGAAACCCGCCGCGCTCAAAGATTTACTCCTCAAGCTCAAAGAAAGTTGTGCGCTCAAAGGAAGTGTCGAGTGATCAAAGAGTATCCCATGGTGCTCAAAGCCTCCCCTCACACGCTCAAACAACGCGGTACGCGCTCAAAATCAGCAAAGAGTGATCAAAGCGTGACCCGCATCGCCCAAACAAAGTTACCTCGCGCTCAAAGCTCACCAAAAAAACGTCACCCCCTGAAACCATCCAACATAATCGAAGTGGAATCTTTTCGGCGATCAACTTGGGATACATTGTCTATGGAATGGATACGAACACGGTTCTGAACAAACTTCCAACTTTTAGCATGGAAAAATCTATTGAGGAATAGAAGGAATTATCCGACATGCTCACGAAGGATTACTTATGGTTGATTTCAGTAAGATTTCCCCGCAATTGAATGACAAAATCTATGCGTTGCCAGAGAGCACGCATTGGATTAGTTGGGAGCGCCGATCGGGGATATGCTGATTGCATATGATGAAGAAACGGTGGAAAAGGGTATGGCGAATTAATCAAACAATAAATGGGGAGGAATGGACATGACGTCAATCAAAAGTGAAAACAAAGTGAGCACGTTGACACACTTTATTGGTGGGGCAATGGTGGAAGGGAAAAGCGGGCGTTTCGGGGATGTCTTTAATCCATCGACAGGTGAAGTCATTGGGCATGTTCCATTGGCAACGAAAGAAGAAGTCGTGGAAACGATTCAAAAGGCACAAGCCGCTTTCCCGGAATGGCGGAAGACTTCTGTTGCGAAACGGGTGGAAATCATCCATCGTTTCAGGGCTTTGCTAGTGGAAGAAACGGATCGGTTGGCGGAGTTGATCGGCCGTGAAAGCGGTAAGACGATTGCCGATGCGAAAGGAGAAATCAGTCGGGGGATTGAATCGGTAGATTTTGCCTTGAGTGCTCCGCAAATGTTAAAAGGGGAGTACTCCGTCAATGTCGGCGGCAATATCAATTCGTTCTCAGTGAAGCAGCCGCTTGGCGTTGTGACGGCGATTGCACCGTTCAACTTCCCAGTCATGGTGCCGCTTGCGATGACATCGATGGCGGTCGCTTGCGGAAATTCCGTGATTTTGAAGCCGTCCGAACGTGTGCCGCATTCTGCACTTTTCATTTCAGAGCTTTGGCAAAAGGCAGGGCTTCCGGCAGGTGTTTGGAGTGTCATCAATGGCGATAAGGAAGCGGTGGATGAGTTGTTGTCCAATCCGCTTGTAACGGCTATTTCCTTTGTTGGCTCGACGAAAGTGGCGGAGTATATTTACCACGAAGGTTGCCGGAACAATAAACGGGTCGCGGCTTTCGGCGGCGGGAAAAACCATATGATTATTATGCCGGATGCCGATGTGGATCAGGCAGTGACGGCATTTCTCGGTGCCGCATTCGGTGCAGCCTCCCAACGTTGCATGGCGATTTCCGCCGCTATTCCGGTTGGAGAAAAGACAGCAGAACGCTTTACAGAAAAATTAAAAGAACGCGTTGCCGAATTAAAAGTCGGTCCCTACCATGATGAGCAAATGGACTTCGGCCCAGTCATCACCCAACAATCAAAAGATCTTGTTCTCAAATACATTGAAGAAAGCTTGGAAGATGGAGCGAAACTTGCCTTTGACGGCCGCAATCCGGAAATTTGCCAAACTGAGAAAGGCTTCTTTTTAGGCCCAACCGTCTTGGACCATGTCACAACCGATATGAAAATTTACAAAGAGGAAGTATTTGGCCCAGCGCGCATCGTTGTCCGAGTTTCTTCATTGGATGAAGCAATTGACATGATCAACGACCACGAGTTGGGGAATGGCGTCACCATTTTCACGAATAATGGCGCTGCCGCCCGCAAGTTTACAGAAGAAATCGAAGTCGGCATGGTCGGCGTCAACGTCCCGATCCCGATTCCAGTCGGCTATCATAACTTTGGCGGTTGGAAGCGCTCCAAATTCGGAGAAGGCCATATGTTTGGTCCGGATACCGTCCGCTTCTTTACGAAATCCAAAACCGTATCGGAAAGATGGCCGGATGCAGATGCGATTGGACAGCAAACGGAGTTCTCTTTCCCGAGTAATGATTGAATGAACCTCCCCCACTTAAAACGTTCCGTTTTTGAAGTGGGGGTTTCCTATCAAATGAATGAAAATGCTCCAACAAAGAATGTGGGTGACACGTTCTTTTTACGAGAATTCGTAGAAGTCGTTTTCATGCACTACAGTAGGCAACAACTTATCCGCAGATAAGCAGGGTCGGAACAGACCATCTACTACTTCTTGCCCTTAGGCAATCCGTAGATACTTTGTAGATTGTAGGCTAAAATCGAGTTCTCTGATTTCGCCATAAAAGGTTTTTGCGAAGAAATTGGATGCCCCGTGAATATCGCGATGATTTGTATAACCGCATGGACATGTATAGATTCTCGAAGAGACCTTGCGTTTCTTCGGGCAGCAAGGACATTGCTGACTCGTATGACTTTCATCGTGTTTTTCGATTTTCATGCCTTCTGCTTCCAGTTTATACTTCAGATAGGCGTAAACTTTTCCAAAAGACCAATTGGATAGCTTCTGGTTCGTCGTTCTTCGTCGGACCTTTTTTCTTTTTACGGCGGGATGTGTTGCGTTGAACGCCGTCCACATCTCCAAATGCAACTTCTTTGACTTCGTTTTCGATGCACCAATCGACAAATTGTTTCGTTGTTTTATGCAAAGCATCTTGAAGTTGTTTATCACTTTTCGAGAGCACATAGCGTTTCGCTCGGTGATATCTTTTCCACTGCTTGGACCCTTTTGTGCATTTGCTCATTTTTCGTTGGAGTTCTGCTAGCTTTTTATTGCGCAACCGATGAATGGCGCGGATTTTACGACCAGTAATGATGATATTTTCACCATTTTCCGCAACCGCCGCAACGGTGTGGATTTCTCCAACGTCAATTGCTGAGCGATTTACGAAGGTATTTTCTTTCGCTTTCTGACCATCCTCATAAGCGATGGATAACATCAGTTGTCGGTCAAAAATTAGTTCGATTTCTTTGATTTGACCTTTTGGCAACTCTTTGATCCAGAGAATAAGAGGAGCTTGTAGCTTCCCTTCAAATTTTCCCACCGATAATTGGATTTTGCCATTTTCAAAGACTTTGAAGCCGTTGTTCGCCCATTTCGTATTGAAGTGTTTTTTTCGTTTGTACGGATATTTATTTTGATGTCCGGCTTTTCTCGCTTTTCTTGCTGCATCACGTGCAAACAGATACTTATGACAAACGGCTTGCACAGATTGGGAATGAATCGGGAAGATTCCCTTTGTGCCTTTCTGTAACGCACTTTTGGTAATCCATTTTCCTGTTTTCAAATGGGTTTCTTTCGCAAGCTCTAAACACCGGTTCCAAACTTCACCCGAAACCCGGTTGCACTCGAATAATCGGTCAATCGTTTCCTCGCTTGCCCGGAACGGCGTCTTCATACAACGAATCATTGCCAACCCTCCAATCAGATGCTAGTACACTTTATTATACCACGAACCCCATAAAATGAAACGTATGTTCTTGTGTGATAACAATATAAGAGCAAGCATTCATCTCCCACCTACGCTTTGCGTTGAGGTGGGAGAATTCTGCCCTAAGTTGTTAAATAATAAGCCAGGCGCTGAAACAATTGGGGTTGTTTTGGTGTCTGGTTTTTTGATGGTGAAAGCAATGCACCGCGCGAGAAACACAACATATACAAAATAACAGCACCCTTGTTAAAACTCCCGCAAATCGGGGTATAGCTATTTGGAAAGGCTTTTGCCTCGAAGTAAGGAGTGTACAGTGTGAAAAAGTACAAAATTTTATTGATGATTTCATTAGTTTTAAATATCTTGCTTATAGGATCAGGCAGTTATGTAGTGAACAAGATTGGCGGCATCGATTTTGGGAAAACAAAGGTGCAAGCGACGTCATCTCCGAAAAAGGATGCGAATTATTATTTCACAAAGAAAAGTATTTTTGAGCAATCGACTATCCAGCAGCCGGATAAAGTGTTTATCGGAGACAGCATAACCGATTATGGAGAGTTCCAGGAATATTTCTCCGGCGAAGTTGTATTGAATCGCGGGATCCGGAATGATACTGCAGAAGGTGTTTTGAATCGGGTAGATGAAGTGGTGGAGCGGAATTCTGCAGAGGCGTATTTGATGATTGGCGTGAATGATATTCGTCATGACACGGATATACAGGATTTCAGGAAGAACGTCACCGCTATTGTAGATGCGTTTGAAGGAACGAGCACGAAGCTTTTTCTCCAATCGATCTTGCCAGTGAACAATGGATTATTCGGGAATGATGTGTCGAATGAAAAAGTAAAGGAATTCAATGATGTTTTACAAAAAATTGCTTATGAAAATGGAATTAAATACATCGACTTGCATGCCCATTTTGAGGATGAAAGTGGACAGTTGGATAAGCGCTACACGGTTGATGGACTCCATTTGAATGGCGAAGGGTATACATTGTGGATCGAAACACTCAATGCAACATGAAAAAAGCCAGCCATCTACAAACTCGGCTGGCGTTTTGCGTCTACACAAACAAAATCACTTAAAATCTTAAAGGAATAAAGACTATTTTATCGCTCGCAAGCAATCAAATCTTTATCACGATCACTTTTCTTATTCGCGTCATAAAGTGCTTGAGAAACAAACGGCTTGTACTTCGTTTTGCCGCCTTTGTTTTTAATGGAGGCAGATCTCGCCACGCCGCCAGGATATACCTTATTCAGCTCTTTACAGTTGGCATAAGTTTTAGTTTTTGGACTAGCCGCTTCAACTTGCGTGGTATAGAATGACAGACTGAATACTAGTGTGAAGGACAGGACTACCGTGAATAATCGCTTCATGCATAGACGCTCCTTTTGAATGAATTTCCATAAATTTCATTTTCTTTTAATATATCTTTTAATAGAAATTTTGTCCAGTGCGTATTTTCATGGGAAACGGTTTGCTATCATTAGCATAAGGGCATGATTGTATAAGTAGAAGTTGATATATCAGAAAAAGAAGAAACTAGAATCTATCAAGTAAAGGTTGGTTGACACATGAAAAAAGACGCTCATTACTATATTCAGCACCTTGGTCTGGAGCAGCATCCGGAAGGTGGGTTTTATAAAAGCAGTTTCGCTTCACTACATGGTATGGATGTGGACGGAAAGAAGCGCCATCTGTTCACAAGCATTTATTTCCTTTTAGAGTCAGGGGATGTGTCCCATTTTCATCGGTTGAAATCGGATGAAGTGTGGTATTTCCATGGAGGTAGTCCGCTCATTGTTCACGTGATCGATGAGGCAGGAAATTATACGGAAATGAAGCTTGGTCTAGATATCGAGAACGGAGAGATGCCACAGGTGATCGTTCCCCGAAATTCGATTTTCGGATCTTCCACGATTGAAGGCGGAACATTTTCACTCGTTGGTTGTATGGTTTCTCCCGGCTTTGATTTTGAAGACTTTGAGCTGTTTACACAGGAGCAATTAATGGAAAGCTATCCACAACACGAAAAAGTGATTGGCCAATTAGCATATAGGACACTTTAAAAAGAATATAAATTGTGGATCGAAGTCCTAGGCCGATTCACATTGACATGAAAACACCAGCCATTTCAATTTGGCTGGTGTTTTCATGTTGTTATGTAGGATACGGCACTACTGGGTCTTTCCATCCCCAGTCGGATGGGGCGTAGTATTGTTTTTCACCTTCTGCCGAAAGTGCCCCAGCGCGGGACAGAGAGGTGCCGCGTCTCTGTAATAAGTAGTCTATGCAAAAATGAATGACGTTATACATTCATTTTCTCTTAAGTTGGCATTGGGTTTGTTTCCTTCTTCGGCGAAAATCCACCGAGCAATAGTTTTCCATTCGGCAGCAAATGTTTGATCAGAATGGAAACGATGATCGGGATGAACACGCCAATTGCTGTGTACCCGATAAGGCCGTACGTAAAATAGTCGTTCAACAATTTGTCCATGAGAATATGCAAGTACATGATGGACAGCGAGTGCTGTTCGACTTTTTGTAGCCAGCTGAGTGACATGTTGATACAAATGAGTTCAAACGGTTTTTACTGGTCACGAATATTATATTATTTAGAAAATGCTTGCATTGGCGAAAAAATAGTTTTATTATAAGGTATAAGGTTTATACCATAGACCAAAGGAGGAGTAATATCTTTGAATCAGTGGAAAAGTGTCGATACATTCAAGAATATCGATGCGAAAAAAGTAAGTGACTATATTTTTGAACAACTTCAAGAAGCAATTGTTTTAAAAGAGTTGCTGCCGGGAGAGCAGTTACCTCCAGAGCGGGAATTATGCAAAATTTTTAATACCAGCCGTGACACAATGCGAGATGCTATCGCAGTACTAAAAGAAGAAGGTCTTATAGAACAGAGAAGAGGTGCGAAAGGGGGAACGTTCATACTTCCACTTACAACTCAAGATATTGAACGTACTCGAACGAACGTATTGAATGAAAAAGAGAATTACTTAAAATTATTCGAGTTCCGGAATGTTATTGAGCCGGAAGTTGTTCGATTAGTTGTCCAAAATGTCTCTAGTCAAGAGCTGGAAGAATTAAACACTATAGTTGAAAAAATGAAAAATGAAAAGAATCGAGAAGAGTTTCGCTCTTTAGACGTACAATTTCATTTGATGCTTGGAAAGTATTCGGACAATCTATATTTTGAACAAGCGGTTCGCATGATTAGACTAAAAGTGAATCCTGTGTTAGACATATTACCTTTTAATGAAAAGGTCTATGAAAAAAATTATCTGGAACATAAGCAGCTCTTAAAGGCTATCGAAAATGGTGACACCAAAGAAGCACATCAAATCATGGTAAACCACATTAGCTCTACCACAAATAACTTGTTTGAACGGTTGAAAAATACAAATTAGATGGAATATTTGTTTGTACTAGATGAGGTGAATAAATGAGGAACACACTTATAAAAGTAGGGGTGACAGGTTATTTCGTATCCTCTGAACAAAACAAAAATGGTTGGGTGAAAGGTGTTCCAGGACAGCAGTTTTCGATGTTCAGTTATGATTTTGTTGAATCAATTTTAAGTTCGAAAGCGTTACCAACTTTAATGCCGATTGTACCCAAAAAATTCATCAAAGAACAATTAAGGTTAATTGATGCATTGGTTTTGGCCGGTGGAGAGGATGTTCATCCTAAATATTATGAAACTGAACATGTTAATCAAGAATACAAAGATACTTCCTTTGAAAGAGATGAGTATGAAATAGAACTGATCAGACAAGCACTCGATATTGGAATTCCTATTTTATTCATCTGTCGGGGAATGCAATTGTTAAATATCGTTCAAAATGGCACATTGTATGGAGATATTGCATCTGAAATATCAACTAAGATAAAGCATTTAACAGTAGAAAACAGATCGAAAGCAGTACATGATGTCGTTTTAAAGGAGGATCATTTTGTTTCTTCTTTAATAGGAAATACAATTAATGTCAATAGTATTCATCATCAGTCAATTAAACATTTGGGAGAAAATCTTGAGATAGTAGGGAAATCAAGGGATGGTATTGTCGAAGTCATTACATTTAAAGACAGGGAAGATATTATTGCTGTTCAATGGCATCCCGAAATGATGTACCAAGAAAGTGGTCATGCGAAAAGCATTTTTAACTGGTTGATTGATAAGGCTGATGCCAACCAAAAAAGTAAAGGGGGATTATGATGAAGAAAAGCTGGATATTAACCGTATTTACGATGGTAAGCATCTTGATTTTGGCTGCTTGTGGTGGAGGAGATAAGGAAGGGGCCACTTCCTCAAACGGGACAAAAGGAAAACAGAAATTGGTTGTCACCTCGTTTGGCGGTGATTATGAAGCTGCGCAAATGGAAGTGTTAGTAAAACCATTTGAAGAAGAATTTAATGCCGAAGTTGAAATGATCACGTTATATTCTGCGGATGCGCTTGCTCGGATAAAGGCTCAAAAAGATAATCCTGAAATCGATGTTGTTCAATTTTCTGGTGGTCAAGAAGCACAGGCGATTAAAGAAGGTTTAGTGGAAGAAATCGATTCTAGTATACTCAAAAATATTTCGGGTATTTATGAAAGCGCTATATTAGATCCTAAATACGGTCCTGCATCGGCATTCGATGCGTTAGGTATTTTATACAATAAAGAGATCGTAAAAGAAGTTCCTACATCTTGGAATGAATTATGGAAAGAAGAATATAAAGGCGATGTCGGGATAATCGATATTTCAAATACGTTTGGTCTACAATTTCTAGTGATGAACGCATTATTAAACAATGGCGATGAGAAAAATATCGATCCAGGTTTTAAAAGTATTGAAACTTTATTGCCAAATGCTTCTTCAATTGTCTCAACAACTCCTGATCTAGGAAATCTTTTTGCTCAAGAAGAAGTCATTATCGCACCATATGACTCTGGATATGCTTTTAACTTTAGTAAACAAGGCCAACCAATTGGATTCTCTATCCCTGAAGAAGGGGGAATGGCTATATTCATCAATATGCAAGTCGTAAAAGGCTCCAAGAATTCAGAATTGGCCAATGAGTTCATCAATTACTCGTTGCGTCCTGAAGTTCAAAAGGCTTTTGCTGAAAAAACAGGATTCTCACCTACCAACAAAGACGTAGAAATATCAGAAGAGTTGGCTGAAGTCATTCCTCATGGCGAAGAAGTCATGAATAGTTTGATTAAATTAGATTGGAATACTGTCAACGAGTATAAAGGTGAGTGGACGGAACGTTGGGCTAAACTAATCTCACAATAGGTGTGACAAATGGTAAGGCAATCCTGTGAAAAATTGCCTTACTCATCTTATTTTGAAGTAGGAAGGTGAAGCAATGAAACTAAAACTTTCACCACATTGGATATTGCTCATTCCAGGACTAGCGATGATGTTATTCTTCTTTATCGTTCCTCTTGGACAAATTTTCATTATCAGTTTTTTTGAATCGCAAACGGATGGCGTATTTACATTCGAAAATTACAGTAGATTTTTATCAGACTCCCATTATTTGAAAATATTATGGCGCACCATATGGATTGGCTTTGTGACGGCTCTTGTCTGTTTATTTTTAGGCTATTCCCTTTCTTATGGAATTGCCAGGGCGAAAGAAATGTATCAAAATTTTCTACTCTTATTAGTCATATTACCATTACTGACGAGTGCGGTAGTTAGAAACTTTGGTTGGATGGTCATTATGGGGAAAAAGGGATTAATTAATGAAACATTGTTATCCCTTCATATTATTTCTAGTCCAATCGAAATTTTATATACTCCGTTGGGGGTTATTATTGCGATGACCCATGTTTTGTTACCTTTCATGGTACTCGTGTTATATCCAATTTTATCTTCAGCGGATCTAAATATAGAGCACGCTTCGGAAAACTTAGGTGCCTCTCCGTTTAAAACATTTTGGTTAGTTACGATACCATTATCACTTCCGGGTATCTTTGCTGGAACATTGCTCGTATTTTCAATCGCTATCAGTTTCTACATTACACCGGCATTAATCGGTGGACCAAAAGTTCCTGTCATGGCGACAGAAATCTATAATCAAACCATCAACTTATTAAATTGGCCTTACGCATCCTCTATTGCTGTGATTTTATTAATAGCCGTATTAATAATAATTAGCGTTTATAATAAAGCGCTCAGTAAAGTATCGAATCAAGGGGGTGGCTTGTAGTTGAAACCTATTTCTATTTTTCGCATTATCAATCTATTCATTTTTGCCTTTTTAATGGCGCCACTCTTAATTGTCATTGTTACATCTTTTAGTAATACAGCTTATTTAACGTTTCCACCAGAGGGTTTTACTTTGAAGTGGTATGAATATGTGCTCTCAGATGGAAGATATTTTGAACCATTAATGAACAGTCTATTAGTTGCAGCAATCGCAACCATTGTCTCATTGATCATCGGAACCATGGTTTCAATTGCAGTCGTTCGATATCGTTTCAAATTAAAAGGCGCCGTTAACTCCCTTTTTCTTGCACCATTAATCGTTCCGTCACTTTTACTCGGGATCGGTTTGTTAATGTTTTTTAGTAAGTTAGGAATTACAGACGCATATGTAAGGTTGACCGCAGCCCATTGTGTGTTAACGGTTCCTTATGTCGTTAGATCAGTAGTTGCAAGTTTGGGACGAATCAATCCCTCGATTGAAGAAGCTTCAAGAATCCTCGGTGCGTCACCCATAAAGACTATTTTTCTGGTGACATTACCTTTAATAAAACCGGCCTTAATAGCCGGAGGATTTTTCGCTTTCATTATTTCTTTCGACGAGCTTGTAGTAGGGCTGTTTTTAACAAGTTCTAGTGTGACAACGTTACCTTTATTGATATATTCTGATATCCAATTCAATTTGAATCCGTCGATTTCAGCAATATCTTCACTCTTAATTTTAGGAACGATAATAATTGGCGTGATAGGCATGAGATTTATTGATAAAAAGGACCTGTACTAACTAGGGGGGAAAAGAATGGGTCGTTTAGTAATAACGAATTTATGCAAGCAATATAAAGACAATCTAGTCGTTAAGCAACTCGATTTGACGATTGAACAAGGAGAATTAGTTTCCTTATTAGGTCCAAGTGGTTGTGGTAAAACGACAACATTGAGAATGATCGCCGGATTACTTGATCCGACGAGCGGTTCTATTAAGTTAGATGATAAAGAAATTGTAAACGTTCCGACACATAAGAGAGATATTGGTCTAGTTTTCCAAAACTATGCGCTGTTTCCTCACTTGACCATATTTGAAAATGTTGCATATGGCTTGAAAAGAAAGAAAGTACTTAAAAGTGAGATTGAAAAAAGAGTGAAAGCGGCGCTTGAATCTGTACAACTTACAGGATTTGAGGACCGTTTACCTACACAATTATCAGGAGGTCAGCAACAACGTGTCGCTTTGGCACGGTCACTTGTCCTCAATCCGTCCATTATTTTATTTGATGAGCCACTTAGTAATTTAGATGCGAAGTTACGGCAATTTTTAAGAGTGGAAATCAGGCAATTACAAAAAAAACATGGGTTTACAGCATTATTTGTCACGCATGATCAAGAAGAAGCGATGGTCTTATCAGATCGAATCGCAGTTATGTATAACGGTGATATTTCACAGCTTGGGACACCGTCGGAAATATATGATGAACCGAGCAACTCGTTTGTTGCCAACTTTATTGGAGAAACGAATATGATTTCAGTCAACGATGTCCGGGAAGAATCTGATTGTTTTACTGCCAAACTTAAAACTGGCGAAATCATAAAAGTGAGTAAACGAAAAAATTCCACTTCTATCGAAAAAGTCATTATGTTCAGACCGGAACATTCACAAGTAATTAAACAGAGTGATGTTGAGAAGATGGGTGAACAAAATAGTTTAAATGGGCAAGTGGAATACATGCATTTTCTAGGTTCGACATATACGCTTGGCGTTAGGTCGGCTGCACATGATAAAACCATTATTTGTTCATTACAACCAGAAGATTATAAAGACTTGTCTTTACATGAAGGCGATGACGTTTTTGTTACTTGGTCAAAAGAAAAAACATATATTTATTAACGAGTAAAGGGGAATCTTATGATGACTAACAATTTAACAGTAAGAATTGCTCAAGGGACCGATGCTTCTACGATGGATCCATTTGCACATTCAGAGACGACGACCGCGAATATTTTACTTCAGGTATACGACTCACTTGTAAGAAGAGATAGTGAGATGAATATTCAACCTCATCTCGCGACGTCTTGGGAGTATGTAAATGATAGGGAAGTAATTTTTAATTTACGGGACGATGTTTATTATCATCATGGGAATAAATTTACAGCTTCAGATGTGAAGTTTTCAATCGAGCGAATGGTTGATCCGAAAATGAGTGATATTTTCCCACCGGCAGGCCGATTTAACTCAATGGTGTCTGTTGATGTTTTAAGTGACGATCAAGTGAAGGTTCATTTACATCGTCCGGATCCGAATTTATTAGCACAACTGGCAGGGCTGATGATTATTTCCGAGTCTTATTTTAATGAAGTTGGCGAAGCCAAGTTTTCAGTTTCACCAAGTGGAACGGGTCCTTTTAAAATGCAAAATTGGAAGCGAGAAGAGGGGAAAGTTTATTTAGAAAGAAATGATAACTACTTTTTAGGAAAAGCAGACATGGAGTTTTTGGAGTTTCACGCTGTACCCCATGGAGTAGATCGGGTAGAAGGCATTAAAAATAAAATATATGATGTTGCAGCGAATTTTCCTCCACTTGATAAAGAAGCTGTTGAAAAAGAAGAAGGGGTTACAGTCGCAGGAACACCAAGTGTGGGAATCATCTACATGGGAATAAATACTCACCATGAAATACTTAGTAATAAAAAGTTACGACATGCGATTAGTCATGGGATCGATATGAAAACAATAATCGAAGAAGAATTAGTAGGCTGTGGTTATCCTTTAGCAGGTCCCGTTTATCCACAGGCATTTGGAGTCGATGAAAATCAAAAACCGATCGAATACAACCCGGAAAAATCAAGACAGTTATTAAAAGAAGCAGGATTCGAAGAGGGAGTATCCGTTAAAGTCGAGGTCCCGGATGGCCGTTTTACACAAGATAAAGAAATCTGTTTTAAAATGAGGGATCAACTAAAAGAAGTGGGAATAGATCTGGAAGTTGATGTAAGGCCTTGGGAGGAGTTTATCGGAAGGTTTAGAAACCACCAATATGATCAAATGTACTATGTCGGTTGGGGCAATTTCACATTTGATCCTGATGAAGTTTATCGGAATGCTTTTATTCACCCTAGAGCATGGAATCCGACGCATTTTTCACATGATAGAATGGAAGAAATCGCGATCGAAGCGAGTAAGATTTTAGATCCGACTACACGTCAAGAGTTATATAGTGAAGCACTTTCTATTTTTAGAGATGAATTACCTTGGATTCCACTATTTCAACAATTTGATCTCTATGGGTTAAATGAAGAGTGGATATTTAAGCCAAGAATGGATGAGTTTATCTATGCGTTCGATATCAAGAAAAATAGAGGGTGAGGTTTCAAATGGAAATCGGAAAGATGTATGTAAATGGTGAATGGATACTTGCAAGAGGCAATGGGACCCGTGAAATTATGAACCCTGCAAATGGAGAAGTTATCAAGATTGTAACTGAAGCTACAGCTGAGGATGCAGAAGCAGCAATTGAAACTGCAAGAAGAACGTTTGATTCAGGTATATGGTCTCAATTAAGACCTGAAGAACGAGCTATGTTTTTATATAAAATTGCAGATGAAATTGAAAGAAGTAAAGAAGAACTCGCTCAGTTAGAGACATTAAATAATGGAAAGCCACTTGGAGAAGCCATTTCGGATGTAGAAACGGCAGCTGATGCATTTCGATATTACGCGGGTCTTACGAGAACAGCGTTTGGAGAAACATTTGATTCGTCATTGGATAGTATAGTTGTAAAACAAGCAGTGGGTGTATGCGCATTAATCGTTCCATGGAACTTTCCATTACAAATGGCGGCATGGAAACTTGCACCATGCTTAGCAGCGGGGAATGTTGCTGTTTTCAAACCAGCCGAAATTACACCTTTAACCGCTATAAAGCTGTTTGAAATAATCGAAAAAGTGCAACTGCCAAAAGGCGTCTGCAACTTGGTGTTAGGCTCTGGACAAGTGATTGGAGATATCATGACGTCTCATCATGAGGTAGATAAAGTATCTTTTACAGGTGGAACAGAGACAGGAAAAAAAGTCATGACAAACGCACTTCGAACGATGAAAAAAGTTACATTGGAATTAGGTGGGAAATCACCGATTGTTGTTTTCCCGGATACAGATTTAGAAAAAACAGCAGAATATATTTTATTCGCCATCTTCTTAGGGGCAGGTCAAATTTGCTCTGCTGGATCAAGGTTGATTGTACATGAGTCTATTGCGTTTGAGTTAACTTCACTACTAGTGAAACACACGCAAAAAATAGTTGTAGGGAATGGGCTAGATACTGGTGTGCAAATGGGCCCCGTATCTTCTATTCAACATATGCATAAGGTACTTGCGATGATCGAAAGAGCTAAGGAAGATGGCGCAGTGCTGTTAACAGGAGGAAATCGAATTAATAAGGTGTCTTTGGATAAAGGATATTTTATAGAGCCGACCATTTTTTCTGTTGAGGATAACCAAATAGAAATTGTTCAAGAAGAAGTGTTTGGCCCGGTCCTCACGATACAAACATTTAAAGACGAAGCTGAAGCTATTTGTTTGGCAAATAGTACCAAATTTGGATTGGCTGGAGCTGTCTTTACTAAAGGCTTTTCACGGGCTATGCGCATGTCTAAACATATACGCTCAGGAACAGTGTGGATTAATAAATATCATAGCGTCAATAATCAGCTTCCTTGGGGAGGTTTCAATCAAAGTGGATTTGGTAGAGACCTAGGAAAAGATGCATTAAACGAATACCTAGAAACGAAAGTAATCCAGATGAATTTAAGTGATAGTGCATTAGGGTTTTATGATAGTTTTAAATAATCGATGCAGTAAGTGTGAATTAGCTAACTATTATTTGCAGTAATAAAGAATGCGAAGCTTATAATCAGTGATAAGATGTCTTCGGTATGTTGCCGAAGACATCTCTTAAGTTGGCATTGGGTTTGTTTCCTTCTTCGGCGAAAATCCACCGAGCAATAGTTTTCCATTCGGCAGCAAATGTTTGATCAGAATGGAAACGATGATCGGGATGAACACGCCAATTGCTGTGTACCCGATAAGGCCGTACGTAAAATAGTCGTTCAGCAATTTGTCCATGAGAATATGCAAGTACATGATGGACAGCGAGTGCTGTTCGACTTTTTGTAGCCAGCTAAGCGACGTACGGGTAGTGAAGCGCTGGAAGAGGCCGACCAATACGATGGTGAATGAAAGCGGAATGGCCAAGTCCAGTATGAAATGGTCGTAGCGCAAAAATTTCATGCTTAATCGGTAGTCGATGACGCCCATGCTATCCAGTAAAATGGCGGTCATGCTGACAACCAATCCCGCAACCAACCATCGTTTCGTCACGTTCATCCACATATCTTTCAAATAATAACCGACCGCAAAATAGACGACCGCCATCAGCGCCACATCGAGATTCCACAACATCGGAATCGACTGAGCAGCCTCTGAGGGCTTTCCGCCAATGACATGCATCGCCACAATGCTTTCGAAATGCGCAATCAAATAGAAAATCGCTAACAGAACAAACTGTTTCCTGCGGTTGAATGTTTTGGTCAACCATAAGAAAAACAGATAAGTAAAGAACAACGTCGTTACAAACCAGAACACTCCATACGCCCCGCGGATAAAACGTCCACCCACTGCAAGTGCCCATAAATCATTCAAATACCACGATATATCCAAATTCCCGGAGCCGATTTCCATCCCATAACGAATCAGCGTAATACTGACAAGGAAAAACAGATAAGGGACAATCAGCTGCATAAAGCGCTTATGGATCGCCGCTTTCATCAGCCCTTTCTCCACAACCGGTTTAAAAAACAACCCACTCAAAATGAAAAAAGCAGGCATATGAAACCAATAAATATACTTCGCAAGCGGAAAATCCAACTCCCCCGGATAATGCCCGATCACGACAAGAATCATTAAAAACCCTTTTGTTACATCCACCCACGTTAACCGTTTCTTCGTCATGCATAAGCACCTCGTGAAAAAGAATTTGCTGCTATTGTATACCCTAATTGCCGCATTTGAGCGCAATGTAACACAATTGAAAACAAAATGTAAGATTAATGGGGAATTTTGTAGGAGTTTCCATAGAAGAAGACAACGTGTTATATGAAACGAACACTATCAATCTGTTTGTTTACCTTTTCACTTACTAAGAAGGCATTTTGAAATTGTATGAGATTCAAGAACAATTGAAATTTTGTTCAATCATTGAGAAAACGCTTTCCAGTTGAAAAATTTAGATTATACTAACTGTAGAACATAATTTACTAAGGTGAACAAAATTTCATACGAGGAGGACGAAATGTATTCCCAAGTAGAAATGATTAAAGTTGCGAAACTTTATTATGAAATGAATCTTACACAAAAAGAAATTGCTGAAAAATTGAATTATTCCAGGGCGACAATTAGCCGGATTATAGATGCGGCATTTAAAGCAGGTATTATAAAAGTGGACATTCAATATACACTGAGTTCTGTTCAAAAATTGGAAAATCAAATTAAAGAAAACTATAAATTGAAAAAGGTCTTTGTGGCGCCTGTCTATTTAAATGAACCGAAGCTTGTTTTAAATGACGTAGGGAAAGCGGTCGCAGCGTATTTGGATGAGATTTGTGAAAACGATTCCATATTGGGTGTTTCCTGGGGTACTTCGCTAGGTCATGTGGTTCCCTATCTAAAGAAAAAGATGTTACCAAACATGAAAATTGTCCAATTGAACGGTGGAGTTGCAAAAAGTACTTATTCTACAGGTTCCGTCGCTTTGCTTGAAAAATTTTCACGAGCTTTCATGGCTGAGCATTATCATTTGCCGGTTCCTTCCATCGTGGACTCCCAAATAATCGCCGAGGCTATTATGACGGATTCAAGTATTGAGCAGGCGCTGGAATTGGGGAGTCAATGTAATATCGCTTTATTTGGGATCGGTAATGTTTCGTATGAATCGGTTCTTTACAAAGGCGGTTATTTCAAAGGAGACGCTTATGAAGAATTGATACAAAAAAAGGCCGTGGGAGATATTTGTTCAAGATACTTTTCTGTGACGGGAGAGGTTGTCGATCAGCATTTAAATCAACGGACGATTGGACTGGAATTGGAGAAATTACGAAACAAAGACTATTCGATTGCACTAGCTGCTGGAAAAGAGAAGGCCGATAGTGTGATAGGGGCCCTCAACGGAGGTTATGTAGATACACTTTTCATCGATGAGGAATTGGCAAAGGAAATTTGTAAGAAGGAGATGTGGATATATGATGAAAGCAGTCAAATTATATGAACCGGGGAATTTACAGGTAGAAGATATAGGGATACCCACGATTTCGCCTGATGAAGTACTTATTGAAGTGAAAGCGGTGGGGGTTTGCGGGTCGGATATTCCACGGGCATTAGTCAAAGGAGCTTACTATAAAGGCTTGACACTTGGACATGAGTTTGCTGGTCAAATTGTGGAGTGTGGGTCCGATGCTACGGAATGGGCTGTAGGTGATCGGGTAACCATTGCACCATTAGTTCCTTGTAAGAAATGCCAATATTGCGAACAAGGGAAATATGGTCTGTGCGAATCCTACAACTATTATGGCTCAAGAACCGATGGAGCGATGGCAAACTATATAAAAGTAGGAAAAGAAAATATTTTAAAAATAGATGATACGATCTCATACGATGCCGGAGCGATGATTGATCCGGCTGCAAATGCCATTCATGGTCTTTGGCGGGGAGATTTGAAAAAAGGGGACGTGGCAGTTGTCATCGGACTCGGTGCAATTGGGTTATTCGCAATACAATTCGCCCGAGAAATGGGAGCGAAAGAAGTGATTGCAGTTGATATTTTTGATGAAAAACTTCAAGTTGCTAAAAAACTGGGTGCGGACCGCGTGATCAATTCAATGACTGAAAATCTCGGTGAAGTATTAGCGGGTACGGATGTCTCGGTTGTACTGGATACTTCAGGCTCCGCCATTGCACAAGAGCAAGCTGTTTCAATTGCGGGGAAAATGGGACGAGTTGTATTCCTTGGTATTTCCAATCAGCCACTCACACTTTCTGCCAAAACAGTGGATCGTCTACTAAGGTATGAAATTGGGGTCCACGGTTCGTGGAATTCTTTTTCCGATCCATTTCCAGGTAAAGAATGGACCTATGCCATTGAATGCATGGCGCAAGGGAAAATCAAAACCCAAGAAATTATCTCTCACCGATTTTCATTGGAAGAGACGCCACAGGCATTTGAAAAGATAAAAAATAAAGAATTGCTCTTCAACAAAATTATGATCTACCCAGGTGATTAACTATGCTGACAGATTATGTACTCGGAATTGATTTGGGAACTCAATCGTTGAAGGTAGGGGTTTACAGTACGGATGGTAAGTGTCTTGGTCGTGCGAGCGCTTCCTATCCTACCTATAACCGAAATGATGGTTACTCTGAGCAGGATCCGAATGACTGGTGGAGTGCATTACAGACCTCTATGCAATCCGTTTCCCAATCGATCGATATGGAACGGATTAAAGGCATCACTTTTTGTGCGACTTCTTCGACGGTATTGTTAACAGACGAATGGATGCAACCAATCGGCTTGGCACAATGCTGGATGGATCAACGCTCCATCAGTGAGGAAGATGAAATCAATCGAAATGAGCATGTTGCTGTAAAGGAAAGGCTACGCTACTCGGGTGAGAAAACATCGATTGAATGGATGCTGACGAAGTCGTTATGGTTGAAAAAGAACCATAACTTGTCGGGGAAAAGAATTATGGAGCAAATCGATTGGATGAACTATCGATTGACTGGCGAACTGGTGGCATCCAAGTGTAACGCTACATGTAAATGGGGCTATGTAGAACAGCTTGGTGGTTTTTCCGATCCATTTTTTAAAGAAATCGGTCTTGAGGGCATTACAACACATTGGCCTTCGAAAGTGCTACGTGTCGGCGATTTGGTCGGATATGTATCACAGGATGCTGCTCGTTCTTTAGGATTAAAAACAGGCATACCCGTTTTCCAAGGTGGGATCGATGCGCATATTGGGATGATTGGCGCGGGAGCACTTGAGCCAGGAAATCTCAATATGATGACGGGCACGAGTTTTGTCCATTTAATGCATCATAAGCGGCCGATTTTTAATGACGCGTTATGGGGACCTTATGATTCACCACTTGTCGAAGAGCATTGGCTTCTTGAGGGAGGTCAACTATCGTGCGGGTCCATCATCTCTTGGTTTCTCAATGAATTTTATGGACAGTGTGAAGACAAAGCAGCTGTCTATCGGGAACTGGAAAACGAAATTCAGAAAATAGGGCCGGGAAGTGAAGGGCTGCTTGTATTGGATAGTTGGAAAGGGCATCGGACTCCTTTCAAAACGCCGTATGCAACAGGTGCATTCGTCGGAATGACGCTTTCTCATAACAAATATCATATCTATCGGGCGATACTAGAAGCTATTGCATTCGGTACACGAAATGTAATTCGCACATTCAAACAGTCCTCTATACCCGTAAAGCGGATCATTGCAGGGGGCGGCGGGACCAACAATGATTCATGGATGCAAATTATTAGCGATGTCACCGGTGTCCCGATTTCAATACCAAAAGATGTGGAAACGGGTTCAAAGGGAGCCGCTATTGTCGCTTCATTTGGCCTTGGTAACTATCCATGTTTAATCGAAGCGTCCTCCTCAATGGTCGAAATGCAGAAAACGTATACACCGAATAAGGAAGTGCAAGCGAAATACGACGCACTTTTTGACATCTATTTGGAGTTGAATCAAACGTTATTCCCAATTATGGAAACGCTGAAGAAAGGGGTAGCCTACAGTGAATCATATTCTTGAAATGAAAAGGATTTCTAAATCATTCCCAGGCGTGAAGGCCCTTCAAAATGTGGATTTTTCGCTCGAAAAAGGGGAAGTGCATTGTCTCATTGGTGCAAATGGAGCTGGTAAATCGACTTTAATGAAAGTTCTGGCAGGCGTTTATACAAAAGATGAAGGAGAGATTTTGTTAGAAGGCCAGCCTGTAACGATAAAGAATCCTTTCGATAGTATGGCGTTAGGGATTTCTACGATTCATCAGGAGCTGTCACTTGTCGAAGAATTGAGTCTCGCGGAAAATATCTTTCTCGGTAATTATTTGAAACCGCAAGGCGGATTTGTCAACTGGAGGCGGATCCATGAGGAAACGAAGAAATTATTCGAGCTACTCGGCCTATCTGTCTCGCCCTCTATGCGCACTTCCGATGCAAGTATGGGAGTGAAACAAATGGTCGAAATTGCAAAGGCGATCCGATCCGAATGCAAAATCATTGTGATGGACGAACCTTCTACGGCGCTATCGAGTGAGGAAGTCACGAAATTGTATAAAGTGATCGACCTACTGAAAAAACAAGGTTATACAATTGTTTACATTTCTCATAAGCTTGATGAGCTATATGCTGTCGGTGATCGGGTAACGGTCTTAAGGAACGGACAATGGATTATTACAGATAGCTTGGCAAACCTGAAACAACCTGAATTAATCCATCATATAACAGGTCGCTCAATTGAGAAGGAAGAAAAGGTTTACAAGGTATCATCTAGAGAAGAGTTTTTACGTGTAGAAGGCTTCACGAATGATAAGATTCATAATGTATCTTTTGCAGTTGGTAAAGGTGAGATTGTAGGCTTGTACGGCTTAGTCGGATCTGGGCGAACTGAATTGTTAAGAGCCATTTACGGCGCGGATGCTAGAAAAGCAGGAGAGCTATTCATGGACGGGGCGAAGAAAAATATCACTTCCCCGAGTCAAGCGGTGGAATTAGGAATGGGGCTCGTGCCGGAAAATAGAAAGACTGAAGGGGCGAATCTAGAATTATCCATTTTAGATAATGCCATGTTACCATCTCTTCATTCTTACTCTAAGCGGAGTTTCGTAAAGTCGAAAAAAATGAAAACGGCTATGCAAGAAGCCATTCGAAAACTAAATATTAAAGCGAGTAGCATGCAGGTAAAAATGGGCACGTTGAGCGGAGGAAATCAGCAAAAAGTAATTATTGCAAAATGGCTGATCCATAACTCGAAACTTCTGCTATTCGATGAACCGACGCAAGGTATCGATATCGGGGCAAAAGATGAGATTTACAGCATCATGAAGGAAATCGCGCATCAAGGGACCAGTATTATTATGGCAACATCCGAGATTGAAGAGTTACTGACCGTTTGTGACCGGGTTTTGATTATGTTTGAAGGGAAGCTTATCAAAGAGTTCACACAACCAGCGGAAAGTAAAAACGATATTATGAACATCGCTGTGTCAGGATAATCAGTAAGGAGGGCAAATCATGACCGCAAAAATAGAAACCTATCAAGAATCGGAAAAAAGTTTTCCATCCGTGAAATCTATTTTAAAGAAATATAATCTGTTTTTCATCTTTCTAGGGTTTATTTTAATCGGTAGCCTGCTATCAGATCAATTTCTATCTGTACAAAATATACTAAACCTTCTTCAACAATCTTCTTTCGTTGGCATTGTGAGTATCGGGATGACTTTCGTTATCCTGGTGGCGGGGATTGACCTATCTGTTGGAGCCATATTGGCTTTAACCGGCATGCTCGTATCGATCTTGCTCAGCACAGGGATGAATCCCGTTTTAGCCGTAGTTCTGACATTGCTAGTCGGAGCGTTTCTAGGTTTTGTAAACGGATTCATCTCCACGAAATTTAAAGTGCCAGCTTTCATCGCGACATTGGCGATGATGGTCAGTGCAAGGGGCTTTGCATTGCTAACGACAAATGGAGAACCGGTTTATGATCTTCCCGATAGCTTTACGGCTCTCGGTGGGAATGTGTTTGGAAAGGTTCCACTTACGGCGGTCATTTGGATTGTTTTAACGATCATTGCCATCGTCGTTTTGAAATATACGACTTTCGGGAGAAAGATTTACGCAGTCGGTGGTAATGAAGAATCATCACGACTTTCAGGTATTCCAGTAAAGAAATATGTCACTTGGTGTTTTGTCATATGTGGAACATTGGCCGGGGTTGCGGGAATCTTGATGAGTGCTTGGCTCACTGTTGGGCAACCGACAGCTGGGAGTGGGCTCGAATTAGATGTCATTGCAGCGGTCGTCTTAGGTGGGACAAGCCTCGCTGGTGGTAAAGGCGGCGTTGGGGGGACGTTTATCGGGGTGCTGATTATGAGTATGATTATCAACATCTTTAACTTACTCGGGTTATCGTCCTACTACCAGTCCATCTTTATGGGCTTCATTATCGTCTTGGCTTTAATTATGAACCAATATATTACACACAAAAAATAGGGGGATTTCAGATATGAAGAAGAAATGGCTAATCGGCTTGTTAACAATTATTATGGCAATCTTGCTAACGGCTTGTGGAGAAGAAAAATCTTCGGGGAATGGAGATACTGCTACTGATGGGGAGAAGAAGCCATTAGTAATCGGTTTTTCACAAGTCACGCTTGAATCTCCATTTTACACATCATTAGTTGATGGGGCAAAGGCTGAAGCCGAAGCACAAGGCATTGAACTGATTGTCGTGGATGCGCAAAACAACATTGAAAAACAAAACACGGACGTCCAATCACTCATCACTAAAAAGATCGATATTCTTCTGATTAACCCTGTGAATCCGTCAGCGGTAGCGCCCGCTTTAAAAGCGGCAGAAGCTGCCGGAATTCCTGTCATCACAGTAGACCGTGCAACGAAAGAAGAAGTTGTTTCGTATATCGGACGTGATAATGAAGAAATGGGTCGTATCGCAGGCGAAAAGGCACTTGAGCTTCTAGGTGGTCCATCAGCGACAGGAAAAATTATTGAGTTGCAGGGCGATGCAGGGGGCACTGTCATGAAAGCCCGTCACGATGGTTTCCATGAAATCGTAGGGAAAGCGGCTGGCATTAAAATTATCGAAGGTCCTTACAATGACTATATCCGGGCAAAAGCGGTTTCCTCCATGCAGGATTTACTGCAAGCCCATCCAGATGTAAATCTCGTTTACGCGCATAATGATGATATGGCGTTAGGCGCAATTCAAGTACTCGGCCAACAAGGGAAACTCGATCATGTACAAGTTGTCGGAATCGATGGACTAATGGAAGCGGTGAAGAAAATAGAAGAAGGTTCATTTCAAGCGACAGTTATCAATGATCCAATTTCCCTTGGTCAACTTGCTATCCAAACAGCGATTAAAGTAGGAAATGGTGAAGAAGTAGAAAAAGTCATGAATGCAGCTACTGGATTGATCGACGAATCAAATGTTGCGGATTATCTAGACGACTCAAAAAACTTTGCTGAGGTAAAATGAAGGAGGACCTGAAGATGTCAATTTCATCCTATATTGATCATACATTGTTAAAGGCTGATGCCACAAAGGAACAGATTGAAGAGCTATGTAAAGAAGCAGCAGAGAATAGATTTGCAACAGTTTGTGTGAATCCGCATTACGTCGCGTATTGTAAGGAATTGTTGAAAGATACAGAAGTGAAAGTCTGTACAGTTGTCGGATTTCCGTTAGGTGCCAATAAAACGGCGGTTAAAGTATTCGAGATGGAACAGGCCGTGCAGGATGGGGCAACAGAAATCGATTATGTCATCAATGTGAGTGATGTGAAAAACGGCGATTATCAAGCGATAAAAGAGGAAATGAACCACTTCTTGAAAATGAAGAGCAAGCACCCGGAGCTTATTATTAAAGTGATTTTGGAAGTCTGTTATTTAACGGATTCCGAAATATCGAAAGTATCGATGATTGCAAGAGAATGCAATATTGACTATGTGAAAACATCCACCGGATTTGGAAGTGGCGGTGCAACGGAAAAAGCTGTCCAAATCATGAAAGATGTATCGGGTGAAACAGTCAAAGTAAAAGCATCAGGAGGCATCCGTACCATTGAGGATGCGGAAAAGTTTATCGCCCTTGGCGTGTCTAGAATTGGGACAAGTAATGGCGTTACGATTGTCAAAGGCAAAGCAGCCTTAAACGAGTATTAATGAAAATAGTGGATTTGATAAGGTGCCCCTTAAGTTGATTAAAAACTTAAGGGGCATTTTGATAATTGGAGAAGTTACCATAGAAGAAGACAACGTTCTTACAGAAGTTGTAAACTCTATGCTCGAAGTAATCAACGTTTTCGAGAAAGTGAACAACCCTACATATGAAGACACAATGACTGATTTTACGGGAATATCTAGAAAACAAATCTATTCACTAGGTATACACTTTTGTTATATCCGATACAGTTATTGCAATTTACCTTTCCTTCTTTATTTGATAACGTTAAAGAGAAGTTATTATATGAACAAACCAACTTTAGATAAAATGAAAGAAGGAGAAATCATGAAGGGATGGAAAATTCTATTCCAACTTTTTTGGACTTTTTTTAAGATCAGTCCTGTCACGTTCGGTGGTGGGTTTGCGATGGTACCGCTTATTGAAAAAGAAGTGGTAGAGAAGAGGGGATGGTTGAAAAGTGAAGATGTTACGGATGTGTTCGCGTTATCCCAATCTGTACCGGGAGCCGTTGCGATTAACTCCGCCACTTTTATCGGTCAACGAATAGGTGGGGTAAGGGGCGCTATTGCAGCAATGCTGGGTGTGTCATTACCTACTTTTTTTATTGTTCTCATTCTGGGTGTCTTGTACTTTTTCATACAGGATAACCCCAAGGTTGAAGCAGCTTTCATATCGATCAGAGTTTCGATAGTCGCCATCATCGTTTATGCGGCCATTAAAATTGCCAAAAATGCTATTGTCGACAAATCCACATTTGGCATGATGGTGATCGGGATTCCTGCCTTATTCTTCATTCACCCGATTATTGCCATTGGCGTGGGCGCTGTAACCGGGATCATCACGATCTCAATTAAAATGAAGTTAGGGTACAAAATAGAACGGGAGAGGAAGGCGGAAAAGGACGATAAAGATAAGCTTGAATACTTCATGGGCGCAGGCATATAGCCGCTTATATTTTCAACTGAAAGAGAGGTGAACAGGGTGGTACTGTGGGAGTTGTTTAGCACTTTCTTTGTTATTGGCTTCGTCTCTTTTGGCGGGGGCTATGCGATGATTCCTGTCATCGAAAATGAAGTTTCCCAACATGGGTGGATGACGGCGCAACAATTTACGGATACAATTGCCATTGCGGGCATGTCGCCAGGTCCAATCGCAGCAAATAGCGCGATTCTTGTTGGCTATTCGACAGCTGGTGTCACCGGGGCAGTGATCGCGGCGCTGGGAATCTTGCTACCGGCCATTATACTTGTCATAGTTGTAGGGACTTTCTTTATCAAATTGCATCATAATTCGGTGGTTCAATCGATGTTTTATGGATTAAGACCGATTGTTACAAGTTTAGTGATCTATGCGGCGATCAGTTTTGCCTTATCCAGTCATTTACTGAGCTTGGAAGTTTCATGGAAAACCATCAGCTTACTCGTAACATTTGGATTATCATTATTTGCTCTTCTGAAATTGCATTGGAATCCAGTCTATGTCATTTTACTTTCCGGATTGGTTGGGGTTGCCCTTTATTCATAAAATAGTGGATAGCTGGATTAGATCCATTAGCATTGCACAAAAATGATCATTTTATCATTGTGTAACGCTAGTGGCTATCTCCATGATTAGATATCTATGAATTTAAAATTATAAAAGTGTTGAAACATATTGAGTGCTGCGTTACAATGAAAATGCATTTATCCTTTTGGTTTGAAAAGTCGGAATTTTAGGGTTGTCTGATAAACGAAGAAATTCTGATGTCCCATTTTTTTTGACTATTTATGTTCAAAATGAATATAAATAGATTTATATAAATGTATAAAGAGGATATTTATCTATTTAAATCCAAAATGATAATAAGGAAGGGTGTTTTAAATGAGTATATCAGTTGTTATGTTGGGGACAGGGAGTCCACGGCCAGATTTAGACCGTTCTGGTCCGTCTCAAGTTTTAATGATCGACGGCACACCCATTTTAATTGATTGTGGAGATGGTGTAGTCAATCAATTAATGAAGGCAAAGATTTCACTTTCCGAAATCAATTACCTATTTTTAACGCATTTACATGCAGACCATGTCTATGGGTACGGTCACTTTTTAGTAGCCGGTTGGGGAAGTGGACGGAAGAAGTTAACGGTAGTAGGTCCTCCGGGAACGAAAGAACTTCATAATTTGGTTTTAGAGATGTTTAAAAATGATATCAAATACAGGACCTCATTAGGGTTTCCTCCGGAAGGGATTTTAGATGTCACGATTGTCGAGGTAGATCCATCGCAGGCTATTCCTTGTGAGTTACCGGCTGAAGTAACAGCTGCCTCTATGATTCATAACGTTCCAACCTTTGCTTACCGTTTTCAAATGGGAGACAAAGCTGTCGTCATTTCTGGGGATACGGCTCCTTCGCAACGGCTAGTCGAGCTATCTCAAGGAGCGGATATTTTAGTTCACGATAGTTGTCTAACAACGACTTCCATGTATAACCATTCGCCAAGGCCGGAATTAAAAAAGGTATGGGAAAACCTACAAAAAGAACATTGTACGCCGGAGCAAGCGGCAGATACAGCGCGTGAGGCAAATGTGAAAAAACTAGTCTTGACCCATTTTCTTCCGGGTATCGATGTGAATGAAATCTATCAAGAATCAAAGAAGGTCTATGATGGAATTGTCATAGTACCTGAAGACTTGCAAGTGATTGACGTAGACGATGTTGAAATAGCCGATATCAGAAAAGAACTAGCCATACAAACCGCAAATTAATGATAAAGAAAAGGTGATAACAGGATGAAAGTCAGTTTACAAGCATTTATGGCGAACTTAATCGATTATGCTGGTCTGTTTCCACCAACCAGTCTGCCATTGGACGAGGCAATCCGGAACTATGCTGTCTATCGATCGGAAAAGGACGCTTGGATGTTGGGGCCTTTTATTATTCCAATCTCACAACTGGAGAAACTTGCCCCCTATGTCTCTTTATTTTCTCGTGAACTGCCTCTTTCTCTTTCCGTAATCGGTCGCAAGAGTGCTAAAGAGGATGATTGGCAACGAGGGCTCCAAGAAGATTTAGCGTTAGTGGAAGCTTTTCGTCAGAGGCACGGTGATTGTGTAAAAATCGGAACATTAGAACAACTGTTACCGCCGATTGAATTGGAACAGGAGTTGTTAGAGGCGTTCGCTACGGAGACCGCCAGACATAACTTGAATACTTTTTGTGAACTAGCAGCACCGCTCGATGTAGATTGGGAAGTCAACCTGTTAAAAACGCTTGATTGCATCGCGGCTCATAACGAGCAGCATAACAGTCAACTAGGTTTTAAGTTGCGTACAGGCGGAGTCTCGGCTGAAATGTTTCCATTACCGGCCCAGGTTGCATCGGCAATTATTGGTTGTCGCGATAGGGGCATTGCCATGAAGTTCACGGCGGGGTTACACCATCCGATTCGAATGTATCGAGATGAGGTGGGGACAAGGATGCATGGTTTCTTGAATGTCTTTACGGCGGGCATGGCAGCCTATGTCCATCATTTAGATGTGGTAGAGACGACACAGATTCTAGCGGACGAAGATCCGAATCATTTTTCTTTTACCACTGAAGCGTTGTCTTGGCGTGATTTGGTTGTCAAAGCATCTGCTATCGAAGAGGTGCGGGAAAAATTGCTTTGCTCTTATGGTTGTTGTAGCTTCGATGAGCCACGTCAGGACCTGAAGGAACTAGGAATTCTATATACGGAGGATGATTTAAGTGAAAAAGTCTTTTATTGATGTAAAAACGGATTCGCATTTTCCCATTCAAAACTTGCCTTATGGTGTATTTAGTACAAAGGGCAATCCAACACCACGAATTGGCGTTGCGATAGGGGAGTATGTATTGGATTTGTCTGTACTTGAAAAGGAAGGTTTTTTTCAACAAATTATCGGGGAGCACGGCCCTGTTTTTAATCGTACCTCATTAAATGATTTTATGGGGTTAGGAAAAGATATTTGGAGCGCGGTCAGAAAACAAGTTCAGCTGTTATTGTCGGCAGATGAACCGACATTAAGAGATCATACTGCCCTTCGTCATGAATCTCTTGTCCTTCAAAATGAAGTGGAACTTCATCTCCCTATGAAAATTGGGGACTATACCGATTTTTACGCTTCGAAAGAGCATGCGACAAATGTGGGAGTTATGTTCCGTGGGAAAGAAAATGCATTAATGCCTAACTGGACGCATTTGCCAGTCGGTTATCATGGAAGGTCTAGCTCTGTCGTCGTAAGTGGAACGAATGTGCGTCGTCCAGTTGGTCAAACAAAACCGGCAAATGCGGATGTCCCGATGTTCGGACCTAGTAAGCAACTGGATTTTGAACTGGAGATGGGTGTTGTCATCGGTACTGGAAATAAGCTTGGTGAACCGATATCCATTGAACAGGCAGAGGAAGCCATCTTTGGTTTGGTGTTAGTAAATGATTGGAGCGCGCGTGATATACAGGCTTGGGAGTATCAGCCATTAGGTCCTTTTCTAGCCAAAAATTTTGCAACTTCCATATCGCCATGGGTCGTACCATTAGAGGCATTGGAACCTTTCCGTGTAACGGGACCTGTACAAGACCCTCAGCCATTAGCTTACCTTAGACAGCCAGAAGCGAACACGTTCAATATTCATCTAGAAGCCTATTTAAAAGGTGAAAAGCAACATACGCCAACACGAATCAGTTCGACTAATTATCGTTCCCTCTATTGGAGTGCTGCTCAAATGGTCGCACATCATACGATCGGAGGCTGTGATCTGAACCCTGGAGATTTACTAGGTACGGGCACAATCAGTGGCCAAGAAAAAGAAGAACGTGGAAGTTTATTAGAAATAACATGGCGTGGAACAGAACCTGTCCAACTAGGCAAAGATGAACAGCGTGAGTGGATTGAAGATGGTGATGAGCTGACGATTACTGGATGGTGTCAAGGTGATGGGTATCGGGTGGGGTTTGGAGAAGTGACGGGAACGATCGAGCCCGCGCATGATGTAAAGCAATTATTGTCTGAACAAAAACTTGTCCATAAGTGAAAATAGAGCTGGCTAAAATGTAAAATGGGAGGGTTAAAGATTATGTCATTTTATCACAAATTGGGGGAAATACCCAGAAAGAGGCATACCATTTTCCGTAAGGAAGATGACACATTATTTAAAGAGCAAGTGATGGGGACAAAAGGGTTTTCAGGGATCCAATCAATTTTGTATCATCATAATGCCCCTACTAATTTTTTGAAAGCAGATTTAATCGGGAAATGTAGTTTGGAATATGAGGAGCAAAGTGCGCTACGTCCACGTCATTTTTATTCGGATCAAGTTAGCAAGGAACCAAGTGATGCTGTGATGGGGCGGGAATACATTCTTGGAAATGATGACTTGTTAATAGGAGTCGTCAATCCAACAAAAAATATGGATTATTTCTATCGAAATAGTGATGGGGATGAATTATTATTTGTCCATCATGGGACTGGAAAAATTGAAACGACCTTTGGAACGCTTCAGTATAAGCCAGGCGATTATATTGTGATGCCGGTAGGGACGATTTACCGAGTGACACCAGACGAAGGGGAATCCAAGTTTCTAGTTGTGGAAACATTTAGTTGGATTACAACACCAAAACGTTATCGAAATGAATTTGGTCAACTTCTTGAACATAGTCCGTTTTGTGAGAGAGATATACGAGTGCCCGAAAGTTTAACGGCCAGCACGGAAAAAGGGCAATTTGAGGTTCGAACAAAAACGAGAGGTCATTTGCATGCTCATTATTATGCGCATCATCCACTTGATGTTGTTGGTTGGGATGGCTATTTATATCCATGGATCTTCAATATCAGTGATTTTGAACCGATAACGGGGCGCATTCATCAGCCGCCTCCGGTCCATCAAACGTTTGAAGGACATAATTTTGTAATTTGCTCATTTGTTCCACGCTTATATGATTATCATCCAGATGCTATTCCGGCACCTTATGTTCATAGTAATGTGGACAGCGATGAAGTCTTATATTACGTGGAAGGGAATTTTATGAGCCGGAAAGGCGTAAAAGAAGAGTCCATTACGCTCCATCCGCTTGGCATTCCGCATGGACCACATCCAGGAAAAGCAGAAGCTAGTATTGGTAAAAAAGAGACGCTTGAATTGGCGGTTATGATTGATACATTCCGGCCGTTAAAAGTCGTTAAGAAGGCACAGGTATTAGAAGATGAGAATTATCAATATAGCTGGAATGAAGAAAGTTAATTGTAAAATATAAGTGGAGTGTAGGTATGACTACTATCTTCCGAAAGAGAAAGAAGGCGTGGGAATCTTCTTTCTCTTTGTATTAGAAAAATTATAAAATAAACCTTCTGGGGACACCATTCAATCCATCTTCATCTAAGAACTAACTAAAAAATGAAAGCGATACCAAACTTTAACTATAAAGGGGTTAAATTATGAAAAAAGTTGACGTTAAAGAAATTATAGATACTAGTAAATTCGGTCGTTTTCATCTGAATTTACTCATTGCTTTACTATTTATTGTTCTTTGTGATGGATACGATATGTTTTACTTAGGGAACATCATTCCCTCTTTAATAGCGGATTGGGGCATTACTACCGTTCAAGCGGGTGCGATTACAAGCTCGGGATTATTTGGAATGGTGATTGGCGCTTTAGTTTTAGGAACCTTGGCAGATAAAATTGGAAGAAAAGCATCCATTTTTATCTCGATTGTTGTCTTTTCAGGCTTTACTTTTTTAGCAGGTTTTTCAAATGACCACATCACATTTGGCATATTACGATTCATTGCTGGCTTAGGGATAGGTGGTATACTTCCGACTCTTAATGCATCATTAGCAGAATATGCCCCTAAAAAAAATCGAATGACGCTTATCGTGCTGATGAACATTGGAGCACCCATAGGCGCTGTTTTAACATCTGTATCAGCTATGTATTTGCTGCCTGATTTTGGATGGAGACCCGTTGTATGGCTTGGAGCACTACCCTTATTGTTTTTACCATTACTATTCAAGATCATACCGGATTCACCAGCGATTTATGTAAAGAGAAACCAGAAAGCAAAATTAGCAAATGTGCTCAATCGAGTTGTCGGTGAAAATATCTATACGGAAAATGATGAATTTACATTAACAGTTGATTCAAAAAAAGGCTCTTCTGTCAAAAAGTTATTTATGAATAAACGGGCAGTGAATACGCTATTGTTCTGGATTGCGATCTTCATGAATTTGATTGTATTGTATGGATTAAGTACATGGATACCTAAAATTATGCAGAATGCGGGTTATTCACTCGTATCGAGTATCAGCTTCTTATTAATGCTAAAAGCGGGCGCTATATTAGGAGCTATCGGTGGAGGACGTCTTTCGGATCGGTTCGGAGCAAAAAGGGTTATTTATATCTATTTTATGTTGGCCTTTTTTGCGCTATCCATTCTAAGCTTACAACCTAGTTCAACTTTGTCCTATATTTTGTTGTTTATAGCAGGGGCAACCACTAGTGGAACACAAATGGTATCGAATGGGTATATTTCACAATACTATCCAACTGAAATCAGATCAACAGGCATTGGCTGGACGCTTGGAATTGGCAGGATTGGCGCGATCATTGGCCCCATTTTAGGAGGATATGTGTTAAGTCAAAACGTTCCTTATGCGACCAACTTTTTAGTTTTTGCCATTCCTTGTTTAATTTCAGCTATCGCTTTCTGGTTTGTGCAGGAGAACTTCGGTAAAGCGTCCGTTGTTGCTGAAACGAACAAGAATCTTGAAACAGCCATTAAAATTCAGAACTAGCGTTGAATGACCATAGGACAGCCCTTCACTTGTTGGTGAAGGGCTGTCCTATTTATAAGCGCCTGGACATTATGAAAGATAAGTTTCATGAATATAAATGGCAGCTCCTATTGCCGCGGCATTTTCTTTTAAAACGCCTTGACTGAATCTGAGCTGTTCATTTTGCTGGACATGTTTTTCAACGGACTCCATTACTTTATTGAAGTAATTAGGATAAGTTTCGATAAGTGGCCCTTTAATGATGATCATTTTTGATTGGAATAGATTGGCTATATTCGAAATACCAACCCCTAAATAATACGCAGATTCCATCACGATTTCTTCTATTAAGGTATCTCCCTGTCTCAAGAATTCCATGATTTCATCGATAGAGACTGAAGATAATTTTTCCTTGCTAATGTTGATAGAAGGTCTCCTCGTTGTTAGTTCATCTAGAAGATTATAAGGTGACGTATAGGTGATTAAACATCCTCTTTTGCCACAGGAACATTCCCGTCCATTGATATCAACAACCATATGCATTAAACCTTTTATATCAATCGGTAAAATTTCACCATTCACAAGCGCACCACAGCCTAATCCCCAGCCCCCGCTAATCCAATAAAGAATATTGTCCTCAATGGATTTCGTATATTTATATTCGCCTAACACCGCCGCGTTGGGCAAGTTTTCTAGCATTATTTTGACGGGTATATCTTTTCCTAATATCTCTGCGACAGGGGTGTTCTCCCATTCAGAGTTAAGGAACCCACCAGGCTGTAAAACGATTCCATTTGTTTTATCTAGTACACCGACGCTTGCAATTCCTATTCCTAGGAGTTCATCAAGAGTTATCTGGTACTTTTCCATGAAGTTAAAAGTAATATCTTTTATTTTAGTTAGAACAAAGTCCGGGTTATGCATGGAAGTCATAATAAATGATTCCTGATCCACCTGGTTGTACAAAAGATCAAGTAACACGACACTTACTTTCATTCTTGTAATATTAATACCGATTAAATAACTACACCTTTCATCTATATGATAGAGAACAGGCGGTCTTCCTCTTCCAATATCTTCAACGCCATATTTACGAATATATCCATTATCTAATAACTCATCAATCACCCTTGCTAAGGTACTCGTTGTAAGTTTGATCTTCGGCAATAATTCTGCTTTCGAGATAGGCGCATATTGATGGATGAGCCGATATACATCTTTATAAATTTGATTTTTAGGTGATGAATCCAATAAGAACTGTTTTAACATAAAGAATCCCTACTTTAACGTTTATTTATCATATAAAGGGCATATATTTTGGCACTTATGCTAGTAATGAGCTAAAGCAATATAGTGTAAATGAGTTACTGGGTATAAGTAGATTTGTTTCGGAACCTAGTACTCAAAATGAAGAGCCTACTTCAACAAAACTAAAATTGTAAAAGGGGTCCAGAATAGTTTCATTCCGAACCCCTTTCGTTTAACGGGCATGCTAGCGATCAGATTATCATCTATTCCTATTAGTTGTTTGTCCTCACTTAAATCGCCATCGATTTTATCAAGGAATACTTCAAATTATAAAGAAGGTAGTCAGTATATGTTTCTTTATACGCATTATACTAATAATTCGGATGAAATACCATGGATTAGCGGTATTCAGTGCAAGATAAAAACGGATGTTCACGGGTAGTGAATATGATACGATTCAAGACGATGATAAATGGATAAAAAGTAAAATGGGGGTGTATTGAAAAAAGAGGTTCCTGTTTTGTTTATCCATTCAACCGAAACAGAAGTTATTAAGTCTTTTACATCAATAATCATCGCATTTTCTTTCGAAATGGAGTCTTTATAAATTTTCAATTCTATCGTCTTCACTTCATCCACAAGATAAATATTATCTTGAATCGCCATCGGAATCCCATGCAATGAACCACGATAATTTCCAGTTATATTTCGTTTTCGGTTTCTTCAGCTTGAGACAACGCTTTTTGGACGTCACATCGATAATGGCATTCAGCGTGTTGTCCAGTTTTTTAATTGTGATGAAAATAGAATTTCAGTCTGTATCCGTTGGAAGCGTAAATTTACTGATCGAAAGGAAGTACGTAGAGTCATTATAAAAAAGAAAATCCTTTAATTGTTTTGCAGCAATTAGAGGGAAGGAAGCAGGACATATATTGACTAGTATATAGGGTGTTACTGGGCAAATCAGAAAATCGATCACAAGTGATTTTCTGATCTGCTCTTCTCTTATTCGTATCTTCAAAGATAATAATCTACCTACCTGTTATCTTTCAACCAACCATTTTACTGTATTCACCCAAAAAGTATTATAATGTTCCCATTCTATGAACTCTTTTGGCCCCCAATGTGGAGCAAAATCGCTTGCAAATGCAAATGTTCTTCCATCCCCGTAAGCATGCGCGCTAATAAAAGGATTTCCATTGTGTTCGGCAATGACTGTTGCATTCGGTTTCGCTTTCAATTTGTTATAGCCGAGAAAATGAGGCCACTCGCCTGTGATTCCATTGAAAATAGGGTGTTCGGGTTGTATGATTTCCATCTGAATGCCTTCTGGATGTTCCGAACGATCGTCGGTTGCATATAATTCTACCGGTAAAATTTCTTCGATTGCAGTATCTTTGTATTGGCCTTTGCAGTCGATTCCTTGGAAGGACATATAACCACCAATCATCGCAAAATTCCCGCCGTCTTTTACATATTCCTTGATTAGGTTCAGACGATTCGGTTGGATGATGCCATTTGTAAAAGTGTTGATGGGAAGTAAAATGGAATTACTTCCGATGTCACTAAAAATAATAACGTCATATTGCTTCAATTCTTCAAGCGTATTAGGAAAGTACTCAGCTACCTGATGACTTGGGATATGTTTCAAGTCGATATTCGCACTTTCCATTGCATGTTTAAACCAGGAAATCCCTTCTCCGTACTCGGAAGTCGTAAAAGAGTCGAATCCCTTAATATGAATAATATGCTTTGTCCATGTTTCTCCAGCGATTAATACTTTCATGAAAAAATCCCCCTTATAATTTATGTTGAATCAAACCTTCTTTGCATAACCGGAGTGAAGGCATCCCGCATTGCATGGCAGCAGATTTGCCGGAATTAAATCAAGTAATTAGAATAAGACGCCTGCGATTAAAATGATATTACAGTACGGGGTAAATTCTCCGGTCCGAATGACGACTTTCGCTTCTTTTACAAGCTCTTGAAGTTGCGCATGTGGAATATCTTCTATAGGAAACTCGTTATTGATCGCTGACTGCAATTCTGTTTTTATGTGAGGACTGACTTCCTCCATCTCGGTATCGATGATAGCGCTTTCTACCTTTAGTTCACGCAATATCGCCTTCAATGTAACGAGAAAACTAGGTTGACCTTCAACTAAGGCTAGGTCAATGCACTTGACTCCTTCGGGGACAGGTAAACCTGCATCACCTATAACAAACTTATCCAAATGTCCGGATTTTGCAATTTCTTGTGCTAACTCATTGTGAAGGATTCCAATTTTTTTCATATAATGACCTCCCGAATAATAAGAATAGTTGACATTTTTAGATTATTGTTTTAAATTATAGAATATAACCGGTTACATTGCAATAGAAACGGTGTTGTAACCGATTACAGTCTACTATCGTGTGTAACCGTTTACAGGAGGTTTTTATGAATACGATACGCGATGTAGCTAAAAAAGCTGGTGTTTCAGTCGCAACTGTCTCAAGGGTAATTAATAAAAAAGGTAAAGTGAGTGAAAAAACCGAATTGGCCGTATTACAAGCTATTAAGGAATTATCCTATCAACCGAATTCTATTGCACGTAGTCTATCAAGTCGAAAGTCGAATGTTGTTGCACTCATTGTGCCTTCTATCAATAATGCCTTTTTTCCGGAATTGGCAAGGGCTGTAGAAGACATCGCACAATTAAATGGATATAAATTGTTTCTATGTAACACAGATGACAGTAGAGAGAAACTAGTGGATTATTTGAATTCACTGGGATCCCAGTATGTGGATGGTTTAATCATCGACTCGCATAATATTAAGGAGGCAGATTTGACCAAACTAAGTCGACTCGGAATTCCAGTAGTGATGATCGACCGTGTAATTGAAAATAGCAACTATACATCAATTACCGTGAATAACCGGGCAGGAGGGCGATTAGCGACCGAACATCTATTGGAAGTAGGTTGTAAAAAAATTGCCCATATCCAAGGCCCCAAAAATGAAATGAACTCTGTTCAACGCATGTGGGGATACCGAGATCAAGTTGGTAAGCTGCCTTGGTTCGATGAAAGTTGGATTGCGCATGCTGAATTTAGTGTAAAAAGTGGCTATCAAGCGACAAAAGAATTGCTGATACGGCACCAGGATATGGATGGAATATTTGCTTCCAATGACTTGATTGCAATCGGTGCTTTAAAGGCGGCATATGAGTGGGGAAAGAAAATCCCGAATGAGTTGGCGATTGTCGGTTTCGATGGAATCGACATGAGTGAATTAACAGTTCCAGGAATTACAACTATTCAGCAACCTATTTATCAAATCGGTGAATTAGCCATGCATGAATTACTCAATCAAATAAAAAATTCACATGCGAAGCCGAAAAAATATATTTTGGATATTGAGTTAGTTCTCAGAGAATCGACAATGCGTTCGCAACGCTACATTTGAAATATAGCTATTTTTAGCTTGGGAGGAAATCATATGTCAGAAATTTGCGTTGTGGGAAGTATCAATATGGATATTGTGACTTCTGTAGATGAGTATCCCAAAAGAGGACAAACGGTCTTTGGTAACAAAGTATCCAATTCAGCAGGAGGGAAAGGAGCCAATCAAGCCATTTCATGTTCAAGGCAAGGAAAAAAAGTAAGTTTAATAGGTTGTGTAGGTAACGACTATTATGGAGAAAAACTGATAGACAACTTAAAAAGAAATCGCGTTGATACATCAACGATCAAACGAGATGGTGTGGAGAGTACAGGGCAGACAACTATACTTTTGGACAACCAAGCCGAGAATACGATTATTTATGTAGAAGGCGCCAATAAAGCATTAGATGAAAAGTATGTTTTAGATACCCTTTCAACATTGACGGATTGTAAAATTCTGCTTATTCAAATGGAAATTCCATCGAATACTGTTCTCGAAGTGATGAAATATGCGAAGCAACATCAGATTTTCGTAATTTTAGATCCTGCGCCAGCTAATGCTGTTACAGATGAAATGTTAACATATGCGGATGTAATTCTCCCAAATGCTCATGAAACAGAGCTTTTAACAGGGATTACAATCATCGATGAGAAAACGGCCCGTCAAGCCGCAACAATATTTTTGGAAAAAGGGGTATCACAGGGAGTTCTGAAATTAGGAAAGGAAGGTTCCTATGTTTTTATTGAAAACAAAATTACTTTTATTGAAGGAATAAAGGTAGGGGCGGTAGATACAGTAGGAGCAGGGGATTGTTTTGCCGGAGCTTTGGCTAGCGCATTGATCGATCGTCAACAGCTATTGGCTGCGGTGGAGTTTGCCAATATTGCAGCTGCGTTGAAGGTGACGAAGCATGGAGCCCAAGAAGGAATCCCTACAATTGAGGAGATCAAGTCCTTTTGCCATGAAAATGACTTGACAACTTATCTCAATTTTCAACCGAGCTAAATAATTTTTGAACACTTGAAAAGAGGCGAATGTAAAATGTTATATCTGGATACTGCCAATATCAGCGAGTTGAAAAGAGCGTTTTCAAGTACGATTCTAAGTGGGGTCACGACCAATCCTACCATTCTTTTAAAAGAGAACCGTAAACGAGAAGAGTCGATCAATGAAATTCTTGCATGCACTTCAGGGATTGTTTTTGTGCAAACAGTAGGTGGAAATCAGGATGAGATTTATCATGATGCATTGAAGATACTGGAATTTAATTCGTCTCGAATCGCATTGAAAATCCCTGCACATTTAGAGGGGATCGAAGTGATTAAGAAAATCAAGGATGAATATCCGCAAGTGAAAATATTGGCCACTGCCATATTTTCGGTAGATCAAGCAATACTAGCCGCAATGGCTAATAGTGATTTTATCGCCCCCTATATTAATCGCATGGAAAATAACAACATTGATCCTTACGAAGTGATTAAAAAAACAAGGAAGATTTATGATGATCAAGGGTTGGAAACAAAAATACTAGGAGCTAGTTTTAAAAACACAAACCAATTAATTAATACATTTTATGCGGGTGCACATACTGCAACGATTTCATATGACCTCTATACGAATATGGCGAACAAAGACCTAGCGTTGTTAAGTATCAAAAAATTTAATGAAGATGCCTATAAGCTAATGTAAAAAGTGATGGATCATGAGGAGGGTCTTAAAAAACAATGAGTATACTAGCTGCTTCAATCATGTGTGCCAATCAGTTGAACTTGGAGGAAGAACTTCGAGAACTTGAAAAAGCTGAAGTGGAGTTATTGCATTGTGATGTAATGGACGGTGTCTTTGTGAACAATCTTGCGATGGGCCCTTATGTTCTCGAGGAAATCAAAAAAGCGACAACCATCCCATTGGATATCCATTTGGCAACAGATACGCCAGCAAAATACATTGAAATGTTTGCCCCGATCCAACCGGAATATATTTCGTTCCATGTGGAAGTGAGCGGAAATGTCCGAAAAGAAATTGAGTTAATCAAAGAAAAAGGGATCAAGCCCGCGTTGGCGTTAAGCCCAGATAGTCCTGTCGAAATGATCAAGCCTTACTTAACCGATGTGTCCATGATCTTAATGATGACTGTCAATCCAGGTTTTGCAGGTCAGAAGTTTAATTACAATGTCCTGAATAAGTTAGATGAGTTAAATGCACTTCTGAAAAATATGGACAACAAACCGTTGATTGAGGTGGATGGGAATATTAATCGAGAAACAATTCCTGCGCTCTTGGAAAAGGGGGCCAATGTCTACGTGCTAGGTACTTCGGAATTATTTAATCCTCATGAAGGAACATATAAGGAGAAGGTAGATCGTGTAAAACAATTATTTACCGATATGTCAAAACCTTTAAAAACGAGGTGAGAACATGCTAGAAACGCCATTTATAGAAATGATAGATATCGATAAATCATTTGCTCGTAACCAAGTCTTGAAAAAGGTGAGTTTCGATGTTCGGGTGGGAGAAATCCATGCGTTAATGGGAGAGAACGGCGCAGGGAAATCAACCTTAGTGAAAGTGTTAACGGGTATATACGTTCGTGATCGTGGAGTCATTAAAGTAAATGGTGAGGAAGTGACATTTACCAATCCAAAAGAAGCCGAAAAAAAGGGGATTGCTGTCATCCACCAAGAGTTGAATATCATGCCCAATTTGACAGTTACCGAAAATATGTTCCTTGGGAAGGAATTGACTTACGGAAAATCAGGTGTATTAAATAAAAAGGAAATGAAGAAACAAACGATTGCCAGTTTAAAAGAGTTAGGTGTTACATCCATACATCCAGATCAAATGGCTGGAGAACTTTCTGTAGGTCAACAGCAAATGTTGGAAATTGCCAAGTCCTTAGCAACAGACGCAAAATTAATCGTCATGGATGAGCCGACAGCAGCATTAACGGATCGTGAAATAGAAAGTCTTTTTAAACTGATTGCTTCCCTAAAGGAAAAACGTGTCAGCATCATTTACATATCTCATCGGATGGAAGAAATTTTTGAGATTTGCGATCGCATTACGATTTTACGGGATGGCCATTATATTGGAACAGAAAAAATCAAAGATACCTCATTTGAAAAAGTTGTAAAAATGATGGTAGGCCGCGAGTTAGGAGAACGCTTCCCATCCCGAACCAGTTCGATCGGCGATGTGATTTTCGAAGTTGAAAATTTAAAGCAAAAAGATTGGTCTAAAAATATTAGCTTCCAAGTGAAGGCGGGCGAAATTTTAGGGGTGGCCGGATTAATGGGTGCGGGGCGAACAGAGTTAGTGGAGGCTATTTTTGGTTATCGAAAAAAAACGAGTGGGACGATCCGTTTGAATGGACAAGTGTTAACGATTAGACATCCCCGGGATGCAGTGGATGCCGGAATAGGCTTCGTAACAGAAGATCGAAAAGATAAGGGGCTTGTTCTCGATGCATCTATCCGGGAAAATATTTCATTAACCAATATGAAGTCTATTTCGAAAAAAGGTGTTATTTCTCCTACAAGTGAGCATCGGTTTGTAAAAAAATTATTTAAAAGACTTCATATTCGAGCGACGGGGATCGAACAAAAGGTGGGATCCTTGAGTGGTGGAAATCAACAAAAAGTGGTCATTTCAAAGTGGATCGGGATCAACCCAAAAGTTCTTATACTCGATGAGCCTACAAGGGGTGTAGATATCGGGGCGAAGAAAGAAATCTACAGCATTATGAATGAATTAAGTGAAAATGGAGTTGCAATCATTATGATTTCATCTGAACTTCCAGAAGTATTAGGAGTGAGCGATCGAATTATGGTGATACATGAAGGGGAAATCACTCGCTTTTTACATCGAAATGAAGCCGATCAAGAAAAAATTATGACGGCGGCTACGGGGAGGTATCAAGATGAGAAAGTTAGCCCTTAATCGTTTTTCACAGATAGGACCTCTGATTGGGCTTATTGTCATTACAATATTGCTGACATTCCTGAGTGACAGCTTTTTCACAGTAAATAATCTACTGAATTTACTGCGGCAAATATCGATCAATGCCCTCATCGCATTCGGAATGACATTTGTCGTGCTGACTGCTGGGATAGATTTGTCAGTTGGGTCCCTTTTAGCTTTGGGGAGTGCTTTGACAGCGGGGCTGTTAGCGAGTGGGATGGATCCACTGTTGGCAATCTTTCTCGGTTTACTAATTGGATTGGCATTGGGAGCGGTGAATGGACTCATTATTACAAAAGGAAAAGTTGCTCCGTTTATCGCTACTTTAGCGACAATGACTGTTTTTCGTGGCGCCACACTCGTTTATACCGATGGAAAACCCATTACCGGACTATCGGATAGCACAGTTTTTGAAATGATTGGTCGAGGTTACCTGTTTGGTATCCCTTTTCCAATTATCATTATGCTAATCGTTTTTCTTATTCTGATGTTTGTTCTTAAAAGTACTGTTTTTGGCCGACAAGTCTATGCTGTCGGTGGCAATGAAGAAGCCGCAATCCTATCAGGTATAAAAACAGACCGGGTGAAAATTTGGGTCTATTCTTTAACAGGTATGCTTTCGGTATTGGCAGGAATCATTTTGACAAGCCGTTTGAACTCCGCACAACCTACTGCAGGGAATATGTATGAGTTAGATGCAATTGCTGCGGTTGTTATTGGAGGAACTAGTTTAATGGGTGGGCGTGGAAGAATCGTCGGGACACTGATCGGTGCTTTAATCATCGGGGTCATTGGCAATGGCTTAAACCTATTGAATGTATCATCATTTTATCAACAAATTGTCAAGGGTGGCGTTATCTTGCTAGCTGTCCTACTTGATCGTCGTACAAAATAAGGGAATTCGATATTCCAAGGAGTATCCCAAAATAATAGCTTTAGAGGAGGAAGAGAAATGAAAAAATGGATGAGGTCAGTGGGGGTATTTGTCTTACTCGTATTTTTGTTGGCGGCTTGTTCAACCGATCAGCCAGGAACAAAGGATACAGAGGAGAAAACTGAAGGTACAGATGGAGATGTAAAAATCGGTTTTTCAATTTCTACATTGAATAACCCCTTTTTCGTAAGTTTACGTGATGGGGCACAAACCGCTTCTGATGCAGCAGGCTATAAAATTGTAGTTGTTGATGCACAGGACGATCCGTCGAAACAAATTAATGATATTGAAGATTTGCTTCAACAAGATATTGATGTGTTATTAGTCAATCCGACAGATACATCAGCAGTTGTAGCGGCGATTGAATCGGCAAATCAGGCCGGAATCCCGGTTATTACAGTGGATAGAAGCGCAGATGGTGGAGATGTCATTGCACATATTGCATCAGACAATATTCTTGGAGGAGAAATGGCCGGTCAATTTATTGCAGACCATTTAACGGAGGGTGGAAATGTTGTCGAGCTGGAAGGGATTCCAGGGGTGTTAGCTACAAGAGAACGCGGAGAAGGTTTCCATAATATTGTAGATGCGGTTGACAACATTACAGTTGCTGCTAATCAGACAGCAGATTTTGATAGAACAAAAGGATTATCAGTAATGGAAAATATTATTCAAGGTACGAAGGATATCGTAGCTGTTTTTGCGCATAATGATGAAATGGCTCTCGGTGCAATCGAGGCTTTAGAAGCACATGATATGCTACAAGACGTAATCGTAGTCGGATTTGATGCAAATGATGATGCGCGTATTGCAGTCAAGGAAGGAAGAATGGCCGCTACAGTAGCACAACAACCCGAGCTAATTAGTAAGTATGCGATTGAAACTGCAACCAAGGTTATCAATGGTGAGAAAGTTGATGAGTTCATTCCGGTTGAATTACAATTGGTTACTGAATAAAGGAAACCAATGCTCGTACGAAAATGCTAGATGGGAGAAGTGCAAACGAATTACTCCTTCTCCGCTAATTACTTCATTTCTTCCTGATATTGTTCTTCTACATCGCTCGTTGCAGGGGTGAACGGTTCGTTATTGTAATCAATCCGTTTGACATAGCTCTTCTACGTTGGAGAATTCATACCGGGTAAAATAAATGAAAGATGCCTAGTATCGACACATATCATGTGTTCATACTAGGCATTTTTTGCATCAGAAATGATAAAATCCTGATTTAGGGTTCATTTAGAACAGGAAGAGAACCCGTCTAAGCAGTTACCCCGCGCTTTTATGCTAAAAGATTACAAGTTTTTGTCCGCCGCTTTGATCATTTCTTCAATCATTTTGCTGGCGTTTTCAGCTGCCATTTTTACGAAGTCTTCATATTTTACATCCGCCTCACCGCTGGCATCGTCAGAGATAGCGCGAATAATAACAAATGGCACTTCATTCAAGTGTGCAACATGTGCAATCGCTGCGCCTTCCATTTCGACAGCATAGGGGGAAAAGTGTTCCGTAATCCATGCCTGTTTTTCCGCACTTGCAATAAATTGATCACCGCTTGCGATTCTTCCTTGAAACACATGGATGTCCCCGGCTAATGCTTCTGTAGCCGATTGTGCGAGTTGAATTAACTTTTCATCCGCTACAAAATAACTTGTTTCCATGCGGGGAATCGCACCAGGCTCATCTCCGAATACAGTGGTATCCACGTCATGTTGGACAGCATCTGTCGAAATGACAATATCTCCAATGGAGACATCAGGGCTAAGTCCACCGGCAACGCCTGAGTTGATGAGATAGTCCACGCCAAAATGATCGACGAGCACTTGCGTACAGGCTGCCGCATTCACTTTTCCAACGCCAGATTGAACCAAGACAATGTTTTCACCATCTAATGTACCTTTGTAAAATTCCATTCCTGCGATTGTTTCAGTACTTTCGATTTCCATTTTATCGCGAAGGATTTCCACTTCTTCGATCATTGCCCCAATAATACCGATGACCCGTTTTTCCGATTGTTCGGCATTTGTTTTTGATTCCGGTTGTTCGATTGCACCTTCTTTTTTCGTAGAACAGCCCATTAACATGAAAGCTGCAATCATTAGGACTGTAAAGAATTTGAGGCTTATTCGCATTTTCATAGATGTAAACTCCTTCTAATTGTTTTCATATACGAACAATAAATTAATTTCATTAATAAACGTTCGCTTTCACTTGGTTAGTATATAACGGCGAATAAAAAGATGCAACCCGTTTTGGCGATAAAATAATAAAAGGTGCCTAGTACTGACACCAATCATAAATGTGTCAATACTAGGCACCTTACGCTTTTGTACTTTGCTTATAGTAGGAAGTCCATGCCTTCTTCAGCAATATGGAACCCTTTTGCTTCAATCAGGTTGCGAATGCTTTTATCAGAACGGATAGCGGGATTCGAGTGATTTAGATGGGTAAAGTAAATGTCGGTTTTTTCAACTAAATCTTGTAGTCGATCCATTGTTTCGGTCATAAGGGGATGGGGGATTTCGCGATAGTCACGACCGATTTTTTCAAGATCTTCTGCGGAATGGAATGTGCCATCCAATAAACAGATGTCCGCTTCTTCACAGGCTTGGTAAATATCTGTATCCCACTGTTCCCACCGATCGATATCGGGAATATATAAAACTTTCTTCTTCGGCCCTTCGATCCAAAAACCGAACGTCTCCGAAAACTCATTTCGATGTGGGACATCCACAGGTGTAATCCTCACTTGAGGTGAAACCGCAATGGTTTGTCCATCATTTATTTCCTGCAATTCGATATTATGAAGCTTCGTTAATTGGCTCCATGGCGCTTGGTTTTCCAACATGGCCTTCATTTTCGTACCTGCCATGACAGGTACACCCGTTGCCCCGATCGCTTCCCGTCCTAAATACAATAATCCCGGGTAATGCCCCAAATGCGCATGTGTTAAAAAGATACGATCCATTAACTGACCTTGCAGATTGAATTTCATTTGGACACGGATCAGTTGGTCTTTTAAGTCAGGCGTTGCGTCAATTAACTGCCAAGTCTTTTCTTTCGGGTGAACAATCGCCAACGACGACGCGAAACGTTTCAAATGGGGATTGTTAATAGCCGCTGTGCAATTTTCACAATAGCAATTTGGATGGGGAAGGCCAGCGTCTTGTGCCGTTCCCAATACATGTAAAATCACTTCACTCATGATTGACTTTCTCCTTTAACGGTAGTTTCAGGATAATTCTTTTTGGTGATGGTCCAACCCGTGAACCCGAAAATGAGATTGATCAGTGGCACGAGAAACGCAAAGAAAATATAAGGGATGAGTTCACCTGGGCTGACGCCAAGCACGCTCCCTGCAAAGACGATAGGAACACTCCACGGTACGAGGTTAATGCCTACAGTGCCTGCTGCCTCGACACATCTCGAAAGATTTTTCGTATCGATACCCATCTCTTTATATGTTTTGACAAATGTTCTAGCTGGTAAAATAATCGCTAAAAATTGCGCGCCACTGGCGAATGCCACAACAAAAGTGGAAAAAATAGTTGTGCTGATCAATGTACCAGTTGAACGGACACGGGTCATCATTTTTCGAGTGAGCGCCTCAAAAGATCCGGTTTCCTCCAGAATCCCACCAAGCGCTGTCGCGAGGATTAACAGACCAATTGTCCCTAACATGGACATTAGACCGCCACTATTTAACAACTTATCCACCGCAGCTACTTCAGACTCGACTTTAAATCCACTCGTCATCACTTGGACAATCGAGGAAACGGAAGACCCTTGAACGAGTACTGCAAGGACAGCCCCTAAAAGGCCTACAATCGTCAACGCTGGAATCGCAGGGACACGCTTCATCATCAAAATAATTGTGAAAACGGGCATCAGCAATAGCAGTGGATGAATGACAAAGACGCTCTCCAACCCTGTTTTGATGAGATTAATTCCATCCGCATCTACGGCATTGTTGGCTGCCCCTGTATTGCCTACAAACCAATATAAAATAATGGAAATAGCAAATGCGGGAATCGTGTCCCAAAGCATGTGCCTAATATGACTAAATAAATCTGTGTCGACCATAGCTGGAGCGATATTCGTCGTATCGGACAGCGGCGATAGTTTATCGCCCAAATAAGCCCCCGAAATGACTGCCCCCGCAACTAGCCCCGGGGCAAAGCCTAACCCTTCTCCAATCGCCATAAAAGCAATTCCAATTGTTGCAATGGAAGTGAATGAGCTCCCCAATGTAATTGATACAATTCCGGTAATCAATGCAACGAGCGGTACAAACAAGGAAGGTTCAATAATAGACAATCCATAGTAAATCATCGTTGGAATAACGCCACTCGCAATCCATGTACCGACAATGATGCCGATGATGAGGAGGATAAAAACAGCGGGCAACGCTCTCGCTACTCCTTTGACCATCATCGTTTCGACTTCTTGCCATTTCCAACCGCAAAGAATAGCAATCACTGCGGCCGCAAGTACCCCGATCATTAACGGAATATGCATGCCGGCTTTCCAAATGAAAATCGATGAAGCCGCCGCGGCAATTAAGGCGACAATTGGAATAATGGCCATACCTAATGAAAGTTCTTTTTTCACTTAATACTTCTCCTTTAGTCATGCAAATTGCGTTTTGTTAGTTGTGTAAATACCGAGAATCCGGTAAAAATCCTTATCCTTTTCGACTAATTCGAAAAAAAGAATTAAGTTTTATAGTAAGCTATTTTCGCAAGATTTGCTATATCTATTTTTAGCATTGTACTTTGTCATTAAAGAGGTAAGCGCAAAATCGCCCCCATCCATAGGAAGTGGGGGCGGTTTGATGCTTGTTGGCATAAAAGAAAAACCAAGTTCTCGTTTAATCTTGAATTATATGCTTAACATTGGTGCTGTTAATAGGAGTTCAGATTTACATCTTTATATTTTCGGAGCCAAATAGATCGAAACGGCATGGGCCCGGTTTTTGGCACCCAATTTCACAAAGGCAGATTTAATGTATTGTTTAATGGTTGCTTCACTTAATGACAAGAGTTCGGTGAGTTCTTTTGTGGAGAAACCGTTGGCAAGTGCTTGGACAATTTCGTTTTCACGTGGACTTAGTTTTGGGTGTGCGATCTTTTGAGGTTGGATGAGTAGTCTTCCGGCTATGCTACCGAATTGTGTGAGTAGGTCTATTGTTTGTCCATCGTGTGGAGGGATGCTGTGCATGTATTCACTACATATATAGGCGATTGACAGGTTATTTACATGGAGTGGCACGACGATCAATGCTTGTAGTGGTTCATCGCGATGGTAACGACTTGAGATGAGGGTGATGATTTCCTGTCCGGTGTAAAAGTGTGCTTTACGCTTTTCCACCGCTTTTTTAATAACAGGTAATGAACGGATGTCGTCACGTATATAGGCGAGAGATTGGAAATGACCATTTTCCAGTTGCGCGATTCCTTCTCCGACATATCCGATCGGGCTGAACCGATAGAATGAAAGTCGTTCACTCTTAAACATTTCTGCAAAGGTTGAGAGGACATGGCATATTTGTTCCTCTTGCGTGTTTGCATTCACAACTCCTTGTAATTTTTCTTCAACTGCCCAAGAAGTCACTTGCACTGAATCACCCTTTCATAGAAAGATAGACCCCGCTAAAAAGTAGTCATGCAACAACAAATAATATCTCTTTGTATGAAGTAGTATAGCTAAAAGAAGGAATATTCGCAATAGTTATATTTCGTTATGATAAAATTGCAGACAAACTGGATGCGAAAATCAATAGAGGAAGGAAGATGACAAAATGGGATTATCCAATAGTGCACAGCAATATGTAGAGGTATTTTATAGTGGGCCGAAGTTTCAATCGTTATCTGCTGAACAAGTGCGTGAAATGATGAAATTGGCCCCGGTTCCAGAAGGGATTGAGGTGCCGCCGGTGGCAAAGGTGGACAATCGCCAAATCTCGGTGAACGATGGAGAAATTACTGTCCGGATTTATACGCCATCAGGACAAGGACCATTCCCACTTTTTGTGTATTACCATGGAGGCGGTTGGGTACTTGGGGATTTGGAAACATCCGATGCAGGTTGCCGTTTATTGGCAGAAAAAACGGGTCGCGTCGTTGTGTCGGTAGACTATCGATTAGCGCCGGAACACCGCTTCCCGGTTCCCGTTGAAGATAGTTATGCAGCGCTTTGTTGGGCACATAAGCATGCAGCTGAATTGAATGCCGTTGGAGCAGACATTGTCGTCGGTGGCGATTCGGCAGGCGGCAATTTGGCGACGGTCATGACGATGCTCAGTCAAGAAAATGACGGCCCTTCTATTGTTGCGCAAGCCCTGATTTATCCTGTGACCAACTTGGATTTCACCACTTCCTCCTATGAAAAATTCGCTGAAGGATATGGATTGGACAAAGAGTTGATGATCTGGTTTGGCGAGTATTATATCAATGATGAAAAAGAATTCAAAGATCCACTCGTGTCTCCTTTACTTCATAAAAATGTAAGCGCTTTACCTCCTGCAATTATTGTAGCGGCTGAAAATGATGTACTGTTGGATGAAGGTGTACAATATCGTGATCGATTGAAAGAGGCGGGCGTACCTGTGGATTACGTTCAAATAGAAGGTAGTGTACACGGTTATTTTAGCAATATGGCGCTATTCGCGGACGAAACGAAAACAACAGTAGAGGCAATTGCAAAATTTTTAAGCTTAGTACCTTCGAAATAAAAAATTCGAAATGGAGGGTTTAAAAATGGGCGCAAAACAATATGATGCGGTTGTCATCGGAGCTGGGTTTTCGGGGCTCTACATGTTGAATAAGTTAAGGGAGCGTGGCCTTTCCGTACGTGTCATCGAGGCGGCGGATGGGGTGGGCGGTGTTTGGTATTGGAGCCGTTATCCGGGAGCGAAATGTGACTCGGATTCCATTTTTTATAATTTCACATTCTCCGAGGAACTCTATAAAAAATGGCGGTGGAAAGATCGATACGCCTCCCAACCGGAAATCTTGGAATACCTCAACTTTGTTGCGGATGAGCTGGAGTTGCGATCCGATATTCAATTCAAAACAAGAGTGACGGAAGCAAGTTTTCAAGAGGAAGACAAAACATGGAAAGTTACGACCGATACAAATGAAACCTTTGAAGCGAAATATTTGATCAGTGGAATGGGCTGCTTATCTACAACTAATATTCCACCGTTTGAAGGGGTCAGTATTTTTCAAGGTGAGCAGTATCATACGGGACGTTGGCCACATGACAAAGTGGATTTCACAGGAAAACGGGTTGTGGTAATTGGCAATGGTTCAAGTGGTGTCCAAGCAATGCCGGAAATTGCGAAGGAAGCGAAAGAGCTGACATTGCTCATGCGAACGCCCCACTATGTAGGAGAAGCACGCAACCATCCGTTAGGCAAGGAGCAACAGGATGCAGCCATCGCGAATTATAAAGAAATTCGAGATGCATTTTTTACGACGCCGGGTGGAATTCGCATGTTTACAACTGGAAAATCTGCAATAGAATTTTCCGTTGAGCAACAAAAAGAAACGCTGGACTATGTATGGAAAACAGGTGCATTAGCGTTAGGCTCCGCCTTCCCGGATGTCGGTGTTAGTAAAGAAACAAACGATATCGTTGCCCAATATGTGCGGGATAAGATTGACGAAATCGTGGAGCAACCGGAAACAGCTGAACAATTACACCCGGATTATTTTATTACGACGAAACGTTTGATCATCGGAACGAACTTCTATGAGATGTTTAACGAAGACCATGTCCATGTCGTATCTTTAAAAGATAACCCGATTGAACGAGTTGTAGAAAACGGTGTGAAACTGCACAACGAAACGATTGAATGCGATGTCATCGTCTATGCAACGGGCTATGAAGCTATGACGGGTTCACTGTTGAAAATCAACTTACAAGGGCGGAATGGACAAACGATTCAGGAAAAATGGGAAGAGGGGCGGAATGTCTCCACCTATCTTGGATTGACAATGGAAAACTTCCCGAACTTTTTCATGATCACAGGTCCCCAAAGCCCTTCCGTCTTAACGAATATGCCATCAGCCATCGAGCAACATGTAGACTGGATCGACCAATGCATCGGCTATGTAGAATCCAACGGCTTGCAAACGATCGAAGCGCAAAAAGACGCAGAACTTTCGTGGGGAAAACAATGTGATGATCTGGCCAATAGCACATTATTCCCGCAGACAAACTCTTGGTACACCGGCGCCAACATCGACGGAACCCAACGCGGCTTCGTCATTTACGTTGGCGGTCTAGATAGTTATCGTAAAATATGTGACCAAGTCGCTGAACGTCAATATGAAGGATTTACGTTTGAAAAACAATCCAATCAACTATTAAAAACAAGTCAATAATTCATTTGAATCCATCCTCTAATGCCTTTAGGGGCGTTAGAGGATTTGGAAGCAAGTGATACTTTCATGAAAGGGAGATTCCTATGATCGTTGGTGAATTCACTATGATCGCTGGTAGTCTCCCATTGATCACATGAAGACGTTTATGATCGGAGTTGCTTCCCAGTGATCACTTGAAGATCCTTATGAACACTGATTGCCTCCCTCCTTTCAATCCTCCTCCCATCTCTCCTTCACTTTCTTCGCCAATTCTTTCATATCCTTCTGATACTGCTCCTCTACGTCACTTGTTGCAGGGATGAATGGTTCATTATTATAATCGATTCGTTTGCCATAGCGGATCATTTCGTAGATGATCATTCCATTATTCGGCTTCCCGTTGACGGTCATCATCGGAATGGTATCGAGGAGCACATAATACATCGCATAGAAAACAAATCGATCCCAAAAACTCCGGTATTCCTCCAGCATTCCATTAGCGAGAAGAGCGTTAATGGTGAGGGCTAGGGAAACATTGAGGAGGATGGGACTCGCATAAATGCTAATATAGGCAAATTTACTTGTTCGTTTTATTGTATCAAAAGAGAACCAGCTAAATAGATGATAATATTTACGAATATCGAATACGCCAATTTTCACAATCCGAGGACCGGATCCAATGGTTAGCCGAGGATTTTTCACGCCGAAAATCGCACTCATAAGAAAATAGCCCATCTCTCTCAGTAGGATGACGACAGGCAAAATGATGAATGCCGATACGATTAGCGACAATAAATCCATGAGTCCAAACATGTCCATCCCCTTCTTTATCAATGCCGACGTACTATAAGTAGTAATTACCCGGGAAAGGGGAAGGTGAATCTAGCTCTTTTGGCTTTTTACAATTTTACTTGGTTAGAATAAACGACAAATGAAACGATATAACCCGTTTTGTAATAAAACCCCCACGCGATCAAAATAACTAAAAAAACCAAGCACTAACACGATTCAAACGCATGTCAGTACTTGGCATTATTCACTGTATAACCCTCATCACAAATTGCATAGCAGTTCCTAAATAATATTGTAGATTGAGTAAGTAATCTCTTGGTATTGCAACTCTACACATTGAGTTTTGCATGTTTTACGTTCAATTTATGTTTTGATTCCTTTTCCTTCACATCCGGTATGAAAATGATTGTTGAAATAAACCATAAGATGAGGATCGAAAATATGAAGATCCCGATCAGTCCGCCAGCGTAAAGCGGCTTGAAAAACAAGGTAGCGACTAACAATAACAACGCGCTGCTCACCAAGGCAACGTATCCTTTTCTTGCACTGGAAACAGATAAGTTCACTTGCAATACTTTAGCGGATTGAATGAGCGTGATGACCATGATTGTTACAATATTGGCAGACATTCCGATCCAAACAGGATGGATATTCAAATAGAATTGATTTGGGAGCCATCCGCCGAGATGATACCAGAGGATGCCCGAAAGGAAACCGGCAATCATGGAGCCGACGACAGCTTCTTTCGTTGCCAATCGCCAGAACAAAGCGGCGACGACCGGTGCAAAAGTGGCGGAATTGCGCATCGTCCAGGCGAGGATATTCCACCAAGCGGATTGTTCCGTCCGGATTGCGCCGAAAATGATCATAAGCCCTGTCAACACAAGTAATGAGATTTTTGTATATTTCACAAGTTGTTGTGGAGTTGCCGCCGGGTATAGTGCACTTCCGACATCTTTACCTAAACTTGTCGCACCGGAAAACTGGCAAGGTGCTCCCCATCCTAGCGCACAAGCCCAAATGCCAAGGAAAAACAAGCCGACTAGTGGGGCAGGAAGCACTTGCATCAAATATTGCGGCAATGCGACTAATCCAAGTGATGATCCTGGCACTACGGCCGCAGCTGATAAGCCGAATAAAGTTCCCAACAAGATAAAGGGAACGCCGAAAATCGCCGCTAACTTCAATCCTTTTTGCCCTTCTTCAGGTGTTCGACACGACAATGCCATTTGGAATGCGGCTTGTGCCAAAATGACGTTCACCAAAAATGTCCCGAACCAAACGACAATGACTTGGACCCCGACACTGCTAAACTCGAACATCGCTGGACTGGCAACCGCCAATTCCTTTAAACCTGCGATCCCAGGATTAATAAAAAAGGCAATGATGCCAATGACAAACATGATGCCGAACACAAACATATTCATCGTTTGGGTAAAGGCGATTGACCACATGCCCCCCGCTTGCAAATAAACAAACAGCAGAAGCGCCGTAAACGCGACCGATAGTGACAAAGAAATGCCCGTAAAGACATGAACAGCCGATGCAAAAGCAATCGCGGTCGCAACGGACCACATCGGAAAAGCGAAAGCGGTAATTGCACCGCTAATTCCTAACGCTTTTCTCCCGTAACGTTCACCGATCATCCCGGATACAGTGACGACGAGCTTTTTCCGAAAAGGACCGATGATGACAAAGGCGATGATCAAAATTTGAATTGTTTCAGCGACCCCATACCATATCGCGGAAATTCCAGTTAAATACGACAATTCCACGATGGAGATAAAGGTCGATCCGGAAAATAAACCCGTGATACAAAAGCAGACGAGCCATTTATTGAAAGTCCGGCCGCCAACAAAATAGCCATCCCCTTTTGCCGACTTCTTTCTTGAAATCGAACCGATAAAAATGAGAGCTATTGTATACAGTACGGCAAAAGCGATTAACCACCATCCATATGACGTCATGTTTTCATTCCTCCATTCCCTTGCTAAGTAAGTAAAAAAGGCTCCATAACACCCACAAAATTGTCTGGAAACAAATTTGCAAATGTCATAGAGCCTCCGATTATTCGGTCAGCTATACAATTATAATATTGTTTATTATCTTAAGTGTGTAATTCATATAAGTCAAGTATGAATTAAAAGCATTTTCTACCTTAGATTCACCAAGCCGATGAATGGATACGAATAGGGGGTGTCCAAAGAAATAGGTAACTTTAAAATTCAAATGAAAATTATTCCAAGCAAGTCTATTGACCTAGTTGTCGTGGAACGGTAGAGTAGTTAGTAATTACTTTCAAAATTAAAACAATAATGGCAAATTCATCGAAAGGTGAAGACGCAAAGCTAGAGGGGCTAAAGTCGATGAACTAAGTCAGCCAGCTATCGAATAGTGTTTACAGAACAGCAGACTAAACGACATTCGATTGGTCTGCTATTTATATTCATTCAGCAAATGTATTTGCTGAATGAATATAAAGCCTCCGGCGGATGTCACAGATTTTGAATTGAGCCTTGCCCAATCCAAAATCTGGACGCAATCACGCCGAGGCGCGATTGATATTGGGGTAGGGGGATGGCAATGAAGGTTGTGCTTTTTGCACTAGGCGTGCTAACAGGAATGCTTATTCCACAGTTCTTCAAAGGATATTTGAAGGTTAAATCAGGTTGCCGGTTAAATAGAATGAGTCGGATGCTAGAGTTGGTCGATAGTTCTAAAGATGTGATTTATCATTATCAACTTAAGCCACGCCCAAAATATCTTTACGTCAGCCCATCCATTGAGGATTTATTGGGCCCTGAACTTTTAGAGGCGAGCTATCAAAATCCCAAAATCTCTTTTAATTATATTCATCCAGAAGATCGCACACTTTTACTCAAGAAAATGGAGGGCAAGGTCGATTTCAGTAAGCCCATTTTGCAACGTTGGAGGGACCATACCGGAAACTATAAATGGTGTGAGGAATATGCCACCCCTATTTATAAAAAGGGGGAGTTGGTTGCCATTGTTGGTTATATCCGAGATATTACGGACAAAGTGGAGATGCAGCAAGAGCTACAGTACTTGAGCACACATGATATTTTGACAGGCCTTTACAACCGGAATTACTTTGAGAAAATCATGGAGCGTTATAACAATGAAATCGATTGTCCCATTGCACTCATCCTTTGTGATTTGGATGAATTAAAAGGGATCAATGATACATTTGGACATGTGGAAGGCGATAAAATCATAAAAACATCCGCCAAAATGATCCATGAATTTTTCTCGGAAAATACTACTGTAGCCAGAATAGGCGGAGACGAGTTCGTCATCATCCTTCCAAACCAGACATCTTCACAAGTCGAAATGCTATGCAAAGAATTCGAAGCCCAAATTGCCGACTTCAATGAAAAGGCCAAAGAAAGACAATTAGGCCTTTCCCTAGGTTACTCGTCAACTGAGCGCTCAATCGGAAATATGGACAACCTCCTCACCCAAGCCGACATAAGAATGTATCAGAACAAAAACGATAAAAAGCAAAAACAACTTGTGATTAATCGCTGAAAGGAAAACTTGTTTAAAGGGGGTGTACTAGTGATCATAGAATCATTTGCGCGCTCAAAGCGGGTGTGTTAGCGATCAAAGGATTTCACCTCGCGCATAAAGCGGGTGTGGTAGAGATCAAAGATTCCCTCACGCGCTCAAAGCGGGTGTGTTAGTGATCAAAGAATCTCCCCCGCGCTCAAAGCGGGTGTGCTAGTGATCAAAGACTTCCCTGCGCGCTCAAAACAAGTGTGCTAGTGATCAAAGGATTACCCCCGCGCCCAAAGCGAGTATGCTAGTGCTCAAGGGATACCCAGAGCGCTCAAACCGAACAGCCATCGCTCATAAACAAGTCCCCGCAAAATCACCACCCCCAACGTGGAATCAATGAAATCCTAGTACTTTCCATAAAGAAAAAACAGCATCTATCCCGTTCTATCAGGATAGATGCTGTCGTTTAATGCTTAAAACTAGAAATTAATTCTTGCAATTCCTCTGCCATAGTGGAAAGGGTTTTGGTGGATGCGGTGATTTCTTCCATGGAAGCTAGCTGCTGTTCGGTTGACGCTGCTACTTCTTCGGAGGAAGATGCATTGCTTTTTGCCATATTTTCAAGTTCAATGGCGGTTCCTCTTAATTCATCAATAGCGATTTGGACGTTTTGAGCAGATTTCGAAATGTCATCCATTTGCGGAGTGATTTCTTGGGTGCTTTTCAGGATTTGCTCGAATTTTTCAATTGCTTCGTTCGAGATGGTCATTCCTTCTTTGACGTCCTCTGTTACTTTTGCCATCATGTCGACGGAGTTTTCGGTATCTTTTTGAATACCTCGGATAATGTTGAAAATCTCTGTGGCGGATTGCTGGGATTGTTCGGCCAGCTTTCTCACTTCGTCGGCGACGACGGCAAAGCCTTTTCCATGTTCGCCTGCTCTTGCTGCTTCGATGGCGGCATTCAAGGCGAGTAGGTTTGTTTGCTCCGCAATCCCGGTAATGACATTTAAAATGGATCCCACTTCTTTGGAACGTTCGGAGAGGGAGCTGATCATTCGATTTGATTCGGACACTGAAGATTGGATGGAAGTCATCTGATTCACGGTATTGGTAACCGCCTGTCCTCCGATTTCGGCTTGTTCCCTCATATGGATGGCAAGTTCTGTCACGTTTACGGAACGATTGGCAATGTGCGAGATCCCCTCGGTTACTTGTTCGATCAGAAGCACGTTATTCTCGACGCTGTTTAACTGATTTTCGGCATTGCCCGCCACTTCTTGAACCGCTCCTGCTACATGTTCGGTCGCATACATTGTCTGTTCGGCGCTTGCCGTCAATTCTTCAGAGGAAGCTGCAACAAGTTCCGTATTGTGCTCGATATTACCGACCAGGTTTCTTAAGCTTTCCTGCATGTCACGAAATGCTTCGCCTAATTGGCCAATCTCGTCGTTCGTCTTGATTTCGATTTCTTCGGTCAGATCGCCGTTACTAATGGTATGGGCCTGCTCCTTCAAAACCCTTATCGGTCTAAGGACGGATTGGATAATGAAGAACACGATCAGGGCACCGACCAATAAGGCAATCCCGATGACGACGCTTGTCCTGTTTAAGATCGGGGCGGCCGCTTCCTCTATTTCGGATGTAATGAGCGTGCCTCCGATTTTCCACCCGGTCAGTTCGTTCGTCAGGAAAGTCATGAACTGCTCATCACCTTCAATTGTATAATCAAAAGTACCTTGCTTTTGCTCATACATCTTTTTATAGAAATCCTCTTGGGCCGTAGTTCCTCCTTCGCCCGTCGGATGGGAAATGAAATTCATATCTCCATCTAGCAGAAAGGCATACCCTTCCTTTCCAATCGATACTTGTTTCGCCAGTTTAGTAATATAATCCAACGTAATATCGACGCTAACGACACCTGAATGGTCCTTCGTTGTCTTGGAAATGGTGACAACTATATCATCCACGGCCGCATCCTTATACGGCTTCGATATGAGGATTTCGCCTTTCTGTTCCATCGCTTGTTTGTACCAATCGCGGGTTCGCGGATCATAGATAGAAGTGTCGTTGATGACCGGCTCCTGTATGTAGAAGCCCTCCTCCGTACCGACATAGATGCTCAGGATTTCCGGGTGCAAAGCGGCATATTGGGCTAGATTGCTCCGTATTTCTGGACTCTCATGTCCATCATATAAACTTTTCGATGCTTGATTGCTAAAAAGTTCGACATCATGGATTTTCGTGGAGATTGTGTTATCAATAATCGTATTCAAAATATGGGTGTTTTCATCGGCGGCAGCAGTAATTTGTTTTTTTACCGCATCTTTTGCGGCCATATAGGACGTGAATCCAATAATGACTGCCGGGATGATCAAAATAAGAGAAAAGGCCAAAATTAGTTTTGCTCGAATCGTATTGAAGCGATGCCTCATCGTTGTTTCTTCCTTTCCGATTGGTTTTAAGATGCCTTTCATTCATCGGTACTCTTTTAATATTTCGGTAAAAATCTTTTGATTTCAATAACAAAGGTGATCTAAATTAATCACGGAACATTCGGGAATAACAGGTCGCTGCGTCACTATGAAGCAAGCTTCCGCGCTCATACCTTGTTCCGCGAGTTCAAAACGTTGCCGCTTTCGCTCATACTTTGTACCGCGAGCTCAAAGCGTCGCCACTCTCGCTCATACCTTGTACCACGAGCTCAAAGCGTCGCCACTCTCGCTCATACCTTGTACCACGAGCTCAAAACGCCTCCACTCTCGCTCATACCTTGTACCGCGAGCTCAAAGCGTAGTCACTCTTGCTCATACAATGTTCTGCGCGCTCAAAGCGTCGCCACTTTCGCTCATACTTTGTTCCATGCGCTCAAAGTGTCACCTGCCACGCTCAAAACACGCCCTCCGCGCTCAAATCGCAACGCCTGCATCCAAGGATTAAGTCAACATCCATTACAAATTTCTTTCAGGATAATAAAATCCCTCCACCGGTGCGTTAAAGCACATGAATATATCCGAGAAATACGTCTCTTCGACCAATTGATCCAATACGCCTTTGAAATATCCTGGCAAGTTGCGGATGGCTTTCTTTTTAGTGGCCATCACAGTGATCATGAGGGCACGATAGGCAAGGTCTTCGAAGACTTTCTTGTCGTCTTGATAAATCTCAAACTTTAACATTTTCCCCGAGATCGCTCGATGAATGCCATAGAATTCGCGGGCCAGTTTTGTGTCTCCGAATGTTCTAGTAAGCAGGTCTTTCATTCGACTGAATAGACTTGTAGAGTACTTTGACGATTCCTGTGGAGACGTCTTTAACTTGATTCAGCAGAAGTCCATTGATTTTATGATTGGCGGGATGAATGCTAGAAATGCCTTCAATTCTGTGGGGATTCAAACCCCGGCTGAATCAAGTTAAGCCTCCGGCGGATGTCACAGATTTTGAAAGGAGTTATGGAAGGCAGTCTAAGTGCGCGACGTCCTGTCGCAACGACTGCATGACCTACATCCTGTAGGCCTCAATTCAAAATCTGGACGCAATTACGCCGAGGCGTAATTGATTAGATCTTTAGAATTTATAGATTTAGAAAGTAAGGCTTCGCTTTTGGAAATTGGCTCGTTTTCCTTGTCGTCATGCGGTTTGTCGGCATCATCCCGGCTGTTCATTTTCCCCTGGTCATCGAAGGGAAAAATGATGTAAATGTTGGCGCCGAGCCCGCTCATGACGGGACGGATGTAGTGAACTTTTTCGATGATGCGAAGCTTGATGAGTTTCCGGATGGCACGTCGGACTGTTGCATTTGATTTTCCGATGGTTTCTTCAATTGTTCCGTGTTTCAAATGGGCCGCCCCGTATTTCACCGAATAGCGGCGGATAACGTCTAGCACCCGGCGATCAGATTTCGTCATGGCATCCCAGTGGAAAGTGACATGCTGTTCAGCTGCTGCATCCATTTCCGCGATTGTGGCAAAGCGAGCGTATTCCTGCAAATAATGTGTCATTTGAAATTCCCCCTTTGCCCTCTATATAGAAGGGAGGGGTCGAAAAGTGGACAAATTTGAGGAAATAATTTTATACAAAATGAAAAATCTGCAAAATCGTTTGACGTTAAAGTAAAATAGAAGTAGTTCCATAGGTTTGTTTGGGGGATAAAAAATGAATGAATATGTTTAGAAAGATTGGGTTAAGCAATCGAGGAGGATTCTCATGTTCGATCAATTGGAAAGTATTTTAAATTCGAGTGGATTGGGTGCGTTGTTCGAGGAGAGATCGCGGGATGATCGTACGGATAGTCCTCAGCCGCATGTAGCGTATCGAGTGAAGTCGAATATTTATCGGATTCGGGCATTTGAGTTATGGGGTACAGAAGAAAGCTATCAGTTCCGTATTTATCACGGAAGCAAAATGAGTGCTGAATTAAAAGATCTACTCAAGGGAAGACCTGAATGTACAGGCAGTTTGATACGTGTAGTCGATTTTCAAACGGAAGACTATTTGACCTTGGCGGTTGCCATCAAGGAGATTTTATTGGATGAAGAAGTGGTGAAAGCATGCAAAGAATCGGGCAGTATGGCAAGAACGACAAAATTCGAAGGATTGAATCTCCCGGACGTTGATATGACAGATGAGACTGTGCTTGGCCGCACCTTTACATGGCGTCAGATTATTGCCATTTTCGAAGATGAGTCCGAAGAGAATGTGTTAAAAGCTGCATTGTCCAGAAAAGGGATCTATATTCAGCGATCAAAAGACGGAGTAAGCAGGTATATCGGGAGTGCCTACGGTTCAAATGGCATCTTAGGCCGCTGGATGGAACATTTGACATCAAACGGAAACGCCCATCATTTGAATTTATTCGTCCTGGAAAACGGCTATAATGAAATCGTATTTTCCGTCATTGAGTTTTACGAAGAAACGGATATTATCCAAAGGGAAGCTATGTGGAAGAAGATGTTGGCAACAATCAATTATGGGCCTTATAATGGTTTGCAGTTGAATAGGAATTAATGGAGGAGCAAGGGAGTTCGATCATCATTTAGCGACAGACTATATAATTCGAAAGTTTTTGTGATGTGGCGGATGAAAGTAATAAAACCGAGCTTTTCAAACCTCTCTTATTGTGTGGGAAATTACTCATAGGGTTCAACTGAGTTCTATACTAGAATACGACTAATTATGGGAGTGTACACTTATGAAAACACCTATTATTATCGATACAGATCCGGGAATCGATGACGTTATTGCTATCACCGCCGCATTATTCGCGGAAGAGCTGGATGTAAAACTGATCACGACGGTCGGAGGCAATGTTGGAATTGAAAATACAACGAGAAATGCTGTGAATTTGGTGAATTTTTTAGGGAAGGGTACACCGGTTGCCAAAGGGGCGGCTCAACCGTTATTGAATAAGTTGGTAAATGCTTCCTTTGTTCATGGTGAAAGTGGTGTGGGTGGCTATCGCTTTGAAGAAAAGGAAAATGCGACAGTCCTTTCAACTCGACATGCAGTAGAGGAAATGAAAGAGCTCATTCTCCATTCCGCTGAGCCGGTAACGCTTGTGCCGATAGGGCCCCTTACCAATGTTGCACTTTTACTTAGAATGTATCCAGAAACAAAAAGTAATATTAAAGAGATCGTTTTAATGGGGGGAGCTGCCCAAGGAGGCAATCGAACTCCGGTAGCTGAATTCAATATTTTTGCGGATCCTCATGCGGCTAAGATCGTCTTTGATGAACAAATAAAAATTGTGATGTGTGGATTAGACGTTACACGTTTAACAAGTATTACCACTGAAAATATCCGTGAAGTTGAGGGGTTTGGAAAAGTGGGCGATATGGTGAGTCGATTGTTGAGTGATTACGATAGCACAACCTCTTCTCACAATCATGTTACAATTCACGACCTCTGCGCCGTTTTTTATTTGACGCGACCTGAAATTTTTAAAGGGAAGAGAGCGACGGTGAATGTCGTGACAGAAGGGGAAGCTTCAGGATGTACAGTGACTCACTATACAGAGGATGGACATGTATTTGTCTGTTTAGATGCCGATGTAGAAGAGTTTAGACGGGAGTTCGTTTCCACCTTTAAAAAGGCGTATGAGAAAATGGAAGGGTAATAAAGGTCATAATAAAATACAAGGTTCCCAAACCAATTATGGTATATTTGGGAACCTTGTATTTTTTTGTGATTTATTATGAATAAAATGAATTCACAGCATATTATAAACCGAATTCCCTAATCAGTTTTGTTATACTAGAGAGGCAATCTCACAGTATATAATTGTTGGAGGTATATTGATGCAAAAATTAGCAAGTGTTTTAGTGACCGCATATGCAAAAGCACCACAAGGTACGTCTATGTATGAAACATATAAACATGCTGGTATTGTATTGGAAGTCGATAAACAAACACATGAAGTGATAGACGCTGAATTCACTTTCATTACGAAGCTTGCACAAGATTATTTCAAACGGATGATTGTCGGTTTCGATTTAACATCCAATATTGAAGTCTTGATCGGGCGTATAGACTCCCATTATTTTGCACCTTCTACCGGTTCCGTCATTGTTGCTTTAAAATCTGCTCAAAAAAGATATTTAGAAAAAATAAGTAGTGTGCAAGACACCAAATAACTGGTATCTCAGCCTGTTGACAAACGCTCGCATCCGTTGTTGAGGCCTACAGGAAGTAGGTCATGCATCCGTCGCCGCAGGACGCGGCGTCCTTAGGATGCCTTCCTTACTCGCTCGTCCGCTCATGAACTTCAGTTCTATTCGCGTCTTCGCTCGACTTGGCGCGGGCTCGCAGGACGCGAGTCATGCAGGCGTTACGACAGGACGTCGTGCTCTTAGCCTGCCTTCCACATGACAAGCGTTTTCAATCAGGCTGAGAGAATTCCTATTTGGCAGTATATACTTCCAAAAAGAGTGTAGACACCAAATAACTGTTAGTGCTGTAGATTCTCGACGATGGTGGTAATTCCTAATCCACCGGCAATGCACAGGGTGACTAGGCCGTATCGTTTGCCTGTTCGCTCTAGTTCATGGATCAGTTTGGTGAATAGAATCGCGCCTGTTGCGCCAATCGGGTGTCCCATCGCAATCGCACCGCCGTTTGGATTCACTTTTGCTTCATCTAAACCGAGCTCTTTTATCACTGCGATGGATTGAGCAGCGAAGGCTTCGTTTAACTCGATGATGTCGATATCATCAAGGGATAAGTTCGCTTGCTTCAATGCCTTTATCGTAGAAGGAACAGGCCCGATTCCCATAATGCGTGGATCTACACCGGCCGCTGCTTGTGCAATGATTTTCACTTTTGGCTTTAAACCGAGTTGTTCAGCTTTTTCTTTGTCCATGACGAGTAAAGCCGCTGCGCCATCGTTTCGGCCGCTACTATTGCCAGCGGTCACTGTCCCGTCTTGTTTAAAAACCGCTTTCAACGAACCGAGTTTGTCAACGCTGGATAGTCGTGGGTGTTCATCGATTTTAAATTCGACGGTTTCTTTTCGTTGCTTGATTTCATAAGGGACGATCTGCTGTTCAAAATAGCCATTTTGAATTGCACGGGCCGTCTTTTCTTGACTGCGATGCGCGAACTCGTCTTGTTCTTGCCTCGAAATCTTATATTTTTCCGCTAGATTTTCCGCCGTCATGCCCATCGTTGTAATCCCATATTCCGCCGGCTGGGAACCTGGTTGACTTTCCGTATTCGGATCCAGTAACAGCCCATTTCCCGACTGATAGCCAAAGCGGGCGTTTCGTAAATAGTAGGGTGCCGTGCTCATCGATTCGGCTCCACCTGCAAGAATAATATCGCTTAAGCCAAGCTGGATTTGCTGCGCAGCCGAATTGACGGCTTGGACACCGGATCCGCATTGGCGGTGCACGGTATAGCCAGGGACTTCAATGGGGAATCCCGCTTGTAAGGTGGCGAGCCGGGCAAGGTTGGATGCATCCGCACTTTGTTTAGCTTGTCCAATGATGACTTCATCCACAAGTGCGGGATCGATGGCAGCACGTGCGACGACTTCTTGCATAACTTTCGCAGCCAATTTATCTACGCTTTCATTTCCAAGAGTACCACCTAATTTCCCGATCGCTGTTCGAACACTTTCGACGATCACAACTTCTCTCAACTTACAAAACTCCCTTCTAAATCGTTTACAAATGCAGCTTCTGTATGTTGGGTCACTTGTTCCAAGGTAACGCCAGGCATTAATTCGACTAAATGTAATGTTTTGTTTTTAACGTGGAACACAGCAAGCTCCGTGATTATGATGTCTACACTTCTTGTTGAAGTGATCGGATAAGTGCATTCTTGCAGCAATTTACTTTTACCATCTTTGGAAGTATGCGTCGTGGTGACAATGACTTTTTTAGCCCCGACTAATAAATCCATTGCCCCACCAACGCCGATAATATTTTTCCCCGGTACTGCCCAGTTTGCAATTCTTCCTTGCGCATCGACTTGCAATACACCTAGAATGGCCACATCGACATGACCGCCGCGGATCATTCCGAATGAGTCCGCGCTGTTAAAAAATGATGCGCCCATCGCTTGGCCTACCGGTAACTTGCCGGCATTGACAAGGTTCGGGTCTATTTGTTCTTCATCGACATCTGTCACACCGAGAAGTCCATTTTCTGTATGGAACTGAACGAGATCACTGTCAATATATTTGGCAACGAGAGTCGGGATCCCGATACCTAAATTGACAATGCTCCGCTCTGTTAACTCCTTAGCTGCCCGTTCAGCGATTAACGTTTGTATATTCTTGTTGTTTGTCATGATTGACAATGCCCCCTTTCGTCAACACTTTTTTTGCGACCACAAGTCCGTCTACAAATAGATGAGGCGTCACAATTTCTTCCGCAGACAGTTGTCCAACTTCGACAATTTCATCTACCTCAACAATGACATGGTCGGCAGCAGTTGCCATTAATGGATTGAAGTTACGCGCCGTTTTATAATAAATAACATTGCCTAACGTGTCGGCTTTATGTGCGCGAATTAAGGCAACATCTGCACGCAGCGCCTCTTCAAATATATACTCAACCCCGTTAATCATTTTCGTTTCTTTCCCTTTCGCCAAATCTGTACCTACTGCGGTTTTCGTATAATAGCCACCAATGCCGGCGCCCCCCGCACGAATGGATTCTGCCAACGTCCCTTGTGGGAGTAACTGGATTTCCAACTCGCCCGCTTGATAAGCATCTCCAACATCCCGATTACTCGTAAAATAGGAGCCGATCGCTTTCCTTACCTTTTTTTGCTGTAGCAGAAGGCCAAGACCTTCCCCTTTTTCACCTAGATTATTGCTAATAATTGTCAATCCATTGGCATCTTTTTCAATCAGACCGTCAATCAGCGTTAACGGCGCACCGATCAGACCGAATCCACCAACCATGATCGTCTGATTGCTTTGTACACAAGCCAGTGCATCCGCTATGGAATCATATACTTTCATTGTGAGCCTCCTCTTTCTACCTACGCAAAAAGGCTACACCTATCCAGCAAAATAACCTTCTGCTAGAAAGATGTAGCCAACTATTCAAATAGCTTTGAGGAAAAAAAGGGTCGCTTTTTTATGGCTATTCGATAGGCGTTTTATTGAACTACTAGTTATAATAATTGCATAAATCAGAATGAATAGCAAGCTTTTTTAAAAACTTGTTCAAAAAGAATGAGGTTTTAAAAGGGAAGAGAGCGACGGTCAATATTGTGGCAGAGGGGGAAGTATCTAAAGACATACATTGATGAACTATAAAGCAGATGGACATGTGTTTGTCTGTTTTGACGCCAATTTATTTCGATTTTCAAAAAAGTTCGTGAAAGAATACTGGTTTTCAAAATAATTTTTCGACGAGAGCAGGTGCGACTGTCTCTTTAGATGTATAGGGTTATTTAGTCAGGAATTAAAAAGGTGGTGCTAATTCATTGCTTAATTTCCATTTTTGTACTTGTACCCTTTTGCCCGAATATGAAATAATACTAAATTTTAAGTGATGCATCAAACTATTCGTGTTTTTTCCCTTCACCACAAAATAACCCCCTCTCCTAATTAAATGAGAACGCTAATTTTACCACTCAATTTAAACCGATAAATGTGAAACATATAGCTGAGAAAAAGGGACATGAAAGAGGCTGAGCTGTTGGTGGAAAAGTATTTACAGAATATCGAGGAGAGAAAAGTTGTTTTTTAAAGAGCGGTGGGCCACAAATGAGCATCGAACTACAATCTGTACCCAATCGACCATTTAGGTGCCCGGTACTCAGGTGAAGGATGAGAGTCCCGGGCACTTTTTGAATGTCTTTAGCCTTTCTTTTCTTTTTTAGTCACTTTATCCGCTTTTCTATACTCTTCCTGATAAAGTACCTCTTGTGTCGAAGACATTCCGTTGTTTTTATCTGTCAATTGCTCGTGCGGAGGTTTCTTTTTAGTCATTTTTCATCTTCCCTTCATTATTTTTTACTTGATTATTTAGTGTGTCCACATGTGAAAGGATTACACTTGAAGGAAAAAAGTATATCTATTATATAGAAAGTAGTAATACGTTACTAAAAAAATTAGTCTTTACGTAAATACATCAGCAGGCGTGTTTTTACTCTACAGTGTTGAAAACGTTCATGAAATATATAATTGTGCATCAATTTATGCTATTCTAAAAGGTGTGGGAAATTGATTTTGAAAAGCGGCGAATAGTCTTTTATAGATTCTATTAATCATTAAAGGTCTTTTTCTGTTGTTTTTTCGGGTCGAGCCATAGCAGAATTGTACGATTAGAATTTGGAGGTAAGGAGACATGAAGAAAAGAATTGTGATTGCATTTTTGACTGTCCTATTATTAGCAATTGGACTGGTTGGATGTGGAAAGGATAGATCGGAAAAGGCGGCCAATTCAGATGGCAACAAAGATAAAGATGCTAAAAAAGAAGCTGTTGAAATTGGCATGTTGAAATTGACAAGCTCAGCTCCTCTGTTCATCGCGCTTGAAAAAGGTTTCTTTGAGGAAGAGGGGATCGATGCCAAAGCAAAATGGTTTGAGGCGGCACAACCAATTGCGGTGGCAACAGCTGGAGGAGATGTAGCTGTTGGGGCTACTGGAATTACAGCGAGCTTGTATAATATGGTTGCTAGTGGGGAAAAGTTAGTGATTGTTGCAGATAAAGGACGAGAACAGGAAGGTTATTCTTCTACTGCAATATTAGTGCCAAGCGACTCGACCGTGACAAGCATTGAAGAGTTGAAAGGGAAAAAAATCGGGATTACACAAACAGGTTCTACATACCATTATATGGCTGGAAGACTTCTGGAGGAAAATGGACTTACGACGAATGATGTCGAACTAGTTCCACTAAACAGTATTCCGGGTCTTATGGATACGTTAGAAAGTAAACAAGTAGACGCAGTGTTATTGAATGAACCGAATGTGTCAAGAGTCGTTGAAGAAGGCTATGGAAAGATAATTGCACAAGTTGGAGACGAAATTGACTATCAAACTTCTGGAATCTTCTTCTCAAAAGCTTTTGCGGATAATACAGATGCCGCTACACGGTTCCTTAAAGCTTATGCAAAGGCAACACAATATTACTATGATGCTGTTTTAACAAAAGAAAACGGCGAGATTGTGCCGGGTGAAAATTATGATGAAGTTATCGGGATCATCGCAGAATATACAGACCAAGAACCGGAGCTGATTAAGAAAGGTCTTCCTTACATAGATCGAGATGGAAAATTGCTTGAGTCTGATATTCAGACACAAATCGACTGGTATGCGAAAGAAAAGTTAGTCGATCAATCAATTGATGCGTCAGAAATCGTGAATACGGAATTACTAGAAAATGCGTTAACGGAATTAGGGAAGTGAGATAGATGAAGGTCGTCATTGAGGATGTCAGAAAGACGTTCGGTGATTCAAAAAAAGGCGAAGTTTTAGCGCTGGAAAATATAAATTTCTCGATTGAAGAGAAAGAGTTTGTTGTTTTAGTAGGGCCGAGTGGATGCGGGAAGTCGACACTTCTGAATATCGTAGGCGGATTATTATCACCGACGAGTGGAACGGTCTATTTTGAAGGTGAGATGGATAAGAAGCCGGATCTATCGATTGTTTTTCAGGAGATTGCATTATTTCCATGGCGAACCGTTTATGAAAATGTGATTTATGGGCTGGAAGAGAAAAAAGCAAGTAAACAAGAGCAAAAAGAAAAAGGCGATTATTATCTTGATATGGTCGGCTTAACAGGATTCAAAGAGGCTTATCCGAAACAATTATCCGGCGGTATGAAACAACGGGTCGGCATTGCAAGGGCGCTTGCGGTTGAACCGGATCTATTGCTGATGGACGAGCCATTTTCCGCGTTAGATGCGCAAACCCGAACGTTGATGCAGGAAGAGCTCTTGACGATTTGGAATCGTACGCAATTGAGTACACTTTATGTGACGCATAACATTCAAGAGGCTGTTTACTTAGCGGATCGCGTAATTGTTTTATCTAGACATCCGGGACGGATTAAAGAAATTATCAAGATTGATTTACCGAAAATGGGAAGAGATGAAGAACAACACAGAGCTAAATTTGAGCAATATGCAGATGACATTTGGCAGCTTATCCGTCAAGATGCCGAGGATGCCCTAAAGGAGTTATAACGGATGACTAAACAGAGACAAATCATTACGAACCGCGTTGCTTTTCTTGAAAAAAAGATTCCCATTTATGCTTCTTTTTTAGGTTTAATCGGTCTGCTTGCGATATGGGAAATCATATGTAGCTTGAACCTTGTTTCTCCTTTGTTTTTGCCCGCCCCTTCAGCGATTGTAACGACCGGATGGGAAATGCTGGTGAGCGGAGAAATTTATGAGAACCTCGTTCCAAGTCTTTACCGCATTGTGATGGGCTATATAATCGGATCTATTTTTGGGGTTTTAATCGGTCTGCTTCTTGGCTTTTCCAAATGGGCAGATGCGATTGGAACACCGGTTGTTTACTCGATTTATCCGATTCCGAAAATTGCCCTATTGCCGTTGTTCATCTTATGGTTGGGAATTGGTGAGCTATCCAAAGTGACTATTATTGCATTGGGTGTCTTTTTTCCAGTGGTCATCAATACATTCTCAGGTGTGAAGAATGTGGATCCCATCCTCATAAAAGCGGCCGTTACATTTGGGTCTAGCCCTTTTAATGTCGTTCGTAAGGTTATTTTACCTGGCTCACTTCCGATGATTTTTGCAGGTTTGAAACTTGCTGCGGGGACATCCTTGTTGTTGCTTGTATCCGCAGAAATGATTGCTGCCCAAAATGGAATTGGTTCAATGGTTTTACACTATGGTAATTTAATGATCACAACGAAGCTGATGGTAGGGGTAATCGTGTTATCCTTGCTCGGATTGACATTTAACCGATTGCTCCAATGGTTGGAATATAAGCTCATTCCATGGAAATAAAAAATGCTTTTCTAAATAGTGCCAGCGTATAAAACGATGCCGAATTGCTTTATACGCTGGTGCTTTTTGTATTTAATTCCAAAAAGAGATCATTTTTAAGTGAATGGATACGCCAAGTGATCTATGTGCCTAGAAAAATACCATAAACAATGGTGAATTATTTTGGCGTTGAGCCTTTATTTTTTGTCGGAAAATATAATTTAGAATAATTTGATAATTATAAAGATTTATAGTACACTAGAGTCGTTGTGTGAATATTATTTTGGTGGTGATAGCTTTCTAGTCGATCATTTAGTTGTTCATTGGCAGGTATTTATCCTAATTTTTGCGAACAATTTGTACCGATTGTAATACTTTTAACTTAATTCAGCAGAAGCTCTTCCTTCTATAATTGGTTGAACGAATGGTAGACATGCATTCCGTTCAGGGAGATTAAAACTCGGCTGAATCAAGTTAAAGCCTCCGGCGGATGTCACGGATTTTGAAAGGAGTTAAAGAAGGCAGTCTAAGTGCGCGACGTCCTAAAAGAAAAGTGCCTTAATTTCTGCAAAGATCGCAGAAATACGGCAAATCGAACCCTTTGCTGTTCGATTCGCAACGACTGCATGACCTACATCCTGTAGGCCTCAAGCTCAGTTCAAAATCTGGACGCAATTACGCCAAGGCGCAATTGATAAAAAACTAATTGGAGTGATTTATTAATGACGGTGTCAATTCGGGAATTATTTGCTGCAAAAGATCTAAAAATACCGGAAGAGGACTTCAAAGTGGTGGAGTCACGTTGGAATGCGATTGCAAAGCTGAAAGAACAAATAGAGGATCTACCATTAGAAAGCTATGACATCTCATTATGCAATACTGCGGGAGGTGATCATATTGAGTAAAGAACTGATCTCTCTTGCTATTGAAGAATTGGCGCCGCTGATCGAGAAACAAGAAGTTTCTCCAGTTGAGTTGACAGATGCCGTTTTGGATCAGGTGGATGCGCTTAATGAGCAAAACAATGCTTATATTTCTATTACGCATGAAAGTGCGAAAAAAGCTGCGAAACAAGCGGAACGTGAAATTGCGGAGGGGAATTACCGCGGAAAGCTTCACGGGATTCCGATGGGTATAAAGGATAATATTTATTTTAAAGACGAAGTGACAACGATGGCATCGAAAATCCATCGTGATTTTGTATCGGATTATGATGCGACGGTCATTGAGAAATTGCGTGATTCAGGCGTCGTCTTTACAGGAAAGTTGAATATGCACGAGTATGCTTGGGGAATCACGAATAATAATCCTCACTTTGGTCCAGCGCGTAACCCGTGGGATCTGGAGAAGATTCCGGGCGGATCGAGCGGCGGTTCAGGCGTCGCTATTGCGGCCAATATGAGTATCGGGACGCTTGGAACGGATACAGCAGGTTCCATCCGAATTCCTTCTTCGGCTTGTGGTATTGTCGGGCTGAAGCCAACACATGGTCTCGTCAGTAAATATGGTTGCTGGCCGCTTGCTTGGTCATTGGATCATATCGGTCCGATGACGAAGACGGTGACAGATGCGGCAGCAATGTTGGAAGCACTTGCTGGATTTGATCGCAAAGATCCGACTTCCGCGAATGTACCAAGCGTGAAGTATACGGAAAAATTGACGGGCGATGTCAAAGATCTTGTTATCGGTGTCAATGAGGATTACTTCTTTAAAAACGTCGATTCAGAAGTGGATAAACTGGTCCGCGCTGGTATTCAAGCATTGGTCGACCAAGGGGCAAAAGTGGAAGTCGTGCCGATTCCTTCGTTACAATATGCTGAATACGCGGAGTTGATCACTTCATTATCCGAAGCTAGCGCAATTCATCATAAGAATTTACAAAAGCGCCCGCATGATTTCGGAGATGATATCCGCTATCTCTTTGAATTGGGTGAAATTCCATCAGCCGTCGATTATTTACAGGCACAGCAAATTAGAAGGAAAATCAAACTCGAATTCCAAAAAGCGTTTGAAAAAGTGGACGTGCTCATTACTCCGACGTTGCCATTGATCGTCCCGAATATCGGGGAAGACTTGGCGAATATTAACGGAAAAGAAGTCGATCTGATCGAAAATATTATTCGATTCACAGGGCCGGGCAACTTGACGGGTCTACCGGCTCTGACGATTCCATGTGGATTGGTCAATGGAATGCCAGCCGGGATGCAAATTATGGGACCAGCCTTCAGGGAAGATCTTGTCTTGAATGTCGCTTATGCATTCGAAAAGACAAACCCATTAAAAGGCGCGCGCCCGCAATCCATTGCCGCTACATCTGTAAAGTGATGGTAGGGTACTCCTAAGCTGAAGTAGAAAAACGACTGAACAGGAAAAATTCCTGTCAGTCGTTTTTTGTCGTGGAAAAGGGGGATACTAAACATGTGAAGAGTGCTATATATTCCGGAAAGTAGACGACATTTTGGATAAAGAACGCAACGTTCCGATGTAAGTTGCTAACTCGTTATGCCGAAAAAATGTATTGCGTTATGCCTAACTATTATTTATAGTATTCTACATAACGAATGTTTCGTTAATTATGCGGTAAATGAGGTTATGAGTATTACATAATAAAAAAGGGGGGTCTATTATGGTTTCTGCGAAACATAGAAATCTAATTTTGTTTTTACTTTTTCTCGGTTGGGCGATTGGGAACTTTGACCGGTATTTTATCAATTATGCCGTTTTGTCCATCACGGAAGATTTACAATTGAGTCCGACGAGTACAGGGCTAATTTTGAGTAGTTTTTTTGCAGGATATGCATTGATGCAAATTCCTGGAGGTTGGTTAGCGGATAAATTCGGTTCCAGAAGGGTTCTGATGGTCTCTGTTCTTATGTGGTCGATCTTTACTGCGATGACCGGTGCGGTTTGGTCATTGGCTTCAATGGTCGCCATCCGTTTTCTGTTCGGGATCGGTGAAGGTGGATTCCAGCCTTCGAGTTCGAAATTGATTTCGCAAACGTTTCCAATGGATAAACGAGCATGGGCGATGTCCATTATGCTGTCATCCGGTGGGATTGTGTCGCTGATCGTTCCGCTTCTTTCCGCTTATATGTTGACCACGATCGGTTGGCGTGTGTCTTTCTTCATACTGGGTGGTATCGGGATTGTGATTACGATTCTCTACTGGGCTTTCATCAAACTCCCTGCACATGTAAAAGAAGAGGAATTGAAACAGCAAGGCGAGAAAAAACAAGGGATTTTTGGGCAATTATTGAAAACGCCGCTCATGTTGAATCTGTTTATCGCTTATTATAGTATTTATGCCATCAACTGGGGCTTGGCAACATGGTTGCCGACTTATCTTGTCAATGTAAGGGGACTCGACTTGATTTCGCTTGGCTGGGCGCAAACGATTCCAGGTTTAGCGATGATCGTTTCCATGTATTTATCGGGGTATGTGATTGACAGACTCCCACTTGGGAAGGAAAAAATAGTAGGAGCAGTTGCTTGTGTTGTCGTCAGTATCTTGTTATACCTCATGTTCAATGCACCAAATGTAACGATTTTCGTCACGTATCAGACAATCGTCATCCTCTTTATTTCATTTGTCATGTTGCTTTTACCGGCAGTCATTTTGAAAAGGCTTCCATCTACGGTTACAGGGACAAGCATGGGGATTGCCAATACGGGCGGTCAATTAGCGGGCTTTATCACGCCGCTGGCAATCGGTTATATTGTGCAGACGTTCAATGGATCGTATAATGCTGCGTTTTGGATGTTGATCGTTTTTGGTATCATCTGTACGGTATCCTTACTGACATTGAATTTTAAAAAAGGTGAGTTGCTACAAGCGAAAGCGTAGGATTTTGAAGGGACTTAGTTGCGCTTATTTAAGTGCGCGATTCAAAATCCGGACGCAATTACGCCGAGGCGTAATTGATTAATGCAAGGAGGAATGAATGATGAACATACAGCAAACAGTTTCCAAGTTGATTGAACAGAAACGGGAAAAATTTATCGCGTTAAGCGATCAAATTTGGAGCATTCCGGAGTTGTTTTTTGAAGAACATCAATCATCCGCCTATTTGAGCAGAGCTTTGGAAGAGGAAGGGTTCCAAGTCGAACGAGGTGTCGCAGGGCTGGAAACAGCTTTTGTCGGAAGTTATGGATCAGGAAAACCTGTCATTGCGATTCTTGGAGAGTTCGACGCATTGGCGGGGCTAAGCCAGAAAAAAGGGCTTACCCATCATGATCCAGTCGTCGATGGTGGAAATGGACATGGTTGCGGACATAATTTGTTGGGGACAGGCGCATTTGCGGCAGCTGTAGCCGTTAAAGAATATATGGAGTTGAATCAATTGGACGGGACGGTCCGTCTATACGGTTGTCCGGCTGAAGAAGCTGGGTCGGGAAAAGCCTTTATGACGCGGGCTGGTCTGTTTGACGATGCGGATATCGCACTGTCATGGCATCCATGGGATGTACCGGGGCTGATGAATGCACGGATGCTCGCCAATTATTCCGCTCGTTTCAAGTTTAAAGGAAAGAGCGCACATGCCGCGGCAGCGCCTCATTTAGGCAGAAGTGCACTCGATGCAGTGGAGCTGATGAATGTCGGTGTCAACTATTTAAGGGAGCATATGGTTCCAGATGCACGGATCCATTATGCGGTGACGGATACAGGCGGCAGTTCGCCGAATGTCGTTCAAGCGAATGCGGAAGTCGTTTATTTGATCCGTGCGTTGGAGAAAGAGGATGTGAAGTCGCTTTACGAGCGAGTCCATGACATTGCACGCGGAGCGGCGTTGATGACCGGGACGACGTTTGACGTTGAATTTGAAGGGACGGCTTCCGATCTGATTCCGAATGCTGTGCTGGCAGATGTGATGTATGATAATCTGGCGAAAGTGGAGCTTCCGACTTACGATGAAAAGGATTTGAAATTTGCCGAAGAAATCCGTGCTACGTTATCCGAAGCAGATGTGAACAATGCGTATGCAGGTCGGGATCGAGAAACGGTGAAGAAATTGAAAGAACGAGTCCTTGCAGACTTGATTCCACCTCATTCCAAGGCAGAGGCCGTATTGTCCGGCTCTTCTGATGTCGGGGATGTCAGCTGGGTCGTTCCGACGATGCAATGCTTGAGCGCTTGTTTTACAATTGGCACTCCGCTTCATACATGGCAAGTTGTTTCACAAGGAGCCACTCCGATTGCGCATAAAGGGATGCTGCATGCCGGAAAAGTGATTGCTTCCACTGCTGTTCAATTGATGGAAAATCCGGCGCTCATTGAACAGGCGAAAGCTGAGTTGCAAGAACGCTTGGATGGGAAAACCTATGAGTCATTGATACCAGAAACGGTGAAATAATATACTTAATGTGAGGCTGAAGCGATTCAGCCTCTTTTTTGATGGATATCATGCGAATTTACCGGTAAAATTAACTTGATTCAGCAGAAGTCCCCCACTTCCGTAAGTGAAGGGATGAATGCCAGAAAGTACTTCAATCAGAGGGAGTTCAAACTCCCTGTAGCTGACGCTTCGCTTACAGTACAAAAAAATTTGCTGATTAGAAGAACTCAGGCTAAGGTCGCCGCGTCCTGCGGCAACGCCTGAGTGACCAACATCCTGTTGGCCCAAGCCTCCGGCGGATGTCACAGATTTTGAAAGGAGTTAATTGCGAATCGAACGGCGAAGGGTTCGATTTGCCTTAATTTCTGCGTTCTTTGCAGAAATTAAGGCACCAGCCATGAGAAAGCGCAATTCAAAATCTGGACGCAATCACGCCGAGGCGCGATTGATTGAACAGATGTATGCAGAAAGTAGGGAGCCGTCATGTATAAAATTGCGGTTGTCGGTCCGCGTCAATCAGTGGATAGGATTTTGACATTGGCAAGGGAAATCGAAAAAGAATTGGAATTCGTCCCTTATGTTTATAGCAAAACGGCCGAAGTGAAAGAGTTTGTAATAAACCCGGAGACACCGGTCGATTTTTGGCTTTTTTCAGGGTATATCCCATATAAAGTTGCCGTGAATGCGGTAGGGACCAATGAAAACTTCGTTTATATTGATTCCAGCGAATTAAGCATTTATAAAGGAATTGTAGAACTTTCAGCAGAAAGTGGTCAAATGTTGGAGCGGATCAGCGTAGACATGATCGACTCGTATTTTTATGAAAATGATTTACTCCAGCTAGAACAACCATTGCAAAAAATGTACTTGAAAACATTCGATGTGGACATCCAAGCGGAGGACTTATTTGATTTCCATTATGATTTATGGCAACAGGGAAAAATCGAGGCGGCACTCACTTGTTATCCGACGGTCTATGCTGATTTGCAAAAGGTGGGGATTCCAGCATTCTGGCTATCACCGACCCGCCATGAAATCATCCATACCATTCGGATGTTCTTTGAGAAAATAAAAACTTCCTATTATAAAGATGCGCAGATTAGCGTGGTTATTATGGAGATTTTAGCGTATGACGCCATCAAAGAAAAAATGAAAGAATCTTATCGATTGGACTATTTGGAACTCGATTTGAAAAAGACGCTCATTCAACTTTGCGAACGTTTGGATGGCTCGCTTTTCGAACAAGGAAATGGTCGCTATGCCATCTTTAGCACAAGGGGAGCCGTCGAGCAGGAAATCGGTGCGTTGAAAGATAAGGTGAATTATCTTTCCTTGGAAGCGGATTCGGCTGTTGCAGTCGGCATCGGATTCGGACAGACGGTCTTTACGGCCGAGACGAATGCTTACCGGGCCATTCGGGAATCGAAAGGGAAAGAGCAACATGAAATCATCATCGTACAAGAGGATGGCATGATGATCGATGCCGTCGGGAAGGAAGAAGAACTCACCTACGCCTACCGGACAGACGACAAAGAATTTTTAGCAAAACTGGATGAAGGAAACATCAGCATCAAAACGTTCAAACGGCTTGAATCTTTAATCCGTAAAATGGATTGGGCCACCTTCACAACAAAGGACTTGGCCATTCACTTGAAAATGAGCGATCGAAATGCCCAACGCATCGTCTCTGACTTATGTAAAGTAAGTATAGTGGAATGTGTCGGAGAAGAATTGCGTTATTCAAGGGGCAGACCGCTGAAGGTTTATCGGTTAATATGAGTGTGAATAGAACCAGGAAATCGAACAATCTAGTATTGTTTGATTACCTGGTTATTTTATATTTATTCAGAAAACTGCGTCCGTAAAACGGTTATGTATGTTAGCATAAAATTACAACTACAATTTTTGACAACAGAAGGGAAGAAGTGCCATGAAGCAGATCACTTTGACAAAAGCACCGTTTCGAGCGGATCATGTAGGTAGTTTTTTGCGTCCACAGCGACTAAAAGAGGCACGAGCACAATTTTTGGAAGGGCAGCTGACGAAAGAAGAGCTACGCGCGATTGAGGATACGGAAATTGCGAAGCTTGTAGAAAAGCAGAAGGAAGTTGGACTGACAGCGGTGACGGATGGGGAGTTCCGCCGAAAGTGGTGGCATTTGGATTTCATACAGGCATTAGAAGGGATTCGGGTTTACGATATCGACGCAACCGGGCTATTCAATGGCACGATGAAAAAAGCAACGCTGTATACAGTGGATTCTAAATTAGGGTTCCCAGCGGATCATCCATTTTTGGAAGATTTCAAGTATCTGAAAAGCATTGCGGGGGAACATATCGCTAAGTTGACGATACCGGGACCGAATATGATCTTTTATTCGGGAGTTGTCAACAGTCAGCCGTATTTGGATAAGCCCGCTTATTCTTCGCTGGACGAAGTGGCACAAGCTATTGTCCAAGTGTATCGAGATGCGATTGAAGCGTTTTATGAAGCGGGCTGTCGCTATTTGCAGTTGGATGATACGAGTTGGGGCGCACTTTTCAGCGATGATTTCAGAGAAAAGATCATAGCAAAAGGATTTGATCCAGATGAATTGGTAAAAAAATTCGCGGATATTACAGTTGAAGCGGTAGCGAATAAGCCGGAAGATATGGCCGTCACGATTCATATTTGCCGTGGAAATTTCAAATCATCTTGGCTCTATCAAGGAAACTATGAGCCAATTGCGGAAGAGTTATTTTCTCGTGTCAATGTGGACGGATTCTTTTTGGAGTTTGACGACGAACGTGCGGGCGATTTTTCACCATTGCGCTTCATTCAAAAACAGAAAGTCATTTTAGGCTTGGTCACATCAAAGACAGCGGAACTCGAAGATCCAGCCGAACTGAAAAGGCGCGTAGAAGAAGCGACGCAATATGTCCCGATCGATCAACTTTGCATCAGCCCACAATGTGGATTTGCCTCAACGGAGGAAGGAAATACAGTTTCTGAACAGGACCAGTGGAATAAATTACGGCTTGTTGTTGAAACAGCAAAGGAAATCTGGGGATAAAACATTTTTGAGGACTAGGTTCCAAAACAATTGTGAATTGTTTTGGGCCCTGGTTCTTTTTTTTCTGTGGAAGAAAGCAACTCTCCGCTCCTATGAAAGAAAACAATACCTTATAAGAAGTACTCAACACTCTCCTTCTCTCGAAAAAGGAATTGACTAATTTTGAATATATATGCCCAATTCATACTTACGCATTACCCATCATAAAGTTATGTGTGCAACTTCAGCTTGTGTTTAAGGGGACTGGATCTGTCTAGTCTTCTTTTATTAGTGTGAAAAAAGAAGAAATCCCTCCGACTTTAAGTGTTTTGTAAGAGCAACATTATACGATAAACAAGTAACAGGATTTTGGAAAAGGAGAAATTGGATTGCGGAAAATCATGGGACTGTTCTTTATTCTTATTGGTGTTGCCATTTTTTTGTATCCTCTGTATGAAAACATGCAATATGATCGCGAACAGCAACAGTTATTGGACAGCTTTGCGCAACTGGGCAATACGGAACAATTGGAGCAAGCATCTATGCAGGTTGAACAGACAAACGAGGACAAGTCCGACTTATTAAAAGGGGCACGTGGCTTAATATCCATCGATAAGATTGACTTGGATATGCTCATTTTCGACGGCACGTCTACCGAAGCGCTGAGCAAGGGAATCGGGATGATTGAACCACAAAAAGAATTCGGTGTGAATAATATCGGACTGGCCGGACATCGGGCAATCACCAAGGGCAAACAATTCAATCGTCTAGACGAATTAAACGTCAACGACGAAATCCAAGTGACAACGTCAATTGGAACACTTGAATTTGCCGTAGTCGACACCTTTGTCGTCCACCAATCGGAAGTATCCGTCCTAAATGACCAAGACGAGCCATTACTCACACTTGTTACATGCACACCAATCGGCTCACGCAATCCGCCGCATCGACTCATCGTTCAAGCGGCACTCGTACCTTGATATTTATATAATTTTATATAAATAAATATGATGAATGAAAAGGGGAAATGGGTATGGCAGCGGGAAGTGCCTTTTACAAGGCATACAGACAAGACGATAAATTTATAGGGGGGAGAGCATGAAGAAATTAAGCATATTTGTCCTAATGTTGCTGATTATTGGTCAGACGATATTGGGGCCGATTGCGACGGTTAGTGCGAGTGAAATTCCTGTTGAAGAAAGCACTTATAATGACGGGCATGAGGAAGGTACAGAGGAACAAATAGGTGAAGAAACACCTAAACCGGAAGAATCTACTTTAACTAATGAAACTGATGAAACTAACATAGAAGAAGTGGATGGTAAAGAATTAGGAACCGGCGAAAGTGGGAGCACGGAAGGTGAAGAAGAAGCGTCTGACAATGGTGAAGACGAAGAAGTAAATAAAAATGAAGAGCCAAAAAGCGACGAAAGTGTTGACACAGATCAACTGGGCTGCGAAGAACAGCTAGCTGGTGAAGAATTGGCTGAGTGTGATGAGTTAAACGCTGACGACTTGTTAATGGCTGAAGCTTTGGAATTTACACCTGATGAGGTTAAAATGGATTTTCTCGGGCTTGAGATTGGTGATTTAGTCATCAAAAATTCTGACGACGCTCAAGGTGTAGAATTGAAAGAAGGACAACAGGCAAAGATTCTCTATGCATTTAACTTAGATCTAAAAAAACCTTACGGCGAAGGTTCAACTTTCACCTTTCAATTGCCACAGTCCATTGTCGTATTTGACCAAAGTGCATTAAGTGGAACGGTGAGTATACCTGGCGAACCTTCTTTTAAATATGAGACAGACAAATCTGGTGTCGTAACCGTCACTTTTCTTGACGAATTGCAACCGGGCGAATATACATTGCATTTAAACTTCAGTGCGAAATTCGGGAATTTTGGAAGTGAGGAAGATTTAGATCAAGAAATGGAAATTCCGATCAAAGGCAGTGAAACGGTAACGCTAAAGCTCACCTTTGTGCCTAAAACAAGTAGCTGGGCGATGTCCAAAGAAGGAACTGTCGAATCTAAAGATGGAAAAAAGTACATTAACTGGACAGTATGGACAAACCGGGCAGGGAAAGCGTTAAAAGATGCTAAGCTTAACGATACGTTAGGTGATGGGCATGAACTTGTTGAAGGCTCGATTAAGGTTGAAAAGTATAAAGTGGGTCTGAATGGTGTAATTGAACCTTCGATTGATACTTCAAGCCACGGTAAATTCCCAATTCCATTAGATGACGGTAAGTTTTCCTATAAAGTGACCTATCAGACAGAAGTAACACGAGTAGCGGAAAATATAACAGAAACATTCACGAATGACGCCAGTCTAACAAATAATGGGTCTACTACGGAAAAAGCCGGCAATGATGTTTCCATCACATATGGTACCCCGTTGTCAAAGTCTCGAACCGGCGGCGATAAATATAGAGCCAACTGGGAAATCCATTACAACTATTTAGGTGCCGAAATTGAAGCAGGGCATGCAGAAATTACAGATGTCCTTGAAGGGAAGCATGAAGTTGATTCCGCTTCAATAAAAGTTTACGAAGTGATTGTCGATGCTAATGGTGATGAAGAAAGTGCCTTTCTATTAGATATTAGCAGTTATACAACGAATTTAAGCGAAGACAATAAAAAACTTGTGATTGACTTCGCAAAAAGTGCTTCGAATGGCCATGTGACTAAAGCATTCAAAGTGACATACGACACTGTCGCAACGGAGGAGTTTATTACGGGGGATTCGGTCGTCAAGAATACGGTGACGAGTACGAATACAAACAGCTCTGATAAAGCATATACAGCGACTGGTACGTTGCCATTAGGCCAAGGGATTTTTGATAAATCTAAAGGGGCAATCGATTATGACAATAAAATAATCACTTGGAAATTAACGATTAACGCTGAAAAAGATTTAAAGAATTTTATCATTACAGATGCGTTCACACCGACAGATGGTGAAAGTCATCAAACACTTTTGAAAAACGAAGAGAATAAGTATTTCACCATTGAAGGTTATGACGGCACTACTACAGAAACAGACGTGACGGCAAATAAGGGGTACACGTTAACATTTAACGATGTAATTCCAGAAGGTTCAAAAGTGACGATCACCTACAAAACAAAATTCGATATTCAATTGAATGGAACGGCATATGAAAAGTATGGAAACAGTGCAACAGCGAAATGGAAGGGTCAAAGTTCTGAAGATAATACAGTTACGAAAGAAGCGGAATACAAACCCGGCGATAGTCCGACAGGTCACAATGGGTATAAAAACGGTAGCTTCAACCATATAACTCAACAATTCACTTGGACGATTGCCGTCAACATTAACAAGCAAAATATCAATGACGCGACATTGACGGATACGTTAGGGGGAGGCCACCATATCGCCATTCCTGATGGAAAAACGCTTCAGGATCAAATTTCCGTCAAGCAACTAAATTTATCGAGTAATGATACAGGAACACCTGGAAACGAGTTACCAACAGAAAAATGGGACGTAACAGCTACAGAAACAGATGGCCTTGTAACAGGCTTTACAATTACATTTAAAGATTTGGATGACAATCAAAAAAATCAAGCGTATATCATTGAATACCACACAATCGACTCAGATGAGATTATCGGTCAAAGTGATGGCTCGAACGTCTATAAAAATAATGCGCTCTTCAAAACAACGGATAAAAAAGAGTATCCATTTTCAAAAGAAGTGACGGTTTCCCATGCAAACGAGCTCATTTCAAAAAATGCCCTAACAAATCAGAATGAGGAAACGATTACTTGGACGGTCGATGTGAACAAATCACACTCCCATTTAGGTGAGATTAGGTTAACAGATATACCATCTGAAAACCAACTGCTATTGAAGGATACACTTCGAATTCGTGAATATAACATGTCTAAAGAGGGAAAAATTGAATACGATGAATGGAAGAAAGTGGATGCAAGTAATGTGACGTTCCCTCCAGAGGGCGGCTTCGAGTTAACGTTAGGTGATTTAACAAAGAAGGGCTACCAAGTAGAATACAAAACATTCTTTACAGGTGGAAACGGTGATGAGTTTTCAAATAAAGCCACAATCAACTATGAAGGCACAGCAGGTGAGAAACAAGAAACAGAGGATTCCAATAAAGGTAATTTCGAGTTCAATCAATCTTCAGGAGGTATCTCGTCAGATAAAGGGAAAGTCAAGCTTCATAAAGTTGGCTATAACCCCGCAACCGGAGAAAAAGTGGATTTGAAAGATATTGTATTCGAACTGTATAACATAACAGGCGAATATAAGTTGGATGAAGCAACGTCAGACGAAAATGGCGAATTTACCTTCGAAAATATTCGATATGGAAAATACGTTATTAAAGAAGTTGCAGCACCAGAAAGATACGTGAAGAGTGCTGACATTGCCTTCACGATGGGCGGAAATACAGACATTTTACTTGAGGGGAATCAAGATAAAATCGTCGAAGTGATAAACGTCGAAGATATTCCAGAAGGTAAGATGTGCAACAACTATACTTTAACCGTAAAAGATCAAAATGGTAAACCACGTTCGAATGTTCAAGTGAAGTTTATTGGTGAAAACGGCAATATGGTAGTTAAACGTACAGATGCAAACGGTGTAGTAACTCCTTCGCGTACTGAACTACCTGCCGGTAAATATCAAGTGGTAGAGCTTGGTGACAACGGAGATGAATTAGACACCTTACTCGAAGAATTATCCGTCATCTACACACTTGATAATTGTGAAAACAGCATTCAACCAGGACCATCTTGTGAAGATTTCACGATTGCAGTTAAAGATGAAGAGGGAATTCCCCGTTCAAATACAACAGTGACATTAAAAGACAAAGACAGTAATGAAATTGCTACAGTAACAACAAACGATCAAGGCGAATTTACAGTGCCGACTACAACACCAGCAGGAAAGTACAATTTATATGAAGACAAACAATTTCTTGGTGAGGTGGAAATTGATTATAATGGCAACAACTGTGGAACAACAGTTACACAAGCACCCGTTTGTGAAGACTTTATATTAACAGTAAGAGATGTTGATGGCGATATTCTGAAGGATGTAAAAGTCATCATTAAAAACAAATCAGATGACAGTGTCGTGGTGGAAGGTATAACAGATGCAAATGGTGAAGTAACATTCAAGGACTTAGAGCCTGGTGAGTATGAGGTCTACGAAGAAGATGCGTCTACGCCTTTCGATAGGTTCGTTGTTGACATTACTTGTGAAGCAGAAGTACAACCAGCACCAACATGTAAATCTTTTACGATCGTTGTAAAAGATGAGGAAGGCAATCCACGTCCTAACGTTCAAGTAACAGTGAAGGATGCAGCTGGGAATGTAATTCCGACATACGGACAATCGACAGATGAATACGGGAAAATTACACTCCCTACAACAACGAAGCCGGGGACATACAGCATATATGAAGGCGAATTGTTGTTTAAGACCCCAATTGAAGTGAGTTACAAAGAGGATTGTTATACAGAAGTACAAGGTGCACCTTATTGTGAAGACTTCACCCTAACTGTACAAGACAGAAGTGGCAACCCACGTGCGAATGTTTTAATTACAGTAAAAGATGCATTAGGCACAACTGTAATTGAGACAGAGACAACAGATGATGGTGTAGTAAAAATTCTTAATAAAATCGAACAAGGCACGTATAGTGTGTACGAAGGGACTAGATTGGTCAATTCATTCACTGTCGAGGATGAATGTGAAGCAATCGTGAAGCAGCAGTCCAGTGGAGGTGGCGGTACTCCACCTACACCACAAACCTGTGATATTTTCACAGTAACAGTGAAACAAGAAGGTGTTGAAGTGGGAGCGGATGTCGAGCTTACGTTGAAGTCGGGTGCGACGGAAGTGCCGGGCAAGACGAATGCAAATGGAAAAATTGTTTTCGCGAAAGACAATTTGTCGGAAGGCACATACACTGTGCTCGATAAAGACGGTAACGAAGTCGGTTCTCTGACAGTTACCTACACAGAAGGCGAATGTCAAACGGAAATCGATCTTGCATCGAAAACATGTGATGCTTTCACACTCACGGTGAAACAATCCGGTGAACTTGTGGAAGAAAACACAAAAGTTACCTTGAAAGATCAAGCCGGCAATACGATTGCAACGGGTACGACAGATGCGAACGGCAAGCTTGTCTTTGAACAAGCTGATCTACCGGCAGGCACGTACACGGTGTATGACGAAAATGATCAATCGATTGGCACGGTCAAGGTATCTTACACAGAAGGTGAGTGTCAGGCAGAAATCGATCTTGCGCCGAAAACATGTGATGCATTCACTCTCACGGTGAAACACTCGGGTGAACTTGTGGAAGCAGCCACAGAAGTAACGTTGAAAGATCAAGAGGGCAATACGATCGCAACGGGTACGACAAATGTGGATGGCAAGCTTGTCTTTGAACAAGCTGATCTGCCAGCGGGCACGTACACAGCATATGACAAAGACGGCCAAAAAGTTGGAACTGTGGCAGTGTCTTATGAAGAAGGTAAGTGCCAAGCCGAATTGGACTTGACGCCAAATCAACAGGTATGTACAGTGTTCACACTGACGGTTCAAAACCGAAATAGTAATCCCCAAGTAGGTGTTTCCATTACCATCAAAGATTCGGCGGATCATGTCATTACACATGAAGGCAAAGAATCTTTTGTTACGGATCAAAATGGTCAAATCACGATCGGTTTACTAACATCGGGTGCATACAAAGTGTATGTGGATGGTAACTTGCTGGGTGAATTTACAGTGAACGATACTTGCTCAGCAATCGTGAAGCCAAGGTCATCTGGTGGCGGCGGTGGCGGTGGAGGAGGCGGTGGAACTCCTCCAACAAAGCCGGAAGAACCAAGTGAACCGGATAAACCAGGAGAAACGGAAGAACCAGAAAATCCTGAAACATCTGAGCCAGGTGAATCAGGAACAGAAACACCAGGATCAGGTACAACTGACCCAGGTACACCAGGAACAGAAACACCAGGATCAGGCACAACTGACCCAGGTACACCAGGAACAGAAACACCGGGAACAAGCACGACTGACCCAGGCACGCCAGGTGCAGAAACACCAAGCGTATCCGAGCCAGGTTTGCCAGGTGCTGAAGTTGCCGGGGCCGGTGAAGGAAAGCCGAGAGCACCGGGAGCAGGTGAAAAAGCAGGAAATAAATTACCGCAAACGGGTGAGGCATTCCCGATCGGTTCCATTGCGGGCGGATTGGGAGCGATCGCTCTAGGTGCGTGGTTATTGTTTAGAAGAAAAAGAGAAGCGCAACAGTAAATTCAAAAGCAACCATCGGAAAAGCCAGTCGTTTTCACTTCAATTGTGAAGCGGCTGGTTTTTTCTTTTCATTTCTTTAAGAGTTTTTTAAGAGTTTTTTTGTATAGTAATAAGATAAAAGTACTATGAAGCCTACAAAGATAGGAGAATCGACATGAAGTTTTGTTTTTCAGACTTTGGAAAAGAGAAAATGGATGCTCCTGTACAAGCCGATCCACTAGAAATACTTAAACATACATTGACACAAGCGTTTATTCTTACGGTTTTAGATGATGAGGGAAAAGTGATTGACTTGAATGGAAATTTCGTGAATACCTTCAATTATACGTTGCACGATTTGTATTTGCAGGATTACTGGAAGTTGTATTCCAGCTACCATGCTGATCGCTTTTTGGAAGAGATCTGGACTGTCGTTCAAAAGGGAGAGCAATGGTCAGGGGAATTATGCCATCGTACTAGAAAAGAGGAGTTAATCTGGCTTTCCTCTACTATTATTCCAGTTCGGGATAACGGAAAAGCGCCAAGTCGCATGCTTGTGGTTTCTACCAATATTTCGAAGCACAAAGAAATGGAGAAATGGCAGCATCTCGCTTGTCATCATGAGCTTACAAATTTACCGAATCGGAGGATGTTGGATCAGGTGATGGAATCGTCCGTTGCAACAGCGCAACGTAAGCGATCGCAACTTGCCGTTCTTTATATGGATATCGATCGTTTTAAAACGATTAATGATACGCATGGGCATGCCGTAGGGGACCTCGTTTTGAAAGAGGTTAGTAGCAGGCTCGTCCGTGTGCTCTCTTTGCCAAACTACGTTTTTCATGTAAGTGGGGATGAGTTTGTGCTGATCATTGAGGATATGGGGAAATTGGAAGTGCTTGTCCAAGCAATGATGGAGCTTTTCAGCAAACCGTTCACCGTCAATCAACTTCAAATCAAAGTAAGTGCCAGTATAGGCATGAGCATTTACCCGGATCATAGTACAGATCTTAGTCGGCTCGTCGAGTACGCGGATGTAGCAATGTACGATGTAAAAGGACGGAGTGGAACGAATTTCCGGAAATATAGCCCATCCAGCTGTTTACCAGATGCTACTTTTGAAAACGAATGAAAGAGAACGACTAAATAAGGTCATAGAAAAAGAGGTTTGAGTTATGAGGATAAAAAAGAAGCATCATCTACAATGGCAGCGTTAACCATCATGAACAAGAAGAAAATGATTGGGATCGTCGTTCTATTTACATGTGTATTGCTGAGCTTTCGCTTGCTTTGGGTCCATCATCATCTGACCTTGGATTATTCGTTTGCAGAGGATGGGATTCTCGATTTAAGAGGGGTAGAGTTGCAAGACCATCAACCGATTACGCTGAATGGGGAATGGCTCTTTTACCGTGAGCAACTCATTGATCCGCAGAAGATGGAGAAGCCGTTATCAGACTTGAGACCAACTGAAATAACAGTTCCCAGTGGTTGGAGAGAAATTGTATCTGAAGATGACCGTTCGCATTATGGGTATGGGACTTACCGGCTACGTATTTTATTGGCTGGACAATCCGAACCGTATACGCTGAACTTTAAAGAAATCAGATCCAGTGCGACTGTTTTTGTGAATGGTAAAAAGGTAGCAGAGATGGGGCGTGTAGGGGAAACTGCCGAATCGGCTATCCCGGACTGCCGACCATTCGAAGTAACAATCGATGGAAATTTACAAGAAATTGACCTCGTTATTCAAGTTTCGAATTTCCATATGAGCCGTTCAGCCGGAATCGCAAAATCGATCTTGTTCGGGACGTCCACGGCCGTAAACAAAGCTCAAACACAGTCCTTCATGATGCAATTTGTAGTCGTGACGATCCTGTTGCTTCATTGTATTTATGCGTTCGTCATCTTCCTTGCATTTGTAAGAAAGAAGGAATTGGTTTATCTATCCCTGGCGTTTCTTTCTGCGGCTCTTTCCGTCTTGGTAGATGACGATAAAATCTTACTTTACTTATTTCCGGCTATTAGTTGGGAAACGTGGATAAAACTACTGTATATTTCCTATGCTAGCAGTGCATTTTTCATGTTGCAATTTAGTAAATCTCTTATGATGAGAAATTCAAATGGAACGATGCGGCTATTCACCTTGTTTAAGGTGATAAACCTTATCTATTTGCTATATATTGTCTGCGTGTTGATTGATTTGAAAGTGATTATTACTCCGCTTTTTACCGTCATCATGGTTCTTATTCCATTGATGGTCCCTCTTGTCATATTGAGACTGGTAGAAGTAGCAGGCAAAACGGGGGTCATCTACTTACTGTTATCAACGATCAGCATTGCATCCAGTGCAATATGGGGTGCTATTAAGAGTAGAGTCTATACTTCATTTTCTTACTATTCATTCGACATTATCATGGGTGTTATCTTCTTCGCGGTATTTTGGTTTAAACGTTTTCATGAAGCGACGAATGAAAGCAAGGACTTGACGGCAAAATTGCAAAAGGAAATGCAAAGAAAAGATGATTTCCTTGCCAATACATCACATGAATTGAGAAATCCGCTACATGGCATCATGAATATTTCCCAAACGATTTATGATACCGAAAAGGATAAGTTGGATGAAGAAAATAAGCGGAGCTTGGAAATTTTAATGACAGTTGGACGCCGGATGTCAATGACCTTGAACGACCTACTTGATATGACGAAGCTGAAGAACGATGGCATTCGGTTACAAATGAAGGACGTGGATATCACCTCTGTTGCGTCGAGTGTGTTTGATATGTTGCACTTTATGAGGGAGGGGAAGAAGATTTCCTTTGTCCAAGCGATCCCTGAATCATTTCCACTTGTAAAAGCAGATGAAAACCGTCTTTTTCAAATACTGTTTAACTTAGTGCATAATGCCGTGAAGTATACGAACGAGGGGGAAATTACCGTTTCAGCGGAAATGAAACAAGGGATGGCGTTCATCCATGTAAAAGATCATGGGATCGGTATGGATGCAGAAACAGTGGAAAAGGCATTTCAGCCATACGAACAGGCGGACTCAGAAATGACTGCGATTGCAGGGGGAATCGGCCTTGGGTTAAGCATTTGCGACCAATTGGTTAAGTTGCATGGAGGAACCTTATCCGTCAATTCTTCCATCGGTCAAGGGTCTACATTTACTTTCACTCTACCCGTAGTGGAACATCAGCAAGCGAAGAGTAGTTCTAAGCCAAAAAGAGTCCACGACGCGGAACCGGTCAAAGTGAAAAGAACGCCGGAGATCTACTTGAATGAAGAGTTACCCCGTCTATTAGTGGTGGATGATGATCCATTGAATTTAGCCATTGTCGAGCGTATGTTACAGGCCGAACACTATCATGTTGTCACTTGTACAAGCGGACAAGTGGCATTGGGGTTATTGGAAAAGAAGAAGTGGGACCTTCTCATTTCCGATGTCATGATGCCGCAGATGTCTGGTTATGAATTGACACGGACCATCCGGGAGCGGTTTACGTTGTCGGAGTTGCCGATCTTGCTATTGACAGCACGCAGTCAAGTGGAAGATATCCAAACGGGATTTTTATCTGGCGCGAATGATTATGTAACGAAGCCTGTAGAAAAACTGGAATTGATTACAAGGGTGAGGGCATTGATAGATTTGAAAGTGTCCATTCATGAAAAGGTGCGATTGGAGGCAGCATGGCTGCAAGCGCAAATCCGGCCTCACTTCCTTTTCAATACGTTAAATACGATTATGGCGTTAAGCGAGCTGAATCCACCTAAAATGTTGGAGTTGCTAGATGAGTTTGGAAATTATTTATATGCAAGTTTCGCTACACAAAATCTAAATCAGTCTATTCCATTGGAAAAGGAACTGGAATTAGTCCGTTCCTATGTATTTATTGAACAACAACGATTCGGATATCGCTTGAATATCGAGTGGGAGGTTGAAAAAATACCGGACGCTCAAGTTCCCCCGCTCGCCATTCAAACGCTTGTGGAAAATGCGGTGAATCATGGCGTGTTAAAACGTCCTGATGGGGGGACGGTTTGCATTCGAATCATCGAGCAACGGCAATCGATCGAAGTTTCAATCATAGATGATGGGGTCGGGATATCGGAAGAAAAGTTGAATAGACTGCTTACTCATCCCATCGAAGGGGAGCAAGGTATTGGTTTACTGAACACCAATAAACGTCTAAGGCAACAATATGGTCATGGGTTGGTGATAACGAGTACACCAGATGTGGGAACAACGATTACATTTACAATTCCCACAGACAGGAAAGCGCCAATCTAAACAAGCAGTTGGCGCTTTCCTTATGACTCATGTGCATATAGAATCGATTCGTATAGTTCGTTTGTTGCTCGGCTTGGTAAAATACCGAGATCCTCAAGCAATAGTTTTTTGAAATCATAGAACAGCTTGATAGCATCCCCACGGTTTCCAGCAAGGATATGGTGTTGCATCAGTTGCTGCAGTACCTGTTCAGAATAGGGATTATAGTGTAGAAGTAGTTGTAAATGATGCTGTTTTTTAACGGAATCCTCATTGTCGTGATAAAAGTCAATCATATTTTGAAGCAGCAACAATAGTTTCTGGCGAAGGTTTTGTGCTTTGACAGTCGCCCATCCGTATCCGTTTTTCTCCATATAGTCGCCGCTGTATTGCTGCACGAGTTGCTCGTACTGTTGAATATTCGTCCGGTTTACTGCATCATGTTCGTCCAAGACCCTTTCCAGTGTGATGGCATCGCATTGGAAGTTATGTAATTTCAGTATATAGCTTTGGCTGGAAAATGTTAAAGTACCTGGAGAGCCATTCGCCTCCAATGTTTTCCGCAAATGCGAAATAGCAGTATGCAATTGGATTTTGGCTTTTGCGTAGTCGACCCCTGCCCATAGTACATCGATAATCATGTCCCTGTTTATATAGGTATTCAAATTGGAAATGAAAAAAGCGAATAGTTCCTTCACTTTGGCTGTTTTCCATTTGACAGGGGTTTCATTATAGTAGACTGCAAACTCATCAAAACAGTTGATTTTCAATGCAGGGGAAGGGTGTTGTTGTGCAGTGTCGGATAGGATGTCGTTCAGTTGCAGTTGTTCTTGGATGCGTGAAACGGTTTTTTCTAGGCGGTTTTTCATCACAGGTTTCATCAAATAATCAATCGAATCGAGCTCAAAAGCTTCTATTGCATAATCTCGATAAGCGGTCACAAAAACAATATATACATCTTTGTTCCAGCTTTGAATGATTTCAGCCAAATCAAGTCCGTTTACCCCAGGCATATGAATGTCTAAAAACACTACATGAAAATCAAGCTGTGGCATTTCATCTAATACTGCTTGTGTATTTGAAAAAGTTTTAATTACTTGGACCGTACCCAATTCGGTTAAAATCTTTTCCATATGTTGTAAGGCGAATTGTTCGTCGTCCACTAAAATTGCGCGTATCATGAAAACACCTTCTTTCAACGTGTACGTTACATCAGCATTGGATCTTGAATAAAAAAAGTGTTGATTACTTTCCTGAAAATTCATTTATAATTACTATATCGTTGAACCTATATTTTGTCCAACTTTTAATTTCCACTTAATTGGATACAAATAATTTTAAAAAGTGATTGTATTAAAATACATGATAGTTTATAATTATAAACAAGTCATAGGAATTAGGAGAGAATGCTATGGAAAAGAAAAATATTATTATCATAGGCGCTGCAGGTAGAGATTTCCATAATTTTAATACAGTTTATCGTAATAATGAAGCATATAATGTCGTTGCATTTACAGCGACTCAAATTCCTGATATAGATGGTCGTAAATATCCAAGTGAACTGGCGGGTGAATTATATCCGGAAGGGATTCCGATTTATTCACAAGATCAGTTACCTGAATTAATAGAAGAATTAGAAGTAGATGAATGTGTATTTGCTTATAGTGATATCGGTTATGAAGACGTGATGGGCATTGGTGCGGTCGTCAATGCGGCGGGTGCTAACTTCACATTACTCGGATCGAAAGGTACACAGTTAAAGAGCAATAAACCAGTCATTTCAGTTTGTGCTGTGCGTACTGGAACTGGAAAAAGTCAAACGTCACGTAAAATTATCGAAACATTGCTTGAGCATGATTTGAAAGTCGTTGCAATCAGACATCCGATGCCTTACGGTGATTTAAATGCACAACGCGTACAACGTTTTGCGACAGTGGAAGATTTGAAGAAGCATAATTGTACAATCGAAGAGATGGAAGAGTACGAGCCACATGTAGCTCGTGGCAATATCATCTATGCGGGCGTGGATTATGCAGATATTTTAGCGGCAGCGGAGAATGATCCGGACGGTTGTGACGTCATTCTTTGGGACGGTGGAAATAATGATTTCTCCTTCATCAAGCCTGATCTAGCCGTGACAGTATTGGACCCGCATCGTCCAGGCCATGAGTTGAAATACTACCCTGGCGAAGTGAGCTTACGAACAGCTGATGTATCCATCATCAATAAAATTGATAGTGCAACGAAGGAAGCTATTGAAATCGTTGAAAATAATATTAAATTTGCAGCACCGAACAGCACAATCATTAAAGCTGAATCAACAATTACCGTTGACAATCCAGAAATCGTTGCTGGAAAACGAGTGTTGGTCGTTGAAGATGGTCCAACATTGACACATGGCGAGATGAAAATTGGGGCAGGTTCGGTCGCAGCTGAACGTCTAGGCGCGAAAGAAATCGTTGCAGCAAAACCATTTGCAGTCGGTACAATCGTTGACACGTACAATAAATACCCACATATCGGGAATATCCTTCCGGCAATGGGGTATGGCGAACAACAATTGAAAGACCTTGAAGAAACGATCAATAACGCGGACTGCGATGCAGTGATCATCGGCACACCCATGGACCTAACCCGTATCATTTCCATCAACAAACCTTGTACACGTGTGCATTATGACCTTGACGAAGTAGGAAATCCGAACTTGGGCGAAATCTTAAAAGGCTTCATCCTAGAACATGAACTGACAAAAAGTAATAGCCTATAAAATATGGTCCGCCCCAATTCAAAGTGATTTGAATTGGGGCGTTTTTTGTATAATAAGCCATTAATTAACTCGTTTTTCTTAAGTCAGATTAGCAGAAACTTGCTTGCTTCAGAGTCACATGCTAAGATGAAGGGACATATGAAAAGAGTGATAGCCATGAGTAGATTGCATCTCAATGACATATATCTTTTAAATTTCCCAACCCTTGACTGAAATCAGTCAAGGGTTTTTGTTTCCTTCAAGCAACATTGGAAGGAAGGGACACCAATTGTTGTCTAGCGTTGGTTACTCAAAGTGATGATGGGGGCGAACTAGTTGAATGAGCAAAAGTATATCGAGCTTAAATTAGGAGAACGAGGCGCCATACTAAGTATAGTCGCTTACATCTGTCTTTCGATCATGAAACTAATGGTAGGCACGATCAGCGGATCAGAAGCTTTAAAAGCGGATGGTTTAAATAATGCGACGGATATTATTGCATCGATTGCTGTGCTGATCGGGTTAAGGCTGTCCCAAAAGCCGCCGGATAAAAATCATAAATATGGGCACTGGAAAAGCGAAACCATTGCAGCTATGGTCGCTTCGATTATCATGATGGCGGTCGGTATCCAAGTATTCATCAGTGCAGGCCTCTCTTTTTTTAATGAAGAAAAAGAATCACCAGATATGCTTGCTGGATATGTTGGGCTATTCTCTTTTGCCGTGATGTATTGCGTGTATCGATATAATAAGAAATTAGCGCAGAAAATTAATAGTCAAGCTGTTATGGCAGCTGCGAAAGATAATATTTCAGATGCTTGGGTAAGTATAGGGGCAGCAGTGGGGATATTTGGCTCCCAGTTGGGCATGCCATGGCTCGATACGTTAACGGCCTTGATCGTAGGGTATTTGATTTGTAAAACGGCGTGGGAAATTTTCAGTCAGGCTTCTCATGATTTAAGTGATGGTTTTGATGAATCAGTGATGAAAGCCTATAAAAATACGATTAAAGCAGTTCCCGGCGTGCAAAAAGTAAAAGAAATCAAGGCTAGAATGTATGGCAATAATGCTGTAGTAGATGTCGTCATCCTCGTGAAATCATCCTTAAGTTTAGAAGCTGCACATGATATCTCAACCTTGGTTGAGAAAACATTGAAAGATGAAAACGGTGTATATGATGTGCATGTTCATGTCGAACCAAATGCACCGCTAGAACATTCTTGAACGGCTACAGGAACTGTTCCCATTCGAAGTGATTTGAATGGGAGCAGTCTTTTTTTTGCTTTGTGTTCAGGGGTGAGTTAAGCGCTTACAATTTGTTGGAAGGCGGCTGTGTATCCTGTGATGTTTAGATGGATGTTTTCATTTCATGATTAATAATAGAATAAATTATTTTTTTAATAGGAGCAGCGATAATTGAATTCTTTCGATATTGTACATAGACTCTGTTTGGGATATTTCCGATCTCTTGAATATCTTTGACGATTAATTTACTTTCATTTAATTTATTGATTCCGAGAGAGGGGGTGATTCCAATGCCTAAGCCGTTTTCTGCTATGGTTTTCAACATTTCATTATTATCAACTTCAAGCCGCTTGATATTGGAGATTCCAATGAGTCGTTGGTCAATTTCTCTCCATAGGTTGGAATTTCGACGATAACTAATTAATGTCTCATTTTGCAGGTCATGAGGGGTGAGGAATTTCTTTTTTGCAAGTGGATGGTTTTGACCAAGGACTGCAACTAATTTGTTGTCAAAAAGATATTCTGCGGCGATTTCCGGGCGGTGGGATTGAATGTTTCGGGTGAATACAAGGTCGAGGTCGCCCGCCAAGATTTGCTCATTCAAATTGCAGGAATCCAATCCTTCCATGATGGTAATGTTTAAATTATCGATGGATATGACAGCGTCTAATAACTCTGTTATGAAAGAATACGAATACCCCGGTGAAAACCCTATTCGTATTTCAGGGTACTTTGTGTATTTGGCGACTTCTTTTGAATGGTTCATGTAGGTTAAGATATTCGTTGCATATTCAAAAAAAACAGTCCCTTCTTTCGACAAAGCGATGTCTCTTCCGACTTTGGTAAACAATGGACAGGATAATTCATTCTCTAGATTTTTTATGCGTGCTGTGATTGTAGGTTGAGTGACATTTAGTAGAGTAGCAGCTTTTGAATAACTTTTGTGTTCGGCAATTGTTAAAAAGGTCTCTAATTGGGTTTTGTCCATTTGCTCGACTCCTTACCTTATCAGTAATTTGAATTGACGTATATTCAATTTCTACCAATGCTTCATTCATTCTAAGTGGAAAGTTCGGAATTGTCAAAATGATTTTTCGGAAGAGATGGAATTCTTCCAATCCAATAAGTAACCGATTAAGTTGCTAAGTGATGTATAGAAAAAAGTTTGATAAAGTCAGATTATACAAAATATTTTCAATTGGAGTTATGCTTTACTGCCCTTTATACTGAGGTTAAGTCAAACGCATTGCAGCTTCACCCTGTTCCAACCTTTCGTTCAAAAAAGTAATCGTCAATTTGAATGCGGTTACATGAAGGGGAATGAAATGAATAAGCACAAACTGAATTATTACTATCAAAAGAAAAGAGATGATCGGGAACAATGACTAACCAACTGTTAGAAGGAAAAGTTGCGATCGTGACAGGTTCTTCTCGTGGCATCGGGAAAGCGATTGCAATCGGTCTAGCGCAACAAGGTGCAAAGGTATTAGTGACTGGGACAAATGCAGAACGTACGCAAGCTGTCGCAGATGAAATTGTCCAACAAACGGGGCAAGAATCAGCCTACTTTGTCGGGGATCTATCACAGGAAGAAAATGTGATAGCGATGGTTGAAACAGTCATCGACAAATGGGATAAAGTCGATATTCTTGTTAATAATGCCGGTGGTGGCGTCATTCTACCTTTCCTTGAGCAGACATCTGAAACACTAAAAACGACGATTGATCGGAACTTATGGACAATGCTTTGGTCCTGTCATAAGGTTTTGCCTTATATGGTTCAGCAAAACTTTGGAAGGATCATTAATATCGGCGCGGATTCGGTGCGTAACGGTTTATGGGATCATGCCGCTTATAATGCCGCAAAAGGCGGGGTTCATGCAATTGTTTCTGGACTTGGAAGAGAGTTTGCAAAAAATAATATTACGGCGAATGTGATTGCACCTCCAGCAGTCGAGGGAGAATTGCTGGATGATATTCGGGATCGGGACACCCAATTGGTAGATCGTTATATTGATATTATTCCGATTGGAAGAGGGGCCTACCCGGAAGAAGTTGCAGATGCAGTCGTTTTCCTAGCATCTGATAAAGCCACATTTATTAACGGCCAAGTGATCAGTGTTAATGGCGGCAGTACGATGCAATAAGAAAAGGAAGTTGCTACTAATAGATCATTCATAGGAGGAGAGCGTTAATGAAAAGCTATATTCGTGAAGATCATCAAAAATCCGAGTTTTCAGTGCACCGAAGTGTGTTTACAAGTCATGAAATTTTGGAAAAGGAACGGCAAGAAATTTTCAGTAAATGTTGGATTTATATCGGTCATGAATCGGAGCTGCCGAAGAACGGTGATTTCAAAAGGAAAAAAGTGGGTGGGCGAAATTTATTGTTCACACGTGGAACGGATGGAGTCATCCGGGCTTTATATAACTCCTGTCCGCATCGCGGCGCTTTGGTTTGTCGTGAAAATGAAGGGAATACAAAAGTCTTTCGCTGCTTTTATCACGCTTGGACATTTAAGAATGATGGGGAATTAGTAGGGATGCCTGGAAAAGATGGTTTTCCGAAAGACTTTAATTGTGATGGTTCCAAAAATCTGACAGAGGTGACACGCTTGGAAAGTTATCGCGGCTTCATGTTTGTGAACTTCGATACAAAAGCGATTTCCCTCGTTGAGTATCTTGGAAACGTGAAAGAATATATCGATTTGGTTGCGGATCAATCAGAAGTCGGCTTAGAAGTGTTACATGATCCACAACAATATAGTGTCCGCGCGAATTGGAAGCTTATTTCCGAAAACAGTGTCGATCTCTATCACGGCATGCCGACGCATAAAACCTATTTTGATATTAAAGCAAGTCAAGATCCGGGGTTGAAAAAAGCGGTACTTGAAGGAAAAGGGATCGATCTAGGCAATGGTCATGCGGTGATAGAATATGTTGCGCCTTGGGGAAGACCGGTTGCACAGTGGACACCGGCATGGCCAGAAGAGGATCAAGCTGAAATTGAAGAGCTGAAAAATAAACTCGTCGAACGATTTGGCGAGGAAAGGGCAGAACGGATCGCAGGATACAACCGTAATATTTTAATATTCCCGAACTTGGTCATCAATGATATTATGGCGATCACTGCACGGACCTATTATCCGACAGAACCGGGTTATATGGAAGTGACGGGGTATTCGCTCGCGCCGAAAGAAGAAAGTGAAAAGTTCAGACTTAGGAGAAACGACAACTTCCTTGAGTTCCTTGGACCGGGTGGCTTTGCGACGCCGGATGATAACGAAGCACTTGAGCTTTGCCAGGAGGGGTATTTGAATAATGCAGAGGTCGAATGGAATGACATTTCCAAAGGAATGATCCGGGATCAGGCGCAGGCAACGGACGAAGAGCAAATGCGTAGTTTCTGGCGCAAATGGAATGAAGTTATGACGAAACAATCCGTAAAAGAGGAGGTTTTAACATGACAAGCATACTTCAAGAGATGGAGACAACCGTATCCCGTCAGGAAATTGTCGATTTCTTATATAAGGAGTCAGAACTCCTTGACGAATGGAAATTAGTCGAATGGGCGGACTTGTTTTCGGAGGATGGTACGTATCTTGTGCCCCCATTAGGGAATCCAGATGCGGATCCAGCTACATCCATTTTTTATATCAACGATGACCGGGCTCGACTTGAAGAGAGAGCTAAGCGATTGTTGAAAAAAGAGGCCCATGTTGAATATCCACATTCCACAACCGTTCGGAATATCCACAATATCCGTATTAAACAGCAAGAGGGAAATGTGATCTATGTGCGATGCAATTTTTCAACGTATCGAACAAAACGCGAAGTGCTCGACTGTTTTGTCGGTGTCAATGATTATCGATTGATTGTGAAAGACGAAAGAATCGTCATTCAAGAAAAGAAAGTGACGCTCAAACTTGATAGTTTACGACCGCACGGGAAAATAAGCCTTATTTTATAAACTAGAAATGGAGATCCCATTGAAACAACTTTAATACAATAATACTTATTTTAGACTGAATATTTTGTTTATTTCATTTGTGCAGGAGGTTTAGATATGAATGAACGGTCTGAAGTAGTGGATATGACGATTATCGGTGGTGGACCGGTAGGTTTGTTTACGGCTTTTTATGCGGGGATGCGGCAAATGTCTGTCAAAATCATCGAAAGTCTTCCACAGTTAGGCGGACAGTTAGCGGCATTGTATCCCGAAAAATATATTTATGATATTGCAGGCTTTCCTAAAGTGAAAGCGCAGGAACTTGTCAATCGATTGGAAGAACAAATGCAGCAATTTGAATCGACGATCTGTTTGAATGAAACAGTGGAAGAACTGGAAAAGCAAGATGACGGTGTTTTCAAACTCACGACCAATCAAGCTACGCATTATACAAAAACCATTGTCATTACTGCGGGGAACGGAGCCTTTCAACCCCGGAAAATGAATGTGGAAGGGGAAGGCGCGTTTGCGGATCAAAACCTTCATTATTTCGTGACCAATGTCAATGCGTTTGCCGGGAAAAAGGTTGCATTATTCGGCGGTGGAGATTCAGCAGTGGATTGGGCATTAATGCTGGAGCCCATTGCAGAAAAGGTCACACTGATTCATCGAAGAGATACATTCCGTGCCCATGAACATAGTGTGGAGTTGTTAAAGCAGTCAAAAGTAGAGGTGTTAACCCCTTATATTCCTACAAAGCTCGTTGGGAATGAAAGTATCGAAAAAGTCATTGTCAAAGAAACAAAAGGGGATGCCTTAGTGGAACTGGATGTAGACGACGTGCTCGTGAATTTTGGCTTTGTTTCTTCCCTCGGCCCTATTAATCTTTGGGGACTAAATATTAAAAAGAATTCCATCGTTGTCAATTCAAAGATGGAAACGAATATTGAAGGAATCTATGCAACTGGGGACATTTGCACCTATGAAGGAAAAGTGAAATTAATAGCAACGGGGTTTGGTGAAGCGCCTATCGCTGTAAGCAATGCAAAGGTGTATATTGATCCGACGGCGAAAGTACAAGCTCCTCATAGCACAAGCATTATGGGGGAAGAAAAAGGAGCGAAAGAACCGGTCGGTGCCACTTGATGAGACGTGCATATCCGCATACGAAAAGGAAAGAGGAGGTAGCAGATGGCCAAATATACAATCGTCGATCAGGACACTTGTATTGCTTGTAGCGCTTGTGGGATCGCAGCACCTGATTTGTTTGATTACAACGATGAAGGAATTTCTTTTGCTTGCCTGGATGATAACCAAGGAATGACACCAGTGCCTGAGGACATGGAAGATGATCTGGAAGATGCTTATGAAAGCTGTCCATCCAATTCGATCAAAATGGCGGATGAACCATTTACATGTAAGAAGGAGGCAGCGAGTTAAACAAAGGGCTATCGTTGATCCAACCCCAACGCTATGTCTATCTTAATAAAGAAAATGGAGATGAATGAATTTATGATTACAACAACAAAAGTGCAAGCCATCGATTGTCGCCACTTTATAAATGGAAAGTTCGTTGAATTGAAAAAGGGTAAAAGCTTCGAAAATATCAACCCTGCAACAGAAGAAGTGATTGGACTTGTGGCAGAAGGGGGCAAGGAAGAAGTTGACATTGCGGTTACGGCAGCCCGGAAAGCACTGGATGGTCCGTGGAAAACGTTCACGTTAGAAGAACGTTCCAAAATTCTTCGCAGAATTGGTGATTTGATACTCGAAAGACAAGATGAGTTGGCGCGTTTGGAAGCTTTGGATACCGGAAAACCAGTCTCTCTCGCTAATTCGGTCGATATTCCGCGTGCAGCCTACAACTTCCACTTTTTTGCGGACTATATCATATCTGTTGGAACGGATGCCTACCAGCAAAACGAAGAAGCATTGCACTACGCAATCCGTCGCCCTGTCGGTGTCGTCGGGATTATTAAGCCATGGAATTTACCGTTGTTGCTCCTTACTTGGAAGCTGGCTCCATGTCTCGGAATGGGGAATACGGCAGTCATTAAGCCGGCGGAATGGACACCAATGACGGCGACCGTGCTGATGGAAATCATGAAAGAAGCGGGAGTGCCGGATGGCGTTGTGAACCTTGTTCATGGATTTGGACCAGGCTCTGCAGGTGGAGCGATTTCTGAACACCCGGATATCGATGCAATTTCATTTATCGGTGAACCAAGAACGGGTGCTGCCATTATGAAAGCGGGTGCAGATTCGCTGAAAAAACTATCTTATGAGCTCGGCGGAAAAAATCCGAATATCATCTTTGCTGATGCAGATATGGACGATGTCATTGAAACGACAATGAAATCCAGTTTTATTAACCAAGGTCAAGTTTGTATGTGCGGTTCACGTATTTACGTGGAAAGACCAGCATATGAGGAGTTTTTAGAGAAATTTGTAGCGAAAGTCAAAGAATTGAAAGTCGGTCAGCCATTTGAAGCGGATACAAATGTCGGTGCGTTGATCAGTAAAGAACATTATGACAAGGTGACAAGCTATCTCGATATTGCCCGTGAAGAAGGCGGAGTAATTTTGACAGGCGGCAAACGACCGGAAGAATTGGACAAAGGTTATTTTCTGGAGCCGACGATTATTACAGGTTTGGATAAAAACTCCCGTTGTGTCCGGGAAGAAATCTTCGGCCCCGTTGTAACGGTAATTCCATTTGATACGGAAGAGGAAGTCATTGAGCAGGCGAACGATACGCATTATGGACTTAGTGCCTCGATTTGGACGACGAATTTGAAGCGTGGCCATCGCGTTGCCCATCAAATTGAAGCGGGAATGGTTTGGGTGAATACATGGTTCCTTCGCGATCTGAGAACGCCATTCGGCGGTATGAAACATAGTGGAGTCGGTCGGACGGGCGGTATGCACAGTCTCGATTTTTACTCTGAATTATCCAATATTACGATCAAACTGTAAAAGCTGTAAGTAGAGATTGAGTGGAAGTGAGACGCTTAATTCCTACTATTCCTATAAAGTAAATTGTGAAAAAGCTGAAACAACGGCACTTCTTGTGTATATAAATTGAATGAATGATTTCCAATCATTGTTCTTCCGGGGGCATATGGAAAAACATTCTTCAACCTATATAAATAAAATTTATAAAAAACTAAAAAGATAGGGGATATGACAGATGAGTATTTCGACTAATAAAATGAATGAGGAACAAGCACTTTTGAAACAGTTGGAAAAATATACAACGAGTATCGCACATTTAGGTCACGTAGAAATCGGCGTAACCAATTTGGAAAAATCCGTTTGGTTCTTTACAGAGGTGATGGGACTTTCTGTGTCAGCTGAGGAAGGTGACAGAGTCTATTTACGTGCGTGGCAAGATTTCGATCATCATACGCTGGTGCTTAAAAAATCGGATACTTCCGGTGTTCAACAGATCGGCTGGCGCGTGAGCTCATCTGAAGCATTGCGAGCTTTTGAAAGACAGTTCAAAGACATGGGAATTGACCATAAATGGGTCGAAGCGGGCTTGAAAAAAGCGCAAGGTGATTCGATTCAATTCAGATCGCCGGCGGGCTTACCGGTAGAATTATATTGGGAGAAGGAAAAGTTTGTCTCGATGGATCCAGCTACTGCATCAAAACTACCGAGTCACCCAAGTAAATATACTGGAAAAGGTGTATCGCCACGTCGCTTTGACCACGTCAACATTATGGTGAATGATGTTGTGAAAGAGCAGCAATGGTGGACCGATCTACTAGGTATTCACCACCGCTATTATGTGCAGAACGAAAATGATGTACGGCTAGGCTCATGGTTGAGCCGTACGAATATTGCACATGAAATTGCATTGATGCGTAACGCAAATCAAAACGGTGCACTCTTCCACCACCTGGCGTACTATTTAGATTCGCCAGATGAACTGATCCGAGCGGCTAACCTAATGGCTGAAAATGAAATAAAAATCGAATGGGGACCAGGAAAACATGGGACAAGCGGTGCGCAGTTCATTTATGTGATTGAACCTTCCGGCAACCGGGTTGAAATTTGGACGGGTGGATTCTTGATTTTCGCTCCAGATTGGGAACCGATTGAATGGAACCCAGAGGTTGGCCCGTTAGGCCTTGATCTATGGGGAAGCAAAGCGCCAGAGAGTTACTTCACGTACGGCACAAAGTTATTGTAAGCTAGATTTTTGGCAACTCACGAATAATGAGATGGATGGAAGTTTCTATCTATCTCATTATTTTTTTAAGATGATTTTGATTGAAAAGGAGATGTTTTCAGTGGTAAATAAAACACTACGCGTGGATTTTCATACACATATCATTCCGGAAGATTTCCCGGATTTAGCGGCGAAGTATGGGGATGCGCGCTTCCCGGTCTTGGAAAAAACATGCGATTGTGGTGCAGAGATTTTCATTCAAGGGAAATCGTTTCGAAAGATTACGGATCAGGCATGGGATGTTGAAAAAAGAATTGCGGATATGGATCAAGAAGGCATCGATATTCAAGTGTTATCTCCGATCCCTGTGACGTTAGCGTATTGGTCAAGCCCGGAAGCTGGGTTGGAACTGGCACAATTGCAAAATGATTTTATCGCTTCCATTGCAAAGGAATATCTGGATCGCTTTATCGGCTTGGGAACCGTTCCTTTGCAGAATGTTGACATGGCCATTCAGGAAATGGATCGGGCGAAGCATGAATTAGGGTTGAAAGGTCTGCAAATCGGTTCCAATGTCAATGGGCTGAATTTGGATGATCCGTCCCTTGAGCCATTTTTTGCAGCGGCGGAGAAATGGAATGTTCCGCTTTTTGTACATCCATGGGCGACATTGGGCGGGGAAAGAATGCCGAGACATAAATTTATGTATATGATCGGGATGCCTTCGGAAACGGCACTTGCAGCGGGCAGCATCATTATGAGCGGTCTTTTGGATAAGTACCCGAATTTGAAAATATGCTTTGCACATGGGGGCGGTTCTTTACCTTATTTATTGCCTCGAATGGACAAAGGCTGGGAAGTTTGGCCGGAAATCCGCAAAACGGAAAAACCACCGAGTTATTATGCCAAGAAGCTCTATTATGATTCACTCGTTTATGATCCTGTGAATCTGCGATATATGATTGATCGATTTGGTGCTGAACAAATCATCGCTGGATCGGATTATCCGTTTTTATTGCGCGAAGTTCCATCAGGTAAAGTTGTTGACGCCTTGCCATCGATTTCTGAAGAAGAGGCCCGATTGATCCACGGTCAAAATGCCTTGAAATTTTTAGGCTTGCATGAAATGGCGGTTTCAAAGTAAAAGCCAAACATGATTGATGGATTGGCCCGTTGATAAGTTCGTATGATAAGGGAGGAAAAAGCTTGAAGTCGATTAATATTGCCCGTACTGTTGATGAATCAAAATTTAACCGTTTTCACGGATTAGTTGTTTTTTGGTGTGCTTTCATCATTGTATTTGACGGATATGATTTAGTCGTATATGGATCAGTTGTCTCTTTATTAATGGAAGAATGGTCCTTAACATCCGTACAGGCGGGCACCATAGGGAGCTATGCGCTAATCGGAATGATGTTTGGTGCCTTTCTATTTGCGCCATTGGCCGATCGGATAGGTCGAAAAAAGGTGATTCTTTTTTGCGTCATTCTCTTCAGCCTTTTTACAGGTTTAATCGCTTTTTCCAATGGTCCTACAGCATTTGGGATTTATCGTTTTGTCGCGGGATTAGGATTAGGGGGAGCCTTTCCTGTTACGGTGGCGTTAGTAACGGAATACGCTCCTAGAACCATGAAAAATCGCTTAGTGACACTGATGTTATGTGGATATGCAATAGGAGGGATTTTAGCATCTGGACTAGCCATTTACCTGATTCCAGTTGCAGGTTGGAAATCGATGTTTTTAGTCGGTGCAATCCCTTTACTGGCGGTTCCTTTTCTATACAAGTACCTTCCTGAATCACTAGGGTTTCTAATGGTGCAAAATGACAAAAAGAGAATTGGTCAATTAGTCGCCAAAATCGACCCATCGTATACACGGCATGATGAGGATGAGTATGAAATGACCGTTCCATCGAAAACAGGTATTCCTGTAACAAATTTATTTGAAAATGGACGAACCATTAGTACCGTGCTGTTTTGGTTCAATTTTTTCTTATGTTTGTTAATCACCTACGGTTTGGGTACCTGGTTACCGAAGCTAATGAACGAAGCTGGGTATGCATTTGGTTCAAGTTTGACATTTCTCTTGGCGTTAAATATCGGGGGGATTTTTGGTTCATTGATTGGTGGATGGCTGGCCGATCGATGGAGTACGAAACGCGTGTTGACCATCTTTTTTTGCCTAAATGCCATTTCTTTAACTGTAATGGGGATGCAGCCAACTATCATCTTACTCTATCTATTTGTGGCAATCGCTGGAGCTACATCAATCGGATCACAAATTATTCTCTATTCCTTCGCTTCTCAATTTTATCCGACCGAAGTGCGTTCGACAGGAGTTGGCTGGGCATCAGGTGTAGGAAGAATTGGGGGAATCATTGGTCCCGTGTTGGGAGGAGCGCTTCTTGCCCTTAGTTTACCATTTCAACAAAACTTCATGGTATTGGCAGTGCCAGGATTACTGGCAGCAATTGCTGTCTCCTTTATTTATGAGAAGAGTTCTTCTAGGCAATCGGTAAGTGTTGCTGCTAAATGCTACGGGACTGCTGGTGATCTTGTAGAAAAGTAAAATGGAAATTAGTATTTTCATTTATTCCGAAGAGCCCACTTTGCATGGACTTTTCTAGTTTAGCTGGGGGAATGAGGGGCTTGATCATTTGTAAAGAACAATGATTCAAACGAGCGTGAGAAATTCTTCATTCAATTACTAGGATTGTCCAACGCTCACGCGAAATGAACCAGGAACATAAACTTGTGTGATTAATGTCAGGTAATAAGTACTGCCACCATTTGAGGGGACTCGAATGGTGGCAGTTTTTTTCATGCAATCACGGCTTCCAGCTGATATTGGAATTACGGAAAATCGAACCCTTTGCTGTTCAATTCGCAATTCAAAATCTAGACGCAATTCCGCCGAGGTGTAATTGATTAGTAAGTCAAGTTATAAAAATGGAGTTCTTGTAAATTTTCGAAATACGATTGACAGAAAATAATAATGCGTTTACTATTAGGTCATAATGAATTATTCGGAATTGTTTTCCGATAATCGGGATTATAAAGTCTGGGAAAATCAGTATACAGATAAAAGAGAAAAGGAGGCATTTATAGGATGGTTAAAGAACTTGCCAAGCAAATGGATTTAATGAGGCCTGCTGCCGAAGTCATGCAGATTGAAAGGTTAGGCGCATTACGCTCTACAAGCTTAAGTTTCTTGAGAATACTAACACGTAAAATGATGAGAGAAGCATGGGAAATTGATAGAATTTCATTTGATTTAGATGCTGCCGGATATGGAGAGGCCGTCTATCACATAACCACTCCTGGAGGTTTATTCACATTTGTTGCATTTTCTCAAGAAATCGATGATGCGGATCGAAGTGATCGAGTGATCTCTGAAAAGTGGGATGTTACTTTCGCTCTTTGTGAAGGAAAGATTACAAAAGAAAAAAAGGACCGGCTACGAAACGAATTGCCGAAGCAGGAGTTTGGACGTGGAGATGTGCATGACCTTGTTTGGTCCCGGGCAAATAAAAGCGGAAGAATGTTTCAGCATGTATTAGAGGCATTAGTTAATGAAAAGCAACCTGATGCTGCTGTGTTAAATGAAGTAGGTTACCTATTTAGAACGACAGCAGTTTATGGAAATGGGAAATTTGGGATTGCTCCCTATGACAAAATAAAAGAAAATCATCCGTTTAGCGGTGCGTTTCAAGCGCAAATGGTTGCTGTCTATATGCTACGTAACTTTAGTTTTGAACTGATTGAACATATTGCTCGGATGCAAAATCCGAACGCGTCAAAATTGCACCCTGAACTGAAACGAATCATCGGAACTGGCAATGCAACCGGACTAGGCATGGTACCTTTTCTCGTTTCGCATCCGAAATTATTACATCAGTGGATTCATATTCGAGAAACAGCACTTGCACGAGTGAAAGGCATAGACCCTACAGATACAGATTGTAAGCGCTTTATCGACCTTCTCGAAAAAGTATGCGTTCATTTTCAAGAAACTGTTGCACCAAAAGTTGACGTTTTTCAAAGTCCAGCAAAATTGGCGGCCGGTTGCGAAATGATCAAGGGCTTGGTAAGTGAATACCGCGAAACTAAAACATTTTACGGAAATGATGTTGAAAAGCCGTGGATTCGTTTAACGGAAATAGCTAAAAAGGAATTATCGATTGAAGTACAGGAATTACTACACTCGTTATTAATTGAATGTTACGCGAAACGTGTTGAAGACTTGGAAGCGTGCACAAATGCACATGATGTGTATCAAGTTATTCCTGAAATGACGATTGAAGGGCTTTTGCAAATCATCAAGGAGCGCTATAGCTGGGCATTCCACTATAACTTCGAAAAAGAAGATGAAAAATATTTTTTCTGGTATCGATCTGTTGAAAAAGAAGAGCCGCGAATGGGCGTACGAGGCGAAGAGCCCGGGGAAGACCGTGAAATGCAGTTGAATATTGCAGAACAAGTGCAAATGTTACATAAGGAATTACAACGTCACGCAGGTGATGAGTTGGTAGCTGCATTTCTTTTGAAGTATCCAACATTCAAAGGGATTGTGAAAAGGGTCCAATCTTTAAGGGACTATGAATACAGTGAGATCCAATCGAACTTGCTTCATAAAAACACATTGCCGATCCATTTATTGAAATGCAAGCTTGCCATCTTTGGCGCCGAACGATTTGATCCCAAGTCCAATCGCTGGGTGCGAATTACCTTGTTCCAAGGGGCACCGTTAGTCGAAGAAATCGGCAAGGATGATTTTGAAGATTCTTGGGTATACCCACAATTGCCAACGATGGAGGATATGAAATGAAAAATCAAACACAAGATATGATCATAATTGATGCATTGGAATTAAGTAACTGGGATCGAGATTTCCTACTTTTGCTAAAGGAAGGCGGCGTTACTTGTGTACATGCTTGCTGTGGTCTATGGGAAAATGCCCGTGAAACTCTGACGAAAGTGGGGAATTGGCACCGATTTTTCAAAGACAATGAAGACCTTGTGCTTCCTGTTCATAAGGGAGCAGACATTCTAACAGCAAAACGCCTTGGAAAAATAGGCATTATCTTGGGAACACAAAACACTTCGGCACTTGAAGATGAGTTGGCACTGGTTTCCGTGTTTAACCAGCTCGGTGTGAAAATCATGCAGCTTACGTATAACAATCAAAATCTCATCGGATCAAGTTGTTATGAAGAAAGGGATTCGGGCTTATCCAGATTTGGAAAATTAGTAATAGAAGAAATGAATCGTGTAGGAATGGTCATCGACTTGTCCCATGTGGGAGAAAAAACGTCACTGGATGCGATTGCCGCATCTAGCAGACCCGTAGCCATTACACATGCCAATCCTGATTGGATATACCCATCTAGCCGCAACAAGTCCAAGGAAATCTTGACGGCATTACGCGGAAACGGCGGGATGATCGGCGTTTGTGCATATCCGCATTTAATCAATGGACATCAGACAACATTAGAAGAGTTTTGCCAGATGATTGTAGAAACTGTTGAGTTTATGGGTATTGACCATGTTGGAATCGGAACGGATCTAACTTTGAATATGTCGGATGAGTTTTTAGCTTGGATGCGAATGGGCCGCTGGACACATAACGTCGAATACGGTGCGGGATCAAAAGACAATCCTTCTTGGCCGAAATGGCCGGAATGGTTTGAAACACCAGCGGATTTTCCGAATATCGCGCAGGGCCTCTATCAGCAAGGAATGTCAAAAGATGACGTGTATGCCGTAATGGGAGGAAACTGGCTGAAATTCTTTGATGAAGGGTTTAAGGCGGAAAAGGAGCTGGCGAAATGCGTGTCTCTTATTTAGAAACCTTTTTACATTGTAAAAAAGTCTTTGAAGCCTGTGGATGCTCCTATGGGATCGCGGAAGACGGTGCCGAGATGGTCGCTTGGGGAGAGTTTGCTGGATTGGCAGGTTTAACGATATTAGCCAATGAAGTAGCGACATTGCAGTCATCTAGTCGTACCGAAATCCAATTGCTTGTTGAAAAAGAGGACGTTACCCTTCTCGATGGTGGCGGACAAAGTAGTTTACTAGTAGCGAAAGCAGTTGCAGATTATGCCCTTTCCAAATTAGGGCGGTCTGGAAAAGAGGTACTAGTTGTACAAAATACATCAGCTTCAAAACTTCTAGCAACACAAGCATCTTATGTTGCGTCGAAGGGAAAAGGGTGTGTCATTTCTTATCACACACATGAAAAAAAGCCCGTTCTGCTTTTAGCTACACAACGAACACAATACCCGGTCGTCATTGAAGGAAGGGCGGAACACGACTTGTTGGATCGTATGTCAAAAGAGTTTAATCAGGATGTGAAGTTAGGGAATGATCAATCAAATGGTTTTACGTTTATTTGTACAGAAGACTTAAGCCGGATTGATCGATTCATTGAAGAAATACTAGATGAGCCTTTTAATTCGTCCATTGATATCTATGAATCAAAGAAGATGGAGAATCAATGGAAAAAATCATGGGAAAACGGTGCAGAAGTTGATCGGGAGTTATGGGACGAGTTATACAAAACAGGAAGCAAGATCCTTGTTGAATCGACGGAACAATCAAGGCTTCGTGGTGCAGGGGAGCTTGCCTAAAATTTGAAAAATGGAGGAATCACAATGACAGTAATGAATGAGGTAAATACTTTGAAGAATTATATTAATGGAGAATGGGTTTCATCAAGAGGTTCTGAAATTCTTGAAATCTTGAATCCAGCCAATAAAAATGAAGTAGTGGGAAGGGTACAACAATCAACTGCAGAAGACGCTGAATCGGCCATTATCGCTGCTGAAAAAGCTTTTCGTTCATGGAATAAGGTTCCTTCTCCTCAGCGTGGCGAGTACTTATTCAAGATCGCTTCCCTTATGGAGGAAGAGCAAGAAGAGTTTGCAAGAATCATTGTAAAAGAAGAAGGGAAAACCTATAACGATGCCATCAAAGAAGTGCAATATGCGGCTGGAATTGTGCGCTATTATGCCGGGGAAGGCAGACGGATGACGGGTAGAATCATTGAATCGGATATGCCCAATGTACAGATTGAGACGCATAAAGAGGCACTTGGTGTGGTATTGGTGGTCACACCGTGGAATTTCCCACTTTCCATTCCTGCATGGAAAATTGCTCCGGCCATTTTAGCTGGAAATACAGTTGTCCTAAAAGCATCTTCAGAAACACCATTGACAGCATCGAAATTTATGGAAGTCATTGAAAAGGCGGGTGTGCCGGCTGGAGTGGTCAATCAGCTTATTGGACCGGGCAAATTAGTGACGGAGATGATTCATCATCCGGCAGTGAAGGCGATTACGTTTACGGGGTCCAATCGTGTAGGAAGACTCATTTACAATGAAGCGGCAAAAGATATGAAGCGTGTTTTATTGGAAATGGGCGGGAAAAATCCGTTGATTGTTATGGAGGATGCTGATATAGATGCGGCAGTCCAATTAGCGGCTGCAGGTGGATTTGGGCAAACGGGTCAAGCCTGTACAGCAACGGGTCGGGTCATTATCCACAAAAGTATTGTTGAAGAATTCACCCAAAAACTTGTTGCGCGTGCAAAAGAAATTAAAATAGGGAACGGTTTCGAAGAGGGGGTTGAGATGGGACCTCAAGTAAACGAAGGAGAAAGACAATCGACGCTAGCACTAGTGAAGTCAGCGGTTGCTGAAGGTGCAATGCTTCTCACTGGGGGCGGAATTCCTGAAATCGAAAATGGCGAAGACGGATTTTATGTTGAACCGACGGTGATTGGACATGTCACAACGCAAATGACAATCGCTCAAGAAGAAGTGTTTGGGCCTGTCATTAGTATTATTGAAATTAGCGATATAGATGAAGCAATTGAAAAGGCGAATGATATCGCTTATGGCTTATCAGCAGCCATTTGTACGAAAAACATCAGCTATATGAATAAAGCTTTGAGTGAAATTCAAGCAGGCATTGTAAAAGTGAACATGACGACGACAGGAACGTTTTTCCAAGCTCCATTCGGAGGATATAAAGAATCCAGTACGGGCACGTATAAAGAATTAGGTAGCGAAGCAATTGAATTTTATTGTCAAAATAAAACACGCTACATCAATTCAAATATCTAAGAAAAGATGAAAATGATACAATGACCACAAGAAGAATAGAGGAATCGCTTACACAAGCAAACTCTATATTGTGGAGGTAAGAAAATGAAGAAAACGCCAGAAGTATCTGCAACGGTTGTGCGAGCTATAAAAGTCGTCAATTATTTGAATGAAGTACCGAGTCCCCAAGGAGTAAGTGAGATCAGCAAGGCCTTGGGGTTATCATCTACAATTGTACACAGATTGCTTGCGACACTTAAGTCGGAAGGAATGGTCTTTCAAGATCCACGAACAAAATTGTATACACTTGGACCCATCTTTTTGGATTATGCCAATAAAATAATAACGGAAGTGCCGATTGCTCCTGTCATCGAACCGTGGTTGATTAAACTGCGAGATGTAACGGGCGAAACAACCGGCTTTTATGTACCCAATGGTCAAGTGAGAGTTTGTGTATTGGAATATGAAAGTCAGCAGGAAATTAGACGGTCCGTTGGTGTAGGAAAGCGGCTTCCGCTACAAGCGGGGGCAAGTGGACGAGCCATCCTTTCCTTCCAATCGGAAGATTTGCAAGAACGTATTTTGGGTTCTGTTTCGCCCGATGAAAGAAATTCGATTCGAAAACTACTGGACGAGACGAGAGCAAATGGATTTGCCATCAATGAAGAGGAAATTAGCGCAAATGTCTCGGCATTGTCGGCTCCGGTGTTTGATCAGCATCATCGTATAATAGGTGCGCTATCCATATCAGGTCCAAGTTTCAGATGGAATCGAAAAACGATGGAATCATTTATACCAATATTGATCGATTCGACAGAAGAAATTACAAAATCATTTACGTAAAGGGGCTCCTAATGATCTAGAAGCCTAGAAGGAGAGAGCTATGCGTCCAGAAGAAAAGCTATTGGAAATGGGAATCACTTTGCCTCAAAAACGAGCGAAAGGAGGTAATTATGTTTCTTGTGTGCAAACAGGAAATTTACTCTATCTATCTGGATCCTTATCATATGACACGATTGGAAAAGTTGGGGATACTTTATCAATTGAAGAAGGCTACCAAGCAGCGAAAGAAGCTATTTTATATGCATTGACGACGATAAAAGAAGAAGTGGGAGAATTATCCCGTGTAAAGAAATTCGTAAAGTTATTAGGTCTCATTAATACGACCTATGACTTTACATCCCAGGCGAAAGTGATGAATGGTGCTTCGGATTTGTTAGTTGAGCTATTTGGCGAGGAGATGGGAAGTCATGCAAGGACTGCTGTCGGAGTGATGTTGCCGCGCGGAGCTGCAGTGGAGATTGATGTGGTCGTTGAAGTGGAATAATGATTCCACTGTAAATGATCGTAAGCGGTTACATTTTTGGTTGGCAGTCTGGTTTTCATAATACTGCTATCAGTAGATGGATTCGATAAGGAGGGGAATGGTTTATGATGAAGGATCATACAAGGCAAGTAGATAGATCTGTACTACTTTGGAGTGGTGGCTCGTTAACGCTTTTTGTTTTGGCTTCTCTTATTAGTGTAGATTTTGTTTCGAATGCGGTAAATATTTCTTTTACTTTTGCAATAAAATACTTTGGAGCTTTTTGGCAAGTCTTACTCCTTGCTACATTTTTCATTGCAATTGGTCTAGCAATTACAAAGTATGGAAAAGTCAAACTTGGTCTGCTTGATAAACCCGATATTGGGAATTTCAAATGGATTGCGATGATTATGACGACATTACTTGCTGGGGGAGGCGTGTTTTGGGCTGCTGCAGAGCCAATGTATCATTTTATAAGCTCACCGCCTACATTTAAAGACGTGGAATCGGGCACTACAGATGCGGTCATCCCGGCATTAGCTCAGACTTATTTGCATTGGGGCTTCCTTGCTTGGGCAATCTTGGGGACATTGAGTACGATTGTATTAATGTATGCACATTATCACAGAGGGATGCCATTGAAACCACGCTCCCTTCTTTATCCGCTATTTGGTGAAAAAATCATGAAAAATAGTCGACTTGGAACAGCGGTTGACGCTTTTTCCATCATTGCAGTAGCTGCGGGGACCATTGGACCTATTGGTTTTCTCGGTTTACAGGCGGCTTATGGCATGAATGTCTTATTTGGTGTTCCCAATAATATGATGACGCAAATCTTGATTATCATCGGTGTCGTGGCAATCGCGACGATATCAGCAGTAACTGGGCTGCGTAAAGGCATTCAGTTTTTGAGTAATTTAAATGTTGTATTGACTCTTCTGTTAATGGTGTCGGTCTTACTACTAGGACCAGGAGGGTTTATCGTGGATACGTTTCTAGCCTCTTCAGGTGTTCATCTTCAGGAATTTATATCTCTTAGTACGTTCCGGGCGGATTCTGAATGGCTAGGCGTTTGGACCATTTTCTTCTGGGGTTGGTTTTTAGGGTATGGACCGATGATGGCCATTTTCATTTCAACAATTTCACGTGGACGAACGATTCGAGAAATCGTTGTGGCCATCGCAATCGTTGCACCTGTCGTCACTTGTTTTTGGTTTACAGTGGTAGGTGGCTCAGGCATTTTTTATGAGCTGGCTCAACCGGGGATCATATCGAATGCATTAAATAGCGCAGGAATGCCGGCAGCCATGATATCGATCACACAACAATTACCGCTCAGTGTGATTATCGCTCCTGCTTTTCTCATCGTAACCATCTTATTTGTTGTGACAACGGGTGATTCAATGGCTTATACGATATCCGTTGCGATTACGGGCGATAGTAATCCAGCGAAAAGTATGCGCGTTTTTTGGGCAGTCATTATGGGGGCAGTCGCGATTGTTCTATTAGCGATAGGCGAAGGAAGCATTGGAGCGATTCAGTCATTTATTGTTGTGACGGCCGTCCCAGTATCCTTACTATTATGTCCTTTATTATGGACTGCACCAAAAGTGGCAGGCATCTTGGCTCGAGAACAATTTAACATGGAGGAGATTGCAGATCGTAAGTTAAAAGTAGCTGTATCAGAAAAAAATGAAGCTACAAAGGATAAATTGCAGATTAGTGATGTTTAATCAGATAGATAACAAATGGTGCCAAGTTCTAAAATAATGCTAAGTTATTTTAGAACTTGGCACTATTATTTCCCCTCCATTCTCACAAAAAAATAAGCCGTGATCCAAGCGGTGATCGGAATGATCAAGGCGATCCCAATGCCAGCGCAGAGGATGGTAATCATTTCAGCGCCAAACACTTTGGAATTAACGATTTCCCCAAACGAATAGGACAAATTCTTAAACCAGATCAGCAATCAAAGAACAAGTATGATGTAAAAAAAGTTTGTTTGTAAGTCTTTTTTTACTTTTGTTGAAGAGGACATTCAACCGCAACCCACTAGTGTGAACAATTACGATTCGATGAATAGTGATTTAAACTAACAAGAATATTTTCTTCGGTCAGGGAAACACAGGACACGTAGTCGACAGGACGTAGCTCCGTGCATCGTAGTGGATTCAATGGAATTTTTTTTAATCACGTTCTTGTACACCAGGCAAGTAGATTGTTTTCCATAACACTATTAGTTTATGATGAACTTATACTTTTTAAATTGGAAAGTATAAAAATAGGTGTGGAGGATGAATAAAATAAGCGGAAAAATATATTCAATGACAGTTATCATCAACACGATTTGTAAAAATAAATAGCAACGCTTCATTTTTTTTAGTATAAATGTTAGTTATGACTAACTAACAATCAAAAGGATTGGCATATACAAATCGATTCAAATCGTAATGGGAGGGAACAGGATGCAAAATACTTCAGATAAAATACTTCAGGCAGCACTAACTTTAATGCAAGACAAAGGTTATCAATCGGTGACGATAAAGGAAATAGCCCAACATGCTGATGTGAGTGAAATGACGGTGTTTCGACACTTTAAAACCAAAATGGGCGTTTTTGAATCAGCCGTGGAAAAGTTTTCGTATATTCCACGCTTTGAAAAAATCTTTGCGGAGTATATTGTTTGGGATTTGGAAACGGATTTAACATTAATAGCGAAATCCTATTTTGAATTGATGAATAAAAATAAATCTATTTTTTTAATTGCTATTCAAGAAAGAAGCGATTTTCCAGAGTTAAATCAGGCCATCGCTAAAAATACGATGAAACTTAAAGAGCTCATTATCGCTTATTTCACTTCGATGCAAGAGAGAAATCGAATGAAAGAGACGAACGTCGAAGCGCAGGCAATTATTTTCTTAACAACGTTATATGGCTATTTTTCATCCACGTCATTATGGAAAGACCATTTCCTGCATGAATGGGAAGAATCGTTTTTAAGCAACACGATCCATTTGTTTTGTGAAGCACTAGAAAAATAAGTTTGATGGATAGGAGTTTGAAAATAGATGATAGCTGAAAAACAGTCATTTAATCGCAATCTTATTATTGGAATCTTGTTATCAGCGTCTTTTGTGACCATTTTGAATCAAACGTTAATCATTATAGCCATTCCCCCTATCATGATCGATTTTAAAATCGATCCGAGTCAAGCCCAGTGGCTGACAACGGCGTTTATGTTAACGAATGGCATATTGATACCGATTACGGCATTTTTTATAGAAAGGTTTTCAAGCAAGCATCTTTTGGTTGCTGCGTTAAGTATTTTTTCACTCGGAACGTTGATAGGCGCACTCGCACCTAGTTTTTCTGTTTTGCTTTTGGCAAGAATTGTTCAAGCCGTCGGGGCTGGGATAATGATGCCCTTAATGCAGACGGTTATGCTGACCCTTTTCCCACCTGAGAAAAGAGGATCAGCAATGGGGCTGGTTGGTCTTGTCACAGGGTTTGCCCCTGCAATAGGTCCAACATTAGCGGGCTGGCTCATTGTTCACTTCTCATGGCGATCCCTATTTTACACTGTTTTTCCAGTTGCTTTGATTGTTTTACTGTTAGCAATATTCCTGATGAAAAATGTAACCGAACAAAAGCAAGTGAAAATAGATCTTGTATCTGTCGTTTTTTCCACCTTTGGATGGGGCGGGCTACTTTATGGATTTAGTATCGCGGGTACAGCTGGATGGATGAGCGCGCAAGTTATCGGGGCAATTAGCGTTGGAGTGGTAGCATTATACATCTTTATCGTAAGACAGTTGAAGCTGAAACAGCCGATGTTGGAATTCCGCGTCTTTCACTCACCAATGTTTGCAGTTACAACTATATTGTCTGTCTTAGTATTTGCGATTATGGTAGGAACACAAACACTATTACCAATTTACGCGCAGGATGTAGTAAGCTTTACCGCTCTAGAATCAGGATTAATGCTTCTTCCAGGGGCACTGATCATGGGCGTTATGTCCCCGGTAACTGGGAAGATATTTGATAAATTTGGTGGTAAGTGGCTTTCTATAAGTGGCTTTACCTTAATTACGACGGCGTTGATTTTGTATGCAAACTTGTCACTTGATACAAGTATTGTATGGATTGCGACGATATTTTTCATAATGATGATCGGTGTCTCTATGATGATGATGCCGTTAATGACAGCCGGTATTAATGACTTGCCTGCCCATCTCATTGCCCATGGTACGGCAATGAGTAATACAATCCGGATGGTTGGCGGATCCATTGGAACTGCGATACTTGTATCCGTTATGAGTAATGCATCTTTACAGTCATCTATTCAACCGACTACACAAGCAACAATGGACGGGATTCAAAATGCTTTTCTAATTGCATCTATATTGGGAGGAGCTGGCATCTTATTGTCCTTCCGTGTAAAGCGCAAGAAGCATTGAATCGATGATCAATTGATGAGCCTCACCAGGAACATCTAGACGCTACTCCAGTTATTAAGGTGTAACAAATGCCTTTCATCACCTGATCGACAAATACATTGATAAATGTTGAATCCACGTTTCACTTATAGATAAGAATCTGAAAGTAGATAGGGCCGTATAGCAAATCCAATACTATATCTAAATTAATTGTATCTTGGATTGGACGATGTTAATCGGCCTGCTCTTTTTGCAGATGCCAATCCTGTTCTAATAAAATAGCAATCAGCATTCCGACCATCACGCCATTGCTAAACACATATTGCAGATGGTCGGCAAGGCAGAGAAGATTGTTGACGGTAAGAACATCACCCCTGTCCCAATCGAAAGAGCCGTACTTAAAATTGTCCTTTGGTCAAGTGGTTCCCTTAACACAGAACTAATACTGATACCTGCCATCGAAGTAAACGAAGCAATAATAGCAGCATGAGCAAAAAGAGAAAATCACACTCCTTGGTTGAATTGTAATCGACGTATCACTAACTCCCATCATTCCCTCTAGGAACATCCCACGTAGCTGGAAACCGAGGATAGTCAAGTAAACTCCGTTAACCAGCGGTGTAAACAATTTAAGTAATTTACTCATCCCGCCTGCTTCACCAATAACTGTCAACCAATTTCCCTGAAACTAATCCTCGACAGTATAAAATACTGATTCGTTATCTATTTTTCTGGTCATGTACTTTCAAATAGTACTTTAAGACTTATAACCATTTTTCAGCCCATGATTCTACAGATTTGAGAGCTTTCCCTAATTCCTTTCCTTTTCTTGTTAAGGAATATTCGATTCGCACTGGTCGATCTGCAATCACATTTCGAAGAATGATTCCGTATTCCTCTAATTCTTTGATGCGTTCGTTGAGCACGCGCTTACTCAAATCAGGAATATAAGCATGAATCTCACTAAACCGTTTTGGTTCATCAAGAATCGAATGAATGATAAGACCTATCCATTTTTTACCGATTAGTTGATAAGAATGTTCTACTTTATTACACAAATGCGTTTGTTGTATTTCTTCCATCATTTCTTCACCTCTCTTCCTTTTGGATATTATTAATTACCTATTAATTATTAATAATAAATTATTTTCACTTATTATACTACAGAAATACATCCGTCGGATATGATTTAAGTGTTTTTATGAAAAATACATAGTTTGTTGGCGCGTTATTATAGCATCTGCATTTTCGTTGCTTAACGTTATTGTGTGATACGAACGAAGAGTAATATGCACATCAATAAAAGTAGAAATGATCAATAAGGCTATTAGATTATGCGTTCTTTAAAGAAAGTCTTATGAGTAGGGAGACTTAGGCAAAGGATATAGTAGGATATCCAGCAGTCTGAAATTGAACAAAAGCGCTTGTTATAGAAGAATCCATTTAAATTTTAACAAAATCGACACATTTATATTGACGAATTGTAACCAGGGGTATATTATGTGTATATTAAGTTCATATGTTACTAAAAGTAACCTATGGATTGTGAAGGGAAGGAGAAGAAATCTGTACGTTTGTACAAATAAGGAAGTGCATGTAGGAAATCGAAAAGGAGAATATTTTGGACAAGGCCCATTTTTGAAGGATTTGGGGGTTGGAAAAGTATTTTTCAAGTTTACTCAAAGTAATTGAAGGTAGGAAATGAATATGCTATTCGGCTGAAATGGTTCATATAGCAGTGAATAATTAAATGCGGATCGACTACCCATACAAATGCCAGATAGGCTTGGATGAATGATCGAAATGCTAATTTGTCAAAATCAAGGAGGGTTTCGATTGGAGCAAATCAATCGAGAGCAATTAAAAAAAGCGGGTTTTAACGAAGACATTTTGCCGACAATTCCAGAAGATAAAAGCTGGAAAGTCGGAAATTATGCGTCAGTATGGATGGGTTCAGTTCATAATATCCCCAACTATATTGCTGTTGGTGGACTGTTTGCTTTAGGGATGTCTGTTGGACAAGTATTTTCCATAATCATGTGTGCGTCAATTTTAATAGCAGCAATAATGGTTCTGAATGGCCATGCAGGATCTAAATATGGCTTACCTTTTGCTATGCTAATACGTTCCTCTTACGGGACAAAAGGTGCAATGTTTCCAGGTGTGTTAAGAGGGGTTATTGCGGCGATCATGTGGTTTGGTTTTCAAACTTTTGCAGGAAGCCAAGCGTTATATATTCTCATCGCAAAGCTTTGGCCGGCGTTTTCAACATTAGGTGGAGACTGGAACTTTTTCGGATTATCATTACCCGGGTTAATTTCATTTCTACTATTCTGGTTATTTAATGTTGCTTTAATTTATGGAGGAATGGGATTCTTAGGGAAGTTTACAAATATCCTATCTCCGCTTGTTTATATTGTTTTTGGGGGTATGGCGATTTGGGCCATTAAATTAGCTGGAGGTATCGGTCCGATCTTGGCATATACAAGTGCAGGGGCTAGCGGAAATCCAGTCATTGTCTTTTTAGCAGGAATCACTGCATTAATTGCTGCCTGGGCAGCTCCAATTGTCAATGTCTCTGATTTCACTAGATTGGCTCGCTCTACGAAGGTTCAGGCGGTTGGCCAAACGGTAGGTTTAGTTGTGACTTATTTATTGTTTGCCATCGCAAGTATTTCGATTATTGTGGGCTCTGAAATTGCCTTTGGTACACCCATTTGGAATGTACTGGATGTTGTAGCTCGATTTGATAGTGCTTTTGCAATCGGGATATCGGTGCTAACACTATGTTTAACAACCTTATCGGTGAATGTAACGGGGAATATTGTTCCGGCCGGTTACCAACTAGCATCACTTTTCCCGAAAAAACTTACATTTAAATCAGGCGCAATGATTGCTGCTGTCATTGGAATTCTAGTCATGCCTTGGAAACTGATGGAGAAAGCGACAAGTATCTTTACATTCTTAAATATCGTTGGCGGCTTATTAGCTCCGATAACAGGCGTTATGCTCGCTCATTATTTTGTAGTGTCAAAAACAGAACTTGACTTAGGAGAATTGTATTCCAAAAACGGAAAATACAATTATAGGAATGGTTTTAATGGAAATGCCCTCATTACATCAACGGTAGCAGGGGTGCTGAGCTTAATCGGCAATTTCATCCCATTCTTTAAACCACTTTATGATATGTCATGGATTGTGGGCATTGTTTCAGCGTTTATTCTTTATAGTGTGCTGGAGTTGCGGAGCAATAACCGTGCTCGCATTGAAAAAACAGGCAAATGAAGAAACGTAGTTATAGGTGAAGTCATTAACGGAAAACAGATACTGGAGGGATAAATAATGGTTAATTACGATTTAATTATAAAAGATGGGACGATCGTTACGGCAGATTCAATTATTCAAGGAGATATCGCCATCAAGGATGGAAAGATTATAGAAGTGTCTGTGGGCAAGTCTTTGGAGGCAACAGCGGATAAAGAGATAAACGCTGAAGGACTTCATATCCTTCCAGGTTTAATCGATACACATGTTCATTTTAACGAACCGGGTAGAACAGAATGGGAAGGATTAGAGACAGGAAGCAGAAGCTTAGCTGCCGGCGGAGTTACGACATTTTTTGATATGCCGTTGAATAGTACACCACCGACCATTAATAAGGTCAATTTAGCGCTCAAGAGCTCAGCTGCCGATGAAAAATCCATTGTCAATCCCCAATTCTGGGGTGGGCTTGTACCGGAAAATATTGATGATTTAAAGGACCTACACGAAAATGGCGTAATTGGATTTAAGGCGTTTATGTCACCGAGTGGAATTGCTGACTTCAATAATGTGGATGATGAAACGATCTATAAGGGGATGAAAGAGATTGCATCCCTAGGTTCCCTTTTAGCTGTTCATGCTGAAAGTACGGTTATTACTGATCAACTTGCGCAAGAAAAACAAAGACAAGGGAAAACCACTGCAAGAGACTATGTTGAATCACGTCCGATTATTTCTGAAATTGAAGCGGTTAGACGAGTGATTTCTTATGCGGAAGCAACAGGCTGTAAACTTCATATTGTCCATGCAAGTAGCCGAAAAGTGGTTCAGGTGATCAATGATGCAAAACAAAGAGGCGTAAATGTAACAGTTGAAACCTGCCCACATTATTTATCATTGACAGTAAAAGACTTAAAAGAAAAAGGAGGATTGGCGAAATGTGCTCCTCCATTAAGAGATCAAGAAGAAGTCGAAGATTTATGGGCAGCGGTCGCTAACGGAGAAATTAACGTCATTGCCTCCGACCATTCACCAGCACCGACATCTATGAAAACTATAACAGACAACTATTTTGAAGGATGGGGAGGGATTTCCGGAGCGCAGTCCACTTTAAATATTATGTTGACTGAAGGGTATTTTAAACGCAATCTTCCGTTAGAAAAAATTGTAGCATTAACAGCGACAAACCCGGCAAAATTGTTCGGACTATCCACGAAAGGAACAATTGCAGTGGGGTATGATGCGGATTTGGCACTTGTTAATTTAAATGAGAGTTTTGAACTGAAGAAGGAAGATTTGTTTTACCGTCATCAGCACTCGCCTTACGTTGGGATGACCTTTAAAGGGAAAGTGAAGACGACAATTGTTGGTGGGCAAGTAGTATTCGAAAATGGTCAACCGATCGAAAAGTAAACATGTGGTGGGATGTTTTTTATAACTGTGTGTCCCTGCGACAATTATGAAAGGGTAGGTGGGTAATTTTATGACGCCAAGGGAAACACAACCTCAAATGCAACAGAATAAGAAATTTATGATTCCGTATTGGTGGAAAGTAGTATTTGCATTCACGTTGGGATGGATGTTCATCAATGCCAATAAATATTTTTTAAATCCTATTTTAGGGGAGATCGGGTTAGAGTATAACCTGAATAATACCCAGCTTGGATTGGTCAATAGTATCTTCTTTCTGACGTACACGATTGCGCAAATTCCGGCCGGAGCGTTTAGTGATAAATTCGGCAGGAAAAAGTTGCTTGTCATTGGGTTTATTTTATATGGGATTTTAACAGGTGTCAGTGGTCTTATGGCCGGTTTCACGGGCTTTTTGGTAGCTCGTGCGATTGCGGGAATTTCCTCGGCAACTTATTACGGTCCCCAATTTGCCTTATCATCTGAAGCCATTCCAGAAAAACGAAGAACGATAGGCAGTGCCATTATTAACAGTGGATCAGGGATTGGGATTGCGTTAGGTTTTGTTTTGTCGAGCACCCTAGTGTTAGATAAGGGCATGAGTTGGAGCGTTCCGTTTTATGTGTTCGGTGTGCTAACGGTTCTTGTCGGAATCCTAATTGCAGTACTAGTTAAAGAGAAAAATCCAGATCAGGTTTCGAAACAACGTGAACAACGCAAGGAGTCATCCGATACAGGTGAAAAAGTTTCGGTGCTATCATTACTGAAAAACCGCAATCTGTTGGTTACCTTTCTTGTCTTATTTTGTTCCATTTACGGCTTTACGGTCATCGTCACATGGTTGCCGAAGTTTTTGGAAACTGAAAGGGGCTTCCATGGCAGTCAAGTTGGTTTGATAGCAGCTTTGGTCCCATTGGCTTCAATACCGGGAGCGCTTGTCGCAAGTGCTATTTCGGATCGCTTAGGTCGGAGGAAACCTTTCGCTTTTGTGCTCATTCCGATTGCAGCAATTGCATTATGGGCAACGGTCTATGTGCATAGTACCGCGTTATTGATCACTGCGTTAGTGGTTTATGGGCTATTTGGTAAGATTGCGCTGGATCCACTTCTAATTGCATCTGTTTCTGAAAACGTCGATAAATCAGCGTATGGGATTGCCTTCAGTCTCTATAATTTCATGGGGATGATCTCGTCGGTAATTGCTCCTTGGTTTGTTGGTTTTCTCGCTGATAAAACAGGCAGCATGGCCACGGGATTTTACTCAGCAGTCATTGTTTTGGCCATAGGACTTGTCATTATGATGTTCTTTAAAGAAGGTCCGAAAGTAAAAGAGATGAGTGCATAAATAGGAGAAAGTTCAGGACGTACTAAAAAATAATAATATGAATTCGTAATGAAAATAGAAAGGACAGATGTATTATGAAAGATTTAACAAGTGAAGTTGCTCAGCTTGTAGACTGGCTAGGTGAATTCGGGAAGGATCCCGAAGGTGGAGTTACGCGGTTATTGTATACAAACGAGTGGGTTGAGGCGCAAAAAGCATTAGAAAAACAGATGCAAGAAGATGGATTGACGACTCGTTATGATGACATCGGCAATTTATTTGGACGATTAGAAGGAAGTAAATATAGCGATGAAACCATTTTAACGGGCTCTCATGTCGATACCGTTAAAAATGGCGGTAAATTAGACGGTGCATTCGGCATTTTAGCCGGGATTTTAGCGCTTCGGCATTTAAAAGCCAAATATGGTCAGCCTCTTCGTAATCTTGAAGTCGTATCGTTTGCTGAAGAAGAAGGAAGTCGCTTCCCATATGCTTTCTGGGGTTCTAAAAACTTGATGGGACTAGCTAAGAAAACAGATGTTGAAAACATAGAAGACTTCAATGGTGTTCGTTTTGTCGATGCCATGAGAGAAGCAGGTTTTGATTTTAGGGATGAAACAAAAGCGATGCGAAATGATATAAAAGGTTTTGTTGAAATCCATATCGAGCAAGGGAATGTGTTAGAAAAAGAAGGAAAAGCGATTGGGGTCGTCCATAACATTGTCGGTCAAAGACGTTTTACGATCGAAGTCACAGGTGTAGCGAACCATGCAGGTACAACGCCGATGGGGTATCGTAAAGATGCATTATTGGCAGCGAGTCAAATGATCCAAGACGTGATTAACAAAGCGAAAGAATATGGCGATCCGCTTGTTGCGACAGTTGGAAAAATTGAAGTCAAACCAAGTATCGTCAACGTTGTTCCGGGGAATGCCTTATTTACATTGGATGTTCGCCACACGGAAAAAGACATGCTCGTCAAGTTCACTGAGGAACTCACCACGATCATCGACGGTATTTCCGCTGAGTCCGGAGTCGAGACGACAATTGATATGTGGATGGATGAGGATCCAATTCCAATGGATCCACAAATTGTGGATGCTATTGAGAAACAGACGAAAGAAAAAGGATTGAATTACAAAATGATGCATAGCGGTGCCGGCCATGATTCTCAAATCATTGCGCCCATTGTACCGACAGCGATGATCTTTGTGCCAAGCCGTGATGGGATTAGTCACAATCCGTTGGAATATACAAGTCCAGAAGAATTAGCAATAGGTGTTCAAGCATTGATTGAATCATTATATGTTCTAGCATACAAAGAATAAAAAAATTCTACATTAATAGGAGTTGTTTAGTTTGAAAACTACGGAAAAAGAATTGAAAAAATTAATTACAGCGAAGTTGCATAAAGCCGGTCTTTTGGAAGAACATGCAGAGGGCGTAGCTGATGTCTTAGTCCATGCAGATCTACGAGGTGTTCATTCTCACGGGGCTATGCGAGTGGATTATTACGCTGAGAGAATCGCGAAAGGTGGAATTACGACAAGTCCAAAATTCACTTTTGAAAAAACGGGACCAAGCTCAGCGATATTTGACGGCGATAACGGTGTTGGGCATGTGGCTGCTAAAAAAGCGATGGACCACGCCATCAAAATGGCGAAAGAGTCTGGAGTTGCAGTAGTGGGCGTTAGAAAAATCGGTCACAGTGGAGCACTGTCATACTATGTCCAACAGGCGGCTAAAGAAGGCTTAATTGGACTTTCGGTTGTTCAATCAGATCCGATGGTCGTACCTTTCGGAGGAGTTGAGCCGTACTATGGGACAAATCCAATTGCGTTTGCGGCCCCAGGGAAAGAAGATGATATGATCGTCTTTGACATGGCGACGACAGTCCAAGCATGGGGGAAAATTCTACATGCGCGCTCGAAAAATGAACCCATCCCTGATACATGGGCGGTGGATAAAAACGGTGAACCGACAACAGATCCGTTTAAAGTAAATGCTTTGCTCCCGATTGCAGGACCGAAAGGCTATGGTTTAATGATGATGGTGGATGTGTTGACAGGTGTTTTACTCGGATTGCCATTCGGAAACAAAGTCTCATCCATGTACCATGATTTAAGTGAAGGGCGTAATCTAGGGCAACTTCATATTGTGATCAATCCAGCTTATTTTACAGATTTGGAAACGTTCAAAGAAAACATTTCAAAAACGATGAGCGATTTAAATCATATTAAACCGGCGCCGGGATTTGAACAGGTGTTTTATCCAGGTCAAAACACAGCGATCATAGAACAACGATCTAAAGTAGAAGGAATCGAAATTGTCGACGACGTATATCGCTATCTGGAGTCAGATGTCGTGCACTACAATAAGTATGACGATAAAGATCCATTTGCAAAATAACTGATATGCATAAAAAATATACAAGCGCAGGATGGAGAATTATTGGCATGGGGTCCTACGTAAAGTAGGCAGCCTATGCAATAGGAAGAATAGGGGCTGTTCGATCAGCCCCGAAAATTAACTAGATGCAAAAAAATAAGTCGCTATTCTTTCACCGAACTGTGTGTGAATCGTATATCTTGAATTAAAGCCTTTAGTATTGACAGGTCATCAGTTGCGTGGTAAAGTGATAATTAAGATAAGCAATGAGGAGGTTGCAAAATGCGTAATAATACGGTCGGTTCACTCATTTGGTTGCGCTTAATGCGATTCACAAACCAAAGCAATCATCTGTCGAATGAATTTTTAAAACGCTTTAATTTAACAACAGCACAATTCGATGTCCTTGCGCAAATTCAACTATACCAACCACTCACGCAAAGTGAATTAGCTGAAAAAGTAACAGTTACACAAGGCGGCATATCTCGCATGCTCGTCCGTCTTGAAAAGGAAGGGTATATTGTACGTAAACAAAACTGGAAAACAAAAACGATTAGCTTAACTGAGAAAGCTGATGAGATTTTAGAAGCGGCAATGCCTGCTCAACTAGCATTTCAATCTTCGTTTTTTGAAGATGTATTATCGAAAGAAGAAGAGAAAACATTATACAAGCTAATGACACGTGTGCATAAATATAGCCAAAAAAGAGAATTACCGCCCGAGTAATTTTTTTTACACTATCATTTGACTAGTCAAATTAAAATGGGAGGAATAGAAATGTACACAATACCAGGACATCATCATATTTCAATGATCACAAAAAATGCGCAAACGAATCACCATTTTTACACGGAAGTGCTGGGTTTGCGGCGTGTTAAAAAGACCGTCAACCAAGACAGTCCATCGATGTATCATTTATTTTACGGGGACTTAACAGGAAGCGCGGGTACGGAACTATCCTTTTTTGAAATGCCGATGGCTGGCAGAACGGTGCGGGGAACAAACGCTATTACAAAAATTGGCTTGCTTGTGCCTTCGATTGAAAGTTTAACTTATTGGAAAAGGCGTTTTGAACAATTCGATGTAAAACACGATGAGATCACAACATATGCTGGCCGAGCAGCGCTTCCATTTGAAGACTCGGAAGGGTTGCGGCTCATTTTAATCAATAATAACGGAGAAGAAGTGCCAGAATTTTGGTCGCCTTGGGAAGAATCAACTGTAGATCAAGCACATCGTATTTTAGGAATGGGACCGACGGAAATCACCGTCCGTTATTTGAATCGAACAGCCAAAACATTAAAGGATCTATTTGGTTATGCGGAGATTACCCGTTCGGAGAAGGAAGGCATTTATCAGTCTGTTGCCGGGCAAGCATTTGGAGAAATTGTGCTAAAGCAGCAAGAAGGGCCTAGTGAAAAACCAGGTCGTGGCAGTATTCATCATTTAGCGATCCGTGTAAGAAACGAAGAAGAGCTTCATTACTGGGCTCAAATTGTGAAAGAACATGGATTTGCTTCATCTGGTGTCATTGATCGTTATTATTTCCAAAGTTTATATTTCCGTGATTCTAATGGGATTTTATTTGAAATTGCGACAGATGGACCGGGATTTACAAGAGATTCAACAATTGAGGCGCTTGGGAAAGAATTGGATTTACCAGCATTTTTAGAAGGGAAACGTGCTGAAATCGAAGCTCGTTTGAAGCCAATTGATTAAATTTTATCATTTGAGTGATTAAATAATGATGATAAATGTTCTGCATCATTTACGATTGAGCAGTGACATAAGTCGGCGTTTTGCATATACAAGGAACAGCGGAAAAGAAAATACAGAATGAAATATTTTTTTACTTTATCACTTGATTGATCAATTAAAGAGGTGGAAAATATCGCTGTCTTTTTAGAAGGGCATCGTGGGAATTGAAAAAAACAACAACGAATTGAGGAGAGTTAATGATGGAAAAATATCGAATCAACCCGGCAAACGGCATGGAGTTTGGGCTATATTCGTTGGGAGATCACATTGCCAATCCATTGACAGGCGAGCGTGCTTCAGCTCAACAACGTCTACAGGAATTAATCGAGGCAAGCAAATTAGCAGAACAAGCTGGTATAGAAGTATTTGGTGTTGGTGAAAGTCATCAGACATATTTTACGACGCAGGCGCATACGGTTGTGCTTGGGGCGATTGCACAGGCAACAAGTAAAATTAAAATTACAAGCTCGGCAACAGTACTAAGCGTTTCCGATCCCGTACGCGTGTATGAGGATTTCGCTACCATTGATTTAATTTCGGATGGCCGTACAGAAATCGTTGCTGGTCGTGGTTCTCGTGTAGGGGCTTATCAATTACTGGGCGTTGATTTACAAGATTATGAAGAAATCTTTGAAGAAAAATTAGAGCTACTCAAAAAAATTAACGAAGAAGAGTACGTGACATGGCAAGGTGAATTCCGTGCCCCATTACAAAACGCACGGATTCTACCGCAGCCAAAAAATGGCTCACTTCCAATTTGGAGAGCTGTCGGTGGACCGCCTGCAAGTGCCATTAAAGCAGGGTATATGGGGATTCCAATGATGTTAACTACTTTAGGCGGACCGGCTGTTAATTTTAAACCTTCTGTTGATGCTTACAGGGAAGCTGCTGAACGAAGTGGCTTTGATCCAAATACATTGCCGATTGCGACAACGAGTCTGTTCTATGTTGCGGATACAACGAAAGAAGCGCTGCAAGGCATGTATCCGCATATTAATGGCGGTTTCCAAGCCATTCGAGGGAGCGGCTATCCGAAACAGCAATTTGCTCAAGCGCCTGATACACGTGATGCATTAATGGTTGGAAATAAAGAGCAAATTATTGAAAAAATGCTTTACCAACATGAACTCTATGGAATGCAACGCTTTATGGCTCAAATTGACTTCGGCGGTGTTCCTTTTGACAAGATTATGAAAAACATTGAAATCATCGGGAATGATATCATTCCAGCAATAAAAAAATATACAGCCACTCAGTAAAAAAGGGGAGAGAAATTATGAAAATTGTAGCATTAGCTGGCTCTGTTGTTGGTTCAAAGACAAAAACCGCAATGGTAAAAACGGTCGAAATGCTTGAAAAGAAATATCCGCAGCATGAAGTGGCACTGCTAGATTTAGCAGAGTACACTATGGAATTTAGCGATGGCCGCAATTATTTTGACTATGACGGAGATACAAAATATGTGACGGAAAAAATAATGGGGGCGGACGCCATTATTATTGGGACGCCAACATTTCAAGCGTCTATTCCGGGAACACTTAAAAACATCTTTGACTTACTGCCAGTCAACGCTTTTCGTGACAAAGTCGTTAGTACTGTCGTAACTGCCGGTTCACCGAAGCATTATTTAATGGTGGAACAGCAATTGAAGCCGATCTTGGCGTATATGAAAGCTCAAATTGTCCAAACTTATGTTTTTATTGAAGAAAAGGACTTTCACCGGAAAGAAATTGTGAATGACGATATCCTCTTTCGCCTCGAACGATTAGTTGAAGACACTGTGTTATTAACAGAAACGTATAAAAAGATTCAGGCAGAAAGAGACGCGGAATATGATTTTTGATCAGGTCGATCGTGTGACGAATGGTATCGGATAAAAAAGTTATTGTGATATTTGATGGGAAACGGAAAATTTTAAAATTAATGGAGGAGATTTTTAGATGTTAGATTTAGGAGTTTTATTAATTCGAATTATGATTGGATTGGTCTTTGTCTTGTACGGTACACAAAAATTATTCGGTTGGTTCGGCGGATATGGGATCAAAGGAACTGGAGGATTTTTTGAGTCGATTGGGATCAAGCCAGGTAATCTAGTTGCAGCCGTAAGTGGTATATTTGAGCTAGTTGCCGGCGTGTTATTCATTTTAGGGATATTCTTACCGCTTGGGGCGACGCTCATTACTATTATTATGATTGGTGCAATTGCGAAAGTTCATGGCGCGAAAGGATTTTCAAATACAGCAGGTGGCTATGAATACAATGTAATGCTTATTATCGTTGCGATTGGCCTAGCTTTAATTGGACCGGGAATGTACTCAATTTAATCGAGTTCTACTCAAAATCATCAGGGGTTTCAGTCTAAGTTCGCTACGTCCAAAAGTGACTTGATTTATGCTGAAAACGCAGAAATCCCGACGCAATTACGCAGAGGCGTAATTGATCATGAGTGTTTCTTAGGAAGGAAAACCCTAGCTTAAGGTTTTCCTTCCTTTTTTCATTGGAATCATCTTATCTGGGCCTCTTATAGGAATCTAGGGTTATTGGAAAAATGCTATACTGAATTTGACTGAAAATAGAGACGGCTATTTTGTCTAACCACGAAAATTATGGAGGGGATAGTTGAGTAATTTAGCGAAAACATCTAACCTCTAACAACGAAAATATTCTGTTTAAGAATGAGGTCGATACACCTTCATAGTTTTAGTAGGATTAGATGGAAAAATGAATACAATGAAAGACATAGGTTGACTAGGTTGCCTAGATTTGCTAAGTTCAGATTATCATAAAACGGATTTATTTTTTCATGTAATGATAAAATGGGTTGAGTGATTTCCATGATAAGTATTGAAAAGGGTTAGGGAGTGTAAAATTGAATCAGACACAAACGGTGGGAAGGGCATTGGATATATTGTTTGTTCTCGCGGAATCAGGAAAAACGTTAACGGTCGGAGAGATTGCGGAAAGGGTACCTTTACCCGAGAGTACAGCTTATCGGCTCGTTAAAACGCTTGAATTGAATGGGGTAATTGAAAGAAGGGAAAAGGGGCAGATTAGTTTAGGGATGCGCATTATGGATTTAGCAAGAAGTTTACACCAACAAATTGATCAGAACCTTTTGACGATATCTCGCCCGATTATGGACAGCTTAACGGAAAGGCTAAATGAAACTTCACTACTGGTTGTTAGAAGGGGAGACGTAGGTGTAACAGTGCAGTTTGCTGAAGGAAACAGACTCATTGGCTATTTAACTAAAAACGGTAAAATCCATCAATTGGATCGTGGCGCTTCGGGAAAATCAATATTGGCATTTGAAAATTCCAAGTTTATTAATGGAATTATGAAGGAAGCAGATGAGACTTTTCGAGAAGAGTTAGAACATGAATTGGAGAAGATCCGCCATCAAGGTTATGCACAAACTGTAGGAGAAGTGGATTCAGACACGTTGGCAGTAGCGGCTCCGATTTTTGATGAAAGTAATTCTGTGATCGCAAGTCTTTCAATTCTGGGACCAAAAGAGCGGTTTCCGGAGGACATTCTAAATAAAACCATAGATGAAGTAGTAAAATCAGCAAATGAAATTACGAAAAAAGTAAAGAAAAATCAAATATATTAACTGAAGAATAAGGTTTTGGAAAGTGGGTTGTATAGTTTCGCTTCTCAACCCTCTATTCAAGGAAACGTGGAATGTTCGCGTAATCGATTTTAGATTACGCAGACATTCCACGTTTTTTTCTAGAAAAAGATTAGTACCTTTAAAAAAAGTACAGTTTAGTCAATCATTTTGAAATTGAATAAAATTAATCTTGCTATTCTTATAGGATTCAATTATGATAATTATCACGTAGTGACTATTTATTATCACAAAATGATAAAAGGGGTGTTGGAATGAAGAAGTTATTGAAAAATACGCTTGTTCTAGCTGTTGCATTGATTCTATTAGTGGGATGTTCGGGAAATGGAGAAAGTGGCGATGGTGTGCAAACGCTTACTCTTGCACATGGTGGGGCTTTAGATTCTCATTTACATGAAGGAGCATTGAAATTCCAAGAGCTTGTTGAAGAAAAGTCGAATGGTCAAATTAAAGTGCAGGTTCACCCGAATTCTGAGCTGGGGGCTGAAAGAGAAGCAGCTGAATCCGTACAATCTGGAAGCATTGATATTGCATTACTTTCAACGGGTCCAATGGGGAATTTCGCCGATAAAGTGAATGCGCTTGATTTTCCATTTTTGTTTACAGATCACAAGCATGCTGAAGAAGTACTAGACGGTGAAGTCGGAGAAGAAATATCAAAACAATTGGAAGAAGCAAACTTTAAAAATCTATATTGGATTGATAATGGCTCGTATCATATTGCAACGAACTCTAAACCCATTCGTGAATTCTCTGATCTAGCAGGTTTGAAGCTAAGAACGCAGGAGAATCAAATTCAGATCGATACTGTAAACGCTTTCGGATCGTCTGCAACACCGATCCCTTTCAGTGAGCTGTTTCTTTCAGCGCAACAAGGAATTGTCGATGGACAAGGGAATTCACTCGCAGTCCTCATTCCTCAAAAGTATTATGAGGTCCATGATTATTTGACAGTGACGAATCACATGTATTCGGCAGGAATGATTTTGATGAATAACGATAAATTCAATTCGTTCCCTGAAGACTTGCAGCAAGTCTTACTCGAAGCTGGAAAAGAAGCAGGAACTCATCAACGGGAGTTTGTACAAAAGCTTGAACAAGAATATAAAGATACTGCAATTGAAAACGGCATGGAAATTATAGAAGATATCGACTTGGCACCATTTAAAGAAGCAGTGAAACCAATTTACAAAAAATATGAAGATAAGTACGGTGAAATCCACAAAGCGATTCAACAGTAAACTTGGTAGCAAACAGTAAAAACCCATTGAAAACAGCGGTTTTCAGTGGGATCTCATACTATTGAACGAGGTGACATGATGAAGCTAACTGAAATTAAAATTCCAGGACCTAGCCAAGATTATATCGGCTATGGAAGAAAAGGATTTGCGGCTCGTTGGCCAAATGATGCGCGAGTAGTCGTCAATATTGCGGTCAATTATGAAGAAGGCTCGGAGCAAATGAAATCATTGGGCGATACGGAGAATGAGAGTTTTGTCGAATTCACGCCGTTAATGCCCCATGATCGAAGAGATTTGGCGGTTGAATCCGTTTTTGAATATGGAAGTAGAGTGGGGATTTGGCGTTTACAAAGACTATTTGATGACTTAAAAGTCCCTTTTACGTTATTTGGTTGTGCAATCGCAATCGAGCGAAATCCAGAAGTGGGAGATTGGATAAAAGAATCTGGAAACGATGTTTGTGCACATGGCTGGAGATGGGAGAAAGTTTGGAGACTCTCAAGGGAAGAAGAAAAGCAACATATGGAATGGGCGGTAAAATCGATTGAACAGACTTGCGGATCTGCTCCTCAAGGCTGGTATTGCAGATATGGCCCTTCAGAACATACAAGAGAATTGATCGTTGAACACGGGGGATTCTTATATGATTCGGATGCCTATAATGATGAATTGCCTTATTACACAAACGTGAAAGGAAAGAAGCATTTAGTTGTACCGTATTCCCAAACGTTGAATGATGGTAAATTCGTTCGCCCTCAAGGCTATGGCAGCGCAACAGACTTTTTCGATTCATTGAAAAGAAGTTTGGATTATTTATGGGAAGAGGGAGAAACTCAGCCAAAGATGATGTCAATCGGATTGCATCCGCGAATCATTGGTCAACCTTATCGAATGTCAGCGCTCCGAGAATTTATTGAGTATGCAAGAGAAAAGGAAAAGGTTTGGTTTGCACGCCGAGTAGATATCGCCGAGCATTGGTTAAAAAACTATTGAATTAGAAGTCTATTCGTCTTCATCTCACCACTCATGGAAGGGAGATGAGGACGAATAAAGTTAAAAGGAGCGTGCAATATGGAAAAAGTGATTAAACTGATTGACCAAATCAATAAAGGATTAAAAGTCCTTCTTGCTTTTAGTTTAGGGACCATGTCAGTTGTCATTATCGCTCAAGTCGTTTTACGTTATTTCTTTCATCATACTATTACATGGGCTGAGGAGCTTTCCCGCTATTTGATGGTGCTATCCGTTTTCTTAGGAGCGAGTTTGGCATTGAGAACACAATCTCTCATTGCTGTGGAATTATTGGCAGAGAATATTACATATGCAAAGAAAAGAGTTTTGAAAATCATTGTCTATCTTTTATGTTTGATTTTTTTCGCAACTCTTCTTGTCGTGGGCATTCAAGTTGTAGGAAATGTGGGCGGACAACTCAGTCCGGCACTGCAGATTAAAATGTCGATTCCTTATATGGCGATCCCGATTGGTGCTACTGCATTAGTGATGAATGCCATTGCAGTCATCATGGAATTGATCATCCACAAAGAGCCGATTAATCAAGCCGAAGAAGAGGAGGTCATCTGATATGTTAATCACTCTTATGTTGTCCCTCTTCGTATTATTGGCATTATCGGTACCGATTGCCGTCGCTATCGGGTTAGCTTCTGTTATCGCCATTGTATTTGCAAGTGATCTTCCGATTAATGTATTGGCCCAAAAAGCCTTTACGTCAATCGATTCCTTTTCCTTGATGGCCATTCCTTTCTTCATTTTTGCAGGGACATTGATGGAAAAAGGCGGGATCGCTAGACGGTTAGTGCGATTTGCAAGTTCATTGGTCGGAGGGATGACGGGTGGACTGGGCATGGTCGTTGTTGTCACTTCTATGTTTTTTGCTGCGATTTCGGGTTCAGGAATTGCTGCCACAGCTGCGTTAGGGTCCATTCTTATCCCGGCGATGATTAAAAAGGGATATGATCGCAGTTACGCAGGGGCATTGCAGGCTATCTCTGGGGAACTGGGGGTTATTATACCACCAAGTATTTCAATGATTTTATTCGGAGTAGCTGCAAGTGTATCGATTGGTGATCTATTTATAGCTGGTATTTTACCTGGTCTTATGATTGGATTCTCGCTTATGTTAGGGGTTTTCATTATTTCGAAGATCAAGGGATACAAGGGAGATGCAGACTTACCAAAAGGGGAAATATGGGTCTCCTTTAAAGACGCAATTCTCGCATTATTAATGCCGGTTATTATTTTAGGTGGAATTTATGGTGGGATTTTTACACCAACGGAAGCGGCTGCGGTGGCAGTAGCTTATGCATTTATCATCGGGGTATTTGTTTATAAAGAAATTAAGTTCAAAGATTTAATCTCTATCTTTTCTAGATCCATGATTATGACATCGATCGTCATGTTCATTATTGCCAATGCGGGAATTTTCGCATGGGTACTCACTCGGGAAGGTGTACCTCAAAAGCTTGCGATGTTCTTTGGAAATGTTACGGATTCTCCAATCATGTTCTTGTTGATTATTAATATTTTATTATTTGTGATTGGCATGTTCTTTGATGGAAGTGTTGCCATTATTATTTTGGCGCCATTATTTACACCGATTGCTGTCTCTTTAGGCATCGATCCGATTCATTTTGGAATGATCATGATTACAAACTTGGCAATTGGGATGTGTACACCACCATTAGGTGTAAATCTATTTGTTTCTTGTCAAATTGCGAATATCCGATTGGAACAAATTACGAAAGCGATCTTACCGTTTATAGGAATTATGATTATCAATGTATTGTTAATCAGCTATATTCCTCAAATTAGTCTATTTTTAGTCGAATTGTTCAAGCGCTAAACGTCACCATAGAGTCATTCAATATAGGAGGAATTAGATGCTTACTTCAAAAACAATTAAAGGAAATATCGTCTTGCCGGAAAAAGTATTGTTCAATGCTTATTTAACGGTTAAAGACGGAAAAATCATCTCGATTTCAGAAGAAAAACCTTCAGAATTTGAATTGGTGGATATGACAGGACAGTATATTTTCCCGGGCGTGATTGATGCGCATGTGCATTGTTTCAGCTCTTTAGATGAAGGTTTTACAAATGCGACCTGTTCTGCTGCCGCTGGAGGAGTAACGACGATTGTTGAAATGCCTTATGATGCAGATAAGTTAATTTGTACACAACGTCTTTTTGAAGAGAAAAAGGAACGATTGAAACAAGAAGCAGTGGTCGATGTTGCCATGTTAGCCACGATCGCTCCTCATGATGGACTGGATCAAATTGCATTATTGGCAGATTCAGGGGCTTGCGGATTTAAGATTTCTTTGTTTAATACAGATTCGGTTCGATTCCCGAAAGTCGATGAAGGGGAACTTTACGAAGCATTTAAAGAGGTACGCAAAACAGGGAGACCTGTCACAGTCCATGCGGAGACGGATGCGATTGTCCGGAAGTTCATTCAGAAATATGAGAACGAAGGGCTGAATAATCCGATCGCCCATTGTCAAAGTAGACCGAAAGTGGCGGAGTCGACAGCGGCATTGACGATTTTGGAATTAGCGCATGCTACCGACACGAAAGTTCATTTACACCACAGTACATTTCCGCGTGTCTTCAATCTTGTGGAAGCTTACCAACAGGAGGGAACCGACGCAACGGCAGAGACATGTACCCATTACCTCGTGTTGAATGAAAACGATATGGAGCGCTTAAAGGCAAAAGGGAAAATTAATCCTCCTTTAAGAAGTGAAGCAGATATGCATGCGTTATGGGACTTATTGGCAAGTGGGAAGATTGACATGGTGACGTCCGATCATGCCCCTTGGCCAATCCATTTAAAAAGCGATGCCAATATATTTAAAAATTCTTCAGGAGCACCAGGCGTCGAAGTATTATTCCCGATTTTATTTAGCGAAGGTGTAGCAAAAGGCAGAATCTCCATTTTACAATTGGCAAAAGTATTGGCTGAAAATCCTGCCAACCGATTTGGATTAGGGCATAGAAAAGGGAAATTAGCCGTTGGTTATGATGCCGATTTTATCATCGTTGATCCGACGGAAGTGTCAATTTTAGATGAAGAAAAAATGCATTCAAATGCAGGCTGGAGTCCGTATAATGGAATGGAAGTCCGTGGGAAAGTGAAGCGGACTTATGTAAGAGGGAAAGAAGTCTACAATGGCCAAGTAGTTGGCGAAAAAGGAGACGGCACTTTCATTCCCGCAGTCTACGAAAAGAAGGTGCTTGCGGAATGACCGTTTTCGAGCTGAATACAGATCGGATAAAAGACAATATCCTAGCTTTAGCGACGATCATTGATGAAGATAAACCGGGCTATACGAGAAGACCGTTCACGAAATGGCATACGCAAAGCCGCGAGTGGTTAATGAATGAAATGAAGAATAGTGGTTTGGATGTTTCAATTGACGTTGCATCGAATCTGATCGGCAAACGCGAAGGGAAAAATCCCGAACTTCCTCCGATTATGATTGGTTCTCATACGGATTCAGTTGTTGGCGGTGGCCGATTTGATGGGATTATCGGTGTGCTTGCTGGAATTGAAATCGCCAGACAGTTGAATGAAAAAGATGTTCAGTTGGCACATACTCTTTTAGTTGTTGACTTTACGGGAGAAGAAGCAAGTGAGTTCGGGATTTCGACGATTGGCAGCAGAGGCATGGTCGGAAATTTAACGCAAGAAGACTTGAATCGCACAAACGGAGACGGGCTTGTTCTTCGGGATGCTTTGGCAAGTGTAGGGGGGAGACCGGAAGACTTGGCGACAGAGTCATTACGGCCGGGCGATCTATCCTTATATGCTGAGTTGCATATAGAGCAAGGGCCTGTACTGGAACAAACGAATCATGAATTAGGTGTTGTAACGGGAATCGTAGGCATTCAACGCCATAAAGTCATCGTTGAAGGACAAGCGAATCATGCCGGAACAACACCAATGAATATGCGATTTGATGCGTTAACGACAGCTTCAGAAATTGTGTTGGCAATCGAAAAAGTTGCAAACGAGGAGTACGCAGAACAAGTCGTTGGAACAGTAGGCCGCCTTTTTGTAGAGCCGAATGGTGCCAACGTGGTTCCAGGAAGTGTCATTTTTGAATTTGAAGTACGTTCATTGGATTTACAAGCACTCGATCAGATGATCGAAAAGATTCAAAGAGAAATTGCAGAAGTGGAAAAGAGACGAACTGTCTCCATCACAATGAATCAGTTATCCCATGCGGATTCTATTATTGTCGATGAAGAGATCGTACAATTAATAGAAGAAAGTTGTGAAACCGTAGGAACAACGCATCGTCTCCCAAGTGGCGCCGGTCATGATGGCAACCAATTAGCCAAGATAGCACCGGTCGGTATGATTTTTGTTCCGAGTCAAGAAGGAAAAAGCCATTGCGCCGAAGAGTGGACAGACTTTGAACTCATCGCAAAAGGCGTCCAAGCTTTAGGAAATACAATCATTCGTTTTGATCAGAGGGTATGAAAGTAGAAGGGAGCGTGTTCCGAATTAATTGGGACGATCCCCAATCGATCCTTATCCAGCTCATTTCAAAAGAGATAATCATTAAGAAGAGACCTTTAGGCCGTGCCTTAGGTCTCTTTTATCTTCATTCAGCAGAAGACACTCGCCTCTATAGGTACCGAGTGTTTGCGGTTTCGTTTTCCTGTTCAGCGTGTGTCCAAACGCCCGCTGAATGAAGATAAAGCCTCCGGCGGATATCACAGATTTTGAAAGGAGTTAATTGAGCTTTGCTCAATTCAAAATCTGGACGCAATTACGCCGAGGCGTAATTGATTACCCTTCCACTCTCACCAAAAAATAAGCCGTAATCCATGCGGTAATCGGAATGATCAAGGCGACCCCAATCCCCGCGCAGAGGATGGTAATCATTTCAGCGCCAAACACTTTGGAATTTACAATTTCCCCAAACGAATAGGACAAGTCCTTAAACCAGATGAGCAGCCCAAGATAGCTGCCGAAGAAGGCGAAAAATAAGGTGTTTGTATCCGTACCTAACACATCCCTGCCGATTTCCAATCCGAATGTAAATAACTCTTTCCGGTCGATGGAGGGGTTATGTTGGAATAACTCGCGCATCGGAGAAGCGATGGAAATGGCGATGTCCGTAATCGAACCGATTGTACTCATGATGATCACCGCAGCTGCGACTTTTATAAAATCGACGCCGATGAAAAGGGAGAAGGCCCCGATTTCTTCAATTTCTTCTTCGCCAAATCCTTGGATCATTGCTTTTTCTGTGATGAACACAATGAACAGGAGAAGGATGACGATCGTGATCATGGAAGAAAAGAATGCCGTTTTGGTGATTCGATTGACGCCATTAATGTAAAACAGATTAATGCAACTGATGACGATACAGGCAATGATGGTTAATAGGATCGGGTTGACATTGGGAATCGACATCAGAATGATCGTAAAGAAAAGCACGCCGAAATTCAGGAATAACGTGAAAAAAGAACGCACGCCTTTTTTTCCACCAACGAGCGCCATCAGGAGGAATAAAATGACCCCGAGTAATAGTTGTACACTCATGATTTCGCCTTCTTTCGAGTGACAAAGAAAATGGATGCATATAGACTGATCGGAATGGCTAAGACGATTCCGATACCGCCCGCTAAGGCTCGGGCCAGTTCCAATGACAGGTTCATGGGAAGCGTATAGGATAGGGGTACCCCATTATTTAAATACAAGATGATCATCGGAATCGAGCCACTAATATAGACGAAGAACAAAATATTGGTCATCGTTCCCATAATATCTTTGCCGATTTCCAATCCTGATTGTTGAAGTGCTTGTAAAGAGATCTTGTGATTCTTTTCATAAAGCCCGAAAATCGAAGAGGACATCGTGATCGCTATATCCATCACGCCCCCTAAAGAGCCGAGGAATAGACCAGCCATAAAGACTTCCTGATAGGGACGGGTCAGAAATTGCATTTCTTCATAACGAAGCCCATTTTCAGAAGTGGCCCATAACGCAATATATGCAATGAAGAGCGATATAAAAGTTCCCAACAGCGTCGCTACAATAGCCGCATATGTTTTTTCATTCAAACCGTTAATGAGTACTAAGGAAATAACGGTGAATAAAACAGCGCTTATACTGCAAATGACAAGCAAGCTCACTCCAAAATGATTTACATAGACATCCAATGCATATGATAACAAAGCTGCATTCACCGCTAAACTGATGATGGAAAACAGGCCTTGTTTTTTGCCGACGATGAGCAAGGTGAAGATGAAAACCCATGCGACCATCAGCATGTATTTATCACGCTTGACGTCCAGAATCGTTCCGGATAGTGCTCCGTTTTCTTCCTTACCTGGATCAATGGAAACAAATAATTCATTGCCGGGTTGATAGGCTTGGTCATAGGCGCCCGATGACGAATACTCATTCATGATATGAATCATTTGCCCTTTTTCGGGTCCGTTTTTTAGTTTGGCAATTAATTGTTGGGTGAAAAGAGAATCTAAATCGTTGATCGGTGTCGTGTCTACCAAAGTCGTTTCGATCACTTCAGCAATCGGCTTGTGATAGAAGGAATGATTATGATTGACAAAAATGACCGAGGCAATAAAACAAAGAAAAAGAATGATATACGACAGAGTTTGTTTATAGGATCGTTCGTTCCATATCGTTTTCATAATATTCATCCAAAAACCTCCACGTAAGCAATGTGATGCGATGAATAGGGACTTAGAATAACAAGAATGGATTCACCGGTCAAGGAAACATCGGCTTCCTTATTAAATCCCTTTGCGATGTAAGCAATGGTTTCGTGCAACAAGCCAACGCCCCCTCTTCAGGAATAGACAGTAAACTCCTCCAAATATAAAAATTCGACAAAATCAATCGACTTTGGGTGTTGTGTTTCTAGAGAACTATGACTATAATAAAACCAATCAGTATAATAGGTATTAAGAAAAGAGGGATTAAAATGGGAACCCTGAATAATGATGATACGCTCAATCAGATTTTTGCTGACTTGGATGCTCGTTTTGAAGAGATTGTTAGTTGGAGACGATATATGCATCAGCACCCGGAGCTTTCTTTTCAAGAGGAGAAGACGGCGAAGTTCATTGAAGAGAAGTTAGTGAGCTTTGGGTTGGATGTTCGGACGAATGTTGGTGGTTATGGACTTGTGGCGGTGTTGGAAGGGAAGCAACCGGGGAAGACGATTGCGTTACGGGCGGATTTTGATGCGCTTCCGATTCAGGATGAGAAGGAGGATGCACCGTATAAGTCGTTGAATCCAGGTGTGATGCATGCTTGTGGTCATGATGGGCATACGGCTGCTTTACTCGGTACGGCGCAAACGCTTAGTCAATATCGGAAAAGTCTGAAGGGGAAAGTGGTATTCCTTTTTCAGCCGGCTGAAGAGCTACCTCCTGGTGGCGCGAAGTTCATGATTGAAGATAACGCATTGGATGGCGTGGATTATGTGTTTGGTGCGCATCTAGCTTCCGGGATTCCGCTCGGGAAAATTGCAGTTGGGGAAGGATATAAGCAGGCGGCTGTCGATAAATTCGATATTGTGATCGAAGGAAAAGGCGGGCATGGTGCAAGGCCGCATAATACGGTGGATTCGATTGTCGTCGGTAGTGAAGTGGTTAACTCCTTGCAGAAAATAGTGAGTCGAAGAGTGAATCCGTTGCAGTCGGCGGTTGTGACCATCGGTGTGTTCCAAGCGGGGAATGCCTTTAATGTCATTGCGGATACGGCCAGATTGGAAGGAACGGTTCGGACTTTTGACAAAGAAGTGCGGGAACAAGTGAAAGAAGAGATCTATTCCATCGTCGAAGGTATTACAAAAGGATTCCATGCGGGTTACAAAATCGATTATCTTCACGGATATCCCGCTTTGTACAACCACCCGAAAGAGACGACATTGGTTCGGAATTTATTTTCGGAAGTATTTTCTGAAGATGCGGTCATCGATCTGGAGACATCGATGGGAGCGGAAGATTTCGCTTATTATTTACTGGAGCGACCGGGAACGTTTTTCTCTGTCGGTGCACAAAATGAGGATGAGAAGACGCATTATCCGCACCACCACCCGAAATTCGATTTTGATGAGCGTGCTTTGTTGAATACTGAGAAAGCGTTTGTGAAAATTGTATCGCATTATCTGTTTTAACTGGATTCAGATGAATGCCAGAAAGCATTTCAATCAGAGAGAGTCCAACTCCCCTTTAGCTGACGCTTCGCTTTCAGTACAAAAACATTTGCTGAATAGAGGAACGCAGGCTAAGGTCGACGTGTCTTGGAAGTGCCTGAATGACCAACATCCTGTTGGTCCAAGCCTCCGGACGCAATTACGCCGAGGTGTAATTGGTTAATAAACCTAGTTAATCAATAGGAATACATATGTTGAATTGTAGATAAAAGGAGAAGGAACGAATGAAATCATCAAAAATCACAAAATTCTTATCCATTGTCGGACTCAGTCTGATGGTGGCGGCTTGCAGTCCGGATACTGCTGAAGAGGATCAAAACACAGCGGATCAGGGGACGGAAACAAACGCAGGTGGAATTGTTGTGGAAGATACGCGGATCGAAGCGGAGAATCCGGCTGCTTCTCCACAATTGGCGATCAATCGGGGAGATACGGTTGTTGTCGGCTTACAGGAACCGGGTGGCGTGTTTACACCTTATTTCAATACAAGTGGTTATGATGGCAACGTGCAATCGGTCATGTTCCCGCCGTTGGTTGATATTAATGAAAAAGGCGAATCGGTTGCAGGCTTAGCGGAATCATGGGAAGTTTCCGAGGATGGGTTAGTGTATACATTTAAACTGCGTGACGGTTTACTGTTTGATGATGGGACACCATTCACGGCAGAAGACGTGGAATTTACATTGACATTGCTCCACGATCCAAGCTATCCGGGTGATACAGATATTACCGAAGCGAAAGTCGTCGGTGGATTGGATTATAAAAATGGAGATGCTACTTCGATTTCAGGGATTAAAGTGATCGATGAGCAAACAATTGAAATCACGACGGAAGAAGTGAATGCACAATCGTTGCGTTTGCTAGGCGGTCAGATTTTGCAAAAGGCTTACTATGGAAAAGATTATCAAAAAGGGAATCTTGACTACTTAAATGACTTGCATTTGAAACCGGTCGGCGCGGGACCATTCCGTTTTGTCGCTTATTTGCCGGGGCAAGAAATCCGTTTTGAGGCCAATGAACATTTCTATGCCGGAAAGCCTGAAGTATCGCAGTTCATCTATAAAACGACTGAAGGGGATTCGCAACAATTTTTCCAAACGGGTGAATTGGATTACAGTGCGTTAACGGCCAATCAGGATAATTTCGAGTTCTTGCAAATGTTAGGGTTTGCGGACGTCAATGTGTACACGTCTTCCGCTTATGGCTATATCGCATTTAATCATGAAAAAGAAATTTTTAAAGATCCAAAAGTGCGTCAAGCATTTACGTATGGACTAGACCGTCAAACGATCATTTCTACTTATTATCAAGGATTTGCAGAAGTGGCGCATATTCCTGTATCGCCAACATCATGGGCTTATTCAAGTGAAATCGGCAGTACAACCTATGATCCTGAAAAAGCGAAGGAATTGCTAGAAGAAGCTGGGTGGACAGAAGGTTCGACTGGCATCCGTGAAAAAGACGGGCAAAAACTTGTCGTCTATTACTTTACGACCGCTGGAGGACTAGGAGATACACTGATTCCAATTGCCAAGGAAAACTATAAGGAAATCGGTATTGATCTACAAGTTGAACAAATGGACTTCAATGCATTAATGTCACGTGTCGGCAATGGCGACCATGATTTAGCTTCTTTCACAACGGTTATGTTGACGGATCCGTATAATGGCGTTAAAAATTTCCATTCGAAAATTCCGTCTGCCACAATTAAAGGCTATGGCGATGATAAAATCGATGCGCTGATCGATGCGACGATTGCGTCCAATGATATCGAGGAGCGTACAAAAGCATTCCATGAATTGTACGAAGGATTGGAAGAAAATCCACCGGTCATCTTTATGGAATACAAGAAAGTATTGAGCGGTACGAATGCTAGAGTAGAAGGGTTTAATCCCAACGGCTATCGCGGCATTGCATCCAGCTTGAAAGATTTAAAAGTCATCGATGTAAATCAATAAGGATCGGTCTTTTAGCAGAGTAACGCAGATTTACGAGTATTGGTTGGGGCGTATCCAGTATCAGATCTGGATACGCCTTACTTATTGTTTTAAAAATTTGACGTCTAGGCTCCGGGCGCCAGCCGCTCGGGTCACAAGCCAATCCTGCTGTGCGGTAAAGAGCGCCGCTTCGCAGGCTTGTCTTGTGCCTGAAGCCCGCACGATGCGGGTCATGCAGTCGTTGCGACAGGATGTGGCGCACTTAGACTGCGAACATAAGTAAAGCAGGCGCCCTGCGCTTTTGAAAAGGAGATGACATTTTGAAGAGCTATGCGTTGAAACGATTACTCTATTTGATCCCGACGCTGTTTGGAGCGTCCGTGCTAATCTTTTTCCTCTATTCTTTAGTGCCGGGGAACTTTGTGGATGCGGACCCTAACTTAACTCTTGAACGCAAAGCTGAGCTTTACGCCTTATATGGCTTTGATCAGCCTGCTATTAAGAGGTATTTCATCTGGATCGGGAATTTGTTGAAAGGGGATTTGGGGTATTCCTTGCAGTTTCAACGACCTGTAGGTGAAGTGCTTGGCAATTATATGTGGAGTTCTTTTTTTGTGGCGCTCGCTTCGCTGATCCTCACATGGATCATTGCGGTTATCATCGGTGTCGTGTCCGCGATTCGCCAGTATTCCTTATTTGATTCATTGATAACGGTGTTGGTATTTGCAGCGATGGCAACACCTTCGTTTTTCCTTGGTTTGCTCGCCATCAAATTCTTTGCGGTCGATTTAGGATGGTTTCCTGCAGGCGGCATGATTACGACAGGAAGTAACGCTACGGGCTGGGCGTATGTGATAGATGTGGCACAGCATATGGTGTTACCTGTTCTGGTGTTGACGATGCTTGGCATTGGCGGCTTGGCCCGCTACTTCCGGACGAATATGCTGGAAGTCATCAAGCAGGATTTTGTCCGGACGGCCAGGGCAAAAGGCTTGAAAGAAAAAGTGGTTGTCTACAAGCATGCCTTGCGCAATGCTTTGCTTCCTGCGATTACGCTCTTCGGATTTGAATTGCCTGCCTTGTTCAGTGGGGCGATCATTACGGAGCAAATTTTCAATTGGCCTGGAATCGGCGCCATTTATATGCAGGCGTTCACGGTCCGTGATTATCCACTGCTCATGGGCTTTACGATGTTCATCGCTTTGTTGACAGTAATTAGTAATTTGATAGCCGACTTATTATACGGTGTCGCGGATCCGAGAGTGCGGCTGAAGTAAAAGCAAGGAGTTGAATCGCGTGGAAAATCCAATCGATCTACCTGTCAGTAAAAAAAAGATCAAACCAAATCGGAAATCTTCCTTATGGGGACAAGTATTGGGGCGGCTACTGAAAAAGAAAATAGCTCTTGTCGGACTCGGGTTTCTGATTTTCATATTTTTGTTTTCATTCATCGGACCATTTTTCTCACCGTATGTCCATTTAGGCGTTGACCCGACGAAAGTCAATCAGGCCCCAAGTGCAGCTCATTGGTTAGGGACGGATAAATTAGGGCGAGATGTGTTGACTAGACTGATGTTAGCTGGACGAATCTCGCTGACAGTCGGACTCGGTGCGATGGTGATGTCCGTAACAATTGGTGCGTTACTAGGCATTTTAGCGGGCTATTATCGAGGAATCGTCGATCAAATCGTCATGCGAATCGCCGATATCCTTATGACATTACCGGGCATTCCTCTCTTATTCATCATGGCTGCGGTCATGTCAGAATGGAAAGTACCGACCGAGCATCGTCTATACATCGTCATGCTCATGCTCAGTTTAGTCGGTTGGCCTGGACTGGCAAGACTTGTGCGTAGCCAAGTGCTCAGTTTACGGGAAAGACAGTTCATCCAGGCGACGGATGCATTGGGACTACGGGACCGCCGAAAGTTGCTAAATCATTTATTGCCCAATATTGTACCGCTATTGATCGTTTCCGGGACATTGAGTATCGGTGGTGCGATTTTAAGTGAATCGACATTGAGCTATTTCGGATTAGGGGTTGTACCCCCTGAGGCCTCATGGGGCAATATGATTACGTCAGCCAATTCACTCATTGATTTTCAAAAACGTCCATGGCTCTGGATTCCACCAGGACTGGCGATTTTCATGACTGTTATTAGCATCAATTTACTCGGCGATGGCTTGCGTGATGCCATTGATCCGAATATGAAAAGGAGGTAACTAGGTTGAATGAGCCTATTCTTCAAGTGAATCATTTGTTGACGCAATTCCATTCGGAAGAGGGATTTGTGAACGCAGTGAATGATGTCAGCTTTGAAATCCAAGAAGGGCAAACTGTCTGTCTTGTCGGTGAATCCGGATGTGGGAAAAGTGCGACGGCCATGTCCATCATGGGTCTGATCGATCCGGCATCCGGAAAAGTGAAAAGTGGGGAAGTCCTTTTTAAAGGCCGGGATTTATTGGGCATGAAAAAAGGAGATCTGCGCCGCGCGCGCGGCAATGAATTCGCGATGATCTTCCAGGAACCGATGTCTTCGTTGAACCCTGTTTTAACGATCGGCGAACAACTGACGGAACCGTTATTGGAACATCAAGTGCTGACGAAAAAAGAAGCAAAACAAAAAGCGTTGGAATTGATCGAGCTTGTAGGGATCGGGCGGGGCGCTGAAATTTTTGCTTCGTATCCACATCAGTTAAGTGGCGGGATGTTGCAACGAATTATGATTGCCATTGCGCTTTCCTGCAATCCGAGTCTATTGATCGCAGACGAGCCGACGACAGCGCTGGATGTGACGATTCAAGCTCAAATCCTTGATCTGCTCCGCGAATTAAAGAAAAAACGCAATATGTCAATGTTGCTCATTACGCATGATTTAGGCGTCGTTGCCGAAGTGGCGGACTATGTCATCGTCATGTATGCAGGGAAAATCATTGAACAAGCTCCCGTGATCGATTTGTTTACAAATCCGAAGCATCCATATACGAAAGGACTGCTAAAAGCGAAGCCAGTCATTAATCAACGACAAGAAGAACTGTACACAATACCGGGACAAGTGCCCAATTTGGTGGAATTACAGCCATCCTGTTACTTCAGTGATCGTTGCAAACATTGCATGCGCATCTGTACGGAAAAAACGCCTCCTGTTAAGCAACTGGAAAACGGTCACCAAGTGGCGTGCTGGTTATATGAAGAAGAGGTGATGGTATGAGTGAGGCATTACCTTTAATCGAGGTTAAAAATTTAAAGAAATATTACGGAGAATCCGCCAATATTTTTAAACGCAATCCATCGGTTGTCAAAGCGGTCGATGGCGTCAGTTTTACGATTCATCAAGGTGAAACATTTGGATTGGTAGGAGAATCCGGTAGCGGGAAAAGTACAATCGGAAAAAGTGTGTTGCGCCTTTCTTCTATCACATCAGGGGAAGTGCTGTACAACGGGCAAAACCTACATGGTCTGTCAAAAGATGAAATGAGAACCTTGCGACCGAAAATCCAATTCATCTTCCAGGATCCTTATAGTTCGCTCAATCCCCGCATTCGAATCGGTGATGCAATCGGGGAGGCCCTTCTCGATCATGGCTTATGCAGTAAAAGCGAAGTACGGCAAAAAGTGCTTGAAGTATTGGAAGTCTGTGGGCTTGCAACGCATCATATCGATCGCTTTCCACATGAGTTCAGCGGCGGGCAGCGGCAGCGGATCGGCATTGCACGGGCCATCATTTTACAACCCGACTTCATCGTCGCCGATGAACCTGTTTCCGCATTGGACGTTTCCATCCAAGCACAGATCATTAACTTGTTCAGCAAACTGCAAAAAGAAAAACAGATTACATTTCTATTCATCTCGCATGACTTAAGCGTAGTGGAGCATCTCTGTTCCAGAATCGGTGTCCTCTACCTAGGGACTATGATGGAATTGGCAAGCCGCGACGATCTCTATAGCAATCCGCTTCATCCCTATACAAAAGCATTGCTATCCGCGGTTCCCATCCCGGATCCGACATTGAAACGGGAGCGGATCATCTTGAAAGGGGACATCCCCAATCCGGCTGATCCGCCAAAAGGATGCAAATTCCACACCCGCTGTCCATTCGCAACGGATATCTGCCGCGCAGAAGTTCCGGAATTCCGGGAAGTCGAACCTGAACATTTTGTTGCGTGTCATCTAGTTTAGATTGCTTCAGCAGAAGTCCAAACTCTCTCCGGAATAAAGGAACACAGGCTTAAGGTCGCCGCGTCCTGAAAGTACCTTAATTTCTGCAAAAGACGCAGAAATTAAGGCAAATCGAACCCTTTGCTGTTCGATTCGCAACGCTTTACTCAAAGTAAACAACGTTGTTTCAGCACATAAAAAAAGGTTCCTCTTGGCAATCTAGCCGCAGGAACCTTTTTTCACTTTTAGACTAGCTCGATGGAAATCCTTTTATTCGCGGGAAGCGTCTCTTGAATTTTACAGTTTCGAGAGAGTAATTGTTTCAGTACCGTGAAATCAGATTCTTCCAACTGCAGTCCTGAAATGCCTGTTTCAGTTACTTGGTAATCGCGGTCTGCTTGTTTTTTGAACTTCAATTGTAACAGTGTCTGTAATCCTCTTATCGTAACGAATTTCACGGTATAGCCGTCTTGGATGATCGATTCAAAACTAGTTCTGTCTTGGTCGGCGAGTTCGACAAGATGATTAAAGTCAAAGTTTGAATCTAAATGGTCCCATGGTGTTACATCCCGTTCCCCGATTTGATGAAGTATTTGATCGTCAGATATGCCGTTACTGCGTAGCGTTTCGATCATATAAGCAGTCGGCAATGAAATTCTGTTTATCGTCATAGTAAAACCTCCAATGAAATTACATTTCCAGCAAACGAATTACTCTTATTATCTAGTATTGCCAATATAAAATCTATACAAAGTGACATAAGACTTCCTGGCGAAACGGACACAGAAAAAGGGTGGAAAACACGAAGTTGTACATGTGTCCGCTAACTACGGTAGCGTTCCGTTTGCACCTGGAGCTAGCGATTATGCAACAGGGACGGCGGTAGCTTTAGAACTCGCCCGTGTATTGAAAAGCTACCCGATTGACAAGGAATTGAGGATCGCCTTTGTCGGTGCTGAAGAAATTGGCTTAGTCGGTTCGAAGTATTATGTAAGCCAATTGACATCGGATGAAATCAATCGGAGTATCGCTAATTTTAACATGGATATGGTCGGGACATCATGGGACAATGCGACGGCCATTTACATGAATACACTTGACGGAAAGTTGAACATTGTGTCTGAAACGGCTACTGCAACAGAAGGGAGAATCGGTACACCGTCGGAACTGATCCTTTTTCAACGTGGGGCATCCGACCATGTATCTTTCCACGATCCAGGAATTCCTGCGGTGAATTTCATCAGCTGCGAACCGGGCACTGCCAATTTGGAGCCTTATTACCACACGCCACTCGACACGATCGAGCATGTCAGTGTGGAAAGATTGAAAGAAGCCGGAGACTTGGTAGGGGCTACTATCTATGAACTGATCAGGGAATAATTGGTTCATTAACAAGGATATCAGTTTCTGGGATACTCTCGCGACACAGAATACACGTCCTCCGACGAATAAGCAATGTTGTGAACGAACAAAAGGCCGCACCCTACATTTAAAATGTGGGGTGCGGCCTTTATAAATCCATTTTTTACAAAGCAAAACAAAAGTACCAAGTCCATATTGAATTCATTGAAGACGTGCTGCGGGGGAAAACAAACCTCCCATAATACTGGGTGAACAACTCACCACTTAACGCTCTGACGAGCTGTTTGAAGTGGGAGCTTCCTGTTTCACAGATCACAGCATAGCAGGATTTCTGATATGTCTTACACGATCTCCGCAGGCGTAGATTATACTGTTCGGACGTGACCCCGCCCTACAGTCTTGACCTTTTACTCAGTCGTTGCTAATTGTTTCAATCCTTTTTTGAGGATATTTAGGCTAGCGTTGTGATCCCGATCCAGAATTGTTCCACATTTCATACAAATATGCGTGCGGATGGAAAGTGACTTTTTCACTCGTTCGCCACAGGAAGAACAATCTTGCGTTGTGTATTTTGGTTCTACTTTGACTAGTACACCGCCTTGTTTCTCACACTTATAGGCCAGCATATTTCTGAATAGGCCCCATCCTGCGTCTGAAATGGATTTGGATAACCTTCTGTTCTTCACCATGTTACGGATGTTTAGATTTTCTACTGCAATGACTGAGTAATCTTTTGATAAGTTGAAGCTTAGCTTATGGAGAAAATCACGGCGTTGGTTCGTCACTTTTTCGTGGTGTTGCCTTACAAGCTGGGCTTGTTTTGCATAGTTTGCGGAACCTTTTTTCTTCTTGGAGAGTGTGCGTTGTGCTTTCATTAACTGTTTCTCTTGCTTACGGAGAAATCCCGGATTTTCGTATGCCTTGCCATTGGAAAGAACTGCATATTGATGGAGACCAACGTCAATTCCGACCGCGTTATTCAAATCGATAGATGATGAAACTGCTTGTCTTTCGACACAAAAAATAGCGTACCACCTCTGTCCTTGACGTTTGATGATCAGTTGCTTGATTTTACCTTCCAATGGACGGTGGAGCAGGATATCCACTTCCCCCAACATCGTGTTGAAGAGCTTGCCGTTCGCTGAAAAAGACATCGCATACTTGTGTCCTTTTTTGTTTATTCCAAACTGCGGAAAGGTTAGGCTATTATAATCTTTGTGCTTTTTTAGTTTTGGATAGCTTGCATCTTTCCGAAAGAAGTTGTCAAATGCTTTTGTTACCCGCAGGAAAACTTCTTGCAAAGGTTGTGACGGAATCCCTTTTAGAAATGGATAGGCTTCCTTATCGATCGTCAGTTGTTTCTGCATATCGAAACGATTATAGTTTTCTTTGTTTTGCTTGTATTTCCGTTGTTTATCCAAAAGGGCAGAATTATAAAGTTGACGGCAATAATGTAACCATCGCTCTACGATCTCTTTTTGTCCGTATGTCGGAAAGATTTCGTATTTCTGATTGAGCAACATCACCGTCACCTCCCTATTATTTTCGTCCTTGATTTTCAATGTATTTTTTTATGATTTCCAAAGGAGCGCCACCTGTTGTGAGTAGGCCAAAACATTTCATTCCCTAAACTTTTCCTCACTTGTGGAAAGTCTTTTTTTTATGCGTCGGGAGCTTGCGCTTTTGTAAGCATTGATGAAATTTGATCGCTCTGTATTTGGATGGGCCTTGAACAATATATGATCACTGTCATGATTCCACTCCATCAAAGTAATATGATCGTGCATCAGAAACACTGAATGGTTATTACTGTCCAATTTCATTGATACACGACCTTTATAACTTATCAGATTGATTGTATCACATGTGAGTTTAACAGAACGAACATTCTGACTATCGTCAACCGAAATTCATCGCCCACTTTCACGGGGCTGCGCCCCTAACGTTTAGAAGTGGGCGACTTCTTTCGGAGGGCGTGTTAAAATTTGCTCGTAATTGTTGGCGGTTAGTGTGTATTCATAACTTCCTCCTATTCCGCATAATTATTAAAACGTCAACATATTTTGTATTTTAGCAAGTTTATAATCATCCCATTTTTAATAACTGTGAAAGAGAGGACTTGCATATGTATAAATGTAATCGTAATCGATTGCAGAGTTTAATTGAACAATTTAGTCAATTTGGTGCAACTACCAATGGAGGCGTAACCCGTTTGTCCCTTTCGAAAGAGGATGTGTTAGCGAGAGATTATTTTTGCGCAATTTGTAAAGAGTTGGGCATGGATATTCAAATAGATGATATGGCAAATATCTATGCGACTCTACCAGGAAAAAAAGATTGCCCACCAATCGTACTGGGATCCCATTTAGATTCTGTTGAAAAGGGCGGCAGGTTTGATGGTGTCTTAGGCATTTTAACAGCAATAGAGGCGATACGGACGTTAAAGGAAAATGACATTGAGCTTGAAATCCCATTAATGCTTGTGAATTTTACGAATGAAGAAGGTGCGCGTTTCGATCCGGCAATGATGAGTTCTGGTGTCATTGCTTCCAAATTCAGTAAAGAAAAAATGCTACAGTCTGTCGATAAAAATGGTACATCCTTTCAAGAAGCATTGCAGGCAAGTGGCTATGAGGGGAAGCAAGGAAATCGTTTAACGGAAGCTCTTGCTTATATTGAGTTGCATATTGAACAAGGACCGGTTTTAGAAGCAAAGCAACGTGAAATTGGTGTGGTCGAAGGTGTTTTAGGTATGGTGTGTTATGAAATTACCGTGACAGGCGAATCCAATCACGCTGGCACAACGCCGATGTCGATGCGCAAAGATCCTATGATTGAAGCGTCTCGTATCATTTCGTCTTTACATGAGGAGTTAGGCGAAATCGACGAAGAGCTTGTGTTCACATTTGGGCGTATGCACGTGACACCTAATATTCATACCGTCATCCCGCATGAAGTAGTATTTACTATCGATTCGCGTCACCAAAATCCAGCGGTGATGCGCAAAGTAGAGAAATTATTGACAGGCTTAGCTTTAGAGAAAAACGGTTGCTACATTCGTCCGGTTAAGCTGTGGGGGAGGGAGACGGTATTTTTTGATACAGCCATTTGCAATGAAGTGGAACAAGCATGTCAGTACTTTGGTTACTCCTGCCATCGGATGTTCAGCGGAGCGGGGCACGATGCCCAGTATATCGCGAGCTTCATCCCTTCGGCAATGATTTTTGTACCAAGTATTAACGGGAAAAGTCATTGTGAGGAGGAAGAAACGACATTTGAGGACTGTGCAAAGGGAGCAGACGTGCTACTGGAAACCGTGTTGACACTACAAACGAAATTCAGCGTGGACAAAAAACAAACACTTAACTCATGAGAAGTGCAGGCTAAAATACGATCATTCGCTAGTCTATAGGTTCATCACAAAAAGTAGTTGATCCATTTAACTTGATTCAGCAGAAGTCCCTCACTTCTATAAGTGGCGGGATGAATGCCAGAAGGCATTTCAATCAGAGGAGTCCAAACTCCCTGCTGATTCAAGTTAAGCCTCCGGCGGATGTCACAGATTTTGAAGGGAGTTAATTGAGCTTTACTCAATTCAAAATCTGGACGCAATTACGCCGAGGCGTAATTGATTATTCATTAATTGAAGGGTGAGGGTAGCATGAAAAAAGTGATTACAGGTGGACTAATTGCAACAGCTTCAGAGATGTATGAGGCGGATATTTTAATAGAGGACGGTAAAATTGTACAAATTGGAAAAAATTTATCAGCTGACGGAGCGGAAATTGTAGATGCAACGGGTAAATACGTAATGCCTGGGGGAATTGATCCGCATACGCATTTGGATATGCCGTTTAACAACACGGTGACAGATGATGATTGGAAGTCGGGTACAATTGCAGCTGCCTTCGGTGGGACGACGACCATTTTAGATTTTTGCTTATCTGCGGGTGAAGAAAAACTTGCGACAGCTGTGGAAAAGTGGCATGTAAAAGCAAAGGGTCAATCAGCCATTGACTACGGTTTTCATTTAATGATTAGTGATTTAACGCCTGAAACAGAAGCCGAGTTGCCATTGTTACTAGAGCAAGAAGGGATTACGTCTGTCAAGGTGTTCATGGCTTACGCAAAAGAATTTCAAGCGACAGACCGTACGCTGTTCAAAGCGTTTAAAATCGCAAAAGACATGGGCGCAGTTGTCATGGTCCACTGTGAAAATGGCTCAGTCATCGACGAATTAGTAGAGGAGGCGAAGCAAGCTGGTCAGACGGCGCCCATCTATCATGCACTGACGCGTCCCGCCGAATTAGAGGGCGAGGCGACGAAACGGGCTATTGAACTAGCACATATCGCAGGTGCCAAGCTTTATGTTGTACATGTAACGTGTAAAGAGGCGTTAGATGAAATTATCGCAGCGCGTGAAAAGGGCTATGACGTATATGGGGAAACATGTCCACCTTATTTAACGCTCGATCAGTCAGCGTTAGCACAGCCAGGCTTCGAGGGGGCGAAATATGTTTGGTCACCACCGCTTCGCCCGAAATATCATCAAGAGCATTTGTGGAATGCGCTAAAAGCCAAGCAATTGCAAACGATTGGCTCGGACCAATGTTCATTTAGCTTTAATGGGAAAAAGCAATTAGGGTTACACGACTTTTCTAAAATTCCAAATGGTGGACCGTTTATCGAAGATCGTTTTAGCATTTTATTTTCTGAAGGTGTGGCGAAAGGGCGAATTTCCATCCATGACTTCGTCGATATGATTTCGACAAGTGCCGCAAAAATTTTCGGTTTATATCCACAAAAAGGAACGATTGCGATTGGTTCTGACGCGGATATCGTCATTTTTGATCCTACGGTAAAACGTGAAATTTCAGCGAACACCCATCATATGAACGTCGACTACAACCCGTATGAGGGCTGGGAAGTAACAGGTGAACCTATCAGTGTACTTGTGCGTGGTGAATACGTCATTAAAAACAAACAATTTGTAGGAGCACTAGGCAGTGGCCGATACATCAAGCGTGCACTACAGCCGACGACTGCGCAAACAATCAACGTCTAAACATCAATCCATGAGGGGGAATGTTTCAATGACTTCGCAACTCGAACGGAATTTTGTGGAAATGACGAGCAGGATGACAAAAAATGAAGCACTAGAAGAGGCGAATCGCTGTCTGTACTGCTATGACGCACCTTGCATTACAGCTTGTCCAACAAGTATTCCAATTCCGAATTTCATTAAAAAGATAGCTTCCAATAATATGAAAGGTTCGGCCATGACAATTATGGAGGCCAATCCGATTGGTGCAAGCTGTGCGCGAGTATGCCCGACCGAGGAATTATGTGAAGGGGCATGTGTGTTAAATTCCTCGACAAAGCCTATTAAAATCGGGCATTTGCAACGCTATGCAACAGATTGGGCGATGGAATCAGATGTCGAGCTATTTAAAAAAGGGCAAACAAATGGACAAAAGGTAGCGATTGTTGGCGCTGGTCCAGCTGGTTTATCGGCGGCGCGTGAGCTTAGTCGATTCGGCTATAGTGTCACAATTTTTGAAGCAGAAGCAAAGGCGGGGGGCTTGGGTACCTACGGCATCGTATCATTCCGATTACCGAATGATGTAGTGGATTGGGAAGTGGCGCAAGTTGAAAAGCTTGGTGTGGACATTAAAACAAACACAACAGTAGGCGTGGATATTTCTGCTAAGGAAATTTTAGCGCAATATGACAGCGTTATTTTAGCGGTTGGGATGGGGGCAGTGCCTAATCTTGGCATTCAAGGTGAGGAACTAGCTGGCGTTCATGATGCCATTGAATTTATCAAGCACACAAAAATGGGTGCACTGACGGAAGACTTGGTCGGTAAACGTGTTGCGGTTATTGGTGCTGGTAACACAGCCATCGATGGTGCAACCTGTGCTGTGCGACTAGGCGCAGAGCAAGTGGACATTCTTTATCGAAGAACAGAAAAAGAGATGACTGCCTACCAATTTGAATATGAATTTGCCAAGCAGGATGGCGTTGGATTTAAGTGGCTGACAGCGCCGAAACAAATTATCGGGGACGAGACAGGGAAAGTAGTGGGACTTGAATGCGTCAAGATGAAGCTTGGAGAGGCGGGTGCAGACGGCAGGCAACGACCGGAAGTAATCGAGGGATCTGAGTTTGTACTAGAGGTGGACGCGGTCATTAAAGCAATTGGACAAACGCGCTTTGTCTCGCTCATTGAAACGTTTGGATTACAGCATACGAACGGAGTAGTAGATATTGACGAAACGACTATGCAAACATCGAATGACAAAGTGTTTGCCTGTGGAGATGTCGTGTTCGGCAATGGCCAAGGGGAAGCAATGGTGGTAACAGCTGCACAGCAAGGTAAAGATGTTGCTTACATCATTCATGAGCGTTTTAAAAAAACGAGCGAGATTGCATAGGGGGGATGTAGCATGGCGGACTTACGAATTGATTTAGCGGGGATTAAATCACCGAATCCATTTTGGTTGGCATCGGCACCACCGACTAATTCGGGCTATCAGGTGCAACGTGCATTTGAAGCAGGCTGGGGTGGCGCAGTTTGGAAAACGTTAGGTGAGCCCATTTTAAATGTTTCATCGCGCTTTGCAGCTGTCAGCTTTAATGGACAGAGAGTGGCGGGCTTTAATAATATTGAGCTCATTACGGATCGACCGTTAGAGGTTAATTTACAGGAAATTCTTGAAACGAAAAAAAAGTTTCCGAATCATGCCATTATCGCTTCGTTAATGGTAGAGCCACAGCAGGAAAAGTGGCATGAGATTGTCAAAAAAGTAGAAGCTGTGGGGGTTGATGGTCTTGAGCTTAATTTTGGTTGTCCACATGGGATGGCAGAACGAGGAATGGGAGCTGCCTCTGGTCAAGTCCCTGAATTGGTTGAAAAGCAAACGTACTGGGTGAAGGAAGTTGCACGTACACCTGTTATCGTCAAGCTCACGCCAAACATTACAGATATTACAGTGACGGCAGAAGCGGCGGTGCAAGGCGGGGCAGATGCCGTTAGTATGATTAATACGATTAACAGTTTAGCGGGTGTCGATTTAGATTCATGGAATACGGTGCCGCATGTTGGTGGGAAAGGGTCGCATGGCGGATATTGTGGGCCTGCTGTCAAGCCGATTGCATTAAATATGGTCGCAGAATGTGCGCGCAATGCTTTCGTCAATGTACCCATTTCGGGCATTGGTGGGATTTCAAATTGGCAGGATGCTGCGGAATTTATGCTGATGGGTGCAACGGGTGTACAGGTTTGTACAGCAGCGATGCACCACGGATTCAGTATTGTCGAAGATATGATTGATGGACTTAATAATTATCTGGATGACAAGGGCATTGCCTCGGTGACGGATCTAGTCGGCCAGTCGGTCCAACGTTATTCTGATTGGGGTGACTTAGATTTAAACTACAAAATTGTTGCTGAAATTAATAATGATGTTTGTATTAATTGTAATAAATGCCATATTGCATGTGAAGATACGTCGCATCAATGTATTGACCTGTACACAGAGAGTGGTCGTCCGATGCTCAAGGTGCGTGAACAAGATTGTGTAGGCTGTAATTTATGCTCGATTGTGTGCCCAGTAGACGGTGCGATTTCGATGGTCGAAAGAAAGTCTACGATTGCGCCAATGACCTGGAACGAACGTCAATCACTTATCAGTAATTTTGCCCGATAAAAAAGAAGTGAATTGTTTGTTGATCAACTGGAAATCTACTATAAGGGAGAGGCATGAATGGCGAATGGTGGGGATTATTTAAAATCACCAGATTTACTTCCAGTGACACACCAACAAAGAAATATCGGGACATTTGGTTTTGCTGTGATTTGGGTAGGAATGGCCATCGTTTTAGCCGCCTTTGCAATTGGCGGATCAGCTATTATGAGTTTGCCATTGCCGATGGTCATTTTAGCGACAATGATAGGTTCTGTGTTAATTGGCGTATTTATGACGTTAATCGGTGATATTGGTATTGAGCATGGCTTGTCCTTCCCGGTTTATATGCGTGCCCCATTTGGGACAATTGGCACGCATTTACCTTCTCTTGTTCGTGGGGTGACAGCTGCTTGTTGGTTCGGGATTAATACCTATTTTGGCGCAATGGCCATCAATGGGATTTTGAATTTATTATTCGGCTTTAATAATTGGTTTTTATGTTTCCTTGTTTTTGCGGCATTACAGTTATTTAACACATCGCTCGGCATTAAATCCATTGAGCGCTTTGCGGATTTAGCGGCGCCGATTATTATTTTAATATCGTGCTGGATGTATATTACGCTCGCCGATCAGGCGACGGCTCAAGGTAAAGATGTGTGGACTTGGGTGGAATCACCGACGACAGGAGTGGCAGCTTTTACAGCATTCATGGTCGTGATTATGGCGAACATGGGATTCTGGGCAACGTTAGCAGCGGATATGCCATCACTATCACGTTTCTTTAAAGCACCAAAAAATGAACGCAATTGGTTCAAGCGCAATAAAACACAGTTAGTTGGCTCTTTAATCGTGATGCCGATTACCAATACATTTATCGTAACCATTGGTGCAGTGTGTTATATGGCCGTGGCATCTGCTGATCCGATCAATGCTTTGCAGCAAAGTGCAAGTGGATTTGTGTTAGGGATTTTATTGCTAATGATTGTGTTAGCGCAATGGTCGACAAATACGTCCGCAAACGTTATTCCTGCAGCAACGATTTTCTCGAACATTGGTGGACCAAAAGTGCCGTTCTGGGCTGGGGTTATTGTCGCGGGGGTTATTGGGGTTTTAGCACAGCCATGGAGCTTATTTGGCGTCCTAGTCAATGCGCTATTAATCATTGGCGGTATTTTAACAGCAATAGTGGGGATATTATTCGCTGATTATTATTTAATCCGTAAACGTCGTGTGAACGTAAAAGATCTGTATGAGTTAGACGGCCAATATAAGTATACGAATGGCTTTAACTTAGCGGGGTTAATCGCTTGGGTGATTGGCGGTGTCTTAGCAAATATGTTCTCAACGTATTCTTCATTGGTGGGCTTTTTCGTAGGGGCACTCGTGTACTATGTCTTGGCGAAATATTGGTGGTTCAAAAAGTACCCGCAAGCCGAACTAGACGATCCTAGTGACGCCAAGTATTTAGGGATTACAGTTGGTCACGATTGGGACGATATCGTCGTGCAAGAAATCGAAGTAAAAGGTGCTGAATAAGAAAAGCGAGGTGTGTTTATGTCGGATCATTTACTTAGCATGGATGAAATGAAACAAGTAGATGACTATTTAGACAGGGGCTTTAAAATCCATAATGTGTATGAAAATTTAAGCGGGATGTTTGTCGAGTTTGAACGGCAGGAAGAAGAAGTTTGTTTGCAGATTCAGACCGCCGAAGCGCGTAAGTATTTTGCGGCAAAGCTCCAAGAACAAACGCAGTTGTAAGAAAGTATGTCGATTTAACTTGCTTCAGCAAATCTTTTTGTACTGAAAGCGAAGCGTCAACTACAGAAGTCCCCCACTTCCATAAGTGGCGGGATGAATGCTAGACATGCATTCAATACAGCGGGGGTTCAAATCCCGGCTGATTAGAGGAACTCAGGCTAAGGTCGCCGCGTCCTGAATGAAAGTGCCTTAATTTCTGCAAAAAACCGCAGAAATACGGCAAATCAAACCCTTCGCTGTTTGATTGGCAACGCCTGAGTGACCAACATCCTGTTGGCCCAAGCCTCCGGCGGATGTCACGGATTTTGAAGGGAGTAAATTGCGCTTATCCAAGTGTCTTAATTTCTGCAAAAGACGCAGAAATAAGGCAAATCGAACCCTTTGCTGTTCGATTCGCAACGCTTTACTCAAAGTAAACAACGTTGTTTCAGCACATAAAAAAAGGTTCCTCTTGGCAATCTAGCCCCAGGAACCTTTTTTCACTTATAGACTAGCTCGATGGAAATCCTTTTATTCGCGGGAAGCGATTCTTGTATTTTACAGTTTGGAGAGAGTAATTGTTTCAGTTCCATGAAATCAGATTCTTCCAACTGTAATCCTGAAATGCCTGTTTCGGTTACTTGGTAATCGCGGTCTGCAATCTTATCAAACTTCAATTGCAACAATGTCTGCAATCCTCTTATCGTCACAAATTTCACGGTATACCCGTCACGAATAATGGATTCAAAAATAGTTTGATCTTTGTCGGAAAGCTCGACAAGATTTGTAAAGTCAAAATTTGAATTCAAATAGTCCCAAGGCGTTACATCCCGTTTCTTGATTTGATGAAAGATTTGTTCATCAGATATGCCGTTATTGCGTAGCGTTTCGATCATATAGGCAGTCGGCAACGTAATGCTATTAATTCCCACAATAAAACCTCCAATAAACTAGCGAATGAACACCTTCTATTATCCTGTAAATTGAAAATAAATCTAGATGCACGGCAGTAGTGAACTTATATTGTGGGATACATATAATAATTGAGGAACGAGAACCTTTATGAATGGAAAGATGGTGAATGAGATAGAGGGAAAAAAGAAAGTATTGATCGCAAGTCCGGTGCATCAAAAGCCGGAAATATTAGGTGCCTTTTTGTATTCCTTGGAACAACTTCAACAAGAAGATCTCACATTCGCTTTTCATTTTATAGATGATAATAAAAATCCGAAATCTAGTCGGCTTCTGGAAAAATTTCAAGAGCGCAATCCATCCGTGCTTATTGAAAAGTCAACGTATCAAGATGAATATGTAAGGGATGGGATTACCCATTATTGGAATGAGCATCTAGTTTGGAAAGTAGCGGATTTTAAGAACACAATCATCCAAACGGCAAAAACGCAAGATGTGGACTATCTATTTTTAGTTGACTCAGATCTTTTATTATATCCGCAAACCATTACACATCTCGTTCAGCAGAAAAAAGAGATCATTTCTGAAATCTTTTGGACTAGATGGCAACCGACTGCCATCGAACAACCACAAGTGTGGCTCTATGACGAGTATATCCAATATCAAAAGCAACGGGGAGAACAGCTATCCGATGAGCAAACTAGGATACGCTTCAACGAATTCTTGAATAAGTTGAGAGTGCCAGGCGTATATGAAGTGGGGGGACTTGGTGCATGTACGCTGCTGTCAGGGGAGGCACTTCAGAAAGGGGTCAATTTTAACCAAATCCCTAATCTAATGTTTTGGGGAGAGGACCGGCATTTTTGTATCCGCGCAGCAGCCCTTGGATTGGCGTTACACGTCGATACACATTATCCCGCGCACCATATTTATCGGGACGAGGACGTTGCGGGAATTCCTGAGTTTTTTCATAAAGCCTATGGCAACGAAAAGGCAACCCTTGAAAATGTGTACATCGTTAAACCGAAGCTGACTTTATCGATGATTGTAAAAAATGAAGGAAACGGATATTTACGAGAAGTGTTAAGCAAGCATCTGCCTATCATTGACGAGGCTGTCATTATCGATGATGGCAGTACAGATCATACAGTAGAAATTTGCGAGGAACTGCTAAAGGGCATCCCATTGACAATAATAAGAAATGAAGTTTCCAAGTTTTCCAATGAAATCGACCTACGCAAGCAACAGTGGGAGGAAACGATCAAGACGGAGCCGAATTGGATTTTAAATTTGGATGCGGATGAACTGTTTGAGGACAGATTTATTCAAGAGATTAACGGGCTACTGTTGCAAGAGAAATACGACCTTTATTCATTTAGATTGTATGATTTTTGGAATGCGACTCATTATCGCGAGGACGACCATTGGCGCGCCCACTCGATGTACCGTCCATTCCTATTAAGATACCGAAAAGATTTTAGGTATACTTGGAAAGAGACGGTCCAACATTGTGGGCGATTTCCTGAAAATATATTTCAATTGCCCAATCAAATTTCTCATTTGAGAGTTAAGCATTATGGATGGGCAACGCCCGAAATCCGTGCCGAAAAGTATAAAAGGTACATGACCCTTGATCCACAAGGTCAATATGGAGTGAAAGCACAATATGAATCCATAATGGATGTACATCCGAATCTTGTGAAATGGGAAGAGTAGGGCGATTAAAATTACGACAATCCACTCGAAAAAAGTACCAAATTCTAATGCAGTTCAGCGTTAGAATTTGGTACTTTTCAATTATGAATCCACTTTACAAAGAAGGTATTTTACTAAAACGTTCAAAGCGTAGCGGGTCAATTGGAATGATCGTGTCCGACTCTTCGCGGATCAATTGATCAATCAATTTGCCAGTTACGGTAGCAAGGCTGATTCCATCACCTTCGTGTCCTGCGGCGATGAAAAAACCAGGGATTTCATCGACAGCTGAAACAATCGGCAAATGGTCGGATGTCCACGGTCTAAAACCGGTGTACGTACGGATCATCGTGAAATCATTCAATTTCGGATAGAAACGGATTGCTCTTCTCGCCATTGTTTCCACGACATTGATATCGATCCTTCCATCATACCCGACAAATTGGCGGCTGCTTCCGAGCAAGAAATTCTGACTTTCCGTCGGCTCCAGCACCAATGCGACACCGTGTTTTTCTGTTCTTTCATCCACAATACGTTCTCGGCCAAATTTATTCATTAAATAACCGAATTCCATAACGTTGCGCATCATGACCGGTTTTTGTCGGGCACCCACCATGATATGCCCTTTTCTTGGGATGATCGGGATGTCGAGGTCGAGCATTTTGCCAATGAAAGGTGCCCAAACGCCTGCCGCATTGACCACTTTTTTCGCGGTGAAGGTTCCTTTCGACGTTTCAATCGTAAAATTTTCTTTTTTCGTAATGGCTGTCACTTCAGCATGGGTCTGTAACTTCAGACCATATTGCTTGGCCTTTTCAATCAGTGAATAGCAAAATAGGTAAGGGTTGATCAGTGAATCCGTTTCGCATTCCAACCCGCCTGGAATATCATCTGCAAAATAAGGGGATTCTTGTCGCAGGTCTTCCCGGTCAAGTAAGTTGAACTTCAATCCGGCAGCCGTTTGAATATTTACCCATTCTTTCGCTGCTTGCATTTCCGTATCGTTCTCACAGACAAGTAAACTGCCGAGTGCCCGGTATTCGAATGGTAAATCCAATTCGTTACTTAACTCTATCGTCAATTCCTGACTTTTCCAGGACATTAAACTATCAAATCCAGGGTCTTTATCCACAATGGTAACGTTGCCATCACAGCGTGAAGAGGTACCACTTGCGATATCATTTTTCTCAATCAATACACAGTCAATCCCTGATTTCGAAACGTAGTAAGCGATTGCACAACCGACAATACCTCCACCAATAATTGCTACTTCAGCATGGTTATTTTGCGTCATCTTCCCAGCCTCCTTTGACATGTAAATGTCAGGTAGTCTATTCTAGAATGTAAAATGAATTATAATGTTTTTTTAGTAAAATTTGAATATACTTATCCTTTCTTAATGTTAGAATAGAAGAGGATATTGTGTCAACTTTTATAGTGATGTCTTTAGAAGGAGGATGTTGCCCCGTGGATCAAACGATTATTTGTAGATGTGAAGAAGTTTCGTTGGAAGATATTCAACAGACCACCAGCCATTATAATTGTTCCGCCCGTGAAGTAAAATTGCGTACAAGAGCCGGAATGGGTTATTGCGGGGGACGCACATGTAGACCTGCTGTAGACGCCGTTTTGGAAGCGGTAACAGGAGAAAGAGCAGGCCATGATATTCCGTTAAAAGTCCAACCTCCCATTCGCCCTGTATCATTATCTGTCTTAGGAGGGGAATCGAGATGACAAATCGTATTGTAGATCATCCGGTTTTGGGGAAATTAACGAATCGGCCGCCGGTCACCTTCACTTTTGATGGCAAAACCTATGAAGGAATGGAAGGTGACACCATCGCATCTGCACTCCTTGCTAATGGTATTAGACAATTGCGTGTGCATGAAGGGACAGGTACCCCACGTGCAATTTATTGCAATATCGGGCATTGTTTTGAATGTCGTGTGACAGTAAATGATGCCAAAATCGTACGCGCATGTATGACGCCTATTCAAAATGAGATGGTCATTGAAAGTGGAAAAATGCAACCTGCTCCATTTAAAGCTTCACCTGAAGAATGGCCGCGTACGTACGCTGAATTTGAAAAAATGAATGACAATCATAAGGAGGGTGTTCCGCATGCGTGATGTCGTTATCATCGGTGCGGGCCCAGCCGGTTTATCCGCTGCAATTGCCTGCCGTGAATCCGATTTGGATGTACTTGTGATCGATGAATTTCCGAAGCCGGGTGGTCGGCTTCTTGGACAACTTCACCAAGAACCAAGTGGGGAATGGTGGAATGGTATTGAAGAGACGAAGGCTTTATTGGCGAAAGCTGAGAAGCTGAATACGACAATCCAATGTGAAGTTTCTTGCCATCATCTTGAAAAAATAGAGGGTGGCTATATTGTGCATACCAATCATGGCCTTTTTGAAACGAAAAATGTTCTGTTGGCAACGGGCGCCGCAGAAACGGCTGCGCCAATCCCGGGTTGGACGCTTCCTGGCGTCATGTCCATCGGTGCGGCACAAGTGATGACCAATGTTCATCGTGTTCGTGTGGGCAATAAAGGAATCATCGTGGGGGTCAACGTCTTATCCGCCGCGATCGCTCGTGAGCTACAACTTGCAGGAGTGGGTTTGCATAGCATGGCGTTACCTGTTAGCAACCCGGTCACGAAAAATCATGCACATCCGGGAAAGGTGATGGAAGGCTTGGTGCGCATCGCCCATTTAGCGCCGTCCGCTTTCCTCCGTTTCGGCAGCAAATTCGCCAAAGCCGCTTGGGTACGTGACTTAGCCGTGAAGTTCTATCCAAAGGGCGGCGTGAAAATGTGGGGAATGCCGATCCACATCCGAAAAGCGATCGTGCAAATTAACGGGACTGAAAAAGTGGAATCTGTGACGATGTGTGATCTCACGCCTGAAGGGGAAGTGATTCCGGGAACTGAAAAGAAAATCGAGGTCGATTTTGTCTGCATCGCGGGCGGTCTGTATCCATTGACAGAACTTGCTGCGGTCATCGGCTGTCCATTCCAATACGTAGAAGAATTAGGTGGTCATGTTCCGATTCATAATGAACAAATGGAAACGCCGCTCGAAGGATTGTATGTCGCCGGGAATATTACCGGGATCGAGAGCGCCAAAGTGGCACGTGCACAAGGAAAACTCGCCGGATACTCCATCGCCAAACAGAACGAGAACATCCAACAAGCGATGCAAGAGGTAAAAGCGATCCGTGAAGCGGCCACCATCCAATTCCATCCGGAAATCGAAGCCGGTCGCCAAAAAGTGGAACGGGCATTTCATGAATATGTTGTTCCATAAATGCTAACGCAGTTTAGAGAGTTTATCGACAACATGTTGTCAAATTATATGGATCGGTTGTAGTATCCTCTTGAGTCTTTCGGGACTTAAGGGGATTTTTATTTTTAATTAGGTTCGAAAGTTGAGTTATATCATTACTTGCTTATCTCTTTATATTTTTATTAATTTCCTGTGATAGTAATGATGAACAACGCAATTCAGAAGTATTTTAGCAGATTATGTCTTTTGCCTATAAACAAGAAAAAAGTACCAGTATTTTAACCAATTGAGAATTGGTTTGGATACTGGTACTTTTCAATATTCCCTTCAAAGTTACGGCTTATTTCCTTATTTCAACCGAAAATGAACAATTAGACTAATGATTTTATGGGATAAGGCTATTGGTCAAGGCTTTTTCAGTACGCTTTTTTACGGATTCTCCAGCGATTCCCCAATCCTCTGGCCGCATTTCTTCGATTTGAATCCGTACAGTTTCGATATCCTGTTCCAGAATACCGGCGATTAAATCAGTAACTTCTTTAATCATCAATTCTTTTTTTTCAGGAGTGCAACGCTCCTCGATCATTTTAATATGGACAAATGGCATAAAAAAATCTCCTCTCTTTTTGAATTAAGATAGACAAATGTTTATAACTAATATTGCCATTCAAAGTTTTATCTTCTCCATCGATTGATAAGGCAATCTATTGTTCTAAACATTAAACAGAATAGACTAATTATTTAGATTTGTCAAACCGAAAAACATGCTTTTACTTTGGTTACTTATTCACCATTATTCGAGAGGAGATCCAGGCCTACTTGATAGATATTCCGTGGTCGCCCTCGTGTAGTAGGCGCTTCTTGGCCAACAACTTTTGCAATACCGACATTAGTGAGATTAGTAAGAAGTCGGCGTGCATTGCGCTCGGTCATCTTGAGCCATTCGGCGATTTCAGCAGCTGTAATGTTATGCTTGCCTAAGTTTCGCTGGACAGACATGATTTTGTTGAATGAAGTGATGGAGACACCGCTTTCTTTCAACAGATTACCTATAGCCTCATCTTCGTTTCTAAATTCAAAGGAAATACTCTTGGTTTTATTAAGAGGTCCTTTGACGGTTCCATTGTTTTCGACTAAAAATGCACTGTTCGGGTTATAATTTTGGGCATGTAAGAGTGCCAATCTTGCATTTTCTTCCGCAGCAAGGGAGGAGTCTCCGTAGCCGATTCCGATATTAGCAGGCAGGTCCGTAATAATGGATAATTGATCCAATAGTCGCACGCTTTGATGACCAGCATCTTGCAAGGAACCTCGCGTTGAAAAGATGATGAAAGTCCCGGTCCCAATCGATAAAAATGAGCCGGAGATAGATTCTGTGAACGATAAGACTGCTGATTGCAGTTCCAAGTTCAACCGATGTAAATCATATGAAAATGAATGGGGCTTTTCAATTTTATTGATGTTATCGATTGTAATCAACATGACAGTAAGCTGGGATTGTTTGAAATTCAAAGCCTCCCATTGTTGCAATGCAATACTAAAGGTTGATCGCATATTCGCTCGGGTAGGCGTGACCCTATAAACGGGGATATTCTTACTATTTAATATTTCAAACACGTCGCTTAAACAAGTTACACAAACGGACACTTTGCCTTCTTCATATAAATCCGCGTGAAAATTCACGATTTCTTCGATTGGGGTAAAGCCATGATATTCATAAAGATGGCAGTTTTCATCCGAAACGTTCAATGAACGATAAGTCTCCGTAACATCGCGTTTTTCGAGCATGTCAAAACTAATTCTATCCAGTTCTTTTTTGCCTTTATACACAACATCCAATAATGACCTTGTTAAGCTAGACCCGTTAAATTTCAGATAGAAAAAGAGTTGATTTGACGAACTTTTTTTTGCAAGGGAATAGGGAGTGAGGCCTGAGAAAACCCAAATGTCGATAGCATGCTGATTCTTTTCAACAATTTCGGTTGTTTCGACAGCGTTTTTATATTCAAAACAAATCGGGATCATTTTTTCATCGAATTCCTGGGCAATCTCATTCATAATTTCTACAGTATCTCTTGGTCCTACAATTCCGACTCTTGTTTTCAAAGTTATTTACCTCCGTATGATGATATTAAGGAAATTTCAGGCTGCGTGATGCAGGAAACAATTGTTTTTACGGCAAGAGGAATCACTTCTTCATCGATATCAAACTTTTCATGATGATGACCCGCAGCAAGTGTGGTCCCGAACAGGACATAGGCGGCTTGCCCTCCGTTTTCCTTTACACGTGACATCATATAGGTAGCGTCTTCCGATCCGCCCGATGTGAAACTGCTCGTAATTTTATGGATTTCTTCAACTTGACCAGCAGCCTCACGTAAGAAATTCAATAGGGTCTCACTTGGTGAACAAGTCTGCGCTGCTCCAACAATTTCAATCATCGTTTCCACTTCATACATATCTCCTGAGGCTTGTACAATTTTACTAACGCGTTCAAGCATATAGTCATTTATATCCGTATTGATCCCACGAGTTTCCACTTCAATGACAGCCTTGTTCGGGATAATGTTACGGGCACTACCTGCATGGAATGTGCCAACATTGATACGGCATTCACCTTTACTATGTGATGAGATGGCATGCATATTCAAGGTTGCTGTAGCAGCGGCTAATAAGGCATTTTTACCTTCTTCTGGATTAGCTCCTGCGTGTGCCGCCTTACCTAAAAAGGATATATTTAACTTTGTCGTAGCAAGGAAGCCCAGATCACTGCAGACAAATTCACCAAGTTCCGCGCCTAAACCAATATGTTGGGAAAGGAAAATATCGACATCATCTACAACACCAGCTTCCACCATCGATTTGGCACCCCGCACGCCTTCCTCAGCGGGTTGGAATATCAGTTTGAATCTACCTCGCAAACGATCTTTTATCTTGGACAGAAGGGAAGCGACTCCGAGCCCGATTGCCATATGTGCATCATGACCGCACGCATGCATCATCCGTTCATTGACTGAAACGAATCCACGTTTTACAGGCAAATGGGTATCGTCATGAGATTCCTGCAGATCCAAAGCGTCCATATCAAAGCGCAATCCAATTGTTGGTCCCGGGCGACCTGTATCCAAAATACCGACGATTCCTGTAAACCCGTCCCGCAATAGGGAAATCCACTCCGGATCCGCTCCTTGCTGGAGGGCTCGACTATATTGCTCTTCCAAATAGTTTTGATCAGGGACCCCCATTCTGGAATGAGCGTCCATCACTTCGATACCGGCACGGATATCATACCCCAAACGTGATAGTCTGGAAGCGATAAGGGAAGCTGTGCGGAACTCTACCCAACCCGCTTCCGCATAGGTATGAAAATCACGACGCCATTCAATCAATAAATCTTTTATTTCATCTGTCATTTCCGAAATTCGAGTCTCCATCTGAACCCTCCTCATTATTTTCTTGTTATAATAATTATTTTGGTAACCTAAACTGGGGAGAATATATTTCAATTCTTAATCAACTGAGGCGTCTTACAGTAGACAATTCTAATATATCACACCGGAAAAACTTTATGTATTTCAATTATTCTAAAAAATGTCTTGACTGTTTTCAGATTAGAGTTTATATTCTTAATTAATAGATGCAGGTGTTAGAGATGTATGATTTATCTATTTTTAATTTGGGTTGATTTAAGGACAATTTCTTAAATAGATGATTAAGAAAGGGAGGGATCCATTTTAAAATAGACTTTAGTAAGCGATTACCGTTTTAGGCATCGACTAAATTATTCACGGGGGGATAGAAATGAAGTTCGGTAAACAAAAGAATGCATTGGTAGCTACTATTATCGCGCTTATGCTAGTCCTTGCAGGATGTTCGTCAGGGGAAGAGAATTCTGCGGAGGGGAAAGAGTCTGGTAAAGGGGACACGATCCGAGTTGGATTGCAAGCTCCAATGACTGGGGACAACGCACAATACGGACAAGATATGAAAAATGGGGTCGATCTCGCATTCAAAAAGCTAAATGCAGAAGGTGGCGTGAATGGAAAGAAACTGGAGTTGATCGTTGGGGACGATAAAGCAACTCCATCCGAGGCAGTTGCCGTAGTGAACAAAATGGTTATGAATGACAAGGTGAAGGCGATTATTGGTGGCTATAATTCATCACCAACATTAGCCGCCCAAGAGGTATCGAAAAATGCGAAAGCATTACATGTTCATATGGGTGCAAGTCCTGAATTTACGTCGTTGGAGAATGAGTATCTATTTCGCATTATTCTAACAGGCCAAGTGTATGTTCCGGCAGTCTTGGAGTATATGGCTGAGGAAAAAGGCGTCAAGAAGATTGCGTCACTTTATGAAAATACGGATTATGGCATCACAATGTCCGAATCTGCAAAAAAAGCGGCGGCATCGGTAGGTGTAGAATTTATTGCGACAGAAACGTATAACCCGGGCGATAAAAACTTCTCCTCACAATTATCGAAAATAAAACAACTGAAGCCAGATGCTGTGATGATCGTAGGCTTGTACAATGAAGTGGCATTAATTGCCCAGCAAGCCAAACAAGCAGGATTAGATGTCCAGTTCTTTTCACCGGATGATTCGATGTATTCCGATCAACTTATTGAATTGGGTGGAGATGCAGTTGAAAATCATATTTTTGCATCCATGATCAACATGGATATGGACACTGAGGCAATGAATGAATTTATAAAGTTGAGTGAAGAGAATAATATTCAACCTGAAGCGAATACGGCGATTGCTTATGACGCAGCGATTACTCTCGCAAAAGCTTTTGAAGAGGGTGGCGATTCGCCTGAAAAAGTCCGTGATGCACTAGCACAAATTCAACTGAACGGAACAACTGGTTTAATTCAATTTGATGAAGACGGAGAACGTGCAAATGCTCCGATGATTATGCAAGTGAAAAACCAAAAATTCGTAGTAATCCAAGAATAGGGTGATTATGTATGATTGTAGATCAATTAATCAATGGGATTGTCTTGGGAAGCGTATATGCGTTGATGGCGATTGGTTATACAATGGTTTGGAATGTGCTCCGGTTCATTAACTTTGCACATGGTGAGGTGTATATGGGAGGGGCATTTGTTGCCATAACCCTCATGTATCTAGGAGCCCCGATATGGGTGGCTTATACATGTGGAATGTTGGCAGGGGCCTTACTCGGTTACTTAATGGAGAAGCTAGTTTATAAAAAAATGAGAAACGCGCCTAAATTGAACTTACTGATTGCTGCAATTGGCATTGCGATTTTACTTCAAAATTTGGCGCAACTTATCTGGGGTGCTTCGCCTGAAAGACTGGCCTCCCCGTTTCTCACCGATAATATTAATATAGGTGGAATGATGATCAACCAGCATTACATCTTCATCATTATTGTGACGATTGTTGTCATGATTCTATTGGAGGTTTTCATCAATCGTACATTGATGGGAAAGGCGGTTCAAGCTGCTTCCCAAAATATTCAAGCGACAGAATTGATGGGGATCAATGCGAACAAAGTAATCTCCATTACATTTGCCATTGGTTCGGCCGTGGGTGCGCTGGCAGGTATATTGGTCGGTCCAGTCTTCCTTGTTTACCCGACAATGGGTGTGTTTGCGGGACTAAAAGGTTTTACCGCCTCTGTTATGGGGGGGATGGGAAATATTCCAGGTGCAATGGTAGCCGGCCTGATGCTTGGCGTACTTGAAAGTTTCGCGGCAGGTTTTATCTCTTCCGGGTATAGGGATGCTGTTGCCATGGTCATCTTGTTGGTCATTCTGTTAGCTCGTCCACAAGGGATCTTTGGTAAAGTCGTGGCAGAAAAAGTATAAAGGAGTAGAAGGTATGGAGCTTATCAGAAAGTTGGGAAACCGCAAGCTTGGATTGTTCATTGGAGTAATTGCCTTACTGATGCTTCCCCTTGGAATAACGAACCCATACTTTATGTATATCATTAATCTGATCCTTATTTATATACTTCTTGTACTTGGATTGGATTTACTCGTTGGCTATACAGGCCAAGTGTCCATCGGGCATGGTGCGTTCTTTGGGATAGGAGCTTATATTGCAGCAATCTTTTCAACGAAACTCGGCCTCTCATTTTGGTTGACCTTACCGATAGCAATCCTTGTTACGGCCATATCTGGTTTTGTTATCGGGTTTATCGGCTTGAAACTGATAGAAGAATACTTGGTGATGGCGACACTTGCCTTCGGAACAATTATTTGGTTGGTATTTCTGAATTGGACAAATATGACGGGAGGTCCGATGGGGATTGCTTCAATTCCATCCCCGCCTGCCCTGAATTTCGGAATCGTCGAGTTGTCTTTTACCCAATACGCCGATTATTATCCTTTACTTCTTTTCTTCGTGATTGTAGCGATTATAGTTACAAAATTGTTGATTAGATCTGGCTTCGGACGGGCTTGTACAGCCATTCGGGATGATGAACTGGCTGCACAGTCGATGGGGATTCCGGTTTTTAGAACGAAAGTGGTCATGTTTACGATCTCGGCGGCTTATTGTGGTGCTGCCGGAACTTTATATGCGCATTTCATACATGTGGTAAGCCCTGAAACTTTCAATTTTACGATGTCGGTCACAATTTTAACAATGGTCATGATTGGTGGAAAAGGCTCTATCATTGGAGCTGTTCTAGGTGCTTCCTTACTGACGGTTTTCTCTGAAGCATTACGTGCAGCGCCTGAATTGCGTATGCTGATCTATGGATTGTTAATTGTCATCATGATGATGTTCTTTCCGAGAGGCATCATGGGGATCATCCAATATTTTAGGAACCACATCGTAAAACGTAATTTAATGAAGGAGAAAAAGAGGGCTGCAAATGCAAAGGTGGATGTAGAGAAAGAAGGTTTGGGATATGAATAATGCAAATTCCGCTATTTTAACGGTTCAGGGACTATCTAAGTCATTTGGGGGTGTGAAGGCTGTAAATGGCCTTTCATTTTCGGTTAAAAAAAATCATATACACGCCATCATAGGACCCAATGGTGCAGGAAAAAGTACATTATTTAACCTGATAACAGGTATCATCTCTCCGGATGAAGGGGAAGTGCGTTTTTTCTCCGCCGATATCACCTCCTTGCGGTCAGATCATATTGCGAAACATGGTATTTCAAGAACCTTTCAAAATATACGCCTGTTTCCAGATATGACGGTTTTTGAAACGGTGTTAATCGGAACGTATTTATTAACAGGGGCAAAGTTAGCTCCAGCCTTGTTTTTGACGAAAATATTCAGAGAAAATGAACGCGCTGCTAAGCAACGCGTGGAAGAGATATTGAAATTTGTCGGACTATGGGAGATGCGTGATGAGTATGCAGCGCAATTGTCTTATGGGAATCAGCGTAGGGTGGAGATTGCAAGGGCGTTAGCAACCAAACCGCAATTATTATTGCTGGATGAACCTACTGCAGGAATGAATCCGAAAGAGACGAAGGAGTTAATGGATTTGTTTACTTCTGTAAATAATGAGGGGATTACGATTCTCATCATTGCGCATGATATGCACTTGGTGAACACATTATCAGACCAGATTACAGTGATTAATTTTGGAGAAAAGCTAGTGGAAGGAACTGCCGAGATGATTCAGAAACACCCTGCGGTAATCGAAGCCTATATGGGGAAGGTGGAGGCGAATGCTTAAAGTACAGGATTTACACACGTATTATGGTCAGGTGTGTGCATTGGAAAATATGAGTTTTTACGTGAAAGAACGAGAAGCGGTATCGGTCATTGGTGCAAATGGTGCAGGAAAGAGCACGCTTTTAAAAAGTATCATGGGAGAGGTCCGACCTAAAAGTGGGAAAATAACACTGTCTGATAAAGTAATCACAAATTCGAGAACTTTTCGGTTGGTTCATCACGGAATGACTTTAGTGCCTGAGGGAAGGCAAGTATTTCCGTATTTATCCGTTTGGGATAATTTACTGTTAGGCGGATATACATTAAGTCATAAAGAGCGCTTGAAAATGGCTGAGGAAGTGTCCGAGCCGTTTCCCATTCTCCGTGAACGGAAAAATCAGATGGCGGGATTATTATCCGGAGGAGAGCAACAAATGCTTGCCATTGCGCGTGCAATGATGGTTAGTCCGAAATTGTTATTATTGGATGAGCCATCTATGGGGCTATCACCAAGGCTTGTGTATGAAGTGTATGAAAAAATTGCGGAATTGCATCAGCGAGGGACGACGATTTTGTTGGTAGATCAAAATGCGGAAATGGCCATTGATTTTTGTGATAGAGGCTATGTCCTAATGGCAGGTCGTCTCGTAGGTGAAGGGACAAAGCAAGAATTAAAGGAAACTGAAATTGTTCAAAAGTCTTACTTAGGTTGAATTTGAAAACAAGACGTAGTAACCGGAAAAGTATATTCAATAGTAGGTTTACTAGGAAATTTGATAGAATTATATTTTTTTATTGACAAAATTACTTTTGATTGTATATTTGGAATTGAGGGATAATTCGATAAACGTGTCTTGTGTTTTACAACGAAGGGAATACGATGAATTCTCCACTTTTAAATCTCATATATGGACTATTTAAGGATATTATCTTTAAATGGAAGCCGATTAAAGGGGAGGCGTCGCCTAAGGACAGAATTTAGTATAAAAGATTCTTAAATGATGTTAAACGGTAATTTCGGTCTTATTATTTCTACTAATCATAGGGGGTAATGAAATGGTAAATGTATCTGCTTCTACTAGTAAAATTCAAGAGTTGAGTGAACTGGATAAGAAATACTTTTTACATCCGACAACTGTTCCAAAAGCATTTATTGAAGAGGGGCCGAAAATTATCTTTTCCGAAGGTAACGGAATTCGAGTGAAAGATATAAAAGGTGATAGTTATATTGATGGCGTCTCCATGCTGTGGAATGTGAATCTCGGTTACGGCCAAAAAGAACTAGCGGATGCGGCACATCAGCAGTTATCGAAACTCCCGTACAGCTCATCATTTTACGGCTATTCAAATGAGCCGGCGATCCGTCTTGCAGAAAAAATTGTTTCTTTAGCTCCTGGAAAATCAAGTGCTGTATTTTACACGTCGGGTGGTTCTGAATCGAATGAAACCGCCTTCAAATTGGCTCGCTATTATTGGAGTTTAAAAGGGAAAAGTGAGAAAAAGATCATCATTTCCATCAAGCGCAGCTATCATGGTGCAACGATTGCGACAGGAAGTGCGACGGGGATTGAAGGATTCCATAACTTCTCAGGTTCTTCCGGTAACGATATGATCCATGCAAAGGGACATTTGACAAATTGTGAACTGGGAGACAAAACGGATCCGGAATATGAAGGTTGTATTCGTGATGTGATAGAAAAAGAAGGTGCCCATCGAATAGCCGCAGTCATTCTCGAACCAATCCAAGGGGCGGGTGGCGTGCATGTCTCTCCTGACGGTTATTTACAAGCTGTTAAAAAGCTTTGTGAAGAAAATGAAGTTCTTTTCATTGCTGATGAAGTCATTAGTGGTTTTGGGCGGACCGGGAAAATGTTCGGTGTTAATCACTGGGAAGTGGAGCCCGATATCATCTGTGTAGCAAAAGGGATCACAAGCGGTTATTCACAATTGGGTGCGGTCATCTTAAGTGAAGAACTACGGGAGACATTGGTACAGACTGAACAGATTTTAGGTCATGGGTTTACGTATAGTGGTCACCCAACTGCTTGTGCGGTCGGTTTAAAGACAATTGAGATAATTGAACGGGATAATCTAGTTGAAAACGCAGCGAATATGGAGAAAATATTGAAGGAAGGGTTCGTTTACCTTCAAGACAAGCATCCACATGTTGCTAAAACGAGAGCAGTCGGATTACTAGCCGGCTTTGATTTACAGGCCGACCGAGATAATGACGTTCCGTTTGAGCAATCGATTCGTGCAGCTAAAACAGTCGTTGAAGAATGTTTTAAACGCAAATTGATCTTGCGTGCTGCCGATTTTGAAGTCGGAAAGAATATTGTCGCGGTTGCCCCTCCGTTAGTTATCAATAAACAAGAGCTGGAAGAGGTTATTGGCATAATTGACGATGCACTGACTTCATTTGAAAAAAGTTTAGGCTAATGATGAGAACAGGGGGCTCTTACTGATTTTGGTTCCCTGTTTACATTCTGATATGGTTGGGAGGATGAAAATGAAAACAGGTTATATCTATGATGAAAGTTATTTTTGGCATGATAATGGAAGTGGAACATTGTATCTTCCATCTGGTGGGTATTTAGAACCAGATGTATTCGTTGAACATCCATTAACCAAAAGACGCGTTAATAATTTGATGGAAAGATGCGGAATCATGAGGGAATTGGAACAGATTCGACCTCGATCGGCAACCCGGGAAGAAATTGAGTTGTTCCATACATCGGAGTATGTAGATAAGGTCAAACATTTGAGCGATACGACAGGCGGGGATGCTGGTGATCATGCCATTGTCGGAAGAGGTTCATACGAAATTGCCTTATTATCTACGGGTGGAGCATTAACAGCTGTTGATTCCGTTATGAAGGGTAGGGTGGATAATGTTTATGCACTCACTAGACCGCCAGGCCATCATGCTGAAGCTGATAGGGGCATAGGTTTTTGTATTTTCAACAATGTTGCTATAGCTGCTAAATATGCAAGGAAAAAATATGGATTAGAAAGAATCATGATCATAGATTGGGATGTTCACCATGGAAACGGCACAGAAAAGGCATTTTACAATGATCCGAATGTGTTGTTTGTCTCAGTTCATCAAGATTTAAATTTTCCCAATAATTCGGGGTATGCAAAAGATGTAGGGGAAAATGTCGGAAAAGGTTTCAATGTAAATATCCCTTTACCTCCTGGATCAGGTGATGCGGCTTATGTAAGCGTATTCAAAGAGGTGATCAGACCTTTAGCCGATGAATTTAAACCGGAACTAATCCTTATTTCCGCAGGACAGGACCCAAGTATGTTCGATCCATTGGGAAGAATGTTGGTATCAGCTAAAGGGTTCGGAAAAATGACAAAGGTCATGATGGAAATTGCCGAAAAACACTGCGGCGGTAAATTGGTCATGTGTCACGAGGGCGGTTATAGCAATTCTTATGTTCCATTCTGTACACTTCGGATCATTGAAGAACTTAGTGGTATCGAAACGGATGTTGAAGACCCTTTCGCAACCGGATCCAATGGTTATCCTGATTTGGTATATAGCAATCAACAAGAAGCAATTGATCATGTGATAGATATTCAATCCGAGTACTGGGAGACATTTCAAGTAAAAGTTTGATCGTTAATGTTATAGCTTGGGCAAAATGAAGGTCGATACAACAAGGGAAAATAGGAGGCTAGGTATGAATACTCAAACAGTAGAATTGAATAAAAACGTAGCGGAATTCTTAAAAGGGACGAAGAAGTTATTTATTAATGGGGAATTTGTGGAATCGGAATCCGGAAAAACGTTTAATACGTATAACCCTTCTACGGGTGAGGTATTGGCGGTTGTATCCGAAGCTTCGGAAAAAGATGTCGATAAGGCGGTAAAGGCTGCAAGAAAGGCATTTGAAGATGGACCATGGCCAAAGATGACTGCTGCAGAAAGATCTCATTTGATGTACAGACTGTCTGACCTCATTGAAAAGCATCAAGAAGAACTTGCGATCATTGAAACGCTTGATAACGGAAAACCGATTAATGAAGCAAGACTGATTGATTTGCCTAATTCAATTGAAACTTACAGGTACTTCTCCGGATGGGCTACAAAAAACATGGGACAGACCATCCCCATTTCAGGCAATCTATTAAACTATACAAAGCATGAACCTGTGGGGGTAGTCGGGGCCATCGTTCCGTGGAACTTCCCGTTAATGATTGCAGGTTGGAAGGTCGCACCTGCCCTTGCAACGGGTTGTACAGTTGTACTGAAGCCGGCGGAACAAACACCATTATCTGTTCTTTATTTGGGAAAACTTATTAAGGAAGCTGGCTTTCCGGATGGGGTGATTAATATCGTGCCTGGTTTTGGTGAAACAGCAGGTGCAGCAATTGTTGAACATCCGGATGTCAATAAAGTTGCGTTCACGGGTTCTACTACAGTTGGGCAAAGCATTATGCGTGAAGCGGCGAAGACTATGAAGCGTGTATCGCTTGAATTAGGTGGGAAATCCCCAAATATCATCTTGCCGGATGCGGATCTATCAAAAGCAATCCCAGGTGTATTTACTGGAATCATGACGAATCAAGGGGAAGTCTGTAGCGCAGGATCAAGAATCTATGTTCATAAAGATTTGTACGAACATGTTGTTTCCGAATTAACTACCCTTGTAGAAAAAGTGAAAATGGGCATTGGTATGGATGAAGAGACGCAAATGGGACCACTTGTATCATTGGAACAACAAAAGAGAGTGCAAGATTATATAGAAATTGGTAAAAAACAAGGGGCAAGAGTAATTTCTGGTGGAGTTTGTCCTGAGAAAGGTTATTTTGTTCAGCCAACCATCTTTGCGGATGTCACGAATGATATGCGAATTGCACAAGAAGAAATTTTTGGTCCGACTGTTGTAGTCATATCATACGACGATATTGATGATGTTATCGCTAAAGCGAATGATTCCGACTATGGACTAGCAGCAGGTATTTGGACGGAAAATGTAAAAAATGCGCATTATATAGCAGAGCGTTTAAAAGCGGGAACGGTCTGGATTAATACTTATCTTCTCGTAAATCCGGCAGCTCCATTCGGTGGCTTTAAGCAATCTGGATTTGGTCGTGATATGGGGTCTTACGCATTAGACAATTATACGGAAGTAAAGAGTGTCTGGTTAAGTCTAGAGTAATTTATACATTTATGTAGGGGGGGCAACTGGTAAAGTCTTGCTACTCCCTGCAAGATGTAGTGCATATTAAGACGGATTTGCGACTAAAAATCTAGGGGGATCAATATGAGCGGGACTAAAGCTAATTCGATTGAACAAAGAAGTTATGAATATATCCCTTTAGAGGAAAGAAGGGGAAATCCAAAACAATTATTTTTTACTTGGTTTGCCGCGAATACAGTTTCTACAACATTGATCACCGGCGCTTTGGCTATTATCATTGGCTTGAATTTTTGGTGGGCAAGTCTCGCAATAATTGTTGGGCATGCACTTGGGGCTGTAATTATGGCACTACATTCTGCCCAAGGTCCAAAGTTGGGTATTCCGCAAGTAATGCAAAGCAGAGCCCAGTTTGGTTATTTCGGCGTTGTGTTGCCGATGTTGATCGTCTTTACGATGTACCTTGGATATGGAGCTAGTAATACAGTTTTAGTAGGTCAGGGGATATATGAGTCGCTAGGAATCAATATTAATGTAACGATTCTGGTCAGTTTAGTTCCCATGGTATTTTTAGCAATCTATGGTCAAGGATTAATTCAAAAATCAATGAGACTATATACATTTGTGTATGTGATCATATTTGCTTTATTGACTGTACTTGTAATGAGTCAAGTATCTATGGAAATGCTTAGTCAAGGTAGTTTTTCTTTCACTCAATTTGTTTTGGCAGTTTCCATTTGTATCACTTGGCAAATTACATATGGACCATACGTATCTGATCATTCACGCTATATGAAGCCTCATGAAGGGAAAAAAACGTTCCTTTACTCATATTTAGGCAGCTTTCTTAGCTCATCGTGGTTGATGCTTTTGGGTGCTGCTCTAGCAAGTATGGTTGTAAATGGAAATGTTATGGCGCAAATCAAAGAATTAGGTGGAGGTACAGGTGTTTTACTCGTCATCTTACTATCGCTCGGATTAATTGTAATTAATTCACTGAATATTTACGGAGCAGGGATTATTCTACTGTCCATAGCGAGTAATTTCATTAAATTTAAAACGACGATTAAAATACGCGTATGTGTATCGATTGTTGTTGGAGTGATTTTAGCGCTAGCAGCGACAGTAGGTGCGGGAAATTTTATGACTTATTTTCAGATGTATCTGAGCTTTATTCTCTTCTTTATCATTCCTTGGAGTGTAATTAATTTAACTGACTTTTACTTGTTGAAACGTCAGTATTTTCAGCCTGAAGATTTTATGGATGAAAACGGCGAATTAGGAAAATTGCGTATGAGTTCTTTAGTAATCTATCTGTTGGCGGTCACATGCCAGATTCCATTTACGAATAATGGAGTTTATCAAGGGCCTATATCAAAAATGATGAATGGATTGGATATTGCATGGATAGTAGGACTTGTTCTCTCTTTTAGTCTATTTTACAGTTTTGAAAAATTTAAGGAAGCCAAGAAAAAAGAGGTCCTGACAAATGCAAAACAAATTTGATCCATACATCGAAACTATTAAGAAGATGAGTTCGCCATAATTCAATCTGTCATTTATTCGGCTCTTCTTAAAAGTAGTCCCATTCACTCAAAATAGAAGGAAATTGGGAAACATGAATTTTAGTTATTCAACCTGTAAAAAGGAGGGAATCTAAAGATGACTAAACAGTTGAAAAGAACTCTTGGATTATCGGCGGCCATTGCAATGGCTGTAGGAATTGTTGTCAGTTCCAGTGCACTGGTTTCATTAGGACAAGGATTTGGTATAGGGGGACGCGGTTTTCTATTAGCGATGCTAGCAGCGGTATTCTTAAATCTATGTATAGCATTTTCATTTTCAGAGCTTTCGGGCATGATTCCGAAAGCGGGGGGGATTAATCACTATACCCTGCCAGCGCTTGGACCTTTCATGGGCATGATTTCAGTAATAAGCGGCTATGTGCTCGTAACCATATTTGCGGGTAGTGCGGAGGCAAGTATTGCGGGAATTGTATTTGCTGAAATATTCATCCCAGGTGCTAATCCGATACTTATATCAATAGTAATAACCGCGCTACTAGCAGCGGTCAATATTATGGGAGTGAAATTTTTTAGTTATACCCAAATCATTTTGACGACGTTATTGATTGGATCTACCATTATATTAGGCATTATCGGTTTAACAGGGATCGGCGCTTCAGGTGAACCTTTGCAAATGGCGACAGAATTCAATCCGACCGGTTGGGGTGTTTTCAGTCTAACTGCTTTGGCCATATGGTTGTTCATCGGTGTCGAATTCGTAACACCGATGGCAGAGGAGATTAAGAAGCCGAATAAATATATCCCGATCGCCATGATTGCAGCATTATTTATAATCCTATTTGCAGATCTCCTCTTTGGATTTGCATCTCTCAGATTCGTGCCATTGGATATCTTGGCTGGTTCGACAGCACCCCATGTTGACACTGCCAGCGCAATGCTCGGTAGGACAGGGTTAGTCTGGATGGGGATCGTCACAATTCTGGCTACGACAAGTACGTTGAATACTCTGATTGCCGCCATTTCCCGAATGCTCTATGGGATGGGGTTGGAAGGACAATTGCCAAAAATTTTTTCTAAAACGAATCGGTATGGTACACCTTGGTTTTCCATAGTGGTTTTAAGTTCATTGTTCGTCGTTTTTCTACTCAACGGACTCACCACAAGTGATTCACTGGTGACCTTTATACTAGCGGGATGTTTTTGTTGGTTAGTCACATACTTTATCGCTCATTTGAATGTTGTAATTCTACGTTTCAAATATCCGGATTTAAAACGACCTTTTAGATCGCCGTTTGGACTCACTTTTCAGTTGATCGGGATGCTTGGGATATTATATGTAATGTTTAATATGTCGCCAGATACTGCAATGAAGCAATCGATTTATCAATATTCCTTTGTTTTTTTAGGAGGGACAGTTTTCTACAGCGCTATTTGGGTTAAGTTTGTCATGAAACGTAAGCTTTTCAAACCCATCCCTCTGGAAGATGTGGTGGAAATTACATCGGGTTCATTCGAAGAACCTAAAACTGCTCCTGTAGATGAGCAATTAGTAGTTAAATAATCTTGTAAAACAAAAACATGATTCTGGTTATTGACATTCTTTTAAATAGTCTGTATATTATACTTAAAGTATTATACAACACCTATTGTAGATGAAGGAAAGCTGATTTGCTTTACCTTAATTACTTATAAAAGAAATTAAGGTTCTTTTTTCTGACAATTAAGGACTATTTAAGGAATATGTCCAAAAAGTTAGGCAGGCTATATTTTCATTGTTAAATGTATTTATTTCAGGGGGAGGATGCCGATTCGATTTGCTATACCTTAATTACTTATAAAAGAAAAAAAGGTTCAATTTTTTGAGTAATTAAGGATTAATTAAGGAATATGTCCGAATAGGATATAGGGAGGGATCTATATGGGAACAGAATTGAGTGAGTATGAGAAATTGGGTCCGGTGGACAATTTAGTGTTTCGTGATGTGATTGGGCATTTTGCTAGTGGTGTGACTGTCATTACGACGAAACATGAAGGAACCAATTACGGAGTTACAGCGAGTGCGGTTTCATCCTTGTCGGTCGACCCACCCATGTTATTGGTTTGTATCAATCAAGCAACTGGTACATGTAACGCGATTTCCAAGCAAAAAGTTTTTGGCGTGAATATTCTACATGAAGATCAGGGAGACATTGCTTTACAGTTTGCTAGACCTTCAGCAGATAAATTTAAAGGGATTGACATAACCGAAGGCAAATTGGGCGAGCCGATACTGAAAGACACACTTGCACATCTGGAATGTAGGGTTGTTCAGGAAGTGACAGGCGGTACGCATTCCGTTTTCCTGGCGGAAGTTATTCATGCAAGTTCAGAAGAACGGAAGCCGTTGACTTACTACCGCGGGAAATTTGGACGCTTCATTTCACAAAATGACGAAGCAGTTTTTCATGATTTGCGAAGCAAAGTGTTAAAAAGGGATTTCCGACTGCTGGATTCCTTCAATGTTGCAAGTTTGACAGAGGCACTCGATGTGCCAAGACAAGTGGTCTACCATGCGCTTACTAAACTGGAGGCAGAAGGATTGGTCACGCGTGGTGAAAATGGAGACTTCTCAGTTACACCATTAAGTATCGAGATGCTGATTGAAGCATTGGAAACGCGTTGTGCATTAGAAGTGGCTGCTGTTGAAAAGACAGTCGGCAATCTGTCCAAAGAGGAATTGGCCAATTTGAGGAAGCGTGTTGAAGACACCATTCCGGACAAAGAAAAAGGAATTACGGAAATTGACAAATACATCGAAGCTAATATCTCGCTCCATGATTACACGATTGCCTTAACCAATAATGCAACTTTGCTAGATTCCTATCGCCGGCTAACAGCGGAGGCCGTGATGACAAGTGCATTGCGTGTCGCACTAGAAGCGAAGAATAGTACAGCACATGCTGAGCTAAATAAATTGGCGGATGACCATACAGCATTGCTGGTAGCTTATGAAACAGGTGATAAGGAAACAGCGAAAAACATCGTTCTTCAACATACGGAAGATGCCAAGAAACTAGGTAAATACATTATTAGCCACGCTGGTGGCAGTATTTAATCATAAAAAAATAAGGTGACTAGGGAGGAATTTACATGGCTTTACTTACTGGAGACGATTACCGCAGATCGCTAAATGATGGCAGAGAAGTTTATATTGATGGGGAGAGAGTACATGATATTGCGAATCATCCAGCGTTTAAACCGATCATCGACGTAAAAGCCCGTATGTATGATATGAACCATGAGGAACGATACAAAGCTAAATTGACAACAAAGCTGGCAGACGGCGATGAAATTTGCCGAGCGTTCAAATTGCCGAAGTCGAAGGAAGATTTGAAAGGGATTCGTACGTACGTAGAAACGGTGTTGGATGATTTGGGGGGCGTTGTCTATCGAGTTGGCGATGAAACGATTGGTGAAATGTGGTCACTTTACGATGCCCAAGATCGTTTGAATGAGATTGATCCGACGTATGCGCAAAACATTAAGCATCATGTGGAGCGTGTGGCGAAGAAGGATTTATTCCACGTTTCGGCTAACACGGATCCAAAAGGGGATCGTAGTAAGCTCATTAACGGTGAGGACGGCGGAACGCTACTTCATATCGTCGCCGAAAATGATAAAGGGATCGTCGTTCGTGGCGCCAAGTTTGAAACGGCTGCTGCTTACGCACACCAAGCATTTGTCAAACCGACGATTTCCAATTGGTCAAATACCAGTGTCAATATGGAAAACTATGCAGTCGGCTTCATCTGTGATATGGGCTCTCCAGGCTTGAAGCATATTTGTCGGACGCCTGTCGGGTCAGGAAAAGATCCAGTAAACTACCCATTATCCAGCAAGTTTGAAGAAATTGATACGCTCTTGATTTTTGACGATGTCTTGATCCCTTGGGAAAATGTATTATTTCATCGTAACTTGGAATCGGCAAAATATATCCGTGAGACGGTTCACCGTTATTCTTCATTCAACTACGTTCTACGCATCCTGAGAAGAGCGGATTACCTCATTGGCGCAGCATTATTGAATGTGGAGCAAACAGGATTGACGAAAATCCCAGCCGTTCAGCAGAAGCTTTCGGAGTTGATCAACTATCGTGAAACGATTAATGCCCATCTGACGGCTGCAGTTTCGGAAGCGCAATCGACGTCGGGCGGTTTGATGATGCCGAATCAATCCCTGCTCTATACAGGTCGCGTCTTTGCGCTAAAGCACTTCCCTGAAATGGCGCATTTGGCACGTGAGTTGGTTGGTGGACAGCTTGCAGTTACACCGGATATGGAAACGATGAAGGATCCACAAATCAAGGAGTATATCGATCGGTATTACTCAGTCGGTGAGTGGAGTGCTGAGGAACGTGCGAAATTGCTGTACTTTGCGCGAGATATGCTCAATTCCTCTTATGCGGGTCACCAAGTGACATTTGAATTGTTTGCCCAAAGCCCGCCATTTGCGCAACATGCGGCCGTCTTTAATAACTATGATTTAACGCCAAATAGAGAGATGGTCATGAAAGCAGCGAAATTATCTCCTGAATTGGTGTTACAGCCATGACTTGGTAAGCCGTCCCTCTAAGGCGGGGCTGCGCTACTGGTGTATTTGTAACTTAGATGGAAGAGGTGTTATACATGCAAGTTCATAATGCCAAGACGTTAAAGCTTCCCAATTGTGTGCTGACGATTGGCGCGTTGGATGGCCTGCATATTGGCCATCAAACTTTATTGAAGCATGCTCGTCAGCGAGCGGAAAAGCTGGGTGTGCCACTTGTCGTGTATACATTTGACCTTCCACCCAAAGTGTTTTTCCAACATGTGAAGTTGTTGACTTCTTTGCCCGAGAAGTTAGCGTTGCTTGAAAAGTTAGGTGTCGATCACGTGGTCGTAGCTCAATTCAATGCGGATTACATTTCTCAAGGTGTGGATCGTTTTCTACAAGAGTTGAAAGACCTGAATCCCCTCGAAATTTGTGAAGGTCATGATTTTCGCTTTGGTAGGGGGAGGGAAGGTGATGTGCATACATTACGGAAATACTACGAGGTGTTTATTTTGGAACCGGTCGTTTGTGCCGAAGGAAAAACAATTTCCTCGACGAGGATCCGTACATTGTTTCAATTAGGTGATTTTGATAAAGCCTATCAATTATTAGGATGGGACAAATTCAGTCCACATGTTCAGCAGAATGAAAAAGCTCTGGTGGAAAAATAAAATGAAAATAGCGGAGGAATGATTACAATGACAGTCTTTGAAAATACGAAAAAAGTGGAAATTCAACGTATCAGAAAGTTTAAGACAAATGAATTTTATCCATCATCCCTTGGAAAGCCAGAACACCATATCGTCAACGAATTAAGTATGGCTGTCCGTGCAGGAAACCGGATTTTCCTCCGGGGACAAACAGGCTTTGATTTAGAGGGGAACTTCCATGGAATCGGCGACGTTGCAGCACAAACGGATATGGCTTGCCGATGTGTGAAACAGCTTTTAGAAGAGGCGGGTGGATCGGTGAAAGATATTTGTAAAATGACAGTTTATATTTTGAACCGTGAAGATCGTAGTAAAGTCTATCCGGTTATCGGGGAGCATTTCAAAGATGTGTATCCATGCAGTACGGGTCTTATTGTAAGTGGCTTTGCTATGCCGGAAATGTTGATGGAAATTGACATTGAAGCGGTTATTAGTGAGTAAGTGGAAGACAGCGTGAAAATAGATTGCAATATAATGGAGGATAATCATGAAAATTACGAATACCTTTTCAGTCGCGGGACGTTGTGAAGATACGGGTGCATTGGGGGTCATTGTCACTTCCAGTAGCCCCTCTGTGGGTGCAAGATGTCCATGGGCAAAACAAGGTGTCGGTGCGATTTTAACGCAAAATGTAACAGATCCAAGACTAGCCAGTATCGGCTTGAATGTGTTAGAAAATGGCTTTGACGCTGAGTCGGCGATCAACGCAATGAAGGAGTCCACCCCTTTCCAGGAGTATCGTCAATTGGCTGTCGTTGATGCGCAAGGAAATTCCGCTACATTTACGGGTGAAAAAGCACTTGGGGTGCATGGGGAATTCACAGCTAAAAACGTTGCGAGTATCGGAAATCTATTGAGTGATCCACACATACCAGAACAGATGGGAAAAACCTTTTTGAATACGAAAGGCGCGTTGGCTGACCGGTTGATCGCGGCTATTTCTAAAGGCTTTGAGATGGGGGGAGAGCTAGACCAGGAACATTCTATCGGCTTATTGGTTTATCAAGAGGATGCATTCCCATTTGTAGATTTACGAGTGGATTACAGTGAGCAACCGCTGGATGATTTGAAAAAGGCATGGGAAATTTATGGTCCGCAAGCTGAAGAGTATCGCATCCGGGCGATTACACCAGAAATAGCTCCATCATACGGGGTGAAAGGCGACGAATAATTTTGATAGATGAATGCAAATTGAAACATGTAGCCATAGACTTAACAATCTAGGGCTACATATTTTAAATTTTTAAGGTTTATTTCATTACAGCAGACATTGGGGGCAAAAAAGTGGTGCAAATTCAGTTGAATCGATTAGTTGAAGATCTTGAAAGTTATGCTACATATGGTCAGGATGAACGAGGAGGGATTACACGACCAAGCTTTTCTTCGGAAGATTTGAAAGTGCGGATACGCTTCATTAAGGAATTACAAGATCTTGGTTTGGAAGTATCGATTGACGGTATTGCGAACATCTGGGGCAAGTTAAGAGGAAATGGAAAGAAAAAAGGAAGTATCGTCATTGGTTCCCATTTGGACACAGTTCCGAACGGAGGGAAATACGACGGGGCACTTGGGACTCTTGTTGCCAAAGAGATCATTCGAACGATTATCGAAAAGGACCTTACCCTTGACCATGACTTGGAGATTGTCTCCTTCACTGCCGAGGAATCGAATGATTTTGGATTATCGACGCTTGGAAGTCGTGCTTTTGTTGGACGGTTATCGGAACAGGAACTTAGAAAAGCGACAGACTCCAAGGGACTTCTATTAAGTGAAGCTTTACAGACAGTGGACGGAGATATCGATCGGATTCCCGAAATGGCTGCTATCCGTGATGACAAAAAAGTTTTTGTCGAGCTGCATATCGAACAGGGAAAACGGTTGGAATCGAATGATAGACCAGTAGCAATCATCAATAGTTTGGTCGGAGTTTATCGAAGTAAAGTGACGGTAATTGGAGAAGCGAATCATTCGGGAACAACGATGATGCCTCATCGAAGTGATGCCTTGACCGCCGCATCAGAAATGATCCTTGCAGTGGAGCACATTTGCGCAGAAGATAAGACGGATTTAGTCGGTACTGTCGGGAAATTAGAGGTGCAGCCGAATGCCATTAATATTGTTCCCGGACAAGTCGATTTCGTATTGGAAATTAGAGGTGAATGCCAGGAACGGATGGAAAAGATTGTCGGTAAAATTGAAGCGGAGTGGACTGAAATCATTGCACTACGTAGCCTTCAATGGAAGCAATCCATTTTGCAACAGCAAGAGCCAACAAAACTGGATAAAGAGATCGTAACTATTTTACAAGGTGTGGCGAATCAGATGTCCATTCCTTATATGACCTTGCCTAGTATGGCGGTGCATGATGCTGCCCATATGTCGCTTATATCGAAATCAGCAATGATTTTTGTGAAGAGCATTGATGGAAAAAGTCATTGCCCTGAAGAGTACAGCACCCCTGAAGATATTGAACAAGCAAGTAATGTCATGTTGCAGGGTATTCTTGCGATTGATAAGCTATTCGATTAACAAAATCGTGGATGATTTCAATCTGGAAAGGGATGTATGGATGTGAAATATCGGATAGAAAGCGATTTTTTAGGAGATAAGCAGATCCCGAATAATGCGTATTATAGTATCCAAACGGCTCGGGCTGTAGAAAATTTTCCAATTACGGGGGAGAAAACACATCCCGAATTGATTCGGTCGATAGCGCTCATTAAAAAAGCGGCTGCCAAGACCAATGCTGAAATCGGATTATTGGATGAATCCGTTTCAATCGCTATTCGAAAAGCCGCCGAGGAAATGGAATTGGGGATGTGGGATAACCAGATTGTTGTGGATGCCATTCAAGGCGGTGCCGGCACTTCCTTAAATATGAATATCAATGAGGTGCTTGCTAATCGTGCGCATGAGTTATTGAAAGGGACAAAAGAAGGGCAATCCGTTGTTAGCGCCAATACACAAGTCAATATGTCCCAATCAACAAATGATGTCATTCCGACAGCTGTCCATCTAACATTGCTGAATATGGCGGGAAGATTATGCGCTGTATTAAAAAGGCTACATGAACAATTGGTCATTAAAGAAAATGAATTTGACGATGTTATCAAAATGGGGCGTACCCATTTACAGGACGCCATTCCGATTCGGCTAGGTCAAGAATTCGGGGCTTATGCTTGTGTGATCAAACGGGACTTAAACCGTATCGAAAAAGCCGTACAGCAACTGAATACAATCAGTATTGGTGCAACAGCAATCGGTACCGGTTTGAACGCAAGGGGGGATTATCGGGAAAAAATCATTGACTATTTAATAGAAGAAACGAATTATCCCTTGGAGAATGCGGAGAATTTAGTGGATATTACCCAAAATACAGACCGCTACACGGAAATCTCCTCAACATTGAAAATCCTGGCGATCAATCTATCTAAAATCGCAAATGACCTCAGACTTCTCGCGTCGGGACCTTTGACCGGATTCAACGAAATCAATTTACCGGCAAGACAACCAGGTTCTTCGATTATGCCCGGAAAAGTGAATCCTGTCATACCGGAAGTTATGAATCAAATCTCCTTCCAAGTCATTGGAAATGACCATACCATTTCACTGGCCTCCGAAGCGGGGCAGTTGGAACTGAATGTGATGGGGCCTGTAATGGTATCGAATCTATTGCAATCCTTCGCGATTCTTACAAATGGCGTGCATGTATTTTCCGCATTTGCAATTGAAGGTATTACCGCAAATGTGGAACATTGTCGGGAATTAGTCGAATCGAGCGTAGGTATTGTAACTGCCATCAACCCGCATGTAGGCTACGAGGTCGCCTCCAAAATCGCAAAAGAAGCGCTTGCAACAGGTGTATCCGTGCGGTCGATTTGCCTTAGAGAAGGATATTTAAGCGAAAAAGAATTGGATATCATTTTGGATACGAAAGAAATGACCGAACCAGGGATTGCCGGATTAGAGTTGCTTAGGAAAACAGTGAGGATTTCATAAAATGAAATTCGTCCCATACGTCAGTTGAATCAGGGGCGGGTGGGATAGCTTTTTGTATAAGAGCAGAACATTTAATATGATCCTTTGAACGAAGGAGAAGTGATTCGGTGGTGTGAAAAGACGATTGACGTAGACTTCGTTTGTATCGCAGGCGGATTGTACGTCTCCGGAAATATTACCGGTATCGAGAGCGCCAAAGCGGCACGCGCATTTCATGAATATGTAGTTTCATAACAAGAGTAAAAAGCAGAATCGGCAGTTCATGCCGATTCCGCCTTTTTATAGGAATTGAGAAGGAAGCACCCCTTATCATTTCTCCTTCAACGCAACAAGTACATCATGGATGGCGACGAGTTTTGTTTCGAGCCGGTGCAATAGATAGAACGAAACGAAAATCGGGAAGCCGATTTCTTGTATGAGTTGTATCCATTGTTCCATCCCGTTTCCTCCTCTCTTGGATCAAAATCAATTACACCTCGGCGTGATTGTGTCCAAATTTTGAATTGCGCTTTCTGATGGCTGGTGCCTTAATTTCTGCAAAAAACGTAGAAATACGGTAAATCGAACCCTTCACCGTTCGATTCGCAATTAACTCCCTTCAAAATCTGTAACATCCGCCGGAGGCCTAACTTAATTCAGCCGCTGTTTGAGCCCACATTGAATCGAATGTATTTCTGGCATTCATACCGCCGCTTATAGAAGTGGAGGTCTTCTGCTGAATTAAGTTAAAACGCCGGTTCCCAGTCCGAAAACTGGTAAACCGGCTGCAACAAGATCAATCACGCCTCGGCGTGATTGTGTCCAGATTTTGAATTGCGCTTTCTAATGACTGGTGCCTTAATTTCTGCAAAGAACGTAGAAATTAAGGCAAATCGAACCCTTCGCCGTTCGATTCGCAATTAACTCCTTTCAAAATCTGTGACATCCGTCGGAGGCTTGGGCCAACAGGGTGTTGGTCACTCAGGCGTTGCCGCAGGACGCGGCGACCTTAGCCCGAGTTCCTCCAATCAGCAAATTTTTTTGTACTGAAAGCGAAGCGTCAGCTACAGGGAGTTTGGACTCCCTCTGATTGAAATGCTTTCTGTCATTAATCCCGCCACTTATGGAAGTGGGAGACTTCTGCTGAATCAAGTTAGCTTCCTACAATTTCGGTGACATTGCGCTCGACGATGCGGGCGTTCTTCGCTGTTTCCAATGGTGATCCATCCACTTCGAATACACCGGAAGTGATGATTTCCTGCATGGTGGCCTCGATTTCGGGAGCCGTCAGATCTTCACGTGGTTCATCCACGGTTAGCACCACATTTTTGCCAGTAGCTGTACTGAAGTTCAGTTGTAAGGTTTTAGCCATTTCCGAATCCTCCTTTAAAATGAGTGTTGCATGACAGCATCAGCCAACTGGTAGGCTTAGCCCATCACACTTGAGGTTTCCACTTTTTCCGCCCCGATGAATGGAAGTTCTGATAGTTGCCCAAGTGCTTGCAATGCATTGTACAAAGCATCTGCCTCGACGTTTTCTACAATATTCCGGTACGTTTTCGATTTGCGGACAAGTTTTCCATCTTCCGTTAACCCGCCATCGAAATAAACCCGACCGACCGCTTCTTTAAATTCGATTGTCGCCATCTCGATCACCTCCTTTCACCCTTTATATAGAACGAAAGGGGAAGAAAGTGGACAAAAATTTTCAAAAAGAAAAACGGCTGGCAATTAATGCGCAGCCGTTTCTGAATTAATCTTGTAACTCACTAAGCTCATTCATGACTGTTCCATTCTGCTCCGTCTTGATCAAACCGATATCGGGTGCATAAAAGAACGTCCATCCATGAGAGGCATCCACTTGGACGACGCTATGGAACGTGCCTGCTTTCACCGTGACGTCAAGATCCATCGCCGTGACGGTGTACGTATTGAAGTCGATTTCTTCATCAGAAGTATCCCAAGTTTTCCCTTCAAATAAAGGATACCTTAAATCAGAATAATATTCGGAATAAGGGTATCCCGTATACAAGCCTTCTTCCGTTTCTTTCACAAGAAAGTAGGCTGTTTCACCGTTTATCGTTTCTTTCCATTGATCCCACTCCGGTTGCTCTTCGTAAATTTCATTGGAATAGGTGATAGTTGAAAGAGTCGTTTGGCCATCAACATAGGAAGTCCATGTATATGTTTTGGATGTATCCAACAGATAACTGGAAGAGATTGGTTCAGGCAATTCGTCAGCTTCCTTACTAACAGCTGGCTCGGTATTGGAAATTCCCTCCTTATATCCGGTTGTCCAACTTAAAGTCATTAAGGAATAAAAATAATCCTGCAAGTTTTTGAAGGATCCTATATCGAACAAAAGTAGCGAGGTGTTGATGGAATCATGGTTTGTCTGTGTTCCGTCAGGCATTTGATAGGCTGTCGCTTGTGTCATGGGTGTCTGAGTCAAAAGCAAAACAAGTACGAGCAGAGAAAGACATAATCTTTTCATACATATATAGGCTGGTGGACACTCGTAACTTCAGTCATTAGAGTAGCCAGCCTGCACTTCCCTTCTTTAACTTATTTGAACGAGTAATGTACCGGCTTTCCCCACGATTTGTAACTTTTTGTAGCTTGCACTTTTATGCACACTTGTACCGTCTAGTTTTCGCAAATCAAAGTAGCCGCTTTTTCGTCGACCGAACACAAAGCATTCGTTTCCTTCAAAGACGACTTTGTCGAACAATTGAAAGCCTTTGACAAACCGTTCTGCTTTGTTGGCTTTTCGATAACCGCCTTTCGCGATGGTCATCTTGTGTAACTGTCTGTTGTTTTTGCGTACTTGTTTGAACAGGTACGTATTTTGGGATAGAGATGCAAGTGGATTGCCACTGATACACCGGGCATCAATTGAATGACTCTTTTCCAAGCCATATCGGATGCGTGTGTTTTTAGTTTGGAATCCATATGTCAATTTGACATGCGGATATAATTCTTTAACTTTATGATGAATAAACCATCGCATCGCCGTCATTTGGGACGCATCACGAAAAGAAGGACTTTTCCGCGTGAATAAATGTTCTTTTCCTTCTTTGTGAATACTATTGTGACACGTCTTGCAGAGTGTCACGAGATTATCCGGTCCGTCACCACCTATTTTACGGCTTTCAATGTGGTGGACGTTTAAAATTTTGTCTTTCGTTTTGCCTTTGCAATGCTGACAGACATGCTTGTCCCGATAAATGACATATTCCCGAACATTCCAAAAACCAAGCTGGTCCCCTTTTTGATAGAGGTCTCCTGAAATGCTAGGATTCTTGATTTTCTGAATATCAAATTGGGCAACTTCAATGATTACGTCCGTAATTGGGAGCAATGCATGGAGCTTTGTAATCATCTTTGCATGCATGTCGACTTTGTTTTGAACGGATGGGGCAAGCCATCCTTTGTCTTTATTCCTATTTAGAAAACGGGGTTTACGGTAGCGAGTTTTCCGGTCTCGTCTAGCCCTTCGCAAGGCTCGGCGAGTTGCCAGCAGCTCCTGAATATCAGTACGTAGCCCGACTTCAGCTTCAAATAATACTTGACTTTCCGTTGTTGCTGAAAGTCCAATATGTTTCGTTCCTGCATCCACGCCAAGAGACACGGGTTGTTTATAGCCGCTTGATCCGTATGTTAATTGAATGGTAAATGGCGTTCGTCGGACGACGCTTGCTTTTCCTTGTTGCATTAGTTTGCGTGCTTTCTGCGGCTTGCAGGGCATAAGTGGATGTCCATGCTTATTCAGTACGTAAACGAACATGTCGTCTACCTCCTTCGAGTTTGTTCCTCTTCGCCAATGTTGTAAGTGCTTGTTGGGCATGCAACACCGCACCTTTCCCTCAGAGCTTTTAATCGCATGCGACAGTTGCATAGAACTAGAGTGGGCATCCTATTGTGTCATGACACAAACAACGTAGCCAGTAAAGACTTAGGCTAGTCAATCAAGGCTCTTACAAGCCTGCGACTGCAGTCGTGGGTAATTGACCTAACCATCCCCTAGCTTTGATGTTCACTAAAACAAATTCCTTCTTACTCTATTACATTCCCACTCAGCAGAGAAAATACCTTCAAATTATTAAATTTTTTCATTTTTATTGAAAAAAACAGCAGGCGGCCCGCTTATCGAAATAAGGGGCCGCCTGCTGATTATTTATCCTTGTTCATATTAACGCGTGATTGCTTCTTCCGTGCGGAAAGGATCACCACTCAACCCGGCTTCCACAACCATCTTTGCATATTCTTGTGCTGCGAAAAGGGAGTGGTCGCGGTAGTTTCCGCATTCAAGGGCAGAAACTGCAGGGATATGCTCAGTAGTGATCACTTTTTCCAACACTTTTGTCAGCGCAGTAGCGATTTCTTTTGGCTCATGCTCATCCCAGATGATCATGTAAAATCCAGTTCTGCACCCCATTGGTGAAATGTCGACAATCCCTTTGAGTTCATCGCGCATATACGTTGCGAGCAGATGCTCGAGTGTATGAACTGCGGAAGTCGGCATTGCGTCCTGGTTGGGTTGTAAAAATCGTAAGTCATACTTTTGAAGGGAACTGCCTTTCTCATGCTGTTCGGTTCCTGCAAGACGCACGTATGGGGCTTTCACTTTTGTATGATCAAGTAAGAAACTTTCAACTTGTGCCATGTTCATCATCCTTTCACTGTATCCTTTTAAACTATCACATTTTCCAGCGTAAAGGAAACATATTTCACTGAATAATAAGAGAAAAGAGTGTTGCTTCGATTATAAAAAGTGTTGCGAAGTTCGACTAAGATGTTAAGAACTTTCTACGATACATTGTTTAGTAAATGGACGACTTTAAGATTCCTTACGTATTGGCAAGGGGTGCTTGGTCGATTTTAAGAAATTCCTCTATGGCAAAGGCGGATACACCAAGGGCTGCCGAATAGTCGGATAGCTTTGAAAAACGGATATTCATATCGGCTTGGTGAAAGGGCATTAATTCTTGTTTGGCGGTTTTGATGATGGCGTTTTGTATCCAGCTCTCCGCTTTTGCTAACCGATTTCCAATGATGACGAGCTGGGGATTGAATGTCTTGATCAGGTTTGTAATACCGGTGCTCATATTACAACCGATTTCTTCTAAGAGGGCTCGTGCATCTTTATCATTGTTTTCCGCAAAACTGATCAATAGTTCAAGACTGGCGTCTGCTAAATGCGGGATGCCCTTTGCTTGTCGTAATAGTGCATGCTCGGACGCATAGGCCTCCCAGCAACCGTTACTTCCGCAATTGCATTTGCGACCATTTTTGACAATGGTCATATGGCCGCTTTCGCCGGAGTAGCCATTCATGCCACGGTAAAGTTCTCCATTTAAGATGATGCCTACGCCAATACCTATTCCAGCGCTTACATAAATTAAATTATTACATTCCAGTCCCGCTCCAAACCGCATCTCTCCGTAAGCTCCAGCATTTGCTTCATTTTCGACAAGAATGGGATAATCAAATTCTTCTTCCAGCATAGTTAATAAATCTACATCTTCCCACTTCAAGTTTGGTGCCAGCAATACTTTTCCATAGTTATCAACAATACCAGGTACACCGATACCGATGCCAACCACACCGTATCTACTGTTAGGTGTATGTCTGATAAGTGTTTTGATTGTATCAACAACAAGCTTCATTTGCTCTTCAAAGGGAAGGGCAGTATCCATGATTTGATTTACTTCATAGATGACATTCCCAACTAAATCTGTCACAATGCCTAGCATATAATTTACCCCTATATCGAGACCGATTGAATAACCTGCTTGTTCATTAAATAGCAGGATGACAGGTCGTCTGCCCCCACTTGATTCACCGGTGCCTGACTCATAAATCAGTTCTTCCTCGATCAGTTCGTTTACTAAAGACGAGACGGTAGCTTTGTTTAAGCCGGATCGTTGCGCAATTTCAGCGCGGGATAAAGGTGCCAGCCCGATAATGGATTGTAAGACGATTTCTTTATTCATTTTTTTGACGACATGCTGATTCCAAGTAATTTGTTTCATAACTTCACCATTCCCTATGTTATTAACAATTCTGTCTGTTGAAAATATTGTACTATAAACTTAGTTTATTAGATAGACAAACTAAGTTTTTGGTGCTAAACTCAAAATAGATTGCCAGGTAGCACAATTTGGAAAAGGGGGATTTTTCAATTATGAAAAGATGTAAGGGGTTACAATCAATCATTTTTCTTTTAGTCATGATGCTGATTCTTGCGGCTTGTGGACAAGATGCTGGCACGCAAGCAGAAGGAACGGACAAAAGCGGAGGGGAGAAGTCCGATGGCAAACTCAAAATCGGGCTTTCCGTATCGGACTTGACGTTGGAACGTTGGCAACATGACCGCGACTTCTTTGTTGAGAAAGCGGAAGAACTCGGAGCAGAAGTAGTTGTACAATCTGCAAATGGGGACGAGGAAAAACAATTATCACAAATCCAAAACATGTTATCACAAGATATCGATGCATTGGTCATCATCGCGATCAACTCGGATGCCTTATCACCGGTTGTCGATAAAGCAAAAAGTGAAGGGATCCCTGTTTTAGCCTATGACCGTCTTGTAAACGGAGCAGATATTGACGCTTATGTCTCTTTTGACAATGTGCGCGTAGGTGAAATGCAAGCCGAATATTTGGTGGACAAAGTACCGACTGGAAAGTATTTTTTGATGGGCGGATCACCGACAGACAACAATGCAAAAATGTTCAGAGAAGGTCAAATGAATATTATCCAACCACTTGTTGATAAAGGGGACATCGAAATTATCGGTGATCAATGGGCGAAAGGTTGGGATGCAAACGAAGCGCTGAAAATCACTGAAAATGCGTTAACGGCCAATAAAAATGATATTGATGCGATTGTTGCCTCAAATGACAATACGGCTGGCGGAGCCATTCAAGCATTAGATGCACAAGGATTGGCAGGTAAAGTTGTGATTTCGGGACAAGATGCCGACCTTGCTGGCGTTCAACGAATTGCCGAAGGTACGCAAACAATGACGGTCTATAAACCGATCAAAGCTATCGCAATCAAATGTGCTGAAGTGGCAGTGCAATTGGCGAAAGGGGAAACGGTAACTTCGGATTCCACGGTTAACAATGGAAAACTTGATGTTCCTTTCATTAAATTAGATCCGATCAAAGTCGGTCAAGAAAATATCGTTGACACACTGATCAAAGATGAATTTCATTCTTATGACGATGTCTATAAAAATGTTCCAGAAGATGAGCGTCCACCACGCCCATAATTAGACCTTTTCAGAGGGGGGATTGTATTCCCCCTTTCAATTTATCTTCATTCAGCAGGTGCGCAGACGCCCGCTGAATGAAGATAAAGCCTCCGGCGGATGTCACAGATTTTGAAAGGAGTTAAAGAGAAGGCAGTCTAAGTTCGCGACGTCCTAAAAGGAAAGTGCCTTAATTTCTGCAAAGATCGCAGAAATACGGCAAATCGAACCCTTCGTTGTTCGATTCGCAACGACTGCATGACCTACATCCTGTAGGGCTCAAGCTCGATTCAAAATCTGGACACAATTACGCCGAGGCGTAATTGATTGATATTTTTAGGAGAGGAAATCTGAAATGGAAAATTATGCACTTCAAATGAAGGCCATTACAAAAGAATTTCCGGGAGTACGTGCGCTTGATAATGTCACATTTTCAGTGCGTAAAGGTGAAATTCATGCCTTATGTGGTGAGAATGGGGCGGGTAAATCCACTTTAATGAAAGTATTAAGCGGTGTTTATCCACATGGGACCTATGACGGCCAAATTTTAATAAACGGTCAAAAAGTAGAACTTAAATCGATTAAAGAGTCGCAAAATGCGGGTGTGTCCATCATTTATCAAGAGCTTGCCTTGGTGGAGGAAATGTCGGTGGCCGAGAATTTGTTTTTGAGCCACGACTTAATGAGAGCGAGAATTATTGATTGGAATAAAATCTATTCAGAAGCCCAAAAATGGTTGGATCATATTGGATTAGATATCGACCCACAAACGAAAGTAGGGCATTTGACAGTAGGGAAACAACAACTGATTGAAATTGCGAAAGCGTTGACCCAAAAAACAGAGATTCTTATATTGGATGAACCTACAGCTGCATTAACAGAAAGTGATGTTGATATTTTAATAAAATTGTTAAATGATTTGCGGGCGGAGGGCGTCACTTGCATCTATATTTCTCATAAATTAGGCGAAGTGATGACGTTGGCGGATACTGTGACGATTATTAGGGACGGACAAACCGTGAGTACGGACCGGATCGAAGACTTGTCGGAGGAAATGATCATCACAAAAATGGTGGGCCGTGAATTGACAGAGCTTTTTCCTTATGAAGAACGCCCGATCAGTTCTGAAAATATACTCGATGTTAAAAATTATACAGTGATAGATCCTCTAGGGAAAAAAATAATTAATGATGTTTCATTTACACTGAAAAAAGGTGAAATACTCGGCTTTTCCGGCTTAATGGGTGCTGGGAGGACGGAATTATTCATGAGCTTGTTTGGCGGCTTGAGGGGAAATCCGACAGGGACGGTTTTGATAGATGGAAAGGCAACGATGATCAAAAATCCGGCAGATGCGATTAGAGAAGGATTAGCCTATGTGTCTGAAGACCGGAAACGTTACGGCCTTGTTTTAGGGATGGATATTACCAAAAACACGACACTTGCCGCCTTGAACAAAATGATGAAATTAAAAGTGATCGATAATGCCTTGGAAGTGAAAACGGCTGGGGATATTACATATAAAATGAATTTGAAAGCGCCTAATTTGGAGGCGTTGGTCGGTCAACTAAGTGGTGGAAACCAGCAAAAGGTTGTACTGAGTAAATGGTTATTAAATGACCCGAAAGTTTTGATCCTTGACGAGCCGACGAGGGGAATTGATGTCGGGGCGAAGTATGAGATTTATAAAATCATTAATGAGTTGGCGAGTCAAGGCGTCGGTATCGTGATTGTTTCGTCTGAATTACCTGAAGTCCTCGGTATGTCAGATCGGATTCTTGTGATGGCAGAAGGGAAAATCACTGGGGAATTCAGTAGGGAGGAAGCAACTCAAGAGAAAATAATGACATGTGCTACAGGAGGGGAAAAGTCGTGACAACGCAACCCGCAGCGAATACAGAAGCGCACGAAAAAAGAGGACTAAGTTTCAAACTGGATATGCAGGCATACACACTGATTATTGCCTTGGTGTTGATCGCTGTTATATTCGGTTTTTTTACAGGCGGCGAATTTCTATCATCTCGTAATATATCCAACTTGTTTTCTCAAATGTCCGTCATCGCAATACTGGCAATTGGCATGACATTGATCATTGTTGCGGGGCATATTGATTTGTCCGTCGGTTCCTTGGTGGGATTAACAGGCGGTGTGGCAGCGATTTTACATGTTTGGTACGACTGGAATACTTTTGCTGTTGTTATTGCGGCAATTGTGGTCGGTGCGCTATTCGGCATTTGGCAAGGTTGGTGGGTTGCTTATCGAGCTGTCCCGGCCTTTATCGTCACATTAGGCGGGATGCTGATATTCCGGGGGATTCTAATTGGTTTGAGCAAAGGGCAAACAGTGTCACCGATGAATGACAGTTTTAAGGCAATTAGTAATAGTTACCTTCCATTTACCATTGGTTATATGTTGGCACTTGTCAGTATCGGACTGCTAATTGTATGGACTGTGCGGAACCGGGCCAAAAGAAAAAATCTGGACCTATTGCTTCCGGCACCACTGATCGATTATGGGAAAGTAGGTATCTATTCCTTTTTCATTTTATTAGCGACCTATATGCTCAATCGCTATCAAGGGATTCCAACGCCTATTTTGATTGTCATCTTTTTTGCGGCTGTTTTCATTTTCGTTTCATCGAAAACATCATTCGGCAGATATGTGTATGCAATCGGTGGAAACCAGGAAGCGGCTGCCCTATCAGGGATTAACATTAAGCGGAATACGCTATGGGTCTTCACTTCGATGGGAGCGCTCGCAGGAGTTGCGGGCGTCATACTCACAAGTCGATTGAATGCGGCAACGGTAAATGCCGGGAATATGTATGAACTTGATGCAATCGCGGCTTGTGTCATCGGTGGAACCAGTTTAATGGGCGGAAAAGGGAAAGTTGTTGGCGCGCTGATTGGTGCGCTGATCATGGCAAGTATCGACAATGGGATGAGTATGATGAACATTGAAACGTTCTGGCAATACATCGTGAAAGGCCTCATTCTGATTGTCGCCGTCTGGATTGATATTGCTAGTAAGAAGTGATCGGATCTTGTAACTAAAAAGTATATGGGGGTATTAAACATGGCTTATTTTGAAAACATCAATCGCATTACCTATGAGGGACATACATCTACCAATCCGCTTGCCTTTAAATATTATAATCCAGAAGAAAAAGTGGCAGGCAAAACGATGGAAGAAATCTTACGTTTCGGTGTTGCGTATTGGCATACGTTCACAATGGATGGATCAGATCCATTTGGCAGCGGCAATATGATCCGTTCTTGGGATAAGTTTAAGGGCATGGATTTGGCGAAGGCTCGGGTAGAAGCAGGATTTGAATTTTTCGAGAAATTAAATGTACCCTTCTTTTGCTTTCATGATGTCGATATCGCCCCGGAAGGCGCAGATCTCCGGGAAAGCTATCGGAATCTCGATGAAATTGTGGCGATGATCAAAGATTATATGCAGACAAGCAAAACGAAACTTTTATGGAATACAGCGAATATGTTTTCACATCCACGTTTTGTACATGGTGCTGCAACGGCAGTCAATGCCGATGTATTTGCCTATTCAGCTGCCAAGGTGAAAAAAGGGTTGGAAGTGGCTAAAGAGCTGGGGGCTGAAAACTACGTATTCTGGGGCGGACGCGAAGGCTATGAAACGTTATTGAATACGAATATGAAACTGGAATTGGATAACTTAGGCCGCTTTTTCCATATGGCGGTCGATTATGCGAAGGAAATTGGTTATGATGGTCAATTTTTAATAGAGCCAAAGCCGAAAGAGCCGTCGAAGCATCAGTATGATTTCGATGTGGCGACAGGGTTAGCCTTTTTACAATCCTACGATTTACAAGATTATTTCAAATTTAATATTGAAGCGAACCATGCCACTCTTGCTGGGCATACCTTTGAGCATGAACTACATTATGCCCGTATCAATGGCATGTTAGGTTCAGTCGATGCTAACCAAGGGGATACATTGCTCGGTTGGGATACGGACGAATTCCCGACAGACTTATATGCCACGACGTTAGCGATGTATGAGATCTTGAAAAATGGCGGATTGGGACGAGGCGGATTGAACTTCGATGCAAAAGTGAGAAGAGGCTCGTTTGAACAGGAGGATTTATTCCATGCACATATCGCTGGGATGGACAGTTTTGCAGTCGGATTAAAAGTGGCGCAAAAGCTGATCGATGATAACGTACTTGATGGATTTATTGAAACGCGTTATGACAGCTACAATCATGGGATTGGGAAAGAAATCGTTGAAGGGAAAACGAATTTCCAGGAGTTAGAAGAGTATGCCTTGCAATTAGGAGAAATTCAAAACACTTCTGGGCGTGCAGAACGACTAAGAGCGACGATCAACCAATATTTGTTATCAGTAACCTTTGCGTAATGAAAGGTTGAAACTAAGGATGTACTAGAATCAGATCATAGACTTCTAGTATGTCCTTTTTATCTAAAGTAGATGAGGGTGAAGTCATGAAATATGTCATTGGCATCGATTTGGGAACGAGTGCAGTAAAGGTTCTATTGGTCAATCAATTGGGCGATGTATGTCAGGAAATCAAGAAAGCCTATCCACTCATACAGGAAAAATCTGGCTACAGTGAACAAGATCCTGAGCAATGGGTCCAAAAAACAGCAGAAGCTCTTTCGGAACTTGTAGAGCAATTTGAAGGAAATCCCCAAGATATCGAAGGTATCAGCTATTCGGGGCAAATGCATGGCCTTGTGTTAATGGACCAAGAGCAAAAGCTGTTGCGCAATGCCATTCTTTGGAATGACACGCGGACAACGGAACAATGTCAAAGGATTTATGAAGTTGTCGGTAGAGATAAGTTGCTTAGCATTACGAAAAACCCCGCTTTGGAAGGCTTCACTTTGCCAAAACTGCTATGGGTGCAAGAGAACGAGCCTGAGATATTTAAACAGGTTGCCCACTTTATGCTTCCGAAAGATTATGTACGGTATCGGATGACTGGGAAGATACATAGCGAGTATTCAGATGCGGCAGGAACTCTATTGCTTGATGTCGGTGAAAAAGTGTGGAGCAAAGAGATGTGTGAACGATTTACTATCAATCCATCCATTTGTCCACCATTACTTGAATCGCATGACTCTGTAGGGAGCATTACACTCGAATTTGCAAAGGAAACGGGACTTGACCAAGCGACAACAGTTTTTGCTGGCGGCGCAGATAATGCATGCGGTGCCATTGGCGCTGGAATTTTATCGGACGGAAAAACGTTATGCAGCATCGGAACTTCAGGTGTCATCCTTTCTTATGAGGAAGATAAGGATCGTAACTTTGAAGGGCGAGTTCACTTTTTCAATCATGGAAAGGAAAATGCTTTTTACACGATGGGGGTTACGTTAGCTGCTGGACATAGCCTCGAATGGTTTCGGAATGTTTTTGCCGAGAATGAACCTTTCGATGAACTCCTTACGGACATAGATCATATACCGATCGGTTCCAACGGCTTACTTTACACGCCTTATTTGGTAGGAGAGAGGACTCCCTATGCGGACTCGACAATTCGAGCCAGCTTTATCGGAATGGATTCTTCCCATACCAAAACAGATTTTGCCCGGGCAATTCTAGAGGGCATCACTTTTTCCTTAAATGAGTCCATTCATCTCTTTAGGGAAAGTGGCAAGACCATCGATACGATTATCTCCATTGGTGGCGGCGCGAAAAATGATACTTGGTTACAAATGCAGGCGGATATTTTCGATGCGAACATCATTAAGTTATCCAGTGAGCAAGGTCCTGGTATGGGGGCAGCCATGTTAGCGGGGTATGGCTGTGGCTGGTTTGAATCATTGGAACAATGTGCGGATGTATTTCTGAAATCAGCGACATCCTATACGCCGATTAAAGAAAATGTGGAAAAGTATCATGCATTATTTGAGATTTATAAACAAGTCTACGTCCAAACAAAAGCGCTAAATGAGGAGCTAAAGCCATTCAGAAAATAGAGGGGGAAAGGGATAATGAAAAAAATCCGTTGGGGCGTTCTAAGTACGGCAAATATCGCTCAAACGCAAGTGATTCCAGCGATTGTTCGCGCCGAAAATGCAGAGCTGATTGCAATGGCAAGCCGGGAAAGTAAAGTTCATGCAGTTGCTTCGAAGCTAAAAGTCCCGAAAGCATATGAAAGCTACGAGGAATTATTGCTTGATCCGACAATCGATGCGGTCTATATTCCTCTACCAAATCATCTGCATAAGGAGTGGGTAGTCAAAGCGGCTGCACAAGGGAAACATATCCTTTGTGAGAAGCCGGCAGCACTATCCGCTTCGGAAGCTGCTGAAATGGTACAACTATGCCGTGAACACAATGTGAAATTCATGGAAGGGTTCATGTACCAATTGCATCCGCAGCATGCACGAGTAAAAGAGATTATTGCATCCGGAGAAATCGGTAAAGTGAAACTCATTAAAGCCAGCCATTCCTTTTATTTGGAGAATCGCGGGGAGGATATCCGGATGGACAAGGAGATGGGGGGAGGCAGCTTATATGATCTTGGCTGTTATACGATCCATGTGACTCGCTATTTAACAGATGCGGAACCTGTAGAAGTGCAGGCCTTGGCATCGTTTGACGCTGAAGCCGGCGTGGACGTCAGTACGTATGGTTATATGAAAATGGCTAATGGAGTGACGGCAATTTTCGACTGCAGTTTTAATATGGCTGCCCGCAATGAATATGAAGTTGTTGGAACCAAAGGTACGATCAAGGTTCCTTTTGCATTCCGTCCGGACACGAATGGTGGAATTGGTTCAATTCTCATCCAAAGTAACGGAGTGATGCGGGAAGAAGAATTCGAGGGCGATATTTATCGACTGGAAATCGAACATTTTTCCGAGGTGATTCTAAATGATTTAAGCCCTGCGATCACAGGCCGATCTACCATTCGTAACATGCAGGTCATCGAAGCTTGCTACCAATCCATTCAAACAGGACAACCTGTTGAAATCAACCAATCATGATTTTTTGCTTTATGTTGAAAGGATGGAAGCTGCCAGTGGAAATGAAAAAGGAGCTGTTTGGCTTGATAAACGAACAGCCGGTAACTTTATATACCTTGAAGAATCAGAATGGATTCGCACTATCTTGTCTTGATTATGGGGGCATTATTACAGAAATTATGGCTCCTGATCGTGAAGGGAAAATAGAAAATATCGTTTTGGGATTTGATACATTGGAAGAATATTACGACAACCCCCATTATTTTGGGGCAGTGGTCGGGCGATTCGCGGGACGCATTAAGAATGGAATTGTCCATTTAGATGGAAATGACTATCAGGTCACTACAAATGAAAACAATCATCATCTACACGGTGGACGTCAGGGATTCAGTCATGTGCTTTGGGATTCAACAGTAATTGAAAAAGAAAATGAAATAAGCATTATGTTTTCTTATGTAAGTCCTAATGGAGAAGAAGGCTATCCCGGAAATCTTGAAATAAAAATGACATACACCATTACAGCCGATAACGAGCTGATCATCTCTTACTGGGGGATTTCAGATAAAAAAACAATATTGAATCCGACCAACCATACCTATTTCAACTTAAGTGGCGACTTAAAAAGATCTATTTTAGATCATGAATTAAAGATCAGCAGCCATCAGTTTATCGAATTGAATGATGAATTGCTTCCGACCGGGAAAGTACTGGCGGTGGATCAAACTGTTTTTGATTTTCGAAAAGGAAGAGCGATTCGCGATGGCGTTATATCCACTCATCCACAAAATGCATTGGCGACTAATGGATATGATCATCCATTTTTACTGAATGAAAATCAGCATCAAGAAATTATTGTAAAAGATCATGAAAGCGGCAGAAAACTTGTGGTAGAGACAACCGAACCTGCTGTCATTGTATATACAGGAAACAAATTGGAAGGCGACTATACAATCAGAGGTGAAAAGGCGCGAAATTATTTAGGGTTATGTTTAGAAACGCAGGCACCGCCTGATTCTATCGAACACCCTCAATTCCATTCATCCATCTTAGATGTGGGGGGAGTATACGAATCAATGACGAAGTATACTTTTCGTACAATATAAGTTGAACCAATGCTATTCCCCAACGTACAACCTCCCGATCAGCCGGACGATCGGGAGGTTGTTATCGTTTTAGACAAACCAATACAACAGCTCACTAAAATACTCACCGATCGCTGAATCGGCAATAAGTATAATGAAAAGACTAAAGAGGATGGAATAAGTGATTAGGTAGACGATGAAAATATAGAACGGATCAATTGTCGTCGGGTTTTTCAGGATCAAAGCGCTAAGCAGGTAAAGCGGCACTAACAAGATGGCAAAGAGAAAAACGAGGCTGAGCAGTAAATGTCCATATGTGTAAGATTTGATGACCATCAATAGGAAGGAAACTGTTGCACCGATAAGAAGAGGGGGTAAGTAGGCTCCATATAAGCTGAGTATTGTTTTAATGGATTGTTGTGGACCGAGCGATGAAGTGGTAGCGAATAGGGCGATGAGTGCGATGGTGATGGCGAATAATGTAAAGATGAATGCACCGCCAAAAAACGATAGAAATCCGTTAGCGAGGCTTGGACGTAAAGCTGCAAAGAGGGACAGTGTCACTAAAATACCAAGTAACAGAATACTGGTCAGACCGTTTGCCAATCCGTTTTCGCCCTGTTCGTAGGCGAGTGCGGGCTTTTTTAATTGGCGAAGGAAATAAGAACGGTACGCTTTCGCTTGCATTTTTAATTTTTCGAGATGAGGATTCGGTTCGGTAGGGCTGGGTAAGGTTCGGCGAGTGTTGTGTATGGCATTCGTTTCCCCAAATTTGGTTCCACAATCGCCGCAAAACTTTCCTGTTGGCTGCTCAAAGCCACAGGCAATGCATTTTAACATAGATGTCCTCCTTCTAATGTATTTGGATAGTGCTTCATTCACTGTATGCATGCAGTGGAAAAACAAGAAGAGTGCGAACTTATTTGTGCGGATCAGGAACCCATTTTGGTAAGTTAGGATGAATACTTTGGTGAAGTTGGATCAGTGTCGTCCACTTTAAATCATTAAGAAATGAGGACTAGTTTAGAAGCCTGTTTCATATGATCATTTGAACACGGTTTTAATATTAAACGATGTTCAAAAAAAGTTCTTGCAATCTTAAAAATTAGTTGTTAGAATATCATTAAACTCAAAATTATCAGATAATTTAACGACGTTTAAAAAGGAGGAGTTCAGTGACTACTGCATTTTTGACGGTTGAGCATGCTATTTTTCGTGATTCACTTCGGAAAATGTTGGAGAAAGAAGCATATCCGAATTATGCGAAGTGGGAAGAGCAACGCGAAATCCCACGTGACTTTTGGGTAAAGCTGGGCGAAAACGGGTTTCTTTTGCCTTGGGTGGATGAAGCGTATGGTGGCTTGGGGCTCGACTTCTCGTACTCGATGATATTGACGGAAGAATTGGAGCGGGTAGGGGTCGGTCTGGCCAGTGGTGTTTCGCTTCACTCTGACATTGTAAGCCCTTACATATCTGCGTATGGGACAGAACAGCAGAAACGAAAGTGGCTACCCAAAAGTGTAACAGGTGAATATATATCTGCGATTGCAATGACTGAACCGGGTGCTGGATCGGATTTGGCCGGTGTGAAAACGACCGCACGAAAAGATGGGGATCACTATATCTTGAATGGGGAAAAGACATTTATCACAAATGGGCTGAACGCAGATTTTGTCGTAGTCGTTTGTAAGACGGATGACCAAGCACAACCGGCGCATCGGGGAATCAGTTTGCTCGTTGTGGAAGACGGAATGTCGGGATTCAAACGCGGGAAAAAACTGAACAAATTGGGGATGCACTCGGGAGATACGGCGGAACTCATCTTCGAGGATGTTAAAGTACCGGTTGAAAACCTTCTTGGTGAGGAAGGAAAAGGATTTTATTACTTAATGGACATGTTGCAGCAAGAGCGATTGCTTGTGGCGCTTCAAGTGCAAGTTGAGGCGGAGGAAATGCTAAAACTGACGATCGACTATGTAAAGGAGCGAAAAGCATTTGGCCAACGAATTGCCGATTTCCAAAATACGCAATTTAAACTGGCAGAAATGGCGACAGAAATCGATATCGGACGAACGTATGTGAATAGACTCACAGAAAGGCATCTACAAGGGGAGGAGATTGTCAAGGAAGTATCGATGGCGAAATGGTGGATCAGTGAAATGGCCAAAAGGGTTGCTGCGGAATGTCTGCAACTTCATGGCGGCTACGGTTTTATGGAAGAGTATGAAATTGCTCGCAGGTATCGCGATATCGCAGTCACATCCATCTATGCCGGAACAACAGAGATTATGAAAAATATTATTGCGAAAAGAATACTTGCCTAGGAGTTGGGAATATGAAGCTCTCTGAGAGAAAAACATTGAAGAAGAAAGAGCAGATCTTAATGACAGCAATTGCCGTCGTCAACAAACGAGGATACGACGGTGCAACGATGGAAGAAATTGCAGCAGAGCTTTTAATGACAAAAGGTTCTCTCTATTATTACTTTAAAAATAAAGGAGATCTCATGTACGAATGTCATAAGTTCGTTCTAAGCGATGCGATGGGCGCGCTTGAAATGGCTTTAAATGAAGAGGGGACAGCCGAAGAAATCCTTCGTCGAATGATTTCCTCCCATATCGATTATGCCATAGAAGAAAAAGAAACGAACAATCTGATTATCGAACCGCACCGCTTCTTTGATGAAGAGCAATTAGGACCGGTTTTACAACTGCGGAAAAAGTATTCTTCCTATTTTGACCAAGTGATCGAAAAAGGGATCGCTTCCGGTGAATTCCAAGTAGATGAACCGATCTTTGTCAGAATGATGATTCTCGGAGCGATGAACTGGATCCAACAATGGTATCGTCCAGATGGAAGAATGACATTGGAGGAACTGAAACGGAACTTCGAGGAATATATTTTGAAATTGTTGAAGTGAGTCGTTGTGGGAAAAGGCGGCAAGGCGGCTATTTTGATTTATTCGAGGAGAAGGGAATTGCCTATTCAATTATCATCAAGGAAATGTAAAGGAGAGGGAAACGATGGGGGAATTGGTGCGTTACGAAGTAGAAGATGGGATTGCAACAGTAATCATTGACAATCCGCCAATGAATGTATTAAGTCGTCAAGTGGTGACAGAGTTAGGTGAAATTTTTCGAGGAATTGCTATCGATCCAAATGTTGTAGTCGTCATTCTCACAGGAGCGGGCAACCGAGCTTTTATGGCAGGTGCCGATATTAAAGAGTTTCCGGGGTGGTTGGACTTGGAGACCGAGGAGTTGAAGCGAAATACGCTGAAAACCAATGAAATATTGAATGAGATTGCCAATTTATCTAAGCCGACGATTGCCTATTTAAACGGATATACTTTCGGTGGAGGCTGTGAATTGGCGTTAGCCTGCGATATACGTATAGCAGAAATAACAACGCAGCTCGGTTTACCGGAAGTGAAATTAGGTCTTTTCCCTGGTGGCGGGGGGACTCAACGATTACCAAGACTTGTTGGGGAAGCAAAAGCGAAAGAATTGATGTTTCTTGGAGAGCCGATTTTAGCAGAAGAGGCGCATAAAATTGGGCTTGTAAACCAGGTAGCTCCCGAAGGAAAAGGAATGGAAACAGCGCAAAGGATGGCAAGAAAAATGGCGAGTTACTCTTTGGAGGCCCTTGGTAGAATAAAAGTAAGCGTGAATGAGGGGATGCAACAATCGCTTGAAGACGGCCTGGAGCTAGAGGCGGAACTATTTGCAGACATATTTAGCACGGAGGATGTTCGGGAAGGTGTTCAAGCATTCTTGGAAAAGCGCACGCCTACATTTCAGCATTGCTGAATGATCACTCAATCAGAATTGGAAAAATAAGAAGTATTTCACGATTGACAGTGGAAACGGGAGATCATCATTTGCAATGATCCGCTATAAATACCTAAGTGTTCCGAAAAAGAGGAGGCTTACTATTGTTGAGCGGTTAGATTAACTGAAATCAACAGATAGCCTTTGTGATGAAGCGAGCATCCGGAAAAGAATATATCCAGTCTCTAAAAAAGGAGAGCCACTTATGGAGATTTTGCAAGATATAGAACAAATCACATTGTTCGGTAGGAAAAAGATCAACGTATTTGCTAATCGACCATCATCTCTGAAAGAAATTTTTCATAACACCGTTCAAAACGATTGCTACAAAGAGGCCTTGTTTTTAAACGGCATTGCCATGACCTACGATGAACTTGACCGAAAATCAACTAAGTTAGCTGCTTCTTTACAAAAGAAATATGGAGTTGAAAAAGAGGATCGCCTCGTTTGTTTGATTGGTAATAACCTTGAATTCCCTTTAGTTGCAATTGCTTGTATCAAAATCGGGGCAGTAATGATTCCGGTCAATACAAAATTAACCTCTTCTGAAATTGCTTATATCATCGGGCATTCCAAACCGAAATTGATCATTGCAGATAATGAGTTGGTACCGGTAGTAGAGGAATGCAATAAGAAAAATAAGCATGTTATACCCTATACAAAGGTGATCATTCAAACAGGGAGCAACCCGCCGACGGATACGATTGCCAGTTTACTAACGGAAAAGTATGACCTGCAAGAAGTGGAAATCGATGAAACGGATCCGGTGTATATATTATACACGTCTGGAACGACGGGACGTCCGAAAGGCGCGGTGTTAAGTCATGTGAATGTTGTTCATTCACTGATGCATTACCAGAGGATATTTCAAACGACAAATGCCATGCGGACGATGATTGCCGTTCCGCTATTTCATGTGACTGGGTTAGTGGCCCAGTTTCTGCATATGATTTACATTGGTGGATCATCTGTTATTTTGAAAAGATACAATAATGATGAGTATATTAAACAATCCTATGATTTAAAAGTAGATTTGCAATTTAATGTCCCCACCATTTTTATCATGATGGCGACTAGTCCGCTGTTGAAAGAACGCTCGTTTGATTTCGTAAAGAGGGTGGCATATGGCGGCTCGCCCATTTACGAGCAGACACTCCAGAGATTGCAAGAAATCTTCCCGAACGCCACTTTCCACAACGCTTATGGGGCGACTGAGACGACTTCCCCGACTGCATTGATGCCATTGCATTATCCGTTGACAAAAGTTGCAGCAGTCGGATTACCCGTTGACACTGCTGAAGTGAAAGTTGTCGACGCGTCAGGCAAAGAGGCCGGTATCAATGAAGTGGGCGAATTATGGATCAAAGGCCCAATGGTCATTGGCTCGTATTGGGACAATCCGGCAGCTAATGAATCGTCCTTTGTGGACGGATACTGGCGATCTGGGGATATCGCAAAAATCGATGAGGATGGATTCATTTATATTCTTGATCGAATGAAAGATATGATCAACCGCGGTGGAGAGAAAATTTTCTCCATTGAGGTGGAAAATGTTTTAAAAAGCCATCCAGAAGTTAAAGAAGCAGCGGTGATCGCCATTCCAGACGATATTTTCGGGGAAAAGGTGAAAGCGGTCATTGTATCGGATAGGTTACAGGCATCCAATCAAGATACGATTCGGTCATACTGCGCCCGACATTTGGCAAAATTTAAGATACCGGAAGTATACGAGTTTGTGGAGGAACTACCTAAAACTGCGTCGGGCAAAATTTTGAAGCATCAATTAAGAGTGTAAATTCGTCTATCAATAACTGAATATTAAAATTATGCATAGGGGGAATTGATGATGTTAAAAGAATTATCAGCACATGCTAAAGAACTTCAGGGGAAGTTACTTGAATTCATGGAAGAGCATATCTATCCAAACGAGGCTCTATACGAAGCGCAGTTGAATGAAGGTGAAAGCCGTTGGATTGTTCCGCCGATTATTGAAGAATTGAAGGAAAAAGCGAAAGCACAAGGCTTATGGAACTTATTTTGGAGCGATACGAAATACGGTAAAGGTTTGACGAATTATGAGTACGCGCATTTATGTGAAATTATGGGGCGTTCTTTAATCGCACCGGAAGTGTTTAACTGTAATGCGCCGGATACTGGAAATATGGAAGTGTTGATCAAATACGGAACGGAAGAACAGAAGAAACTGTGGCTTGAACCGCTTTTGAATGGGGAGATTCGTTCCGTTTTCTCGATGACAGAACCGGAAGTAGCGTCATCCGATGCGGTCAATATTCAAGGTAGTATCATCCGGGATGGCGATGAATATATCATCAATGCAAAAAAATGGTGGTCCAGTGGGGCGATGGATCCGCGCTGTAAAATTGCGATTGTGATGGGGAAAACGGATCCTGATGCACCGAAGCATCAGCAACAATCGATGATTCTTGTCCCATTCGATACACCTGGAGTGGAAGTGAAGCGGCATTTGCCGGTTTTCGGTTATGATCATGCACCGCATGGACATGCGGAAATCCATTATAACAATGTCCGTGTGCCTGCTTCGAATCTATTGTTGGGAGAAGGAAGAGGATTTGAAATCGCGCAAGGAAGACTGGGGCCAGGAAGAATCCATCATTGTATGCGCGCAATCGGTGCGGCGGAACGCGCTTTGGAATTATTAATCCATCGGGCGAATGACAGAGAAGCTTTCGGTTCCAAATTGGTGGATAAAGATGTAATTCGGGAAGAAATTGCAGAAAGTCGGATCGAAATCGAGCAAGCCCGCCTTCTAACCTTGCATGCTGCACATAAAATCGATACGGATGGTGTGAAAGCGGCACGAAAAGAAATTGCGATGATTAAAATTGTCGCACCGCGTGTTTCACTAAATGTGATTGATCGTGCCATCCAGTTATTTGGCGGTGCGGGTGTGTCAGATGATTTCCCGCTTGCTGCACATTGGGCCAATGCACGGACGCTGCGCATTGTTGACGGACCAGACCAAGTACATTTACGGGATATCGGGCGCCTTGAATTGCGCGAACAATTGAAGGCGAAAGAACAGCCAACGGAAAATCGTCAAAAATTAGTACTGAAGTAATAGACTCAACCACGACAAGGAGGGATTTGATGAAGGCATGGCAAGTGAAGCAACTTGGGGATCCTCAAGTTGCTTTGGATATCGCGACGATTCAGAAACCAGCTCCAAAAGAGAACGAAGTATTAATAAAAGTAGAGGCATTTTCTTTGAACTTCTTTGATATTTTACAGTGCCAAGGAAAGTATCAGGAAAAACCAGCATTACCGTTTACACCAGGTGCCGAAATTTCGGGCATCGTAGAAGCGGTTGGTGAGGGAAGTCAGTTCAAGGTTGGTCAACGTGTATTGGCGACACCGCATCTACCAAACGGTGGGTTTTCAGAATATGTTGTAGCGGCAGAAGACGGGGTGTTTCCGATTCCAGATAGTCTTCCCTACAAGGAGGCGGCTGCATTATTTATCACTTACCAGACGGCTTATTACGCTTTACATCGCAACGCGCATTTGCGAAAAGGAGAAACCCTTCTTGTGCATGCGGGCTCGGGCGGTGTCGGATCCGCAGCGATTCAGCTTGGCAAAGCGGCGGGAGCAACTGTCATTGCGACAGCGGGCAGCGATGAGAAAACAGCGGTTTGTCAGGAACTAGGTGCGGATCATGTCATCAATTACCAAACAGATGATTTTATTCAAAAGGTCAAGGAGTTGACCGGTGGAAAAGGGGCAGATGTCATTTTTGACCCGGTTGGTGGCGATACGTTTGATCGCTCAAGGAAATGCATCGCTTTCGAAGGACGGATTCTCGTCATCGGTTTTGCAGGCGGAAGGATCGCTGATGCGCCGACGAATCATGCACTTATTAAAAATTATTCGATCGTCGGTGTTCATTGGGGACTTTTCCGCAAATTATTTCCCGAAGAAGTGATGAAAGCTCATTTGGAATTGATGGAGCTATATGAAACAGGTCAGATCTGTCCGCTTATCTATCAAGATTATACGTTTGACCAAGTGCCGGCTGCATTGGATTCGCTAGGGGCGCGTAAAACTTGGGGGAAACTTGTTGTGAATCCGTAACTCATAAAATGGTAATTGATTAGGAGGAAGATTCGTGGGAAATCTAGTGGAAATGGAAGAGTTAGTGAAAATCGAAGTTCAAGGTGAAATCGGTCATATTATCATGAACCGTCCGAAAAAGTTAAATGCATTATCCAAGGAATTAGTTGAACAAGTGATCCAGTCTCTTGACCAATTGTCTCAAAATGACGCAGTGAAAGCCATTATCCTTTCGGGGAATGGCAATGCTTTTTGTGCCGGTGGAGATATTGAATCGATGAACAGTTTGTCCGATGCCAATGAAATCGTGAAGTGGATCGATATCGCGTCCGGCCTTTCGAAAATGTTGATGAATGCGGAAAAGTATGTCATTGCCGCAGTACATGGCTATGCAGCTGGTGCAGGGTTCAGCATTGCGCTTGCGGCAGATTTCATTGTCGCGGATGAACAGGCCAAATTCGCATTGAGTTTTACCAATATCGGTTTGATACCTGATTTAGGGTTGATCAAATCATTGACGGAAAGAGTCTCCCCTTCGATTGCCAAAGAGTGGATTTCGTCGGGGAAAGTGCTGACGTCGAAAGAAGCTCATGCACATGGAATAATTAATCGAATTTCCACTGGATCTGTGGTGGAGGAAGCGGTTCGCTTCGCAGAGTTCATTGTCAAAGGGCCGAGTATTAGCAATAAATACGTCAAGTATTTAGTGAATCATGTGGGCGAACTTCATCAAGAAACCGCCTTTGCCCAAGAAAATATGATCCAGGCGATGCTGCTGCAAACGCAAGATCATAAAGAGGGGATTGCGGCATTTTTAGAGAAAAGGGAAGCGCGTTTTACTGGGAAATAGAAGTAGCACCGAGAAGCCATAAGCAGAAAAAGACGCAAGCTTCAATCTACTTACAAGCCGAAAAGTGGAGGGGAAAGTCGAATGGAAAAGTTTAAAACAAAGGCTTTTGCAGCATTCGTAGCGCTTCTTATGTTCGTTCTCGTTGGCTGTAGCGGTGAAGATACTGATAAAGCTTATGGTGAAAGTGAAACAATTAAATTACGTGCTGCAACAGGCTTGAGTACCCAGCATGCTTGGTGGGCAAATTCCATGGTGCCGTGGATGGAACGTGTTGAAGAATTAACGGATGGTCAAGTTGTCTTTGAATCCTTTACGGGAGGGGAACTTGTTTCAGTCCCCGATGAAGCGGATGCTGTATTGGATGGTACGGTGGATGTGGCACTCGTCTTGCCCATTTATGAGCCAGATCAATACCCGATGGCGGAAGTGACGATGTTGCCGTTAAGTCATTCGGATACATTCATTGCTTCGAATGCTTGGAAGAAGCTTCTTGAAAGTGATGTTGAATTAGCAGATGGTAAAACGTATTCAGAAATGCAATTTTCCGGTTTTAAAGTGTTCCCTGTTTCTACAACACAGGAATATTCCATTTCAACAACAGGAAAGGAATTTATAACAGCAAATGATATCAAAGGCACTTCACTTCGTACGCCATCCCGAATCCATGAAGTGTATGCAGGAGAAGCAGGCATTAATAGTGTTACGATGCCAGCGGTTGAAATGTACGATGCATTGAGTAGAGGCACGTTTGATGGAAGCTTCTATAGTATTGCCGACTGGTCCGGTTATGGTTTTCAGGACTTGTTCAAATATACAATTACCGGCGTGAATTTTGGGCATTTTAACGCTTTTATCGGAATGAGTAAAGAGAAATGGGAGAGCCTTCCAGAACATGTTCAACAAGCGATGACGCAAGCGAATGAGGAAATCTTTACGCCTGGGGCCCAGGAATGGGTGGATCGATCTGAAAAGGCGATCACGGCAAACAAAGAGATCGGTGGTCAGTTCGTTGACTTTTCAACGTTGAATGCAGATGTACAGGAACACTTCCACAAAGGGATGGAGGGGACATGGAAGAATTACGCTGAACTGTTAGAATCGAATGGCCTTCCGGGGGATAAATTGGTGGTCTTATGGCGGGATATATTGATTGAAGAAGGTGGAGAAGTACCCGAGTCGATAATGAATCTGGAGTAATGGCGGTCAAAGGGAATGGCAACTAAAATGGAGTGCTATTCCCTTTTTATTCGAGAGACTTAAAAGGGAGGGTAAGTATGGATAGTTTACTCGTGATAGCAATCATTATCGTGATGCTGATTATGTTATTAGTCTCGGGTTTATATATTCACTCCGTTCTACTGGCGAGTGGAATTATTGGCTTAATTCTGTTGGAGGGATTTGGAATTCTTCCGGGGCTTATCGGAAAAGAGCCATTTAACAGAGTGGCTAGCTATACCTTAACAACAATTCCGCTTTTTGTATTAATGGCTCAATTTATACTTCAATCAGGTCTTGTCCAAGATATATTTTATATGGTGCACAAAGTTTCGAAGGGGAAAAATAGTTTGCTAGGCGTACTCACCTTATTCATAGGGGGAATGTTAGGGGCGGTTTCCGGATCGGGGACGGCGACTTCCGCCTCCTTGGGCCAAGTGGCAATTCCAGAACTTCGTAGACATGGGTACAGCGCACCGCTTGCAGGAGCGATTGCAGCTGCTGGGGGTTCTTTGTCCGGCATTATCCCGCCAAGTATTATTTTGATTTTGTATGGGGTGGCAACGGAAACACCGGTAGGCAAGTTGTTTATCGGAGCTTTTATTCCAGGAATTTTAACGATGGTTGTATTTATCTTTGTCATGCTCGTTCTCTTTCAAATGGAGCGTAAAAAAAGGAGTATTGCTGCAGTGAATCCGGTAAGTATGCAGATGGAAAGCAGCATCAATCCGTATCAAGACAAAAATGATATCGAAACGGCAGCAACAGTGTCGGAGCATAAACAGGAAACCATTTCCGCTTTGCGACTTGTGACCGTAAGTATTATTGGTGTCCTCATTATGGCAGTCATTTTCGGAGGAATCTATTCAGGCTTATTCACGCCTACTGAAGCGGGGGCTGTCGGTTCGCTTGTCGGATTGATCGCTGCGCTAATTCTTGGAAAAGTGAATGTGCAGTTCTTTAAAAGTTCGTTAACGGAAACGGTCAAATTGACAGGGATGGTCATGATTATCATGATCGGGGCTCAGATTTTCGGCAAGTTTGTTTCGTTGTCGCTATTACCAAGAAAGCTCATTGTGATGCTTGAACCGATCATGGATTCACCTGCTCTGGTGCTGATCGCCATTTCAGTTGTACTATTTATCATGTTCATGTTTGTGGAGGGGGCAGCGGTCATTTTGATGTCCATTCCCGTGCTTTTACCGATCATTACAGAATTGCAAGTGGATATCCTCTGGTTTGGTGTATTTGTTGCAGTTATTTGTACGATTGGCTTACTGACACCCCCTGTAGGGCTCAGTGTCTATGCCGTCGCAGGTGTTAGTGGTATTGGATCTGGACCTATTTTTAAAGTTGGAATGATTTTTGCGATCGTTGCGATGATTATCGTCTGCGGTTTAATGATTGTCTTTCCGCAACTGGCGACATGGCTGCCGAATTCAATGAGCTAACGACAAGATTGGAGGAGAGAATGCATGGAGGGTGTCCTGAAAGCCTATAAAGTTTTCCAATATCTGAAGGTGATCGGTGTTTGGGTAAGTGGAATTAGTGTTCTCGTGATGATGTTCTTTATTTCCTATGATGTGTTTGTTAGAAATGTATTTTCAGGTTCAATCCGTGGTGGTTTTGAAATTGTACAAAACTATTTAATGCCACTTGTCGTTTTCCCTTCACTAGCATATGTCTATTCTTCTGGCGTCTTACCCAAAATGGATTTAATTATGGATAAATTGGGAGCGAGAATGAAAAAAGGGTTAATTTTCATGATGTTACTCATTGAATTATTCATCCTCGCGCTGATTGTTCAATTCAGTTGGGAGTTCGCGATGAACGGATTGGAGAGAAAGACGGCTTTTCCGGCTGCGGGAACGATGTATCCGCTATATCCATTGTTCTTCATGATACCGATTGCATTTGCGATGATTTTCATTGAAAATATTTTCATTTTAATCCGTAATTTGAAAGAAGAAAAGGCGTCTTTACTAGTTATAGATAAGAGTGGGGAGCTGGAAGGTTTCTAAGTTGAAATCATCATTGCTTATTCGCAAGTACAGAGTATTGTTGACGAGCAGGCGTTGTTGGGCCTGTTAGAAAGGAGGATGTATGGACAGGACAACTGAGAAAACAAAGGTGGATCATCAATATATTGATTGGCTCAAAGTCGAATGTCACTTAAGGGAATCGATAAGTGGCATCCCTGATGGAAATATGGAAGTGAAAAAGTTTTCCGAAGGCTATTCAAATATGACCTATTTGCTACAAATTGGCGATTGGGAAGGGGTGTTAAGGCGTCCGCCTTTTGGAAAGATTCCTCCGAAAGCGCATAATATGCAAAGGGAGTTCACGATTTTGGATCATGTCCATCCCGTTTTTCCACTGGCCCCGAAACCTTTCATGTACTGTGAGGATCCGGCCATTATGGATAAGCATTTTTATGTCATGGAAAAGAAGCTAGGAATTGTGGTGGATGGGCAGTTGCCGACGTCATTCGGCCGTTCGCAACAAGCCGGACCACTCATTTCAACGAATATGATTGAGACGCTTATCCAGTTGCAATCGATTGATTATAAACAGGCGGGCTTAGCGAAGTTAGGGAAACCGGAAGGCTATTTGGAAAGGCAAGTCAATGGCTGGATGCATCGATACGAACTTTCGAAAACGGATGATTATTTACATGTCGCTGAGTTGGAAAAATGGCTGCGGACCAATCGACCGTCAACAAGTGATGTGACAATTGTTCATAATGATTTTAAGTTAAATAATCTTGTACTGGATGAAAAAGATCCGGGAAAAACAACGGGCGTCCTCGATTGGGAATTGGCGACGATCGGCGATCCGTTAACGGATATCGGTTCAACGGTCGCTTATTGGGGACAATCGGACGATCCGGAAATTGGTATCAATTTCGTAACTGATCAACCAGGTTTTTATAACCGCCGGGAATTTGTAGAAGCCTATGCAACGAAGAGTGGCCGTGACGTCTCGGATATTACCTATTATGTAGCATTTGGATTTTATAAACTCGGTGTTATCCTTCAACAAATCTACTATAGATGGAAAATTGGGGAATTGGAGGATAACCGATTTGAAACGTTGAATGTGGCGGTTTCCAATTTATTTGAGATGGCCAACCTGACGCGGAGGAACCGTCTTCTTTAGGTGGGATTGAATTTATAATAATTACAATAAAAAGAATTTCGTGTACTAGTATTATAGAGTGTAAAGGTAACAAGAGTGAGGGAAAGGGGAAATGAAAGAATGTCAAACGTATACATTGTAAACGGGGCAAGAACGGCTTTCACTGCATTTGGGGGATCATTCGCCAAGGTGGATGCTACCGAATTGGGTACAGCTACCGCTGTTGAAGCATTGAAGCGTTCGAATGTGCAACCGGAACAAGTGGATCATGTCATTTATGGCAATGTCATTCATACAGGGACAAATGCGGCTTATCTAGCACGACATATCGGCTTGAAAGCGGATATTCCGCAAGAAGTACCTGCGTTGACATTGAATCGGCTCTGCGGTTCCGGCATGCAATCTATCGTAACTGCGGCGCAACATATAGTCCTAGGGGAAGCGGATATCGTCTTAGCAGGCGGTGCAGAAAATATGACGCAAGCACCGTATTCCAATTTTGAACAGCGATTTGGCGGCTCGAAAATGGGGAATTTACAGTTTGAAGATATGTTGTCCGCGACATTGACAGACGAGTATACCGGAAGCAGCATGGGAATGACGGCTGAAAAATTGGCGGACCAATATGCGATTACGCGAGAAGAACAAGATGCCTTTGCCATCGAATCCAATCAACGGGCGGCAGCAGCGGTGGAAAGTGGTGCATTTGCAGAAGAAATCGTAGCTGTTGAAGTGAAAACAAGAAAAGGTTCCGTGTTTGTGGATAAAGACGAACATATAAAACCGGATGTCAATGCGGAAGCGATGGCCAAGCTTCGACCTGCTTTTAAAAAGGATGGGAGTGTGACAGCTGGGAATGCATCAGGTATTAACGACGGGGCTGCGTCAGTTGTTGTTGCGGGTGAAAAAGCCGTTCATAATCATGGATTGAAACCAATTGCGCGCATTGTTTCGTGGGGGGTTGCAGGTGTAGATCCGACGATTATGGGAATTGGTCCGGTACCTGCTATTAAACAGGCATTGGAAAGGGCGGAGCTCACGCTCGCGGATATCGACTTGGTCGAAGTGAATGAAGCATTTGCTGCCCAATACTTGGCGGTCGAAAAAGAGTTGGGATTGGATCGCTCGAAAACGAATGTCAATGGCGGCGCCATTGCGCTCGGTCATCCGGTTGGTGCCAGTGGCGCACGGATTTTATTGTCGGCTGCTTATGAATTGAAGCGCCGCAATGGAAAATATGCAGTGGCGAGCCTTTGTATCGGCGGCGGGCAAGGCATTGCGGTGGTGATCGAAAATGCTTAAGCTTCCCGTTATCGTGTCGCCGATGTTTTTAGTTTCTACGCCTCAGATGGTCATTGAGGCTGGGAAAGCCGGCGTGATTGGATCATTTCCGTTATTGAATGCGCGTCCGGTTGAGCGGTGTGCAGAATGGCTCCAGGAAGTGAAGGCGGGGTTGGGCGATCTTCCATGGGCGGTGAATTTTATTTGTCATCCGAAAACGAATAAGCGCTATGACGACGATCTTGAACTTATCCGGAAATATGAACCGCCGATTGTTATTACATCGCTCGGTCATCCCGGTGCAGTCAATGAAATCGTCCATCGTTATGGTGGTCTTGTCTATTCGGATGTGGCGACTGTCAAACATGCGCGAAAATCGGCGCAGTCAGGTGTGGACGGACTGATTTTAGTATGTGCCGGGGCGGGTGGACATGGCGGAACGTTGAATCCCTTTGCCTTCATTGCAGCGGTGAAAAGCTTTTATGATGGAACAATCATCTTATCAGGATCGATTTCCACGGGGGCGGATATCGCGGCTGCGCAGTTAATGGGCGCGGATTATGCCTATATGGGTACTCGTTTCTTGGCCTCAGAAGAAAGCAGTGCACAAGAAGAATTCAAGCAAATGGTCATCGATTCCACAATTGAAGATATCCTTTATACCGATTCTTTCAGTGGGGTCCATGCCAATTACCTCATTCCGAGCATCATCAAGGAAGGCATCGATCCGTCAACCTTGAAGCCGAAAGAGGAAGTGGATCTGTCGCATTTGGTGGATGTCAAAGCGTGGCGCGATATTTGGTCAGCCGGGCAAGGTGTCACAACTGTCACCAAGCGGGAAACGACAAAGGGAATTGTGGAAACGCTGATCAAAGAGTATGAAGGAGCGGTGGGCCTTGTACAAAACCATTAAAACAGAGTTGCAAGAGGGGATTCTCACGCTTACATTACAGCGTCCGGATGCTTTGAATGCCTATACGCATCAGATGCATGAAGAATTGCTTCATTTTTATAGAACTGTGAATGACGATGATGAGATAAGGGTCATTGTTGTGACAGGGAGCGGACGGGCATTTTGCGCTGGCATGGATTTAGCGGAAGGGGATTCCACGTTTGCCTCCGATGCATCCGCAGAGGACTTCCGGGATATTGGTGGACAATTGAGCATGCAAGTGCAAAAGGTCAAGAAGCCGATCATTGCGGCTATCAATGGGCCTGCTGTCGGCATCGGCATGACAATGACGCTACCGATGGATATCCGGATCGTCAAAAAGGATGCCAAAATCGGATTTGTTTTCGCGCGGCGGGGCATTGGTCCTGAAGCCGCTTCCGGTTGGTTTTTGCCTAGGCTCGTGGGAATCGGAAAAGCGTTGGAATGGACATTGACTGGCCGGTATATACCGACCGCGGAGGCAGTGGCCACAGGACTTGTCCAATATGAAGAAGAAGAGCCGCTCACCAAGGCCTATGAAATTGCCCGGGAAATTATCCAGCATACGGCGGCAACTTCCAATCAATTTACGAAGCAATTGCTATGGAACATGCTAGGAGAAGACCATCCTTACGCATCCCATTTGGCCGAGTCGAAGTTTTTGCATTGGGCGGGGCAAAACGCCGATGCCCAGGAAGGCGTTCAATCTTTTATCGAAAAACGGCCCGTGAAGTTTCCATTGAAAGCATCGGATTTACCTGACTTTTTCAATACACATGACGAAGGAGTGACGGTCAAGTGAAGAAAATTGCAGTGATCGGAGCCGGTACTATGGGAAATGGAATTGCCCAAGTTGCCGCAGAAGCAGGCTTTGAAGTGAGTCTGTATGATAAAAATGCAGAAGGGCTTGCAGCGGGTATAAGACGAATCGAGAAGACATTGAATCGGAATGTTGAAAAGAACAAAATTAGCCAAGCGGAATCTGATGAAATCCGAAATCGGATCCAACCGGTTGCAACAATGGATGAACTGAAAGATATGGATGTCGTTATTGAGGCCATTATCGAGCAGATCGAGCCGAAAAAAGCGCTATTTGCGGAACTCGATACGATCTGTAAGTCATCTACGATTTTTGCATCGAATACGTCCGGACTCAGCATTACGGAAATGGCGAGCGCGGTGAAACGGAGTGGGCAAGTGGTCGGGATGCATTTCTTCAATCCGGTTCCTGTTATGCGATTGGTTGAAATCATCAGAGGAGAACAGACAGATGAAGAAACTTTTCAAACTGCACACACATTGGCTGAGCGTTTTAATAAGGTGGCCATCTCTGTAAAAGAAGCACCGTTATTCGCGGTTAATCGGATTTTAACGCCGATGATCAATGAAGCCATCTTTGTGTTAGATGAAGGAATCGCTTCGGCGGAGGACATTGACCAAGGGATGATGCTCGGTGCAAGCCACCCGATCGGCCCGCTAGCATTAGCCGATCTGATCGGTCTGGATACGATGCTGTTTGTCGCAGAGACGCTCTATGAAGAAATGAAGGATTCCAAATACCGCCCTGCACCATTATTGAAAAAATATGTCCGTGCTGGACGTCTCGGCAGGAAAACTGGAGAAGGATTTTTTAAATACTGATTGCTTATACGATTAGCGCAATCTCCCCAACTTGTATGCATAGGATGGGGAGATTTTTTCATTCGGCGTCGAAACTACTTTCTCTTCTATAAATCTATTCAATCTCAGACCTATAACGCTATAATAAAAGAAGGTTGTAAAGAGAGGGGAACTGCCATTGTGAGGACAAATATTAAAATCCTGTTAGTTGCGTTATTAACCGTCTTATTTTTTCAAGTATCGTCCGCATCCGCTCAACCAATCGACGATATCCGGGAGCTGGTCCGTGATTATTATGTCGATGATATTCCTGAATCCGTGTTGTCTAAGGGATCCATTACAGATATTACGAATCATCTGGATCCGTATTCTGTCTATATGACTGCAAAGGAATATGAGCAATTCATCAACAGTATCGAACAGCGCATCGTCGGGATTGGCGTCGTGTTGGAGGAGGATGGAAAAGGAGTTAAAGTGACATCCGTCATTCCGAAAGGCCCGGCAGATCAGGCTGGGATCCAAGCGGGAGACATCATTACGAAAATCGATGGGAAAAGCGTTGTCGGAAAAGCGGTGCAGACAGCTGTCAGTCTCATTACTGGGGAAGAAAATACGATGGTCACGCTGACGATTGAACGTCCGGCAAGCCGAGAAGTATTGACGAAACAGATGAAGCGACAAGCAATTTCATTGCCGAATGTTGAGTTTGCCATGCTAGGGGGAGACATCGGATACATTCGCTTGAACAGTTTTTCAACGGAATCTGCCAAAGAGGTGAATGATGCGATGAATTCGCTTGCCGGTGCGGATGGATGGATACTGGATCTACGTGATAATGGCGGCGGTTTTATCACAGCGGCTCAGGAGATTACGGGATTCTTTCCAAAAGCGAAAAATGCATTTCAACTAAGAGAAAAGAACGAAGCACCTGTCGTGTATAAGTCAGAGTCTTATTTGAACCAATTCCAGAAGCCCGTTCATCTACTGGTGAATGCCTATAGTGCGAGTGCTTCGGAAATGGTCGCGGCGGCAGTCAAAGAACAACAAGCGGCTACTTTATACGGACAGACAAGCTATGGAAAAGGAACAATGCAGTCGATGTTCAGCTTTACAGATGGCAGTGTGTTGAAGTTGACGACTGCCCGTTTTTATTCACCTGGAGGCGAGTCGATTGATAAAACCGGTGTAAAACCGAATATCGTCACTAAAATAGGGGAAGAACTGGAGCAATCCCATCGAAGTCATTTGCTGGCAAAGCTGAAGAACTATAAACAGCATCCAAGCCTTGTAAACGTTCCGGTCACAAAGACATTTACAGTGGAAATGAATACGTCCATGGACTGGAAAGATATCGATGCATCCGCCGTTCAACTGATCGAGCTGGGTGGAGTTGAACAACCTGTAACCATTGATGTGAAAAACGATCAAACCATCACCGTTATCCCGAAACAGCCCTTATTGTCGGGTAACAAATACATGTTGCTGATTCATCCTCTATGGAAAGGAAAGAATCAACATGCGATGAAGCAAGGGATTTATTTGGATGTGTCAGTGAAATAAGATGCCTTGATTATTCTGGAATTTTGATAAGAACGCATAGAATGTCGCAATAGTGGGAATGTAAAAAGTGGAGGTGTTAAGCGGATGACTGTAGATGTGTATCTGAATTTTAATGGCAATTGTCGTGAAGCAGTGGAATTTTATGCGGAAGTGTTTGGGATGGAAAAACCGCAAATGATGACGTTCGGAGAGACGCCGCCTAGTCCGGAATTCGTGATGCCAGAAGAAGCGAAGAACTTGATTATGCACACGAGACTTAATATTGAGGGAAGCAATGTCATGTTTTCCGACGTATTTCCAGGCATGCCTTTTACGCAAGGGAACAATATTAGCCTCGCTTTTGTCAGTCAGGATTTGGAGAAAGTGAAAGCAGTGTTTGCAAAATTGTCAGATGGTGGTTCTGTCAAAATGGAGTTACAAGAAACTTTCTGGACAAAATGCTACGGTAGCTTGACGGATCGGTTTGGTATTGAATGGCAGTTTAATCATGACAACGGAGAAACGTTCATGTAATGGATAAAAACGATACCCCTGATGAGACGAATCAGGGGTTTTGTGTTGAACAATATTAGTCGAAATCCAATTTATAATCCGCAGCTTTAATCATTTTTAATTTTCTCGAAAAGACGTAAATAAGAACGAGATTCAAAATAATTGGCAGAATAAAGAATGTAGCGAGCATGATGGAAATATTACGCGGTGTCCAACCGCCTTCCGCAAAGGTTATGTAATTTAACGGACCTACTAAACCGGATAAGCCGAATCCAGCACTGTAAGGTGTCCCTTGGATGTTCAAAACACCGGCTAATGCTCCAAGTATCGCCGCGGTGATCAACATGGGGAGAACGATTTTCGGTTTCATGAAGAAGTTTTTCATCTGGATTTTCGGTGAGCCTAATACGTGGGCGAGTGCGGTTCCAAGATTGTTCGCCTTATAGCTGGCAATGGCTAATCCTACTCCAGTTGCTACGATGCCCAGATTGGCGGCACCGGATCCGATACCGGACAGCATGATAACCGTTGCGACACCTACTGTTGAAATCGGTGAGAGAATAATCAGGCAGAAAATGACGGCGATAATTGCACCCATGAGAACCGGTTGCAAGGTTGTTACATTGTCAATGGCTATGCCGATTAGACCTGTTGAATTTTTGACAAATGGGAGCATCAGATAGCCGATCATCCCAGGTAGTAGAATGCTTAATGTCGGCATCAACAGAATGGAGTAAGCTTTAAAGCGGTCGCCGATAAATTGGACGAATAGGACAGTCAATGCAGCCGTCAGCCCAGTATTGATGACAATTCCGATCCCATTCAGCGCAAACAGGCCCTCTGCCGTTTTTTGAACGGCCCCGCTTCCGACCATCGCCGCAATGCCGACACTTGCCGTTTGAATGGGCGATAATTTAAAGTTAATGCCTACCATGACGCCGATCATGACGGGTAATAAACTCATGACAAAAACAGTAATATCAAACACATGTTGTAAAGCGGGGAAATGCGGAATTAATAATTTTAAAATTTCCCCTAATAAGGCATTTGGAATAAGTGCGACAACAATGCCGATACTCATCCCCGTCAATAATTTACTGAAAAAATCCTTCATTCTACCAAACTCCATTCTAAGATGTTCATGCGGATAATTATAAGGAAGATTCTGAAATCCGTCAATGTCATGAATGGCTTATGTGTGTGCTATGGTCGTAAGAAAGATTTTATGATCACTAGGTCGTGTGTATTGATCGCGAGAAAGGCTTTATGATCGCCAGGTTATGTGTATTGATCACGAGAAAGATATTATGATCACAAGGTTGTGTGTATTGATCACGAGAAAGATTTTATGATCGCTAGGTTATGTGTATTGATCGCAAGAAAGGCTTTATGATCGCCAGGTTGTGTGTATTCATCGCTGGAATGACAGAAGGTCCCACAAAAAAAGTCCTCTCCGCACTAAGGAGAGGACTTGATCGGATTATTTCCCTTCCAACCGATTTGCAAAATCTTTCAACGTCAGATCGGAATGGACACGTTGCCTTTTCAATTCGAAGATGGAATCGCCTTGGAAGACATTACCTTCGTCAATGGTATAAGCACTTGTAATGCCTGCAGACTTCAATGCTCGAATGGCTTGTGGGCTTCGCTTCCCGTAAGGATAGGCATGGGCAGTGACAGTGTAGTTAGGACCTAGGATATCTTCAATGATTCCGTTTGCCTGTTGGAGATCTTCCAATATGGTATATTCCGACTCATATTGAAGAAGGCTTAAGTTTGTTAAGTTGTTGAACATATGGAAGACATGTGTATGATTTTGATACGAATAGACATCCTGCGTTCGAGCGATGTCTTGATCGGATACCATGCCGGGACGGTTGATGCGGCTTGTAATCAAAAATGAAGTCGCTTGAAAACCATGTTGTTTCAGAATAGGATAAGCCAAATTGGTAGTTGAGGCATAGCCGTCATCGAATGTGATGAGAACGGACTTTTTCGGCAATGCGATCTTTTTGGTCACCCATGCCTCCAATTGATGCGGTGTAATGGTTGTCCACCCGTTTTTCTTCAAGTAGTTCATCTGCTCCCTAAATTTCTGGATTTCCAGCGTGGAAGCGTTTTGATCGAATTTGCTGGTAACAATATCGTGATACATCAAAACCGGGATTCCTGATTCGATTTTCAATTGATCTTTATGGATATAGCCTGTTTGTCCGCCAACAAGGATTGGATAGTAGACACCTTTCAACCGTTGGACATAAATGGTCATCTTCGGTTGGATCGAGCCGAGCACATTGGCTTTTACAGAAGGACGTTCCATAATATTGACATGTGTCGAAGTTGTCGCACGGACGGGATGCGCGCCTTTCCAGTTGCCGGGATCGTTTTGGATCACTTTTGCCCGTTGTTTCGAAAACTTCACTTCATCATTTCCCATAATGGTATGGTAAAAGCGATCCGATTCTTTAATGACTGTATGGGAGGTCCCTTTCTGGAAGACTGCCACCTTTTGCATATCGTCAAAAACGGGTGTTGTTTCTGTTATTTTAACTAATTTCACACTGGAAGCATGTGTGGAAATTGGAAAAGCCAGTGTGAAAATAAGTAGAACTAAAATCATTTTTTTCAATTGTCAATGGACCCCTTTATTGTTAGTTGTATCTATGATGATTGGGATAAACTGTTGAAATGTCAAGCTTTATTTGAATTGGAAAATGGATAGGGTGCTGTGAATCATTGAACTAAAAAATCACATTGTTTGATAGGATGAACAGGGCTGAAGGTTTAAATACCAAAAAAATTTCAACTTTTTGCAAGCTGGCATGGTGTTATGCTGAATCTGTCCGTTGGTAAAATAAGGACCTAGCTCGGCAACTTGATCGTGATGAGTAAAGCACGTGAACGAATTTCCAATTCTAGAAGGTAAATGAAATAAGGATTCAGTTTTAAATCCTTCGCTTTGAAATAGCACTCAATTAACAAATCATCCGGTAATTTTCGCATGCATAGGGTCACCTCCATATTTTATTTGCCAAAAGTGTGTTATTTGAGCTCATGGATGAATAGACTAATTGGTTACGAATGATGTACTTCTAATCTATCAAAAATCCTTAGTAAGAACAACCGTTCTCTTATCCACAAGTGTTAGTGGATATCCTGTGGTTAAGTTGTTTGCAAGATGTACAAACTGTGTTATTTATGCGGTATAATGTGAGTAAAGTTATCCACAGTTCCGAATAATGCGAACTTTGTCGAAAGATTTTATCGTTTTGTTGGTTTAAGTTTTCAATAGTTTAAAATGATAGTTACATGTCACTTCCCGTTGAATGCCGAAATGATTCACGAATTATCAAGTATAAAAAGGGCTGATGAATTTGAAGGATTTCTACAAACTAAATAGGATGAAATGTTGTTTTTACTGGAAAAACTCGTGAACACGGATTCCGGTTCTAATGATAAGAGCGAATTGATGAAACAGGAAATATGTTAAGCAGTGAATATAAGAAGCTGGACTTTATGGTTGAGATAGTGGAAGAGAAAGAGAATGGTAATAATCTGTTGATTAAACATAAAGATATAGAATATAACTGAAGAGGACGTGTGCTTGGAGCGAATTGGTATTGTTCCAAGTACAGGTTTTTGTTGTTTGGAGGCATATAGATGAAGGTGATTCAGGCAATCACAACTTTAATTTCGAAATACTTACCCGTTTGGATTGTACTTCTATCGTTTATCGCGTATTTTTTTCCCAATGCATTTATTCTAATTCGTAACTGGACCGGAGCAGGATTAGGGATGATTTTCTTATTAATGGGAATGTCGCTTTCGGCGGAAAAACTATTTTCAGTCATTCGGAATCCAAAGCATGCATTATTAGGTGTGCTATTAAAATGGAGCATCATGGTGACTGTCACAATTGGAATTGCTTACTTGTTTTTTAAAGATAACGCGGAAATCGCTACCGGCGTCATTTTAGCAGGGACGGTTCCGAGCGGGACATCCGCCAATATTTATACATTCATCGCGGGTGGTGAAGCGGCATTGAGCATTACGATGGCAACGATGGATACGTTCATCTCGCCGGTGCTGACACCGACGCTTGTCCAAGTGTTTGCGGGGAAGCTGATCCCTATCGCTTTTTGGCCATTATTTATCAATATCATTTATATTGTTTTCATCCCACTTCTTACAGGGTTACTGTTGCAATGGAAATGGGCTAAGCGCATAGAAGTTGTGAAACCTTACACGGCTGTCCTCTCCCAACTTGCTTTATTTATCGTCGTCTTATCAGTCATTTCCAATGCGCAGCCATCCTTACAGGACAACTTATCGGTTCTGCCGAAAATTTTCTTGGCGGTCTTTTTTCAAGTGACCATTCCGATGGTTGCGGGCTATGTCATAGCCAAATCAATGAAAGTACCGGAAGAAAATGCACGGGCAATTTTGTTCCACACTGGAATTTGTAATACAGCGCTCGCGGCGACATTGGCAATGGAACATGTCAGTTCGCTTGCTGCCGTTCCGGCAGTTGCGAATATGATCGTCAATTTAACGATAGGTGCAATCGTAGCGAATCTTTTTGCAAGAAGAAAGTGGAAGCAACCAACTGCAGATCCCTTTAAGTCCATGGCGACTTAAGGGGATTTTGTCAATGTTTAGGAAACGTTCTACGCTTTCTTTCAAGGGAATGGAATTTGTAGGTTTGCGGCTAATTGGCTACGGGGTATTTATTTGATTATTAAGACTTCTGGAACTGCCCTCAAGTAATCTTCTAGATCATAAAACATAAAGTGGTAGAGTAGATGAAAAGAGTCATTGGGTTATGGCATTATGCAACAATCTATACAGAGAAAAAGGGGGGCGTTGATTTGAAGAGGAAATTTTTTTTTAGTGTATGGCTCGTTTTCTTACTTTTGCTTGCGGCAGCATGCAATACGGACAAAGGGAAAAGCGGAACGAAAACGGACGATAACACCAAGCAGGACGAAAATGCAACATCTGGTGACAATGCAACCATCAATAATGAAGCTTCCGGCAAGCTCGTTATTTACACAGGCCGCGATGAAAGTGTAGTTGAAAAGGTCGTCGGGATGTTCAATGAACAGTATCCGGATGTGCAAGTGGAACATTTGACGATGGGGGCGCAACAGATCCTTGAACGTGTCCGGGGTGAAAAAGCGAACCCACAAGCGGATTTTTGGTGGGGCGGTACACAGTCGGCGATGATGGTGGCAGCGAATGAAGATCTCCTGTTGCCATTTAAACCGTCGTTTGATAATGCGGTTGCCGACGCATATAAAGATCCTGAAGGCAGATGGTACGGGGAGATGTTGCTGCCGGAAGTCATTATGATCAATAGTGATGTATTGACAAAGGAGACAGGTCCACAAGATTGGGATGATCTTTTGAAGCCAGAGTGGGAGGACAAAATCGTCATCCGAGGAGTTCTAGCTTCCGGAACGATGCGTACCATCTACTCCTCGATGATTTACCGTCAAGGTGCCGACGACCCTGCGAAAGGATATGAATGGCTGAAAGGCTTGGATAAAAACACGAAAGAGTATGCACAGGATCCTACGAATCTCTATTTGAAATTGGTGCGTCAGGAAGGGACCGTTTCATTGTGGAATTTGCAAGATATTTTGCTGCAAAGCAAATTGAATAACCAACCATTTGATTATATTTATCCAAAGAGTGGCGCACCGATTCTTGTTGATGCGGTTGGTATTGTCAACAATGCTAAAAATGAAGCAAATGCGAAGTTGTTCTATGAATTCCTTTTCGATCCGGAAGTACGTGCAGAGCTGGCGGAAGAGTTGTATCAGATTCCAACACGTTCGGATATTGCGAAAGAAGATATGCCGGATTGGTTTCAGGAGCTGGACTTGAAGGCGCTCGATATCGATTGGGAAGTGATGGCGGACAAAGAAGCGGAATGGATGGAGCATTGGGATTCGAATATTAAGGGGAAAGGTAAATAATTGGAGTTAACAGGATGCAAATGGCAAGGCCTCGGGACATGAACCTCGGGGTCTTTCCTATATCTTTATTCAGCGGGCGTCTAAACGCCCGCTGAATAAAGATAAGCCTCCGGCGGATGTCACAGATTTTGAAAGGAGTTAATGAAGGCAAGCTAAATGCGCGACGTCCTAAAAGGAAAGTGCCTTAATTTCTGCAAAGATCACAGAAATACGGCAAATCGAACCCTTCGCTGTTCGATTCGCAACGCTTGCGTGACCCACATCGTGTGGGCCTCAAGCTCGATTCAAAATCTGGACGCAATTACGCCGAGGCGTAATTGATATAGAATCGGAAGGGGGATTGGGATGAAAGGGGTTCGATTGAAAGATATCACCAAAATGTTTGGAAATGTGCATGGTGTTAAGGAGTTGAATATTGATATTCAACCAGGTGAATTCTTTACATTTCTCGGTCCGAGCGGTTGCGGCAAGACGACGACGCTCCGGATGATTGCAGGGTTTTATTATCCGACAGAGGGGAAGATTTTTTTCGATGACCGAGATGTGACGACCTTGCAACCGAATAAGCGGAACATCGGGATGGTGTTCCAGAACTATGCACTTTTTCCGCATATGACAGTCAATGAAAATATTGCGTTCGGCTTAGAGGTACGAAAGTTTTCCAAAGCGGAGATTAAACAGAAAGTCGATCAAGTACGAGAGCTTGTGCGACTTGGACAGTATGGCGAGCGGAAGATCAATGAGCTTTCGGGCGGGCAACAACAGCGTGTCGCTTTGGCTAGAGCACTTGTCATTGAACCGGATATCTTGCTGTTGGATGAACCGTTGTCTAATTTGGATGCCAAGTTGCGTGAAGAGACGCGGATTGAAATCAAACGGTTGCAGGCAGAACTTGGTGTGACGACTATTTATGTAACACATGATCAGACGGAAGCGATGGCGATGTCGGATCGTATCATGGTGATGGAAAATGGCTATGTGCAACAGATTGGCACGCCACAGGAAATCTATAATCGTCCGGTGAACCGTTTTGTTTCAACGTTCATCGGTGAATCGAATACGATAGAAATGACGATTACATCGATAGACGGCGAGCAGGTCGTTGCGGAAACTGGACCCGGTGTCTCACTGAGGGGACGACTGACCAATAGTTCCCCGCTTGCCCCGATGCATGTTGGGGAAACTGTCCATGTGTCGATCCGTCCGGAATCCATCCAGCTAGGAGGAGGCGAAAATGGATTGACCGGAACCATCAAGTTTGTTGAATTTACAGGGATGAGTGTCCATTATCTCGTCGACATATCTGGAATTACGTTCAAAATGATGAGCATCAATACAGGTGGGGAACTGTTGGAAGTCGGAGATGCCATTCGGTTAAATATCCCAACGCGAAGCCTTTACTTTTTAGGAGAATAGGAGGCCGATCTGATGAATAAACAGACGTTTCAACCACTACAAGATAGCAAGTGGGCCCGGCTGACACGGTCACCTTCCTTCATTTATGTATTGATATCACCCTTGTTCCTCATTCTGTTTGCGTATGTCATCTATCCCTTTTATCAAACATTCATCCAAAGTTTCAGCAGTGAGTCGGGGCTAGCCAATTATAAGCGGTTTTTCAGTTTTGAAAGCACAGCGAATTTGGAAGCGCTCTGGACGAGTGTCTATATTTCCAGCATCAGTGTCATTACGTGTGCAATCGTCGGAGTGACGATGGCGTTTCTATTGGAACGGTATGACTTTCCGGGACGTCGTGTGCTATCCGTTCTTGTGTTGGTACCGATGGCGTTGCCACCGCTTGTCGGTGTACTGTCGTTCACCTTTCTATATGGAGAAAGTGGCATTATCCCACGTGGACTCCAGCATTTATTCAATCTTCAGCAAGTACCATTCTCGTTGAAAGGCGTATGGGGCGTCATTGTTGTCCATACGTTCACGATGTATACCTATTTCTATTTGACCGCGTCGGCCGCGATCAAGGGGCTGGATCCATCTTTAGAAGAAGCAGCGACCAATCTTGGAGCAAGTCGGATCCGCATTTGGCGGAAAGTGATTTTGCCAATGCTGACACCGTCGATTGTTGCGGCGGCGCTACTCGTTTTCATGATTGCGATGGCGTCGTATACGGCCCCGCTTATCTTTGGTGTGGAACGAACCATGACGATGCAAATCTATCTATCGCGGACGAATGGTAATCTGGATATGGCAGCCACACAATCGACAATTCTTTCGTTTGTCTCCATAACGTTTTTGATCATCATGCGCTGGTATCAGAACCGGCGGAATTACCAGAACTTAAGCAAAGGGATTGGTGTCCATCGCTCGGAAGTGAAGTCGAAAGTGATGAAAATGGTATCCATCCTCCTATCCATTATCGGTGTTATCATTTTGTTGCTACCGATTTTGACGCTGATTCTCATTTCGTTTTCGGTGGACGGCACGTGGACGATCCAAGTGTTGCCGCCTCAATATACATTTGATCATTATATTGCCTTGTTCACGGATGAACGAACGTGGCGACCAATTTGGAACTCATTGCAGATGGGTTTTGTGGCAACTGTTGGGAATATCTTGTTCGGCGTTGCGGCGGCGTATGCGATGGTACGGTTGAACTTTAAAGGGAAGACGTTGCTCGATATTTTGATCATGGTTCCGTGGGCGCTGCCTGGAACAGTCGTCGCGGTGAATCTGATTGCTGCATTTAGCGAGGAAAATATATTCGCGTTCAATCAGGTGCTCATTGGGACTTTCTGGATCTTACCGCTGGCGTATTTTATCCGCCATTTGCCACTTGTTTTCCGGTCGACATCGGCGTCGTTGTTGCAGATGGACCAAACAATCGAAGAAGCCTCACGCAGTTTGGGGGCAGATTGGTGGATGACGTTCCGCAGAATTGTTTTGCCTCTGACATTGACGGGGATTTTGGCCGGGACGTTGTTGGCATTCGTTCAAAGTATTGGGGAGTTTGTTGCATCCATCCTCATTTATAGCATGTCGACCATGCCGTTATCCGTGGCCATATTCCAGAAGATGTATGCATTCAAATTTGGTACGGCTTGCGCATATGGCGTTTTACAAATCATTTTAATTTTAATCGTTCTAATGATTTCCGAAAAGTTGTCAAAAGGGAGTGCGGGTTCAGCAATCTAAAGGATTGAAATTAGTTGGAAGGAAGGTTTACGTCATGATTCGCAATTTCAAGGATCGCATCAATGAAGTGGAAGGGGAAGAGTTCCCTTCGAAAACGTATCGGCGAATGGTATTACAGCCTGCTTATGATGAAGCGAAAAAGTATTTCTTGCATTCCATGATCCAAATCCATGCCGCTCATTTGAAGATGCTAGAGGAGCAGGGGATCATCAGTCCGGAAGAAGCCGTGACAATCGGCAAGGCGGTCCATGCGCTAGATGTCGATTATTATAGTACGGATCATTATAATCCGCTTTTCGAGGATCTGTTTTTCAGGATTGAACATGATTTGATTGAAGACGCGGGTGAAGTAGCAGGGAATTTGCATATCGCGCGGAGCCGGAATGATATGGGGATCGCCATTTACCGCATGACGTTGCGAAAGAAACTGCTTGAACTGATGAGTGAAATGTTGGCGCTGAAAGATGCACTGCTCGTTTTTTGTGAAGCGCATATCGACACGGTGATGATCGGCTATACACATACGCAACAAGCCCAGCCGACAACGCTTGCTCATTATTTGAAGGCGGTCATCGATCAACTTGGCAGGGATTTCAAAAGAGCCCAATCGGCTTATGGTACGGTGAATCGCAGTAGTATGGGTGCGGCTGCGCTGACAACAACGGGCTTTGCGATCAATCGGGAGCGTATGCGGGATTTACTGGCATTTGATGAGATTATCGAAAATTCCTGGGATGCCGTTGCGGCGGCCGATTATATTACGGAGTCGGCAAGTGCTGTTCAATTGTCCGCTTTGAACTTGGGACGCACGGTGCAAGACTTTCTGACATGGGCAACGCAGGAGTTCAATGTATTTACATTGGCAAATCCCTATGTTCAAATCAGCTCCATCATGCCTCAAAAGCGCAATCCGGTGTCGATTGAACATATGCGCTCTTTACTATCCTCGGTCGTCGGCGATACGAATACGGTATTAACGATGATCCATAATACACCGTTCGGCGATATTGTGGACACCGAAGATGATTTGCAGCCCTATTTGTGGAAAGCGATCGATCGCCTCATCGGCATTTATCAATTGTTTGGCAGTGTCGTGTTGACGATGGATGTCAATAAGGATCAGTTGCTGAAACGGGCGGAAGGAAGTTTTGCCAATGTGACGGAATTGGCGGATACGCTCGTCCGTTCAGAAGGGATTTCATTCCGTCAGTCGCATCAGATTGTCAGTAATTGTGTCAAAGCATTGGCTGCGGCAGGGGAAGACTCATTGTCAAGCCTGACGTGGCGCTTGGCAAACGACCAGGCGCGTCTTATTTTGAAAAAAGATCTCACGATTTCCGCACTCGATTTTCAAGCCGCATTGCGTCCACAACATTTCGTTTCGATCCGAACGATTTACGGTGGTCCTGCTGCTGAAACGATGAAAGCTTCCATTGAACGATCAAAAGTAGTCGCGAAAGAGGCGATGCAATGGTTGAATGAAAAGGAACGTGCGATTATTGATGCAGAAATCCAGTTGGAAACATTCAAAGCGAACTGGAGTGATGCATGATGGAAGAGATCATCCTTGCCGTTGATGGTGGGGCGACCAAAACGGCTTTGACACTACGGAAACGCGATGGAACGGTATTGTTGGATAAGCTAGGCGAAGGCTCCAATTACCAGACGTCGGGAGCGGATCAAGTGCAGGCTGTTCTGGTCCATTTATTGACAGAGGTGAAGTCGGCTTTTCCGACGGCGCAAGTGGACATTGCTGTTTTCGCACTCGCAGGAATTGATTCGGACCGGGACCGGGCCGTTGTTCGATCGATCGTTGAGAAGGCTTGCTTGGTAGCTGGTTTACAGGCCGCGAAGCTGATCGTCGAAAATGATGCCCAAGCGGCCATGCTTGGTGCAACCGGCTGTCAACCGGGTGTCCTGCTGATCTCGGGGACGGGTTCCATCGCTTTTGCGCATGATGGCAAAGGCAATGTTATCCGCTCTGGTGGATGGGGGCATCGTGCGGGGGATGAAGGGAGCGGCTATTGGATAGGGCGTGAAGCATTGCGTGCGATTTTTAGGTTGGAGGATGGTCGGGGAGCTGTTACTTCATTATATAGAAGCGTATTGGAAGAGCTGTCGCTCGGAACGATTGAAGAATTGGCGGATTGGTTATACGGATCGGATTATTCCGTAGACCGGGTGGCACGATTATCCGTTGTCGTGGATCGTTGTGCGCAACAGGACGACTGGGTGGCCATTCGTATTCTAGAACAAGCAGCAGAGGAATTGGCGCTATTAGTCGCTTCGGTGATTCGAAAGAGCAACTTGGAGAAAACGGAATGCGTCGTCTATTTAAATGGAGGTGCGGTTGTGCATTCTGGAAGGATCAGAGGCAAGCTTGAAGAAATAGTGGAAACAGAATTCTCGCAATGCCGTTTCGTCATTCCATCCCAATCTCCACTTGAGTACATCGTCGAGCGTGGTTGGCAGTGGAGTAAAAGTAAAGGATGAACAAAGGCTATTCAATGATTCAGGAGCGATGGATCGTTGGATAGTCTTTTTTTCGCTCTAGTATTCTAGTAAAAGGAAAAAGACCATAAATTGGATGCTAATAGAGTAAATCTAATATGTTAGGATAAGTAGGCAACAACCAAAGGTACATATGTAGTACCAGTAATCACTTACCAGTTAGAATTGAAGGTTCTTAGATTAAGAAATTCATCTCTACCTACATACGAGGAGGAAATGTTTTAAATGGTTAATAAACAATCTGCAAGGTATAAAAAGTTCGTTTTGGGCGCTGCTTCAGCGGCTTTAGTTGCGGCTGCAGTAGCACCGGTCGTAAGTGCGAAAGAATTCAATGATGTGAAAGCAGATCACACGCACAAACCGGCAATCGATGCGTTATCTGATGCGGGTGTCATTAGCGGTTACCAAGACGGCACGTTCAAACCAGGCAAAACATTGACGCGTTCTGACGTCGTAAAATTGATGGGGAAATGGCTTGTATCTGAAGGCTATAAAATCCCGGCAGACTATAAAACAAATATGCGTTTTACAGATTTGACAGCTAAATCTAATGACGAGCTTTTACAATATGCTGCAGTTGTGAAAGACAACGGCGTATTCAATGGAAATAACGGTCGCCTAATGGCTGCTGACAACATTACACGTGAAAACATGGCTGTTGTCCTAGTTCGCGCATTTGATAAGTTACATAATATGGACCTAGTCGCTTATGTTGAAGCACAAGACTTCGATAAAGACGTCATTGACCGAGCGAAAGCAAAAGAGGAAGCGCGCCCGGCAATCGACGTTCTCGATTTCTTTGACATCACGAACCCGGCTGCACCAGCGTTCAATCCGAAAAATACAACAACACGCGGCCAATTCGCCACATTCCTTCATAAAACAATCAACACAGACTTCTCTGCTGTTACAGCACCTGAAGGGAATAAAGACAAAGTAGCGGTGGAAGCTGCTGCTAAACAAGTGAAAGACGGTGCAGTAACAGTATCACGCGGCGAATATGCAACAGACGCAAACAAACTTGCAGCTGTTCAAACATACGTTAAAGGCCTAGTGAAAGAAGAAGGCGTAACAACGAAAGCAACAGCAGGCAAAACTGCTGGCGAATACGTTGTCACATTGACAAAAGGCGAAGAAAAAGTAGAAAAAACGATCGCTGTAACATTCGAATTCGCTGCGGATGATCGTTTTGTTACGGAAGTAAACGCTTTGAATGCTACGCAAGTTGAGGTTAAATTCAGCGTAGCGGTAGATAAAAATGATATTGCAGGAAAAGTTTCGATTCAAGGTGTGCAATTTACTTCTCAATCATTATCTGAAGATGGAAAAGTTCTTACTTTAACTGCTTCTGCGCCAATTAACGTTTCTAACGCAACAGTTGTTGTTGAAGCGGTTAAAACAAAAGCGGATACAAAAGTAAAAACGGATAAATATGTCTCTACTATTACGTATAAAGATGTAGTAGCTCCAACAATCACAAGTGTGGAAGCAAAAACAAGCGGTAGCCTTGCGACTAGATTAACAGTAAAAGCTTCAGAACCACTTAAAACAGGCACTGGGCTTGTTAAAGTGAATGGTGCTTATGTGAGTGCTGACTTTGCAGGTACAGACACAGCTACAATTTCTGGACTTTCTCTAGAAACTGGAAAAACACACACAATTGAACTCATCAACATTGAAGACTTGGCTGGAAACAAAACAGTTTCAACTTCTGCTAACTTTACTGTAAATGTAGATGCAACTGTACCAGCAGTTACACTTACTGCAAAAGGTGAAAAAGAAATCTTGATCACTTTCAGTAAATCAATGGATGTTAAGTCTGTTAAAGATGCTTTAGTGAGTGGCACTGTTAAAGATGAAGCATTGAATGCTGTAAAAACAGGATCAGTAACTGAAGTTGAAGGCTCAAACGATACGCAGTTCTTAATTCCGGTAACGGCAACTACTATTTTTGCCGATAAAGCGAGCAGAACGTACACAGTTGTATTAACAGATACAATTAAAGATAAATTAGGGAATAAACTTACGGCTACTACACAAAAAGTTACGCTTTCAAAAGACACTGTAAAACCGGCTGCAACAGGTTACAAAGTTATTAAAGATAACAACGGTAAAGTCACTGCAATTGAAGTGAACTTTAGCGAAGGTCTAAGAGCGGCAGGTAAAGGCAAAACAGTAGCTCCAACAATTGTTGACGAAAATGGGGTTGCAGTAACAAACTTCCTAGGTGGATTAACTGCGGATGCGGTAACTGCGGGTGATCAGAAAGTAGTTTATACTGCTAAGACTCCAGCTACAGTATCTGGTAAATTCGCATTTTCATTTGCGAAGGAATTGGTTTCTGACCAAGCGGAGACTGCAAACAAATCAGATGCATTCAACTACACAATTGACTTTGGTAAAGCAGAAACAGCAACTACTTTTGAATTGACTTCTGCTGAAGCAACAGAAAATGTAATTACAGTGACATTCCCTGAAGCTGTAAAAGGTGGCGCAGTTGCAAATTCTGCAACTGACCTTGCTAACTACACATTAGCGGGTAAACCACTACCAACTGGAACAGAAATAACATTAGATACAGCACAAAAAGTAGCTACAATTACTTTACCAGTTGAATCAATTGAAAAAACTGATCAGGCAGTTGTATTTACAGCAGCTAATATTCAATCTACATCAGGTAAATCATTAAAAACCTACACAGGTACAGTAGCTGTTGAAGATAACGTAGCTCCAGTACTAGAAAGTGCAAAAGTCTTGAATGATACAACGATTGAGTTGACTTACAGTGAAAATGTTGTCCTTACAGATGGTCAAGACAATGTTTTTGAAGTGGGTGACGATTTCGTAATCACGAATGGCACAGTTGCTTTAGATCTCAAAGCAGGTGAGTTGAAAGCGAAAAAGGTATCTGGCTTCGAGAATAAATTAACAATCTCAATTGAAAAAGCAGGAGAAACAGCAACTGCTCTTGATTTAACAAAAGCGATTAAAGTTAAAACAATTAAACCAGCAACTGCAAACGTTGAAGATATTCAAGGAAACACTCAAAAAGTTGGCGTTGAAGTAAACGTCGCGAAATAAGTTATTGCAACGGTGGCACACACCTATGCGATTAATAGATTAAGTAAAATTCATTCAAAACAAAAGCGGAACAAGCTCATTCCAGAGCGCGTTCCGCTTTTTTATTTCAATAAACTTCTTCAAGGCGATTTTCTCAAATAGTTTAAATCAATCTACTAAGGGTATAGATAGAAATAGTCGAATAGAGTTCATTTCTAACGAATGATTCAAGAGGAGGAAATTTTTCATGACTCAACAATCATCTTCGAAGACAAAAAAATTCATAATAGGTGCTGCATCGGCTACTCTCGTTGCATCTGCAGTAGCTCCGATGGCAAGTGCAAAAGAATTCAAGGATACAAAAGAGAATACACATGAAAAAGCAATCGATGCCTTATCCAATATGGGGATTATTTCAGGTTATCCCGATGGAACGTTCCAGCCGAATAAAACATTGACGCGATCAGACGTTGTGAAATTGATGGGGAAATGGCTTGTAGCAGAAGGGTACGATATTCCGAAAGATTATAAAACAAATCCACGTTTTACAGATCTCACCTCTAACTCCAATGATGAACTTCTGCAATCTGCGGCCATTGTGAAAGATAATGGATTATTCAATGGCAATAACGGACGCCTGCTCGCTTCAGACAACATCACGCGTGAAAACATGGCTGTTGTGCTTGTCCGGGCATTCGATAAGAAAAATAGCACGGATCTCGTCTCTTATGTGGGAGAACAAGATTTCAAAAGAGATGTCATTGATTTGACGAAAGCGAAAGCGGAAGCCCGTCCGGCGATCGATGTCCTCGATTATTTTGATATTACGAATCCGGCCGCTCCAGCTTTTAACCCTAAAAACACAACAACTCGTGGCCAATTTGCAACGTTCCTCTATAAAACCATGAACACGGAATTTTCAAAAGTGAGTGATGATCAAGCGGCTGTCGATTCGGCAGCAGAGCTGGTGAAGGCTGGAGATGTTGTCGTTTCGGGAGGAGAACAGGCAACCGATAAGGCTAAATTGGAGGCCGTACAAGCCTATGTCGATCGTGTTGTTACAGGTAAAGGGGTGAAAGCTGAAGTCGTTGCGGGAGCTGGTGACGGTGAATACAAAGTGATATTGACGAAAGGGGAAGCAACAGCTGAACGAACGATGACGGCAACGTTTGAGTATGCCGGAGACGATCGTTTTGTGACAAGTGTGAAACCCATCAATGCTACACAGTTTGAAGTCCATTTCAGTACAGCAGTAGACGCCGCTTCTGTGTTGACTTCAAGTGGGACGATCAAAGAAAACACGGTTGCCATTTCATCGCTAGATGGGGTAACTGCAAACGTCGTATCAGGTAGCTTGAGTTCGGATGGAAAAGTATTGACAGTGACAGCGAATGCTCCACTTTCAAAAAGGTATGATGTGAAAATAAAAAACATAAAAACGACTAACGGAAAAGTGATTGACGACTTTACGGAAATGATAACCATTGAATCAGATACGACTGCGCCAACGATTAAAAATGTCGAAAATCTTTCTGCCACACAAGTGCGAGTGAAATTTTCGGAACCGATGAAAGCTTTTAATGCAACGACATTCAAGTATGAAGACGGTTCAGCCGTTACAGGAATTACAGGTGCAATGACAGAAGGGGCTGATGAAGTCGTCTTCACAATGGATGCAAATGTTTCCGAATCGAAGCGGATCGTTGCGACATTCATCGGAGCACAAGATATGGCTAAGAATTTGCTCACGCCTAATCCGGCAACTGTCACTTTCCAAAAAGGGGCTGCTGACGGGGTTGCACCAGTAGTTGAAAAAATTACACAAACAGGGGCTTCCTCGTTGTCAATCAAGTTTTCCGAGCGGCTAAATGATAATCCGACTGTAGCTGTGTCAGGATATCCGAAGACTGCAGTTTCTAGGTCTACTGACGATCCGACGGTGTATGATGTGAATGTTGAAGGCCTTTTAGATGGGGCTAGGACTGTAACGGTTTCAGCTTTTTCCGATTTGAGTGGGGAAGTGGGAGCTACTACAAACAAAGTGATCACGTTCACCAAAGATACCACCGCTCCGAAAGTCGTCTCCAATGCGGTTGTACAAGAAAAAGCAAACGGGAAAGAATATTTGGAACTTACATTTGATAAAAACATCAATCTAGGAGAACGGTCAACGGTCAGCGGTGTCGGAAGTTATGTGAGAAACTACGTGACGGTCGGCTCAAAGAACTTCGATGCAACACCGGTGACCTATAAAGAAACGGACAATAAAAAAGTGGTGAGGATCGAATTGGATTCCTTTTTAGGAGAAAACGATTTTAAAGCTGCCGACTATACACTCGACCTAACGTTCAATAATGTGACTAGTGAATCAGGAGTTGCGACAGGCACGAACCATGTGGCCTTCACACGCGGTGAAGATGTCACACTGGCGAATGATGCAGTAGTCGGTGTAACCGAAGTGGTTCAAGATCCTGCGGATAATAATAAAGTAAACGTGACGTTTAATCCTGCAGTTGATGGGGAAACGGCTACCACCCTGGCTAATTATTCAATTGACGGAGCAGTGATTGAGTCTGTGACATTAAAGCCGCCAGTCACATCAGAATCGGCTACAACGCAAGTAGCCGTGCTCAATCTTAAAAAAGGATCCAATACTTATACAGGGGTACGTAATATTTCAATTGATAATGTAAAAGCGTTCGGTTCCACGAAAACAATGGATCGTTTCTTGACGAATACGGTGAGCCTGAAAGAGAACGTAGCGCCATATGTGGAATCCGCTGTATTGACAGATACGAACAAGGTGAAACTTACTTTCTCGGAGGCCGTGACAACAATCGGAGGCGAGCAAGATTTCGCATTGCTGATTGATGGGGCGACAGTTGCAGACAATAAACAAGTGGCGACATCTGCGGGAACCTCTATTAAATCAGTTGAACTGACATTAGAGAAAGATGTAACAAAAGCAAACATCGCAAGCGGTCTCTCTCTCGAAGTGTTGGAAAGCCGAAATATCAAGGATGCTGCAGGGAACAAACTTTCAATACCTGCAAGTATCCGGATTACACAATAAAGAACATTTCTAATAAGAGAAAAGCGGAACGAGCCCATTCAAGGGTCGTTCCGCTCTTCTTCACCAATTATTCAACTTCGTATTCGAATTCTGCTTCGAATTCCGCTTCAAGTTGTTCGAAGTATTCTTCCATTGTGATCGCGTTTTGGATGACTTCCTCAGGAACTTTAATTTCTTCAACGGCATTGAAGTTACTGAATGTCCCAGAAATAATCATTTTCATAGAGAAAGAGTCTTCGCCCATCGCCATCGTAATATGTGCATTTCCAGACAAATCAAGTGGGAATAATGTTTCCTTATCATAATTGGAAACAAAGTAGAATTCCTCAAGCTTCAGACCAAGGCTTTCGAAGATCGCGTCGAAGTCGCCTTCTTCAAAAATGACCTCATCAATCACTGCTTCTTCTTCAGTCGTTTCATTTGTGTTTTCCTCAGTAGTTGTTTCGTCAACAACTGCTTCTTCTTCAGTTGCTTCATTTGTATTTTCTTCAGTAGTTGTCTCATCAACAACTGCCTCTACAACAGTTTCTTCTTTTGCTTCTTCAGTCACTTCATTTTCAGTCGCTACTTCTTCAATCTCTTCCGCTTCAGTCGCTTCCACTTCGACAGTTACTTCTTCAGTTTCCATAACAGGCAGTAGATCTGCGAATAAGGAAGATGCTTCTTTTAGCATTTCTTTAAGTTCATCTGTCGTCAGTGATTGTGTCATGACATAGACATCATCATATTCATAGATGTTGATGCCTGTCGTGAATTTCTGTTGCAGTTCTTCCAATTGTGGCAGTAACATTTCTTGTGCAGATGTAATTTGTTGCATGAATTCTGCCATTTCATCGTCATACTTGATCCAAGTGTCGCCCATTTTTTGGAAGAATCCATCTTCAGTAATATACGTTTCAGATACTTCCTCAAATGCAAATCCTTCTGAGTCAGTCATTGACATTGTAGAAATGGAGTGTGAGGAAAATGGATCCAAAATGTCGTCTGATTGAATAGCCATTAACATCTTCATCGTTTCTTCATCTAGTAGTGAAGATGACATCTCTAAATCTAATGTTAGATTAGTAGATTGGCTGTTCAAATTGGCATCCATTGCTTTCTCTAAAAATGCAGGGACATCTAGCACACGGTTTGTCTCAATAGCAACCGATTGATGATCCGCTGCAACTTTTGCTGAAAACCCTTCTAGTTGTGCCAAAAATTCAGTGGAAATATAGTTTCCATCTTTTTGATCAGTGAGAGGGAATTCGGTATTTACCTTTTCACCATTCACTTTGATTTCTCCTGCTGCCGCATCGAAGTCAATCGTTAAGTGGTTATTCGTTACATTCACTTTACCAGACTCGTCTTTTGAAACTTTGAAACCAACTTCTTTAAATAGTTTCTCTATGGGAAGCAGAACCTTATCATTGGATAGGAAAGGTTGGTCGTTCCCTTTCACTTCAACATCATCAATCGTCCAGTTGAGTGAGTAAGATTGAGCAGACGCCGTACCTTGTGGAAAAGCGAACGAGAGTAACAAGATGAATGCGAGTGCCCATGTTGCTAATTTTTTCATTGCCTAAAACCTCCATTAGATTATTGGTAAAAAATACATACTTGCAAAAGCAAGTATACTACAGATACGAGTATATTGCAGGAAGGTTTCATAAATCATGAATTTTTTAAATATCCATTTCTTTAGAATTAAAACACTTTCTATGCTCAATGTTATTTCGTAGAGAATTTTTTATTAAATATGAACAAAATGTGAGATATGCGATATATTGCACTTGTAAGCGGATACATTTTTATTTGCAATTCTTAATTGGCTAATAATTATAAAAAGACTGTTGACTATGGGCGATATCCAAGATATGATAGCTTCAATCCAAATCAGCACATGATTCAAGTCAGATGACAAGTGACTGATTGATAGGTAGTAACTTAGTTTAATTGATATAGAAGTGTAAGTGATTTGAGTAGGAGAGAATGCAATGAGAAGTGATATGATCAAAAAAGGTGTAGATCGCGCACCTCATAGAAGTCTATTGTACGCAACTGGTGTTCGGATGAAAGATATGCACAAACCTTTTATAGGTGTCTGTAACTCATATATTGATATCATTCCTGGTCATATGCACTTGAATAAATTCGCAGAAGTTGTTAAAGAAGCAATCCGGGAAGCGGGGGGCATCCCGTTTGAATTTAATACCATCGGAGTAGATGATGGGATTGCAATGGGGCATATCGGAATGAGGTATTCACTCCCAAGCCGAGAGCTCATTGCAGATGCAGCGGAAACCGTGATTAACGCTCACTGGTTTGACGGTGTGTTCTACATACCGAACTGTGACAAGATTACACCAGGTATGCTGATGGCAGCAGTCCGGACGAATGTCCCTTCTGTGTTCGTATCAGGTGGACCGATGGAAGCTGGTACATCAGCTGATGGAAAACAACTTTCACTCACTTCCGTATTTGAAGGAGTCGGGGCTTACAAACAAGGATCGATGACAGAGGAAGAACTGCTCGACATTGAACAAAGCGCATGCCCGACATGTGGATCCTGTTCAGGAATGTTCACTGCGAACTCCATGAACTCTTTGATGGAAATGCTCGGCTTGACACCTCCAGGGAATGCCACAATTGTAGCCACTTCGGACGAGCGTCACCGACTCATCAAAGAAGCGGCGCAACATCTTGTCCGCATGGTAAAAGAAGATATTAAACCACGTGATCTCATTACGAAAGAAGCGATCGATGATGCTTTTGCACTCGATATGGCAATGGGTGGTTCGACGAACACAGTCCTCCATACACTTGCCATCGCACACGAAGCGGAAATCGAGTACGATGTGAAAGACATCAACGAAGTCGCGAAGCGCATTCCATATTTATCGAAAATTATGCCGGCTTCCGATTACTCGATGCATGACATTCACCTTGCAGGTGGTCTCAGTGCCATCATCAAGGAACTTTGCGAAATCGAAGGAGCAGTACATCCAGATCGTATGACGATCACAGGAAAAACGCTTTACGAAAACGTCAAAGAAGCCAAAATTACGAATGAGGCAGTCATCAGACCGAAAGAAAATCCATACAGTCCTGTAGGCGGATTATCCATACTCTTCGGAAATATTGCACCGGACGGCGGTGTCATTAAAGTCGGTGCGGTTGATCCGTCAATCAAGGAATTCACAGGCAAAGCGATTGTCTTTGATTCCCAAGAAGCGGCACAGGAAAACATCGATAATGGCACTGTTAAAGAAGGTCATGTCGTTGTCATCCGCTACGAAGGTCCGAAAGGCGGACCTGGAATGCCTGAAATGCTTGCACCGACGTCTGCGATTATGGGACGCGGTCTAGGAACAAAAGTGGCACTCATTACAGACGGTCGTTTTTCCGGGGCATCCCGAGGCATCTCGATCGGCCATATTTCACCGGAAGCGGCAGAAGGCGGACCAATCGCGTTAGTCGAAAACGATGATATCATTTCCATCGATTTGACGAACCGGACGATCCAACTCGAAGTTTCCGATGAGGAATTAGCGAAAAGACGGGCATCATTAAAACCGTTTGAACCGAAAATCAAAAAAGGCTATCTTGCCAGATATTCAGCACTTGTTACATCAGCGAGTACTGGCGGCGTTATGAAAATTTAATAGATTGAAATCGATGATGGGGCAAAAGTAACTAGATCCAGTATTCACAGAGAGCCGGGACAGCTGAAAGCCGGTATACACCTAGTTTACGACATCACCCCGGAGTGGATTGCTGAAACCACATGGGAATAGGTAATCCCGGGCATAGTATACTGTGCTCGTTAGAAGCGAATAGACAATGTCTATTCATGAGGCAGCAAAATTGCTGTGAACAAGGGTGGTACCATGAAAAGCTTTTTCATCCCTAGGTAAAGAGAACATGTTTCTTTGCGTGGGGAGAAAAGGCTTTTCTTTATTTCGAAAATGATTAGATGAAAAGAAAAGTAAGGAGGAGTTTATTGATGAATGCGGAAGTTCAAACGAAGCAAGCAGTAAAGGAAATGGTGACTGATACTGTGATTGAACAACAAAACATACAGCCGAGCGATGGATCTGCTGTTTTGATCCAAGCATTGAAAGATCAAGGCGTCGAAGTCATCTTCGGTTACCCTGGAGGGGCTGTATTACCAATATACGATGCGCTATATAAAAATCCCATTTCCCACGTGCTTGCCCGTCACGAACAAGGCGCAATTCATGCGGCGGAAGGGTATGCCAGAGTATCCGGAAAAACAGGTGTCGTACTTGCCACATCCGGACCGGGCGCAACGAACTTAGTGACAGGGATTACGGATGCTATGATGGATTCTTTGCCACTCGTCGTATTTACTGGCCAGGTTGCTAATACAGTCATCGGAACCGATGCATTCCAGGAAGCGGATATCATCGGCATTACACAGCCAATCACCAAACATAATTATCAGGTGAACGACGTGGCGGATTTACCGCGGATTATCAAAGAAGCATTCCATATCGCTTCAACAGGACGACCTGGACCAGTTGTTGTGGATATACCTAAAAACATTGCGACGGGGTTGTTCGCTTCGACGAATGAAAAGTATGAAGACATCGAAGTCAACCTACCAGGCTATCAGCCGACAACGATTCCGAACTTTTTACAAATCCAAAAAGCGGCAAAAGCCATTTCAGAAGCGAAAAAGCCGATCATCCTAGCGGGAGCCGGTATTCTCCATGCACAAGCGATGGACGAATTGAAAGAATTTGCGGAGAAACACCAATTACCGATTACCAATACACTTCTTGGATTGGGAAGTATCCATGGCGATCACGAGTTATTCCTTGGCATGGCAGGGATGCACGGAACAGTTACTGCCAATATGGCGCTCAGCGAATGTGATGTACTGGTCAATATCGGGGCACGCTTCGATGACCGTTTAACTGGTAATCTTGAGTTGTTCGCACCACATGCAAAAGTCATCCATATCGATATCGACCCGGCAGAAATCGGGAAAAATGTACCGACGGAAATTCCGATCGTTGCAGATGCTAAAGAAGCATTGAAAGAACTTTTGAATCAGCAATTAGAATCGCCTGAAATATCTGAATGGTGGGCTTACTTGAAACAATCAGCAGAAGAGTTCCCATTATGGTACAACGAGGATGATAGTGTCATTCTTCCACAACAAGCGGTTGAAATCATCCACCGTATCACGGAAGGGGAAGCGATTGTCACAACGGATGTAGGTCAGCATCAAATGTGGGCAGCTCAATACTATAGTTTAAAAAATCCGAATCATTGGGTAACGTCAGGCGGTCTTGGGACGATGGGCTTCGGTTTCCCAGCAGCGATTGGCGCACAGATTGCCAAGCCGGATAAACGTGTCATATCGATCGTAGGTGATGCTGGATTCCAAATGACGGCACAAGAATTGTCTTTATTGCAGGAATTGCGCCTTCCTGTCAAAGTGGTCATTTTGAACAACGAAGCACTTGGGATGGTTCGCCAATGGCAGGAGACATTCTATGGAAACCGTTATTCTCAGTCTTTGATCCCGGTTCAGCCGGACTTTGTGAAATTAGCGGAAGCATACGATATCAAAGGCTATCGAATCGAAAAACTGGAAGAGGCAGAAGCCCAGTTCCGAGAAGCACTATTATCCGATGAACCTGTCCTGATCGACTGTCGCGTGAAACAGGCGGAAAAGGTTACGCCGATGGTCGCACCAGGCAGAGGATTGAATGAAATGATTGGAGTGAGCAAACATTGAAACGAGTCATTACAGTAACGGTTATTAATCAAAGTGGCGTCTTGAACCGAGTGACGGGATTGCTCATGAAAAGACAATTTAACATCGAGAGCATTACAGTCGGGCATACTGAACAGGTAGGCATCTCGAAAATGACGTTCATCGTCAATGTTGAAGATGAGCGGAAAATCGAACAGCTTGTCAAACAGTTATCCAAACAGATCGATGTCCTTAAAGTGAATGACATTACAGATAGAGCGATTGTCATGCGGGAGCTCGCTTTAGTCAAAGTTATTTCACCGCCGCATGTCAGAAGTGAAATGAATAGTATCATCGAACCGTTTAGAGCAACAGTCATCGATTCCGGTAAAAACGTCGTCACTTACCAAGTGACAGGCAATCCAGATAAGATTGAAGCATTTATCGATCTGCTCAGACCCTATGGCATTAAAGAATTAACAAGAACAGGTGCTACGGCATTTGTTCGGGACACGCAAAAAGTCCAATCACCACAATTATCCATTTTAAAATGATAAAAAAGCGCAGGGCGCATGCTTAGACGCAAAAGGATAACAGTAACACCATTCAAATGTGTACCATTTAAATACCATATAGATAATAACAACTACAAACAATTTATTGGAGGAATTTAAAATGACAAAAATGTACTATAACCAAGATATCAATGAGGCAGTTCTACAAGATAAAAAAATCGCGATCATCGGATACGGTTCACAAGGTCACGCACATGCTCGTAACTTACAAGATTCAGGTTTCAATGTTGTTGTAGGTGTACGTCCAGGTAAATCTTTCGATCAAGCAAAACAAGATGGTCTACAAGTAACAACAGTAAAAGAAGCAGCAGAACAAGCAGACTTCATCATGATCCTATTGCCGGATGAAAGACAAAAACAAGTCTATGAAGAAGAAATCGCTCCAGCTCTAACAGCAGGAAAATCACTTGTATTCGCACACGGATTCAACGTTCACTTCGGTCAGATCAAACCACCAGCGGATGTTGACGTATTCCTAGTAGCACCAAAAGGACCAGGGCATCTCGTTCGTAGAACATTTGAAGCAGGCGCAGGTGTACCAGCATTGTTCGCTATCTATCAAGACGTATCCGGCAATGCAAAAGACGTTGCACTTGCATATGCAAAAGGTATCGGTTCTGCACGCGGTGGTGTTCTTGAAACAACATTTGAAGAAGAAACAGTTACAGACCTATTTGGTGAGCAAGCAGTACTTTGCGGCGGTTTGACATCACTTGTTAAATCTGGATTTGAAACACTTGTGGAAGCTGGCTACCAACCAGAACTTGCTTACTTCGAAACATTGCACGAAGTTAAATTGATCGTTGACTTGATGTACGAAGGCGGAATGGCCGGCATGCGTTATTCAATCTCCGATACAGCTGAGTGGGGTGACTTCGTATCAGGTCCACGCGTTGTCGATGCAGATACAAAAGCACGTATGAAAGACATCTTGACTGACATCCAATCTGGGAAATTCGCTGAAGAGTGGATTGCAGAGAACGAAAACGGTCGTCCAAACTTCAACCGCATCGAACAAGAAGAAGCGAAACACCAAATCGAAGAAGTTGGTCAAAAACTACGCGCAATGATGCCATTTGTGAACGAAGGTGCGAAAACAAAAGAGGAAGAAGTGGTCGCAAGTGCGAAAAATTGACATCTTTGATACAACATTGCGGGATGGAGAACAGTCCGCAGGTATCAACTTAAATACAGCAGAAAAATTAGAAATCGCACGTCAACTAGAAAAATTCGGGGCAACAATTATTGAAGCAGGGTTTCCTGCTTCATCCCCGGGTGATTTTGAAGCGGTTCAACGCATTGCGAATACAGTGAAAAACTCAACGGTTACAGGTCTTGCCCGGGCGATGAAAAGCGATATCGAAACGTCATGGGAAGCACTTCGTGGTGCGGAACAACCTCATTTACACGTATTCTTAGCAACTTCACCAATCCACATGGAATATAAACTTCAGAAAACCCCTGACCAAGTCGTTGACATTGCAGTGGAAGCCGTCAAATATGCACGCAAATATTTCCCGCTTGTCCAATGGTCCGCGGAAGATGCATTCCGTTCAGACCCGGAATTTCTTGTCCGCATCATTAACCAAGTGATTACTGCAGGCGCCACAACCATCAATATTCCAGATACGGTCGGTTATGCAACGCCTCAGGAATACGGTGCACTCTTCAAATACTTGAAAGAAAATGTCACTGGAATCGACAAGGTTAAACTTTCTGCTCACTGTCATAATGACTTAGGAATGGCTGTCGTCAACTCGATTGCGGCGATTGAAAATGGAGCGGATCAAGTCGAAGGGACGATCAACGGTATCGGGGAACGGGCAGGGAATGCAGCACTTGAAGAAATTGCAGTTGCCCTTCATATCCGAAAAGACTTCTACGGTTTCGAAACGGGTATCAATTTGAAGGAAATCAAACGTACGAGTCAGCTTGTGAGCCAATTGACTGGTGTCGTTATACAACCAAACAAAGCAGTCGTCGGCAAAAATGCATTTGCTCACGAGTCAGGGATTCATCAAGATGGTTATCTGAAAAATCGTGAAACTTACGAGATTATTACTCCGGAACTGATCGGTGACAAAACAGAACCGCTTGCCCTTGGAAAACACTCAGGTCGACATGCATTCAAAGATCGCGCCATTACAATGGGCTTCAATCTGGATGATGAAAAAATTAATAAAGCGTTTGTTGAATTTAAAAAGTTGGCAGACCGCAAAAAAGAGATTACGGAAGACGATTTATTCATCCTCTTCACGGATCAGCAGATCGAATATAAAGAGGTTCCAGTATACGAACTGACGAATGTGCAAGTGCAGTATGGAACTGCAAATGTACCGACAGCGACAGTTACAGCTGTTGTACCAAATGGAGAAACCGTTACGGTGGCTGCTACGGGAGCAGGTTCAGTTGAAGCCATTTTCAATACACTTGAAAAATTGGTGGATGGCGAAACCCACATTTTGGATTACCGTGTAACATCAATCGGTAAAGGACGCGATGCACTTGGAGAAGCTGTTGTGAATCTAAGTGTTGATGGTCAAATTTCGATTGGTCGTGATGTCGCACAAGACGTATTGGAGGCATCTGCTAAAGCTTATCTGAACGCAATTAATAGACAGTTGATCAAGGCAGGGAACAAAGTCAAAGCAGCTGTCCAATAAACTGACATATAAAACTGAATGAAGAAGTCTTTAAGGAGATGCCAACGTCAGTAGTTGAGTTGTAAACGGCTAGGCTACTGACGGAATAACTTGCCGAGCACTTTAACTTGATTCAGCAGAAGTTCTCCACTTCCATAAGTGGCGGGATGAATGCCAGAATGCATTTCAATCAGAGGGAGTCCAAACTCCCTGTAGCTGACGCTTCGCTTTCAGTACAAAAAGATTTGCTGATTAGAGGAACTCAGGCTAAGGTCACCGCGTCCTGCGGCGACGCCTGAGTGACCAACATCCTGTTGGCCCAAGCCTCCGGCGGATGTCACAGATTTTGAAAGGTATCAATTGCGCTTATCTAAGTGCCTTAATTTCTGCAAAAGGCGCAGAAATACGGCAAATCGAACCCTTCGCTGTTCGATTCGCAATTCAAAATCTGGACGCAATTACGCCAAGGCATAATTGATCTATAGAAGAAACTAAGTTCAGACTTTAACAAGGAGGAGAAGGACGATGGAAAAGAAAGTAGCAGTATTACCAGGAGATGGAATTGGTCCGGAAGTAACAGAAGCGGCCGTGAAGGTGCTTGAAGTCATTGCAAAACGCTTTGGCCATACGTTTCATTTTGAACATGCATCCATTGGGGGAGATGCAATCGATCAGCATCAAAATCCTCTGCCGGATGAAACAATCGCAATTTGCGAAGCGAGTGATGCCGTGCTTCTCGGAGCAGTAGGTGGACCGAAATGGGATCAAAACCCACAGGCTCTCCGTCCGGAAAAGGGACTCTTGGCCATTCGAAAACATTTCGATCTGTTCGCCAATCTTCGTCCTGTGAAAGCTGTCCCTTCTTTGCTCCATACTTCTCCTTTGAAAGAAGAAAATGCAAAAGAAGTCGATATGCTGATCGTACGAGAATTGACTGGTGGTTTGTATTTTGGAGAACCGAGTCACCATACAGACGAAGGAGCAGTAGATACACTCCTTTATACACGTGCAGAAATTGAACGTATCGTAGAAAAATCTTTTGAGTTTGCTCAACTGCGCAAAGGGAAAATCGCTTCCGTCGACAAGGCAAATGTTCTTGAGTCGAGCAAGCTATGGCGCAAAATTGTGGACGAGAAAAAGGTGGCCTATCCGGACGTAGAAGTCGAGCACATGTTAGTCGACTCAACATCTATGAAGCTGATTACAAATCCTGCTGCATTCGATGTCATTTTAACGGAAAATATGTTTGGCGATATTTTAAGCGATGAGGCGTCCGTCATTACAGGTTCACTGGGCGTACTGCCTTCAGCAAGTATGCGTGCAGACAGTTTCGGCCTTTATGAACCGGTACACGGTTCAGCTCCAGAAATTGCTGGTAAAGGGATTGCGAATCCAGCTGCCACCATTTTGTCAGCTGCGATGATGTTACGTTATTCATTCGGAATGGAAGCGGAAGCGGTGGCGATTGAGAAAGCCGTTGATACAGTATTCGAAGATGGCAGCTTCACAGCGGATTTGGCTGATTCTGCGCAACAGGCTCTAACAACACAGGAATGGACCGAAAAAGTAATCAACGAAATCGAATCACAATCTGTTTCGAACAGCATTATGAATTCATACGTATGATTTAATTCAGTAAACTGAATTAAATCATGCCTCCGGCGGATGTCACAGATTTTGAAAGGAGTCAATTGAGCAAGCTCAATTCAAAATCTGGACGCAATTACGCCGAGGCGTAATTGAGAAGGGAGAAGGACTTATGGCGAAAAATATTATCGAGAAAATCTGGGAACAGCATGTAGTTTATGAAGAACAGGGGAAACCGGATTTGCTCTACATCGATCTTCATTTATTGCATGAAGTGACCTCTCCGCAGGCATTTGAAGGATTGAGACTAGCAAATCGTAAAGTTCGAAGACCGGATCTTTGCTATGCAACGATGGATCATAATGTACCGACGCGCAACCGGGAAACCATTAAAGACCCGATTGCACGGAAACAGATCAATACATTGCAAACGAACTGTGATGAATTTGGTATTGAACTGGCGAATATGGATCACCCAGACCAAGGAATTGTCCATATTATCGGGCCGGAACTTGGATTGACGCAACCTGGAAAAACAATTGTTTGTGGGGATAGCCATACATCGACGCATGGAGCGTTCGGTGCGATTGCATTCGGTATTGGAACAAGTGAAGTCGAGCACGTGTTATCGACACAAACGCTTTGGCAAAACAAACCGAAAACCATGCAAATCCGCATCAATGGCGAACTTGGTTTTGGTGTCACTGCTAAAGATATCATTTTGGCGATTATCGCTAAATTCGGCATCGATATGGGGACAGGACATATTGTGGAATATACAGGCGAAGCCATTCGGAAGCTAACGATGGAAGAGCGGATGACAATCTGTAATATGTCCATTGAAGCAGGAGCGAAAGCTGGTTTAATCAGCCCGGACGAAACGACCGTCGCCTACTTAAAAGGGCGTAAACATGTTCCACAAGGAGACGCGTTTGATGAAGCAGCAGAAAAATGGCTTGCTCTGGCGTCCGACGAAGGAGCTACATATGACATAACAGTCGAACTGGATGCAAATGAAATCGAACCATTTGTGACATGGGGGACGAATCCTTCCATGGGATCAGGTATAACATCACATGTACCTTATGCAACTGACTTTGAATCCGAGTCTGATAAAGAAGCGTTGAAAAAAGCACTTGCTTATATGGGACTTGAAGAAGGGGCTCCACTGACATCCATTGACATCCAGCACGTTTTCATCGGCTCTTGCACGAATGCAAGATTAAGTGACCTACGCGCAGCTGCTAAAGTGATAGAAGGGAAAAAAGTTCATCCTTCCGTTACAGCGATTGTCGTACCAGGTTCATACTCCGTTAAAAAGCAGGCGGAAGAAGAAGGACTGGACTCCATTTTCTTAGAAGCAGGATTTGAATGGCGCGAGTCAGGCTGTAGTATGTGCCTCGCGATGAATGATGATGTTGTTCCAGCAGGAGAGCGATGCGCTTCGACATCCAATCGGAACTTCGAAGGCCGTCAAGGTGCGGGATCCCGAACACATCTGATGAGCCCGGCGATGGCGGCTGCATCTGCCATTGCAGGTCATTTCGTCGATGTACGTGAAATACAGAAAGCCCATGCGTAAGCGCTGAAAGGAGACGATTAGATGGAACCGATTAATGAAGTAGTGAGTGTCATCACTCCACTCGACCATAAAAACGTCGATACCGACCAAATTATTTCCAAGGAATTCCTAAAGCGGATTGAGCGTACAGGATTTGGAAAATACTTATTTTACCATTGGCGGTATAATGCGGATGGGACTGAGATAAAAGATTTCGTATTAAATGATGAGCGATTCAAAGGATCCAAAGTTCTCGTGTCACATGAGAATTTCGGATGTGGTTCTTCAAGGGAGCACGCCCCTTGGTCAATCGTGGATTATGGTTTCAACGTTGTCATTGCCCCTAGCTTTGCGGATATTTTCCATAATAACTGCATGAAGAACGGTTTACTTCCTATTAAATTGAAAGTGGAAGAAGTGGAAGAACTGTTGGCAAAAGGCGAGCAAGAGCCATACACGGTAGAAGTGAATTTGGAAAAGCAAACAGTGACTGGGCAAGACGGGAAGGTTTATTCATTTAATATCGACCCGTATTATAAACAGATGTTGCTAAACGGTTGGGATGAAATTGCATTGACATTCCAATATGAAGAGCATATTGCCAAGTATGAACAGCAACAAACAAACCAGCTGGTATAACCGGCTGCATTAAAGAGGAGATGGTGTAATTGGGAATTCGTACGACACAGCTCGTTTATTCGAAGCATTTGAGAGGTTAACAGAAATCGTTCATAGGACGCCTTGCAAACAGTCCGAAACATTGAATGAATGGACCAACAGTGAAGTGTATTTAAAGCTTGAAAATCTTCAGAAGACAGGTTCGTTCAAAGTACGAGGCGCTTTCAACAAAGTCGCGCAGCTTTCCGAAGAGGAATGTGCCAAAGGATTATTGGCAGCCTCGGCGGGAAATCACGCACAAGGAGTCGCGCTCGCAGGACGGAAAAAAGGCGTTCCGGTGACGATCTATATGCCACTCGCTACACCGGAAGCGAAGGTGCAAGCGACGCAGAAATACGGAGCAACCGTCAAATTGATCGGTCAAAGTTTTGACGAAGCTTATTTGGCTGCACGCTCTGCACAGCTTGCTACAGGTGCGACATTCGTTCACCCGTTCGACGATCTGGCTATAATTGAAGGTCAGGCTACTGTTGCCATGGAAATGCTTCAGCAACAACCTGACTTAGATACGATTGTTGTACCGGCAGGAGGAGGCGGTTTGTTGGCGGGAACAGCGCTCGCTGTCAAAGCAATCCGTCCCACTGTCAAAGTGATAGGAGTTCAAGCGGAAAATGCACCTGCAATCTTTTCGAAATTTCACGAACGAAAAGGCATGATCCATTTTCTACCGACCTTGGCAGAAGGCATCCGTGTCAAAGACCCAGGGAAGGTGACAATGAACATTATCCAGAATTATGTAGACGAACTGATTACAGTTTCCGAACAAGAAATTTCATCCGCGATATTGTTCATGCTGGAACGTGAAAAAACATTGATCGAAGGTGCAGCAGCTGCCGCAGTCGCTGCAGTTCTGCATAAAAAACTACCCTTTACAGCAAATCGTGTCGGCGTCATTGTCAGCGGTGGAAATTTCGATGTCGCAAAGCTCGGTGAATGTGTCACGACGAGTACTGATTACGTGAATAACTTCTAAACTAAATCACCCCTTTCATTCAAGTGAATGAAAGGGGTGATTTTTTGCTTATCGATGGATAACAACCTGTTGAGAACTGAATTATGGGAGGATGCGTTCATTAACTGATTGTTACGCCGCCACTTGCTGCGCCGGTGAGAGTAGTGATTACATTAAGACCAGTAGTGGTTACGGAAAATACAAGCAACAATCGTTGTCCAGCTGTAACAGGAATTGTCAATCCGCTTGTTATTCCATTGCTGATCAAACCAACCGAAATTAAACCAGTCAAGGACGGAGCTAGTGTCACAGAAGCCCCTGTTACCGGACTAAATGTATTGCTATTGGCTGGTGCAGAATAGAGTTGCGCCTGAATCGTTGCAGTTCCAAGAAGAACGCCGATTCCTGTTGTAACTGTAAAGAATCCTGCCAATGAGGTTATGGTCCCATCCCGTGGAACGATAAACGCATAGTTCAGCAGCCCGGAAAGGTCAATGTTTGCACCTACTAAGCCAACTCCTGCAACAGCGCTTCCGAATCCTACAAGACTTGTAGTTCCAACCAATCCAGCCGCAGTCGCTGTTAATACAACCGGTGTAACACCGGAAGCGAACGGAATGATTGCACTTGCTCCAGTAGGTCCAGTAGGTCCAGTAGGTCCAGTCGCACCAGTGGCACCTGTAGCACCTGTAGCGCCTGTAGCTCCAGTTACGCCAGTTGCGCCGGTAGCCCCGGTAGTTCCAGCTACTCCAGTTGCGCCTGTAGCCCCCGTCGCTCCTGGATCCCCAGTTACGCCAGTTGCGCCTGTAGCCCCGGTAGCTCCAGTTACGCCAGTTGCGCCTGTAGCCCCGGTAGATCCAGCTATACCGGTAGCCCCCGTCGCTCCTGGATCCCCAGTTACGCCAGTTGCGCCGGTAGTCCCTGTAGCTCCAGCCACACCAGTTGCGCCCGTAGCCCCGGTAGATCCAGCTACACCGGTGGCCCCCGTCGCTCCAGTAATTCCAGCCACGCCGGTAGCGCCCGTAGCCCCTGTAGCTCCAGTTACGCCAGTTGCGCCCGTAGCCCCTGTAGCTCCAGCCACACCAGTGACGCCCGTAGCCCCGGTAACTCCAGCCAAGCCTGTAGCGCCTGTAGCCCCTGTAGCTCCAGTTATGCCGGTGGCGCCCGTAGCCCCGATAGATCCAGCTACACCCGTATCGCCCGTAGCCCCGGTAATTCCAGTCACGCCGGTGGCGCCCGTAGCGCCTGTAGCTCCAGCCACACCAGTGGCGCCCGTAGCCCCTGTAGCTCCAGCTACACCGGTGGCCCCCGTCGCTCCAGTAATTCCAGTCACGCCGGTAGCGCCCGTAGCGCCTGTAGCTCCATCCACCCCGGTAGCGCCCGTAGCTCCGGTAACTCCAGCTAAGCCGGTAGCGCCCGTAGCCCCAGTAGCTCCAGCCACACCAGTGGCTCCTGTAGTCCCTGTAGCTCCAGCTACACCCGTAGTGCCTGTAGCCCCGGTAACTCCAGTAGCGCCAGTGGCACCCGTAGCACCAGTAGATCCAGCCAAGCCAGTAGCGCCCGTAGTTCCGGTATTTCCAGTTACGCCCGTAACCCCTGTAGCTCCTGGATCCCCTTGTTCCCCTTGAGGCCCTGGGAATCCTCGTGGCCCACGCGGTCCTTGCGGTCCACGAGAGCCCTCAGGACCTTCCGGGCCCTCATATCCACGTGGTCCTCTTGGTCCAGGAGGACCTTGACAACAGCATTCATGTTTACAATTACAATACTTATTTCTATTCCTATGGTTCATATACTCAAAAAACTCCATTTTTTTCACCTCTTTTCTGTAACATATTATTCGAGAAAAAAGGGGAAGGACGGGCATACAACTACTTGTCTTAGTCAAACGATGAATAAATAGAAAAAGAATGATTATTGCCTGAGCAAAATTATTGAAAGTCAAAACAGGTCAGAGTATAATCGAATCATAGTCAAATATAGTCAAAGTCAAAAACGGTTGAATATATAAGAATCCTTTAAGGAGGAATGAAATATGAAATGTCAACAATGTGGTAAGAACCAAGCAACGATGAATTTGTGGATCCAAATGAATCATCAAAAAATGCAGATCAATATGTGTCATCAATGCTTTAATGAAATTCAAAACACACTAAATTCAGGAGATTTTTCATCTTTTAATGAAAATGCCAATGATGCATTTGCAAAACAATTTTTCCAAGCGAATGGTGGAAAACAGGCTAGAACGCAAACGGTTCAAGAACAAGGGAACCGTGGTAATGGTTTGCTGGATCAACTTGGTAAAAATCTATCCAGCGAAGCAAGGGAAGGTTTGATCGATCCTGTCATCGGGCGTGATCAAGAAGTGAAGCGTGTCATTGAAACGTTAAATAGAAGAAATAAAAATAATCCAGTGCTCATTGGTGAGCCGGGTGTTGGTAAAACGGCGATTGCTGAAGGGCTTGCGGTGAAAATCGTAGAAGGCGATGTCCCGATGAAGTTGATGAATAAGGAAGTTTACCTATTGGACGTTGCTTCATTAGTGACGAATACAGGTATTCGTGGGCAATTTGAAGAGCGGATGAAACAATTGGTTGAGGAGCTGCAAACGCGTAAAGATGTGATTTTGTTCATTGACGAAATCCACTTATTAGTCGGTGCAGGATCAACGGAAGGTTCGCAAATGGATGCGGGCAATATTTTGAAACCGGCATTGGCGCGGGGCGGTTTACAATTGATCGGGGCAACGACTTTGAAAGAGTATCGCCAGATTGAAAAAGATGCTGCACTTGAACGTCGTTTCCAACCGATCATCGTGAAAGAACCGTCTGCTGAAGATACGGTGAAAATCCTGAACGGCATCAAAGATCGCTATGAAAAATTCCATGAAGTACACTATTCTGATGAAGCGATCCAGGCTTTCGTCACATTGTCTCAACGGTATATTCAAGATCGATTTTTGCCGGATAAAGCGATCGATTTAATGGATGAAGTTGGTGCACGTCTCAATCTTGTCCATTCGGAAAAAGATGTCGCTTCAATTGAAATGCGTCTGAATGAAGTGAGTAAAGAAAAAGTTCAGGCAGCTGAAGCGGAGGACTATGAAAAAGCGGCGAACTTACGTTATGAAGAGATCCGGCTTCAGAAACAATTGGAAGAGATCAACAAAGATGAAGAAGTTGCCCGAGTAGAGGTATCTGTTGCAGATATTGAACAAATCGTGGAAGAAAAAACAGGGATTCCCGTGACAAAACTGCAAGCGGCTGAACAAGCGAAAATGAAAGGAATGGCGGAGAGTCTTCGTGCAAAAGTAATCGGTCAAGAGGATGCGGTTGATAAAATCGCTAAAGCGATCCGCCGCAGTCGTGCCGGATTGAAATCTAAGCAGCGCCCGATTGGTTCATTCCTATTTGTCGGTCCGACGGGTGTTGGTAAAACGGAAATCACGAAAGTGCTTGCTGAAGAATTATTCGGCTCACGTGATGCCTTGATTCGCCTTGACATGAGTGAATATATGGAGAAACATGCGGTGTCGAAAATCATCGGTTCACCTCCTGGCTATGTAGGTCATGAAGAGGCAGGTCAATTGACGGAGCAAGTCCGGCGCAATCCTTATTCCATTCTATTGCTCGATGAAATTGAAAAAGCTCATCCTGATGTTCAAAATATCTTCTTGCAAATCATGGAGGATGGTCGTCTTACGGACTCACATGGCCGGACTGTCAGCTTTAAAGATACCGTCATCATTATGACGAGTAATGCTGGGACGGGCGATAAGAAAGTGAATGTAGGTTTTAACCGGATTGAGCATGATTCCATTACAACATTGGAAAATCTAAGTGATTACTTCAAACCGGAGTTTTTAAACCGTTTCGACGCGATTGTTCAATTCAATACGTTGACGGAAGAAAACCTACTCGAAATTGTTGACTTGATGCTTGCTGATTTACAAGCGAACATCGAGGAAAATGAAATTGAAATGACCATTACGGCCGAAGCGAAACAGGCGTTGGTCAAACTAGGCTATGACAAACGTTTTGGAGCAAGACCACTTCGTAGAGTAATTCAAGACAAAATCGAAGATCAATTGACAGACCTTATTTTGGAAGAGGACGTCATTGAAAAGGTTCAAGTCGAAGTGGTTGAAGAAGAGATTGTCGTGACAAAAGCATAAGTGAAGATGCAACTCCCACTGGATTGTCAGTGGGAGTTTTCTTTTTAGTATTAAAGTCTTGAAATACAAGCAATTCGACGATGAGTGCAACCAAATCCATTACAAATGCAACCAAACAGAAGCCGATCCGTAGTTTTACAGGTTTTCGTCGTTTTGCTTTTGAAAGATTCCTTCAAAGTACTGTTTATTGTGAATGATTCTTTCATCATTCGGCCTATACTTTCTAGCGGATTCATTGTGTTCGTAAGCGACGTCATACTGCTGTAATCGATCATACAGGACACATAATTGAAGATGTGGCAACCATGTCGTAAAAGCGGGATTTTGTAAACTAATGTAGTCTTTATTTCCGGCTGCCAGTGCTTGTTTGTACCAATAGATCGCCTCCAAATTTTTGAATTGTTCCATGAAAGAATAACCTAAACGGCAACAAGCTTCAGGGCGGGGAACGTCATAGATGAATGATCGTAAAGTGGCGTTCAGTTCCATTTCTTTGTTCTCTAATTTGTGGTAGCAATCTGCCAATTTAAAACAGGCTCCTATGTTATCTTCAATCCAACCTAGCTTCGAATCCAAGAATTTCTCGTAATAATGAGCGGCTTCTTCGAATTGACTGTGGTCCATCAATTCATTCGCGTAATAGAAAGTATCGCGTGGGGAAAGGGGGGAGCCGGATTCTATCATTTTTCGATAAATCCTTAAGTTGCGATCACTGTCATGGGAAAGTGGAGAATGGGTAATGGCAACCTCGCTGTCGAATAAATTCCCAGAGACCGCAAGATACTCATGGACAGCACCTATCCATTGGAAATTATTTTCTTTTTTTACTAAACGATACCTTCGTAAATGGGAAGTGACGTTGCCATCCTGGTCGAAACCCAAATAGTAATTCATCGATACAGCATCGATTGTTGAATCGAGGGATTGTTTTAACGCTTTGAATTTATCACGGTCTTCTGGCGTTAGTAGATCATCTGCATCTAGCCAAAGAATATATTCCTTTGTCGCTTGCTGAAAGGAGAAATTTCTTGCACGGGCAAAATCGTCTATCCATTCAAAATCCCAAATCCGGTCGGTATACATTTTCACGATTTCCTTTGTTCGGTCTGTAGAACCAGTATCGACGATGTTAATTTCGTCGACTACATCACGAACCGATGCCAAACATCGCTCAATGACATCTTCTTCATTTTTGACGATCATACATAAGCTGATGGTTACCATTTCAATCCCTCCGAACTTTTCTTCTTTCATATATATGCATGGCATTCTATTTTGACGAAATTTGATGATCCATAGGGAATTCAGAAAAGACTATGCGAGACCTCCTAATAAATAGGAGGTCCTTTTATGCGAAAATATGGTATTATAAAGGAATTACTGTACAAAATATAAGAGCGAAGTGCACCGCTTAGACGTGACAAGCGCTGGAAGAATTGAAGATAAAGGCGTTCTTTGCCTTTATCAGCAAGTCTGAAGCTACTTGAGCGGCTGGTGGACGGAGTCTGGAAAATAAGTCAGTAAGGGGGATATCAATGGTACACAAAAGAAAGATGAAAAGCCCGATCATGATTGGGTTTATTGCAGTTATCGTCTTTTCGTTATTTGGATTCGGTATTTTAAACGTCAGTGCCAACCCGATCCAACAAAGTTTTACGGATGTTCATAATGATTTTTGGGCGAAAGATGAAGTGACGCAACTGGTCGATTTGGGCGTTATTAATGGCTATCCTGACAAGCAGTTCAGACCCGCATTAGAAGTCTCACGGGGGCAGGCGGCCAATTTACTCACCAATGCGCTACAGTTAACGTACTCATCCTATCAACCTATTTTTAAAGACGTCAGTGCGAAGTCTTCCCATTTGAAAGGGGCAATGGCTACCTATGAGGCGGGTATTTTCCTAGGGAAGGAAGATGGAACTTTCGGCGTCGGGGATTCGTTGACACGTGAACAGATGGCAACTGTCATCGTGCGTGCGTTTGATTTACAGGACACGGGTGAAGAAATCCATTTCACCGATGAAGCCCGCATCAGTGACTCTCACAAAGAAGGGGTCAAAATACTGGCGCAACATGGCATCACAACTGGAAAAGAAGATGGTACATTCGATCCGAAAACGCCCGTGAACCGTGCGACGTATGTTGTTTTCCTACATCGCGCAATGATCCAAAACGGAATGATCGAGAAATTGCCGGCAACGGTATTTGTCGAAGCAAATACATATGGCGACTATACGCCAATCCGCTTTGAACAACAATTTGCAGAAGTTCCATTGACGACAACCGCTAAAACGTATTTGCGCTCAAATTACGCGATGCAATTTGCAGGTGAGAAAACGATCAATCATCCGCATGCGAAGGACATCGTTTATACATACCGAGTAAGCGGTTTGTCACCAGCGACGGTCACGTTGACAAAGAGGGAACTGCCGAACGGGGATTATTTCTTATTCACCGAGTTGAGAAATCCGCAGCGCATGCCGATTACCGTTGACGTCATTCAGACAGAAACGGGATTGACGAAAGGCGTGTTGCATGAATTTAGCAAATATCCAATTAAGAAAAATGTGGATGACACATTCGGCTTTGACTTGACGACGTATCCGACAGGTATTTTTGAAAAGACGGATCAGGATGGTCACAAGTCGCAACGAATGATCGGGAAATCTTATCAGTCCGTTGAGCTATACCAAAAATATCCGACAGGTGCGGAAAGTCACACGAGAGAATTGCTACAAGAAAGTGAAGCGTTCAGTGGAGCGAAGCTAGGCGACACGCAACTCTCTGTCTATCGTCTGCAATCAAGAGGATTCGATGTCGTCGACCAATGGCTCCTTTCTTCCGAAGAGCCGCTATTTGCAGATCGGAAACAAATGGATGCGTGGATGTTGGAATCTGCAGTGAATTATAAGAAGCGTAACAAATGGTATACAGCACACGGACCGTACAATAAAATGGCGGTCACCATTGAACCGATGCCGAAGTCAGGAAGAGGATATGGCCGGAATCTTCTGCTTGTGAAGGAAGACCGGGTCATGGCATTGTATTCCGAAACGGGAGAACGGTATTATGAAAACCTTGTCTACAATGCGTTTGCTAATCTTGATATCTTCAGAGGGAATGCGACGTATTGGGAAACGGAAGTGACGAGTACGTATTTAAAGAGTCTGTACGGGATTACGGCTCCGTTTGTCGATACGCGTTTCAATGAGCAAATTGCTTTGTATCTATACAATGGTGGCAAAGCATTCGGTCATACGGACTATTCTGTTGGACTGAAAAATTATGCGGACTTGCTGGTATCTCAAAAAGTTAAAGGAAATATATTGAAAGTAGATAATTCATCTTATTACATTTCCGATTATTTCCCATCTGCCCAGAAAGTGAAGACGCATACGTCCATGAACCATGCGCTTGGCGGGATGAATATTCTATTGCTTGCTTATCAGGAATTCAAAGATCCAGTTTACTTGAATACAGCTTATAGCATTCAGTCGGCCATCGAAAAAGACAAGAAAAAATGGATTCGTTCGGATGGGGATATTTGGTATAAGGTTTCTCCAGAATATGAATTCATCGGACGAGATTACGTCCATTTAACATTGGAAGACTTGATTCATTCTTATGAAAACTGGTCCGCCATCGATCCGGCAGCGCTACCGGTGTTTGAAGAGATGATCCGTTCCAAAGCGGGTTATTTGAATAAAAACAAATTAGGGTACACGACGAAAATCAAACAAGGTTTGGAACGTATCGGCATGTCGGAATTATTACCGGCAGGTGCGGAGCATACAGACGCTTTGTAAATAGAAAACACTCCATGCATCGGTTCAATCCGATGCATGGAGTGTTTTTATTTAATAGTTAATGCGTTCAACGAGGTCTGAACGGATCCAACCGTAATCAGCCGGTGGATTCATATCTGAAAGCACTTTGTACCATTTATAGCCATCCGTGCCGGTTGTTTCGTCAACGATCACTACTGGATAGCCAAATGCTGCGTTAAGACCAGGATCTTTTTGTTGGTAGCTGAATAGTATTGGACTTGTTGCATCAGGGCTTGTCCGTACATTGACCCCAACAGGACCATCATAGCTGATCCGTCCGAGATCCGCTTGTTGGTAATCTTTCTTGCCGAGGAAAGTATCGATGCGCCACATATGGCCTGCAATTTTACTGCCCCAGTTTGGATCGGAAGCGTATCGAACATTGAAACCGACCACTTTATTGCCAGGAGCGGCTCCATTTGCATAGCCACCAAGTGGATTGGCATAATTTTTGTTCATATATTCTCGAATAAAAGCATCGACGCTTTTTTCAGGGCTTGCGTAAACTTCCCCTTTGTCAGGATCAGAGTCGAATACTTTAATGCCGAAAATATTATTCTTCGTTTGCGCATTGGTACTGATGCCGTAATCACTTTCGTGAATGGCAGTTGCCAAGATGAACAATGCATTGACGCGATGTGTTTCTTCAACAGCTTTCAAATATTCGCCAAGACCGATTAGCTTCGATTGAGTTGCCGCATTTTGATAACGGGCAATCCCCGTTTTTTGACGATCAACCAAAATCTCATTGATATAGGTATCCAGTTCCGCACCGGTATAGGCGGACGGATAGCGGATCGATTGGAATTGGAAGTAAGGGTAATAGGTTACCTTCTTGTTCGAACCTATTTCACTAAAATGGACGCCGTCAAGGCTTGTATATTTGGCGCCGATTCGCATGGATGATGCAGCAGGGGCAATCGAATAATTCGCGTATGATTTGCTAATATTATTATAAGTGTAATGGTACAAAACACCGTCCCGGCCCACTTCATAATAGTCTGAGCCTGTCACCAGTTCTGTCGGGACAAGATCGACTTCGTTCTGCTTCGCATAATAAGTCAACCCGCCCACTTCCACAATTACACGGTCTGCGCTACTTCCAACGTAGCTGATTTCACGACCTGCTTGGATGGAGGTCACTAAAGTTTTGAAAGAAGAATCTTTATACAGCGAGGTCGTATTCGTCGAGTTATTTGAACCGAAAGCTTTCCCCGCTTTCATTTTAATGATTTTATCTCCTTTTTGGATGACTTTTATAGATGAAGATGCATTGTAAGCAGCCAATGCATCTTCATAAGTTTTGTATAGTGCGGTTGTTGATTTCAATTGTCCACCAGAAATCGAGCTCACTTTGTATACTTCCGGGTCGACATCGGGGATAGTAGGTGTACCTGGAGTCGTCGGTTCACTTGGCTTCAATTTTTCAGCTGCTGCCACCATTCTGAAAAGGAAGGCAGAAGCGTGAGCGATTGTCGCATGATCTTGAGGGTTGAAATAGACACCATCTTTACGGTGATCCCCACGGATAATGTTTAAACTGTGTGCGACAGCAACCGGATTGACAAAGTTCGCAGATATTTTATTGGTATCTTTGAATTTGAAATTTGAATGTTGTTCCGGTAGTTTCATATAGCGCATCGCTTTATACATCATCCCGGCCATATGTTGACGCGTGATTTTTTCATTCGGTCTAAAGGTACCGTCAGGATAACCTGAAAGGATTCCTGCGCCAGCCGCGTTCTGAATTTCAATGGTTAGCGTTGTGTTTGCCTTCAAATCTTTGAATTTGTGTTTTGTAGAAGTCGGTAACTCTAGTGCACGTGCAATATAGGATGCGAACTCACCTCTTGTTACCGCCTTGTTTGGGTTGTAATTACCTTTCGCATCGGCTCGGATTACGCCTTTGTTAATCCAGTAATTCAACTCTGTTTCCATCTGATGACCCTTTACATCGCTTGCCTCGGCGACAATTGGGGTCCATAATAACAAAGTGAGAAGCATCAACGTGAATAATTTTTTCAACCAATTAACCTCCTTTTTTACCTTCTATTAATAGTAGCAGAAAACTACAAGAATAATAAGGTATATTTAGCCCAAGATGACTTCATCATAAAATTGCAACAAAAGGTTAAACCAAAACGTCCCATAAGATGCTATAATGACGGAGGACTTCTATATCATTGGTCATTGTAATTGTTAAGCGATTCTTCATAGAAAGGGTAATTGTGTGAATGTCAACTTTAAAAAAGTATGTAAGCGATAAAGATACAGTTTCACTGTTAGTAGCGCTCGCAGTGGTCGTAGTCGCTTTATTCCTACCTCCATCCATTGCGCTAGTCTCTACGTCGTTGTTTTTTGTCCTGTTTGCCTTTTTTAGGCCGCAACAAAGTTTGCTGTTTCTTTTGGTGTATGTCAGTATCCGTCCATTGTTCATTGAAGTGAACTCAGGTTTGAAGTTAATCGGGGATCTCATTACGGTAATTGCGTTTGGGAAACTTGTTCTTTCCAGTGGGCGGAATTGGAAGTCGTTGTTTTCGTTTAAATGGTTTGAATGGGCATTCTTTGCTTTCCTTGTATTCGGTGCAGTGATGGGCTTGACGCAAAATGTTCTCCCGGCTGCGGTTATTTTCCAAATACGGACGTTTATCATCATGTATTTGCTTTACTATATCGTCTCCAGAATGTTGTTGCCGGAAGGTTGGTACCGTCGATTTGCATGGGTGACGGTGTGGACAGGCTTCATCGTCTCTATCCACGGTTTGATTGAGAAATTGTCCATGAGACAGTTGTTGTTGCCGGATGTCTGGAAATACAAGACATTATCCGCTACGAATGCTGTCCGCATTTATGGGCTTCCAGGGAATCCGAATTCCTTGGCGCTCTTACTGTTTTTTGCAATCATCGCGATCTTTTTCTTGAAATCGGTGTATGGGAAAGAGAAGCATAGGTTGTTCTTGAATATCAATCTCGTGCTATTCCTTGGGGTGTTCATCTTAACTTACTCAAGAGGAACATGGATTTCAGCGTTCATTTTCGGTTTGATTTTCATTTTGCTGACGAAAAATTGGCAAGTGCTCAAGCGTTTGGTGCTCGCTGGAATTACGTCAATTATCATCATTTATTTCCCTGTGAATTTTGCTGTGCAGTATTTTCAATCACTGGGTCTCACTGAACCTGTATCTGATGGACCAGGAAGTATCGGGGGAAGGTTTGGTGAGACGTTCGATGAAAACAACTTGGCGCTCATGTCCGAAAGCGGTCGATTCTTCTATATCAATAAAGGCTTTGAAGTCTTTAAGGATAACCCGATCACGGGGACAGGCTTCGGATCATTCGGAGGCTCTGCGACATTGTCTTACGGATCGCCTATTTACAACCATTACGGCATCCGTTCGGATATTTACGGTGGCAAGTATTTCTACTCCGATAATCAATACATCCAAGTGATTGCGGAAACAGGTGCAGTCGGCGTCGTATTGTTTGCGGCCTTCTTGTTAGGGATGCTTGCGATGTTCTGGAAAGAGCGGAAAACCGTGTTTGGAAAATTCATGATCGCACTATGGTTCGCAACCGGCTTTTCCGGTTTTTACTATAATATATGGGAATTGAAAATGTATACGATGTTCTACTTCCTGATTCTCGGAACATTTGCCTCGCATACCAACCAGTATGTAAAAATAAACATAAAAGAACGATAACTTTAACAAAGCCGCGCAAAGTGTAAAATTAAACACTTTGCGCGGCTTTTTTGTAGGGGGAGCTCGAGGTTCATTATTGAGCGTGAGGTGTGAAATATGATCATATGAATGGCTTAATGATCGCGTGCTATGAGTAATGATCACTTGTAGGAATATATGATCGCGTGCTATGAGCAATGATCACCAGTAAGAATTAATGTTCACAAATCTACAAGCTTTTCTATTTTACATCTTCTGGATTATGGCAATCTGTCGAATTGTTTGGTAAGCTGTATATTCATAGGAAAGGAGAGTTTCACTTAATGGATAGTAAAGTAGCTTCAATGAAACGTATCGGGAAACAGATTGCCATGACAGCAGTGGCTGCCACATTGTTATGGACTGTCCCGGCAAGTGCTTCCGCCAATCAGAGTTCAGTGAAAAGTTATCCGGTGTCTTCGGGGGTTACATATTCTCAATATACGCATTCCGGAACAAATTACATAAATCATTTAGCTGTCAATTTAGGAGATTCACATACGAAATTGGATATTGGTCTTCCATCGCCGATTAACAAAACGCAAACGACGACGTCTTTGGCCAATCGGGATTCTAAGGTTGGCAACCGGGTCGTCGGGGCAATCAATGCCTCCTTTTTCGACATGAATAGTGGTTATCCAATGTATTTGATTTCACAAGGAAATAATATTATCAACGGCGGTGTCATTTCCAACTCATCCAGCTATTACGTGAGCCAGCCGATCGCTTTTGGTGTCACAAAAGATGGTCTTGCCGAAATTGATCATTTCAACTTGGGCATCCATTTGGGCTATAAAGGATTCAATTATCAAATCACAGGTCTAAACCGCGAACGTCAAAATGATGAAACGATCATTTTTACACCGCAATATAGTAGCCAATATACCAATTCCAATCAATATGGAATTGAAATTGTCATCGACACGGGTCAACCGATTACAGCTACACAGTACGGACAAAAATTGTCCGGCAAAGTGGTCAAAGTGCGTGACTATGGATCAAAAGAAAAAGTGGAAATTCCGAAAACCGGTTTTGTATTGTCCGTTCACGGGGCAAAAGGGCTTGAACGCTTTAAAAACATGCAAGTCGGGGAAGATGTCTCACTTTCATTATCTATCGACGATAAATGGATGAATTCCCAGTTCATGCTCGCTAGCGGTCCGATGCTTTTGAAAGACGGCAAACCGAATATCACGATGGACACATCCAACTGGCGGGCGAGTACACGTACTGCACGCACAGCTGTCGCCATCAGTAAGGACAAAAAACAAGTGCATCTTGTGACAGTGGACAACCGTTCTGGTTACAGTAACGGTATGACATTGACACAGTTTGCCAATTACTTAGCAGCGCAAGGATACGACCGGGCCATCAACTTTGACGGTGGCGGTTCCACTGCGATGGGTGTACGTAACCACGGTAGTAACACAGTTGTATTGGCAAATCGGACGACTAACTCCGCTGAGCGTCGTGTATCAGCCATTATCGAAGCGATCAGTACTGGACCGGTGAGTGATCCGGCCCATATTAGCGTTTCACGCAATCAAATCGGTACGTTGCTCGTTGGATCGAAGGTTTCTATGACGGTCAATCACGTGCTTGATGCTTATTATAATCCGTTGAAAGTGGACAATAACCAGATCCAAGTTGTATCGGAGAAGGGGACAGTTTCAGGATCGGGGCTATCCTATAGTGCAGTAAAAGCCGGGGAGGACCGAGTTACCGTACAATATGGCAATGCGAAACAATCTTTCCCTGTCACAGTCGTCGATGCACCGACGAAGTTGACGATTTCACCTTCGACGTCCAAAGTGACGCCGGGTGCTTCGGTTTCATTCAAAGCGACAGCGACAGATGCACAAGGGAAGAACCTGATTTATGCACCTGAACAACTGGAATGGAGCGTCTCAGGCGATATTGGAACGATCACCCAATCCGGAAGCTTCAAAGCGGCGAACAAAGTTGGCAAAGGGCAAGTGACGGTGAAACTCGGTACGAAAACGGCGAGCATTCCGATCGATGTGACGGACGGAGCTCCTGCATTCAAAGACATACCTGCGGATTATGCGTACTTCACGGAAATCAATTTCCTGAAGCAGCGCGGTTACATTAAAGGGGATTTGGATGGGAAGTTCAATCCAGGTAATACATTATCCCGCGAACATGCGGCTGTCATTTTAAGCCGGGTATTCGATTTGGATACGACAAAACCGGGCACACAGGTTTTTAAAGACGTTCCTGTTTCACATCGTTATTTCAATGAAATCAATGCCATCGCTAATGCCAATATCGTAGGCGGTACCGGAGACGGTAATTTCGACCCGACCGGACAGTTGACAAGAGCACAAATGGCGGCGATTCTCGTGAAAGCTTATAAGTTGGAAGGCGAATCAGCGAAGAAATTCAAAGATGTTCCAGCAAGCCACTGGGCGTATAAGCAAGTGCATATTTTAGCGAACAGCGGCATTACAACGGGCAATGAAAAAGGCAATTTCGAGCCGAATAAACCCGTGAATCGCGCACAATTCAGCGCATTCCTATACCGCAGTATCAATAAGTAAAAGAAATCCGGTGCCAGTTACTGATTCAATATGTATCAGCAACTGGCACTTTTTTGAGGTTGGGTAATGGGTTCCATTTTCAAGAGTGTAGGCGGCTATGCTATACTAAAACCATCACGGAATAAAGGAAGTATTCAAATGAAAATCGGTATTGTCGGCAATTATGGAAATGATAATAACGGAGACGAAGCGATTCTGCTTAGTATTATCAAGCAGGTGACGTCGACGTTCAATATAGGCAGTGAGCAACTGACCGTCTTCAGCAATAATCCTGAACAGACGGCTAAGCGCTACGGCGTTAGCAGTTTTCCGCTTTATTATAAAAATGGCAACGCAGTGAAAACATTTTTCAAAACGTATCGCCTCAATAAGGAGATCGTCAAAACGTTTGATCTTCTCATCATAGGCGGGGGCGGTATCTTAATGGACCTTTATAAAAGAGAAGCGCCGCTATATGGTTCTTATGCGATGATGGCGAAAAATTCGAATACGCCGTATGTCATTTATGGATGCGGTGCAGGTCCGTTGTTATCGGGCTTGGGCAAATGGTTCATCCGCTATATGTGTAAACATGCGGAAAGTGTGTCGGTGCGTGACCCAGAATCGGCGGAGCTGTTGCGGGAGATCGGTGTTAAAGAGGACGTGCAGATCATCGGTGATCCGGCGTTTTCATTACGGCAGGAGGGCGCAGATAAATCCGCTGCCCCAACGAAAATTGGCATTACAGCTGTCCCTTACTACAACGCGGGTTACTGGCCAGAAGGAAATCCCGCTATCTACAATGATTATGTGGAAGGCATGGCGAAAAACTTGGATAATTTGGCGGCACGACATGATGTCGAATTGACTTTTTTCGCTACGAAATATCCGCAAGACGCGGACGTCACAAAAGATATTCAGCAAAAGATGACGCACAAGGAGAAGATATCCATTATCGACGATAACTTGTTGCCTGACAGGATCTTAGATGTAACGGCACAACAGGACATCATCATTGGTACAAGGCTCCATTCCTTAATCTTGGCGACATGCACTGAAACACCGATCATGGCCATTTCCTATCATCATAAAGTGAATGACTTCATGAAATTGGCCGAATTGGAGGCATATGCATTCCCGATCGGGGATATCCACAAACAAGATACTCTGTTTTTGGATGCGTTCAATGATATGAAAGAAAATTGGCCAGAAACAATTGACAATACGAAAAAACTTTCGCAACAATTATACGACGCATCGATGGCAGGTACAAAACAGTTTGTGGATGCTGTTAAGTAATCAGTAGTGCCTCCAACTGCCTAACATTATATAAGAACAATTGCAAAAGTTGCCAATAGATGGAAAACATAGAGGAATCCGTAAAAGTCATGTTACTTTTACGGATTTTTTATATTCTCAAAATAGTCAAAAAGGATTATTCTAAAAAAGTTTTTTGAAAATAAATTGTTTTGATACCTAAAATAGATGCAAAATAAGTGCTTTTATCCTATGGAATCAGTTAAAATAGAATGAATAATAGGCTGAATATTCAAATTAGTAAAAATGTCGTACGAGTGAGGTGAATTGTGAGAAGAAGCGTCGCTAGTATTCTATCCCTATTAATTATCGCAGTTACTTTATTGAGCATCTATTTAAACAATGGACTTCAGAATCTTAACGGATCGATAGTATTAGGTGAAAAAAATAATATATTGGATGCCATTCTTTTTGCTGGATATATCGTATTGGCTCTGTATTATTTGGGTTCATTCTTGCAAATAAGAAATGAGTATTACCAACTCTACTTCAGTATTTATTTCTTCATCCAAGCCTTATATTTTGCCACATTAAATGAACAATTATTTTTACTAAGCTTCCAAAATTTCAATAGCATATCGATCAAATCAATGCAGATAGCACTTATCCATTTATCCGTCGTGTTCTTTTTATTGTACGTCGATAGTTTTTTTCAAAAGTACGCCAATCGGAAAATAGTCATACGTTTAATCGGCCTGTTAGTATTGCACATTTTGCTCTTCGGAATTCCAAATGTGTTTGAATTTATGACGAATCATTTTCCAATGGAAAATTATCGAATCATCGTTATCCTCATGTTGGGGATGTGTAATGTTTATATTGTTCACGTCTTACTAAAAGCATTTTGGGATAAAACCGCTTGGTCTGAGTATTTGCTTGTCATTGTGACGACCTTTATTTGCCACCGAATACTAATAGGATTGCATTTCTTAGTCGCTATGGAAATTGGCTATGTGCATGTTTTGCTATTTATCATTATGACCATGGGCTTGTCATTGCTGATGGGACGCCGCTTTCAGTCGAGCCACTTGCAAGTTGAACAATTATCAAATGATTTGCTTCTGTATGACCATTTAAAGGATGAATTCTTAAAGCGAACTTCCCATAGACTACAAGTACCATTACAAACGGTGTTAAATCTATCTCAATCACTAATGGAAGGAACGGAAGGCCCCTTACGGTTAAATCAGCAGGAAACGGTCACGCGCATTCAACAGGCTGGCAAGCGCTTATCAGTCATTGCGGAAGATTTATTGAGCGCCACAACGATACAACAAGTGGATACATCTAGCCAGCCGACTTCTGTTCGGCTGACGGTTGTGGATGAAATGCTAGAGGAGATGAGTTTTCTATTACCCCCATTCTCTCCTGTTGCAATTCGAAACGAGATTGCTCACGAGTTACCGCCCGTGTATGTAGATCCACAAAGTTTGAAACAAATCGTATTCAATCTGATGGATAACGCCATTAAATATACAAGGCAAGGGACTATCATTGTGACTGCGAAAGTGAGAGAGGATCAGATGCAGATTTTCATTGAAGACACGGGAATCGGTATCGAGAAAGCGTATCAGGAGTTGATATTTACATCTTTTTTTCAAATAAATAATGAACAGAACACCGAGGGGATGGGTATTGGACTGGCGATTGCCAAGCAGTTAATTGAATTATCCGGTGGCGCGATTTGGGTACAATCGGAGTTTGGAAAAGGATCCTGTTTTACTTTTACGCTACCACTCGCGGTACTGTATGAATCTGAAAGAAACGATGAAATGGAACTCGAAATAAGGACTGAACATGATAGGGACATCGTCAAGTTAGAACTTCCGCAACGAGTCGCAGGTCAACGCAAGATGACAATTGGCATCGTAGACGATGACCATACAACAATTCAACTGCTTGTAGACTTGTTAAGCCAATTACAATTTACAGTCATAGCGGTAGATAATGGGCAACAAGCATTCGAAATGATGAAGAAAAATCATGTGGATTTGCTGATTATCGATTTAGTTATGCCAAAGATGTCGGGATATGAGGTCTGCAAACTCCTACGGCAGGAGTATAGTTTAGTTGAGCTGCCCATTTTGCTTTTGACTGCGGGTACTCGATCAGTGGATGCTGTTACGGCAATGACAGTGGGGGCCAATGACTTTTTGCGAAAGCCTATCTATGCCGAGGAACTCAAGGCTAAAGTTGAATCGTTATGCTCGATGAAGCAAGCGGCGCAAACAGCTGTCCACAATGAACTAAGCTATTTTTATGCACAAATTGCGCCGCATTTTTTATATAACACGCTGAATACAATTATTGCAATGACCTACATAGATGCAGAAAAAACCCGAGAGGCATTGCAGCATTTAGCAACCTATTTTAGAGGGAAATTGGATTTTTATAAAAACAATTCAATGATTTCATTAAAACAAGAAATGGAACTGGTAGCAGCCTATGTAGCCATCGAGCAAATGAGATATGGCGATAGACTTACAGTCCACTACGATATTGATGAGCGTATTCAAACAGAACTTCCGGCAATGACCATTCAACCGCTTGTTGAAAACGCGATTCAACATGGTATTTCTAAAAAAAGAGGAGGCGGCACATTATCTATTTCCATTCGCAAGGGCGATGAAGGAATGATTATCGTAATCCAAGATGATGGTGTCGGGATAAAAGCAGAACAAAAAGAGACACTACTAAGCGGGGATGGTATCGGTTTTGTGAATGCATTCAATAAGTTGAAGCTGTTGAAAAATGCGCAATTCAAACTGGAAAGTCAGGAAGGGCAGGGCACAAAAATCACCATTATCTTGCCGGAGGTTACGCAAAATGAAAGCGATACTAGTCGATGATGAACGGCTTGCGATTGATTTTCTTGAAATTGTGCTTAGAAAGATCCATCAGATTGAAGTTGTTGGATCATATACAGATGCAAAAACTGCTTTCAAGGGGATGGAAAACGAGGAAGTGGATGTCGTGTTTCTGGATATGGAGATGGGAGAGAGTCATGGTCTCCAAATTGCGGAAGAAATCGTCATGCGATTTCCACATGTAGAGGTCGTATTTGTGACAGCTTATTCCGAATATGCGTTGAAAGCATTTGAAGTGAGTGCGGTTGATTATTTATTGAAACCTGTAAAAATAGATCGGCTACAGAAAACCATTGATAAAATACAGAAAAGGCTGGACCTTTCTAAACAAAACAGACAATCCTTCAAGGCTGAAGAAGTCCAATTAGTAGCCCGTGTGATGGGGAATTTTCAACTCGCTTGGAGCGGGAAAAACGTCGTGAAATGGCGAACAAAAAAAGTGAAAGAACTATTTGTTTACTTATGGCACCATCGGGAAGCTGCCATTCACCGCACACGTATTATAGAAGAACTATGGGCAGATTTGCCGAATGAGAAGGCGACTACATTATTGCATACAACTGTGTATCAGTTGCGCAAGGGACTTAAAGCACTCGGCATGGATAACCCGATTTCCATGAACAATGAAAAGTATAAGTTGAACATTTCTGTACAAAGCGATTTGAAGGAACTGGAGAATGTATTAGATGAAAAAAAGGTGACGAGTTCAGCGATTGAAAAAGCAATTCAACTGTATCAAGGCGATTACTTGGAAGAAGAAAGTTACCCTTGGGCACTGCATGCACAACAAAGGATAAAACAGTCCTACCTTCAGTATTTGGAGGCCTATGTACACAAGGAGAAAAATAATAGGGAACAATCCCTTTTACTTGAAATTTGTTTGGATCAAATGATTCAGATGGATCCTTATAATGAGAGCTACATTTGTTTATTCATCGAGCATTACGGGGAAGTAAGAAAAATGGAAAAGATGATCATCCTTTTTCATGAATTTAAAAAGAGGTGGATTGAAGAATTAGGCATTGATGTCCCGAAAGCGATTATTGACATTTATACAAAGCATATTAGTAAGTAATGAGCTAAAAAGCACTTGCGAATCCTTTTGTTATGGGAGGATTCGCAAGTGCTTTTTTTATATAAAACAGAATGTTCAGAATATGTTCAGCGTTAAATTGTTATCATTCATTGAATAATTGTAGTCTCCAGAAATATGATTTGGAAGAAGGTGATAACCAGTTGCGTAGAATCGTTGGTTCAATCGTCTTGCTAATGGGAGTAGCTCTTGTTTTTTACCCTCAAATCGAAAAGAAATGGGTCTATGATCGCGAACAGCAACTACTCATCGATAGCTTTGAAGAGTTAGGAAAAACAGAGTACTTGCAGCAATTATCAACAGACGCAGAAAGTAGAATCCATGCAAAAGATGTAGATCGATTGAAAAAATCGATTGTCACCAACAGTACGCAAGACAAAAAACAGGAAGCACTTGAAGGGGCAAGAGCGATTCTGCGGATTGACAGGATTGAACTTGAAATGATCGTGTTTGACGGTGCAGGTGCAGTGAATCTTAGTAAAGGAGCTGGAGTCATTGAACCGAAAAAACAATTTGGTATTGATAACGTCGGGCTGGCAGGACATCGGGCACTTGCCAAAGGCAAGCAATTCAACCGGTTGGATGAATTGGCACCCAATGACGTGATTGAAGTAACCACACGGGACGGCGTTTTTCAATATGAAATTACCCGAAAGTTCGTTGTCCCCAAAACAGACGTTTCAGTCCTAAATGACACCGATACTCCACTCCTCACACTCGTCACTTGCACACCGATTGGAAAATCCAATCCGCCAGATCGATTAATCGTGCAAGCCGAACTGAAAAAGTGACAACAACTGTACTTCAAGTGAGGAGGAAGAACATGTCGAAAAAGCTAAATTTGATCGCCTTGATGATTTTGTTGATCGGGCAGATTATTTTGGGACCGATGGGATCGGGGAATATTGCCTATGCGGATGAAGGAGGCGGGGATCCGGCAACGGTAGAAACGGATCCAGCACCAACGGATCCAGCGCCAACGGATCCAGCACCAACGGATCCAGCACCAACGGATCCAGCACCAACGGATCCAGCACCAACGGATCCAGCACCAACGGATCCAGCACCAACGGATCCAGCACCAACGGATCCAGCACCAACGGATCCAGCACCAACAGATCCAGCACCAACAGATCCAGCACCAACAGATCCAGCACCAACGGATCCAGCACCAACAGATCCAGTACCAACGGATCCTCCGTCTGTGAACACCCTAACAGCTGACCCTCAATCTGCGGACTGTGAAGATCCAGAAGCAGGTCCGGGTAAGAGTGATTGTAGACATATTTATATTACAAAAGTTGATCCGACTGGTGAACCGATTTCAGGTATCAGGTTTACTACAACACGCGATAATAATAAATGGTCAAGGACGGGTGTAACTGATAGCGATGGAAAAGTAACACTTGAATTTGCACATAATGGTAACACTTACTTAACAGAAGCGGACGGCGACTACAAACTTTGTAGGGTACTTGAGGATGGAACAGACCTCGTAAGTTTCAAAAAGCAGAAGAATGGTGAAGACGGGATTGTTTTCCAAGACAACAAGGATAAACATTACACATTCGTCAATGCACCTACGGGTATGGATTGTGATAGTAATATCGTAAAAGCAGAACTAGAAGTTACAAAGAAATTTAGAGATTCAAATAGTAATACGTTAAAAGGCACATTCACCCTAACAGGTCCTAACAATTATTTCGAAACGAAAACAATAAAAAATGGACATAATGAGAAATTTAGTAATCTGAAGCCGGGTGAATACACGCTTACCGAGATAAGCTCCACGGATGAACAAAACTATGCACTTATGGAGCCGTGGACATTTACAGTTACCTCTGACGGGAAGATTAATGGCGATAAGAAACATAAAACCACAATATGGAACGAGAAAATCCAAAAAGCAGAACTAGAAGTTACAAAGAAATTTAGAGATTCAAATAGCAATTCATTAAAAGGTACATTCACCCTAACAGGTCCTAACAATTATTCCGAAACAAAAACAATAACAAATGAGAAAAATGGTAAATTTAGTAATCTGAAGCCGGGAGAATACACACTTACTGAGATAAGCTCTACGGATGAACAAAACTATGCACTTATAGAACCGTGGGCTTTTACAGTTACCTCTGACGGAAAGATTAATGGTGATAAGAAACATAAAACCACAATATGGAACGAGAAAATCCAAAAAGCAGAACTAGAAGTTACAAAGAAATTTAGAGATTCAAATAGCAATTCATTAAAAGGTACATTCACCCTAACAGGTCCTAACAATTATTCCGAAACGAAAACAATAACAAATGAGAAAAATGGTAAATTTAGTGATCTTAAGCCAGGAGAATACACGCTTACCGAGATAAGCTCCACGGATGAACAAAACTATGCACTTATGAATCCGCGGACTTTTATAGTCACCTCGGAAGGCAAAATTAATGGTGATAAGAAACATAAGATCACGGTTTGGAACGAGAAAAAAACGGAAATACCAAAATCAGAACTAACAATCCAAAAGTACTTTGAGGAATCAGAAGATGGTGAATTAGAAGCTGAATTCACCCTAACAGGGCCTGAAGGCTTCGAACCAATAACTTTTACTATCACTAATATGGGAAGTAAGATATTTACGGATTTGGAAGATGGAGTTTATACACTTACAGAAGACACCACCGATGACGACTATGAGGTTACAAACAGCCGAACGTTTAACATTGAGGATGGCAAGTTCGTTTTTAACGGTGAGCCGGGCACAAATGAGCACACGGAAACTATAACAAACTATAAAAAAACGGAAGATCCAAAAGGAAAACTCATCATCACCAAAGTGGATTCGCAATTTTCTTGGCTCCATTTATATGGTGCGAAATTCGAACTGTACCATGAAGAGAACCTCGACACTCCAATTGCCACGCAAGCAACGAAATGGCAAGGGTTCTCCACAGGTATAGCGGCAATATTTGACAACTTAGAATATGGTACCTATATACTGAAAGAAATAAAAGCACCAGACGGTTATGAGATAAGTGAAGAATATGCAAACGGAGTAGAAATCGAAATTGACTCTGAGGTTATTTGGAGAACAGTTGAAAATACTAGAGAAGCTGCTGTAACACTTATTAAGAAAAAAGAAGGTACAAATGAGACTTTGCAAGGTGCGAAGTTTAAATTACAACAACGGTTTCCGTTTGTTGGTTGGCAAGATGTTCGAGGCTATAGCAATTTAGAAACAGATGAAAATGGTCAAATCAATATACCTCTAAGTCTGCGGCTACTACCGGAAGTCGATTATAGATTCGTGGAAACTGAGGCACCTGAAGGTTATGAAATAGGCGATACAAAAGAGTATCCATTTAAAATTAAAAATTTGAAAGAACCAATAACAATTCAAGCGTATAATGCACCAATCATTAAACCAACGGGCACAGTAACCATAGTCAAATACGAAGAAGGCAATGAACAAGAAACATTACCTGGTGCCGTTTTTGCTCTCTACAAAAAGAATGCCGTCGATGCCGACTACACAAGAATTAGAGAATCTGAGGAATTTAGAACAGGAGCAGGCGGGATACTCGAGGTCAGCGGTTTGGAATCAGGTGAATACTACTTCGAAGAAACGGCTGCACCGATGGGTTATGCTCTCGATAATGAAACAAGGTACTCTTTTGAGGTGGGATTAGATGGCAATCAGATTTATGTAACGCCAGATCGAATTCTAGTGCCGAACGAACCAGAACCGACCGGCTCCATCACGCTTTACAAACATAGAGCGGGCTCTATAGGGACACCGTTAAACGGTGTAACTTTCTCACTTTATAAGGTAGAGGGGGATGAACCGGCTGCGTTAGTTGAAGCGGGTCTGGTGACTTCGGGCACCGGCTCGGAGGCTGGTCATCTAGTTGTTGAAGACCTGCCTTACGGAGACTATTACTTCATCGAAACGGCAACAATAGCCGGGTATCAGTTAGATAATACTACCAAGTATGGATTTACGATTCCTTATGCTCCACTTGCAATTATGATTGCGGCGGAGGGGGATCAGGAAGATGTAGGAATTGACGTGGAAACTATTTTTGTACCAAACACACCTATTTCTACACCACCAGGACCAGGACCAGGACCAGATCCAGAACCGGGAACAGGTTCGGTGACGTTGGTTAAAACGGATGCGGCATCGAGTGTAGGATTGGGCGAGGCGGTGTTCTCGCTGTATCGCGTAGGCGAAACGAATCCGATTCAAACGGGGTTAACGACGGATGCAGATGGTAATTTGACTGTGAATAATTTGGCCCCTGGCGACTATTACTTCGTAGAAACGACTGCACCGACTGGTTATGTGCTGGATGCGACGACGCAACATAGTTTTGACATTGTGGCGTCTCAATTGGCATCGGTGGAAGTGACGAATACGAAGTTTACCGGATCGGTGACATTGTTCAAAAAAGATAGTGAGACAGATGAAGGATTAAGTGGCGCAGTGTTCTCACTCTATCAAGACGGAGAAGATGAGGCCATTCAGACAGGATTGACGACGAACGCGGATGGTAACTTGACAGTGAGTGGCTTAGAGACGGGTGGTTATTACTTTGTTGAAACGGCTGCGCCGGAAGGCTATGTGCTTGATGGCACACCACGTCCATTTACCATTAGTTCCACGCAAACTGCCAATGTGCAGGTCGAAGTAGCGAATACAACTATTTCTGACACAACTGGCTCTGTTACGTTGTATAAAGTGAACAGCGACACAGGCGAAGCGTTGAACGGAGCAACTTTTGCAATCTATCGTGTGGTAGATGGCGAGGGGGATGCGCTCGTTCTAGGTGGGCTCATAACAGGTGGAGTAGGTCAACCGGATGGCTACATCTCTGCAAGTGACTTGCCAATGGGTAGCTACTACATCGTTGAAACAGCCGCACCGGAAGGCTATGAACTTGGAGATACACCGCCACGTATTGACTTTGCGATTACCGCAGGAATGACTGCAGTCCTCGATTTAGGAACAGTTGCTAACACACCGGAAACTACTGGTGGCGGGGGCGGCGGGGGCGGCGGAGGCGGTGGAGGTGGTAGTGGCGGCGGGCCGACACCAACGCCGGTAACACCGACACCTTCACCGGAAACGCCAAACGAAGAAGTTGAAGAAACGCCACAACCAGAATCACCGAATGAAGAAGTCGAGGAAACACCGCTACCGGAATCACCAAACGTGCCGGTTGAAGAAATGCCACAGCCGGAGGCACCAATTATTGTTGAAGAACAACCACAACCAGAGGCACCGAGTGTAACGGTTGAAAAGCCGTCTAAACCGGAATCAACTAGTATCACTGTGAAAGAGCAGCCAAGACCGCAAGCTACTAAAGTGAGCCCAACATTACCGAGAACAGGTGAAGAAATGCCGATCGCCACACTGATTGGCGGACTCGCACTCATCACCCTTGGTGGATGGCTACTACTTGGCAGAAGAAAAAGAAATAAAACCCAGATGTAAAGTGAAATGCTTAAACTAAAAAACGTGTACACGATGCCATCTAGGCTCGTGTACACGTTTTTTTATCGTCTAGGCAGGCGCCCTGCGCTTTTGTTATGCTTATTTAGCTGCTGCCTTATTGTTGAGTGCTAACGACATAGGTTTCTTTGAAGTGCTATCTGTAAAGCGAAGTATGTTTCCATCGACTGCAATATCTACAGAGTGCACGGAGTTCAACTTTTCTAACTTCGTACCATCTGTTTTCATTTTATATAAATAGCCTCCATTTGAATAGTTGCTAAAATAAATATCGTTGCCGACAACTGCGAAGTATGGTGCTCTAACATCATTTACTTTTTGTTTATTTTTTCCGTTGCTTGCCATTTTATATAGTTTTTGATTATCTGATTTACTGCTGTAGAAGTAGTCATTTCCGACTTGGACCATGTTTTTGAAGTCTTGGAAGTAACTATATTGCTTGTCCACTGCAACTGCCCAGTTCTTTTCATCCCAAGTATGGTCTTTGCGTAATTGATCGGAAGTGACGAGGAAATAGTCATACCCGACAACGCCCGGTTTGTTCGGAACGGGATCATCCCATGTAATGTCCATGAAATAATACTTGCCGTTCAATTTCACTTGGTTCCAAGAATGCAATCCGTCTTTAATATGTCCTACCACATATTGATTTTCGATACCGAGACGGTTGAGAAGAAGCTGTGCAGCTTTTGTATAGCCGTCACACACTGCCACTCCGCCTAGCAGGGCACCGTGTGCAGTATAGGAATCGGCAGGAATGGTTTTATTTTGTTGGTTTGTGTAATCATAGGTAGTGTTCAATACGAGATAGTCATGGACTGCTTTTACTTTATCAAAATCGGAAAGGCCTGGTTTATCGATGCTAGCTAGTACTTTGTCCACCTTTGCATTAAGGGCAATCCGATTTTTTTTTATTGTTTCAGCTGGTAGATAATACACATATTCGATTTTTCCATCAGACCATACGTTAGCAGATTTATAATAGAGAATTTCAGGATTTTCTTGCACAACTTGTTGAATGAGTGCACCCACTTCTTTCGGGGACATTTCGGAAGGATCGAATCGACCAACCGCTCCATTTTCAAGAAGTGTGGAACGAATCATCTGATAGGAGTTTTCGTATTGACTAGTTTTGGCAGGGATTGCTGCTACAGCTGGTTGCGCCGAGAAACTTGCTGCATTCGCAGAGCTGGGGCTACCGACAAATATCGACGTGGAAAGGGCGAAGGAGAGGGACAGCGAAATGATCTTTTTCATTTGGATTTCCTCCTTAATAATTTTCGGAATTCTATGTGACTTTAGTCTGGAGTTTTAATGGAATGGAGTGAGTAATTAGTCTATCATTCTACTTTTATTATACAAGGTTTTTAGTTGAAAAAATGACTCGAATATGGCCGAAATGGTAACGTGAATTTTAAAAAACCAAATAGTTCTAAAGTCCTTTTATACTATATTGATAAGGAGTATAAGATAGAGTGAGGTGAAAAACGTGTCAGTACAGGTTTTATCTAGGGTCTAGAAGATAAGTGGAGAAGAGGAACGGAGTCTCTTTATATAGAGTTAGAATAGGTGGACTATTCAGTCTTATTAATAAATTAAAATTTGAATAGAAAGTGCTAGGGAGGATAATGAGGGAACTTTCGCTGAATAGAGTTGAATCGAAGAGGTTATAAACTAGAAGCAAAACAAAACAAGCCGCTCGGATACCTTATCCTGCGGCTTGTTTTCTTGAAAATTAATATGAATGATCAAATCCATCCTATAAATGATCAAACTCCTACTGAAGGCGCTCATACCCCTTCAAGAGTGATCAAACTTACATCGCCTACGCTCAAATACCCTAATGAGTGATCGAACCACCTTCGCTTTCGCTCATACTTCTTTATGTGTGATCAATCCACGCTCGCTTTCGCTCAAACCACCTTCGTTTCGCTCATACTTCTTTACGCGTGATCAATCCTCAATCACAATCACTCAATCCTTCCAATCTCCACCTAAAATCCAAGCACTGCTCTAAGTTCTGTTGCATATGTTTGGCTGACGGGTAGTTCTGTTTCGTCTTTCAATGTAAGGATAAGATTCGAAGATAAGTCCCTGGAAATGCGTTGAATATAAGCGATGTTAACAATATAAGAGCGATGGATCCTCAAAAAAGATTGGGGCAGTCGTATATGCAAGTCTTTTAAAGTGAAATTGGTACAGTATCCTTCATCGTTGGCGTAAAACCAAGTTTTCTTTTGCAAACTTTCAATATGGGAAATCTGTTCGATTGGAATCGGGCTCCAATCTTCTTGTTGTTTTCCTGTTAAATAGCGGAAGGGTTCAGGGCGCTGTTGATAGTTGGGGGACAGGATGACAATGAGCGCACCGGGTTCGTCGTGTATTTGGATTGGATAGCCGATGCCGTAGTAGGGGATGCCACATGGTGACTGATTGACAAGGGCTTTTATTTTGCGCCTGTTGCGAATGACTTCTTCCGCAATGCTTCCAGGTTCGATGGGCTGGCCTTCCTTGATTTGGATATTAGAAGACCCTTCAATAGAACAGATGTAGTGATCGCCAACGCCAATGGCAATAGTAGCATCGTCTGGAATCCAATCTTCCAATAATGTTGTATATTGCTGTAATTCTTCATTTGACATCCTCAACTTCTCTTTTGTCATTGTCATTTCCCCTTTGTATTTGATTTCCAAGACCCGACTCATCCGTCCTATTTTCCGTTCGTCTTAAAAAAATACCTTTTTGTCAGAATGTACAGACATTATTTAAAATGTGTTATATATTACTGTATAACAACTTCATCTGTTATGAAACAGTAAAAAAGTAGTGTTTTAGATTAGCAGTTGAAAGTTTATTAAATGGGAAGGTGTGACTAGATGATGACGAGACAAGAACAGATTGCACAATTGGAGAAAAGCTGGGCGGAGGATAGCCGTTGGAAAGGGATTGAACGCCCTTATTCCGCAGAAGATGTTGTGAAGCTGCGCGGATCCATCCTTATTGAACAGACGTTGGCAACTAAAGGGGCAGCTCGACTGTGGAAATCCCTTCAGGAAGAAGATTTCATCAATGCGCTTGGTGCTTTGACAGGAAATCAGGCAGTCCAGCAAGTGAAAGCGGGCCTTCAAGCCATCTATTTGAGCGGTTGGCAAGTGGCGGCGGACGCGAATCTTTCGGGGCAAATGTATCCTGACCAAAGCCTGTATCCAGCAAACAGTGTTCCGTCAGTTGTCAAGCGCATCAATCAGGCTCTGCAACGTGCAGATCAGATCGATCATGCCGAGGGGCGCGATGACGGTTTTGACTGGTTCGCTCCGATTGTCGCAGATGCAGAGGCTGGTTTCGGCGGACCGCTCAATGTTTTCGAATTGATGAAAGGCATGATCGAGGCAGGGGCTGCGGGCGTTCACTTGGAAGACCAACTGGCATCGGAAAAGAAATGTGGACATTTGGGCGGTAAAGTATTACTGCCGACACAAAATGCCATCCGGAACTTGGTTGCGGCACGACTTGCGGCGGATGTACTGGGCGTACCGACTGTCCTCATTGCTCGCACAGATGCGGATGCGGCTGACATGGTCACAAGCGATATCGATCCGGCTGATAAAAAATTCCTGACAGGGGAGCGCACGCCGGAAGGATTTTTCCGTACGAAAGCGGGAATCGACCAAGCGATTGCAAGAGGATTGGCGTATGCACCGTATGCAGACCTTGTGTGGTGCGAAACATCCCACCCATCACTTGAAGAGGCTAAACAATTTGCCGACGCGATCCATGCGAAATTCCCAGGCAAGAAGCTCGCCTATAACTGCTCACCTTCTTTCAACTGGGAAGCGAATCTCGATCAGGAAACGATCGCGAAATACCAAGTGGAGCTCGGTAAAATGGGCTATAAATTCCAGTTCGTCACACTTGCAGGCTTCCATTCTCTGAACCACAGCATGTTCAATCTTGCACATGACTATAAAGATAACGGCATGGCGGCTTATTCGAAACTGCAGCAAGCTGAATTTGCTTCTGAAGAGAAAGGATATACAGCAACACGCCATCAACGTGAAGTCGGTACAGGTTACTTCGATGAAGTGTCACAAGTCATTTCAGGTGGTCAATCTTCCACTACGGCGATGCAAGGTTCAACAGAAACCGCACAATTTGTTTGACTTGATTTAGCGGAAGTCCCCCACTTCCATAAGTGGCGAGATGAATGCCAGAATGCATTTTAATTAGAGGGAGTCCAAACTCTCTGCTGATTCAAGTTTAGCCTCCGGCGGATGTCACGGATTTTGAAAGGAGTCAATTGCGCAAGCGCAATTCGAAATCCGGACGCAATTACGCCAAGGCGTAATTGATTTCCTTAATAACTAGAAAGGGTGAAACCTTTGACGATGCAACCATCGACCTCTCAAAAGATAGAAGTTCGTGGAGAAAAGACGATTGAAAGTACAGCAATACTGACGCCTGAAGCACTTGAATTTCTCCGGGCTCTTCATGCCAAATTCGATGAACGACGAAAAGAATTACTGATAAAGCGCCAACAACGGCAGCTTGACCTTGACAATGGAAAGAAACTTGATTTTTTACCTGAAACGAAACACATCCGGGAAGGGGATTGGACGATTGCGCCACTCCCCCGGGACCTGCAAGATCGACGGGTTGAAATTACAGGACCTGTCAATCGGAAAATGGTCATTAATGCGCTGAATTCCGGTGCAAAAACATTTATGGCCTGTTTTGAAGATGCCACTTCTCCTACATGGGACAATATGATGGAGGGGCAGTTGAATATGAAGGATGCTGTTCGGAAAACGATTTCGTTCACACAGCAATCGAACGGCAAAACCTATACGTTGAATGAAGAAACAGCTGTTTTAATGGTGCGTCCACGCGGCTTGCATTTACCGGAAAAACATGTCGTTATTGACGGAGAACCTATTTCCGGGGGCCTATTCGATTTCGGCTTATATTTTTTCCATAATGCGAAGGAGTTATTGGCAAGAGGAACGGGCCCTTACTTCTATTTGCCGAAGTTGGAAAGCCATTTGGAAGCACGTCTGTGGAATGATGTCTTCGTCTTTGCGCAGCAACAACTCGGCATTCCGAACGGTACAATTCGCGCAACTGTACTTATCGAAACGATTGTAGCGGCATTCGAGATGGACGAAATTTTATATGAGCTTCGCGATCATTCAGCAGGATTGAATTGTGGTCGCTGGGATTATATGTTCAGTTATTTGAAGCGATTGCGCAATCAGCCTGATGTCATTTTCCCGGATCGGAGCCAAGTGACGATGACATCGCCATTCATGCGTGCGTACACATTGCTTTGTGTGCAAACATGCCATAAGCGGAATGCTCCGGCAATCGGCGGGATGGCCGCACAAATTCCGATTAAGGACCATCCAGAAGCGAACGAAGAGGCTTTTGGGAAAGTACGTGAAGATAAGCGGCGTGAAGCGACAGATGGGCATGATGGAACATGGGTTGCACATCCGGGACTTGTCGCAGTGGCGATGGAACAGTTCGACAAAGCGATGCCGACTCCCAATCAGATCGACCGAAAACGGCAAGACATTCACGTCACTGCGGAAAACTTGCTCGAAGTGCCAATTGGGAGCATTACGGAGGCCGGTTTGCGCATGAATTGCAGTGTCGGTGTTCAATATATCGCTTCCTGGTTGCGAGGGAATGGCGCGGCCCCGATCAATCATCTGATGGAAGACGCCGCAACGGCGGAAATCTCAAGAACTCAAGTATGGCAATGGATTCGCCATCCGCAAGGGATTTTGGAAGATGGACGCAAGATTACTGAAGGTTTGTTTTTGGTGGTGATGCAAGAAGAGTTGGATACGATTCGACAGTCGATTGGTGAAACCAATTACCGTCAAGGAAGATTTGAAGAGGCGGCAGAACTGTTTTCTTCATTGACATTGCAAGACGAATTTATGGAATTCTTAACATTACCCGGCTATGAAAAATTAAATTAAAAATGGAGGAGATCCCTATGAAAATGAACAATCAAAAAGAAATGCCGAAAAAGATCTGTCGTGAGTGCGGTTGTGAAATCATTGAAAAAGTGGACTCACCGCTTTATGAATGCGAACGTTGTATTGGTTCCAATGAAGAGTGACATGGAAACGGCTCTATTCCAATTAGGAGTAAAGCCGTTTTCATTTTTTTATATGTTATTTTGAAATAACAGGTTTTTCTTCAATTATAGAGAAGTAGTAAGAGTGGGATGGAAATATGTAGAGAAATGTTAGGGGGAAAACAGATGCGTAATGAAGAAATGCTGCTTGTACCTGGGCCAACACCCGTCATCGATGCCATCTATGATGCCATGGCGAGCGAAACGAGAGGACATACCGATCCAAGGTTTGTCGCGATTTTTAAACATGCGATCGAGCAAACACGTCAACTGTTTCAGACGGATGGGGAAGTATTTGTCGTGGCGGGTTCCGGAACGACTGCAATGGAGATGGCGCTCGTCAATACGGTTGCGGCAGGAGAGAAGGTTTTAGTTGTCAGCCAAGGGTATTTTGGGGATCGATTCATTCAATTAGGGGAAGCTTTTGGCATTGAAGTGGACGTGCTGCAATCGGAATGGGGGAAACAAGTTGCACCCGCAGCAGTGGAGAAAAAACTAGCTACTGGGCAATACAAAGCTGTAACGATTACACATGCGGATACATCGACAGGCGTTGCTGCGGATCTCGATGCACTCGTGCCAGTTGTAAAAAAACATGGCGCCCTTGTCATTTTGGATGGCGTCTGTGCAACGGCTGCGATGGAAGAAAATATGAGCAAAACATATGGGCACCCTGATTACAAAATCGATGTTGTCTTGACAGGATCACAAAAAGCAATCGGCGTACCGCCGGGATTAGCCATCGTCGCTTTCAACCAAGCAGCGCTCGCTGCCAGGAAACAACTTGGGCGGATTCCTGCTTACTATTGCGATATCAACAATTGGCAGCCCATTATGCAAGATCCGGGGAAATATTTCGCGACACCGCCAGTTAACTTGATTTACGCCTATGAAGAAGGCATGAAACTTGTTTTAGCGGAAGGTTTATCAAACCGCTATGTCCGCCATACCGCCTTCGGAAAAGCGGTACGTGCCGCGCTCACCGAATATGGCATGAAGGCGCTGGCGGAAGAGGAAGCCGCTGCTTCCACACTGAGCTGCATTCTCTATCCGGACGGAGTAGATGACAGCGCATTCCGTGCCGCTCTCGCGAAAAAAGGCATCATCGTCGCAGGTGCTCTCGCCCATTTAGCAGGCAAAGCGTTCCGCATCGGCCATATGGGCAACACAACAGAAGAGATGCTGAAAAAAGCGATTGAATTGATTGGCGACACATTGAATGAGCTTGGCCATCCAGTGGATTCCGCCAAAGCGGTTGAGCGGTTTAACAAAGAAGTCCTAACGAGTGTATAAGAAAACCGGTGACGGGGACTCTCATAGTTTGTGAGAGTCCCCGGCGTTGTAATGAAGTGAAAAATAGTCATCCGTCTCAAACTGCTGCTCAAAAGCGATCTTCAAGCGATCAAAGCCTTCAACTTTCGCTCAAAGAATTTCCTGAATGCTCATACCTTCCTCCAAGCGCTCATAATCCTCTTCCAATGCTCATGGATCTTATATCCTCGCTCATACTCTCTTTTTAGGTGATCATTGATCTCACGCCGCTCAAAACCGCTCACCAAGCAATCAAAGCCTTCGCCTTTCGCTCAAAGAATTTCCTGAATGCTCATACCTTCCTATAAGCGCTCATAACTTCTTCCAAATGATCAATCCTCCCAACCCCCACGCTCAAACACGCTTCTCAAACGCTCATAACCTCCTAGAACAAACGAATGCTACAAGTCATTATTTCCAATTAACTTGCAATACTTAGTTAGACTATTTATAATAATCTAATAATATGAGAGATGATAGAAACGAAAATGGGGGGAGTTTGACGGTGTTTATTGCGGAGAAATTGAAATGGTTTGCTGACAGAGATCCAGACAAGGTCATTACATCGTTCAAGGGAAAAGAGATTTCCTATCGGGATTTTTATCGGAAAGCGGAAAACTTGGCGGGTTATCTTCAGGAATTAGGTTACCTGAAAGAGGACCGGTTGGCGCTTTTATTGACGAACTCCGATTCGTTTCTCATTTGTTATTATGCCTGTCAGATTGGCGGAATTACCATATTGCCGATTAATACAAAGCTGGCGCCTCCGGAAGTAGAGTATATTTTGGCCCATTCGGAAGTGAAAGGGATCATTTATGATGATCAGTTTGCAGGGGTAGTCCATTCCATTGGAGAGAAGTTGCCGGCTTTGCAAGATACAATTTGTGTGAAAGGGAAGTTTGAAGAAATCATTGTAGGAGAGCGGCAGGTCAAAAAACCGGAGCTGCTTGAAGAGGATACGGCTGTCATTTTTTACACGTCAGGTACGACGGGGCGGCCGAAAGGCGTTATGCTGACCCATAAAAATGTTGCGGCTATCGCTGCTATATGGAGTGAATCGATGGAGATGGATGCTCATGATCGGATGCATATCGTCGCTCCTTTGTTTCATTGTGCAGCCAGCCATGTTTTCAGTATTCCGGTCATTTACAAAGGAGGGATGGTCATCATCGAGGAAGCCTTTTCACCGGAAACGACCATTCGTACGATGGAACAGGAACGGGCGACGATCTTTTTTGGCGTACCTGCCATGTATAGCATTCTACTGAATATGCCATCGCTTGAGCAGGCAGATCTCTCCCATTTGCGCTTGTTCTGCTATGGGGCTGCGCCGATGCCTTATGAACTTATCCGAAAAGTGAAGACGCTGTTCCCCGATGTGAAAGTTCAAAACTTGTATGGGCAGACGGAAAATTCACCGGGAGCAACGACGTTGAAAGATGCATATGCTTTGGAAAAAGTCGGATCGGTCGGGAAACCGTTACCACAAACGGAAGTGCGGGTGGTCGATATATTTGGTCAGCCAGTGCCGCCAGGGCAAGTGGGGGAAATTATCGTGAAAGGTCCTCAAGTGATGAAAGGATATTTGAAAAATGAAGAAGAGACTGCCCGGACCGTAAAAAATGGCTGGATGTATAGTGGGGATCTAGGTCGGTTCGATGAAGACGGTTTACTTTATATTGTCGACCGTAAAAAAGATATGCTCATCCGAGGTGGGGAAAACGTCTATCCTGTAGAGGTCGAAGAAGTACTCTATGCGATCCCTGAAGTATTAGAGGCAGCTGTCATAGGCATTCCGCATGAAGTGTATGGGGAAGTTCCGAAAGCATATATCGTATTGAAAGAAGGAGAAACGCTTTCGGAAGAAGCTGTCCTAGCTTTTTGTAAGACACAGCTTGCCTCTTTCAAAGTGCCCGCAGAGCTTGAATTTCTGGATACGCTTCCGCGTAATGCAAGCGGTAAAGTGTTGAAAAACGTACTTAGAGGGCAGGTCAAAGTATAACTTGATTGAAAGCTTATATGATTCAGCAGGAAGATCAGCTCTCCTGCTGAATCAAAATCATTGTTTGCCTATCAGTCAAAATCTGGCCGATAGGCTTCATCCCGCAAAAGAATGACGAGATCCGGTTTGTCGGTAAAAATGCCATCGACACCGAGCGTCAGGAGTAAACGGATCGTTTCTTCCTCATTGACAGTAAATGCATGGACGTCCATTCCTTCTTTGTGCATGGTTTCAATGAATGCCGGTGTGATAGCATCCCAATTCACGCCGACTCCAGATGCATAATTTTTTAACCTCTTAAGCTCCTTTTTCGTGAAAGATGCTTCCTTCTCAAATCGGACTAGCTGGATAAGCGGTATCGTCGGTTCCAGCTGAAATACTTTTTGCAGACTGTCCGCATGGAAAGATTGGATAATGACTTTTGGAGGCTGGTCATTGGTATCCAATAAATGATGCGCTTGAAGTTGTCTGATCAGTTCCTCTTCGATACCCGGATATTGGTCGGGTGATTTTATCTCTATATAATAATTGGTGCTCATACTGAAATGTTGAAAGATATCTTTTAATTCAACAATCCGCTCGACTTCATATTTGTCGGAAGCGTACTGTGGATTTTCTTTGTTGAACACTTCCCCGGGCGAATATAATAGCAGTTCGTCCAGCGTAATATCCGCAATGGCTCGTGTTGCGGTTTGAAATGACACGACGGGATCGTGTACTGCTACGAGTTTGCCGTCATTTGTCATGTGTAAATCGAGTTCGATGTAGTCTGCTCCCATTTCAACAGCCATCTCATAGGCGGCAATTGTATGGGCCGGGGCATAAGCGGAAGCACCTCGGTGAGCAATGACCAGAACGTCTTCCATCGGCAGATCGACTGGCCGGACAGTCGGTTGTGTACAGCCGTAAAGGATGAATATCAATAAAGAGATCATGATTTTTTTCATCAGTACAGCACCTTCTTTCGTAAGATCTATTACGCCATGGCGTAATTGCTTCCAGATTTTGAATCGAGCTTGAGGCCTACAGGATGTAGGTCATGCAGTCGTTGCGAATCGAACAGAGGAGGGTTCGATTGGCCTTAATTTCTGCGATCTTTGCAGAAATTAAGGCACTTTCCTTTTAGGAAGTCGCGAACTTAGACTGCCTTCCATTCTTCGTTCAGCGGGCGTTTAAACACCTGCTGAACAGTAAAACAAAACTGTTTTCATCTCTCTACCTATAGAAGTCGTAGTCTTCTGTAGCTGACGCTTCGCTTTCAGTACAAAAAGATTTGCTGAATGAAGATAAAGGTAAAAAATTTGTTAAGAATGCTAAATGGAAAAGGAGTGATCGATCTCATCGGTGAAAGAGATAGTTGGCATGGAAATGAGCTTGTTCTTGGAAAGGGGTTGAATAGATGAAGAAAGTTGAGTTGATCGATCTATCAAAATCTTATGATAAACAAGTGAACGTCATCTCCAATATAAACGTTACAATCGAACCTGGCGAATTTTTCGTTTTGGTCGGGCCTTCCGGATGCGGAAAAAGTACGATGCTACGGATGATTGCTGGCCTGGAGCAGATTACGAGCGGAACGCTGAAAATCGGTGAGGTCGTGGCCAATGATCTGCCGCCCGACAAACGTGATCTGTCCATGGTATTCCAAAATTATGCCCTCTATCCCCATTTGACAGTCCAACAAAATATTTCGTTTGGTCTTGATGTGAGAAAAGTGAAGAAAGACGAACAGCGTAGAAGGGCAGAAGAAGTGGCAAAGATGCTCGGCTTAATGGAATTTCTCAAACGCAAGCCCCGCGAATTGTCAGGGGGACAGCGACAGCGGGTTGCACTTGCCCGTGCCATTGTGAGCGAAGCACCCATCTGTCTGATGGATGAACCGTTATCCAACCTCGATGCCAAGCTACGTGCGCATATGCGTTCAGAAATCCGGCGAATCCAACGTACACTCGGCATTACAATGATCTATGTCACCCATGACCAAGTGGAAGCGATGACGATGGGTGACCGGATCATGATTCTCCATGAAGGAAAGATCCAGCAAGTCGGAAAACCGATCGACATCTACAACAACCCAGCCAATCCTTTCGTCGCGACGTTCATCGGTTCACCGCCGATGAATTTGGCGCAGGCTATGGTAGACAAAAAGGCATCCGAACTCATCGTCGGAGATGTCTGGCGGTTACCCATTCCAGCGGATGAAATAGACGCCTTTCCGGAAGCTCCGTTGATGGCGGGGATCCGTCCGGAGTATTTGCGACCCGCCACGAAAGAGACGAAGGAAGACGATAAAATCATCGTCGAAGTGACAAATGTTGAAGTGCTGGGGAATGAAACTGTCTTTTCTTTCCTACTGGGTGCCGACGAGTGGCAGGCGAAGTGGAGTGGCCAATGGCATATCGACATCGGAGATTCCATTCCCTTACTTGCCGATTATGGAGCACTTTGTCTATTTGAATCCGAAACTGGAAACCGGATTAAACAACCGACGGATCTCGGAAACTTTGTGTTCGGTAAAGAGGTGCTCGTATGAATGGGCAAGCGAAATACGGATTTTGGAAGAAGACGGTAAATGGCAGAACAGCTCTTCTTTATTTATTCCCTTCCATCTTGCTTTTTTCGGTGTTCGTGTTCTATCCGATGTTCCGTACAATTTATTTAAGTTTTTTCTTGACCGATCAGGCAGGGAATGCAGCCTTGCATGTCGGATTGGAAAACTACGGCTATTTACTTGAGTCGTCCGCGTTCCGTAACAGTATGAAAGCGACCGGATTATTCGTTTTGTATACAGTGCCGATCGGAATCATCCTATCCCTCTTTTTCGCTTTATTGGCCAATGAAAAGCTGAAAGGGATCGGTTTTTTTCGGACATTGTATTCATCGACAATGGGGATTTCGGTTGCGGCATCTTCCGTCATTTGGCTGTTCATGTTCCATCCGAGTATCGGCATGTTCAATCGGGTGTTAAGCGTGTTGAATCTGCCGCAGATCCAATGGTTGCTTGATCCGGAATGGGCGCTCCTGTCCGTATCCATTTCAACGATTTGGATGAATACGGGTTTTTCATTCCTTATATTACTGGGTGGCTTGCAAAATATTGATGAGCATCTATACGAAAGTTCACGAATTGACGGAGCGGGGTATTTTTATCGTCTCCGTCGGATCACATTACCGATGCTGTCTCCAACTTTGTTTTTCATAATCACGATTTCACTGATCAATGCGTTCCAGTCGTTCGGCCAAATCGATATTTTGACGAAAGGTGGTCCCTCCCAATCGACGAATTTGATCGTCTATTCGATTTACCGGGAAGCTTTTATCAATTATCAGTTCGGGACAGCGAGTGCCCAGGCAGTCATTCTATTTATCATCATCCTGATTGTGACCATCCTCCAATTTAAATTGGGTGAAAGGAAGGTGCATTACCAATGACGATGAGCCTTCCGAAAAAAATAGGGATGTATTTTCTACTGATCCTCACTTCTTTGCTAGTGTTTTTCCCAGTTTTATATGCGTTTATGATTTCGTTTATGACGGGTCCTGAAATATTGCAAGGAAGATTTCTACCGCATTCTTTCAGTCTTGAAAACTATGTCAAAGTATTCGAGCGGTTTCCTTTGCTCAATTATTTGTTAAACAGTTTCATCGTATCCGCGGGTGTTATGCTCGGGCAACTGGCGGTTTGCAGTCTGGCCGCTTATGCTTTCGTGTTCATCCAGTTCAAGGGACGGGATTTTATTTTTTTCTTGTTCATTTCGACGATGATGATTCCATGGGAAGCGACGATGATTCCGAACTTCTTTATCATCCAAAAACTCGATTGGCTGAATACGTACCAAGGGCTGACGTTGCCATTTTTTGCGCTCGCATTCGGCACATTTCTACTGCGCCAGCATTTCAAGACGATTCCAAAAGAACTCCAGGAGGCTGCGCAAATTGCCGGGCTAGGGCGCTTCGCTTTTTTCTGGCGGGTCATCTTGCCTGTGTCGAAAACAAGCCTGGTCACATTGGGAGCCTATGGATTCCTGACGACTTGGAATATGTATTTATGGCCGTTGCTCATTACGACGAACAGTTCAGTCCGGACTGTACAAATCGGGTTGAAACAATTGCAGTCCCAAGAGATCGCAACAGATTGGGGGGTGGTCATGGCTGGTGTCATTGTCGTCATCGTCCCGACGCTCTTGCTGCTGTTCATCGGGCAGAAGCAATTGCAAAAAGGGCTATCACAAGGCGCATTAAAGTGAAAGAGGGTTCGGTTCGATCAATTACGCCTTGGCGTAATTGCGTCCAGATTTTGGATCGAGCTTGAGGCCTACAGGATGTAGGTCATGCAGTCGTTGCGACAGGACGTCGCGAACTTAGACTGCCTTCCTTAACTCCTTTCAAAATCTGTGACATCCGCCGGAGGCTTTATCTTTATTCAGCAGGCGTTTGAACACCCACTGAATAAAGATAAAACTCCATTCATCTCGCCACCTATAGAGGTGGGGTCTTCTGTATCTGACGCTTCGCTTTCAGTACAAAAACATTTGCTGAATAAAGATAAAAACAAAAGGGGTGTTTGGTAAGATGAAAAACTTGTTAAAGTCTTCTCTATTCTGGTTACTTCTTCTCACAGTGGCAATTCTCACGGCGTGTACGAACAGCGATAGCAATACGAATAATGACGAGCCGACGGACAATCCGGCCACGAGTGATAGCGAAGGCACTGGAACCGAAGACGGCAAAGTGACCATCGATTTCTGGCATGCGATGTCAGGATCCGGACAGGAATCACTTGACGCGATCGTTGCCGGTTTCAACGAATCTCAAGATAAATATGAAGTGAAAGCGGAGTTCCAAGGAAGTTATGAGGAGTCGCTGACGAAGCTGCGCAGTGTCGGAGGGACAAAAGATGCGCCGGCCATCACCCAAGTGTTCGAAGTCGGTACGAAATATATGATTGATAGTGGTTATATCGAGCCGATGCAGTCCTTTATCGACAAAGACAATTATGATCTATCCCAGCTCGAGGAGAACATTCTGAACTACTATAAAGTGGATGGGGAGCTGTATTCCATGCCGTTCAACTCCTCAACGCCGGTCATGATCTATAACAAAGACGCTTTCAAAGAAGCGGGGCTCGATCCTGAGAAAGCGCCCGAAACGTTTTCCGAAGTGATTGATGCGGCAGCGAAGCTAAAAACAGATGATATGTACGGCTTTTCCATGCTGACATACGGTTGGTTCTTTGAACAACTTGTCGCTACGCAAGGGGGGCTATATGTCAATGAAGACAACGGTCGTTCTGGTGATGCGTCGGAAGCCCTGTTCAACGGTCCGGAGGGGCTGAACGTCTTCAATTTCCTCGATACGATGAACAAAGCCGGTACATTCGGCAACTTTGGCACGAATTGGGATGATATCCGTGCAGCCTTCTCGACAGGAAAAGTGGCGATGTATATGGATTCTTCCGCAGGTGTAGCCGGAGCCATAAATAATGCACCGTTTGAGGTCGGTGTCGCTTATATCCCGCATGCGGATGAAGTACAGCGGAACGGGGTCGTCATTGGCGGAGCATCGCTTTGGATGTCCAAAGGCATCGCAGAAAATGAACAAGAAGCCGCATGGGAATTCATGAAATATTTGACGACGCCTGAAGTACAGGCGAAATGGCATCTCGACACGGGTTATTTTGCCATCAACCCGAAAGCATATGAAGAAGAGAATGTAAAAGAGAAATGGGCCGAATTCCCACAGTTTAAAGTGACTGTCGATCAGTTGCAAGATACAGTTCCAGGGCTTGCTACACAAGGGGCACTCATTTCCGTCTTCCCTGAATCGCGCCAGCAAATCGTCACGGCATTGGAAGACCTCTATCAAGGAAAAGACCCGCAAGAAGCGCTCGATCAGGCGGCTGAAGGCACGGAACGTGCAATGGAAATTGCCAATAAAACGAAATAAGCATGTACCCCCGTCCACTCACCAGGAACGGGGGTATTCCAATCCCTCTATAACAAATGGACGAGTCCACTAGTACGATTCTCATATTTTGAATAATTCAGAACGTTATACGTGCAGACCAAGGATGTTTCCATGATAAGCTACTAGAAAGAGTACTTGTTCATGAACTGGTGCTTAAAAGAAAAATGATAAAGGAGATGAAAGCATGTCATTAGTGAAAAAGATCGGATTCTGGATTGTCATCGCGGTGCTCACTTTCAGCGGCTTTTCATTTGTAACGCAAGCAAATGCTGCCTCTGCGACAGGCGAAGTGACCCGTGGCGAATACATTCAAGCCGTTGTCCAAGCGCTGGATTGGGAACTGAGGGATGGCACGTCTATCCCATTTTCTGATGTCGATCCACAATTGGCACCTTATGTGGAAGCTGCGGTAGAAAATGGGATTATCAAAGGAATTACGCCTACAACGTTCGAACCGGATCAGAAGTTGAAGCGTGAACATGCATTTCTTATCGCATCAAGGGCCATTCCGACGAATGAATCGTTCTCGCCCGATCTGCTTGATAAATTCAAAGATAAAGCTGCGTTTAAAACAGCCGAAACAGCAGAATTGGCTAAAAGTGTCGGACTCGGTTTACTACAAGGATTTGAAGATGGAACAGCAAAGCCGCAGAAAGTTGTGACCAACGTACAAATGACAAAAATCATCGACCGGATGCTTAACGCTTATCAGATTGAACCGCCTAAAGGCTTGGTTTCACTTCGTCTATTAGGAACATCCGATTTACACACCAATTTCGTTAACTACGATTATTATCAGGATAAAGTATCCAATGAAATCGGACTGGCGAAAACAGCGGTCCTTATTGAACAGGCACGTGCCGAGCAACCGAATCATCTTCTATTCGATAATGGAGACTTAATCCAAGGGACGCCGCTTGGCGGTTATAAAGTGACTGTGGATCCGTTGGAAGAAGGGGAACTTCATCCCGCGCTCGCAGCTCTTCAATCGCTGGATTTCGATGCGAGCACGTTAGGGAATCATGAGTTCAACTATGGGTTGGATTATTTGGATCGCGTCTTAAAAGAAGCGCCGTTCCCGGTGTTGAACGCCAATGTGTATGATGCGGAAACGAAGCAAAATCGCTATACACCTTACGTCATTTTTGATAAAGAAGTGATCGATCGTAAAGGGGAAACGCATAATTTGAAAGTCGGCGTTATCGGTGTGGTCGCGCCCGGTATTTTGCGCTGGGATCGCGCACATTTGGAAGGGAAAGTGACCGTGGAGGATGCGGCCGATACGGTTGAGCAATTCATCCCGGAAATGAAAGGCCAAGGGGCAGACATCATCGTAGTCCTTTCCCATTCAGGTATCGGAGATGAAACCCATGACAAAGGGGAGGACGACGTCGCGTATCAAATCACCGCACTGGAAGGTGTGGATGCTGTATTAACAGGCCACAACCATGACGTTTTCCCAGGCGATTTCGGTGAATTGCAACATGTAGACCAAGAACAAGGAACGATCAATGGAACGCCAATCGTCATGCCAGGTAAATTCGGTAGCCATCTAGGCATCATCGATCTCGAGCTGGAAAAGTCAGGTGATCAATGGAGCGTTGTAAAAGGCAAAGGCGCTGTCCGCGAAATCGATAAAACATCTGACAAAGTTGTACAGAAAGTGATCGACGCCGTAAAAGAAGCACATGAAGGGACGATCGACTATGTGCGCAGTCCAGTCGGGCAGACAACAGCGCCGATCAATAGCTATTTTGCACTTGTACAAGACGATCCTTCCATCCAAATTGTGACAAATGCTCAAAAATGGCTTGTCGAACAGCGGATTCAAGGAACGAAATACGCGGAATTGCCTGTCCTCTCGGCAGGTGCACCATTCAAAGCGGGAGGCCGTAACGGAGCAAGCTATTATACCGACATACCGGCCGGTGAAATTGCCATTAAAAACGTAGCGGACTTGTATGTCTATGACAACACGGTATTCGCACTCATCATGACGGGTGCGGATGTGAAAGAATGGTTGGAAATGTCGGCAGGCCAGTTCAACCAGATCGATCCGTCCTCCACGGAGGAACAACAATTGATCAACGAAGAATTCCGCACCTATAACTTTGATGTCATCGATGGGGTTACGTATGAATTTGATGTGACACAACCTGCGAAATACGATTATGCAGGCGAAACGATCAATGAAAAGGCCAGTCGGGTTGTCAATTTACAATACGACGGTAAACCAATTGATCCGAAACAGCAGTTTATCGTTGTGACGAACAATTACCGGGCCAGCGGTAATTTCCCGGGTGTCCGCAATGCGACGGACGCGATCGATTATGCGTATGAAAACCGTGCAGCCATCATCGATTATATGATTGACGTCGGTACTATCGATCCATCCGCGGATGATAACTGGACATTTGCGCCATTCGGCGAAAATGTCAATATTATTTTTGAAACGGCAGCTAAAGCGAAAGATTTCATCCCGAAAGATACCGGTATCGATTACCTATCTCCTACGGAAGAAAGCTTTGCGAATTATACGTTCAAACAGAAATGATTCATCATGGAAAACACAGCGGGGAAAGGTTAGATGTTCCCCACGCTGTGTTTTTTATTTGTTCAGTATTCAAATAGCTTGGTATCTAACTACTTCAATTGAGCTTATTTATTAGAAAATTATAGAAAAAAGGTTGAAAGTCCTTTTATTCATAGTGAAGGTTATTAGCGCTAGTGAGGATAGCCCTATTTTTTGTGAGTTGTCTATTAATTTTACGTAACAGAAGGGATGGCCAAATTTATAAATGACAATGGACATAGAGTCAATATGACTAAAGTGGATTATTACGAATGTGACAGGATTTTGACATACGGGAATTGGAATGATATTCATTATTTATGAAGATATTAGGAAAGCATTAATAGGATGCTAGATTCATTTAAAAAGCTTACGTTGGAGGTTTGTCAATTCGTGAAGAAATTGTTAATGACTACGATTGGGTGTATGGCTCTTCTTCTTGTAGGGTGCAATGACAAAGAGGAAATACAAGATGCAAATAAGGACAAACAAGAACAAGAGTCAGTGGAGGTTGATCGAAACGAGGTCGAAGAGGAAAAAGATCTTGTGGAATTTAGCCAGGCACCGTCTGATGCGGCAGCCATCATCGAAGCAGGTGCAGGCGTAAAGATGAAAGAGATACTTGGCTCCTCAACCGAAAAATTAAAGCCTGAAGACCTCGTATTCATGGAAGAGTTTCCAGTGGAAAAGCTGACGATGGATGAGATGTATAACGGAATCGTCGAATGGTTTGCGATGGACTATACTACAGTGCACGATCCGCTCGTAAACTTTGAGCCGGATTATGGCGAATACGGAATCGATAAGCGTGAGAAGAAGCAGCTGAACATCGCGGTCCTCATTGATGCTAGTGGCAGTATGAAAGCGATAATCGGTGGAGAACAGATGATGGCACTGGCGAAAGATGCGGTGAAGCGCTTTGGAGCAGGTCTTCCAGAGGAATCGATCATTTCGCTGCGCGTATATGGTCATGAAGGCACCGGATCGAGTGCGGATAAAGCCATGTCATGTTCGAGCAATGAGCTAATCTATCAGCCCGATTTTTACAATGAAGCCGAATTTACGAATGCTTTAACGAAGTTCGAAGCTGCAGGTTGGACCCCTCTCGCCGCTGCGATCAAAGCAGGGGGAGAAGACTTACGCGTGAAAGCGTCCGAAAAAACGCAAAATATGATTTTTGTTGTCAGTGATGGCGTTGAAACTTGCGGAGGTGATCCGGTCGCAGAAGCCAAAATGCTTGCGGAATCTGATCTTGGAGTCGAGGTGAACGTTATCGGTTTCAATGTGGACAGTGAAGGGCAAAAGAAATTGAAAAAAGTGGCGGATGAAGGAAACGGAAAATACGCAAACGTCAAATCGACAATTGATTTTCAAAATACATTCCAATCGATGTTGGAAGAAGCGAATGCAGTTGTCCGGGAAATGAGTCAAAAAGTGAATCACGGCATGCAAATCGATAATCGGACTATTAAACTGAACGACGAGGTGTTGAAACTAGCATCGTCATTCTATGACTTCGCGGCTCTAGAGAACAGCAATATGCGAGCGGCCGTTAGCGTATTACGCAAGTCCGACAGAATCGATAACGAAACACAATTTGAACTCGTCGACAAATTGGATGAGCGACGTGAAATGATGAATGACTATGGAGAATCGTTAAAAAAGGAAAAACTCGAACTGATCAAGCAAACGCGACAGCAGTTATATGAATCGATGGATTGAGAGGTGACTGACAGTGCGTATATTAATCGATCAAACATTGGGGATACCGGTTTCGAAAGACATGAAAGTAATCATTCGAGAACCATCTTTGAAAAAAAAGCAGAAACTTGAAGAAATTATTGAAAAAAGAGAGAATCGTCTGTTGAAAACCCGATTACCCGTCTTAAAGAGAACGACGGAAGTGGAGCTTGCAGAAATCGGGATGCTTTTAAAAAAGCATCGTCGCATCCTGTACATTTACGATAGTAAGATGACAGACGAGGGCGCATTACAACGGGTCCGCAATTGGTACTTACCCGAATATACACTCCAGATCGTAGATGGTTCGAGGCATCGAGCATATGCGCTTTACTTATTGAAAATGATGGGGGAAGGCTATTCTCCCTCAAGGGCATTGCCACCTGCGAACGGCCATTTGATCAGTAATGTAAAAAGAATCACGGTATCCAATTATCAAAAAATCGGACGCAATCCGAAAAAGAAGTGCTATCTGTTATCAGGAGAACAACTTGAAAATAAAAAAAGTGAAACGAATTTAGCTTTATTAGATCAATTATTGAAAAGTCATCCGGAAACCAAATTTATTGCGGTTGGAAACACGGAAGTTCCCGAAATGGAAAATCTGGAGTATTATCCATTGGAAAAATGGGCCTTCCCAAATTCAGTAAACTATCTTTCTATCTTTCCACTCCCGGAAAGATCTGATCGAAACTAATGTTAACTTGATTCAGCAGTAGTCCCCCTTTTCCATAAGTGGCGGGATGAATGCCAGAATACTTTTCAATCAGAGAGGGGCCAAACTACCTGCTGATTAGAAGAACTCAGGCTAAGTTCGCCGCGTCCTGCGGCAACGCCTGAGTGACCAACATCCTGTTGGCCCAAGCCTCCGGCGGATGTCACAGATTTTGAAAGGAGTTAATTGCGAATAGAACAACGAAGGGTTCGATTTGCTGTATTTCTGCGGTTTTTGCAGAAATTAAGGCACTTCGATTCGCAATTCAAAATCTGGACGCAATTACGCCGAGACGTAATTGATTTGGAGTGGAATTCTGTTGATAGATTCTAAAAGGAAAGCGATCATATTTCTAACAATCTCGTTCATATTGGCGGTTGTGACAGCGGGAGTCGTACTGGTCCAAATCAGTCAAGCACAGGAAAGACTTGGTGAAACGGTGGAAGTTGCCTCTGTGTCAAAGGATGTCCAGTCCTATCGTGAACTCGATATGAACGATATCGAATGGGTGAAATTACCGAAAAACAGTGCGTATTCTTCTTTCATTACAGATAAAAGTGATTTGGAAGAAGTCATTACGATCGTTAATTTGAAATCAGGCGATTTGCTGACAAAAAATTTAGTCCGGAAAAAGTTGGATATCCCGGCGAATGAACGTGTCGTTTGGCTGAATGCAACCGATCTTGTCTTGATCGACCAACAAGTGACGGAAGGTGATCTTGTAGACGTCATTGTCTCAAGGGAAGTCGAAAAAAAAGTGGAAACGAAGAGATTGCTCTCCAATATCAAAGTCGTCCAAATTGAAAAAGGGGCAGAAGGAAGCGAAAGCATTAAAATTTCTTTACCGCTTGAACAAGCTGAAAAACTGATCCACTATCAAAACTTTGCCAAGCAGATCCGTGTCCTTCGTGTGAATCAAGTGAATGACAACAAGGAGGAAGTCGTGGATAAACCGTCCAAACCAATTGTTGAAACAAAGCCTGAAGTGAAAGAAGAGAAAAAGAAAGACGAATCTGTAACGGAAGTTAAGGTGGAAGAAGGAACAAAAAAAGAGAAATGATCATCGGTTTAGAAAGAGAGTTGTGAACGTATGTTCCAAGTGAATGCACTTTTACTGACAGAAGATGAAGAATGGCAAGAACGCATTTCGGAATATGCGGAAAGAAACAGCCTTCATCTGACTGTTGCACAAGAAATACGAAAGATGTTAGGGCAACAACAATATCATATTTACTTATTTGATTTAGATACCGTTCCGCTTCAACAAATGATTCCTCAAATGACTGCAATGAGTGCTGTCATCGGATTGACGAGAAAAGAGAACTTCGAAGTTTCGCGGGAATGGCTCATTAAAGGAGCAAAAGACATCATCGTTTTCCCGGAAGAAAAGCCCAGACTTGAAGCGCTCATACAGGAGATTGTGAACCAGTACACGATACAAAGGGAAGCGGATATGGGATTTGGTACAGGGGAAGTCCATGCTTTCTATAGCGCAAAAGGGGGTAGTGGCTGTACGATTTTGGCGGCCATGATGAGTCAATCATTCAGTGTACACTACCAGAAAAAAGTGCTGCTCATTGATTTGAATGCACAGTACGGCGTGACAGACGCGCTATTTTCCATGCAGCCTCAAAGATCTTATTATGATCTGCTGCCAGTCGTGAATGAAATCGAAATGAGGCATTTGCAAAATATCGCGAACGAACATGTCGATACAGGAGTGTTCGTCATTTCGAGCCCATCCGACCCCGAAAAGACAGAAGAGATCACGGATGAACTAATTGCCAAACTGATACGTGTAGCACGCGCTCATTTCGATCATGTCATATTGGATCTCCCTTCTGCCATGAATTCAATTACATTTACTGCACTTAATGCAGCTACCAAAATACATTACGTCATGACGCCTGATAGTTTAGGTCTCCGATCTTATAAATATGCAAAGGAATTATTCGAGAAGTTTTCCATCGGTGCAGGTATGTCGAAAACGTTATTGTTGAATAAAGTCCATGCCAAAAGTGAAATGACCGCATCTGATATTAAGAAAATAGTCGGAACGGAAATCGAAGCGCAATTTGCGGATGATTTTTATGGTATTCAGTCCAATATCAATATGGGAACCGGATTTTATCGGAATAAAAAGCATAAAGGTGATTCGAAAATCGCAAAAGATATGAAGAAATACATTGATTCCTTTGTATTGAAAGCGAAGGAGTGATGGTATGTCCTGGATAGAAAAAACGTCAAATCGAAAACAGGTAGATGCCAAATGGGCAGTCACGCAATCGCAAGTCGATATCTGGGTAAAGCATTACAAAAGTAGACTGATTAAAGAAGCGAACTTGGAAAGCATCATCGTCCTGAATCCGATGGAGCGAAAACAGACGATCGAAAGACTTGTTTTGCAAATGATCAACGAAGAGAGAGTCATTATACCGAATGACCAGATTGAAGAAATCATTCAACAGCTCATCAATGAATCTGTCGGGTATGGCCCGCTTGAAGCGTTGCTGAGAGATGATTCGATCACAGAAATTATGGTGAACGGACCGAATGATGTGTTTATTGAAAGAAATGGGAAGCTCGAGCAATCCGGCGTGCGTTTTAACAATGATGAGCATGTTCGGCACATTATCGATCGAATTATCGCGCCTTTAGGCCGTAGAATCGATGAAAGCTCACCGATGGTGGATGCCCGTCTCCTAGATGGGAGCCGTGTGAATGCAGTGATTCCGCCAATCAGCTTGGATGGACCTTCCATTTCTATCCGGAAATTCAAAAAGGACCCTTTTTCACTCGAAGATTTGATGGCTTTTGACAGTTTCTCGATGGAAATGGGGGAATTCTTAAAAGCAGCTGTTCAAGCGAAGACCAATATTCTTGTTTCCGGGGGGACCGGGAGCGGGAAGACAACGCTGTTGAATGTATTATCGGCATCGATTCCCAAAGGGGAAAGAATTGTGACAATCGAGGATATGGCAGAGCTCCGTTTTTCCTATGACAACCTTGTCCGTTTAGAGGCACGGCCGCCGAATATGGAAGGGACCGGAGAAGTGATGATTCGCCATTTAGTGAAGAACGCGCTCAGAATGCGACCAGATAGAATTATTGTCGGAGAAGTCAGGGGCTCTGAAGCGATCGACATGCTTCAGGCGATGAACACCGGTCACGAAGGGTCGCTTACAACGGTTCACGCAAATAGCCCGAAAGATGCGCTCGGCCGATTGGAAGCAATGGTTATCATGGCCGGGTTGCCGCTGACAGTCGATGTCATCCGTGGCTATTTTGTCGGGGCATTGGATTTGATCGTTCAAACATCCCGTTTCTCAGATGGGAAGAGAAGAATAGTGAATATCGCAGAACTGATCGAAGAAGACGGTGAAATCATCGCGAAAGATATTTTCGCATTTCATCGACAAGCGACATTAGCCGATGGACGCATTGAAGGGGAGTTCCGGGCGACAGGCTATCGGCCTAAATTGATGGATCGTTTCACCAGTTACGGAATTGTGTTTGATGAAACGATTTTCAAAGAAGGTATGTACGTATGAGTTGGACATACCCTTTGCTTACTTTCACCATCTTTACATTCTGCCTTTCCATTTATTACTTGCTCCGGGCAAGGCGTCAAAAAGAGACGAAAAAACGTGTGGAAGACTGGTTCGAAACGGAACTGCAACAGGAACGGAACAGTGTTGTGTTGTTATTGGGGAACCTGTTCGACCGATCCGAACTTTCACAGGAATTGGAAAACAAACTGAAACAGGCGAATCTATCCTTAAAACCTTCTGAATATATGGGGATTTATATTTTATTATTATGCCTCTTCACGTTTATCAATCACTTTTTGTTAGGTTTGTACTTCCTGATGTCTTTATTAATCGCATACTTGATTGTCATGGGAAGTTCAAAAGCATTTTTGGGTTCCCGGAAAAATAAACGGACCGAATCTTTCAATCGTCAATTGCCTGAAATCTGCCGATCCATGTCGAATGGGATTAAGGCGGGACAAACGATACCGCAAGCGATTGAGATGGTTGCACACAATACGAAAGCACCAAATGGGCCAGAGTTTCAAAGGTTTGATCAGCAATTGAAATTAGGGGATAGCTTGGAAACAGTCATGAATGGATTCCGTCAACGTGTACCAAGTAAGGACGTCGCAATATTTGTCAGTACCATTTTGATTCAACAGCGGGTTGGGGGGAACTTATCAGCTGTCTTGTCGAATATGGCCGAAACGCTTGAAGAACGCAATAGGATCCATAAAGAGATTTCCACAGTTACTGCGGAAAGCCGTTCTATTGCATATATTCTCGTTGTCATGCCATTTTTAATGGCACTGATGATGAACTTGTTCATAAAAGGATTCTTGAATGTCCTCTTTACACCGTTCGGACTGATTTTGTTCGTCGTCTTTGTTGCAATTGTACTGTGTGGGTTCCTGCTCATTAAAAGGATTACGGATATAAGGGTGTAGCGTATGGAGATTATTGGTTTTTTCTCGATTGTCATGTTCTGCTTGATTTTAATTTTCCTCTTCATCGGTTTTCTGTATTGCTATTTATATATTGCTAAAAAAGAAAATCTGATGCGTTCACAAGGCTATCCAAAAGAGCGGAAAAAGAAAGTTTCACTACGTGAACGGATTATGGAACCATTGGTGAAATGGGGAATAAAAGCAGGTCCTGTCGGAATGAAATATCCCCTTTTTCTGAATGTAGACAAACATGAGAAATGGTTGAAGGAAGCAGGTAGACCGCTCGGACTGACGTTGGAATCTTTTTTCGGTTTCCGATTCGTCACGGGTCTGATTGGTTTGCTTTTCGGTAGTTTTTATACTTTTTTAGGGTTGCCATTTGCTCTCATCATTTTAATGGTAGCCATTATGGGGGGCTTCTTCGGACCTTCTGCTTGGCTGTACTTTTCTGCAGTGCGACGTCAAGAGGAAATCAGCATGATGATGCCGGATTTCTTGGACACAGTGAGTGTATCCTTGCAGGCCGGAGTCAGTTTGGATGGCGCATTGAAGCATGTGACCAGTCAATTGGAAGGACCGCTTAGTGAAGAAATCGACCGTTTTAATAAGGAGGTGGAACTGGGCGTTCAAAGAAACACCGCATATCACAATTTGATGGATCGCAACTCATCAAAAGAATTACAAACACTTGTCAATGCACTGATTCAAGGCTCTACATTAGGGGTGGCGGTTGCAAGGACCTTTAAACTGCAAGCGGAAGACTTGCGGATTACAAGAGGATTTACTGCGAAGGAAAAAGCGGCGAAAGCGAATCCGCAAGTGACACTAGTAACAACGTTTTTTATTGCTCCAGCTGTATTTGGATTTATTATGGGTTTAATTGTACTGAATATCATTTATAATCCAGCTGCGTTTGGATTGGATGTTTTCATGCGCTAAATTACAACAATAACGGAGGTTCTGACAATGATGAAAAAACTAATGACAAAAATGAATGAAAAGTATTTTGGATATGTTCGAAATGAAAAAGGAGCACAAGCGCTTGAATGGGTTGCACTTGGACTCGTCGTCATCGCGATCATGTCCGTCATTGCGATGGGAATCCAAGGATCCAGTATCGGTGAGACGATCATTTCGAAATTGGAAGAAATGATTCAAGGGATTGGTTCTTAATTGAGTTCGGAGTGATATGTGATGTTAAAAGAATGGAGTTCCTACGTAAAGAACGAAAGAGGGTCGCAGGCGCTTCAATTTGTCGGTATGTTTCCCCTCATCATTCTATCCATGCTGATCATTTGGCAAGTCGGACTCATTTCCTATTCTGTCGTCGTTGCAGAAGCGGCTGCCCGGGACGGGGCAAGGGCCGCCTCTGCGCATGATGATAATTGGGAAGAGATTGCACGAAATTCAGCGTACGGTTTAGAAGTGGAAGTGTCGGGGGGACCAGGAACCGACGTCGCAACAGTCAAAGTGAAAGCGAAAGCACCGATTATCAGTTTACCTTTAATTAACAGTATGAAATTTGAATTTACAGCAGATGCCGTTATGCCGATGGAGAAAAAGAAGGATGAGACAGATGAACGGTTTCCGTAAGATTATACAGAATGAACGAGGCGACGGATTGATGCTTGTCATGGTCGGCATCCTGTTGACATCGGTTTTCATCTGCTTTGTGTTCTTCGATTTCTCAAATGTGTTTATTAATAAACGCGTGACACAAACCGGTGCGGACGCAGCAGCGCTTGCAGGGGCTAAAAGTTCTTCGGAGTATATGAGCGAAATCTTGCAAGAAAAAGTCGAAGAGGAGCTCGAAGATGTGACACGTTCATGGGAAGCTTATTTGGCCGCGGCGTTGGATGAAGAAAAAAGTATCGCAGAACTTTTCGATGAGTTTATTGAAAGTGTAGAAAACAGCCGTGGGAAATCGATGCCAGGCGACATAAGAAACTACATATGGAGTGGTAGCGGGCAAGTCGAAGGTAATCCGGCGCTACGCTTCTTTTTCAAAGATAATGAGATCAGTGTCATGGCTTGTAAGGCGGTAAGGGACAACCTTCCATCATCGTATAGGGAAGCGACCGCTTTCGCAGAAGAAAATCAAAATGATCGACTTGTCGACTATCAGTTTTTGGAAGACGAGTTTAAAATCTATGCAAAAACGGAACGAAACGGGCAATACATTACAGTTCCGGATTCATCTGTCAAGGCTATTTCCGCTCAAGCTTCCATTCAGATCGGCTCACCGAAAGATGTGCAAATCGCATGTCCTTGATAGATCCCCATGCCTTCATTCGTATTGAAAATGAAATGAACGTTCACTTTCTACACGAATGCAGGCATTATTTTTTATTGATGAAGTAAAAAGAAGGAGAAGGTACTTATGGAATTTTCGACAGCGAAATGGACAGCTGGTATTTTAGGTTTTTTGGCGGTCTTAGCCATTACGGTTTATTTCATCCTAGATGAAAAAGATATGATGATACCGGCTTTTTCAGCAAATATTTTACCAATCTTGACGGTGACGATGGTACCGGTCATCTTCCTGCTCGGAGCGATGCTGATGGCTTATTCCAAGAAAGAGGAGCGCATCTCCAAAAACAGTTTTCAAAGGGCATTGGTACTGATCGCCTGTCTTGTTCTTTACAAAGTAGCAACCGGCTATTTCTCCTAATCGAAGCATGGCAAATGAAAGTTTGCTTCAGGACAAGATAGGAAGGGTGTGAAATGAATTGGAGAGAAATATAAAAGTCGGGGTACTAATTGCTGTTTTCTTAACTTGTTTTTTGATGAATAACACCAAACTTGTAGTTGCAGATGTAACGGATATTGAATATGACTCTCCTTCGTTCGTCAAAACAGACCCAACAGGATCGGATCAGAATGATTCCGCGGATACGGGTGATAATCGAAATTGGTTTGAAAAATTACTTGATTTAGCAGAGGAAAAATGGGACGACGCTAAAGAATACATGCAAGATGAATGGGAGAAATTTAAAGATTGGTCCTATGAAAAATGGGAGGACTTTAAAGAATGGGCTCCTGAAGCATGGGACAAAGCGACAGATTGGATGTGGGATGGACTTACAGCCATCGGTGATTTCTTTGTAGCGGTCTGGGAAAACGAATGGGTGCAAGTCGTTGTAGGTGCAGTCGTTGCGACAGGTGTCATCATTGGAGGCTTGCTATTAGTTGGGACGCCGATCGGCTGGGGAATTCTCGCAGTTGTCGGTGGAGGAGCGCTCCTCGGCGGAGGGATTTATAAGCTTTTGGCGGGGGACAATTTTAGCTTTTTAGGATCGCTATTATCATCCTTAGGAGGAGGACTTTTAGGATTAGGTATTTTTGCCGGAATCACTTCAGGATTTTTTGCAGTAGCAGGTAACGCTACTCGAATATTTCTAGTAAATAATTTTGTGAAAGCACGCATATGGGGCTCGTTAGCAGTTGCAGTTATTCGACAAAACCTTGTCAATAGTTGGGCGACATTCATGTTACATACAAGGGTAGGGCTCAGTATGTGGGGGGCAAAAATAGCGAGCGGTGCGGCTTATCTTGGTTCCCAAATAGCACGATTTGGCGCTTTTTTAGCGTCTAAAATTGCCCCGCAAGGATGGAAGATATGGGCGAGAAATGCAGGTTTAGCCGGGACAATGGGGGCCTTTTTTAACGGCTACCTTTATTTTGCAACGACGTCACCTGAAGAAAGGGCTTGGAAGGATCTCTTGATAGAAACGGCTATCGGCGGTGCTTCTGGGGTACTGTTAAGTCCTTTTTTATTAGTACAGACATTAAAAACAGGTGGTAAGATCTTCCTGGCTGGCTATGCAGGATTGGAAAACTTTCTGATTGAAGGGTTGAAAAGCGGAGAGTGGACTTGGCAGAGTGCTGTTATTGGAGCGGCTGCTGGTTTATTCGTCGGTTATGTCGTTTCGCCGATGTTAACGAATGGGACAAAGTTATTGAAAGGACTGCTTAATGGTGGAAAGACGGATTTACACACAGTAGACGACATTCTTGTGGATAATGCCACAAAACCATTCGGGGCAGATATGCGTTCGGACCTAAATAAAACCTTCGACAACTACGATATCAATAGCCAGAATGGAGGGAAAGACGTCTCGGATCATAAACTAAGACCGGATCCGCAAATAGAGCCGAAACAAACACCGGACATGGATCCGAGACTGGACCTGCAATCAGATCCGAAGCCAGAGCCACAGCCGGATTCGAAACCGGATCCGCAGCCAGATCCGAAGCCAGAGCCACAGCCAGATCCGAAGCCAGAGCCACAGCCAGATCCGAAGCCAGAGCCACAGCCAGATCCGAAGCCAGAGCCACAGCCAGATCCGAAGCCAGAGCCACAGCCAGATCCGAAGCCAGAGCCGCAGCCAGATCCGAAGCCAGAGCCACAGCCAGATCCGAAGCCAGAGCCACAGCCGGATCCGAAGCCAGAGCCACAGCCGGATCCGAAGCCAGAGCCACAGCCAGATCCGAAGCCAGAGCCACAGCCGGATCCGAAGCCAGAGCCACAGCCGGATCCGAAACCGGAGCCACAACCGGATCAAACTCCGGATGAGGATTCGAATGATGGACAGGAGCTGGACGCCGGGGATAATAAGGTAGATAATCTGGATGAAGTTGAAAATGGTGCCCATTCATCTGATGATGTGGATGATCGTGAGAAGGATTCAGAACGAAGTGTGTCAGAAAATCAACCAACCACGCAGAACAATCGATTTGAAGGACCGCAACCTTCCTTTGCGAAATAATGATTGCCATCATGAAGAGGTGGTTCTCCTGTCATAAGGAAGAACTATGAACATATGGATCATAGAAGTGCATCGTAAAAGATATGCCGCAAAAGGGATACGGGTCTTCGTTGATAGGGAAATACTAAAGAGAATGAAAGGGTGTGTCCATGAGTTCGATGACACCAGCAACTGAAGAAATTGCAGAAAAAAGAATCGGCATGACGTTGTTTATTCATGCTACCCTACTAGTAGGTTCCAGTGCGATTCCTGAAGAGGACTTTCTCCTATGGTTTCCGATCAATTTGACCATCGAAACGTTGATTATTATCCAATTACTTAGAATGTGGAAAAAGTATAAATATAACACGAAACAATATTATACGATCCAAGTCTACTGGATGCTGATCGGTTTGTCGTATTTCGCAATGGCACCGATTGTGAAAGTGATGTACTATACACCTTCTTTTTGGCCCGTACTCATTGTAACGGTCCTCCTGTTTGTTTATGCGCATTTGATAAGAGAAAAAATAGCAGAAGTATTCGTCAATCCAAAGAAAGAGAGACAGCTTCGCCTTTGGCCGGTATCCCTTAGTATTCTTATCCTTGTTGGCATACTGATCATGGCCATTTTTCGTGCTCAATCGTATCATCCTAACCTTGGAATCGCTGTTTTTTTATATCTAATAGGGGGGATGGCAGTGTTTCTCGCTACGCCTTTTTCACTTTCGGGTGAGCGGCTTGAGGAACTGAAAGGGGAGAGCGCCGATTGAAGCAATTGACTAAACAGACGTTGATCGCATCTATACTTCCGTTACTATCTGGTCTGATGGTTCTTTTCATGCCGGACTTTGATGCAGTTTTTGCGTGGTTGACGATTGGCATATACCTTCTATTGATCATGCTTCCGGGGATTCTTTATTTGAAGTATAAAAATAGAAAAAATAAAGAAATTGTATATCGTCTGACTGCAAAATATATGATGTATGCTTTTCTGCTGTTTTGGATATTTCCGATTCTTAAACTATTCTCAAATAACTCGGTAGTCCAGTTTTTGCTACTAGCTATTTTCATAAGCATGCTCTATTTGGCCAGGTATGACCAGAATACGAAAGTGCCGATTATCTTTCCCGGGGATGATAAAAAACATAAAAAAATTGCCTATGTTTATTATGCACTGCCATTACTGTTTTTGATACCGGTAGCAGGAAGTGGAAATGTCGTCGCCGCCCGCCGTATGGCCGAGCAATTAGGTCATAGTAAGACGATGATGCTATTTTCAATTGTCATTTATCTCTTTTCCTGTTGGCTCCTCTTTTTCTTTAGCTCGATCACTTATAAATCCCATGTTAAAGAGGGTTTTTTGGATGAATGAACGAACCTTTGAATTTTGATGAATAAAAAGCGTTTCCTCACTCCAAGAAGGGAGTGGAGAAACGCTTTTGTTTATGTCTAGGCTCCGGGGGCCCTACGCTTTTGTTTCTTTACTCTGCTTTTTTCACTTGTTTCGTATTATAGATGAAATTGGAGACGATTTTGGCTGCTTGTTCCCGAGTTGTCGACTTACCAGGCATGAAATTACCGTCAGAGCCGTTTACGATGCCCAGTTCATGTAACATGGAGATTGCGTTGACCGCTTCAGCCCCATAGTTTCCGAAATCATTATAAGGGGCTTTGGTAGATGCTTTATAGGTTTCGCCCGTGTAGCTTTCGAAAGCACGTTCAAGCATTAATGCGAATTGTGCCCGTGTCACTTTTTCGCTTGGCATGAACTTGCCATCGATGCCTTTGATCAGGCCATTTTCATAAGCTGCTGCAATTTCAGCCTTTGTGTCGTCTGCATAACTGCTAATGTCACTGAATGGGGCAGTGCCTTCCGCTTTCAAATCGAGTGAGCGGACAATCCAGGAGGCCGCTTGCGCCCGTGTCATTTCTTGTGAAGGAGCGAAAGTCGTATCGGACCCTTTTAGCACGCCGCGGTAATAGAGATCGGATACGTATGGATATGCCCAGTGATCGTATGCCAAATCGCTATATGGCACTTTGGCAAGGATACGTCCTTCAATCCCAGTATAGATTATTCCGATGGATTTCATATGATCTGCGAAGTTCTCCCAGTCGGAGAATCCAGGTTCGCTTGCACGGCCTGCCTCATATGCTTTACCTAGCGCTTCGAAGCCGTCTCCACCACGAGCTGTGAAAACATTTGTTGCTGCTTTGTACATTTTGTCATCTTCGATTTCTTTCCCATCAATTTGAATCGAAATGATTCGACTTCCTGCTTCTGCTTCACCGTCGAAGATATACTTCATTCCTGCGACATGTAGGAAACCGCCCGATTCTTTCGGGTATTCTTTCACAGCATGCTCAAATGTGGATTTTAACTCCGCTCCGCTTAGCTCGACGATGGCAAGTGGATTTCCGAAAGGTAGAACAGAGAGCACCTCGCCATATGTAATCGACCCTTTATCAATGGATGTTCGGATGCCGCCTCCATTTTGAAATGCAATGACTGTGTCCGGATCGATTTCTTTGGCGCGTTTCAACATTCCATCTGTAATCAAGTTCCCTAGGTTCGTTTCACCGGCACGGACACCGCCGAGATCACGCAACCCACTCAGGAATACTCCCGCTGTCGCACCAATCGGTTTTTCTGTCGTCGCTTTTACTTGATCGGCGAACGGTTTCAAGATAGCTGCCGCTTCCGCATCTTGTTCAGCGTTTTCTCCACCAATCGCATGGAGGACTCCTGCATAGTCTTTAATCACACCGTTTTCATCGAAAGTGACGTCCAGTTGGCCTAAAAATTTATTGTATTCATTCGCTTGGACGATGACGACAGGCTCTGTATCTTTATTCAGAACATAAGGCTCGTCCAGTTTCACATGTGTATGACCGCCGACAATAATATCGATGCCAGGAACATTTTCTGCCAGTAAAATATCATTGTCATACTTCGGAGAATCGTCGAAGCCGATATGTGTAAGGGCAATAATTTTGTTGACGCCTGCTTCTTCAAATGCAGAGACTGCGGCTTTCGCTTCCGTAATATAGTTCGTGAAGGTCACTTTGTCGGGGCTCGCAATATCGACCGTTTCTTCCGTCGTCAAACCGAAAATCCCAATTTTTTCACCATTCACTTCTTTAATGATGCCATTATAGATCTTGCCATCCTCTGCATCGGCGGTGATGTCTTTTGTCTGCAGCCCATCAAAGTGCGCATCAGCAGAGAAATCGACATTCGCAGAAACGAATGGGAATTTCGCCCCTTTCACGAAGTTAGCAAGCGCTTTGTGGCCTTCCGATGATCCACCGAGGTCGAATTCATGGTTGCCGAAAGTCATCGCATCATAGCCGAGATAGTTCATGATGGCGAGATCGGCTTGCCCTTGAAATTCATTGAAGTAAAGTGTACCGGAGAAAACATCACCCGCGTCGAGCAGCACGTTATACGGCTTTTCCGCCCTCAATTCTTTGACAAGTGCTGCACGTTCAGCCGTTGTCGCAAGATTTGCGTGTGTGTCATTCGTATGGAACACCGTTAGTGAAAAATCCCCTGTTGCTGCAACCGGTGTTTCGGCAGCGAGAGCAGGAGTCGTTGCAGCTATACTCATCAATAGCATGGCAGCTGCAGTCCCTTTGAAATATTTTGTCGTCATCTTGCACCATCCTTTGCGTTTTTTGACTATTCTCACGGCGTCAAAGTCTATGAGTAAATTACTAAATAGTCTGTCCTTTTAGTTTATCACAAAGCTCAGTTTGGACAAATGACTATTTAGTAAATATTTCTAGACAATCAAAAAAAAGAGTGTAGATAGATCTACACTCTTTGAATAGCTTATGGAGCTGAATAGTACTGTACGAGCCCTTGATAGATCGACTCTGCATAGATTTCCAAGTATTCATCACTTGTCAGTTTCTTGAAATCATCCGCATTTGAAATAAAGGCTAGTTCGACAAGAACAGCAGCGATATTGTTATTCCGGATGACATAGAAGCGATTGTCTTTCACACCACGGTTCACCATATCCGCTCTTTTGACAAGGTTGTTCTGGATGTAAGTTGCCAACGATTTACTTTCTGCCGAGTTGGCATTCGTTGACGAGTCAAAGTACGTTTCCGTACCTTTTGCGGATGAAGCAGCCGCGGAATTGACATGGATGGAAACAAAAGCTTCCGCATAATGTTTTTTCGCGAATTCAGTCCGCTCTTCCAAGGAAAGGAATGTATCATTGGAACGGGTCATCAGAACTTTTGCCCCTGCTTTTTGCAGTTTTCCTTCTACAAGTTTGGCTACTTTCAATGTAATGCTTTTTTCTGTCACTTTATTTTTCGTAGCGCCCCCATCATGTGCGCCGTGACCAGCATCAATGACGATAATCCGATCCTTGAGTGCTCCACCTTTTTGGTTAAGCAATTTCAAATAGGATTTATGAACATAACCTGTTTGTGAATTGACATGGATTTTCGCCCAATTGCCGTCTAGTGAAAGGACGGAAACTGTTTGCCCCTTTTTCAACGTGCTGATAACCACTGAATTGGTGCCAGGGCCTTCCCGCATGTTCAAGCTACTGACAGTCACTTTTCCTAGCAGATCACTCGTAATGGATGGTTGTTCCGGCTGAACTGGAGGTTCAGGCAATTCCGTTCCAACTTCAACGGTATAGCGGCCGTTAATATAGCCTTCTTCGTCATCCAGTAAAACGAGCAACCAATCTCCGGATTGAGCAATCACTTCGACGATATCACCATGCTTTAAACGTGCGATGATGGAGCCATCGACGGATGGTAAAGTGCGTACGTTCAGTGTATCGCCGCCCGTGTTCACTTTGACAAAATACGTGCTCGATGTTTGGTCAGGTGATTTGACGGGTAACTTATACTTATCATTTAATGCACGTGCAACGAACAGTGCGAAATGTTTACGAGTCAAATGGTTATTCGGCAGAAATTTACCGCTGTCGCCTTGTGTAATGCCTGCATAATAGAGACCGTTAATGCGTTCGGCGTAGGCATGTCCTTTCATATCGCTTAACAGGAGCGGATGATCGGCAGTGATCTTTTCAGAAAGGTTGAACGCGACTGCTAATGCATTCCCCATTTCGCCACGCTTCAGTTTTTCATTCGGTTTGAAGCTGCCGTCAGCGGCCGTTTTAAAATAGCCGAGTGAAACGGCACGACTTGCGAATTCATACTGTTCCGTACCCGCTTTCAAATCTTTGAATTTGATGGAAGGGGTCGGGATGTTCTGTTTCTTGGTCGCGATGACGAGCATTTTAGCGGCTTGTGCCCGCGTCAGATTGTCGTTCGGGTTGAACTTGGCAACTTTGTTAATAATACCGAGTTCAGCTATGTAATGAACTTGCTCATAATGCTCATCATTTTTTGATACATCCGTGAACTGGAACTGGGCAGAAGAATGTGTAGGAACTACGGAAACAAGCGCGAAAAAGATCGCAATTGTTACAGCCCACTTAATTGTTTTCATTGTATCCTCCCTTAGTATACTAGAATCATAGTTTCATTTTAACAGCGAATGGCGTATAAAGCCATAATGATATTTAACTATATTCGACTTTTTTTTACAAAAAAGACTGGAAGTCCCAGTTGTGGAACATCCAGTCTTCCTTCATTCATTATTTTTTCAGGCGATCGATGAATGTCTGAAATTGTTTAGCAGTGACATTATCATTCAGTCCGAAATTGCCGTCTCCATAACCTGTAGTGATGTTATGAAGGTAAAGCGTATTTATATAGTCATGCGCCCAATGATCAGCAGGTACGTCTTTAAAGGATGCTGGTGTGGAGCCTTCAAGATCGAATGCTTCCACTAGCACTTTCGCAAGTTGTGCCCGCGTCAACAGACCATCCGGATTGAATTCTCCATTGTTACCTGAGAAGATACCAGCTTCAGCGACCGCCGCTATTGCACCAGCGCTCTGATGGTCGGCGGATACGTCAGAAAAGACGGATTGCGTGCTTGTACTTGTCAAATTGAGTTCTTTGGAGAGCGTTTCGGCAATTTCAGCGCGTGTTGCATAGTCGATCTTCTTAGATTTCAGTGAATCGTCAGCGGCTACCATTTTTTCAGAAGAGAAATCTTTCACACGCTTAGCCCCGATATAGCGGCTACCCCAATAGGCAGGGTCATTAATAGAAGAAATCATGACGCCTTTACTAGTAGAAGAGTGAATGAATTTCCCGGCACCAATGTAGATACCGTTGTGTGAAACACCTTTACCAGTTGTATTGAAGAAGACAATGTCTCCAATTTGAAGAGCATTTTTAGCAACGGACGTTCCTGTTTTATACATTTGTCCAGTCGTTCTTGGTAAGGAAATCCCTTCCTTTTCAAACACATACTGCACGAAACCAGAACAGTCGAAACCGGAAGTGGTTGTCCCACCGTAAACGTATGGGGTACCTATATAAGCGCGTGCTGTATTCACGAGCGAAGTTGTTGAACTTGCAGAAGCCATTGACGGAATAGACGTTGAAATAAGTAGACTTGCTAAAACATAAAAAAACAAACGTTTCATTTTGTTACTCAAATTCCCCTTTCGCACGTCTATAACCCGCGTGCTTTGTCTGTGAACCATCTTAGCATAGGTAAACCTATTATTTGATTACAGTTATATTACAAGTGGGTTACAAAAGGGAGAATCATAGAGAATGAAGTTGAAAAGCGCTAAATGACAAAGTTTATTCAACCTGTCATTTGGCGCTTTTTGTATTTTTATAATATAGATGGGGAGGGGAAGAGTCGGATTCAACTCGATGTGTTATAATCGTTAGATGCGAAACATTCTAAAAGTGCACTGGACGCCAGGCACGTTTCTACTTAGATAGATGGGATTGAAAATGGAAATGAGAAAAATAATGATATTTAGTAATATGTATCCGTCAGCGGAACATCCGACATATGGCATTTTTGTGAAAAACCAAGTGCGGTTACTTGAATCGGCGGGCGTCGAGGTGGACGTCGTTGCCATTCAAGATCCAGGAAAAGGGAGAAAGGCTGCCCTTAAAAAATATATGACGTGGTGCGGACGCGCGGTTTGGCAGATGATTAAAAATCGGAAAGTGATTGCACTCACACATGCACATTATGCATTTCCGACGGGTGTGCTTTCCTTGGTCGGTAAGAAAGTATTCGGGATTCCTTACGTCGTAACGGTCCACGGCGGGGATATTGACCAAATGGCTGCGAAAAGTCAGCGTATCGCCGACATGACAAAGCGTATTTTACAACAAGCCGAAGCTGTCATCGTCGTCGGTGATAAACTGCACGCAGATGTGACAACCCGTTTTGGGGTTCCCGAAGCCAAGGTCCACGTCATGAGCATGGGGGTCGATACGTCCGTATTCAAAGAAGTGCCGAAAGCCGAGGCACGTAAGCAACTAGGCCTTCCAATTGAAGAGAAAATCATGCTATACGTAGGCAACGTCATTCGTGCGAAAGGATTGCTTGAGCTTGTTGAGGCATTTGATTCGTTAAAGATGTCGCTACCGGATAGTCGATTGTATATTGTCGGCTCTCAAAAGGACGATGCTTTTGCTGGGGAACTTCGATCGTTCATCCAAGAAAATGATGTGGAGGATATCTTTTTCAAAGAACCACTTAGCCAATCGGACTTGGCGCTATGGATGGCCGCGTCAGACACGCTCGTCTTGCCTTCACACCATGAAGGATTCGGATTGGTCGCACTGGAGGCGATGGCTGCGGGAACAACAGTAGTTGGTACTGATGTCGGGGGCTTGTCTTATTTATTGAAAGATGGGGCGGGTTTCTTGGTCGAACCGGAAAATCCGGCATCCTTGGCGACTGGATTATGGAATGCGATTGGAGAGAACGCTGAAGGGATCGATGACACGGTTGTCCGTGAAAGAGTTACAGCGAACTCCTTTGAGACGATCTTGGCTAATTTGTTGTCGATTTATCGTTCAGCGGGGAAAGGTCGGGTTGCTCGCGATGAGTAAAATGCTGAAAATTATCGGGGCTGTCGCAGTCATCAATATTGTGGCGCGGTTGTTTGGATTTTTGCGGGAAGTCGTTATCTCCAATCAATATGGGACATCGAATGCGGCTGATGCAATCATAACGGCGTATACGATTCCAAACTTCATCTACCTTGTATTGGGGGGCGCATTGACGACGGCATTCATCTCCGTTTATCATTCGACGCAATCGGACAAGGCAATGTATGTACGCAAGTCGTTTACGACCGTTCTTGTCTCGGCAGTTGCGATAACGGCTTTGCTTATGGCCTTCACGGATCCTTTACTGCATATGATGTTCGAAGATTTGACCGAAAAGGAATTCGCAATGACGCGCAATCTATATCTTTGGATGATGCCTTCTTCCATTATCCTCGTGCTGTCCACTTGGATGAGTGGGTTGCTCAATGTGAATGGCAAATTCAATTTGTCGAGTATTTCGGTTCTGCTCTATAATGCCTCATTCGTCGGTATCGCCGTTCTGTTGACCGGTTATTTCGGGCCGGAATCGTATGGAATCGGTGCGCTATTCGGTGCGTTGTTAATGGGCGTTTTTTTATATGTGGGTTTACGCAAATCTCGGCTTTATTCATTGAAACCATCTTTTGCAATGTCTGATGATGTGAAGCGGTTATGGGTTATCGCTTTGCCGATTTTATTCGGCGGTGCTTCTTTGCAGTTTTATTTTATCATCCATCGAATTGTAGCAGCGGGGCTTGAAGAAGGGACAATTTCCGCAGTGAACTTTGCTTCCAAATTAACCGGCTTTCCACAGGCGATCATGATGACCGCTGTGACGACGGTGATCTATCCTCTGTTAAGTAAAAAAGAGGGCGAAGGGGATATGGAAACTGTTCGCGCGCTTTACAAAAAAGGAATGCTCTATTTGGTCGCATTGCTCGTACCGGCAACTGTGGTTGCTTACTTTTTAGCTGATCCACTCGTCCGCCTCGTTTACGGACATGGAGAAGCGACAGAGGAGTCCATGCTCCTGATCGTTCCACTTTTTCGCGTATTTACATTATCGATGTTTTTCCTGGCTGCCAATACGTATATTACACGTTTCTATTACGCAAAAGGAAATTCCATGGCGCCTGTCATTTTCAGTTTGATCAGCGTCTTCGGTATTAATATAGCGGTTATCTATGCGATGATGGAAGAATACGGTGCTTCGGCAATCGCCTATGGTACTGTGATCAGTGCTGCTTTGAACTTTGTGATGCTCGCTATATACGCAAGGGTGAAGTGGAAATTATAAGTGTTCATGGAAAGGCTATCTCGTTAATGATTGCGGGATAGTCTTTTTATTGTGAATGAATAGCAAGTTTCTCCTCGCGCTCAAAGAATCCCCCCACGCGCTCAAAGCGCCGTTCTAGTGCTCAAAGGATTTCCCTCGCGCTCCAAAGAGCCGTTCTAGTGCTCAAAGAATCCCTCCGCGCACTCAAAGAGCCGTTCTAGTGCTCAAAGAATCCCCCCACGCGCTCAAAGTGTCATTCTAAAGCTCAAAAAATCCCCACGCACTCAAAATGTATCTCTTGTGCTCAAAGTCCCCTTATACTTCAATGCCGCCTCTATTTATTTTCCGAAAGATAGGCTATTCTAAAAAGAAACGAATGATTTAGTTAAGTAGGATAGGAGTGTTTTCAAATGGACGTCAAAGAAAGAATCGCAGAATGGTTTGCTCATTTCCATGTACATCCTGAAGTGAGTTGGAAAGAAGTGAAGACGACAGCGAAATTGGCGGAAATACTAGCGGAGATGGGGGTAAGACATCATACCTTTGATGATGTGACAGGTGTTGTAGCAGAAATCGGGGAAGGTGACCGCATCATTGCGGTGCGTGCCGACATTGATGCATTGTGGCAGGAAGTTGGGGGAGTCTACAAGGCGAACCATTCTTGCGGGCATGATGCGAATATGGCGATGGTTCTAGGGGCTCTTACTTATTTACAACAGGAAGAGCTAGGTAGTAAAATCCGTTTCATCTTCCAGCCAGCTGAAGAAAAAGGCAATGGGGCCAATTCGATGATTGAGCGAGGGGCGATTGACGGGGTGTCTCATCTATTTGGCGTCCATCTACGTCCACAGGAAGAAATACCATTCGGAAAAGTAGCTCCGGCAATCCATCATGGGGCGGCTTTATTCCTCGAAGGGAAAATTAAGGGAGAAGATGCACACGGGGCACGCCCGCAGCAAGGGAACAATGCACTCGATCCTTTGTTTGCGATTGCGCAATTCATCAAAACGATTCACTTTTCTCCCTATGAAGCATACTCGGCAAAGTTGACCAAGGTGCAAGCTGGCGGTGATAGTCTCAATATTATTCCAGGAACAGCATCGTTTGCCATCGATACACGTGCACAATCGAACGAGGTGTTGAATGAATTAAAAGAACGGGTTTCCGAAGGCATTGAAGCGATCGGCAAACTGCATCATGTAGAAATCGAAATGGTTTGGAGCGATTATACGCCGGCCGCTGAGGTTTCTGAAGAGGCGGCATCCCTTGCGGCGGAAGCAATTGTGGAAACGCTCGGCGAAGAAGCATTTGCGCCTGCCATCATCACATCTGGCAGTGATGATTTCCATTTTTACACGATTCACAATCCGGAATTGAAAGCGGCCATGATTGGCATCGGAGCGGATTTGGGACCGGGGCTTCATCATCCCGATATGACATTCAACCGTGAAGCGCTCGATATGGGTGCAAGGGTACTTGCGTCCGCGTTGCAGAAAGCATCGTTGTTGAATGAATAAATCAAAAAATCTTCTTGTATTGTAGATACAATACAAGAAGATTTTTTTAATTTCAAAATAACATTGACTAATAGAACTCATTACTCTATTCTGACTCATAGGAGAATTGCATACATTCATCGAAAAATAGGGACTTATGACAAAACATGTAATCAGAAAAGCAGAGCTGACCAAAATAATAAGGTTGGAAATTTAACGAAAAAAGCCTCTTATTGAAGTCAGTTGCGTAACAGAGGGAGGCTAAAAATAGATGGCTAGAAAACCATTGGAAGGGATTCGGGTCCTGGAATTGGGAAATATCGTTGCTGCACCATTTGCGGGAAAAATACTTTCGGAATTTGGTGCGGAAGTGATCAAAGTAGAAGAGCCGAAAAACGGAGATCCGCTTCGGAATTGGCGTATCATGCACAAGGATACGTCTGTCTGGTGGTACGTACAGGCAAGAAACAAAAAATCAATTACGCTCAATTTACGAGATGCAGAAGGACAGGAAATTGTGAAAACACTCATTGAAAAAGTGGATGTCGTGCTTGAAAATTTCAAACCGGGAACTTTAGAGAAATGGGGACTTGGATTCGAAGAGATGCAGAAAATCAATCCTTCCATCATTTTGACACGGATTTCCGGCTATGGACAAACAGGCCCGTATAAAGAAAAGCCGGGCTTTGGTAGTGTAGCAGAAGCAATTGGTGGATTGCGGTATCTGACTGGCTATCCTGATTTGCCTCCTGTGAGAGTCGGAATTTCACTCGGTGATATGGTCGCAGGTTTGTATGCGGTCATTGGTACATTGATGTCCCTGCGAGCGAGAGATGTAGATCCGGAAAAGAAAGGGCAAGTTGTAGACGTTGCATTATATGAATCTGTATTCAGCTTGCTTGAAGGAATTTTACCGGAATACGATTTAGCAGGGCATGTTAGAGAGCGGACAGGAAGTACATTGCCGGGAATTGCACCTTCCAATACATATGAATGTGCGGACGGCAAGCATGTAGTCATCGGTGGAAATGGAGATAAGATTTTCCAACGACTTATGATGGCCATTGGAAGGGAAGATATCGCCCTTAATCCGAAATACGGATCTAACCAAGGGCGTGCGGATGATGTTACATTCATCGATGCGACAATCGAGGAATGGACAAAACAGCACCCGTTAAAAGAAGTACAACGAATTCTGGATGAAGTGTCCGTACCAGTCGGACCCATCTATAGCATCAAGGAAATTGTGGAAGACGAACATTACAATGCACGTGAGATGTTGCGTGAAGTCGATTTACCCGATGGAAGTAAGGTGTTAGTACCGGGTATTGTACCGAAACTGTCGGGTACACCGGGTGACATTGATTGGAACGGCCCTTCTCATGGAGAACACAATGAAGAGATCTACACGGAATTCATGAATTTCTCCTTCGAGGATTTTAAAAGATTGAAAGAGCAAGGGATAGTCTAAATGTTTTAAAATGAATTCAACACTTTTTCATTCAGTGAACTGGATGAAAAGGTGTCTTTTAAGGAATGTTTCGAAAAGCATTGACTAATCTTGCTTAATAAATTACTCTATTTGATATGTATTTAATATATTACATATTACGAAGAAAGGTAATCGAGTATCTAATAAATTAGGAGGGACATAGAATTTATTTTTTGAATAATTAGGCATTGGGAACTTACATATGAGTTTTGTTTTGCATAAAAAGGGAGAGTTTTAAATTGTTATCGATTTTAGGATTTGCCATGATTGCCACTTTTCTTCTGTTAGTCCTGACGAAGCGGCTTTCGGTCGTCGTTGCATTTGTCTTCGTAGCTGTCGCTTTCGCTTTGATAGGCGGGTTTAGTGCGGAGATGGGACAGATGATGATGGATGGGATTATCAAAGTTACACCTACGGCAGTCATGATTGTTTTTGCCATATTATATTTTGGATTAATGATTGACGTGGGGTTATTCGATCCTTTAATTGCGAAAATTCTCGGTTTTGTGAAAGGTGACCCGTTAAAACTTGTGTTAGCAACTGCTATTATTACCATGTTAGTTGGTTTGGATGGGGATGGATCCTCAACGTTCATGATTACCATTTCAGCATTGCTTCCGCTTTACAAAAGATTGGGTATGAACCGTCTCATATTGGCCTGCGTTGTTTCGTTGGCAGCTGGTGTGATGAATATCATTCCGTGGGGAGGCCCTTTAGTAAGAGCTGCGGCTAGTTTACATGTTGAGGTATATGATTTATTCATTCCGTTGATTCCTGTAATGATTGTAGGTCTTTTGTGGACACTTCTCGTTGCCTATATTCTCGGCAAGAAGGAGAGAGCGAGACTAGGAGTCATACAGCCGGAAGCTTTCATGGCTTTGACCGAACAAGCGGCTACCGCTGAGGTCCAGCGCGGAACTTCCAAGCTATTCTGGTTTAACTTGATATTGACACTTGTTCTGATGACTATGTTAGTGATGGAAGTGTTACCGATTCAAATTTTGTTTGCAGTAGCTTTTGCGATTGCATTGTTTGTCAACTTCCCAAATCCGCAAAAACAACAGGATATGATTTTAAGTCATGCTAATAACTTTGTCATGATTTGTACGTTAGTTTTCGCGGCAGGAATCTTCACAGGGATATTTAGTGGAACGGGTATGATGGATGCGATGGCTGGAACACTCGTTTCGATTATTCCGGATTGGCTTGGCTCACATATGGCTGTCATTGTGGCGCTGACAAGCCTTCCGCTCGGTTTTGTTTTTTCACCTGATGCTTATTATTTCGGGATTCTTCCGATTCTTGCCGAAACAGCCGCTAATTTTGGGATTGACCCTGTCGAAATAGGGAGAGCCGCTCTATTAGGGCATTCGACAGCTGGCTATCCGTTATCTCCACTAGTACCTGCTACATTTATTCTTATTGGATTAGTAGGGGTCGATTTTGGAGACCATCAGAAATTCCTCTTTAAGTGGGCGTATGGAACGACAATCTGCATGACCATTGCGGCGGTCTTATTTGGAGTCATTACTTTATAATAAAAAGAAGGCAACCTAAATTGATTAGGTGCCTTCTTTTTATGTTACATAAAGAAATTCTCTTCCCCGATTTTGTCATATAATCCGCTCTTTTTAAATAGAAGCAATTTCTCTTTCGGTAGACGTTTTACAATGATCTGTTTGCCTGCTTTTTCTGCATCGTCTAGCAGGGCAAAGAAACCGGCTTCGCCTGTTGCGTCAACGACCGATAAATGCTCTAAGTCCAGGATGATCTTTTTCGCTTTCGTAGCAAGGAGCTTCGGATATTGGTCTTCGAATACTTTGGCTGTTCCGAAGAAAAGCGGTCCTTCGACGATATATTTGATGAGTGAAGAACGATCGCTATCTCCGAATTTGACAACTTCCACTTCGGAAAGTTTCCCTTCTTTCATGCTGAGTTTCCCGCTCATTTTTCGTAGGAAAGAGAGCGCTGCCAGTAAGATTCCCACTTGTACAGCAACTGTTAAATTGATAAAAATCGTTAGAAGAAACGTTGTCAATAACACAATAGAATCACTAGATCGTACAGAAAGTATGTGGACAAATGCATGTCTTGCACTCATATTCCAAGCGACGAACATTAGGATGGGAGCCATCGCCGCGAGCGGGATATGGGATGCATACGGGGCAAATAGAAGTAGGAAAGCCAAAACGAACAAGCTTTGCACTACGCCGGAAATGGGACTGACAGCTCCGGACCGGATATTTGTCGCAGTTCGCGCGATTGCACCTGTAGCGGGTATTCCGCCAAATAATGGAGAGACGATGTTCGCAATCCCTTGGCCGAAAAGTTCCCGCTTTGAATGATGTTTTTGACCTCCTGCCATTCCGTCCGCAACGACTGCAGACAATAGCGATTCGATTGCACCTAATGCTGCAATAATGAGTGCAGGTTGCCAAAGAGAAACAATTTTTGATAGCGTAATTTGTGGAAAATGAAAGCTCGGTATTGAATTAGGTATCCCGCCAAATGCAGTGCCGATCGTTTCGACTTTACCTGGAAACAGGAAGAACGAAACAAGTGTTGGAATGAGTAAGGCAACGAGCAGCAACGGAACACGCGGTGCGATTCTCGGTAAAAAGAAAATGATGGCAAGACCGATTAGGGCAATCGCCACACTATAGAAGTTAACCGTATGCAACTGTCTGACAAGGTCGATCATGTTTTCGTGGAAAAATTCTTTCTTCTCCAACCCTGTCAATCCAAAGAAATTACCAAGCTGACCAGTAAAAATAATGATGGCGATTCCAGATGTAAAACCGATTGTAACGGATCGCGGCACAAAATGGATGAGATTGCTAACCCCGAGAAAACCCATAATGAGAAGAAAGATACCTGCCAGGAACCCGGCAATCAACAAATCTTCGTAACCATATTGCAAGACGATGGCGAGTAGTATAGGGATGAAAGCCCCTGTCGGCCCGGCGATTTGGAAACGAGAACCTCCAAATAAAGCGACAAGAAGACCGGCAATGATAGTTGTATACAAGCCATATTCGGGTTTGACGCCGGAAGCAATGGCAAAAGCCATCCCAAGCGGAATGGCGACAATTCCAACCGTGATACCGGCAATCAGGTCTTTGCGGAATCCAGCTGCATTGTAATCAATATAGCGGTTATCCTTGAACAAATCATATCACTCCGTCCAAGATAGTAAGATTTAGTGAAAGCTTCCTCTATCTAGTATATCCAACTATTATTGGAGTGACAAGGTTTCAAAGCTATTAGGGGAAGGGAAAATCCACGCGCTCATTAAGAATCCCCTCGCGCTCAAAGTCACTCGTCGTGTGCTCAAAGAATCCTCCCCGCGCTCAAAGCCAATCGTTGTGTGCTCAAAGAATCCCCTCGCGCTCAAAGTCACTCGCCAAGTGCTCAAAACATTATAATCCATGCTCAACAAAAAAATCTAACGCTCAATCCCTACCTACTAGCAAAGCCATATTAATTTCATATGAAAATATCCTTTAAAGAATCCAGTAAACCGTATTGAGCCTTAAGTAGTAGGGTGTTCGGATTATTTTCCAGAGTTATCGGAAATCCTCTCGTAAACATTTGTTTGGATTGTTAATATATAGAAAAATAGGTTGCGAGTGAGGGGTTTGGGATGAGGAGAAAGTGGCGCTTGGCAATTTTCTTTTTACTAGTTTTGGTGGTTGGGGGATGTTCAGAAAAAGAGGTAGTGGATGAACAAAAACCGCCTGAAGATGTTGGATTGGCGGAGACTGTCGATGAAGAAGGAGTAGAAATAGAAGCAGCACCAAAAAAAGAGAATGAATCCGAGCTTGATTTCATTCGGAAAATTACCATACCAGATTCGGAAGAGAGCTTCCGTGCCCAAGAGCCGGGCATTTTCACAGCTGATATACCTTATGAAAAAGAGACAGCGCAAGTGTGGGGGTTTTTCGGACTGGGAGATTATGAAGAGGATTTAACTGAAAAGCTGGCCGAAGTGACAGCGGAGACCCAAGATCCGGAAGACTTGTTCAAGGCACTCCATTATTACATTGGCAGCAATGCATACGGTCAAGCGGCAACGAATCTGGATGATTATAGTGTCGCATGGTTTGAGCCCTATTTGCCTGAGCCTGGGGAGATAGAAGACCAAGAGGGAGAAGAGGTCATCGATCCAGGAAAGACGTTCATATTACTCGATGCGAGTTCCAGCATGCTTTTGAATGTGGAAGGGAAACAGAAGATGGGTATCGCTAAGAAAGCGACTGGGCGTTTCGCGACGACAATTGGCGGAGATGATGATATCGCACTTGTCGTTTATGGCCATGCGGGTACGCAAAACAAATCGGATAAAGAGTTATCTTGCACGACGATCGAAGATGTCTATCCACTTCAGAAGTACGATTCAGCGCAATTTGCCAAAGCGTTGAACGATGTGCAAGCGAAAGGATGGACGCCCCTTGCCAATGCGATTGATTTCGTCCGTGACCAAATGGAAGGATCGACGGATAATGTCACGCTTTATATCGTAAGTGACGGGGCCGAAACTTGTGATGGTGATCCGGTTGCCGCAGCAAAGGCATTTGCCATGGAAGACGACAGAAGAGCTGTCAATATTATTGGCTTTGATGTCGATACAGCGGGGGAGAACCAGTTGAAAGACGTCGCTGCTGCCGGTAACGGTGACTATATTTCCGCGAAGACGATCGATGAGCTTGATAATTCCATCGAGACCCAATGGCTACCTTCGCTGCAGGATATTATGAGCAAATCCAATTCACTTATCAATCATTGGGGCCAGTCGTGGGATGAAACTGTCACCCGTAGCGGACTCTCGGATCGTTTCTTTTACGCGACGCTAAATGAAGCGGACCGTTTCAACTCTGCTATTTCTATTATGCGGAGCGAGAAAATGGTACCCAAGGAACTTGCTGATGAGTTGAAAGCAATGGTCAAGGAGAAAGATCAACGCGGAAAAGAGATTAAAAATGCTATTGATAAGAGGAAAATGGAACAGAACGAAGCGGATCGTCAAGCAATCATTGAAAGGGTGGATGCGTGGACGGACCGGATGTTTGAACTAAGGGATGCACAAGGAAAATGAAAAGAGCTGTTTCAGAAAATCAGTTTTCTGAAACAGCTCTTTTATCTTCATTCAGCGGAAGACTCCCACCTCTGGAGGTGGCGAGATGAATGCCAGTTTTGTTTTCCTGATCAGCGGGTGTTCAAAACGCCCGCTGAACGAAGATAAAGCCTCCGGCGGATGTCACAGATTTTGAAAGGAGTGAATTGAGGCTTGCTCAATTCAAAATCTGGACGCAATTACGCCGAGGCGTAATTGATCATTGAAGAAGATTGAAACGTTTATAGCCTGTAAATTTATCCTTCCAGTAAGCGGAGTCGACGGATGCAATTTCTACTTTTTTCGTACCCGCATGTATAAAGTTTCCATCGCCCAAATAAATGCCCGCATGTGAAATTCCGCTTCTGTATGTATTTTCAAAGAAGACTAAATCACCTGGCATAGGCATGTCCACGTAGGCGGAATTGCTGTATAGGCTGAGGGTATCCATTCGCGGCAAATCCAATCCGGCAGATGTAAATACATAGTAGATGAATCCGCTACAGTCAAAACCTTCTGGCGTGATACCAGCCCACGTATACGGCGTATCGAGAAGAGGATGAGCCAATTCAACGGCATTCAACATGATTTTTTCAGTTGAAAGCGATGGACTTTGCCCTTTTCCTATCGAAGCGGTAGTTGTTTTCCATCCATTGGTGGAAGAAGTGACAGGTTTCACAACAGTGTTCTTGTTAGAAGTGATTGACGATCCCGCTGTGGATGTCGTTCCCCCATTATTTGCTTTGACAATCAATTTTTGATCAACTTTGATCGCATCGGAAGTTAGCTTATTTAAGCTTTTCAGTTCATCAACTGTCAGTTTATGTGCTGTTGCGATTTTCCACAAAGTATCGCCTGACTTCACAGTATAGGATTGTGTCGCCGCTTCAGCGGTACCGGTTGCGATACATGTTGCAAGCGCAACCGTTGCCAAAATCGAAAAAGCCTTCTTTTTCATCTCATTTTTCCCCTTTCCACGACAAACTATCTACTACTATTCTACCTTCGCTAGATTTATAGTACAATCTTTCGTTAAATTACATTTATGTTACAAAAACATGTCGAATGTATTACGGGAAATGATTTGGATGAATAAAGTGGGATTTTCATCGGATGAAAAATTATTTTGTATATGAAAGTGAATTACGAAGCCCGAATTTATAAAAAAACGGAAAGGCCATTCTATTTATCTACCAAACAAATCCATGTTATAATCGCAATAATAAGCGAATTTCGACAAAATATGACTTTATTCAGATAGAAAGAAGGAGGGGATAAGATAGATGGGATATGGGAGAGAGCTTTCCGCTGAATCAGTGAATGCGGTATTGGAAGAACTGCATCAACAACAGGAACTTCTTTTTACACAGGCAAAATTCTTAAATGTAACAAACGATTCCATTAAACTTGTGCTTGAAGAAACTTGTAGACGGATTGCAAAGATTATGAAGTGTGAAAGAGTAGGGATTTGGTTATTTAATAAAGAGCAAGATGAATTGACGGCTCAAAATTGTTATGATGCCACTTCATCTAAACATACATCGGGGGAACGCTTATTCCGAAGTGATACGCCTTCCTATTTTAAAGCGATTCAGCAGGAGCGGACATTAGCAGTAGATGATGTCACGACACATCCCGCCACGCAGGATCTAGTGGATGGTTACCTCGGCAAGCGGGGAACAGTCAAATCCATGCTAGACGTAGCCCTCATCTTAAGCCAAGGGATCGGCGGGGTACTTTGTTGTGAAACGGAAACGCGTCGGACGTGGACGTCTTTCGATGAGACCGTCATTGCGGCGCTTGCAGATATGCTGTCCTTTCTTTTTGACCGGCTTTATCGGTTGGAAGCGGAGGAACATATTCGGACACTTGCCTATACGGATGTCTTGACCGGTTTGGATAATCCACATGCCTTTACGGAAAAGGCGTCGTTGAAAATACGGTCGCTTGCGAAAAAAGAACGGGGTATATTCATCTATATGATTCTGGATCAGTTTACGGAAGTGCAAGCAACGCTTGGGCATGGCGCAGGTGAAAAAGTGTTGAGACTGATTGCGGATCGGTTGTGTTATTTATTTCCTGAGCCGGCATTGACTTCCCGCATCGGATTTGATCATTTTATCATTTTCTATCCCTATAGCGGAAACCGTGTCACAAGGGAGATGGATATTGATTTTATCGCTAAAGTGTTAAGAGAGCCTATGGTAGTGGGCGGGCAAGAAGTCTATATGACCTTCAGCTTTGGCGTATCATCTTTTCCGGATCATGTCAGCAATGTCAAAGATGGATTGCAGGCTGCCCAAGTCGCATTGGAAGCGGCGCGTAAAAAATCGCCTCGTAAAGCGAGGGGATTTTATAAACCTGATCTGTTCAGAACCATGAAAGAAACGATGCTTTCTGAAATGAATTTAAGAAGAGGGTTGGATTTTAATGAGTTCAGACTTTTTTATCAGCCCCAAGTCGACTGTCTAACTGGGAAAGTGCTCGGGTTTGAAGGGTTGATCAGGTGGCAGCATCCGGAGAGGGGATTAATTGCTCCCGGCGATTTCATAGAACTTGCTGAATCGACAGGACTCATCATCCCGATTGGTGAGTGGGTCATCCAGGAGGCTTTTTCCCAATTGGCTGTATGGGAAAAGCTAGGGAGAGGGCATTTGACCATTTCAATCAATTTGTCGCCAAGGCATTTTTTACATACGAAACTTCCCGCCTTTTTAATGGAATGTGCAAATAATAAGGGCATTGAACCACAGAAACTAAAGCTTGAAATTACGGAGAATGTCGCACTTGAAGATCATGTGGCGGTGAACAAGCGAATCAACCAATTATCCGAAATGGGTTTTCCTGTATCGATCGATGATTTTGGGACCGGTTATTCTGCTTTCATCTACTTACAACATTTCCCGGTCCAGCAGATAAAAATCGATCGGCAATTTGTCCGTACAGTTGACGTTGATCCGAAAAGTGAAATCATTATTAAATCGATTGTCCAATTGGCGCAAATGCTTGGTCTTCAAACAGTTGCGGAAGGCGTTGAAAACGAAGAACAATGGAAAAGGCTACAAGCGATGGGATGCGACGAAATCCAAGGATTTTACTTCAGCAAACCGCTTCCAGCTGAAGAGATTCATAGATTCTTTGCTTCTTCTGAAGAACTCTTGCTTCCAATGCCAAAGGGAGCGAAAAACTAAGAGACGCACGCTCTAGCGAAACAGCACCGCCATTAGCCGTGAAAGGGTTTGATGGCGGTTACTTTTATCTTCATTCAGCGGAAGACTCCCACCTCTGTATGTGGTGAGATGAATGCCAGTTTTGTTTTCCAATTTAGTGGGTGTTCGAACGCCCGCTGAATGAAAGGCAACCTAAGTTCGCCGCGTCCTGAAAGAAAGTGCCTTAATTTCTGCAAAGGACGCAGAAATACGGTAAATCGAACCCTTCGCTGTTCGATTCGCAATTCAAAATCTGGACGCAATTACGCCGAGGCGTAATTGATGGGAAGAAAAGCTAGAGATGTTGTACGGACATCATACTACGTGTAAAATAAGGATGAGTAATTCATCAGGAGGTTATACAATGGGACAGGTTCAGTTTATGCGTAATCTTATTATCGAAACACCTTCCGTACCCGGGAACTTTGCGAAAGTGGCAAAAGCGATCGGTGAACTGGAAGGAGATATGGGTGATATTCAGACGATCAAGGTTGGTACGTTAACAACCATTCGTGATATAGCGATCTCATGTTCAAATGAGGCGCATTTGCTTAAAATCGTAGATGCCGTGAATGCAATTGGCGGCGGCATTAGCGTTCATGCTGTAACGGATGATGTGCTACAAGCGCATGAGGGCGGAAAAATTCATATGAAAGGTCGTATGGAAATCCGTTCGCTCGGCGATTTGAGACGTGTCTACACACCGGGTGTGGCAAATGTTTGTGAAGTGATCAAAAACGATCCTGATCAAGCAAGATACTTCACAGGTATCTCCAATTCGGTTGCTATTGTAACCGATGGAACTGCCATTCTTGGATTAGGGAATATCGGTCCGGTAGCTGGAATGCCTGTTATGGAAGGGAAGGCCGTATTATTCGATCAATTTGCGGGAATTAGTGGTGTGCCGATTTTGCTCGATACGAGTGATCCCGATCAGGTCGTTGAAACAGTGAAGCATATACATAAGGGCTTTGGTGGTATTTTGCTGGAAGATATCGGTTCTCCACACTGTTTCGAAATCGAAGAACGTTTGAAAGCGGAGCTCTCGATTCCAGTTATGCATGATGATCAACATGGAACAGCCGTTGTCACACTCGCATCGGTGATCTCTGCATGCCAACAGTCCGGTGTAGAGCTGGCGGATTCGGTTGTCGGGCAAATCGGTCTGGGTGCTGCGGGTCTTGCGATTAGCCGTATGCTTATGGAGTATGGCGTCAAAGAGATGCGTGGGGTCGACCGCAACGAAGAAGCGCGGAATCGCCTAGCCGATCATGGCGGGTCAGTTGTGGATTCGGTGGAAGAACTGATGGAAACTTGCGATATTATCGTCGCTACAACAGGTGTTGCAGGGTTGATCAAACCGGAAATGGTCCGTAAAGGGCAAATTATCCTAGCATTATCCAATCCGAATGCGGAAATCACGCCTGAGGATGCACTGGCAGCAGGTGCCGCATTTGCAGCAGATGGCCGCCTTGTCAATAATATTCTCGGCTTCCCAGGAATTTTCCGAGGGGCGCTCAATGCAAATGCGAAGGAAATTACGTACCCGATGCTCATCGCGGCTGCACAAGCCATTGTAGAGAGCACAAAGCCGGGGGATTTAGTGCCGCATCCACTAGATCCGAATGTCCACCAGAACGTCGCGGCAGCAGTCGAACGCGTAGCGAATAGCTGATGAATGAAATAAGCCTATCCATGAGAGAAACTCTCCATGGATAGGCTTTTCTTATTACCTTCCAATCGGCCAGTCGAATGGGACGGAGCCGGGTGGGGAATGTTTTAAAATATCGAATACGGGAATCGTATAGGCGAATAAGATGAGCGCGATTGTGATACCGACCCAGAGATACCAGTTTTCAAGGATTTTAGGTGTCGGCTCGGCATCGGCTTCTTCTTCGGCAATCGGGTATTCTTCAACGCCACGCGGTGCGAAAAAGGCAAGTTGGATGAAGAGGTAAACCATGAGTAAAATACCGATGAAGAGAATCGAACCGCCAATCGCTTGTGCGAGTTGGTAGTGCACCCACATCTGTACTTGTTCGCCACCCGCATAACTGGAGAAATTCGAACGTCGCGGTCCGCCGAGTAACCCTTGGATATGCATGGCACCTGACATGATGGCCATCCCGATCGTCCAAATGAATGTCTGGATGATCCCGAGCTTATTCAACTTCGGCGTGAGCCTTCTCCCTGTCAAATGAGGGACGAGCCAATAAGTGATTCCGAAAAATGTCAAGATGACTGTCGTTGCCGCTGTCAAATGGAAATGGCCTGTTACCCAAATCGTATTATGGATGAGCGCATTCATTTGGTGGGAGGCGTTGACAATTCCGCCTGCTCCGCCTGGTATGAAAGCAACCATTCCGATGAATGGGGCAAGAAAACGTACATCTTTCCAAGGCAGTTTTTTAAACCAGCCGAACAAACTTGTATAGCCTTTTTTACGCCCTGTTGTTTCGAATGTTGCGAAGATCGAAAACGCCGTCATCAAAGTTGGAATAACAACCATAAATGTTAATACGACTTGGATGAATTTCCACGTAGGATCGATCCCAGGCTCCGTTAATTGATGGTGGAAGCCGACTGGAATTGAAAACATTAACAATAAAATGAAAGACATTCTTGCTAGTGAATCACTGAATAATTTTCCACCAATAATCCTTGGAATCAATGCATACCATGCCATATAGGCAGGGAGTAGCCAGAAGTAGACGAGCGGATGTCCGAAATACCAGAATAATGTACGGCTCATCAAAACATTAATCGTTTCCACATAGCCAAGAGACCATGGGATGAACTGGATCAGAACGGATGATGCTACCCCAAGTGAGGCGATGAACCACATGAGCATATTGATCGTCACCATGAAAGCGAGCAATGGTGATTTCTGCCCTTTATGTGCTTTTTTCCACACATAGAGCTGGCGGAAGTTGACGAATGCTGCAATCCAGCTACCAATGATGACGAGTGCGAGACCGATATAAAAGGCTGGATGTGCCCGTAATGGTGCATAAAATGTGTATAATACGGATGCTTCACCGACTAGGATCGTCACCGCAGTCATAATCGTTCCGACGATCATGACCCAGAAAGAAAGCCAAGCGACTTTTAGTTGCTTATCGGAAATACCGACTGTTTTTCCCATGAGCGAAAATTGAAAGCCGATGATGAAATATGTAGTAAGAACGAGCCCAAGAATGACTCCGTGAACGGTCAAAATCGTATAATAATCAATATTGAAAGGAAGTGTATATTTCCCGGAACGGACGAGTGTCTGCAACAGTCCCATCAAACCGCCGATAAATAAAGAAATAAATGTTACATACATAAAAGCCATATATAGACGAGCTTCCTTTTTAGAAAACAGCAATCGATTGTTTGCAATCATTATTCATACACCTCCACTGTGCCGAACATCATATGGTGACCGATTCCACAGTATTCATTACAAACGACTGTGAATTCACCGGTATTTTTCATGACTGTTTCAAAACGGCTAATATGTCCGGGTTCCACCATCATATTGATATTCGTACCTGCAACCTGGAAGCCGTGTACAACGTCCTTTGTTGTGATTTGATAAAGGACAGTGGAACCTTTGGGTACACGGATTGTTTTGACAGCATTTCCGTTTTCATCTGTCCCGAAGTCATAGTTGAATGCCGAGGCGACGATATTGACGATATATTTACCATCTGCCACTTCATGGAGACCCAAATTTTCAGGTTTGAATGCCTCATGTGCTTCGATGTTTTGCGGGTCGATCGTTTCGATATGGCTTTGAGGATGTGTTCCTTTCCAAAATGCGGCAAAGCCGATAATAGCTAAAAAAAGTGCGAGAGAACCCATTCCGAAAATGAGCCATATCTTTTCGTATTTATGCAGATGCATAGGTTTACCTCCTAAAAATAGTGTTATCTTGAAAGAAACAGTGCGTAAAGTGCGAACCAGGAGATGAGTATGAAGACACCCAACAACATGACTGCGATAAAAGTCCCTTTCAAACTGATGGGAGCTCCTTTTTGTTTAGATTGGTGTGGGTCCAGTTTTCCTTTTGTCATCGTTACACCTCCTCTTCTCGTGAAGTGAATGTCGCTTATCTTTATCATAATCCGATGGTGAAATAGTGGAATTAGGGGAATCCCTATGCCTTTCGAAGCAGGGCATTATGTCACGATTTGTTCACGTACACTTCATCATTTCGTCAAATCATTTCAATTGTTTTCGGAACCTATCCGGCATACATTGAAGGAATGCAATACAATACGGATTTGATAGAGAAAAGTTTTTTGAAATACGTCAAAGTTGACCATACTGTCTGTGGAAATTACAATTAGACAGTGGCAAAATCTAATGGAAAGTCGGTTGATTGATATGGAAAATTTGAAACTTTTAAAAGTTGAAAGCCCTGAAAAAGGTGCGGAGCATGTTTTCCGGATCATTAAAGAAGAGCTTGAAAATGGACGTCTCCATGTATTAGGTCTAGCTACAGGGAGTACGATGATTCCTGTTTACAAAGAATGGGCAGCATCGGATCTTGATTTTTCGGATGTCACTTCGTTCAATCTGGATGAATACGTCGGACTTTCTGCATCGAATCCGAATAGCTATGCTTACTTTATGGAAAATCATTTGTTTGCGAAAAAGAAATTTAAAGAAACACATATTCCGAATGGCACAGCGCCTGATTTGGATAAAGAATGTGCAGACTACGAGGCGTTGCTGTTGAAGCATCCTCTGGATATTCAACTTTTGGGGACTGGCGAAAACGGTCATATTGCCTTTAACGAGCCGGGAACACCTTTCGATTCTGTTACACATGTAGCTCAATTGACAGAGTCTACGCTAGGCGTGAACAGCCAGTATTTTGAAAATGATGAAAAGATTCCAGAGACTGCTATCTCAATGGGGATCACCTCCATTTTACGCGCGAAAAAACTGATCCTGCTTGCCTTTGGTGAAAAAAAACGTGCTGCGATTGAGAAGTTGTTGGAAGGGAACGTATCAACAGAATGGACGATTACTGCATTGCTTGAGCATGATGATGTGATTGTCATTACAGATTTGGATGTATAAGGAAATCAATTACGCCTTGGCGTAACTGCGTCCAGATATTGAATTGAGCAAAGCTCAATTAACTCCTTTCAAAATCTGTGACATCCGCCGGAGGCTTGGGCCTGCACGATGCAGGTCATGCAGGCGTTGCCACAGGACGTGGCGACCCTAGCCTGCGTTCCTCTATCGTTCAGCGGGCGTCTGAATATCCGATGAACAGGAAAACCAAACCGCATTCATCTCGCCATCTACAGAGGTGGGAGTCTTCTGTAGCTGACACTTCGCTTTCAGTACAAAAAGATTTGCTGAATGAAGATAAAGAAACCGCAACCCTTTAATGGGGTGCGGTTTTTGTATGGAGAAAAAGCCTAGTTCTTCTATTTAAAATGGTTAGGGTTGATCGAATCCCTCGGCATATAGTTCTTCTTGCATGAGAAGATGGATGGTGTCATCCATCTGTTCACCTGAGGTAGGAAGCGTCGACAAGTCGCGTAGGAGAGGGTTGCTCATTTTTTTCGAGTTTTTCATCTTTTGTTTTGGATGTTCGGACATGTGCAGTTTTTCACGATGTTGGAGCGGCTCATAATCACCAGCTGCATGGTCAAGTTGCGGATTTCGATGATAGGCTTTCCAGTCTGTCTCCGTGGAAGAGTTTGAATGACCATTCGTCGACCATTCGCCATTTTTCGCTTTAGCGGGAACTTCATGAAGTCTCTTCTTATCCTTTCTCAATCCATCTGGTTCCTGTTTCATGATGCGTGCACCTCCATTGAAGATAGTCCTTTCTATTAAATACCCTATCTATTGAACATTAAACCTCAAAAACAGACAAGTATATTTCAAATATGCAATTTATTGCGATTCATGTAATATCGTTGTTACACAACTGTAATATAATGTAGGTTTATAACATGTTAAGGTTAATAAAGAGAAAAAAGAGAGAAATTATACCAATGGGGGAACATATGAAACTGCTATTTTCGTTGAAAAAAACACTACCAATTATGGCGATGGCCATTCTATTATTCGTCGCACCTTTCGCGGGACAAGCTGAAGCATCCAAATCGGACTCAATCATTGAGACGGCAACAAGCCTAAAAGGGATCAAATATCGTTATGGTGGTACGACAACTAGCGGTTTTGATTGCTCAGGTTACGTCAATTACGTTTTTAACCAACATGATATTAAGCTTCCACGTACATCTTCTGGTATGTACGACTCTGGAACGGCTGTCAATAAATCCGACTTGGAAACCGGAGACCTTGTATTTTTCAATACATCAGGTAAAGGAGTTTCCCATGTGGGAATTTACATAGGAAATGGTGAATTTGCACACGCTTCGACATCCAAAGGCGTGCGTGTCGATAAAGTGGACGACCCTTATTATTGGGGCAAACGTTATGTCGGTGCAAAACGCATCGCAGATGTCAATGCAGTTGCTGTAGCTAACTAAATTCAAAACACTGAGTATCGCGTAGGCGACGCTCGGTGTTTTTTCTTTGTTTATGAAAAAAAGATTGCAAGGAATCCCTTGCAATCTAAAAATCAAGCGTTTTATCCCGCTTTAACGGGCAGTAAGACTCCCACCTTAAGACTTAAGTAAAACGATAAGGATAAGTGGGAGATCAACTGCCAATCGAACAGCGAAGGGTTCGATTGGCCGTATTTCTGCGCCCTTTGCAGAAATTAAGGCACTTACAGGACGCCGTGAACTTAAGTTGCCTTCCTTCAGCGGGTAGTTTGGATATCCGTTAAAGGAAGATAAAAGCCCGATTGGTTCGGGCCAACACGAAGTTGGTCACACAAGCGTTGTCACAGGACGTGACGCTTTTAGCTTGTGTTCCCCTCAATCAGTGGGGGGAAACCTCCACTGATTGAAGTTTCACTTTATTGAGGAACACGGACTGTCCAACGAGTGAAATCCGGTTCCGTTTTTTGGACCATTTCTTTCGGATAGATGAATGTCCATGGTTTCGATGTGTTCGCCTTAACAGATAGCGGACTGAGTGCAAATGAGCCGCGCGCTACGAGGTCACCTGTCGCATCGATCAGTTCCAATGGCAATTTCTCGATGTTGATTTGTTTGGAGTGTCCGTTACGGATGAAGACGGATGCTGCGATACTGCCGTCCTCTTGTTGTTTCACTTGGAATCCGCTAATATTCACTTCACGTGGCTTCAATTTCGGAAGACCTTCGACGACTTTCGCTAGACCTTCTTTTTGCTCCGCTGTCAGCCCATCTTCCCACGTTTGTTCCAATTCAAGCTTATGCGGTACCATCGATTGGACATTGAATGCCAGTTTCCAGTTTTCTTTCGGCGGTTCTTCTGCAAAGATATTGTCTTTCGTAAAAGTGAATACCCAAGGACGTGCACTGCGGGCCGGGATATCACCGAGCTCATTCAAATCGAATTCGTCTGAAGCAAGTGTTTTCCCCTCTTCATCGAGCAACATCAATTCAACGGAGCCGACTGAAATTTCTTGGTCGAGTGATGAACGGAAAAATGCTTTGACAAGCCAGCTACCATTTGCCGGTTCCACATCGATATCGATCCCTGAGAGGGAGATCTGATTCGGTTTTAGCGGTTCAAGTTCGTTGGAAAGGAAGCGAAAAACATATTCCTGCTCCTGTGGAACTTCCCAACTCGGATGAAGGGAGAGCGTCGTCTCCACTTCGTCCGTTTCAGTGGATTTGTCTATGCCTTCGATGATTTCTTCTGAACCAATTGTACTATCCGATCCAGTCTTTTCAGCTTTCTGGAAAAATGAAAATAGTTTCATGCTTATTGGACCTCCTGTTGTTCTGTTATAAGTTTCATAAAGCCAATCACTTCAGAAGCGATGTTGCGGCGGAGTTTCTGGTAATGGCGACCAAATAATTCAAGCCCCTCACGCTGATAAATCCGCATCGGGTCTTCCTGTCCATAAGAGCGGAGTCCGATCCCTTCTTTTAGACGCGTCATCACTTCCAAATGTTTGACCCACATCGTGTCGATATAAGACAGCATCACTTGTGGAATCATTTTATTGACACGTTCATTGTCTGCAAACGAATCGATATAGTTCAGCAGATCATCAAGAGGTTCCTTGTAAAACTTCACAATGTCCGCTGTTTTTTCCGCTGTTCGTGGTGCTGAAACAGGCTCTAGAAGAAGGGCATTCATCGTCTGTTCAATCCGACTGAAATCCCAGTTCTCCGGCATTTCATCTTCCGGACAGCTGTCGTAAATGACGAATTCTACCGTTTCGGACAGCATCGTTTTCAATTGGTCGAGTACATCTTCTCCTTCGATGACTTTATCGCGGAGCGCGTAAACGACTTCCCGCTGGTCATTGATGACATCATCGAGTTTCAAATTATATTCCCGCATGGAATAGTGGGCACCTTCAACAATTCGTTGGGTACGTTCTGTCAACTCATCAACTTCCGGGTTGAGAACGAGTCCATTTTCATCTGTCTTCACTTTTTTCAGGAATTTCTCCAAATCGTCCTTGGCGAAACGTTTGAACATATCGTCTTCAAGGGATAGGAAGAAGCGGCTCTCTCCATGGTCCCCTTGTCGACCTGAACGACCGCGTAATTGATTGTCAATCCGACGGTTTTCATGTTTCTCGGTTCCAAGAACGAAAAGTCCGCCGACTTCTTCTACGCCATCTCCTAGAACAATATCGGTCCCGCGCCCTGCCATGTTCGTTGCGACAGTGATTTGTCCGAGTTGTCCGGCTTGGGAAATCAATTCGACTTCCTGCTCAACACTTTTAGCGTTTAACAAATTGTATTTGAGCTTATATTCGTCCAAATATTGAACGACTTTTTCCGATTGCAAAATGGATGTTGTTCCAACGAGGACAGGTTGTCCTTTCTCGTGACGTTCAGCCACTTCTTTAGCCATTGCTTTATATTTTTGATCGATAGTTGCATAGACTTGGTCTGGCGAATCGATCCGTGCACGTGGGCGGTTGGTCGGGATTTGAATGACTTCCATCCCATAGACTTCACGGAATTCTTTTTCTTGTGTTTTCGCTGTTCCTGTCATCCCGCAAAGCTTCGGATACATCCGGAAATAGTTTTGAATGGTGATTTGGGCCTGCGCTTTGTTTTCTTCCGTAATCGGCACGCCTTCTTTCGCTTCGATTGCCTGATGGAGACCGTCGGAAAGCGTACGCCCTTCCATGATCCGCCCCGTGAACATATCGACGAGTTCAATCTTCCCATCCCGTACGATATAATCGACATCCCGTTCGAAAATGACGTGTGCACGTACAGCTTGGATCATGTAATGGTAAAGTGTTTGGTGTTCCAGGTCATATAAGTTGTCCACGCCGAACGCTTTTTCCACTTTTTCTATGCCGGCATCGGTAAGGGAAGTCGCCTTTGTTTCATCATCGAAATCAAAATCGATGCCTTTTTTGAAACGTTTGGCGAGACGTGCTGCAATATGATGAAGATCGGCATCCGCTTGCATTTTACCTGCAACGATAAGCGGCGTTTTCGCTTCATCCACAAGGATACTATCGACTTCATCAATGATGGCAAAATGATAAGGGCGCTGTACGTGTTGCGACTTTTGCTGCGCCATATTATCACGCAAATAGTCAAAACCGAATTCTGTCCCGACGCCGTATGTGATATCTGCCTGATAAGCGGCTTGTTTGGCGGGCCCTTGCATCATCGGCACATTCAGCCCAACAGTAAGTCCTAAAAATCGGTGGATCTGGCCGATTTGCTCATAGTCTCGTTTCGCCAGATAGTCGTTCACCGTGATAACATGGACGCCTTTCCCTTCAAGGGCGCGCACATAGGAGGGAAGGGAAGCGACAAGCGTTTTCCCTTCCCCTGTCGGCATTTCGGCAATATTCCCTTCGGTCAGCACAAGGCCGCCAATGAGCTGCACGTCGAAATGGCGCATACCGAGTACTCGTTTAGAGGCTTCGCGCACGACTGCAAATGCTTCCGGTGTAATCGAGGGGAGTGATTCCCCAGATTGAATCCGCTTTTTAAAAGTGTCTGTCATTGCGATGAGTTGTTCATCGGACAGATCTACGTATGTAGCTTCCAGTTTATTTATTTGTTGAACAATTTTCCGGTATTTCCGGAGTTGTCTTTCGCTCGTCTGAGTTGAACGTTTGAAAATAGATAACATGAATGAACGCTCCTTTTTTCTGATCCATCAAAAGGATCCGTCCTCATTTTATCAAAAAACAGGTGAAATGACTACCATGAGCGGGAACAAAAGCGTAGGGCGCCGCTTAGATGCGACAGGCATAAGGCTATTCGACGTCGTGGTGTTCTTTACCACAGAGTCGAATTGACTTTTGACCCGAGCATCTGGTGCCCGGAGTCTAGACGAGAACTAACATATATAAGGAAGGAAAAGTCGGCGGATAGTGTAGGGAGCAGAGGGAAGGATAAGGGGAAACAAGGAAGCGCAAAAGGATCAATTACGCTTCGGCGTAATTGCGTCCAGATTTTGAATTGAGCAAAACCCACGTCTAGTCTTCGGGCGTCAGGAGCTCGGGACATAAGTTAAAGTTGCTCTGTGGCAAAAGTCGCCACGCCGCATCTTTGCCTTATTCCTGTCGCTCTAGGCAGGCGCCCTACGCTTTTGGAGAATTAACTCCTTTCAAAATCTGTGATATCCGCCGGAGGCTTTATCTTCGTTCAGCAGGCGCTAGAACACTCGCTGAATAGGAAAACAAAACCGCAAACACTCGGAACCAGTAGAAATGGGAGTCTTTTGCTGAATGAAGATAAATTTTTCTCGTAGAGTGCTTTCCTTGACCGAACATGCTATAATACTGTTGGTTTGAAAAATTATTGATTTTCATAAGGGAGGAAGGACATGTTATTCCTAGCAATGGTTGCTGCATTGATTGCATCCATCTTACTTACTCCGCTCGTCATAAAATTAGCGTTTCGGATCGGAGCGGTTGATCGCCCGAACTACCGGAAAGTACATGCGTCTATTATGCCGCGAATCGGCGGCCTTGCTATATTTGGTGCGTTTCTCATTGGTTATTTGGTCTTGCGCCCGGCAGACGAACATGCTGCGGGGATCCTGGTGGGGGCCCTCATTATCGTCATCGTCGGTTTCTTGGATGATATGCTTGAAATTACGGCAAAAGCGAAGCTCGCAGGTCAATTGGCCGCTGCGCTCGTTGTTGTAACATGGGGCGGCTTACAAATCGAGTTCATCAATTTGCCATTTATCGGTCAAATTGACTTTGGATACTTAAGTATCCCGATTACGATTATTTGGATCATCGGGATTACAAATGCCATCAATTTGATTGATGGGTTAGATGGATTGGCTGCAGGTGTTTCGACAATCGCGCTCATTTCGATTTCAGTGATGGCGATGATCATGGGGGACCTTTTCGTTGTGGCAACAGCTGCGATACTTGCAGCAAGTTCACTTGGCTTCCTGTTTTACAATTTCCATCCGGCGAAAATCTTCATGGGAGATACGGGGTCATTATTCCTTGGCTTCATGATTTCCGTTCTTGCCTTATTAGGATTCAAGAACATCGCTGTCGTTTCACTTATCATTCCTGTTATCATACTAGGGGTTCCGATTTCGGATACATTTTTTGCGATTGTCCGTCGGATCCGCCTAAAGCAACCGATTACCGCACCAGACAAGTCACATTTACATCATTGTTTGTTACGGACAGGATTTTCCCATAGACAAACCGTGCTGATCATTTATGGTATTGCGATTTTATTCGGTGTTGCGGCGATCTTGTTTTCACAAGCAACTGTATGGGGAGCGATCTTGCTCATTATCGTTATGTTGATTGCAATTGAATTGTTCGTCGAGATTATTGGCCTTGCCGGGGGCAATTATCGCCCGTTACTCAATCTCGTCCGTATGATCGGCAAGTAATAAGAAGCGAAGGCGTTTAGATTGGTACTCAAGTATCAGGACAAGCAATCGTCTATCTATACTCTTATACTTAATAAATATAAAAGAAAAAGTCCGACGATACACCTGACCTATTCAGGTAGTATGGTCGGACTTTTTTCATTTTATACATGGAAACAAAAAAACTGCTAGAGGCGATTGCCCCCGGCAGTTGCATCAATTGCTGTAAAGACTTTCTGATTCAGCGGCTTTGTCCGTGGTACCCGTCAAGTTTGAACGGCTATCCGTTAAGCTGGAGGAATCCGGAATAAGTCCAAGATGTGCTTTTAACAATTGTCTTGTTTCATATAAATCAGTCTCATCGAGCTTCCAATAATAAATGCCGGTAGACATATCGTCGTAGCCCTTCAAGCTGATCGTATCAACTTGTGGCATACCGCCTTTCGCATAAGCGAAGAATGACTTCATTTCATCGAATGTCATGTCGGTTTTCATATTATCGCCGACCGCTTCGATCATATCGCCATATTTGGTGACGGACTTGACAGAAATCGCTTCTTTCATGATCGCTTGCAAAATCATTTGCTGGCGTTTGCCGCGTTCTACATCCGTATCAAGCTTTCGTGTTCGCGCAAGGGCGAGCGCGTGCTGACCATCCAAATGTTGAAGCCCTTTTTTCAATTGGATGGTGTATTTATCATTTTCGTCTTTTTCGAGTCGATCATAAGGCACTTCCACTTCAATTCCACCAAGTGCATCGACAACATCTATGAAGGCGTTGAAGTTCACTTTCACATAGTAGTCGACCGGCACCTCAAACAACTCCTCGATCGTTTCGATAGTCGCTTGGGTTCCACCGAATGCATGGGCGTGGTTGATTTTATCCCGGTAGCCTACTTTAGGAATATAGACATATGAATCACGTGGAATACTGACAAGTTTCACAGACTTGTTTTTAATATTCAAAGTAGCCATCAAAAGTGCATCGGATCGGCTATTGCCATCCCCCTGATGACGGGTTTCGCTATCATCGATACCGATAAACAGAACGGAGACATTATCATGGGCGGGTTCGACAGCCGTTTCACCACGAATGTCGGATGTCGGACGATCAGGGATCTCCTCATAAGCACGTTCTACAACTTTTTCCGCTTTTTTCTGTAAGGATGCTGCATAGGCTGCGACCATTAGAAATGCAGAAAGTGTCAGCAGGAGCGAAACTTTTAATGCCAAACGCTTGCCCTTCGATTTCTTCCGTTTCTTATAATCTCTTCTTTTCATGCGTCGTTCCTCCGAAATCAGCTAGTAAAAAATTTAAATAGCAGATTATTTAAATGGACTATATCCGTTTGTTTATGTCGAAAAATGTAATCAAACAGTAATAGTTCAAGGCGAAAATAGTACAACTTAGACCATTATACTACCTTTTGCATGAAAGGTACACCGTTTTCAAATGTCGAATTCTAGAAATTCCTTAGCAACCGAATTGATCTGTGCCTGACCGTTTGTTAGCTCGATCATCCATTCGGTAAATGAAGTTACATCCGCTACTGGAACGTACATGAAAAGATCCACCTGATCGGCATAGGTCATTTCTTTTAAAGGATAGACCGATTGTCTTGCTTCGTTTTCGATTTTTCCAAGCCATGTATAGTCGATTGTTACTTTCATGAGATGATGTAACCTTCTCTCGACGACTCCTGTCGCTGCAACCCCTTCCGACGTGGCGCGGCCATACGCACGGATCAGTCCGCCACCGCCTAACTTAATGCCTCCAAAATAGCGTGTCACGACAACAACCGTATCTTTCAACCCTTGTTTTTTCAATACTTCGAGCATCGGCACACCTGCTGTGCCTGATGGTTCGCCGTCGTCATTCGCTTTTTGGATAGAATCATGTTCACCGATCAAATAGGCGGAGCAGTTATGCGTCGCTGTATGATGCATTTTTTTGATCTCCTGAATAAAGTCGAGCGCTTCTTCTTCCGTCTCGGCACGCTTTACATAGGTAAGGAATCGGGACTTTTGGATGACCAATTCACTTTCCCCGTAATTTTTAACTGTAGTATAATCAGCCCGCATTTGCGGCACCTCCATTACTTGTAATACAATTTTAATATTCAAATGTCCCTACAATGCTATAATAAATGAAGTGTGTAAGGAAATCATCCTTCCTGCAACACTTTCTAAGTTGACGGGTGCTACCAGGTTATAGGCGGGAGGGAGTATATTGAAGGAACATACAGTCGATATCCAAACGCTTGAGACGATTTTCAATAACATGGTGCGTGCAATGGATCAATCGAAAAATGATATCTTCATTATAAGTGAACAGAGCCGTGCGAGTCTTGAGGAAATGCAAAACGAGCTTGTCGTTATTAAAGAAGATATTTCCCGGGTAATAACAGAAGGTGATCATCTAGAGGAGTTGACCCGACACGCACGGAAGCGTCTCGCCGATGTTTCGAAAAACTTTATGAAGTATTCGGAAGAGCAAGTGAGAGACGCCTACGAAGTTGCGAATGATTTGCTTGTCCGTTTATCCATCAACCGGATGGAAGAGAAGCAATTGCGTAACAGACGGGATGACTTAGATAGGCGATTGGCGGCTTTGCTCGATACGATTGAAAGAGCGGACCAACTCGTCAATCAAGTCACAACAGTCATTAACTATTTGACATCTGATTTAAAAAATGTGGGAGAAGCACTTGAAACAGCGAGACAAAAACAAGAGTTCGGTATTCGAATCATACAAGCACAGGAGGAAGAACGAAAAAGACTTTCGCGTGATATTCATGACGGACCTGCACAAATGCTGGCAAATGTGCTGATCCGATCCGGGTTGATCGAAAAGACTTATGATGAAAAAGGGCCCGAAATGGCTTTCAAAGAACTGACAGATTTGAAAGGGATGGTCAGAAACGCGCTTTCCGAAGTACGACGCATCATTTATAATCTGCGCCCGATGGCGATTGACGATTTGGGCTTAATACCGACATTGAAAAAGTATTTATCGACAATTGAGGAATATGAAAAGGGTGTTGAGATTCATTTTCGCAGTGCAGGTCAAGAACAGCGCTTCCAATCCGATTTTGAAGTATCTGTCTTTCGACTGGTACAAGAATCTGTATCAAATGCGTTAAAACATGGAAGAGCAGATGATATTTGGGTGAAAGTTGAATGGCTTCGCGATATAATGAACATTATCATCAAAGATAACGGGCAAGGATTTGACCAAAATGAAGTGAAAGATAAGTCATTTGGGTTAATCGGTATGCGAGAGCGGATTGATTTGTTGAAAGGGAATATGACAATCTCTTCGACAATTGGCAATGGAACAACTATCCATTTCCAAATTCCACTTGAAGTAAATAAATAGTAACTAGTTGCAATGGGAGGAAATGATTATGACGAAAATATTGATTGTAGACGATCATCAGCTATTCCGTGAAGGGGTAAAGCGAATTCTTGATTTTGAGGATTCGTTCGAAGTGATTGCAGAAGGTGATGACGGTAGTGAGGTGAATGACCTTTACAGACAGTACCTACCGGATGTTGTATTGATGGATATTAACATGCCACGCATGAATGGCGTCGATGCAACTGCACAGCTCGTTAAAGAATACCCGGATGCAAAAGTGATCATGTTATCCATTCATGATGATGAATCTTATGTATCCCATGCGTTGAAAACGGGAGCTCTTGGCTATATGCTCAAAGAGATGGATGCAGATGCCATTGTTCAAGCCATCAAAGTTGTTGCGGCAGGCGGTTCTTATCTCCATCCGAAAGTGACGCATAATTTAGTGAGTGAATTCCGTCGCTTAAGTGAGCGGGAACATAAAGGATCATTCCAACAAAATGATATTCGCCGTCCTTTCCATTTGCTGACAAAGCGTGAATGTGAAGTATTACAGCTGTTGACGGATGGACAAAGTAACCGGACAATCGGAGAGACTTTGTTTATTTCCGAAAAGACGGTTAAAAACCACGTCTCCAGCATTTTGCAAAAAATGGCTGTCAATGACCGGACACAAGCAGTTGTCACTGCGATTAAAAATGGTTGGGTCGAAGTGAAGTAAACAATATTGAAATTTATCCATAAAAGGGAAGGCCTTCCGTCTGGAGCGGCCTTTTTCTTTGGTATCATTAACGTCTAGTCTTCGGGCGCCCTACGCTTTTGTTTAAAGGAGGAAAAGAAGTGAAAAAATGGTTTGTTTTTTGTCTGGTAGTCGTAATGATGTTACTTGCCGCATGCAACAAAGAGGAGGGAGCGGCTTCTCAGCATGGCTCTGTCAATGATGGAGAATCGGTGAACGGACACGGTGCAATCGATCATGGAGTGGATGACAAAAAAGTCGGATTCAATGTGACGGGGGATTCGATTGAGGAAGCGGCTAATGTGCCTGCGGAAGAAAAAGACCGGATTCTAGAAGTGTTCAATGTGTATATCGATGCGTTTAACGACAAAGATATCGATCGGTATATCGAAACACTTTCAGAGCGGACGGAAAGTTTTAATAAGGAACAGGAACAGGTCGATTTGGAAGACTATTTTAGCCAGTATGATATTCAACGTGAAGTGACCGATGTGACCATCGTGAAATACGAGGAAGAAGAAGCGCAAGTGTTTGCGAAGCTTGCAACATCCATGAAACAATTATCGACAGGTTTGGAAACGAATCCGACAGGCAGACAAGTGACTGTACTGACGAAAGAGGATGGAGAATGGAAAATTGCATCGGTGCATTATATCGGAGATGACATCAGTAAATAAGGAAACAAAAGCTTCCGGCTCAGTGCAGCTGGAAGCTTTTTTAACTTGATTCAGCAGAAGTCCTCCACTTCCATAAGTGGCTGGACGATTACCAGATGCAGATCAGAGGGAGTTTAAACGCTCTGCTGATTAGAGGAACTCAGGCTAAGGTCGCTGCGTCCTGAATGAAAATGCCTTAATTTCTGCAAAAAAACGCAGAAATTAAGGCCAATCAAACCCTTCGCTGTTTGATTGGCAACGCCTGAGTGACCAACATCCTGTTGGCCTAAGCCTCCGGCGGATGTCACAGATTTTGAAAGGAGTTAATTGCGCTTATCAAAGTGCCTTAATTTCTGCAAAAAACGCAGAAATACGGCAAATCGAACCCTTTGCTGTTCGATTCGCAATTCAAAATCTGGACGCAATTACGCCGGGGCGTAATTGATTAGGTCGGCTAGTTCTCATACAACTGTCCAGCTTCCGAAATTTGGATGGTTGATTTTCTTGAAAGAGAGGCATACAATAGGTATACGAACATGGGTTCTGTATGAGGGAGGTATGGAAATGCGTTTAATCCCACCAGAGGCGTTGCCGTACTTTGAGAACATGATCTATTTGCCGATGGTTCTTACTATTTTGGAACGGGATCGGGAATTAGTTGAAAAGGGCCCCTTCAAATTGAAGGGCCCCTATGTCAAGCTGATCGATGGAGCAGTGAAGCATGCGCGTGCCGAGTTGAAGCAAACGAAACTTTATTTGCAGCGCCATCATATGAAGGTGATACGCAATAAGATGGATGATACATTTACGGAGTATTTATTCATCCATGGAGGCTATGAGGATTATAGGCGCTATTTGAATGTCCGACTACGCAATCGTACGGAGGAATTGCTAAACATGTACTTCGCGATGATTGAAAGCGAAGTCAGTCGTTAAAGGAATCCTCAAAATCCCGGTATGGGGCTGGTCGAGTCAATTGTCTTTGCTTTTTCAAAAAGTCTTTTTCAAGAATAGCGGCAAAGGCGAATTGCCTGTACATCGTCGTAGCGGAAACGTTCACTTGCTGAGACCGCCCGTTGTCTAAATGGATGATGCTATTTAAACGATGGGGCTCTATATTTTCAATTGCATGGTAGGAGACCCAGGAATTTAATTCGGCGTTCGGAGACATGGTAGGGAGAAAAATGTAGGGTATTCCGAAATCGTGAGCAATGATGATCGGTGCTTTGTGCCGATTTCCAAGGGCTAGCTTTGCTATGTTTGTCGAATTCATGAGCGAACCACCATAAAAGTTGCAAGACTTCCTGACGACGTGAAGTGGCTTCCTTGGAATGATAAATTCTCCATTCCTTTCAATGACCCGTGTGGCGATTTTGTTACCCGTGATGACAGGTTGTAACATTAACGTGTCGAAAGATATAATATAATCTCCAGCTCTTGTCTTTTTATTCAATTTAATATCCCCCTTTTTAATGTAAAATACACTATAAGTCCTATTATAGGAAAAATTAAGAAAAAAGCAATAGATTATGTAGATAATTAAGACTATTACAAAAGTTAGAATTAGAAACATTTTTAACGGGAGCATAGGATGTTTGGAATGGAAGCTAAAAAGGGAAGAAATGAATAGAAAAGCCCTCCGCTCACATTCGAGGGAAGGCTTTAGGTAATTAAAAAAATTGTTAAAGGGTTTCGTTTGCTTGATAATCGATAGCGGCAGCCCCTAAAGTTTTAGCTGCAAGCAGCATAGCCTTTTCATCAAAGTCAAATTTCGGATGATGATGTGGGTAAGGCTGGGCAGTCATCGCGCCTGTAAAGAAAAATGTCCCAGGCACTTTTTCAAGGTAATAGGCAAAATCTTCTCCGCCCATTTGTGGAATGGATTCCACAACACGTTGCGCTTCCGGTACGCTTTCCGCCACCGTTTTCAAAAATTCCGTTTCAGCGGCATGGTTGACAACAGCCGGATAACCACGGTGGTAGGAGAACTCGATTGTACAATTATGAGCGAGCGCAGTACCATCTACTACACGTTTCATCTCTACTTCCATCAGGTCACGAATTTCTGGATTGAATGTTCGAACAGTACCACCTAAAGTTGCAGTGTCCGCGATGATGTTAAATGCATTTTCCGCAACGAACGAACCGATAGACAGCACCGCTGAGTCGATCGGGTTGACGCGACGAGAAACGAGTTGCTGTAAATTCATGACAAGTTGTGAAGCGATCACAATCGCATCCTTCGTCTCATGAGGAGATGCACCGTGACCGCCAGCCCCTTGGACTTTGATAGAGAAACGATCCGCGGCAGCCATAATAGGGCCTGTCAAATATTCAATCGTTCCTGCAGGCGTCATCGACCAAAGATGTGTACCGAAAATGGCATCGACGCCATCGAGGCAGCCATCTTCAATCATTGAAATCGCCCCACCTGGCGCAAATTCTTCCGCGTGCTGATGGATAAATACGTACTCGCCGGCAAGATCTTCCCGCAATTCATGGATAGCCTTTGCAACTTGAAGAAGAGTCGCTGTATGCCCATCGTGACCGCAAGCATGCATGACCCCAGGAATGGTCGATTTGTAAGGGACTTCTTTCTCGTCTTGAATCGGTAATGCATCAAAATCGGCACGCAGGGCAACCGTTTTACCAGGTCTACCGCCTTTCACACGAGCGACAACCCCATTGCCGCCTACACCCGCACGGACTTCGATACCAAGATCTGCGTAAAAATCATGAATATATTGTGCAGTTTTCACTTCTTTAAAGGATAATTCGGGATGCATATGGAGATGACGTCGAATGACGACCATATCTTCATACGCGCTATCTAATTTCTCAAATAATTGTTGTTTCATTGGTACTTCCCCTCTCGAAATAACAGTGGTGTTAATTTTTCTATTATAACAAATATCCGAAAAGGGGGCAAAGCACCGCAAAATCAAAAAGCGTGACTGATAGAGTCACGCCTCGTCATCCTTTACCTTCGAAATATAAGTCGTTTTGGAAGGGGTACCTGAGAAAATATGGAGCGTGCTGTTCGCGCCTGTTTGGGTGGGGGCCGTCAAAAAGTGATCGAAGGATGAAGCGTTTTTCCACATGGTGTAAAACTGGTTGCCAGACCATTCCGTTAAGAAGATATACGTATCGGAATCGCGTGGACGCAACAAACGGAAAGCGATGAACCCAGGTTCTACATCGAGCGTATTCGCACGCTCTTTAACGCGATGTTCGAAAACGGGGCGTCCTTCATCCGCAACAGGAATATGATGAAAGACAAAATAGCCATTTTCTTCGAAGTCACCGGCAGAAGCGACCACTTCAAAGCGACGCGGTGTTTGGAACACCGTTTTGCCATTCGTTTCATGCAAGAGGACGGTCGTGCTTTCCCCATGTAACATAACCATCTGTTCACGTGCGTGTTTTGCTCTCAATTTTTCCATGAATTCGGTTGTACCGGACGTCATAAAAATGTTCAATTCCAAAACCTCCTTCAATACTTATCATCCTATTTTCCCTGATGTAACAAGTTAAAACAATCCATGACAAACTGGTGTCGATATCATGAAGAAAGGGAGCACAATTTTATGACAAAAAGGGCGAAACGCTATACATTGCAAGGCAAAACGTCTATATTGAGTACGGATAAGTAACACGTGATAACGATTATATATGAAAGTGGGAATAGACGATATGACAACATTCAACGATACACTTCTACGCGCGGCAAGAGGTGAAAAAATCGAACATACACCGGTTTGGTACATGCGACAAGCAGGGCGTTCACAACCTGAGTATTTGAAAATCAAGGAAAAGTATTCCCTTGAAGAAATTACACACCAACCCGAGTTGTGTGCATATGTCACAAAGCTTCCGGTCGACCAATATAACGTAGACGCGGCCATACTTTATAAAGATATTGTCACTCCGCTTCCGGGATTAGGAATCGATGTAAAAATCAAAGCAGGTGTAGGCCCAGTCATCTCCAATCCAGTCCGTACTGTTCAAGATGTCCATAATCTTGGCGAGTTATCACCCGAAGATGATATTCCGTTCGTTCTCGAAACGATTAAAATGCTGACACAGGAGCAACTGAACGTTCCGCTTATCGGCTTTGCAGGAGCTCCATTCACGCTCGCAAGCTATATGATCGAAGGCGGCCCTTCGAAAAGCTATAACTTGACGAAATCATTCATGGTGTCCGAGCCAGAAGCATGGTTTGCGCTGATGGACAAGTTGGCGGATATGACGATTACGTACATTACTGCGCAAGTTAAGGCAGGTGCGAAAGCAATCCAGATCTTTGATTCGTGGGTAGGGGCTTTGAACGTTTCCGATTACCGAATCTTCATCAAGCCGGTCATGACACGCATTTTCACTGAGTTGCGTAAATTGAACGTTCCACTCATTACATTTGGTGTCGGTGCGAGTCACTTGGCAAATGAGTGGCATGATCTGCCAGTTGACGTTGTTGGTCTTGACTGGCGTCTGTCCATCAAGGAAGCGGAAGAGCGCGGATTGACAAAACCGTTGCAAGGAAACCTTGACCCGTCCTTGCTCCTTGCAGATTGGCACATCATCGAAGAACGTGCAAAAGTGATCATCGAGCAAGGCGTCGAGCATGGTAGCCATATCTTCAACCTTGGACACGGCGTATTCCCGCAAGTGAAACCGGCCACACTGAAAAAGTTAACAGAACTAATTCATACTTATAGTTCACAATTGCGTAAGTGATTTATCTTCATTCAGCAAATGTTTTTGTACTGTAAGCGAAGCGTCAGGTACAGAAGACTCCCACCTCTATAGGTGGCGGGCTGAATGCGGTTTTGTTTTCCTGTTCAGCGTGTCTCCAAACGCCAGCTGAACGATAGAGGAACGCAGGCTAGGGTCGCCACGTCCTGTGGCAACGCCTGCATGACCTGCATCATGCAGGCCCAAGCCTCCGGCGGATGTCACAGATTTTGAAAGGAGTTAAAGAAGGCAGTCTAAGTGCGCGACGTCCTGTCGCATCGACTGCATGACCTACATCCTGTAGGCCTCAAGCTCGATTCAAAATCTGGACGCAATTACGCCGAGGCGTAATTGATTGATTCAAACGAAGAGGTGAATAGAATGACAAAAAAAACAATGGGATTATTAGTAATGGCGTATGGTACGCCGTACAAAGAAGAGGATATCGAACCGTACTATACACATATTCGGCACGGGCGTCCGCCGGCACCGGAGCAATTGGAAGATTTGCGTAACCGTTACGAAGCGATCGGCGGTATATCTCCGCTTGCACGCATTACCGAAGACCAAGCGAATGCGCTTTGCAACCGTCTGAATGAAGTGCAAGACGATATCGAATTCAAAGTGTATATCGGGTTAAAACATATTACACCATTCATCGAAGACGCAGTGGAAAAAATGCACCAGGATGGCATCGAAGAAGCGGTATCGATTGTTTTGGCACCGCATTTCTCCACCTTTTCCGTCAAATCCTATAACGGACGTGCAAAAGAGGAAGCGGATAAGTATGGCATTGCGATCACATCGGTCGAAAGCTGGTACAAACAACCGAAATTCATCGATTATTGGGCAGGTAAAGTGCGTAGCACATTCGATAGCATGAGCGACGAAGAGCGGGCAGCAGCATGTCTTATCGTATCGGCACACTCCTTGCCTGAAAAGATTTTGGCAAACGGTGACCCGTATGCAGATCAGTTGAAAGAGACGGCAGATTTGATTGCAGAAGCAGCTGGTGTGAAAAACTACGAAGTCGGCTGGCAAAGTGAAGGGCAGACGCCTGAACCATGGCTTGGTCCGGATGTACAGGATTTGACACGCAACTTGCATACTGAAAAAGGCTATCAAGCATTTGTCTACACACCGGTCGGCTTTGTGTCCGATCATCTTGAAGTACTGTACGACAATGATTATGAATGTAAAGTCGTCTGTGACGATATTGGTGCTGCTTATTATCGTCCGGAGATGCCGAACATCAATCCGTTATTTGTGGACGCCATGGTGGACGCAGTATTCGATAAAATGAAGGAAGCCTAAAAATGACAGAAGAAAGTGATGATGGACATGGAAAGACGAAACAAAAAAGTCGTCATCGTGGGCGGAGGGATCACCGGCCTCTCTGCGGCGTTCTACATGCAGAAAGAAGCGCGTGAGAAAGGACTTCCGCTCGATGTCACCCTTGTCGAAGCGGCAAATCGGCTCGGTGGAAAAATCCAGACGGTCCGGCGAGACGGTTTTGTCATCGAGCGTGGTCCGGATTCATTTCTCATAAGGAAAAAAAGCATGGGCATTTTGGCGGAGGATGTCGGGGTTGCCGAAGAACTCGTCCGGAATGCGACCGGACAAGCCTATGTGCTAGTCAATGGCGAGCTCCATCCGATTCCGGGAGGATCCATCATGGGTGTCCCGACAGAAATCGGCCCTTTCTTAAAAACAGGCTTATTTTCGTTGGCAGGGAAATTGCGGGCGGCAGGCGATTTTGTACTACCGCGCTCATCCATTCAAGGGGACCAATCATTGGGCGGTTTTTTCCGTCGCCGTTTCGGTGGAGAAGTCGTTGAAAATCTAATTGAACCGCTGTTATCAGGCGTCTACGCAGGCGATATTGACCATATGAGCTTGGAGTCGACATTTCCGCAATTCTACGAAGTAGAAAAGAAGCATCGAAGTCTCATACTTGGCATGAAAAAGTCGACACCGAAAAAATTGCCGCAGAAGAACAGTCATAGCTCGAAAAAGGAAGGGGTCTTCCATACATTCCGGAACGGCCTTGAAACACTCGTCGAAGCAGTGGAACAAAAACTCGAACCGGGTTCGGTCATGAAAGGTGTCCGGGTTGAAGCGATCAAAGAGCCTGCGACTCCAGACGGAAAGACCATCCTCGAATTGAATGGCGGACAACAACTGGAAGCGGACGCAGTTATCTTAACCACAGGCCATGAAATGGCGGGGCGCTTATTTGCGCCTTATGGATTGCTACAAGATTTGCGAGCAATCCCGACTACATCAGTGGCGACAGTTGCTTTAGCGTTTCCAGAAGAAGCGGTCGTACAGGATCGAGAAGGAACAGGCTTCCTTGTCTCCAGAAGCAGTGATTATTCCATTACAGCCTGCACATGGACGCATCGGAAATGGCCAACAACAACACCGGAAGGTAAAATTCTTTTGCGTGCATTCGTGGGCCGGGTAGGCGACGAAGCCATTGTCGACTTATCCGATGCGGAAATCGAAAAGATCGTCCTCGCAGACCTCAACAAAATCATGACGATCAAAGGAAAACCTGATTTTACCATTATCACTCGCTGGAAAGAAGACCGTCCGCAATACCGGGTCGGTCACAAACAGCGGATTGCAGATGCCCGTGAAGAACTGAAAGCGCGTTTCCCGCAAGTCAAACTGGCTGGTGCTTCCTACAACGGCGTCGGTTTACCCGACTGCATCGACCAGGGGAGAGCTGCAGTCAATGAAGTGCTAGAAGATCTATTTGAGTGATCGAAACAACAGCCTCCATTCCATTGTGAATGGGGCTTTTTTTGCCGTCAAGAAAAGTAGGAGCCCCGATCGATGAAGAAGTTTTGATTTTTACATCCGGGCGTATTACGCTTTTATTCTAGTTCAAAAAACCTATTCTCGAAGAACAATGAAAAGAATGAGGAAAATGGGGGTATAAGACTTATAAAAGAGAAATCGTGAAAAGAGGATACAAGATGAAAAAACTTGCATGTGTACTAATATGTGCAGCTTTATGGTTGACGGGATGCGGGAAGGATGATGGGCCGATGCCGGAAGACGAATTTCTTGTCATTGCACATCGCGGAGCGTCGGCATATGTACCGGAAAATACATTGGCTTCTTATGAGTTGGCAAAAGATCTGGATTCCGATTATATTGAATTGGATATTCATCTGACGAAAGACGGAGAACTGGTTGTCATGCATGACCAAGATGTCGAGAGTACGATGAATGCCAGTGGCAAAATTAGCGAATTCACATTGGATGAATTAAAAAAGCTGTCAAAAACATCCCGCTATAAGGATGACAAAGGGATGGCCGCAAAAGGACATGCAGAAATGTATGCAGTGCCGGCACTGCGCGAAGTGTTTGATCAATTCGGAGATCGTATGAATTTCATCATCGAACTAAAGAATCCGGAAGACTATCCAGGAATTGAAGAAAAGTTGATGGAGCTATTGGAGGCGGCTGATATGATTGGAGCGGATGGAGATGGACATCCGAAAGCCGTTATTCAATCGTTTAGTGAAGAAGGGCTTGAAAAGATACATGCGTTGAATCCGAAAATCCCGCTGTTAAGACTGATCTCTTTCGAGGACGGCGAAGAAGCGCAGTTAACCGCAGAGGAAATAGAGAAATTACAAACTTACGCGGCGGGAATCGGCGTCAGTTATGAGGCTTTAACAGAGCCGTTTATCAGCTATATGCAGCAAGAAGGGCTCGTTGTGTATGCATATACGGTGAATGATCAAGAAACAGCGCTCACCATGAAGAACCTCGGCGCAAACGGCATTCATACAGACCGTCCCGATATTCTGGAAAAATAAAAGTGAACGCAACCCCGAATCCCGGCTCTCTACGAGGAGTCCGACATTCGGGGTTGCGTTCAAACGGGTGTACCAGCTTATAAAATATTACAGGAGTCACATTTATTTCCGTAGCATTCATGCTGCTCTTCGATTTCTTTGCCGCATGACGTGCAGATTTTAGGTGGTAGATTCTTAAAAAATTCGATGATGTTTTCAAGCATTGTAATTCCCTCCTTTTTATAGTGTATTAGTACTCGTATTATAGTGTGCGTTGTATTAGAACAGGAAATATAAAAAAATTAAAGGATGTTACAAGCGTCGCATTTGTCGCCATAGCACTCGTGCTGCTCTTCGATTTCCTTGCCACACGACGTACAAACTTTAGCCGGTAGATTTTTAAAAAATTCGATGATGTTCTCAAGCATTCTAATCCCTACTTTCCTTATTGTATTATGACTATGTTATTAAAATACTGATGTAGTAGTACAGATATTACAAAAAAATATTAAAGCATATTACAGGAATCGCATTGATTGCCATAGCATTCATGTTGCTCTTCGATTTCCTTGCCACACGACGTACAAACCTTAGCCGGTAGATTTTTAAAAAACTCGATGATGTTTTCAAGCATTCCGATCCCCACTATCTTTATTGTATTATGACTATGCTAATAAAATGTTGATGTAGTAGTACAGATATTACAAAAAAATATTAAAGCATATTACAGGAATCGCATTGATTGCCATAGCATTCATGTTGCTCTTCGATTTCCTTGCCGCATGACGTACAAACTTTAGCCGGTAGATTTTTAAAAAATTCGATGATGTTCTCAAGCATTCAAGATCTCTCCTTTTGACAGTGTATTCGTATGCAGTTTAGAAAATTGAAGGATGTTACAAGCTTCACATATATGACCATGGCATGTAGGCAATTCGCCAATTTCTTTTCCACAAATGATACAAAATTGGGTTGGTAGAGTCATCAAGAAATCCAAGTTGTTTTCCTGCGTAATGTCGCTCACCCCTTATTTGTACTATAACGTAAATCGATATTAGTAGTGTATTATAACAGTAGATCGAATGTCAACACTTTTCTTTACTTTTCAGATAAAATAGGACTGAAGCCCAATTTAAGTTAAGGAGCGATTATATTGTATTTCATTGACAATAAAGGCATTACCGATCCTCGCATCAACCTTGCAATTGAAGAGTATGCGTTAAAAACGATGGATATAGACAAAGATTCTTATTTGCTGTTCTACATCAACGAACCGTCGATCATCATCGGGAGAAACCAAAACACGGTGGAGGAAATTGACACGGATTATGTGGATACGAATGGCATTCATGTTGTTCGTAGATTATCGGGTGGAGGGGCAGTCTACCACGATTTGGGCAATTTGAATTTCAGTTTTATAACGAAAGATGACGGGGAATCATTCCGCAACTTTAAAAAGTTCACCGAACCTGTCGTACAAGCATTGGCCGAAATGGGCGTGAATGCGGAATTGCTTGGCCGAAATGATATTTTGGTCGAGGGCCGCAAGATTTCGGGGAATGCGCAATTCTCGACAAACGGCCGGATGTTCAGTCATGGGACGCTGATGTTCGATACGGAAATCGAACGCGTTGTGAAAGCTTTAAAAGTTCGAAAAGATAAAATCGAATCAAAAGGCATCAAATCGATCCGCAGCCGTGTCGCCAATATTTCTGAATTTCTCGAAGAGCCGATGACGATCGAACAGTTCCGAATGGAAATCCTAAAATCGATCTTCGGTGGAGAAGAGAAGATTCAATATATGGAGCTAACGGAAGACGATTGGACCAAAATCCGCGAATTATCTGCTGAGCGCTACGCAAACTGGGATTGGAATTATGGGAAATCGCCAAAATTCAACATGCAACATTCGCATCGTTTCCCAGTTGGCGGCATTGACGTCCGCCTGCAAGTAAACAAAGGCATTATCGAAGACGTCAACATCTTCGGCGACTTTTTTGGAGTAGGCGAAGTGGCTGAGATTGAGGAAAAGCTCAGAGGTGTTCAATATGATAGACAATCGATAGGCGAAGCACTCGCCCCAATCGACATCACCACATACTTGGGCGGCATTACAAAAGAAGAATTCTTACAATTGATCTATTGATGGAAACAAAAAGCCTGACAATGCGTCAGGCTTTTTGTGTTGGTGGGAGGGAGATTACTTATTTACGCGAGCAAGTTGCTATGTAAGAGATCAAACTTCGTAGCACGCGCTCATCATATTGTGTGAGTGATCAAACCTAGCATTGAGCGCTCATAACCTCGCGTGAGTGATCAAACGTAGAATCCCGCGCTCATAAGTGTCGCGCGAGCGATAAATCTTCGAATTAAGCGCTCATAACCCCGCGCGAGCGATAAATCTTCGAATTAAGTGCTCATAACTTCGTACGGGCGATCAATCTTCGAATTAAGTGCTCATAACTTCGCGCGGGCGATCAAACTCCGAATCAAGCGCTCATAACCCCGCCCAAGCGATCAATCCCCGTATCACACGCTCATAACCCCACACCAAACTCAACTCCCCAAGCAATCCACCCCCAACTTATTTCCGCTTTTTAGGTTATAATGAGAGGAAGTGTGAAAGGGGAATGAACGATGGACAAGCATCGCATCTTCATAGTGGAGGACGATAAGAAAATCGCCCAGCTATTAGCAGATACATTACGGAAATATCAATATGATGTTGAAATTGTAGAGGATTTTGAACAGGTGAAGGAGGAGTGTTTGGCATTTGATCCGCATTTGATTTTGTTGGATATCAATTTGCCTTCTTATGATGGGTATTATTGGTGTCGCGAGTTGCGGCAGCATACGACGTGTCCGATTATTTTCATATCGGCGCGATCGGGGGATATGGATCAGGTGTTTGCGCTGGAGAATGGCGGGGATGATTTTATCACGAAACCTTTTCATTATGAAATCGTCCTTGCCAAAATACGGAGCCATTTGCGCAGGACGTTCGGGGAGTATGCGCCGAGTCAGGCGGAGCGGACGGTGAAGATTGGCGCGTTGAATTTATTCATTGAACGGATGGAGTTGCATGTCCGGGATAATGTTGTGCCGTTGCAGAAAAAGGAGAGCGTCATTTTAGAGTTATTGCTGGAGGCATCGCCGAAAATCGTGTCGCGGGAAAAGTTGCTGGAGGAGTTATGGGACGATCAGTCTTTTGTAGATGAAAATACGTTGAATGTCAATATGACGCGGGTACGGAAAAAGTTGGCGGATTATGGCATCCAGTCCTCCATTGAAACGGTGCGTGGCGCGGGTTACCGATTTATGATTGCCGCGGAGGAATCATGAAAAAATTTACGATGTTCATCCAGGAACATATGTCGTTCATGGTGTTCCAATTGTTTCTTGTGTTGTTTATCATGTTCCTTTATTGGCTGGATGGGTTTCGGAATTTCAATACGGCGGTGTATTCGATCAGTATGAGCATGCTGTTGACGGCGGGCTATCTCGTCGGAAAATTCATCATGCGGCGTTCTATTTATGCGACCATTACGCAGAAGCCGCAAAAGATGGAGGATGCGCTTATCCGGCATGGACAGTCACCCGAACATCGGCAAATGATGGCGTTCACAAGGGAATTGTACAAAATCTATCAAAATGAAGTGCAAACCTTGTATGCTTCCCAGCATCGTCAACTGCACTTCATGAATCAATGGGTGCATCAGATGAAAACACCGATTTCAGTCATCGGTCTGCTTCTACAGGAAAAGGGGGAGTTGGATCGGGAAAGCATCACGGAAGAAATCGAGAAAATCCGTCGGGGTCTTGATACTGTACTTGTCAATGCGCGTCTTGAAACATTTGAACAGGATATGCAGATTGAAAGAGTTGGCTTAAAAACGTTGGTACAAGAAATTGTCAATGAGCATAAGCGGCTTTTCATCACCAATGGGGTGTTTCCCGTCATTTCGATTGAGGAAAACTATTCTGTGGCCACCGACATGAAGTGGATGAAATTCGTCATCGGACAATTCATCACCAATGCGGTGAAGTATACATTTGAACGAGGGAAGAAAGTGCATATCGACGCTGCGCGTACAGCTGAAGGCCTGCGACTTACCGTACGCGATGAAGGCGTCGGCATTCCGGCATCGGATTTAAAGCGTATTACGAAACCGTTCTTTACGGGTGAAAATGGGCGTTTGACGGGTGAATCAACCGGGATGGGGCTGTACATTGCAACTGAAGTTTGTCAGCGGCTTGGCCATCGACTCACAATCGAATCGCAGTTGGGGGCTGGCACGACAGTGACCGTATTATTTGAAAATGGAGAGGCGGGTGAGCGGGATGACACGGAAGACGATCGTCGAACTGACGGAAGTGACGAAGATCTATGAAGGGAAAGTGATGCACCGGGCATTGAATCGCCTCGATTTTGAAGTGGAGGAAGGTGAGTTTGTCGCGGTCATGGGACCTTCAGGAAGTGGCAAGACGACCTTGCTGAATTTGATTTCGACGATTGCGGTGCCGACATATGGCCGCTTGATGATCGACGGGATTGAACCGGAAACGCTTAACCAAAATGACTTGGCCCTTTTCAGACGGCGAAACCTTGGATTTGTTTTTCAAGATATTAATTTGCTGCAAATGTTGACGGTAGAAGAGAATCTTGTCTTGCCGCTTACGCTCGATGGATTGCCTGTGAAGGAAATGGAAAAACGTGTGGCGGAATTGACGGAACGGCTTGATTTACAAGATATCTTGAATCGCAGGCCGGATGAGTTGTCGGGAGGGCAAGCGCAGCGGACGGCAATCGGCCGTGCCTTGATCCATAAACCGAAAATCATTTTGGCGGATGAGCCGACAGGGAATCTCGATTCGAAATCAGCCAGAGATGTCCTCGAATTGCTTAGTCAAATCAATCAAATCGAGAAAACGACCGTCATCATGGTGACGCATGATCCGATTGCTGCCAGTTATTGCGATCGGGTGATGTTTATCAAGGATGGCGAGTTTTTCAATGAAATTTATAAAGATGAGCGGCGTCAGACGTTTTTCCAACGTGTTTTGAATGTACTATCGCTTCTTGGGGGCAATGTCAATGACCTTTCGACAGTTCGCCTACCGTAATGTCATGCGGAACAGCCGGAGTTACGCCGCCTTTTTTATGGCGAGTATTTTCTCCGTCATGGTGTTTTTTCTCTACTCCATGCTATTGTTCCATCCATCCATTGAAGGCCGTTTTTTACAGGAAATTGCGATTATGGGGATGGGCGGGGCAGAACTCATTTTGTACATTTTCACTGTGTTTTTCCTGTTCTATTCACTGCGGGCATTTCTGCAAGCGCGCTCGAAAGAATTTGGTATTCTGCTCCATTTAGGAATGGAAAAAGGGCAATTGAATCGGCTAATCTTTCTGGAAACGATGATTATTGGAACGGTGTCCATTGCTGCGGGAACGGTGCTCGGTTATATGTTTTCGAAATTCTTCTTTATGATCGTTCGGGAAATCGTGCTGTTGCCGGCCTTGCCCCTCTATTTATCTTGGGAACCGTTCGCTTTGACCATCGGTGCTTTCCTGAGCTTATTTGGGATCATTTCGTATGTCGCACCTGTTTTTATCCGTACAGGGGAAGTGGCAGAACTGATTCAAGGGGAGGCGGGGAATCACGAGGCGTATGGCTATTCGAAGAGCCGAGGCTATCTCGGACTGCTCTTTCTTGGATTGTCTTATGCGATGGCCGCAGCGACAAACAATCCTATCGTCATTAGGCTCCTTTTCTTATTGCCCCCGTTGGCGACGATCGGGACCTTTTACTTTTTTAATGATTCCTTGCCGATGTTGCTACAAACGATTCGCAATCGGAAACGGTTATATTGGCATCATTTCTGGTTGCTCTCCATTTCGGAAGGCGTCGTCCGGTTGCGTGAAAATGCCCGCATGTTTTTCATCGTGACACTTGTGTCGACGATTGCGTTCATGTCGGTCGGCATTCTTGCATCCTTGACCTCTTTCGCTTCTCAATACCGGGAAATGCATCCACTCGGACTCGTGTATAAAAGCGAACCGGAAAATAAGTTGGAGCGGCAACATATCGGACAACTTGTTGAGGAGCTGAATGCGCATAAAATCGATTTTTCCTTAATACGGTTCCATGTATTGAAACAGACTTCCTCCTTTACGCAGAATAATGTCGCCATCTTGAAACAATCCAATGTCGATATGCTCGCCCATTCGTTCGGCTATCCCGCGCTGGAGCTGGGTCCGGGAGAAGCGATATTTCTGCCGCCTTCCGCTTCGTCCTATGATCAGCTGAAAGATCGGACCGTCCAGACCGAGCTCGTGGAAAGTGATATCCGTATCCAGATTACCGGGGCATATCCATATCATTTATTTACATCCTATTCCATCGGAACGAACGCCATCATTTTAAACAACAATGATTACGATAAAGTGCTGGAAAGCGTTTATACAAAAAATCTGCCTTCCTTCACGTATTATGCGTTCAACGTACCTGAATGGCAGTTGACAAAAGAAATCGGGCGTTCCATCGATGCAACCGTGACTGAATCATTTTTGACAGGTAATGCGGAGCCCTTGCACTATACATTTGAAAATCCGGGCTTGAACTATTCGGTCATCCGAACGACATTTTCTTTGTTATTGTTCATCGGCTTACTGCTCGCAGCCGTCTTTTTCTTAGCGGCAGGAAGCTTCATCTACTTCAGGTTATATACATCATTGGAACGCGATCGGAAACAGTTCGACGTGTTGCGGCGCATGGGCTTAACAGATCGTGAATTCAAGAAAATTGTTAATCGGCAATTGATCCCACAATTTTTCTTCCCGTGGGGCGTTGCATTGGTCCATAGTTCGTTTGCATTTCTTTCTTTGCAAGTCATCTGGGATGCGCTTGCGGAAATTTCGATTGTGAAAGAACTGACACTCGTCCTTGCCGGCTTTACCGTGATGCAAATTTGTTATTTTTATCTCATTCGCTGGCGTTATCTTGCGCATATTAAAGCAACTGGATGAAATCCCACGTCCGCATTCAATAGGCAATCCCCCTCGCTATCTGGCAAGGGGGATTTGGTCATTCATTACCACCAACAGCAACGTCTGCGAGACCGTTGTTCATGGCAACGGTTGCATCGGTGTCGATCACACTCGGATCGCTTATGGCAATCAGCCAACCGATGCCTGAAAGTAAAAGTCGGCTGCGTATTGGAATTGCAGTGTCTTCTGTCATCGTGATGCCGATGTTGCCTACAATCGCAATGTCTTCTGTCATCGCTATGCCGATGTTGCCCACAACCGCAATGTCTTCTGTCATCGTGATGCCGATGTTGCCCACAACTGCAATGCCTTCTGTCATGGCTGGATCGTTGGAATTCATTCTCGAAAAAAAGTGACATGTCCAAACCTCCTTTCCTAGTTAAGTAGAGAAAGGAAGTGGAAGCTTTCAAGATTGGCCACAAAACACTTTCCCTCTCTTTAACGTACGTGGTTGTACCAGAAAGATAGGAGACAAAAGCGTACGTGGGAAAAATATATTGTTATCAGTAGAAAAAGGACTTTATTATGCTGCCAATAAAGGGAAGTTGTTCCGTCTGTCGAAATAAGTAGATGGAGTATTAGTGAGGGGGAATTTCCGATGGGAAAACGTAAACTACAAGTAGAGGATCTGTTCAAATTACACTCTGTGACGAATCCTCGATTGTCTCCGGACGGCAAGGAAGCGGTATTTGTGAAAACGCATATGGACGAAAAGGACAATACATATGTGTCGAATGTCTATCATGTCGAATTGACATCGAATGAAGTGACACAATGGACATTTGGAAACAATCACGTCTCATCACCGCAATGGTCTCCGGATGGCAAGCGTATCGCGTTTTTGTCAAACCGTGAAGAGAACAATCAAGTGTACATCATTTCTGCAAAGGGTGGCGAAGCGAAAAAATTGACTTCGTTCGATAAAGGTGTGTCGAGTTTCCTTTGGTCCCCATGTGGCCAGAAAATCTGGGTCAATGCCCCTGTTAAAGAAGGCCAAACATGGACGGACAAAGAAGAAAAAGAGAAGAAGCAAAAGCCGGAACCGTACCGAGTGACAAAGATGAAATACAAGATGGACGGAGCGGGACTCTTACCGCAAGATACATTCCAGCAAATCGGGATAGTTGAACTCGCAACAGGCGAAGTGACCCAGTTCACCGAAGGCAATCATCAACACGCGCTACACGCGGTCTCGCATGATGGAAAGAAAATCGTCGTCGGCGTCAATCGGAAAGAAAATCAGGACTTAGAGTTCCGCCAACCGCTATTCTTGGTCGATGTAGAGACGAAAAAAGAGACAGTGCTCATCGATGAGGAAGGTTTCTATGGCGGCGCGCGGTTTTCATTTGATGATCGATACATTGCATTCGTCGGGAAAGACCAGCAATTTTACAATGCGACACATTCCTATGTATATGTTTACGATATCGAAGTAGGCACCCGCATGAATTTGACAGAAAGCCTTGATGCGCCAGTCGGAGACTATGTCGTGGCGGATCATCAGCAAGGGGTGAATGCACCGGCAGTCAGTTGGACAAAGCATAATCAACTTTATTTCCAATTATCAACGATGGGGGATGTGCGCCTCTATTTTGCGACACTGGAAGGGGAACTTTATCCGGCTTCTCCGGAAAACGAGCATATTTATGACTATGCCATGTCAGCGGATGGTGATCTTGCGCTTGTTGCGGTCACAAATGCCACCAATCCGGGTGAGTTGTACAAGCAAACGATCACAACGGGCGAACGGGTTGTCCTCACATCATTCAACCAAACCTATTTGGAGGAAGTGGAACTTGTTGAGCCGCAAGCCATTACCTATACAAGCACGTCAGAGTTGGATGTGCATGGCTGGCTCATGAAACCAGCGGGCTATGAAGAAGGGAAGAAATACCCGCTTATCGTCGAAATCCATGGCGGTCCGCATACGATGTATGGCAATTCCTTTTTCCATGAGATGCAATTGCTAGCGGCACAAGGATACGGCGTACTTTACGTCAATCCGCGCGGCAGTCACGGCTATAGCCAGTCATTCGTCAATGCGGTCCGCGGCGATTACGGCGTCGGTGATTATGCAGACATCATGGCGGGACTGGATGTGGTCATCGGGGAAAATGATTGGATTGATACGGATCGCCTTGGCGTAACAGGTGGCAGCTACGGCGGTTTCATGACGAATTGGATCGTCGGCCATACGAATCGCTTCAAAGCGGCAGTCACGTTGCGTTCCATTTCTAACTGGGTCAGCTTTTACGGCGTCTCCGATATTGGCTATTATTTCAGCGAGTGGCAGATCCAGGCAGATATGAACGATGTGGAAAAACTTTGGGAGCATTCACCATTAAAATATGCAAAAAACGTGGAAACGCCGCTACTCATTTTACATTCAGAAAACGACCTTCGTTGCCCGATCGAACAGGCGGAACAACTGTATATTACATTGAAGAGAATGGGGAAAGAAACGGAATTCGTCCGCTTCCCAGATGCCGACCACAACCTATCGCGCACCGGAATACCGAACTTGCGTATCGCTCGATTGAATGAAATTATCGATTGGTTTACGAAGTATTTGTAAGATATCATCATATGAACAAACAGCCATTCCGGCAAAGCTGAGCGGCTGTTTTTAGCTAATTCCAACGATGGTGAAAATGTTAGCTCCTGTCATCATTAAAGACTTAAACAAAGTATTAGATAACGGGACAGAAGCAAACAGGCAACCGATCCAGACAACTACAACGAAGACGGCACAATCAAGCGCGGTGTGAAGTTAGAATGGCACTTTTCGAAATGCTATCTTCGGTTAAAGCCGATCCGAAAAGACCTTCATCGAAAGCTCGCGCTTAAAGGAAAACAGTCCCATGAAATCCTCGTGAACCATGTTCTCTCGCTCGGTTCAGATATTCGTGTAGAAACCATGCGGGTACAAGGACTTCAAAAGCGAACCAAGAAGACAACGCGCAACAAGAAAAAGCGCTACGGTAAGGTAATTGTCAACCGAGCGACTGCCATGTTGATGGAGATAATCGATCGAAAACTACACTATCAAGGAAGAAAAATGAAGAAAATCAACACTTTCAAAGTCAAAGCAAGCCAATTCAATCATGTAACTGGTGAATACAACAAGAAAGATTTAAACGAACGTTGGAATGAGAATATTCTAGGTGGACGCATCCAACGCGATCTATATAGTGCGTTCTTAATTGGAAACACCGTCGATACCCTGGATGCCGTAGATGTGGACTTGTGCAACCGAGGGTGGAAGAGCTTCGTCGCACTGCATCATCATGAAGTGGCAAGACTAGGTCAACACCGTAACAAGCAAATGCGTTGGTATGTCGCTTAATACAGACCTGTCGGAGTGACAAAGTTGCCGACTTTAATAATGGAGTGGGTATCGTAAGCGCACGAACGGTCTTCATTGGCTAATCGGAGTAGCGCCGAACAATACGTTCTAGCCCCACGAATTTCTTTGGAAAAGCGCAACAGTGTAGGGATGGCAACCTCAATCGCATGGTTGATCTGGTCGCCCTAAGAAGTGTGCTGTTCGTGGCAAGTTTCCACTAACCCAAAGAACCCCACGGCTTTAGCCGTGGGAGTTGTCAGGCGAGCAATTCATCCAACAAATCGGCGTGAAAGTACTCGCAAGACTGACACAAATCGTGGAACATTTTCAAGCAAAAGGCCAAATCATCGACGTGCCGGCAAGCTCACTCATTCGAATGACCAGTTCAACCCTTATCGGCTACTTCATTACCAAGTACGCCAGCCCCTAACTTAGAGTGGGATGACCAAGTTGAAATCGACCTGATGATCGACTTTTTGATGAAAGGCTTGGCGCCGGAGAAATAACACAGGAATCCCACAGCTTCAGCATGTGGGATTTTTTTAAACGTTACCAACCCCATTTGAAATATTGCCAGGTTAAAGAAAAGTCACACTTCTACCCACCTATGCCTTTTATTTCCCCTACTGTATATTCCAAATACCAATGAATACGCTTACTTAATAGAATGTCACAAAAAAGACACAAATGGTTTCTTTTCTATATTCATTATTACTGAGAAGTCATCTACGATTGAAATAACATAAGTTTTTGGGAGTGACACAAATGGAAGAGGTTAAGGAATATCGGATCGAGAAAGATTTTATCGGTGAAAAATATGTACCGATCGATGCGTACTATGGCATTCAGACATTGCGCGCGGTCGAGAACTTCCCGATTACGGGCTATCAAGTCGATAAGCAGTTGATCAAAGCGATTGCAATTGTCAAAAAATCCGCCGCACAAGCGAACGAAGCGGTCGGACAATTGGATAAATCGATTGCGCGTGCGATCATCCAAGCTGCCGATGAAATCATTGCGGGACAATTCCACGATCAATTTATCGTCGACCCGATTCAGGGCGGCGCAGGGACATCCATGAACATGAACGCCAACGAAGTCATCGCCAACCGGGCACTTGAATTGTTGGGGCATTCAAAAGGGGAATACGCCAAGATCAGTCCGAACACGCATGTCAACATGGCGCAGTCCACGAACGATGCGTTCCCGACAGCGATCCATATTGCGGTGTTGGCAAAAGTGCAACAGCTTCTTACAGTCATGGACGAGCTTCATGAAACATTTTTGAAAAAAGCGGAAGAATTCCAGCCTTATTTAAAAATGGGTCGGACGCATTTACAAGATGCGGTTCCCATCCGTTTAGGACAGGAATTCGAAGCATATGCAAGAGTATTCCAACGTGATATTGAGCGCATTAGCGGCTCGAGACAGCATCTATACGAAGTGAACATGGGAGCGACTGCGGTTGGAACGGGGCTAAATGCAGATCCACTCTATATTGAAAAAGTGGTGGAATGTTTAACAACGAATAGCGGGATGGCGTTGGAATCAGCGGATCACCTTGTCGATGCCACGCAAAATACGGATGCTTATGTCCAAGTTTCCGCGGCATTGCGCGGTTGCATGGTCAATATGTCGAAAATCTCCAATGATTTACGCTTAATGGCTTCAGGTCCGAGAGCGGGACTAACTGAAATTTCATTGCCAGCACGTCAACCGGGATCGTCCATCATGCCAGGGAAGGTCAACCCTGTCATGGCGGAAGTAATGAACCAAGTGGCTTTCCAAGTGATGGGCAATGACCAAACAATTTGTTTGGCATCCGAAGCTGGGCAGTTTGAATTGAATGTTATGGAGCCGGTGCTAGTCTTCAACTTGCTCCAATCCATCGATATCATGACCAATGTCTTCACAGCATTCCGCAACTATTGTTTAGACGGCATCCAAGCGAATGTCGAGCAGATGGAAGCATACGTACAGAACAGTATCGGTATCATCACAGCCATCAATCCACATGTCGGCTACGAGGCGGCGAGTCGCATTGCGGGGTTAGCAATGGAAACCGGTCGACCAATCCGTGAACTTTGTATCGAAAACGGTCTGTTAACAGCAGAAGAACTGGACGTTATTTTACATCCAATCGAAATGACAAACCCAGGTATCTCCGGTAAAGAATTACTAGAGAAAAAAGGGCTTGTACAAGTATAAAGTGAGGGGGAGCAGCTGACTCGTTCAGCTGCTCTCTCTTTGTTTGAATCAATACCAAAAAGATTCAACAGTTTGAAAGAATGGTATACTTAAATGAATGGAAAAGATTGCATGACCAACAATGCTTTGGAGGGGAACCCTGTGGCTGTACATAATGTGATGGAAGAGATCGTGCATGAAGTGCTTGTCAATTATAAACAACAATTCAACTTATCTTGCGAATGTGAACGGTGTCTAGACGATATTAAAGCCATCGCATTGAATCAATTGCCACCCCGTTACATTACAAAAGACTCGCATATTCCTTATGTACGGGCCCCGCATACAGCGGATCGGCAAGGCGTGACCAATGTGTTGATGACCGTGACAAAAGCAGCCAGCATCGTATCCAACAATCCGCGCTGTAATAAATAAATAAGTGTTATAGGAATGGGGCTATCTTTTGGAGGTAGCCTCTTTCATTTAAAATAATAAGAGCACTCCTCCGAATCCCGCGCTCATACCCCATTACTCGAGCTCGATCCTTGTCTCAAGAGCCCGTACTTCATTACGCGCGATCAATCTTTATTTCAAGAGCCCATATTTCATTCCCTGCGCTCAAACCATTTCACAAGTGCTCATGCTTAATCTCCCGCGCTCAAACTTTGTCTCAAGTGCCCATACTACCTTCTCAGCGCTCAATTACTAAAACAGGAGCTCATTCCACCGCCTCGCACGCTCAAACTTTAAATCAAGCGCTTATAAACAGCCCTCATCCGATCGTACTCCCTTCAATCAACCCAAAAAAGAAGAAGGCATCAACGCCTTCTTCTCATACTCTCTTTTTAGTCTTTTCCACCAATGACTTTCAACACACTCATCGATTAAAAATACCTAAAGTCTCATTCAAATTACGATTTACATGTTGGACAAGCAAATGATCGCCTTTTTGCCGGATATCGTGGTTGATGAAGGTCATCATTTCTTTGGCGATGTCCGTATCTTCTAGCATGGAGAGCGATTTGGTCAAATTCGTTTCGAACAACATTGCATTTTGCAAATGATGCTCGATCGCTTCCATATCGGAACCGATTCTCGTTAAATGGCCGCTCACGATTTGAATCGCATTATCCATTCGAGAAATTAGCTCTTCGGCGTCACTTTGTGTCAATAAGGAAGCATCTTGAATACCTAAGGCCGCTGTCCCTACGTCAACAAGGTCGACCTTGATTTGCTGTGTCGGGTTTGCGCCAACTTGTAAGATGAGAGGTGCATTATCTCCAAGGATTTTCATGGTGTTGAATTCCAGCCTTTCAGCTGTATCATCGATTGCTCCCATCAATTGGGTGAGCTCTTTTTCACTCGCAAGCCGGTCCTGTTCCGTCAAGGTTCCGTTGGCGCTCAATACCGCCAGCTCCCTTGCGCGCTGCAGCAATCCATTGACATTGTTCAAGCCTTCATTGGATGCTTCCAACACGGAAAGGCCGTCCTGCATATTACGCTGCGCTTGGGATAGGCCCCTCACTTGTGCCCGCATCGTCTCTGAAATGGCAAGTCCTGCCGCATTGTCGCTTCCTTTCGCAATCTTCAAGCCGGAAGCGAGCTTCTGAATACTTTTTTCAATTTGGTTGGCGTTTCTTTTGGCACGATTCGCCGAAAATGCGATCTGTTCCTGACTGTGGATGCGCATGTTTTCACTCCTAACCTAAAGGAAATTCATTTCACACTTTCTATATCGGTCTTTCTGCTTACAATTGAACAAATCGAGCCGATAATAAAGAAAAAGAGGATGGAGTGAAAAAAGTGGATATTCATCGAGCGGCGAGACGCTACAAAGAAAACGATTATACAACCCTTTCAAGCATCGAATATGTCCTTCGACTGATCGATGAATGCCAGCATCATGTCGAATTTTGCCAAACTGCAATTTCAGCTGATGATCGCGATGCCCTATACGAATCTTCAGCAAAAGCCCAACAGCTCCTCTTCGAATTAATGGCCACGGTGAATGGACGGACGTTAGAAGGGGGGCGCCTCACCACTTTCTATATTTATTTAAACCAGCGCCTCGTCGAAGCACGTCTACAGAAAAAGTCCGTACCGCTACAAGAAGTAACCGGACACCTAAAGGAAATGAAAAATGCTTGGGAAATTGCCAGGCAAAAAAGCCGCCAACAAAACTTTCAAAGCGGCTGGGTCTAAAATGTATCTAGGTTGACTATGCACTGTTTTAGTGAAACGAAGCAAGACCCTGGCTCGACTACATAACCAACACCACGAAAAAAAAGAAGAAGGCCATTCAGCCTTCTCCCATCTATCATTTCCCTTGAAACACCGGTTTCCGCTTCTCTGCAAAGGCGTTCAGCGCTTCGACACGGTCTTCAGTCGGTATGGTGATTTCATATGCTTTCCGTTCAATGGCGAGTCCGGTCTGCAAGTCCACATTCATGCCTTGTTTGATGGCGAATTTGGCTTGTTGCAAGGCGATCGGGCCGTTTGCCAGAATGGACTCCGCAAACGCGGCCGTTTCTTTTGCCAAGTCATCCGAAGATGCAATTTTGGTTACGACGCCATAGTTGAGCGCTTCTGCCGCGGTCAGTCTACGCGCAGTCAAAATGAGTTCCAAAGCTTTCGCTTCACCGATCAATCTCGGCAAGCGTTGTGTTCCGCCAGCCCCTGGTATGATTCCGAGCCCTGTTTCCGTCAAGCCCATCAAAGCCGTATCGGCGGCAATCCGGAAATCACAAGCAAGTGCCAGCTCCATGCCTCCACCGAAAGCGAAGCCGTTCATCATCGCAATTGTCGGTTGTGGCAACTGTTCAATGGCTGAAAACACTTCGCCGATTTTATAAATATTGCGTTTTACCTGCAAATCAGTCAGCGTCTTGCGCTCTTTCAAATCAGCCCCCACACTGAAAGCCCGCTCGCCCGCTCCCGTAAAGATGACGACACGAATATCCGGATTGATGCGGATCGACTCCGTAATCTGTGCCAGTTCGACAAGCAAATCGTAATTGAAGGCATTCATCGCTTCCGGACGGTCAAGCGTCACAAATGCTACATGCCCTCTTTGTTCATAACGCAAATTTTCCATTGTAAATCCCCCTTGTTTCTGCCATTTCACACAATTAAAACATACCATTTATCGCCCAATGATGCTATTATAAAAAGTTTTAAGATTCCAACAATGTCTTGTATCCTAGTGCTTTTTTGCTATACTACTGTACAAAGAGGTGAGAAAGTGCAAAGCATGGATATTTTCGTAGGCAGACAGCCGATTTTGACACAAAATGGCGACATCTATGCGTATGAACTCTTATATAGGAATAGTCCGGATAATTTTTTTCCGGATGTGGATGCGGACAAAGCGACAATCGAGTTACTCGTCAACACATTTTTAACAATCGGTGTCGATCAAGTCGTGGGTAAAAGTCTGTCCTTTATCAATTTCACGGGAACATTGCTTGCCCAAGACCTGTTTTCAAGCCTGGATCCTGACAGAGTTGTCATTGAAATTCTGGAGGATGTTGAAATCACGCCCTCCCTATTGACAAAAATACGTGCATTAAAAACGGACGGCTTCAAATTGGCTTTGGACGACTTTACTCTACGAGAGCAATATGTCGTCTACGAAGAGTTATTCAGGCTTGTCGACTTCATTAAAATCGACTTTTTCAACACGACAATAACGGAACGAAACATCATTGAAACTTACATAAAGAAATATCCAAACATACAATTACTGGCGGAAAAAGTCGAAACGAAAGAACAGTTCAATAGAGCCAAAAAAGCCGGATACAAACTGTTCCAAGGCTATTATTTCGCCAAGCCTGAAATTATCCAAGGGGTTGAAATCCCACAAGATGTCGGATTAAAATTTCATATCATCCAGAAGTTGAATGAGGAGACACCAAGTATTGAAGAGATCGCAGAGCTGGTGATGCGCGACATCTCGCTATCCTATAAATTGCTTCGTTATATCAATACACTTGCCTTTGAAGTCCCGAAACAGATCCGCTCCATCAAACAAGCACTCGTCCTGATCGGTTTGCGTGAAACGAGAAAATGGATGCAAGTCCTGGCATTGCAGGAAATCAAGGAAAGGTCGAAAGCGAGGCATATTCAAGTCTTGATTGATTATTCACTGACCCGGGCAAAGCTTTGCGAGCTCCTTGCCAAACGGGATGGTAAGAAAAATCCGGAAGAATATTTCCTCGCCGGCATGTTTTCGCTCATGAACATCATGATGCGGCGGAGTTGGGAAGAGATTTGGGGGCTGATTCCCCTCTCTGATGAAGTTCAACAAACATTGAAAGGGGAACAGACGGAAATTACCTTCTATTTACAATTGGCGGAAGCGATCGAGCGATTCGATTGGGAGCGGATTACACTTTATTCACAAACCCTCAATATAACCATAAATGAATTGAGTCAATACGCTCTCCAAGCGCATAGCTGGACGCAACGACTAGAATAAGAAGGAACAGACAGATTACTAATTCAACACCCTTCCACATTTCCATTCTGCCGCGTTTTGGGTAGAATAGAGGGCAGGAGTTGAGAATAATTGAAAACAGCAATTGTAACAGATAGTACAGCATATTTACCTGTCGAATTACGAGAACAATTGGACATCCAGATGATCCCATTAACCGTCACATTGGACGGTGTCGCATACGAAGAAGAAATCGACATACAAGCAACCGAATTTTACGATAAGGTGCGCGGAAATGGTCCGCTGCCAAAAACGTCACAGCCGCCTGTCGGCAAATTTGTCGAATTATTTGAGACGTTAAAAGAACGGTACGAAGCAGTCATTTCCATCCATCTTTCCAGCGGTATTAGCGGCACATATGCAGGGGCAGTACAAGCTGGCGGAATGGTCGACGGCATTGAAGTTTACGCATTCGACTCGGAACTGTCCTGTTATCTGCAAGGATTCTACGTCATCCGTGCCGCGGAAATGGCTCGACAAGGTGCTACGCCTGATCAAATACTAGCCAAACTTGCGGAAATGAAACAGACGATGCGTGCATATTTTATGGTGGACGACTTGGCTCATTTACAAAGAGGTGGCAGACTATCGGGGGCACAAGCGTTCATTGGTAGCTTATTGCAAGTGAAACCGCTTTTGCATTTCCAAGACAAAGTGATCGTCCCATATGAAAAAATCCGGACGCGAAAAAAAGCGATGAAACGCATTGCGGACATGCTTGCCGAAGATGCGGCAAAGATGCCACTCGAAGCGTCCATCATTCATGCCAACCGACTGGAAGAAGCCGAAGCTTGGCTCGCCGAATTATCCGAACAAATGCCGGACGTCCACTTCACTATCAGCCACTTCGGTCCCGTCATAGGAACCCATCTAGGTGAGGGGGCCATGGGATTGGGCTGGGTGAAAAGAAAAGCGCCAATCGAATAATACCCGCCACAGACAAACTATAAAAGAAAGGGGTGTTGCAGATGACCAAACGAATCGATCCGGCAGTGCGGGAGTTTCTCGCCGGCCGTATTTGGTTGCGCCTGCATACCCCTTTCCCAACTGACACCATTGACGCACACATTGCATCCCAACAGATTGAAATCGTTCCAGGTATCACATCGACCAAAACCTATACCCGACAAATCCGCCATTTCTGCAATCGATGTGAAAATGATAATTCATCCCGCTTCACTACATTCCACTGTGCAAAATGCCAAGGACCTTGCACGTATTGCCGTCACTGCCTCAAAATGGGACGCGTCTCCAGTTGTACGGAACTTATCATCTGGAAAGGGGAACCGCCTGTCTACCCGACCACCCATACACTTGCTTGGCAAGGAACGTTGACACCACGCCAACAGCAAGCTTCCAACGAATTGACGGAAAGCAACACGAAACGCATTCCGCATCTTATCCATGCCGTCTGTGGATCTGGCAAAACAGAGATCCTTTTTGAACCGATCCACAAACTGTTACTGGAAGGGAAACGGGTATGCATCGCTGCACCACGCGTCGACGTCATTTTGGAACTCGAACCACGCCTGCGCGCCGCATTCCCGAAAACGCTGATCGATGCGCTATACGGTGGGGCCACGCCATCCCTACAATCCACTCAACTCATCCTAGCCACTACTCACCAGCTTTACAGATTCCGCCATGCGTTCGATACCATTTTTGTCGATGAAGCCGACGCGTTTCCCTATACCGCAGATGAAACATTGCGAAGGGCTGTCAAGAAAGCGGCAAAGCCCGAAGTCCCCATTCATTTTGTCACCGCAACACCATCGGACAAACTGATCGCGGACATGAACCAGACAGGCCGCATCTCCACCATCAATCGCCGCTATCATGGCTATCCATTGCCTGTACCGCGCTATGAGTCATTATGGAATTACGCAAAGCAGATCCCAAAAGGCAAGCTGCCGAAAAAACTCGTCGATTGGACAACTGCGCGACTTGCTCAACAAGAACCTTTTCTCATCTTTTTCCATCATATCGGGCTTATGGAACAAGCGGAACCTTTATTCCACCTGCTAGATGCCCGTATCCGTGCCGTCCATGCCTCGCATCCGGACCGGAAAGAACATGTCCAAGCGCTGCGCAATAAAGAACTACCTGGCCTGCTGACGACGACCATTTTGGAACGCGGCATCACGATCCCCAATGTCCAAGTGGCCGTTGTCGGGGCGGAACAATTGATTTTCAATAAAGGCGCACTTATCCAAATCGGTGGCCGCGTCGGACGCTCAGTCCAGCACCCGACCGGCGATTTTGTCCTTTTTCACCATGGCATCACTTATGCGATGGACGATGCGAAAAACGAAATCATCCGATTGAATAAAGGAGAATCTACATGAGTGAATGCCTACTTTGCCTACAGCCCATCGTTTCCACAGCAACTTGGAAGGGATTGCTTGGCCTCGAAAAAGAAAAGGAAATTTGCCAACACTGTTCAAAAAACTTCCAACGTGCCGACATAAAAGGTAAGGATGACGTTCTTGATAGCATCACATCACTTTACGCGTATAACGAAGCGATGCAGGACTATCTCCATCAGTTCAAATTTCTGCAAGATGTCGCACTCGCTACCGTTTTTGCAGACGAATTGCGTAGCCACTTAACCGGCAACGTCACGATCGTGCCGATTCCGATGCATCCGGAGAAAAAGCGTGAACGGACTTTTGCGCATATTGACGAACTGTTAACAGCGGCGCGTATCCCATTCATCCATCTGCTTGAAAAGACAGACAACGGATCGATGGGTGAAAAAACGAAGCAGCAACGCTTGGCAATGAAACCGTTATTTACAATAAAATCGGGAACCACTATTCGACCTGAAACGTACTTACTGGTGGACGATATTTACACAACCGGCACAACGCTCCGCCATGCGGCAATCGCCTTGAAACAAGCAGGCGCCACCCGCATCGAGGCGGTTACACTGATCCGTGCCGGACGATAAAAGTGGAAGGGGAAAAGACCATGGCTGAATTACGAAATTGTCCGACCTGTGGCGATTTTTTTAACTACACAGGCGTACGGGATGTCTGTGCGAAATGTGCGGCGAACGAAGAAAAATTGTACGAGGAAGTGTACCGCTTCTTAAGAAGGCGTGAAAACCGTGCAGCGACTATTGAACGGATTGTCGAAGTGACAGGCGTCACCGAAACATTACTGCACAAATGGGTCCGGAAAGGGCGACTCCAACCTGCATTATTCCCGAACCTCGGTTACCCGTGTGACAATTGCGGCAAACTGACAACGAAAGGGAAACTATGTGATCGTTGCACGGCCGACATTAAAAACGAACTGCGCACATTCGAGGCGGCAAAAGAATTCAGGGAAAACGTCGAAGCCCAAAATCGGGGGACCTACCTCGCAGACCGCAAACCTAAATAAGGAAAAAACCGGTGCTTTTTGAGCTATCCGGTTTTTTCCTTCCAAAGACACTAAACGTTCACTAATTTCGACCGACATAAAGAGTAGACACTTATCGAAAGCGTATACTAGATGACAATCGAAAGGAGCGAGATGAATGAAAATCAATCGATTCAATCTGCCAGCCGTAAACCCTTACAAAGCTAATCAGTTGAAAGCTGAACAAGCTGAGCAGCAAAACAAGATGAAAACCGACAAACTCGAAATTTCATCCAAAGCGAAGCAACTGTCCGAAATGTCTACCTTCACTGCCGAGCGCAATGAACGCGTCCAACAGCTAAAAAAGCAAGTCGAATCGGGCACGTACAAAGTGGATGCCGATCAACTCGCTTCCAATCTTGTAAGGCACTTCAAAAAGTAAAGGCGGTGTATGAACATGTCCATCACAACGATCTTGTCGACCATCGACAACCTCGAAAAACTGCATAAGAGCTTGTTGCGTCTTGCTATTGACAAGACAGCCCTTATTAAAAGCGGGGACATGGCAGGGCTCGACCAAATGCTGAAAGACGAGCAAGCCCATTTGGCCGCCATCGTCCAGATGGACAACGCAAGACAGCGTGCCGTCGCACTATACCTGGTCGATCAAGGAAGATCTGTGCTTGCGGAACCAACTGTATCCGACCTGCTCGAAGCTGCCTCCGATGCAGACAAACAACGCCTAGAGGAGGCGAGGGACCGTCTCCTGCATGCGATTCATGAATTGAAATGGCAAAACGACCTGAACCAGAAACTGACCTACCAATCCCTTCAGTTCGTGAATCTTTCGCTGGACATGGTCCGGCCACGCCCGGAATCGGTCAACTACTCAAAAACAGAAATTAGCGGAAACAAAGCATCGAAAGCCCAAACGACTTTCGACACAAACGCCTGAGGAGGAACAACATGCGCTCCACATTTATGGGACTCGAAACAAACAAACGCGGCCTGTTCACACAACAATCCGCGCTCTATACAACCGGACATAACATCTCTAACGCCAACACACTCGGCTACTCACGCCAACGCGTCAACATGCAAGCCACAGCCGGATACCCAGGCGTCGGCCTCAACGCCGGCACCATGCCTGGTTTCCTTGGAACCGGTGTCGAAGCCGGCTCCATCCAACGGATCCGCGACTCCTTCGTCGACCAGCAGTTCAGACAGGAATCGAATAAGCTTGGCTATTGGGAGTCTAGATCACAAGCTATTTCGCAAATGGAAGATGTCCTTGCAGAACCTTCCACCTATGGCTTGCAAAAATCACTGAGCGAATTCTGGTCATCTTTACAAACCCTTGCGACAAATCCTGAAAATGGAGGCGCGCGTGCAGTTGTTGTCCAACGAGGGGAAGCGGTAGCCGATTCATTCAACTATATGCATAAGTCTTTAACAGAAATCCAAACAAATCTAGGCAAGGAAATCGGTGTTTCTGCAACAGCGATAAACTCCATCCTACAACAAATCGGGGACCTGAATCGGCAAATTTCAGAAGTGGAGCCTAATGGTTATATGCCGAATGATTTGTATGATGCACGGGATATGCTATTGGATGAACTCTCGACTTATGTACCGATTGAAACGTCTTATGAAAAATCAGGTGGCCGTGCCTTGGCGATTGCAGAAGGTACGGTAACTGTGAAAATTAAAACGAATGGTGACCCTATCACAGTAGTATCCGGGAAATCCTATTCGGAGATATCGGTAAACGGTGCTGATGCGGATGGCAACCCAACTGGCCCAATGACAGGCTTCACTTTTACAGGCGGTCCAGCAGATGGTGATAGTTTGACAGTGGATAACATGCAGGTTGCAGGAAAACTTAGATCCCTTATTGATTCGTATGGCTACGATGATGGAAGTGTAAACGGGAAAGGTCTTTATCCAGATATGATCGCTGAATTGAATAAAATGGCTGCTGTCTTTATCGATGAGTTCAATCAAATACATGCAGCTGGTGAGCCGCTTCCAGTGCCTGAAGGAGAGACACCTAGAGTCAAAGAAGACGATTTCTTTGAAGGAACAGATGCAGCAACGATTAAAGTCAATGCCAATATAATCGATGACCCAGGAAAAATAAATGCTTCAAATGCAGAAAATGAAGCTGGAAACGGTAAAAATGCACAGGCTTTATCTGAAGCTCAATTCAAATCTTTATCTGGTTTGGGCGGCTCCACCATCCAAACCTATTACTCCGGTGTTATCGGCAAGCTTGGTGTCGAAGGTCAACAAGCCGAAAAACTTGTATTTAACACAGTAACATTATTAGGGGCAGTCTCCAATCGCCGAGACTCCATCAGTTCCGTTTCACTCGACGAGGAAATGACGGATATGATTAGATTCCAACAAGCATACAATGCTTCTGCTAGAATGATCACTGTGGTAGATGAAACACTCGACAAAATCATTAACGGAATGGGCACCGTAGGTAGATAAGAAGGAGGAACCAATTAAATGCGTGTAACACAATCAATGCTTTCCAACAACATGCTCCGTAACTTATCGACGAGCTACAATAAAATGGGCAAGCTGCAAGATCAATTGAACACCGGTAAAAAGGTAAACCGTCCATCCGACGATCCCGTCGTCGTCATGAAAGGCATGGGCTACCGGATGCAAGTCGACAAAGTCGCCACATTCCAGAAAAATCTTGGTGAAGTGAACAACTGGCTCGATAGCTCAGATGACGCGCTTGACGGCGTTGGGCAAGTTTTGCACCGTGCGAAAGAACTTGTAACGAATGCGGCGAATACTGGAGCTATGACACCCGAGGATCGTGAAAAGATTAAGATCGAATTGGATCAGCTTCGTGAGCAAATAAAAAATTTGGCTAATACGAAAGTCGGGGATAAATATATCTTTAGTGGAACGAAAACAGATACGCCAGTCTATGGAGAAAATGGTTTTCCGACTGATCAAGCAACTTTAGATGCATTTGACAAAACTATTGAGATAGAAGTATTTGATGGCGTAAGTTTGAATGTAAACTCAAATGCTGCGGCAATGTTCAAAGATATCGACGATTTATTTGAAGAACTCGAAAATATTGGTGACGACGGGGCTGGATTCAGCGATGCGTTATCTAAAATTGACGAGCAAATGGATGCGGTCTTAACAGCTCGTGCAGATATCGGAGCTCGCTCCAATCGTGCTGAACTAATGCATAACCGTCTTGAAATGCAAGAAGGCGCTGCGAAAAAACAGCAATCCGAAAATGAGGATATCGATTATGAAAAAGTGATCACTGAAATGATCACTCAAGAATCGTTACATCGTGCTGCCCTTTCAGTAGGCGCACGAATCATCCAGCCATCACTTGTAGACTTTTTACGATGATCAATATTCAAGGCGTTTGGATATTTTTCCAACGCCTTGCTAAAAGGTGAAGCCAATGAACATCCCACAATTACAAATTCAAACAACACATGGCATTTTAGGACTTCAAATCGACAAACCAATCCAAGAAATTGAGCAGCCAATAGCAACACTCACTCAGGAACAACCCGCCGCCATCTTGGAAATGTCCACGGTGAGACCTCAACTCTCTTTAGATACAACAGAAGTTCGTGCGGATGTTGATTTGAAAAGTCCGTTAAGACGTTCTGCTGAAAATGCCCAATACGGACACCAAAGTGTCCTGGAAGGCATCGCACGTCGGGCGCAAGAAGGTCAACAACTTGTCCGTATCGAAAACGGTGGAAACCCAATCGCTGACATTGCCAAACAGAACGGCACACCACCACCAAAACAAATGGACATCCGTTTTGTCGGCGACCGAACGAAAATTCAAATGGCTTTCCAGCCGGGTTCACTTACTATTAATGCAACACCCCAGAAGGCCATCAACAATGTCCAAATCAATAAACCGATTCACAACTATACGCAAGGCAAAGTAACCGGTGTAATGGAACAATACCCTTCCATACAAATTGATTGGAAGTTATGAAGAACGTCATCCAATACGTTCTTTTTTTATGCAGGAAAACAGCAACATGCTATGCTATTTCATAGGAAAATAGTTAAAACCATTACGAGAAATCCCATCAAAGGAGCGACAAACATGAACATTCAAACGAAATTCCACGGCGAACTTGAAATCCAACCCGACCAATTATGGAACTTTCCAAAAGGTATTCCTGGCTTCGAAGATGAAAACCAATTCGCTCTTCTTTCAATAGAAGGTAACAGCGCATTTCAAGTGCTCCAATCTACGACAACATCCGAAGTTGCCTTCATCGTTGCCAATCCATACACACTTGTTGAAAGCTACTCATTTAATATCGACGAACCAACAATTGAATTGCTAAGCATCAAAAAAGAAGAAGATGTTTTCGTTCTTGGTGTCATTTCAATAAAAGACCCATTCGAAACATCAACCATTAATTTACAGGCTCCACTTATTTTCCAAACTAACACAAAAAAAGCAAAACAAATGATCCTAAACGACAACAAATTCTCTTTGCGCCACCCAATTGGTAATCAAGTCACAGCAACAGAAGGGGAGGCGTAATAGATGCTCGTACTCTCCCGAAAAACAAACGAAATGATCAAAATCGGTGACGATATCGAAATTCGCATCCTAGAAGTAAAAGGTGATACCATCCGTATCGGCATCGAAGCTCCTAAATCAGTTGATATTCTCCGAGGGGAACTCGTCCAATCCATTTCCGAAACAAATAATGAAGCGATTGTATTAGACGCTTCCCTCTTTTCACAGCTGACAAATAAAACGACAGATTGATAGCCCCTGTATGGTGCCAGGTCTCTGACTTTCAGTCGTGTCCTACGGCGAATTGCGGAAACGCCTGGCACACTTTGTACAAATTTCTCCAAAAACTTTCTTCTAACTACTAAACATCCCCTCAACCATTCCGATATTATTATTGTAAGCGGCAGTAAAGAGTTCGGCCGGCTCTTGACTCCGCAAACAATACTACTTACTCGGCTCACAAGGACGTGAACCGAACACACACTCAAGGAGGAAACAAACAATGAGAATTAACCACAACATTGCGGCTCTTAACACACACCGCCAACTAGGAATTAACAACACAGGTGCTTCAAAAAACCTTGAAAAACTTTCTTCAGGTCTTAAAATCAACCGTGCTGGCGACGATGCAGCTGGTCTAGCAATCTCCGAAAAAATGCGTGGACAAATTCGTGGTTTGGATATGGCCCAAAAGAACTCTCAAGATGGTATTTCTTTAATCCAAACTGCTGAAGGTGCTCTTAACGAAACACACTCAATCCTTCAACGTATGCGCGAACTTGCAGTTCAATCTTCAAACGATACAAACACAGGTGTAGACCGCGGCGAGATTCAAAAAGAAATCGATCAATTGACTGCTGAAATCGATCGTATCGGGAATACTACTGAGTTCAATACTCAAAAATTGCTAAATGGAGATCGTGTAGGTCTTTCAGCAGCGAAAAAAGGAACTGCAAGCATCCAAAACAACAGTCGTGGGGATGTAGATTTTAAAGCTGCAACTATGTCATTAGTTGAAGCACTAACTGCTGGCGGGACAATTACAATTACTCGTATTAATGATGCAACTGGTGTAGATCAATTTATCGTTTCAGATGCTGCAAATAGCGGTATTAACCTTGATGATTTAGGGACTGCAGCTACAGGAATAACTGTTGGAGGCGTAGATTTATCTATTGCTAATTTACTTGACATTGGCGTTGGCGAAAGTGTTACAATTACGATCAATGCAAAAGAAGATGCACAGACAGATGCCTCTAAATCAGTTTCACTACAAATTGGGGCAAACACGGGTCAAAACATTCTTGTAGGTATTAATGATATGCGTGCAACTGCTCTTGGAGTCCGTGCAACAAGTGGTGAATCATTAGATGTATCTGATTCTGGAAAAGCTTCTACAGCAGTTACTGTCATTAATAACGCAATCGAAAAAGTATCTGCAGAACGTTCTAAATTAGGGGCAACCCAAAACCGTTTAGAGCACACAATCAACAACTTAGGCGCAGCTTCTGAAAACTTAACAGCCGCTGAATCTCGTATTAGAGACGTTGATATGGCTGCTGAGATGATGGAGTTCACTAAGAACAATATCCTTACTCAAGCTGCTCAAGCAATGCTTGCACAGGCTAACCAACAGCCTCAAGGAGTTCTACAATTACTTCGTTAATTTTTAAATTAAAAACCTCCTCAATGTTGAGGAGGTTTTTCTTCTACATAATCAATGAAATGAGGATTTGTCATGAACATTTTTGAAAAGAACATGCACTATTTTACATATAAGAAATCAAGATTAAATCTTCAATTTATTAGTGAAGCACCAGAATATGAGTTATTGCATATCAATGAAGGGCAATCAGAGTTTATACAAAAAGAAGATCAAGTGTATGAAGTAAAGTATGAGGTAGATGTTAATAACTTACCTAATCATAAAATTAGACAACTTTATTTTATTCTGGGAATAACAAATATTAATGAGCTTTATCAGCTTTTTCAGTCCGCACACCCCAAAACAATCTTCTATATAATCGAACCGCAACCGGGTTTTTTGAAATATATCTGCAGCCAATTTGATTTTACTTTATTCGAACAATATGATATTCGAATTTTTTGTGATGAACTCATTGAACTTCCAAACTTCCTCGAAGAGGTCTTTAGGACTGAGGATGTTCTTCTTATAAGGAATATTAAAATATACGGAGATTTTTATTATAGGAACTTTGAAGTCGAACGCTATGGCTCTTTTGTAAACATGGTTACGACAAGTGTAAAACATAATCTATTTAAATTCGGAAATTCAATCGAAGATTCATTGATTGGTTTAGCAAATAACACGTATAATATGCGATTTTTGAGTCGTTCATTAGACTTTGTGAAAATGAAAGATCTTTTTGCAGGAAAACCCGCTATAATTGTAGCAGCAGGACCATCGCTAGAAAAAAATATCCACCAAATCAAAGCAGCGCAGCATACATCTGTTATTTGTGCCGTTGATACAATAGCTGAACGATTGATTAGGGAAGGGATTGTCCCACATTTCATATTCGCAATTGAACGTGTACATGAAGTGTATGATTATTTCTTTAAAGGAAAACATTATCCCGAAGAAATAACTTTAGTAGTACCACCTGTCGTAAGACCCGAAATACTTGAAGAATTCGAGGGGAATATTGTTCTTCCATTTAGGGAGAATATTCATGAATATCATTGGTTTAATCGCATGTACAATTTTCCAGAAGAAGTCTATATGCCGATGGGGCTTTCAGTAGCACATCTAGCTTTTGGTTTTGCTGTTCACTTAGGGTGCTCTCCTATTATTTTGACTGGCCAAGATTTGGCCCATGGTGAAAAAAGTACACATGTATCGGGCACAGTCTATGATGAAAAATCTGTTGAAGATTCTTTTAGCGATTATTTTGAAACAGAAGGCTATAACGGTGAAAAAGTGAAAACAACTCAAATTTGGCTCGATTTTAAACAATTATTTGAGTTAGAAATAAACAAACATAAATTAAATGTAATTGACGCTACCGAAGGCGGAGCAAGAATTCTTCATACAACACAGATGACATTGAAAGAAGCGGCTGAAAAATACTGCAATGAAACTCTAGCTGTAAATAATAAAATTGCAACTATTAAACGCTATGAAGTTAATCAGCAACTAGTAGATAATCGATATAAAGAAGAATTAACTGTATTAAAAGAGATTAGTGATCATGCGAGAAGCTTATTAAGTATGTTAAAATTAATTAATGTTAACAAATATACTTCTTCGAAGCATTTGAAACAAGCACTTGATAAAATGAAGAAAACGGATAGTCTTTTACAAACTGCAATGAAACATCCACTCTATATGCATAATTTGCAATCATATTTCATTCAGGCTTTCAAAAAGTTTAATTCGATTACTAATGAATTCACATTTGAAAACGTTCGGAAAAATTTAGATATCCAATTGGAATTGGCTGAAACAATTTCATCGGTCGGTGATCTGATTATAAAAACGATTGAATTGAATCAGCAATTGACAAGGGACGACTTGTATGAGGAATTGGAAGATAAATAATTTTTGCTCGTATTATCAAAAACACTATTAAAATCTAAAAGTATAAATCGAAAATAGGTGAAAAGATGTCAACCAATAAAAAAATCCTTATTACAGGTGCGGATGGCTTCATAGGCTCCCATTTAACAGAAGAGTTAATCCGGCAAGGCTACGATGTCCGAGCATTTATTTATTATAATTCATTTAATTCATGGGGATGGTTGGATCAATCCACTTCAGAAATCAAACAAAGCCTAGACGTTTTCGCAGGAGATATTCGCGATCCGCATGGTGTAAAGGAAGCGATGAAAGGCTGCACGCATGTCTTGAATTTGGCTGCACTCATTGCCATACCGTACTCTTATCATTCTCCAGATACTTATGTGGATACAAATATTAAGGGTACGCTGAATGTCGTTCAAGCAGCTCGTGAGTTGGGCATTGAAAAAGTAGTTCATACGTCAACAAGTGAAGTGTACGGCACGGCACAATTTGTCCCAATCGATGAAAATCATCCACTTCAAGGACAATCACCTTATTCTGCAACCAAAATAGCGGCTGATCAGATGGCTCTTTCATTTTACCGTTCTTTTGATACACCTCTGTCCATCATTCGTCCATTTAATACGTATGGTCCAAGACAATCTGCCCGTGCGGTGATTCCAACGATTATTGGACAACTTGCAGTAGGAAACACGACAATTAAATTAGGAGCAATTAGCCCGACGCGTGACTTTAACTATGTTAAGGATACAGTCAATGGATTCATTTCTGTCATGAATAGTGAAAAGTCAATTGGAGAAGTGATTAATATCGGTTCGAACTATGAAGTTTCAATTGGTGAAACGGCGGAAATGATTGCGGATATTATGAACGTGGATTTAACCATTGAAACCGATGAACAACGCCTACGCCCGGATAAAAGTGAGGTAGAACGGCTTTGGGCTGCCAATCAAAAAGCGAAAGACTTGCTTGGATGGGTACCGAGTTATGGTGGCAAAGACGGCTTTAGACGAGGTCTTGAAGAAACGATTGAATGGTTTACAAATCCGCAAAACTTAGCATCCTACAAAACGGATGTGTATAACATATGAATGAGCAATGGCTTACCTTTGCAAACGCTATAAAGGATTTATACCAAAAAGATTTTGTTCCGTTACATGAACCTACTTTTGATGAAACTGAAATCGAATATGTAACGGATTGTGTCAAGTCTGGTTGGGTTTCTTCGGTTGGAAAATATGTAGATCGATTCGAGCGGGAGTTGGCTGAGTTTACAGGCGTGAAACGTGCAGTTGCTGTTGTGAATGGGACAGCTGCACTTCAAATTGCTTTGAAAATTGCGGGAGTACAACCAGATGATGAAGTATTTATGCCTTCTCTGACGTTTGTGGCAACAGCAAACGCGGCTACATATTTACAAGCAGTTCCTCATTTCGTCGATGTAAGTGAAAAAACACTTGGGCTTGACCCAGTAAAGCTCGAAGAACATATTAAAGGCATCGGTGAAATGAAGAACGGAAAGCTTATGAACAAGCAGACAGGCAGAGTAATACGCGCAGTGGTTCCAATGCACACGTTTGGTCATCCAGTTGATCTTGATCCTTTAATCGCAGTATGTGAACGCTATAATCTTGTACTTATAGAAGATGCTGCTGAATCACTTGGTTCCTATTATAAAGAAAAACATACTGGTGGATTCGGTCTTGTTGGAGCGTTAAGTTTCAATGGCAATAAAATCATGACAACTGGTGGTGGTGGTGCCATCTTAACGAATGATGATAAACTTGCTAATTACGCCAAACATATTACAACAACAGCGAAAGTTCCACATCGTTGGGCATACGAACATGACGAAATTGGGTATAATTATAGAATGCCAAACATTAATGCGGCACTTGGATGTGCACAGTTGCAAAAGGTACCGATGTTTACTGAACAAAAAAGACAGCTTACAGAGATATACCAGAACATGGTCAATAGTTTAGATAGCGTATCATTATTTAAAGAGCCCGCTTATACAAAAGGAAACTACTGGTTGCAAACGTTGATGCTCGAAGAACAACATGATCGTGATGCAATCTTAGACTGTTTAAATGAAAATGGTGTTATGTCCCGGCCAATTTGGACGCCAATGGATGAATTAGAGTTATACAAAAAAATGCCGAAAGCCGATTTAACGGTTACAAAGCAGTTGAAAACTTCGTTGATTAACATTCCAAGTACACCATTGAAAGTGAAGTGAAATCATTGCTTCGAAAAATATGTGTTGTCACAGGGACAAGGGCTGAATATGGGTTACTTTACTGGCTTATGAAGGAAATCCAGCAAGATGAAGAACTTGAATTACAATTGGTCGTCACAGGTATGCATCTGTCGCCAGAATTTGGCTTAACATATAAGCAAATTGAACAAGATGGATTTGTGATTGATGAAAAAGTGGAAATGCTGTTGTCTTCAGATATTGCAGTTGGTGTTGCGAAATCTATGGGGATTGCAACAATAGGTTTTACAGGTGCGTTTGATCGACTAAAGCCGGATTTACTCATTATTCTTGGTGATCGTTTTGAAATGATGGCAGCGGCTCAATCGGCTCTGATTATGCAACTGCCGATTGCTCACTTACATGGCGGGGAATTGACTTTTGGTGCGTATGACGATTCAATACGTCACTCAATTACAAAAATGGCGACTTGGCATTTTGTCAGTACGGAATCACATCGTAAGCGAGTTATCCAACTTGGAGAACATCCGGAACGTGTATGGAATGTCGGTGCACTTGGTATTGAAAATATTTTGAAAATCCCTTTGCTATCGAAAGCAGAACTATATAAAGAACTAAAACTTGATGAAAGTAAGCCGCTGTTTTTAATTACCTATCACCCCGAAACAAATGGAGTTACAAATGGGATAACATCACTTCTGTCTGCCTTGGGTCGGTATCCGAATATCAATCTCGCTTTTACAAAAGCGAATGCAGATAATGGTGGGAGGGCTATCAATGAGGCGATTGAACAATTTACTTTAAGGAATGACAATGCATTTCTATTTGAATCATTAGGACAGTTACGCTATTTAAGTGCAGTGAAGCACGCAAAAGCTGTTATTGGCAATTCATCTAGTGGACTTATTGAAGTTCCGTATTTACAAACGCCAACAGTTAATTGCGGTAACCGGCAAATGGGGAGGGAGTGTCCTTTGTCAGTAATAAATGCTGCTCTGGACGAAAATTCTATTTGTAATGCAATCGAAACTGCATTGCATTTTCGGGGAACCTATGAACAAATCTTTGGGAATGGGAAAGCTTCTACGACAATTGTAAGGAAAATAAAAAGCTTGCCGTCCTATTCGATTCAAAAGGAGTTTTATGATCTATGAACAATCCAACTTATATTATTGCTGAAGCAGGTGTAAACCATAACGGCTCTCTTGAAATGGCGAAACAGTTAGTAGATATCGCAAAACAAGCTGGAGCAGATGCTGTGAAGTTTCAGACATTTAAAACAGAGAATTTAGTAACACAGGCGGCATCACAAGCCGAGTATCAAGTGAATAATCTAGGCGAGGAAACTACGCAATTCGGGATGTTGAAAAAACTGGAGTTATCCTATGAAGAATTTGTTAATGTAAAAAAATACTGCGATTCTCTTCGGATTGAATTTTTATCGACGCCTTTTGATTTTGAAAGTGTCGATTTTTTATTAAATGATATTGGAATGAACAAGTTCAAAATCCCTTCCGGAGAACTTACAAATAGTCCTTTTATTCACTACATTGCTACAAAGAGAAAGCCGATGATTATATCGACTGGGATGGCGACAATGGAGGACATTCATGATGCATTAGCATTCATCGCTTTTGGATTGGCATTTCCAGAGCATTCTGTTGAACTTGATAATGTACAAGCATTCTATCATACGGAAGAAGCTAAGTTACTTTTGAACGAGTATGTAACCGTTCTACATTGTACAACAGAATATCCTGCGCCGTTTGAAACTATCAACTTGAACGCAATGAATACGATGAAAAAAGAGCTGCAATTATCAACTGGCTTTTCAGACCATTCGGAAGGAATCGCCGTCCCGATTGCAGCAGCGGCACTTGGAGCAACAATCATTGAGAAACATTTTACTTTAAATCGCAATTTGCCCGGACCGGATCATCGAGCTTCACTGGAACCGAAGGAGTTAGAAGAAATGGTCATCGGAATAAGAATAGTTGAACAATCACTTGGTACAGGGAATAAAACTCCCACTCAAATCGAACTTGAGAACCGAAAAGCAGCCAGAAAGAGTATTGTAGCGAATATAGAAATTGCAGCAGGTGAAATACTTACAGAAAATCATTTGACTATCAAACGTCCGGGCAACGGGATGCCACCAACTGCCTATTGGTCATTAATTGGAAAAAGGACCAAGAAATCATATGAAATGGATGCGTTAATTGATGAATAAGCCAATTATCATGATTGGGGCCGGTGGACATGCTGCTGTCTTAGCGGAAACGTTGATTGCTCAACGAAGAGTAATAATGGGGTATACTGCCCCCCGAGAAGAAAAAGAATTTTTAAATTTGCCGTATTTGGGTACAGACAATGTAATTGCTACATATAATCCGGATGAAGTAGAACTTGTTTTAGGACTAGGAACAATTACTATTTCATCAATAAGAAAATCGATTTTTGAACAATTAAAATCAAAGGGATATTTGTTTACCAATGTTATTCATGCTACAGCAATTGTGTCACCTTCAGTGCAAATTGGAAATGGTATTCAAATTATGGCAGGGGCCATTCTTCAGGCTAATGCATCAATTGCAGATAATACGATTATTAACACGGGTTCCATTGTCGATCATGATTGTATCATTGGGAGCCACGTTCATCTAGCGCCGGGTTCAACCCTGTCAGGTGGAGTTAGAATAGGTGAAAGTTGCCATATTGGAGCAGGGGCTTCTATTATTCAAGGGATTGCAATTGGTGCAGAAACGATGGTTGGTGCCGGATCGGTCGTTGTGAAAAATATTGAAGATAAAAAAACTGTCTATGGAGTTCCGGCAAAGGAAGTGTAACAGATGAAAAGTTGGAAGGATGTTCTTATTCAACCTCAAACAACGATATTGGAAGCGATGAAAATAATTGATGCCACAACGATGCAATTTGCAGCTGTTGTAGATGATAATATGTTCTTACTAGGCACCGTAACGGACGGTGATATTCGGCGTGGAATCTTAAAAGGACTTCCACTTGAAAGTGCAATCAGTAAAGTGATGAACAGATCACCATTCTGTGAACGAGAGGGAAAGAAAATTGTTTACTATAAAAAAAAAATGCGAGAGAGAAAATTAAAGCAACTGCCGATACTTTCAAGTGATAGTATATTACGCGGGATATTGTTTTCGGATGAGCTGGAGTTAGCAATAAAAAAGAATAATAAAGTAATCTTAATGGTTGGAGGACTTGGCACTAGACTTCGTCCGTTGACAGACACAATACCTAAACCGATGTTAAACGTTGGAAATAAGCCGATATTAGAAACAATTATTGAAAGTTTTAAGAACTATGGGTTTATGAATTTTGTTTTGTCGGTTAACTATAAAAAAGAAATGATTATGGATTATTTTCAAGATGGTACTCATTTGGGCGTGAAAATTGAGTACATCGAAGAAACCAAAAGACTTGGCACAGCAGGTGCATTATCATTGTTATCAGAAAAACCGACCGAACCTTTTTTTGTAATGAATGGCGATTTATTAACAAAAATTAATTTTGAACAGTTACTTGATTTTCATAATGAAACAAATTCAGTGGCAACAATGTGTGTTCGTGAGTATAAATATCAGATTCCATATGGTGTTATTGAAACGGATAATGATCAATTGCTATCGATTGTGGAAAAGCCTGTACATAAAAGTTTTGTGAATGCAGGAATTTATGTGCTGAACCCAGCTGCTTTAGATCATGTTCCAAACAACGAGTTTCATGATATGCCTGAGCTGTACAAAAAGTTGATGAATGAAAAAGAAAACGTTTCAGCATTTCCATTGAGAGAATATTGGTTAGATATAGGTCGGTTAGATGACTATGAGAAGGCGAATGGAGATTATAAGGAGACTTTCTATGATTAACGATAAAAAAGTTCTTGCAATCATTCCGGCCCGAGGCGGTTCAAAAGGAGTTCCTAGGAAAAATATCAGAAGTCTTGCAGGCAAACCGTTGATAGCTTGGACAATCGATGAAGCGAAGAAATCAAAGTATATTGATAGACTAATATTATCTTCTGAAGACGCTGAAATTATTGAAACTGCCAAAACATACGATTGTGAAGTTCCATTTACTAGACCAGTTCACTTAGCGCAGGATACTACTCCGGGAATAGATCCTGTCTTACATGTAGTTGATGAAATTGAGGGATACGATTATGTGGTTCTCCTTCAACCAACATCCCCACTACGTTTAGTGGAAGATATTGATGGTTGCATAGAAAAACTTATTAAAACAAATTCGCCAGCTTGCGTCAGTGTTACAGAATCGGAGACATCACCCTTCTGGATGTATAGAGTAAACGAAAAAGGGATTATGCAACCACTAATTATGCAAGATGGACTTACGACACGACGGCAGGACTTGCCTACGATTTATGCGCTAAATGGGGCTGTATACGTTGCAGAAATAGACTGGCTAAAGATAAGTCGATCATTTTTAACAGATAAAACCGTAGCTTTTTTAATGCCTAAAAATCGATCGTATGATATTGATTCGGTGGATGATTTTTTATGGTGTGAGTGGTTAGTGAAGAGATATTAGAAATGTGATAGGGTATTTGTACAAAATGGTTAAACGTATTTCAATTAAGATGCTGGGATTAACTTGACATAGGCTATCAGTAAGTATATTCGATAACCAGTAGTAAATATATTACAGTTATTTTAAGTGTTCAGACCCAAGTTTCTTACGAGGACTGGGTTATTTTATTTTGTTGAGGGATTTTAATGAATCCATTTGAGGATAGAATTTCTTCTATATGCGGTAAAAATATTTATTCAATTGAGTTAATTAATCTTACAGCTTCGAATAAAAATATTTGTAGCTAAGCCTTTATATATCTTAAGAACTACCCTTTTTCACCGATATAAGTAATAGGTCTTATTACGCATATATCTGATGAGGTGAAAAGATGAGTTTTCTTAAAGGATTGGGTTCATTGGTAGGTGGAGTGGTAGGTGAGGTAGTAGGCGGGACGGTCAAAGTGGTAGGTGAAGTGACGAACAGTGATTTTGTTCGTGAAATAGGCGATGGGGTGAAGCATGCTTCTTATTTTGCCGGAGAAAAGCTTGGTGAAGCAGCTAGTGGTACGTGGGATATCGCTTCTGGCATTATTACGCAAGATCAAGATAAGTTAGATGATGGACTTAGTGATATGGGAAAGGCAATCGGAGATACTGCTAGAGCAGCTGGCCATACGATTTGCAATGTAGTTGAAAACGGAACGGATGTTGTGGGCGGTCTATTGGATGGGGATAATGAACGGCTCAAAGATGGTGCAAAAGGGATAGTTAAAGTGGGAGTCGTCGGTGCACTTTCCTTTGGAGTTATTGATTTAATTGACGGCGGAGACGTGACGCATGCTGATCCGACGATGACAGCATCTCCATCCGTACCCGGGCTAGACACAACGCCGAACGCAGAACCAGCTCTGCCTGCCGAAAATATATCATTAGTGGAAAATCCGAATAGTCACCATGTAGAACCGCACTGGCGTACATTATCGGATGGAACAGAAATTTGGGTTGATGGCGACGGTGATTCGTCGGTGAATACATACGAGGGATGGACACAATCTAACCCGGATTATAGAGTGAAAGGCTAAATAACAAGGCCTCTAATTAATACATTCATATATTTAACAAAACGCGACCAGAAAATTGTAGGTCGCGTTTTTTTATAAACTCAATCACCATTAAGAGGCATGTTCATAAAAAGGAAAATAGCCCATATAATAATCCGAATATTCATTTGATTCTAAAAGACTATTGAATATTCTGAATTCTGATGTTTTAATTGAAACTACGAAATGACTTGTCGGATATGTGATGTCTGATAGGAAAGGTGGGGGAGGCGTGCTTGTTGAAAAGATTTCTACAAAGAAAGTGTCGGAAACGGTTGCGGAGGAAATTGAAAAGCTGATTGAAAGGGGCACGTTTCAGGCGGGGGAGAAGTTGCCGTCTGTCCGTGAGTTGTGTGAGTTGTTTGGGGTTGGACGGTCTGCGGTTCGGGATGCTCTTACGACGTTGAGTGGCAAAGGGATCGTTTATGTGAAGCAAGGGGAAGGGACTTATATTTGTGAGTTTGATTCGTCTAAGTTGTTTAACCAACATTTGTTGTTGCCGAGTTCGAAAGATATTATCGAGCTGTTTCAAGTAAGGAAAATTTTAGAGACTGGCATTGCTGAATCTTCTGCTATTCACCGATCGGAACAAGATTTACGGAAGATGGGGGAGTGCATTTTCAATCCATCTGTCATCGAATGGGAGTCTGATTACCATTTTCATCTGGCAATGGCGGAGTCGACGGGCAATGAAATGTTGATCCAGTTTATGCAGTTTATTTCGGAGACGACGAAGAAGTCGATGATTGATTTTCATCAGTACATCAAGAAATATCCGGACACGGTTAAAAAAATTGAAAAACAGCATCTTGAAATCTACGAGGCTATTAAAAAAAGGGACTCAACGAAAGCACACAGCATGATGCGCGACCATTTGAATTTTGTTGAAGAGGAATTGTTGCAAAGCCGTATTTTACAGCAGTCATTGTAAAATAACCGTATTTCTTTTGACTAAATAATGGGGGTGTATGCATTTGATCGCGACAAAGCTTGTAGGGGACTTACAATTATTGATTCCAAAGGAACGCATCCTAGAAGGAGAGAATTCACACCATCCGCTTGGGAATGGCGGACAGGTGAGTGTTTTCCCGACTTCGGAAGAGGAAATCGCGGCTGTCTTAAAGTATGCCAATGATCATGGGAAAACAATAACGGTGATGGGGGGAGGAACGAAAAGGGGATTTGGCGGATTGACGGAATCCGCGGATATCCTGCTGTCATTGGCAAATTATAAAGGAATTGTCGAGCATACCGTGGGGGATATGACGCTGACGGTTAAGGCTGGCACAACCTTTCAGGAGTTGCAAGACTACTTGGCAAAATACAAGCAGCGTGTTTCATTGGATCCTGCATGGCCTGAATTGGCAACAATCGGGGGGATTGTTGTCGCAAATGAAAGTGGTCCCAAGCGTCTCGGGTATGGCTCTTCACGTGATGTGGTGATCGGACTACGTAATGTTTATCCTGATGGAACCGTCATTCGTTCCGGCGGGAAAGTGGTGAAGAATGTGGCTGGGTACGATATGAACAAGCTGTTTATCGGTGCGGTGGGAACACTCGGAGTGGTTTCAGAAGTGACGGTGAAGCTTCGTCCACTCGCAAAATGTGAAAGTCTGATTCTTGTATGTTTCCCGGAGGGCAATTTGGATAACATTCGAACGTTTTCCAAAACGCTGCTGGATTCAATGCTGGAGCCCGTCACGCTTGAATTATTGAATCCTTTCTTATCCCAAAAGTTGAGTGGTCAGTTGACATATACGTTAGCCATTTCATTTGAGGATGTGGAAAGCTCTGTCCGTTATCAAGAGAAATATGTCCAAAGCATTCAGCCTTCGGGTACAAGCATGGACATTCTGTCCCAAGAGGAAGCTCGAAAATTTTGGCATCAGTTTTACACGATTTGTCCGCATGGTGCAGAGGTCTATACAGGGAAGGAAATAGAGGCCTCTCTGAAAATTGGGGTCGTGAATCTCGATGTGCTGACTGTCATACGAGAAAGTGAAGCCTTAAAGGACTCTTTTCATTTACAGGTTGAGGCGCATGGGGGATTAGGGCATGGATTATGCCAAGTCAATCTGAAAGGTAAAAGTGAGGATATTGTCGCAGCTATTCAACATTTGCGGAATAGCATTACGAGGCTCGGCGGTTATGTAGTTGTGAAGCATTTGCCATTAGCTCTCCGTCAGCAAGTGGATGTCTGGGGAGAGAAGCCGTCGTATTTCTTCCTGTTGGAAGGGATCAAATCCAAGGTGGATCCGAACAGAATTCTGAATCCTAATCGATTTGTGGGAGGGATTTAAGCATGACTGTGAAAGAATTGGAGTTGAAAAAAGTCCCAGCCTGTACGACTCAAAAAAGCTTCAGCAATTATCTGTGGAGCGAGCATCCGGATGAAAAGAAATGGGCGGATTGTACACATTGCGGCATGTGTTTGGAATCTTGCCCGACCTATGAAGTGACGGGACAGGAGCAACATTCGCCTCGTGGACGTGTTCATCTCATGAAGTCGGTGGCAGAAGGGAGACTGGAAGTGAATAAGCAGTTCATGGATCCCGTTTTTGCTTGTCTGGACTGCCGTGCCTGTACGACGGCTTGTCCTGCAGATGTGGATGTCGGCGGTTTAATCGAAGAAGCACGCGGTCAAATCCGCCAAGCAATCCCGCTAACAGGATGGAAAGGAACGGTCAGCAAATTTTTTCTAGAGGGAGTGTTTCCACATCAGAATCGATTAAAAACGTTCGGAAGCTTTTTGCGGTTTTACCAAAAAAGCGGCATGCAGAAAGTTGTCCAAAAGACGAAGCTGATCAATGTTATGCCACAGCATTTAGTGGAGATGGAAGCGGTTATGCCGGAAGTGCAACAATCTGTCCGGAAAAAGTTTAACAATGAAACAGTGATCAAAGCAAAAGGCGAAACCAAGAACGAAGTGGCATTTTTAACAGGTTGTGTCATGGATGTGATGTTCAGTGATATCAATGAATCGACCGTCAACGTTCTGACACGGAACGGTAACGATGTAAAGATCCCGAAAAAACAGACTTGTTGTGGCGCACTTCACGTTCATGCCGGCGACCGTGACACGGGTAGAAAGCTTGCCAAGCAGAATATCGAAGCGTTCCAGGATGCTGAAAAAGTGATTGTGAACGCTGCCGGGTGTGGCTGTATGCTCAAAGAATACGGGGAATTGTTCCGGGAGGTTGAACCGGAGTGGCGCGAGAAAGCAGAGGCGTTTTCGGCAAAAGTAGAAGATATTTCTAAATACCTGCATGACACAGGGTATGAAAAACCGAAAGCGGAACTCAACAAGCGCATTACTTATCATGATGCTTGCCATTTAGCACATGGGCAAGGCGTACGTCAGGAGCCGCGCGATATTTTGCTGGATATCCCCGGTGTCGAGATGGTCCATATGCCAAACGCAGATCGCTGTTGTGGAAGTGCCGGTATTTATAATATTACCAATCCGGAAATGGCAGGAGATGTCCTTAAAAACAAAATGGAGAATGTGCCGGAAGATGTCGAGATGATTTCAATGGGCAACCCGGGCTGTATGCTGCAGATGGCGATTGGCGTCCAAAAATACGGGAGAAATCAAAAAATCGTCCATACCGTACAACTGTTAGACTGGGCCTATCAAAAAGAGGAGGGGGAGAAATGACGGTTAAGGGAATTGACACAAAGGATAAACATATTTTAAATCTTGCCAAGATTGTCGGTGGGGCACGTTCAATCCTGTACCACAAGGAAGATTTGCTGGCGTATGACTGCGATGCATTTACGGTGCATAAGCATTTGCCAAGAACCGTTGTCTTTCCAAAAAACACACAGGAAGTTTCCCAGCTTGTCAAATACTGTTCCGATCATCAGTTACCTTTCCTCGCACGCGGTGCAGGTACGGGTCTAAGTGGTGGTGCGATTCCTATCAATAACGAAGTGATCATTAGTTTAGTCAGAATGAAGAAGCTTGTCAGTGTTGATCTGGAAAACAGGCGAGCGGTCGTAGAGCCTGGCTTTATCAATCTGAAGCTGACAAACTCCATTTCTGACAAAGGGTATTACTATGCGCCTGACCCGTCAAGCCAGTATTGCTGCACGATCGGTGGGAATGTTGCTGAGAATGCAGGTGGGGCGCACTGCTTGAAGTATGGGGTGACAACCAATCATATCCTTGGCCTCGAAGTTGTTTTGCCAAATGGAGACATTATTGAAGTAGGGGGAAATGGCATTCCCGATATGCCTGGTTACGATTTGCTCGGTTTGTTAACGGGATCGGAAGGGACATTGGGCATTGTCACGAAAATAACAGTCCGAATTTTGAAAAATCCTGAAAGCAAGAAAACGGTGCTTGCTTATTTTGATAGCGTTGCCGACGGAAGTCAGGCAGTGTCGGATATTATATCGGCTGGCATTGTACCGGCAGCTCTTGAAATGATGGATAAAGTAGCCATCGAGGGCGTTGAAGCCGCCGCTTTTCCTGTAGGACATCCGAAAGACATCGCGGCGTTTTTATTGATCGAAGTGGATGGGATTTCAGCAGGGATTGATGAACAGATCAATCTCATCTTAGAAGTTTGTAAGAAAAGAAATGTTCGACAAGTGAGAGCGGCGAAGGACGAGGCGGAAAGGGAGAGATGGTGGGCAAATCGTAAAACGGGATTCGGGGCAATGGGGGCGATTTCCCCGGATTATTTAGTGCAAGACGGTGTGATTCCGCGGAGTAAGCTCCCGGAAGTGTTGAGCAGAATCGAAGAAATCAGTCAAGAATCAGGTTTGCGCATTGCCAATATTTTTCACGCTGGTGACGGAAATCTACACCCGCTTGTCCTATTCGATGCCCGCATTCCAGGTGAAACCGAAAAGGCCATCGAAGCCGGGAGTGCTTGTTTGCAAGTATGTGCCGATGCGGGGGGGACGATTACGGGCGAGCATGGCGTAGGGATTGAGAAAAGGGAAGAAATGCGTTTTGTCTTTAAAGATGAAGAAATTATTGCCCAGACGAATATCCGTGAAGTATTCAACCCTGACAATCTATTAAATGCCGGTAAATTGTTCCCGACGCCGGGACGTTGTGCGGAAGTGAAAAAAGAGATGAAAGAAGCGGTCCATTCATAAATGAAAAAATTCAAAGGGGGAAATAATAACATGACAAGTTATGTTCAAACGAATAATCTGCAAGTGGCATCTGTACTTTATGAATTTATTAACAATGAGGCTCTTCCAGGAAGTGGAGTGGATCGAGAAAGGTTCTGGTCCGATTTTTCACAGCTTGTCCGTGACTTGACACCAAGGAACAAGGAATTATTAGCGAAACGCGATGAACTACAAGACAAAATTAATGCATGGCATCGTGAAAATAAAAACTTAGACTTTGGAAAGTATAAAGATTTTTTACAGGAAATTGGCTATCTTGAACAAGAAACGGAGGATTTTCAGGTCCAGTCTGAAGGCGTCGACGATGAAATTGCAGTTCAAGCGGGACCTCAGTTAGTCGTTCCAGTCGATAATGCACGTTATGCGATTAATGCGGCAAATGCCCGCTGGAATAGCCTCTATGATGCGCTATATGGAACGGATGCGATCAGCGAAGCGGGAGGCGCTCATTTAGGAGAAGGCTATAATCCGATTCGCGGGGAGAAGGTTATTCAATTTGCGAAGAACTTTCTAGATCAGGCCGCCCCTTTAACGGATGCCTCTCATAAAGACGCTGTGCAATACCAGATCGTCGAAGGGAAGTTGTCCGTTACTCTTTCCAATAGAGAAGTAACGGGACTGAAAAATGAAGTAAAATTAACTGGCTATCAGGGACCGCAAGAAAACCCGAATGCTGTGTTGTTGAAAAACAATGGGCTGCATTTTGAACTACAGATCGACCGCAGTCACGCAATTGGGAAGACGGATAAGGCAGGTGTTAAAGACATCTTGATGGAGGCTGCCCTGTCAACGATCATGGATTGTGAAGACTCGGTAGCGGCGGTTGACGCGGAAGATAAGGTGCTCGTGTATAGCAACTGGCTCGGTCTGATGAGAGGCGATTTGACTGCTGAATTAACGAAAAACGGCAAATCATTTACACGTAAGCTCAATCCGGATCGCAGCTACACTTCCCCAAGTGGAGAAAAACTCACACTACGAGGACGTTCCTTGATGTTTACCCGAAATGTCGGACACTTGATGACCAATAATGCGATTTTAGATCACAATGGTGAAGAAATCCAGGAAGGTATTTTGGATTGTGTAGTTACGAGTTTGTGTGCAAAGCATTCGCTATTAGGAAATGGCGCCATTCAAAATTCCACCAAAGGTTCAATCTATATCGTGAAACCGAAAATGCATGGGTCAGAAGAAGTGGCTTTTGCCAACGAGCTATTTGACCGAGTGGAAGATTTGCTTGGACTGGTAAGGAATACCCTTAAAATCGGTGTGATGGATGAAGAACGCCGGACTTCTTTGAATTTGAAAAATTGCATTCGCGCGGTAAAGGACCGGGTTGTGTTCATTAACACGGGATTCTTAGATCGTACGGGTGATGAAATGCACACGTCAATGGAAGCGGGGCCGATGATTTGCAAAAGTGACATGAAATCCTCTCAGTGGCTGCAAGGTTATGAACAATCGAATGTGAACGTCGGACTCGCTAGCGGTTTTCAAGGCCGTGCCCAAATTGGCAAAGGCATGTGGGCAATGCCAGACTTGATGGCAGCTATGCTGGAGCAAAAGATCGGTCACGTACAAGCAGGGGGCAATACGGCATGGGTGCCATCTCCTACAGCTGCGACGTTGCACGCCCTGCATTATCATCAAGTAGATGTAATACAAGTACAAAATGAGCTTGCGAAAAAAGCGCAAGATTTGCGGGATACGATTTTGCAAATTCCAGTTGAAGAGAATCCACAGTGGAGTGCAGAAGATATTCAGCAAGAACTGGATAACAATGCACAGGGAATCCTTGGCTATGTCGTTCGCTGGATTGACCAAGGAATCGGTTGCTCAAAGGTACCGGATATTAACGATGTGGGGCTGATGGAAGACCGGGCGACATTGCGGATTTCGAGTCAACATATGGCCAACTGGCTCCATCATGGAATTTGTACGAAAGACCAGGTTCTAGAGACTTTACAGCGTATGGCAAAAGTGGTGGATGAGCAAAACGCCGGCGACGCCAATTATGTGCCGATGGCGAAGGACTATACCAATTCGGTGGCGTTCCAAGCAGCATGTGACCTTGTTTTCAAAGGTTACGAACAGCCAAGCGGATATACGGAGCCGATCCTGCACCGTCGACGTCTGGAAGCGAAAGCGAAAATAGCGGTAAAATAATCGCCATTTTACGATGGAAGGGCCAAGTGGTTAATGATGGAGATGACAAGGCATTCTATTCAATTAGGAGCCTTGTTTTCATCTTTTATTCATGATGCCTAAAAAATCGGAACGAGATGGAACCGATTCGTTATACAAGAGAATGAAACGCGAGAGGGGTGCTACTATGAAATTTGCTAGATTTAAGGTGAAGGCTGATGTTTATCAAGGCGTACTAACAGAGGATATTTTGAAAGTGATAAAGGGTGATCTATTTGGTAATTGGGCATATACGGGCGAAACGTTTCCGGTGAGTGAGGTGACACTTCTAGCGCCATTGGAGCCAAACCAAATCATTGGCATCGGCGCAAACTACGTAACCCAAAAAGCGGAACTACCAAGCGAGCTACCGGAAATCCCAGTCTTTTTCTTCAAGCCAACTTCATCCGTCATTGGACCGGAAGAAGACATTGTCATTCCAGCAGGTATCGATCAAGTGAAATTTGAATCGGAGTTGGCGATTGTCATTGGAAAGGAAGCAAAAAATGTCCCTGAATCAGAGGTTTTGGATTATGTATTTGGTTATACCGTTGGCAACGACGTCACAGCGCCTCAGTTTTTCCATCAAGACGGACATTGGACAATCGGCAAATCATTTAACACCTTCACACCTCTAGGTCCCGTTATTGAAACGGAGCTTGATCCTTTCCAAGTCAGCGTAGAAGCTAAACTGAATGATGTCGAAAAACAAAACAGCGAAACGGCGTTAATGATTATTCCGATTCGCAAAATGCTTTCTTATTTGACAGAAGTGATGACCCTGAAGCCAGGGGATGTCATCTTATCAGGAAGTCCTGTTGGTGCAGAGCTTGTCGGAGCTGGAGAAGTCATTGCATGTACAATTAACGAGATTGGAACGCTTCGAAATACGTTTGTAGCAGCAAAAATAGCCTCGGAAATACGCTAACTAGTTATTGATAAAAGTCTTTCGTTTTGCCTGAATTCCTTCAATAGGTTTTCAGGTTTTTTAATGTTCAATAAATCTCTAAGATTGTCCCACAGTGGATGATGTTGATTTATAAAATGACTATACGTTGTTATATCATATCGAAAATTTCTAGTATTTTTTGCTTAGTCTAGCTTTCGGAATATTGTCAAATTCGTTGGAATAAGCTGTACAAGCAAAGTTGAATAGGGGAGGGAAATGAATATGGATACGGGGATGTTAGCGTTCTTATCACTTTTACCTATTTTAGCGGTCGCAATTTTTTTAGTTGGTCTTAGGTGGTCTGCAAGTAAAGCCATGCCAATTTCTTATATGGTGGCCATTGTGCTTGCGTTATTTGTTTGGAAGGTGCCGGGAGCAAATGTTGCAGCAGCGTCTATTAATGGACTTGTCGTAGCAGGCACGTTGTTGTTCATTATTTTTGGTGCTATTTTGCTATTGAACACACTACAAGAAAGTGGCGGGATTCGGACGATTCGTCAGGGGTTCACAGATATTTCTGAGGACCGACGTATACAGGTTATTATTGTTGCCTGGCTCTTTGGCTCTTTTATTGAAGGATCTGCTGGATTCGGAACACCTGCTGCCGTCGCAGTGCCGCTCATGGTGGGGTTAGGATTTCCGGCAATGGCGGCTGTTGTTGCCGGAATGGTCATTCAGAGCACGCCGGTTTCCTTTGGTGCAGTTGGGACGCCGATACTCGTCGGGATTCAGACAGGCTTATCTGCCAATGCAAGTATTACGGACAACATGCTTGCGTTTGTCACTTCGATTGGCGGACAAGTGGCTATCCTGCATATGATTGCTGGGACACTGATCCCCCTCTTTGTAGTGGCGCTCATGACTCGATTTTTCGGTAAGAATAAATCCTTCACTGAAGGCATTAAAGTGTGGAAGTTTGCTTTGTTTGCAGCCTTTGCCATGACGATTCCCTATGTCATCGTAGCGAATGTTCTGGGTCCCGAGTTTCCATCAATGATCGGTGGATTAGTTGGTTTAGCCATCGTCGTCTCTGCAGCCAAAAAAGGGTTTCTTATGCCTCCTAAAGATGAAGTATGGGACTTTGAAGAAAAATCGAAGTGGGATCCGGAATGGAGCGGCAAGCTGGAAATCAAAGATATTGCGCATAAAAGTGGAAGCATGAGCATGGTCCGTGCGTGGGCACCCTATATCATCATCGGATTCCTTTTAGTTTTAACTAGATTGAAAGCGTTACCATTTATGGGGTGGTCGCAATCATGGACGTTAAGTCTTAAAGATATTTTCGGTTCAGGCATTACAGCAAGCTTTCAGCCGTTGTATTCGCCAGGCACAATCTTTATTGTAGTATCCGTCATCACCTTTTTCCTACATGGTATGAATAAAAAAGCATACAAGCGTGCGTGGGCTCAATCGGGTAAAACGATGATCGCCGCATCCACAGCCCTTGTTTTCACCGTTCCAATGGTTCAAGTTTTCTTGAATTCAGGTGGTGGAGCGGCAGGATATGACCAAATGCCAATTGCATTAGCAAATGGAGCCGCAGCGCTAGCGGGTGATTTTTGGCCCTTCTTCGCTACGTTTATTGGTGGGATCGGTGCCTTTATTGCGGGAAGTAATACGGTCAGTAATATGATGTTCGCATTGTTTCAGTATGATGTAGGCATGCAGATCGGTGTTGACGCGACATGGATCATAGCGCTTCAGGCAGTTGGTGGAGCGGCAGGCAATATGATTTGTGTGCATAACGTTGTAGCCGCTTCTGCCGTTGTAGGATTGATCGGAAAAGAAGGAGCCGTTATTAGAAAAACCTTATTCCCGTTTGCATACTACGCGTTATTAACAGGCTCGATCGGCTATTCGATCGTGTGGTACGCCGATAAAGGGCTCTTCAATCTCGGTACGTTCATGGCAGCACTCATTGCTTGTATAGCCATTTACATTATTGCTACGAACCGTAGGAGAGCTGATTTATTAATAAATGAACGAAAATAACAAAAATGGAAAGTTAGCATGACGATACTCTATAAAAACATCGACTTGGCAAGTAGTTGTCAGGTCGATGTTTTATTTTGAGTCAAATTGCTTTGGGAACCACTCATTTTATTTCCTAATACCTTAACTGCAATTTCTTATTGCCTATATAACCGATTAGAAATGTATCTTCAATACAAAGATAGACGAGAAAATTTAAGGAGTCGATGAGGCGTCTAGTTCATTTGTTAGCTCTAGCTTCTTCCCCTGTCTTCCATAAGGACCAGATCAATAATAGTGAAAACAGATCCTGATTGGCTAAAGTCATATTGGTAACGTGTTTGGTTCAATATATCCCTTGAATTATCCTTAATAAGTAACTTTCAAAAATACAACATGGTTGTTAGAATTATCTAAACAGTAATGATTAATTGTCTGCAACTACTTCAAGGAGGGATATGTATGTCTACTAAACGACTTGATAAGTTTCAAAGTCCCCAAATGGATCTCGTAGATTTGCAACAACAACAAGCTTTAAAACGTTACATCGTGCGATCCAATGAGCGTGAACGGATTGCTAGTGAACTGAAAACTAAAAACCCAATGGAAGTGGACACCCCTGAGCGAGTCGCACTCCGTAAAATGATGATTGATCCACATGATGGACTTGCTATCGAGCGTATTATTGGCCGAGATGATCTATTTCCAATTTCTTATCTTGAAGCAGGTTTACGAGCAGCCAAGCCTGTTTGTAGAATCGAACTCCGAGATCGTATAGGAAGAGTACTTGGACATGGTACAGGCTTTCTTGTCTCACCTACTTTATTGCTTACAAATAATCATGTTTTGGAGAGCTGTGCTACGGCCCGGTTTAGTGTTGCACAATTCAATTATGAAGTGGGTCTTGATTTAAAAGAACGTCATATGAAAACCTACCGTTTCGCACCTGAGCGTATATTTATAACAGACCAAAAGCTCGATTTTACAATCGTCGCGATCGAGGAAGTGTCTGCCGATGGTACAAAACTAAGCGATTTTGGGTATTTGCCTCTTATCCCGCAATCGGGGAAAGGGTTGGTTGGTGAAAGCGTATCCATTATTCAACATCCATCAGGGGCACCCAAAGCTGTAGCGATCAGAGAGAATCAAATTGTGGATGTATTTGACGATTATATTCATTACTCAACAGATACAATGCCCGGATCCTCGGGTTCGCCTGTCTTTAATGATGAGTGGATTGTTGTCTCCCTCCACCATTCAGGCGTTCCGGATCCAAGTAACCGGACAGAATTTATCGCCAATGAAGGGATTCGTATCAGCAGTATCATACAGTTTGTTGTGGAGCAAGGAACTCAATTCAGTGATGACCAAAAAATGTTGTTGAATGACATTGTGAAGGAGTGGGAAGTTCCCGATCATACGGGTGAAGAGATGGTCGTTGAGGAGTTAAGCCGTTCGTGGTATGAAGGAGCGACAGGCTATGACACACAATTTCTGGGTGAAGAGTATGAAGTCCCACATCCTCTATTCCGGTCTGATCTTGAAGAGGATATTGCCTTGTTGAAAGACGGGGGCAATGTGCTGCATTATACACATTTTTCGATTGTCATGAGCAAGTCACGCCGTTTAGCCTATTATACTGTGGTGAATATTGATGGCAATCAAATGAAGAAGGTGGGCCGTAATGACAAATGGTATCTCGATTCCCGCATCGAATCCAAGTACCAGTGCGGCCCTGAGTTATATAAAAATAATGCACTCGATCGGGGGCATCTTGTCCGCCGGCTTGACCCAGTTTGGGGAGAGGCAGCAGAAAAGGCGAATAAGGATACGTTCCATTTTACAAATTGTGCGCCACAGCACAGTGAACTGAATCAGAAAAGTTGGCTAGATCTGGAAAATTATATTCTAGACAATGCCGATAACGCAAACCTCAAAGTGACCGTGTTTACTGGACCGGTTTTTCAGATGGATGACGTTATTTATAGAGGCGTTCAGATACCCGAAGAGTTTTGGAAAATCGCTGTTATGGTGAAGAAAGATGGGAATCTATCTGCAACCGCTTATTTACAGACTCAAAAAAATTTGATTGAGGATTTGGAATTTGCATATGGAGAATATAAAACGTATCAAGTACCCCTTTCAAAAATTGAAGGGATGACAGGTCTTGATTTTGAAAATTTACGTAATCACGACCCGCTCAATCAATTGGAGTCGGTAAGGGGATATGTCGTTGAAGCACCAGGGGATATTAAACTCTGAAATTAGCGATTGTCACCTAAATCGTAACGATACCATCAAAAAAAGCTAGCCGCACAAGAAAATCAACATTTCCTGTGCGGCTATCGTTATATATTAAATTGTTTAGGAAATAAAACAATCTCGTACTGTGGATACCTTACAACTTAGAGATATTACGTCGAGACTCCGGGCGCCAGACGCTCGGGTCATAAGCCGTTTTGGCTGTGAGGCAAAGAACGCCTCTTCGCCAATCCGTCTTATGCCTGTCGCATCTGAGCAGGCGCCCTGCGCTTTTGTTCTTTATTGTACATTCAAAACCAACATTTCAATTTCTTGCTCAAAGACATTTGTCAAATGTTCAAGGACTGTTAAATAAACGAGTCCATTACCTTCCAGTCTTGGTGAGAAACCGAGCGGAACGGTTCTTTTTATGAGTTGGGCATAGAGCTCCGTTTCCGAAAGTTGACGGCTGAAACTGTCGTTGACCAAATTTTTTATAAGGGCAAGTGCTCCGGAAACATGCGGTGCAGCCATTGAAGTTCCACTCAATGTTGCATATTTTCCGTTCAAATACGTAGAAATGATTTTTTCGCCCGGAGCTACTAAATCGATTTCATTGTGGGAGTTGGTGAAATCGGACGAGCGACGCTCCAGGTTGATCGCGCCTACACTTATGACTTCGTTATAACAACCTGGATAGGCGAATTCATCCGTTGAATCGTCGCCGTCGCCCTCATTACCAGCCGCACAAACAACGAGGATATTGTGAGCGATCGCTTTTTGGATAGCCTGATGAAGTTCGGGCATATCATGGGGGCCCCCTAGTGACATAGAGATGATATCTACTCGTTGTTCGATGGCATAATGGATTCCCTGGATGATCCAGTCATATTGCCCCGAGCCGTTTCTATTCAATACTTTTACTATGAGCAAACTTGCTTCTGGGGCTACTCCAATTACGCCTTCACCGTTATGACGGGCTGCAATTGTCCCTGCTACGTGCGTTCCATGACCGTTGTAATCAAGGAATATGTCAGGGTTGGACCCATCATCGTCCGTGAAGTTCCGACCGCCTATGATCTGTTCCTGCAAATCAGAGTGCCTAGTATCGCATCCTGTATCCAGGACTGCTACTGTAATGCCTTTACCTTTTGTTTCGTCCCAAATACGAGGTGCTTGAATTAATGCTACACCTGCGGGGATTTCACTTGTATTTGCTGCTTGTCCGATCATTTCATAAGGGATTACCTGAGCATAATTTTCCATTTCAAACCTCCTAGTTAGTGTTGGAAATCTGCATGATTGATCCAGAAAACGAATTGAACGATTTTTTGCACTGACTTGATACTGGAGGAAGGATTCGTATCTCTTTGCACTACTTGCTACATAGAATGATTAAACCTGACTTGTAATAAATAGGACTGAGAGGTTAAATCAGTCCTATTTATTGCCGACGGAGTTCCATGTCGGGGTAAAAACAGTTTGTCCAGAATGGAACTAGAAGAAGTAATTGTCCACACTTCTGCCGATAGGGGGGCTATTACTCCTTTCTCGAGAAGAAAATGAAAGCTGACAACGACACCGACATTAAAGCAATCCATCCACCGGAAAGTGCAATGAGTAAGCTTAATATTTCGTATGTTGTCACTGGTTTTCACCTCCTTTCAATGGAAAGTTTCACCGTGTAAGTCATACTTCAATATAAAAAAGCTGGAAATGAGAAACTTGAAATGGAAACATACAAATGATTGTTTGTAAATGAACCGTTATGTATTTAAATTGTCAGAGGAGAGGGGAGGTTTTGGAGAACTAGTACTGACACTTTAAGAAAAATTGCAGTCTATGTCTAATTGTTACTATATAATAAACCATACCATTATTTGACTATTCAGTCCAATTGATAATGTCTAATTTACATAAAAGATTCGGAAGACTCAGTGAATAATGGTGTATTTAGTACTTATATAGCATTGTGTAGAAAGATACTAAAAGAAATGTTTCTATTTAATAGGACATGCTACTTGTATAGAATTGTAAATTGTTGTACTTATCGTACCTCGTCGATCGGATAAAACCGATTTTTAGTAAAACGTTGAAAATTTTTCCTTGTAGACGTATTTTCATCTTAGAACTCCCCATCCTAAGTTTTCAAATAACAGTTCATACAAATATAATAGCACATACGTTCGCATATTTCAAACAGGAAATTTTGGTCCTTGTCAAAAGCTTGAAGCATCACGAATTTTCCATATTTGAATAAAACTCAACATTTGACGCACGCCTTACCCCATGTCTAAAGATGAGCTATGCACTGCATGGGCTCATCAATTTGAAAATCTGTATTTCATTAAGTAATGAAAAAGAACTAACCGTTTGAACATTCAGACCTATAATGGTAGACTATAATTACAAAATCATAGTCGATTTTGTAATTCATGCAACGGTGAAAACTGTTGTAGTGAAAAGAAGAAGTAATTGTCCACACTTCTGCCGATGGGGGGGCAGTTACTTCTTTCTTTATGAGAAATTACGTCCGACATTGACAACCGAGTCATCTTGCTAACAGGATCATGTAAGCTCCTCATCTAGGTATATAATGAAAAAAGATGAGAACTTAGCCCAACGACATAGGCTAAGTTCTCTTTATAGATCTATTCTAGCGGTTGAGTAGTCATACTTACATGTCAATCATGCACCCGTTCCATCCTTCCTACATTATCGAGCCCCTATAGCCAAAGGTTCCTGTTTCGTTCCAATTACATTCTCCAAATGTTCCAGAACCGTTAAGTAGATAAGCCCGCTGCCTTCGATTTTGGGCGAGAAGCCGAGTGGAACTGTTCTTCGAATCAGCTGTGCATATAGCTCGGGTTCTGAAAGTTGCCGTTCGAAGCTGCTGTTGACCACATTTTTTATGAGAGCGAGAGCTCCGGAAACATGGGGAGCAGCCATGGATGTTCCGCTCAATTTGGCATATTTTCCATTTAGGTACGTGGAGAGGATCTCTTCTCCAGGCGCGACTACATCGATTTCATTGTGAGAGTTAGAAAATTTGGAAGGGCGTCGTTCGAGATCAATCGCACCAACGGAAATGACTTCGTTATAAGCGCCGGGATAGGCGAATTCATCGGTTGAATCGTTGCCGTCTCCTTCATTGCCGGCTGCGCACACTACGAGAATGTTGTGGGTGACCGCTTTTCTGATGGCATCATGCAGTTCAGGCACATCATTCGATCCCCCGAGCGACATAGAAATAATATCCACTTGTTGCTCGATGGCATATTGGATGCCGTTGATGATCCAGTCATATTGCCCAGCGCCTTTTTTATTTAAAACCTTGACGATTAGCAAATTTGTTTCTGGGGCAACGCCGACCACGCCCTTGTTATCTTGTTGGGCCGCAATTATTCCAGCGACATGGGTTCCATGCCCATTGTAATCATGGAATGAGGCCGGGTCGCCTCCATCATCATCCGTAAAATTTCGGCCGCCTATGATCCGCTCTTGTAAATCAGGGTGGTTGCGTTCGCAACCCGTATCTAGGACAGCGACAGTAATCCCTTTTCCTTTCGTAACATTCCAAATCTTTGGCGCCTGAATTAAATCTACTCCTGTCGGAACCTCATTGACCTCACTTACACGAATATTCACTTCAAATGGAATGACTTGAACAAGATTCTTCATATTGGACCTCCTCGAGGGAATAGTCACTATCCAACCAGTCATAAGTCTGCTGAAAAAATCCTGCTGTAGTAGAGATATCAAAAGGAGATTTTCCGAATCTAGTACTTCCTGTATATACTAGGAAACTACTTCGAATTGAAGAAATATGTGTACATACTATTAGCGAAAGCCTTGACAATCCATGAACGAACTGGGATGTAATCTAGTTTAGCTAAGAGATTCTACACTTCTATTAAAAAGTCATCATATAATAGAAAACGTAACATACAATAAAAAAGGATTGGGCGTTTAAGCATTCAGTCCTACAACAGGTCACAGATAGAAAACAGCATGGGCCATTTTTTACATTGTATGACGGTGTAAATCATTGGGCAAAAAAGCGTTTCAAGAGGAAGTAATTGTCCACACTTTGCCGAGGGAAGACAATTACTCCTTTCTTGATAAGAAAAAGATGACGGACAACAACACGGAGATTGCTGCAATCCATCCACCGGACAGTTGGAGGAGCAAGCTGAGTGTTTCGTATGTTGTCATTGATTTTCACCTCCCTTCGATGAGGACTGCCATACAAAACCGTCATACATGTTCTGTCCATAAAATGTTGTCAAGGTGCAATAATTGAAAAATGGAGTAATAAGTTGGATAGTATTTCTATAATGTATATGTGCAATATTTTGGTATATGTCGAAAAACTGAAATAAATGAAAGGAAATTTCTTTTAACGTGGAGAGATAGGAAGCTTTATTGTTCAGAACCATTTTTTGATGCGCCCAGCATGGGCATAGTCTATAGGGGGCAAATCCCGTACTGTGAAGGCAGAAGTAATAGTTAGCTTAACGCAAGAGTGTCTGTGGCGACATGGAATCTGAAAGAAGCGAGCGGTAAAACTACGGTCTGAGGAACACGAACTTCATTCAACAGGCGATTGTCTAAGTTTTAACCACTTTGTATGACCCAACTTTCTCGGACCATAGTTATGGGTTTCGACCTAATCGAAGCGCTCATGATGGGGGAAGGAAAGCAAAAGGGTATATACAAGAAGGGAATTGTTGGGGTGTCGTCGAAATAATCAAGTCGATTGAGCAGTAATATTATAACTACTAAGCAGTTGTATGGTCTTAACGTCCATCTTATATGAATAAACAAAACGCGGTCCGGGTTTCTGGCCGCGTTTTTATAATGAAAAAAAGCCCATGTAACAAAGGAAATTTCTGCAATCATTTGTGTTAGTATTATATTAATTGAAAAATCCATTTAATTCGACAACTATATAGATAATTATTATTTAATAGAAGGGGGATGTTTCGATGAATCATTTACAAGTATTATTACCTAAAGCTCTCTTACAAAGTTATGAAGGGTTTTTATTATCTGATCATGAGGGACGGGTTTTTTTTGCGAATGCGGCTGTTGAAGTCATTTCGGGGGTTAAGTTAGATCAGATTATTGGAAAGACACCGGAGGAGATGCAGGAGGACGGCCTCATTCTCAAGCAATCACAACGCATTCTTCAAAAAAATCCTTTGACGATTTACCAGAAATTGAATACAGGGCGGGATGTTTTCATAACGAGTAAGCCGATTAAAGATGAAAATGGTAAGGTGTTGTGTTATGCATCCAATTACCGTGATTTAAAAGATCTGAATATGCTGTTCGATGAACATTTAAACTACTCGAAAATCAGTTTTTTGGAGTTGGAGCGCTTACGTGAAAGCGTGACGAAGACCGGTGGCATTATGAGTATTTCATCCGTTATGCAAGAGTTAAAAAGGCTGGTTGAAAAAATTGCGAAAGCCGATGCAACCATTTTGATACTTGGCGAGTCCGGCACGGGGAAAGAAGTGATTTCCAAGAATATACATAGTTTGAGCAAACGTTCGGATGCCCCTTATATTCAAATCAATTGTGGAGCGATTCCCGAGAATTTAATTGAGTCGGAGTTGTTTGGATATGAAAAGGGAGCATTTACAGGAGCGAATACAAGCAAGCCTGGTCTATTAGAGGTGGCAAATCATGGGACGGTCCTCCTCGATGAAATCGGGGAAATGCCATTGCATCTACAGGTGAAGTTATTGCGGGCGATTCAAACGAACGAGATTACTCGGGTTGGGGGAACTGCGAAAAAGCAGTTGGACGTCCGCTACATCGCTGCGACCAATCAAGATTTGAAAAAACGTGTACAGGAAGGGAAGTTCCGGGAAGATCTCTTTTATCGCTTGAATGTGGTTCAAGTAGAGGTCCCTCCTTTACGCGATCGTGTGGAAGATATCGGGTATTTAGGCAAATACTTTTTAGACAGGTTCAATAAAAAATACAATAAGCAGTTAGTGTTCTCAAAACGAGCACTATCGCTTCTGGAACAGTATGAATGGCCTGGGAATGTGCGACAACTCGAAAATATGGTGGAACAGTTGGTTATTTTATCAGAAGGTCCCTCCATTACTGAAAGGAATATTCCACACGAAATCTCCCGTAGTCAATGGAAAGAAGAGTATTCTACGACAAGTATTCGACCGTTAAAAGAGAGTATCGAGGAATTTGAAGAAGTAGAAATTCGAAAAGCTTTACAGGTGTATCATTCTATTCGTAGTGCCGCAAAAGCTTTGGGAATTAGCCATTCGACGCTGCTGCGTAAAATTAAACAGTATGATATCACTTAAAATGAGCCTCTATTGTGGAGGCTTTTTTGTTTTCTGGTTTAAAAATGAACCACTCAATGATAAATCGTGAGAAGTAAATCAAAACTGAACCACAACTGGTCTAAAAATGAACCATTTCACGTATGGAATAGATATAGGTTTGTAAAAACGTTGATTTGACGCGGTCGGAAAAGTGGCAAGCATATTGCAATGTAATTAAGCAAGGAAAGGGGGGACTATGAATTTGGATTTTCTTGAGCTAGTAGTATGCGATACGTCGCCACAAATCCGTATTGTGACATTGAATAGGCCAGAAGCAAAGAATGCATTGAATCGTCAGGTTATCCAACAGCTGATGCAATTGATAAAGACACTTGAAGATGAATCTTCGACAAGAGTGGTCATTTTGCAAGGTAAGCAGGGGAACTTTGCGGCAGGCGCGGATATCAAAGAAATGTTACATGCGGATTTAGTGGAAATCGACTTGTTAACTGAACAGGTCCATGAATTGCACAAACGGATGAATACAAGTCCTATCATTTTTATAGCTGCAATTGAAGGCTATTGTTTAGGCGGGGGCTTTGAACTGGCCTTGGCATGTGATATACGGATAGCTTCCCCACAAGCGGTTTTTGGACTGCCGGAAGTGAAGTTGGGCATTTTGCCGGGCGGCTGGGGCACGCAAAAGATCCTTACTTTAGCAGGCATCTCTTTTGCTATGAAAAATATTTTAACGGGTGAATTTTTTGATTCGGAGAAAGCACTTTCTTTCGGTCTTGTCAGTGAAGTGGATGTGGATCCCTTACAAGAAAGTATGCAGATTGCCGAGAGAATCGCTTCCAATAGTCCTTATGCCAACAGTGCTATCAAAGAATTATTGACGGGTGTAGAATATGCAATTCTCAAAGAACGGTTGGAATTGGAGAGGACGGCATTCAAACAGTTATTTGTAGAGGGGGAAGCAAGAGAAGGACTCCTTGCATTTGCAGAAAAAAGAAAACCAAATTTTATAAGGACGTGATGATGATCGAAACAGTATATATTGCGGCTGCTAAGCGAACGGCTATCGGTTCCTTTGGCCAGTCATTGAAACCATATTCTGCAGTGGAACTAGGAGCATTCGTAGTCAATGAATTGTTCTATGATATCCCTGCAGCGAAGGAAGAAGTGGATGAAATTCTTATTGGTAATGTGCTGAAGCATGGTTTGAAAGGAAATCCGGCACGTCAAATTGGCATTCGTACCGGGTTGCCCATTTCCGTTTCGGCGATGACGATCGATATGCAATGTGCTTCAGGGCTTACTGCCATCATCCAAGGGGCGAACAATATCCGAAGTGGTCAAAGTGATGTCGTTGTAGCGGGCGGCATTGAAAGTATGACCAATGTTCCGCATTTGGATTTAGACAGTAGATGGGGGAAACGTCTTGGCAATCCGCAAGTCGTCGATGCATTGCTTCATGACGGATTGATCTGCGCCATCGAAGATTATCATATGGGCCTCACAGCAGAAAATTTAGTGGAGCGTTATGGAATTTCGCGTGAGACGCAAGATGCTTTTGCATTGGAGAGTCAAGAGAAAGCATTGCGTGCTATCGAGGAAAACCGGTTTGTGGAAGAAATCGTCCCGGTCCCTTGTCAGAGGGAAGATCAATATTTCACTACGGATGAACATCCACGGAATACAACCATCGAAAAGTTAGGTAATTTAAAGTCCGCCTTTAAAAAGGAAGGGACGGTCACAGCTGGCAATGCATCAGGGTTAAATGATGGGGCAGCAGCTGTATTGCTTGTTTCTGAAAGAGCATTAAAACGATTAAATCTGAAACCTTTGGCGAAAATCGTCTCAACTGCCACTTGTGGTGTACAACCATCAATCATGGGAATTGGTCCCGTTCCGGCCATTTTGAAAGCGCTTGATAAATCCAATCTGGAAATGGATGACATCGACCTGTTTGAAATTAACGAGGCTTTTGCGGCCCAAGTGCTTGCCGTCAATATGGAACTTAATATCCCGACTGAGAAATTGAATGTGAATGGTGGCGCAATCGCCTTAGGACATCCAGTAGGCGCTTCAGGAGCTCGTATTATCGTGACGTTATTACATGAATTAAGAAGAAGAGGGTTACGGAAAGGAATCGGATCATTATGTGTAGGAGGTGGTCAAGGTGCAGCAGCAATCATCGAAGTTGTTTGAGCATGTCCTTGTGGTCGGTGGGGGATTGATGGGGGCAGGGATTGCCCATGTCCTGGCGGAACGTGGGGTACATGTCACCTTAGTCGATCAAACCGCCCAAATGTTGGAAAGAGCACAGCGGCAAATTGAAAAAATGCATAGAAGGCTACACCCGGAAACGGAAGTCCAACCGATCCTGAATAATATTGTATTTTCCACAAATATTGAAGATGGAAGAGATTGTTTATTGGCGATTGAAGCCGTACCGGAAAAAATGGAGATCAAGCAAGCGGTTTTCAAACAGTTAGATGAACTATTGCCACAAGAAGCCATTCTTGCCAGCAATACATCATCGTTATCAATCGCAGCGATGAGCAGTGTGACGACAAGGCCGTCTCAAGTTGTCGGCATGCATTTTTTCAGTCCGGTCCCTGTCATGCGGCTTGTGGAAATTGTACGGGGGATCAATACATCAGAGGAAACGACGGAAAAAGTTCGAGCATTTGGCAAGCAGATCGGAAAAGAAGTGATCGTCGCAAAAGACTTCCCGGGATTCACGGTGAATCGGGCATTGGTTCCGCTCTTGAATGAAGCGGCGTTTCTCGTTATGGAAGGCAATGATCCGGAAGAAATCGATCGCGGTCTCATGCTCGGTGCCAATCATCCGATCGGGCCGTTGAAGCTGACCGATTCCTTAGGCGTCGATGTTTTACTCTTTACGCTCGAAAGCTTATATGAAGGATTCAATGATTCGAAATATAGACCTTGTCCTCTCTTAAAGAGAATGGTGGAGGCCGGCCATTTAGGAAAGAAATCAGGTAAAGGTTTTTATAACTATTCATAAGGGAGTGGCGCAGATGACGTTAGTGGAAGAAAGACAGATGATCCGGGATTTAGTGAGAAAGATTGCGAAAGAACAAATTGAACCGCGGGCAGCGGCAGTAGATAAAAGCGGTGAAATGCCATGGGATAATTTAAAAGTGCTTGCGGAGAATGGGCTTTTTGGTGTGCATGTATCAGAGGAATATGGCGGGGCAGGCGCTGATTTTGCCAGTCATTTGGCGGTGGTGGAAGAAGTGGCCAAAGCTTGTGCGTCGACATCGGTTGCATTGTCTACACAGGCGCTCGCGATGGCACCGTTTTTATTGGCAGGCACACATGAGCAGAATATGAAGTATTTGACGAAATTGGCTTCTGGGGAAGTGCTCGGTTCTTTTGGCATTACAGAACCGCAAGCTGGTTCGGATGTATCGGGTGTGCAGACGATAGCGAAAAAAGATGGTGATGACTACGTTTTAAATGGTCATAAAATCTTCATTACGAATGCGGGAGAGTCAGAGATCTATGTCTTCGTGACGCGGACTTCCGAGGAGCGGACGAAAGGGATCACATTATTTATTGTTGAGGATGGGACACCGGGATTATCTTTTGGCAAGAAGGAAGAAAAGATGGGGATCCGAGGCTCTGTCACGCGTGAAGTGTTTTTGGAAAATGTCCGCGTTCCTGCGGCCAACAGGCTTGGTAGTGAAGGGGAAGGATTCAAGATTTTGATGAATGTCTTTAATGAAACAAGGCCGGTTGTGGGCGCGCAAGCATTGGGCATTGCGACAGCCGCCTTTGAATACGCGAAAAACTATATTTCAGAAAGAAAACAGTTCGGAAAAACGCTGGATCAATTTCAATTATCGCGTGCGAAGATTGCCGATATGTTTATGCAGTTGGAGACCGCACGTCTTCTTGTTTATGAGGCGGGGCAGAAACTGCAGGATCAGGACGCACAAGTGCCGCTCTATTCATCGATGGCGAAATGTTATGCATCGGATGTGGCGATGAGCATTACAACAGATGCTGTTCAATTGCTTGGCGGGAATGGTTATATACAGGAATATCCAGTTGAGCGTTATATGCGTGATGCAAAGATCACACAAATTTATGAAGGGACGAACCAAATTCAACGTATCATCATTGCAAACGAATTGTTTAACTAGCTTCAGTGGAAGTTCCCTACTTCTATAAGTAGCGGTATGAATGCTAGACATGTATTTAATTCAGTGGGGTCCAAACCCCGGCTGAATTGAGGTACTCAGGCTAAGATCGCCGCATCCTGAAAGTGCCTTAATTTCTGCAAAAAGCGCAGAAATACGGCCAATCAAACCCTTCGCTGTTTGATTGGCAACGCCTGAGTGACCAACATCCTGTTGGCCCAAAGCCTCCGGCGGATGTCACAGATTTTGAATTGCGAAAGCACAATTCAAAATCTGGACGCAATTATGCCAAGGCGAAATTGATATAAGGGGGATCCTATGAATCTATTCGATGTGCAAGATAAAGTCGTCATTGTGACAGGTGCTGGACGGGGAATTGGCCGGAGTGTGGCGAAAGGGTTTGCGGACGCGGGTGCTAATGTACTTGTATGTAGCCGCACGGAAAGGGAGCTAATTACATTACGGGAAGAGATTGAGGCAACTGGCGGTATTTGTGAAGTAGCCCCCTGTGATGTGACCGTACAGTCCGATATTGAACATGTCATTCGGATAGCCATTGAGAAATATGGGAAAATCGATGTTTTGATCAATAATGCAGGCATTACCAAAAAGATGCCTGCAAAAGATATCGCTTTGGAAGATTTTAAACAGATTATCGATATCAATTTGACGAGTGTATTTTTATTTGCCCAGCTCGTAGGTCGCGTCATGATCGAACAAGGTTCCGGGAAAATCATTAATGTCTCCTCAGTCGCGTCTAGTCAAGGATTAACAGGCTCTATTGCATACGCAGCTAGTAAGGGCGGTGTAACGATGCTCACAAAGACTTTGGCAATTGAATGGGCTGAGTACGGAGTTCAAGTGAATGCAATCGCTCCGGCGTATGTGGAGACACCACTTGTTGAAGTTGTCAAACAAACGCGTGAGGGCTTTGAGGCCGCTATCATCAACCGAACACCGATGCGTAGGATGGCTAAACCGGAAGAAATGGTCGGTGCTTGTATTTTTTTAGGAAGCGAAGCGTCATCGTATATGACGGGTGAGACAATTTTCTTGGATGGCGGCTGGAAGGCTTACGGATTATAGTTAAATAATAGAATGGGGAGTGATTGCATGTTTGGAATTCCGGGTGAAGGTTGGATTGCTTTAAGTATTTGGTTCGGTATTATTATTTTGCCTTGGACGTATTCATTATATTTTATTAAGCGTATTAACGATTCGGGGGTAGAACGCTGGGGGGCGAAGGCTAAACGGATCAAGAATGTGCAGGAAAAGGAAGTGCGTGTATGAATAGTGCGACGTTCCTGATTGCGATTGTGTATGTAGCCGTTTTATTCTATTTTATAATAAAAGGAAATAAAAAGAGTTCCGATCTGGATGATTTTACAATCGGTGGCTGGAGTATGAGTTTAGGGGTGAGTATTTTCTATTTCACAGCGACGTGGGTAAGTGCGGCATCCGTTTTAGGCGTACCGGGAATCTTATATGCAAACGGATTTGCAGGCATTACTGGCTGGTTTGCTGGCTGGTTTTTCGCTACGGCCATTTTGCCAATCATCGCTTTTAAGTTACGTAGACCGATGTTTCCGGTACGGACGATCCCGGAATATATGCGCTTGCGCTTTGAGCCTTATGCGAAAAAAAGTGTGTTGCAAGCATGGTCCGCCATTATGATTGTGTTTGGCTATATTAGCTTCGTGACGATCCAAATTACAGGGATCGGTTACTTACTTTCACAAGTGACAGGCTTAAGCTATTTCGTTTCGATCTTAATCTTCCTTGTATTCATTCTATTAACGGTTTTAGGGGGCGTATGGTCGGTTGCGTTGACCGATGTCTTGAATTCCATTGTTATTATTTTGGGTTTAGCATTTGCGGCAGGATTGTTGCTTTGGAATATCGGAGGGATTACGACCTTATTCGAGAAAGCAGCATTGATCGATACGCCCGCTGTTGAAGGCGGGATCGCGACTGCGGCTGGCGGATTATTCAGTCCGTTAGGGACGTTTTCAATGGCTGCGATGATCGGGATTTTCATTTCCAATTCGTTGGGTGCAGCCGTGGCACCGCATTGGCCAACCCGGCTGTTATCTTCCAAGAACGTGAAGATTTCCATTTTCACGCCGTTATTGTCAACAGGGATTTTAGTCTTTATATTCCTCTGTCTGCTTGTATTGGGAATCGGTGGCCGTGTACTTGTGCCAACGATGCCGACAGGAATGGCAACGGATCAAATTGTGCCGTTATTGATCGCGGAATTCATGAACCCGCTTGTTGCAGGTATTTTGATAGCTGCTATTTTTGCAGCGGCCTTATCCACAGCAAATGGGATGATTCTGCAAGCGGCGATTGCAGTTTCTTATGATATGTACCGGAATTTGAGTACGAAAAAAGTGGAAGATAAGGCTTTGATTCGAATTACACAAGTGTTGCTAATCATTATTTCAGTCATTGCATTTATCTTTTCCATTAATCCTCCAGCGTTTATCGCACTTGTTGCGGCTTATGTCTTCGGTTTCTTTGGCTGTGCATTTATCGGTCCGATATTTTTCGGGCTCTATTGGAAGCGTGCGAACAAGCAGTCCGCTTATGTCGGTAGTATTATAGGAGCTATCTCTTATGTAGTATTCAGTTATTTGATCAAAATCGGGGTCTTTGTCGGACCGATTCCGGCTGTGGCAATCGGGATGGGGTTATCCTGTATCAGTATGTTGGTCTGTTCGGTCCTATTCCCGCCTGCTCCACGCGTTGCTTGGGAGCCTTATTTTGAAGAGGATATTTCCGAAGAGACGAAAGAAGTTGTCGATTTAGCCATGAGAAACGTGTAAGGGGGAAAGTTCATGAAACAACTATGGTTACAAAGTTATCCGGAAAATATTCCACATGAAGTCGTCATCGAGGATAAAACGATGGTCGATGTATTGTATGAAGCCGTTTCACAGAATCCCGATCAACTTGCATTAGTGGAAGGAAATCGTCAACTGACCTACGCGCAGTTGCGAGACCGGGTCCACCAGCTCGCGAATGCGATGTCCAAAATGGGCTTACAAAAAGGGGATCGTGTGGCGTTTATGATGGGTAACAGTCTGGAGTATGTCATCAGTTATTATGCGGTATTGGCGTGTGGAGGCACGATCGTACAAAATAATCCGACCTATACAAAGCGTGAGTTGTATAACCAAGTGAATGATGCGCAAGCGACGATGATCATTATTGACGAAAATTTAGGCAGTCAGTTTCCGGATATTCTAGAGGAAACATCCATAAAGGTCATTTGGTATGCTTCAAGTGATGAGGTACAGGAGACTAGCTTACGAAAAGTTTTTGACAGTGAAGCTTTGAACTTTACACCTGTCCCTTTGAACGCCAATGAGGACGTTGCCGTTCTGCAATATACGGGTGGAACGACTGGTGTGTCCAAAGGGGTAATGTTAACCCATCGGAACATTTATGCAAATGTTGTACAGACACATGCTTTCTTAGGCGTCTACGCAAAAGAGGGACAAGAACGTTTGTTGAATGTATTACCATTATTCCACGTCTATGGCATGACCGTTTCCATGAATTATATGATTTATTTACAATCAACGATGCATCTTGTCAGCAAGTTCAATAGTTCAGAAACCTTGGCATTGCTCGATCAACATCGGATTACGATGTTTCCAGGAACCCCGACGATCTATGTAGCAGTCAATCATAATGAAAAAGTGAAAGAATACGATATTAGCAGTATTCATACTTGCATTAGTGGTTCGGCACCGCTTCCTGTGGAAGTGAAAAACCAATTTGAAGCACTGACTGGGGCGAAAATAGTAGACGCGTATGGCCTGAGTGAAGCGTCACCAGTTACGCACAGCAATCCGATCAATGGCATCCGAAAGCCTGGCAGTATGGGCTTACCAATTCCAAGTACCGCATGTAAAATCGTTTCCATAGCGGATGGCAAAACGATATTACCGATACACGAACCGGGGGAACTGCTCATCAAAGGCCCTCAAGTGATGAAAGGCTATTGGAATATGCCGGAGGAAACTGAAAATGCCTTGAAGGATGGCTGGCTTCATACCGGAGACGTCGCTTATATGGACGAGGATGGCTATTTCTTTATCGTAAGCCGAAAAAAAGAAGTGATCATCGCGGGAGGTTATAATATCTATCCCCGTGAAATAGAAGAAGTGATTTTCAATCATCCAGCTGTACGCGAAGTGGTAGCTATTGGCATTCCGCACTCCTATCGAGGAGAAACCGTCAAGGTGTTTGTTGTCGCAAAAGATGGACATGAGATACAGGAGGATGAAATTATCCAGTTCTGTCATGGCAAATTGGCGAAATTCAAACTACCAACTGAAGTGGAAATTCGAGATGAGTTGCCTAAAACGGCGGTAGGGAAAATATTACGTAGAAAACTAGTTGAAGAAGAACTGAAAAAGGTAAGTAACTGATAAAAGGACGAGATGTGAATCAAGCACGGAAAGCGGTTCGGAATCACGAGCCGTTTTTTCGGTTATTGGGGATAGTGAATAACTTATCTCCTTATAGTTTGGTGCGAACCTGAAGCACACATGAAAACCCTGGGGGATTCGCACCAAAAAAACAGCTGTTTTATCAAAATAAAATGAGTATTTTACGGAATGTTTCAAATTTGGTAGGATTAAAAGAGGAATTAATGCTGAAGATGCTATTTAGGCTGGTTTTTTAGTACCTTTTTTGCAGTCGCACTCTATATGAGTGCGTGGATTGAAATCATGATGTTGTAGAGGTGTACCATTTCGTGCATTAGTCGCACTCTATATGAGTGCGTGGATTGAAATCTTGGTGCTGGAAAGACTTTAGGGGCATCTATTCGTCGCACTCTATATGAGTGCGTGGATTGAAATTACAAATCTTTCAATCCTTTACCTACGGGGAAATGGTCGCACTCTATATGAGTGCGTGGATTGAAATAATCTAAAAAGCCTATCTCTAATGCTAGTAACAAAGTCGCACTCTATATGAGTGCGTGGATTGAAATTGATGTTGCAGCGTTTGTTGAAGGGAAACTTATCGTCGCACTCTATATGAGTGCGTGGATTGAAATGGCTCGTAAAGCCAACCTTCATCTGAGGTTACCTCGTCGCACTCTATATGAGTGCGTGGATTGAAATTCCAAGTCTAATACAAGGAACGGCTCTGTCGTCATCGTCGCACTCTATATGAGTGCGTGGATTGAAATATCCGTAAAAGATGGTTGACTTCCAGCTGGAATGGTCGCACTCTATATGAGTGCGTGGATTGAAATGACACGGAGCCGAACAAGCTCGTTAGGCAAACCGCGTCGCACTCTATATGAGTGCGTGGATCGAAATGTCGGTTCGAACTTTTCGAGTATGTCGTTTAGTTGGTCTTACTCTACATGAGTGAGTAGATTGAAATAGGGACAGGTCACCAACCGATACTCAGTGGACATATGAATCCATGTACTGAAATACTACCCAATTAAGTTTGCACACAAAATGATACTCTTTACTATACTTGTAAAAACTCAGCCACCCTTACAATCGGCTGAGTTTTTGATTTTTATATGTCTCATTATTTATGGAAGTATCTATTACTGAGTTCTATTGCCTGAATAAAACAAATATTATATATTGACAACATGTTATATAACATCATATGATATGTTGTAATAAACGAGCATACAAAAGGAGGGGATGGGGATGGAATGATAGAGAAGAGATTTATCTTTTTAGTCGGTTTTTCAGAATCAATTATCTGAATTATTAAACGAATGGAGGGTTTACTGATGAAATTGGGCTTAATACCGAAGCTATTGTTAGGTTTAGTGCTGGGAATTGTGGTTGGCATATATGCGCCGCTGTGGTTGACAAGTATTACGGAAACCGGCCGGGTGTTTTTAGGTAATTTGATTAAGTTCTTTATTCCATTTATTATTTTTAGTTTCATCGCTGCTAGTATTGCGCAATTGAAAGATAGTGCAGGGAAGTTGCTTTCTTTTACGGTCAGTTTGTCATACGTAGACACGATCATCGGTTGTACCATGGCGGCTGTCACTTCGTATATACTTATTCCTGGCTTTGTCAATGGTAAATCTTTTTCCGAAACAACCGCTGCGACCATTGGAGAGCCGATTGTTGAAATCGCTTTTCCACCCCTGATGGATATTATGTCCGCATTGGTGTTAGCGATTGTGATCGGTTTAGCTGCCAGTTGGGGGAAGTCCAAATTGATTGCAACTGCAGTCGAAGAGTTAAAGGATATTATTGATATTGTAATTCGGAAATTCATGATTCCGGTCATTCCTATTTTCATATTTTGTATCTTTGTAGGGATTTCGGCTAAAGGAGAGCTGTCAGGAGCCATTGTCGTTTTTGGGAAGATGTTGCTGTTAATAATTATCATGCAACTCATTTGGTTAATTATTGAATATACCGTTGCTGGATTCATCTCGAAATCCAATCCATTCACTGCGGTGAAATGCATGTTACCGGCTTATATTACGGCGATGGGGACGATGTCTAGTGCCGCAACGATGCCGATTTCATTAAGACAAGCAAAGACGATTCCTGTGATGGATAAAAAGATTGCAGACTTTGTCATGCCATTATGTGCAAATATCCATTCTGCCGGGGCAGCCCTTACGCTGACAATCAGTGCGATTACGGTATCCGTTCTCACGAAGGGGGAATTGCCGCCCGTCAGTTTGATCATTGTATTTATCATCGTTTTAGGAATTGTTTTAACAGGGGCTGCCGGCGTTCCCGGTGGTTCGGTTTTAGCGACACTTGGGATTTTACAGTCCATTTTAGGCTTTGATGAAGTAGGGCTGGGGTTGATGTTAGCGCTCTTCATGGTGCAAGATACGTTCGGGACGGCGACGAATATAACTGGAGATGGAGCGTTGGCGTTAATCGTCAACCGGTTCTTTGGAAAGAAAGTGAATAACCAAGAAGTGTTGAAGGGGGATTTACATGTCACCGGAGAGAATAATTGATTTGAGAAGTGATACGGTTACCTTGCCAAAGGAGGAAATGATAGAGGCGATTCGGTATGCGCCTTTAGGGGATTCGATTATGGGGGAAGATCCTACCGTCAATCTCTTGGAAAAAAAAGCGGCAGAATTGCTAGGGATGGAGGCGGCATTATTAGTCACCTCGGGAACAATGGCGAATCAAATTGCATTGATGAGTCTCTGTCAACGGGGAGAAGAAGTGCTGATGGGGGGAGATTCCCATATCTTTACATTAGAGGGGGCAGCTGCAGCGGCGGTAGCGCAAGTACAAATTCGTACGATTGAAGTGCCTGATGGAATTTATGATGTAAGTAAAATTGAAAGGAATCTGAATGCGGGAGATATTCAACGACCGAAAACAAGTTTAATTTGCTTAGAGAACACATATAACTTGAACAAAGGTCAAATTGTATCGCTTGAAAATATGAAAGAGGTTCGAGCGGTTTCCAAGAAATATAGTATACCTGTCTATTTAGATGGCGCCCGTCTTTTCAATGCTGCTGTTGAGTTAGGGGTGACACCGGCAGATATTTGTCAAGAGGTGGATGCTGTTCAAATTTGTTTGACGAAAGGTCTTGGTTGTCCGATTGGCTCAATTTTAGCAGGTTCAAAAGAGTTTATTGAAAAAGCTATTTTAAATCGTCAGCGACTGGGTGGAGGGATGCGGCAAGCTGGAATTATTGCGGCACCTGCCATTTATGCGCTAGATCATATGATCGATCGGCTAACTGAAGATCATCAAAAGGCAAGCCGATTAGCTACACGTTTAGCTGCAATAGACGGGATTCGTATGGAAGATGTCCAAACAAATATCGCTTCACTAGAGCTATCACGTGAGGATTGGAATTCGCAGTTTTTGATTGAATTCTTATTTACAAAAGGAATTAAAGTGAAAAATATTGGGGAGAACCGGGTACGTATGGTTGTCCATTATCAAATTACGGATGAAGATATTGATAGAGTTGTAAATGCTTTTGAAGAATTTGCATCGGTAATTACTATGGAATCTACAGTATGAAACACAAATGACCCTTTTCAAATGGAAAGGGTTTTTCTACTTGAAGGGAAGATGTAATATGTCGCAATATACGATATACTTAAAAAAGAATAGGGAAATCTGTGACGAACTTATCTATTTTTTCCTTTAGTAAATTTGTTGGAGTTGGTTATGTTGACCGTATCAAGAGACAATCCGATCGCATTGTATCTTCAGATTGCGAATAAGTTAAAAGAAGAAATCTTAAGTAAAAAAATAAAGCCGGGCGAGAAAATTGGATCACAGCGAGAGTTGGAAGCGCGTTTTCATGTCAGTAAAATTACAATACGCAAGGCAATTGAGTTATTGGAAAAAGAGGGGCTTGTACTGACGAGTCAAGGGAAAGGTACTTTTGTAAAACCGGAGAAGGTGGAGCAAACGTTAGACCAACTGCAAAGTCTTTCAGATATTATTAAAAATAGTGGCTATACTCCCCAAGTGAAAATTAAAAAGCTTGAAATGGTATCTACACCAACGAGCTTTAAACAAGATGAAAATAACGATATCGATCCGTATTGCCTCTATATCGAGCGACTTCATACAGTAGAAGAGTTACCAATCGCTTTTGCGCAAGTCTATATTCCTTATGATCTAGGAGAAAAATTAACAAAGAACGAGTTGGAAAATCACACCATTTATGAATTACTTGAACAAAAACTAGGCATTACTTTAGGAGAAGCCATTCAATCAATTGAAGCCTGTCCAGCAAGTGAGGCATTAGGAAAAGTATTGGATGTACCCGAAGGTTCGCCTCTTTTAAAAGCAGAACGGTTGACGTACAGTTCCAAGGATAAACTGATCGAAAAAATTACATTCTATTACCGATTTGATGAGTACGCATTCAAAATCAAATTAAGCCGTGCCAGCCAAATCCCGATGTGGCCACCAATTCCTGATAATTAACGAAGTACATTTTAGGGAGCGATTCGTTAGCAATAATTTTAAGGAAGGATCGAAGTCTATCATGTCGGTGCGAACCTGAAGCACACATGAAAAACCTGGGAGATTCGCACTAAAAAACGGTCTTTGTTTACTGAGAAAGCTTTGACTCAGGGAGGAATTAACAGATTATTTAGTGTTGAAAGATGAAGGAAGTGCTAATAAATGTCATTTTGTATGCTTTTTAAGCCTTTTTTCGAGGTCGCACTCTTTATGAGTGCGTGGATTGAAATTTGTTTCCTTTTATGGCTATGCCTATGTTTTTTAGTCGCACTCTTTATGAGTGCGTGGATTGAAATGGTTCTTCCGGCGCCTCGTACTCAATTTGCGCAAGCGTCGCACTCTTTATGAGTGCGTGGATTGAAATAATGGTATGTACAAAAGCGTTCCGAAGGTTGGAAGTCGCACTCTTTATGAGTGCGTGGATTGAAATGTTTTAGCGTCCTCTAGGTCGTCACATACGATAAGGTCGCACTCTTTATGAGTGCGTGGATTGAAATCTTTTGATCGAGTTTGATGACTTTCGATATTTTTGTCGCACTCTTTATGAGTGCGTGGATTGAAATCTTTTTAATCTTCGTTAAAGTTGTTTCACTTTTAGTCGCACTCTTTATGAGTGCATGGATTGAAATGACGAAAGAAGCTCATTATTTCAGAAGTATGGCAGTCGCACTCTTTATGAGTGCGTGGATTGAAATAATGGAAGACATTGTCCAAATCCCGGGGGTTCCGTTAGAGAAAATTAATAAAATCATCACCTCAATACAGCAGCGTGCCTGTGTCAGTCATTTTTTCTCGTGTTCTAAATGACTATATCATACGAAATAAAAAACGCAGTCAAAAATCTTGACTGCGTTTTGACAATCTTGAAGTTAAAGCTCATTTTACTCTTTTATAAGCCCCTTAAATAGTTCAACGCCTGATTCAATCAGTTCATCTCGAAAGTCATATGTATTCGTATGAATATGTGGATAATCTTCTCCATTTCCAATAAAGCAAAGGGCACCTTTTGTTATTTTAGTAAAATGTCCGAAGTCTTCTGAACTACGGATTGCTTCTTTCAATTCCACAAACTCTATTCCATTTGTTTCCGCGACTGATCGGATTTTATCTGCGCTTTCTTTATGGTTGAACGTTTCCGGGAATTCATCATTGTATTGGAAGCTCACTTTCAATCCGAATTCTTCCGCTTGCTCTTTTGCAAAGTTTTCTAGGTTTTGTTGGAGACGGTCTAATTCTTCTTCGTAAAATGCACGGATTGTCATTCGAAGATCACCTTTTGAAGCGGCAATGCCAAACGCTTTTTCACCTACATCAATCTGTACAACCGTGCAGAGGACAAGCCCTTTATTGTTTCCCTGATCGGTGAATTCCGGAATCTTGCCAAGAATATTCCCGATTGCGAATGAGGGGTTGATGCCCGTTTCTGGTTGACTGGCATGGGCTGGAGCGCCTTCCAAGTGAATGGTCATTCCTTTCGATGCACACATAATCGTTCCATCTATAATCCCCACGGCTTTAAAGGGCAAACCACTCATATTATGGTAGGCATAAATTTCATCAATATTGTGCTCCTGGATGAATTCGACGCATTGAATCGCCCCATCGCCTGTTTCTTCGGCAGGTTGGAAAAGGAAAAAGACGTTTTTGTTTGCACCTTCTTGATCGATTTCAAGTGCCAAACCTGCCAGCGTTGCGGAGTGGCCATCATGACCACATTTATGGGCTTTTCCAGGGAATGTAGAAGCCCATGGCAATTCGATGACTTCATCCATCGGGAGTGCATCCATCTCCGCGCGGAAAGCAATATTGGACTGATCCTTCCCAGCCCGGTAAATCGCATAGAACCAATTTCCTTTATCTACAATTTCCAGACTTGTATTCGCTTGCAAAAAAGCCATTAAATACTGTTTTGTCCAAACTTCTTCGTTCGACAGTTCGGGATGTTGATGCAATTCGTGCCGTAGTTTTTTTACCGATTCATAGTTTTGAACTTTCACTTTACAACCCCCTAAGATGCTGTTTTTCTAATTTTACTACATATTCAATTAAATGAACGCTAAACCTTTACTTTTCATAGTTGATTTTTACCTTATAAGACTTCCGATTATCGTAACTAAATAAAAGCAAGCACATCCATTTTAGCGGATGTGCCTGCTTTCAATGAGTTGACCCCTATTTAAAATTGTCAGTTCAACAGATGGTAGCTTTTGATCTGAGCAAACTGTCATGGGATGTTCTGGGTCTATATTCAACAGCTGTGTATGAAGGTTGTTCTGTTTTACCTTCCATTCAATTGTGTCCAACGACTGTGGTGTGGCATCCGGAACTAATCCAGTTTTATAGATAGCCTCTTTCGTTGTCCAAAGCTCGTAAAACCTTTTGACTTGGTCAACAGGGGATTGTTGATGAATCATTTCTAGTTCAGTTTCTGACAAGGCATAAGTCAGGAGTTCTTCATTCAACGGACCGATTTTTTCCACATCTATCCCGACATGGCCATGATGAGTAAGCGCAGCGACAATCCAATTACCTGAATGGGAAAGATTGAAATCACCTTTCCAACAGACATTGTCAGCCATATAGGGGCGACCGTTCTCGTTGCGTCTAATGGATATGTGCTGCAAGTCCGTAAATTTGTGAAGCATCCATCGCACCAATACACTCCCGAGCAATGTTCGTTGGCGATCTTGCCAATGTCTATAGTCCGAAATTCGCTCCTGTTCCTCCTTTGGAAGAGAGGAGAGGAGCGTTGCCCGTTCGGATTGCAAACACTTTGGACCGAGGGGGAGGGCAACTAATTGGATTTCGTTTTTGCAAGCTGCCATCATTTTACGCCGACAAGTAACGGTTTTGGGAAATAGCCCATTTCAATTCCATATTCAATCATCGTTCGGATAAATGATGGATCCGGTGCTGAACATTTGACAGCTGTCTGTTCCAATAATGCTTGCGTTTGATCACTATTGAAGATGAACTGTGAATCACTAGCGCCGTCACCATCCAATTGGGCAATGGCCAATGCCAAGTATTCCTGTATTTCCTGTGGATGATCCCCGTTTACGAGCCAATCCTCATATGCATTCGGCTCCATTATTTCTAGTTTATAGCCGAATTCCTTCATCATTTCAATAAAGTCAGCATAGACCAGTGGGGCAGGGTTACATAGATGGAAAATATGGCCGTTCGATTTAGGCTGGCGAGCGAGTGCGACAAGTGTCTGGCTTGCGTAATCAATCGGTGTGAAATCAATATGCCAGTTCGCTTCCGGTGCTTTTCCTAAACAAAGCATTGATTTCATCATACGGTAAAACGCATTGTCATCCATATTGCGCTGGAATTTGCCAGTTTTGGAATGACAAGATAAATTTCCGACACGGTAAATGGAGACGGGGATCTGATCTTTTACTGCGTTCCGGACGAGATTTTCCGCTTCCAGTTTACTGTTGTTATAGACATTTTCCAATGACACTTCATAATCGAAGTCGCCATGCGTTTCATAGTATGACCATTGAGTCGAAGCAAGTTCTTCCGGAATGCCGATGGTCGATACATGATGGAAATGAACACCCGGTTTGTGTTTCGCAAGCTCCAACAAGTATCTCGTTCCTTCAATATTGACATCTTGGAAATGGGAAGCTGCACCAAAATGGCGTACATCCGCACCACAATGGATGATGGCATCGATCTCTTGTGTTAAAATGCGCTCATCTGCAGCAGATAAGCCAAGTGCAGGTTTTCCTAGATCACCTTGGATGACGGTAACCCGGTCCTCCATCATGGCCTTTACCGCTTTGCTGAAATAAAACTTCATCTGATTTTGCAATTTATCTTCCGGGGTCGCATTTACACTTGGGCGAATGAGACAGTAGATGTGCGCATCCGTTTCAACCAATAGTTCATACAAGACATGGCTTCCTAAATAGCCGGTTGCGCCGGTCAATAGAACCGCATGCATCGGCAAAGGTTTTGCAGTCTGCTTGGTCGAAAGAGGGATGGGCTCTTTTAATTCCTTCAGTTCGAAGTTAGTGTTCCGCTCGGTCGTGACGTGTTTTTCAACTTGCACGCTCTGTAGATAGTTGTCCAGTTCCGCAATGGTCGGATATTGGAAGAAATCTTGGATCGTTAATGCCGGTAGATGCTTTTTTACCTGTACGAGAATCTCTAGCACTTTTAATGAATGGCCACCAATATGAAAGAAATTATCATGAATTCCGACACGCTCCATGCCGAGCACATATGTCCAGGCATCGGCCAATCGTTGTTGTATCTCATTTTCCGGTCCGGTATAACTGCTTGTCTGGGTTAGTGAAACTTCCATCTTCGCCAATTGTTTCCGATCGATTTTACCGGTAGGGGATAAAGGCATTTCTTCGACTTCGATAAACCGTTCCGGCACCATATAGTCCGGTAGGTTGTTTGCCAAATAATCCCTGATATCTGTTTCGGCCACTTGAACTCCTTCGGCTACCGTATAGTATGCAAATAAGCTATTATTGCCGTCCGTCATTTTCTTCGCAATAATGACCGCTTCTTGAATGTTTGGTTCATTCCCTAATACGGCTTCAATTTCCCCGAGTTCGATCCGGAATCCTCTTACTTTGATTTGCGAATCTTTGCGGCCGACAAATTCTATGTCACCGCTTGGCAATAGACGGACGATATCACCTGTTCGATACATTCTTTTTCCAGGCACGTCTGAAAATAGATGGGGGACAAAGGCTTTCGCCGTCTGTTCGGGTTGTTGGAGATATCCGGCAGCTAATCCAACGCCAGCAATACATAATTCTCCTGGCTCATTGATCGGACAAAGCAGACCTTCCGGATTGACGACATACATTTCATAGTTGGCAATCGGTTTGCCGATCGGGATGCTTGATTGGCTTTCCTTCACTTCGTCTTTCACTTTATAGTAGGACGCCACGACGGTACATTCTGTCGGTCCGTACACATTGATGATTTCCGTTGCAGTACCGAACTTCTCCTGCCATTTTTGAACAACGGCAGGGAGTAACGCTTCACCACCGACCGATAAATAGCGGAGTGATGCCAATGCGTCCCGACTCTCGGCAGGTAGGTGGGTAGCAAGTTGTGTAAAGAAAGCATTCGGAACGGTGGCCGCTGTCACTTTTTCCAGTTCAATGCGATCGGCGAATGCTTCAATCGATACCCGTTCGATACTTGTCAGCATATGTAATCGCGCACCGGAGAAGAAAGCGGTGAATGTTTCCGTGATGGATGGGTCAAAGCTATAGGAGATGAATTGTGAATAGACATCCTGTTCCGATGATTGATAGATTCGTTGGTGATCTGCGATTAAGTTAATGACGGAATGGTGTTGGATCATCGTTCCTTTCGGTTTACCAGTGGAGCCGGACGTATAAATGATGTAAGCGAGATCGGTTGGGACGAGATCTATCGATAGATTCTGCGTTGAAAACGTGTCTTCCATTCCGGTCAACGTGAGGATGGTTCGAGAACCAGCTTGAACACCATCCAACAATGCCATATGTTCTTCTTTCGTCAAGATGAATGGCGCGCCGGTATCGTTTAATAAGTAATGACAACGTTCTTCCGGATAACTCGGGTCGATCGGCACGTAGACGCCGCCCGCTTTCAGAACACCGAGCAGGCTGACGACGGTTTCCTTGCTGCGCTCCATCACAATGGCAACATAATCGCCTTTCTGCATCCCATTCGCTTGCAGCATATGGGCGATTTGATTGGATTGTTCGTTGAGCCGGCGATACGTCATCTCCCCCTTTTCAAAAGATAAAGCGATGCGATCCGCGAATGCTGCTGCCGATTGATAGAAGATTTCTGGTATCGTTTTGTCTTGCTCATAAAAGGCGTTCGTTTGGTTTAACGTTTGGTACAGACATTTTTCCTTATCAGTTAACAATCGCATGCGATCTGCAAGTAATGACTGATGTTGTACTGTTGAATTCAATGCTAACAACTCCTATTTTCTCAAAAAAAGTATTCAATGGAATATATATTCCATTGAATACCCAATCGTTATTGTTTCACTATGAAAGTATGAACGACTTTCAATAAGTCATCAGATAACTCCGTTAAGACTTGTGCTTCCTCTGAAACTTGTTGAACCGCTTGTAACTGGGAAGCAGAAACTTCGGCTACAGTTTTTGTATTATCCCTTGAGTGGATTGAGAATTCTTCCATGTTCTGTACAGATGCAGTCACTTCTTCCGTACCTGCTGCCATTTCTTCAATGGTCGCTGATAATTCCTGAATTTGACCGGAAACTTGTTGGATGGACGTTAAAATGTGACTGAATGATTTTTCGGATTCATTGATCATCAGTAAGCCGTGATCCACTTCTTCTACTGCATGCGTCATCATTTTGACGGATTCATTCGTATCGCGTTGAATATGGGAAATCAACGTAGAGATTTCCCTTGCAGATGCCTCGGATTGTTCCGCAAGTTTCCGTACTTCGTCCGCGACAACAGCAAATCCTTTTCCTGCCTCACCTGCGCGGGCTGCTTCGATGGCAGCATTCAATGCGAGTAAGTTCGTCTGGGAAGCGATGCCTGTAATGATCCCGACAATCTCTTCGATTTTATTGGAATGCTCTCCTAATAATTTGACGGATGTAGCAGAATCATTGACAGCTTTGCTGATGGTATTCATTTGTGACACGGATTTGTTAGTCGAATCATTTCCTTTTTCGGCTTCTTCCGATGCAGTGATCGAGGATTCTGTAATTTGGTTCGAGGTCATCGCGATCCGCTGAATACCGATGCTCATCTCTTCGATTGTCGCTGAAGTTTGTTGTGCTTTTTGCACTTGTAACTCCGAACCACTTGCCACTTCCTGCATCGATGCAGTGACGCTGTTATAAGAATCCGTTGCATCGATCATATTGGACGACAGGACTTGCGCGGAATTTGAAACGCGCTCAGAAACAGCTGTCGCACTTTGAATGACGGTTCGGAGCGATTCGATCATCCGGTTAAAGTTTGCCGTCAGAACACCGATCTCATCGTTGAATTTAACGGGCAGAGGCTCCAGTTCCAAATTTCCGTCCGCCACTTTTTTAGACAGTTCGGACAGTTGCTGAATAGGCGTCAGCTTACGTTTCAAAAGGGAATACACGGCGATGGACGAACCGATCAGGAATAGGAGTGTCACAAAGATGGTCCACAATGATTCTGACATCGCCTTCGCGGTCACCATCGACACATCGTAGTCGATTGCATAGGCGGCAAGCATGGAGCCGTCTTCCGCTAAAATCGGTGTAAGTCCCGTTTTATAGCTTCCATATTCATCACTATAAATTTCCGTAGCTGTCGCTTTCTTCGTTTCAAAAACTTCCTGAATCCTTGCAAGGAAGTCTGGTGAGAGACCCATTTCGATCATGTCTTGGTTATAGACCGCTCCAAAATCCAAAATGCTTGAGGAAAGAACCGGCGCATTGATATTCTCCCCATCTGTCGTAATGATGAATAAATTCGTAATAATATCCGATTCGTCGTTAATGGCATCCATTTCTTTCGTCAATCGAATGGCATCCGCATTATCGGCACTCGGCCACTCTATTGCAGAGTGCAATGTGTCGAGGTTGATCGTCTGCGATAAAATCAATCCTTGATCATAGAGGGATCGATCCATATCTGTTAAATTACTATTTTTTACAATGTAATAAGAGATGCCTGTTGTGACCAATCCGAATACCAATAAAATACTAATCAGAACGGCTGTCAACTTCATACTGAGCGACATGTTCCGCACTTTTATTCTTTTCATGCTCCTCCTCCTAAAAATGGAAAAATGGACAACCTGCTAACAGGATGACCGAAATGAAATCTATCATTGAATGAATAAGTCGAATATAGGTCGCTTTAACCGGTTAGCGAACTTTTCGAAGAGAGCTTTATGCCTATAATACAGCCATCTAATCATACTATTTTGCATAGGGATATAGGTAAAAGATCATGATAAATAAGACTGTTTCATTCATTTCTTTCAATGGTTAAGTATACCTATTAAACAATTAATCCACAACTTTTTACAGGTAGATTACTAAATTTGAATTTTTCGGAGTGTTGGGAAATCCTTTTATGAAATTGAAAAAACGTTCAAGACAATAGTCCTGAACGTTTTCATGAAGTTAAACTTTAGTCCTTATGCTTTAAACCGATTGACTGCCTCACCTAGTTCTTCACTCAGTTCGGTTAACGTCTCTGCAGCAGCCGTTACGGAATGGATGGCACGGAGCTGTTCGTCTGTCGAAGCACTGACTTCTTCGCAAGCGGCAGCGGTTTCTTGTGAGGTTGCGGCCATCGTTTGAATCGTTTCCGAGACGTCGTCTTTATGGGCGGCAACTTTTTGAATACCTTCGTATACTGCATCGATGGAATCCTGCATAGCAGTCATCAACGACGAAATTTCACTGAAGGTCTTTCCTGTATCATGCACGACGCCGCCTTGAGTATGGAAGTTTTCACGCGTATCGTTCATCTGCTCGGTGACAAGTCTTGATTCTGACTGTAATTCTTGGACGGTCACTTTCACTTCTTCGGTTGCGCGCGCGGATTGTTCCGCAAGCTTGCGCACTTCTTCGGCGACGACGGCGAATCCTTTGCCATGTTCACCGGCACGAGCTGCTTCGATGCTGGCGTTCAGTGCAAGGAGGTTTGTCTGTGCCGAAATTTCTGTAATAGTTTCCATGACGCCACCTATTGCTATTACTTTTCCTTCTAGTGTCCCGATTGCTTTGGCCATGGATTGCAAGTTGTTCTCCCAAGCATTGAAGGAGTGGGTCAATGTTTGCATTTGTTGTTGTCCGTTTGTGTTCATGTCACCGGCTTTTGTCGCGATGTCCGACATGACATCCGCTTTCACTGTGATTTCGTTAATTTGTTGTCCGAGTAGGTCTGCACGTTCAGTAACGAGTTCTGCATCTTCCGCAGATCGGGATGCGCCATGTGCAATTTCACCAACTGCGTGTGCGACTTCGGCACTCGATGCACTCGTTTCTTCTGCGACTGCGCTTAAACTTTCGGAGTTTGCCCGAACGTTCGAAGCGGAGTCATGGACGACGGAAATGATGCTACTCATATTTTCAATCATTACGTTGAAGTGTTTTCCAAGATCTCCGATTTCATCATTGGATTTGATAGCTGAGCGTACCGTTAAATCGCCTTGTGAAACGGAGTCCATAAGCAGATTCAATTGTCCGAGCGGTTTGATCATCCGGCTGATCATGCCATAGAGGACGATGAAGACCAGGACGAGTGTAGCCAATGCGGCAAGTATCATGGTCGTCTGTAAACTGGTCGCAGTTTCGTTAATGCTCTTTTGATCGAAAACGGCTGCGACCTTCCAATCCAACTCAGGGATTGTCGTGAACATGAGCGCCTTGTCTTCCCCCTCGTAGTGGTATTGGATGTCCCCGCTTTCCTTTCCGGAGGCATACATCTCCGCGATGAAAGGCAACTCCATTGCATTGTCCCCGCTCAATGTCGGGTGGGCAATGACAACTCCTTCCGAATCTAAAATCGTAGAGTAACCATCAAAACTTAGCTTCATTTCTGAAATGGTTTCGGTGAGCGCAGATAGCTCGATACTCAAACCGATAACACCTACGACTTGACCGTTGGATTGAACTGCTTTTGCCGCTGTGACTGCGTGATCGCCGGTTGCGATATCAACGTAAGGATTTGTCCAATATACTTTCTCTGGATTTTTGGCCGCTTCTTGATACCATTCACGACTGGTCGGATCAAAATCAGCATCCAACTCCACATAAGGGATATGAATCATATCTTTATTCGTCAATGCATAGTAGACGAAAACGGCATCCTCGTAGACACCTAAGAACTGGTTGAATTCGCTTTCAACTGTTGGAAGAAAGGCATTCTCCGTGTTTTCCGTCCCTCCTGCCTCCATAAAGTCTTGGATGGTAGGGGAGTTTGATAGTTGGTAAAGCCCTTTGTCAAACTGACCGAGGTAGTTCTCGATCGAATTGGACATTTCTTCGACAAAGACCGTGCTTTGGTCGATGACGGTTTCTTCAGTTTTATTTTTCACTTGGATGATGCTAACGGCATTCATTGTGAAAACGCCAATTAGGAAGAGTACCATCACTGTGAAGATCAGTTTTGTTTTGATCGATTTGAACAAATCAATAACCCTCTCTCTTTCTAAAAAATTAGTATACTTACTCATTTTCGGCTATTTCATTAAATACTTTAGACTTGTGTATAAAGTAGTAGAATTGGGAATATTCGAATCAATGACTATCGAATTCATAGTAGATGATGTAAAATAAACCCACCTCAGCTAATTTGGCCGAGATGGGTTCCATATAGTTACATCGTAAATCGATTGACGACTTCGTTTAATTCCTCACTTAACTCTGTCAACGTTTCTGCAGCATCTGTTACCGATTGGATGGCGCGAAGCTGTTCGTCGGTTGAAGCACTCACTTCTTCGCAAGCGGCGGCGGTTTGTTGTGAGGTTGCGGCCATCGTTTGAATCGTTTCCGCAACTTCCTCTTTATGAGCCGCGACTTTTTGTATGCCATCATATACGGTAGCGATAGAATTTTGCATATCAGTCATCAATGATGAAATTTCACTGAATATCATTTCCGTATCGTGAACGACAACGCCTTGGTGATGGAAGTTTTCACGCGTGCCATTCATCTGTTCCATGACGAGTCGCGACTCTGCTTGTAGTTCTTGGACAGTCATTTTCACTTCTTCTGTTGCTTGTGCGGATTGTCCCGCGAGCTTGCGTACTTCTTCTGCAACAACGGCAAATCCTTTGCCGTGTTCGCCGGCTCGAGCAGCTTCGATACTTGCATTCAGTGCAAGGAGGTTCGTCTGTGCCGAAATTTCGGTGATTGTTTCCATGACTCCGCCAATCGCTGTCACTTTATTTCCCAGTGTATCGAATGCTTCGGACATCGATTGTAAGCTGATTTTCCAATCATTGAAGGAATGGGTCAATGTTTGCATTTGTTGTTGTCCGTTTGCATTCATTTCGCCGGCTTTTATTGCGATATCGGACATGTCACTTGCTTTTGTTGTGATTTCATTGATTTGCTGACCGAGCAGTTCAGCACGTTCTGTGACAAGTTCTGCATCTTCTGCCGATCTGGATGCACCATGCGCAATTTCATTAACTGCATGTGCGACTTCTGTACTCGAGGCATTTGTTTCTTCTGCGACCGCACTTAAGCTTTCAGAACTTGTCCGGACATTTGCAGCAGAGTTGTTTACGACAGAAAGGATGGTGCCCATATTTTCAATCATCGTATTGAAATGATCGCCCAATTCACCGATCTCATCCTTCGTTTGAATGTTGGACCGGACAGTTAAATCGCCATTGGAGACTGAATCCATAAGGGATTGCAATTGGCCGAGCGGTTTGATCATTCGATTGATCATGAAAAAGAGTACGACGGAAAAGAGGATGAGCGTAGCGAGTGCGATAACGATCATTGCTTGGCGCAAGTCAACCGCCAGTTGATCGATCTTTTTTTGATCGTAAACAGCACCTACTTTCCAATCCACCCCCGGAAGGGTCGCGAATACGATGACTTTATCCAACCCTTCATATTGATACTGAATGAAGCCTTTCGAATTTCCGGGCGTATACATTTGATCGATGAACGCTAGGTCCATCAAGTTTTCACCGCGTAATGTTGGATGGACAATCGCTGTACCTTCTGCATCAAGGATGATCGGGTAGCCATCATGGCTGAGCTGATTGCCTGCAATTTGGTTCGTCAAGGCCTCCAATTGAATGTCCAATCCGACGACTCCGACAAGTTGACCATCCAATTGAACGGCTTGTGTCGCAGTGATGACAAACTCACCAGTCGCACCGTCAATATAAGGACTGGTCCATTGAATGGCTTCCGGATTTTCGATGGCCTGCTTGTACCAATCCCGACTGGTCGCGTCAAAGTCGGCGCCTAAATCGACAGAAGGGAGAATGGTCAGATGCTTATCTGGTAGCGCAAAATAGACGGATGAAACATCTTCATAGACCTCCAAAAATGCAGTCAAATCACTATCTAACGTAGTTTGTGCCGCTGTCTCATCTACATTTCTCCCAGCGATAAATTCCGTTAAAGAACGGGAATTGATAAGTTGATAAATCCCTTTTTCATATTGCCCAAGGAAATTCGTGATCGTAAAACCCAGCTCGTCGATGAACACAACGCTTTGATCGATCAAACCCTCCTCGGTTTTCGTTTTCACGTGTATGCTACTTATTGCCGTCATGGCCGCAATTCCGATGAGGAATAAAATGATGACTGTAACAATGATTCTGGTCCTGATTGACGCAAACATGTAAAACCCTACTTTCTGTGAATAATACTATAAATATAAAGTATCGGTTGCATCCTTATTTTGTTGACTGGTAATTAAATGAAATGAGTTAAAGAAATTGTAAATTTTTCTGCGTGTTCAAAAGAATTTTTCCTTATGTATATCCTTAACTTCTGCTCTAGCATGCCGATAGTAAAGAATAAGAGACGTTCTGAAATTGAGGGGGTATGAAGATGGTCAGTCGTATGGATGGTGGGGGATCTATACAGCAAAAAAGCATTGTAATGGACAATGTAGCTTCTGATACGGATATCACGGTAATGGAAGGACAAGCATTAGCGAACGAAGCGCGTCAATCCAAATCCGAACAACAATTACCGTTGGAGAAGGCGCAGCAATTGACAGATAGTATGAATACATTTCTAGAAAGCGCAAATACGCAATTACGATTCAAATTGCACGACAAACTGAACGAATATTATGTCACTATCATCGACATGAAAACAGACGAAGTCGTCCGCGAAATCCCATCCAAAAAACTGATGGACATCCACGCGGCCATGCGCGAATTCCTTGGTCTTCTCGTCGACCGAAAAATCTAAAAAAGGTGTGAAAGCATATGCGAATTAGTGGACTAGCAACAGGAATGGATACCGAATCTATCATCCGAGACCTCATGAAGGCCAATCGGATACCACTCGATAAAATTACACAGAAGAAACAATACTTGGAATGGCAGTTGGATGATTATCGAAGCATAAACCGGAACCTGCAGGATTTGACTTATAAAATCAATGATACGATGCTACGCCAAAGCACGTTCAATGCAAAAACAGTGAGCGTATCTAATACAGATGCGGTGAATATTAAATCGCTGAATTCAACATCTGACTTTTCAGGAACGATTGCGGTGCATCAGTTGGCGACACAGGCAACTTTGCAGGGTAGTGAATTTAAAAAAAATCTTACGACCGAACAAGTGAGTACAACTAAACTATCGGACCTTGGTCTAGATATAGGTTCAGGCGAACATGAATTTAAAATCAAAGCTCCGGAATCTGATGAGGAAAAGGTTATCAAAATCACAGGGAATGACTCCCTTGGAGCGCTAATAGCACAAATCAATAAAGAAACAGACGTTAACGCTTTTTATGATGTTCATACTGGGAAAATTGCGTTGACTGCGAAGAATAGTGGAGCGGGGGCTATCACTGTTACTAATGTTTCGGGCGAATTAGCTGGGAAGTTAGGACTCACTAATGGAACAAGTACCTCCGGACAAAACGCCGAATTTACTTTCAATGGCCTGACGACAGAACGATCATCCAACACATTCCAAATCAACGGCTTCGAAATCAATCTGAAGCAAGTGACGGACTCGACATCGGGCACGACAACAAACGCCGTAACTTTCAGCTCTGCAGCTGATGTTGATAAGATAGTTGATTCAGTCGTTCAATTCGTCAATGACTACAATAAAATGATTGAAGAATTAAATGCGAAAATTCGAGAAGCTAAATATCGTGACTTCCAACCACTTTCGACCGAGCAAAAGAATGACATGAAGGAAAAGGAAATTGAATTATGGGAAGAGAAGGCAAAAAGTGGGACGCTTAAGAACGACCCGACAATTTCCAGCATGCTTTCAAAAATGCGGACAATTATGAGTAGTTCGGTAGAGATGTCTGATGGAACGAAGATGAGTTTACGTGATTTGGGAATTAAAACATCCACTGATTACTTAGAACATGGGAAGCTGATTATAAATGAGGATGATCTACGGAAAGCGATTGCTGAAGATCCGCAAAAAGTACATGAATTGTTTTCCAAATCGAGTGATGATGATGGCAAAGGTGGCGGGATTGCAGTCCAATTCCGTGATACAATTGTGGCGAGCCGGGAGGTCATATCCCAGCGTGCTGGTACTGCAGGAGCAGTAAACGATTCTTTTGTTCTTGGCCGCAATTTAAATGATATGAATAAACAAATCGAACGATTCGAGGATCGCTTGAAAATGATGGAAGACCGTTATTGGAGACAGTTCACGGCTATGGAAAGAGCTATACAACGTGCAAACGCACAATCTGCCAGCTTGATGAATGCATTTGGTGGCATGTAATATCAGCAGTACAAAAGGAGATCTAAAATGGCTATTAATAATCCTTACGCAACGTATCAAAATAACTCGGTCAATACTTCAACACCTGGTGAGTTAACGCTTATGCTGTACAATGGTTGCTTGAAATTCATCCAGCAGGCCAAGCGTGCATTGGAAGAGAATAATATTGAAGAAAAAAACAAATCGATCCAAAAAGCGCAAGCGATTATTTCGGAGCTAATGTTGACATTGGATAAATCATTTCCAGTTGCAGAAAATATGTTAGTGCTTTACGAATTTGCCAATAGCCGTCTCATTGATGGGAATATTAAAAATGACAGTGCATTGTTTGACGAAGCAGCTGCGATTATTACGGAGTTCCGCGATACGTGGAAGCAAGTGATCCAAATCAATCGTCAAAAACAGTATGCCAATGTGGATGAAGTATGATTCGTCCCGCGTTACTAGCTTGGCGTGAAGCCACTGAGACTTTATTGGCACTGACCTACACAGAGGAAGAAAAACGCGATGAAACGATTGCGCGGATAGAAGAATGTTTGGATATACGGGAAAAAGTGCAAGTGGAAATTGTAGCTCCTTTCACACCGGAGGAAGAGGCATTTGGAAATGAACTCGTTGCTATGGAAGTGGATGTTCAAAAGAAGCTTGCCTTATTGTCCAAAAGGATTCGTTTGGACATCTCTCAATCCCAATCCAAAAAAGACCATATGAAAAACTATGTTAATCCTTACAGTAATGTTGCCAGAGATGGCACATTCTATGATACGAAACAATGACTCGATTGGAGAAAATTCCCCAATCGGGTTTTTTCTTTCAATGGGTATGAGGGAAATTTGACTGGGAAAAGATATTATTCCATTTGGTGCAATCCGAGGCGTAATGAAGCCACATGAACCATATATTGGAGGGTGCGTCGTTTGTAAAAAGCTCCAACTGGAACTGAAAATGTGAAGAAAGGACGAGCGAAATCCATTCGCATCATTGATTGTCACAATTCGACAAATTATTTCACTTTTTTCAATGTTTTTAGAAGGACTTTCAGGGGAACATGTAGAAGTGTAAAGTAACGGTTAAATAAAGGAGGAGTTCATATGCTAAACTTCAATATACGCGGTGAGAACCTTGAGGTGACTCCAGCAATTCGCGAACATGTCGAGAAGAAAGTCCAGAAGCTCGTCAAGTACTTCACTGAAGAAACGCTTGAAACAGCAACTGTTAATGTCAACATGAAAGTGTATAACGATAAACAGAGTAAAGTGGAAGTAACGATTCCGATGAAAAATTTGACACTTCGCGCAGAGGAACGTCATGATGATCTTTATGCCGCAATAGATTTAATCGTCGATAAATTAGAACGTCAAATCCGTAAATATAAAACAAAAGTGAACCGTAAATTCCGTGAGCGGGAAGGAGTCGCTTCGTTTTTCGCTTCGGTGAACAGAGCTGAAGAGAAAAACAACGACGCAACTTTGGATGAAGACCATGAGTTTTCCGTCGTACGTACAAAGCAATTCGATCTAAAACCAATGGATCAAGACGAAGCCATTCTTCAGATGAATATGCTTGGCCACAACTTCTTCATTTTCACCGATGCAGAATCCGACGGCACACATATCGTCTATAAACGAAAAGACGGCAGATACGGCTTGATTGAAACAAACTAAATCGTAATGCGAAAAGCCTCCTCAGTGGCACTTGAGGGGGCTTTTTTCGTGCTGTTCAAAAGTGTCGTGAGAAATAAAAAATGAATGATCATAATCTAGGCAGTGGTGATCAAACTAAGTGGAAAATGCTTAAACTTGTTTCCAGGCGCTTATACTCCGTGATTCACGCTCAAACTTGTTATTAAGAAGCTCATATTTCATTCCTTACGCTCAACCTCGATTTCAGGGGCTCATTTTCTGATATTCGTGCTCAAACCAGGTTCCAGGCGCTCAAACTTGTTTTTTAGTGCCCATACCTTGTTTCGCGAGCTCATAACTCGTTCAAACTCGCTCATACTTCATATCGAACGATCATACCACCTCCAATCCCGCCCATACTCCCTTCCAAGCGATCATACCTCCCGAACACTAGCTCATAACTCCGCGAACTGCGCTCATCCTCCATACCACCTCACCCTCCAATTCCCCCGCCTCCACGCCTTTCAGTTAGACCATTTGCACCGTGCATTTCACAGTGTTAAAATGAAGAGTGAACTTAACGAGGATGTGACCTGAATGCTTGGCGTATTGAATAAAATGTTTGATATGAATAAACGAGATTTGAAGCGTCTTGAAAAGATTGCGGATAAAGTCGAGGCACTCGCTACGGAGATGGAACAGCTTTCGGATGAACAGCTAACTTCGAAGACGAAGGAATTCAAAGGGCGTATTGCGTCTGGTGAAACGCTGGATGATATTCAAGTTGAAGCGTTTGCGGTTGTTCGGGAGGCGTCACGTCGGGTGTTAGGAATGTACCCGTTTCGCGTGCAACTGATCGGTGCAGCGGCGTTGCATGAAGGCAATATTGCGGAGATGAAAACCGGTGAAGGGAAGACGTTGACGTCGGCGCTTGCGGTTTATTTGAACGCGCTTGCTGGAAAAGGTGTGCACGTCGTGACGGTGAACGAATATTTGGCGAGCCGTGATGCGACAGAGATGGGAGTGCTCCATGAGTATCTCGGTTTGACGGTCGGTTTGAACTTGAACAGTATGTCGAAAGAAGAGAAGCGGGAAGCGTATCATGCGGATATCACGTATAGCACGAATAACGAACTCGGTTTCGACTATTTGCGTGATAATATGGTGCTCTACGATGACCATAAAGTGCAAAGACCGCTATTCTATGCGGTCATTGACGAGGTGGACTCCATTTTGATCGATGAGGCGCGTACACCGCTCATCATTTCAGGTCAAGCTGCAAAAGCGGCGGAATTATACCGCTTGGCGAATCGATTTGTCATCACGCTAAAAAACGAAGAGGATTATTCGTATGATGAGTCGACAAAAGGGGTCGTGTTGACGGAAGCCGGGATCGAGAAGGCGGAAAAGGCATTCGGCATCGACAACTTATTTGATCTTCAGCATGTCACGCTCAATCATGCGATTAACCAATCGTTGAAGGCGCATGCGAGTATGCATATCGATGTTGACTATGTCGTCCAGGAAGGCGATGTCGTCATCGTCGATTCGTTCACGGGACGTTTAATGAAAGGTCGTCGTTATAGTGATGGACTGCATCAGGCGATCGAGGCGAAAGAAGGTTTGGAAGTCCAGAATGAATCGATGACGCTCGCGACGATTACGTTCCAGAACTTCTTCCGGATGTATGAGAAGCTTTCCGGTATGACAGGGACGGCGAAAACGGAGGAAGAGGAATTCCGTAACATTTATAATATGAATGTCATCGCGATTCCGACGAACCGTCCAATTGCGCGGGATGACCGTGCGGATTTAATCTATGCGACGATGGAAGGCAAGTTCAAAGCGGTTGCGGAAGATATTAAGGAACGTAACGCGAAAGGGCAACCTGTCCTTGTCGGTACGGTCGCTATCGAGACATCTGAGATCATTTCGAACTACTTGAAGAAATATGGCGTCAAACATAATGTCTTGAATGCCAAAAATCACGGTCGTGAAGCGGAAATCATCTTGGAAGCCGGGCAACAAGGCGCTGTGACGATTGCGACGAATATGGCGGGACGTGGTACGGACATCAAGCTTGGCGAAGGCGTTAAAGAACTCGGAGGTTTGGCGGTCATCGGTACGGAACGTCATGAGTCGCGCCGGATCGATAATCAGCTACGTGGACGTTCGGGGCGTCAAGGAGATCCGGGTGTGACGCAATTTTACTTGTCACTTGAAGATGAATTGATGCGCCGTTTCGGATCGGATCAGATGAAATCGATGATGACAAAACTCGGAATGGATGATTCGACGCCTATCCAATCGAAAATGGTGTCGCGTTCTGTTGAATCGGCGCAAAAACGGGTAGAGGGGAATAACTTCGATGCTCGGAAACGTTTGCTGCAATATGATGATGTTCTGCGCCAACAGCGCGAAATCATCTACAAAGAACGGAACGAAGTGCTGGAATCGGAGAATATTCGTGAAGTGTTGGAGAATATGCTGCGTAATGTGATCGAACATGCTGTAGCAATCCATACATCCGAAGAGAATGTAGCCGATTGGAAGCTGAAAGGGCTAGAGGACTACCTAGGCGCGAACCTTCTACCGGAAGGTCGTGTGACCGTTGCGGATATGGAAGGAAAAACGGCCGAAGAGCTGACGGCAATGATCCAAGATGCAGTCATCGCCCGTTATGATGAAAAAGAAGCGGAAATGTCCGAAGAACGCATGCGCGAGTTCGAAAAAGTCGTCTTGCTTCGTGCTATTGATTCAAAATGGACCGATCATATCGATGCGATGGACCAGTTGCGTGGTGGAATCCATTTGCGTGCATATGGCCAAACAGATCCATTGCGTGAATACCAATCGGAAGGATTCGCGATGTTCGAGGAAATGGTCGCGTCGATCGAAGCCGATGCATCGAAATATGTGATGAAGGCGGAAATCCGCAATAACCTTGAACGTGAGGAAGTTGTTAAAGGGCAAGCTGTTAACCCGAAAGAGGATGGCGAGCAAGTGAGGAAGAAACCAGTGCGTCGGGCTGTAAACATCGGGCGTAACGATTCATGCCCTTGCGGCAGCGGGAAGAAATATAAAAACTGCCATGGTAAAGCATAAGCTACCAGGCAACCCAAATTCAGGAGGAATAAACAATGATGGAATTATCCGATGTACGTAATGAGTTAGACAAATCAGCTAAGAAATTAGCGGACTTCAGGGGGTCTCTTTGACTTAGAAAACAAAGAGGCACGTATACAAGAGCTCGATGAAGTAATGCTGGAGCCGGGATTCTGGGATGACCAGGACAAGGCGCAGAAAGTGATTTCCGAATCGAATGCATTGAAAGATGTCGTTGGCGACTATAAGGAATTGACCGACGAGCAGGAAAACCTGGAAATGACGCTTGAATTGCTTCGTGAAGAATTCGACGCGGAAATGCAGGAAGACCTGGGTAATGAATTAAAGGAATTCAAAACGAAAATGGAAGCATTCGAATTGCAAATGCTATTAAGCGATGAGTTCGATAAAAATAGTGCCATTCTTGAATTGCATTCTGGTGCGGGCGGTACGGAATCCCAAGACTGGGCATCTATGCTATTGCGCATGTATACACGCTGGGCGGAACATCATGGATTCAAAGTGGAAACACTCGATTACCAAGCGGGCGATGAAGCCGGAGTAAAATCAGTGACGCTTTCCATCAAAGGTCATAATGCTTATGGCTATTTGAAAGCGGAAAAAGGCGTTCATCGTCTTGTACGGATTTCTCCATTCGATTCGTCTGGTCGCCGTCATACATCTTTCTCGTCCATTGAAGTCATGCCTGAGTTCGAAGGCGATGTCGATGTGGAAATCAAAATGGAAGACGTTAAAATTGATACGTATCGCTCAAGCGGTGCGGGCGGTCAGCACGTCAATACGACGGATTCCGCTGTACGGATGACGCATATTCCGACAGGCGCAATCGTCACTTGTCAGACGGAACGTTCACAGATCAAAAACCGTGAGCGTGCATTGAATTTATTGAAAGCAAAAATATATCAAATCCGGATGGAAGAAGAGGAAGCACGTCTCCTTGAAATCCGGGGCGAGCAAAAAGAAATCGGTTGGGGAAGCCAGATCCGTTCATATGTTTTCCATCCGTATTCCATGGTGAAAGATCATCGGACGAATGCAGAAACAGGAAACGTCGGCGCAGTGATGGACGGCGAAATCGACTTATTCATCAACGCCTATTTACGTTCACGTATTTCGTGATGGAAGGCGGAAAAGAGAAGTACACTTCGGTGTGCTTTTTCTTTTTGCCCCCTGTTTGCTGTAAAATGTTTTGAATGTTTGTTTTAGGTGTATAGTAATTCATATGAGCACATTTGTGAAATTTCTCTATCTAGCGTCGTTTTGCCTTATTAGAAAAAAATTGGCTAGATTTGTCATTGATTTGATGAATATCAGCGCGTTGTTGGAGGGTTCAAATAGTGCGAATTTGGTATACTAAATACTGTAGGACAACATTCAACAGGAGGGTTCAACATGAAAAACAAACTTCTGGCCGTACTGTTTGCAGCCATACTTGTCTTAGGGGCATGTGGTGGCAAAAAGACGGAAGAAAACAACACGAACAATGGCACAACAGGTGGTAACGCTGCGGCAGTCGATGCTGAACAAGTTGTGAACACAAGCTGTATCACATGTCACGGTAAAAACTTGGAAGGCGCGGGGAATGCACCGTCAATCGCTGATGTTGGTTCACGCTTGTCCGAAGAGGAAATCCATGATGTCATCATTAACGGACGTCCGGGTATGCCTGGTGGTCTAATCAAAGGCGAAGAAGCAGATGCTGTCGCTAAATGGCTTGCTGAAAAAAAATAAGTGAATGACAAAAACCGCTAACGGGTAATCGAGCCGTAGCGGTTTTTTCATGCAACAGGATACAGGCTAGGCAACTTTTTTTAGCGCGCTTTACTTCGACGTGGTTTGTCCAGATTTATCGAATTTATTCTAATCGGAAGGATTTTACCTAACAAAGTCGAATAGAACTGAGGAAGATCGTGGAAACAGGCCCATCTCTAGACGAGGTTACATGTTTTCCGATAAAAAACTCCCTCAGGTACCATTCGATCTTCAATTGAAACATAACTGTAATACGCATATTGACGAATCATGTTATAATGGGCATGTTGGAGAAAAAAAGAAAAAGAGAAAAAGAGGAATATAAATTTTCAGGTGGTTTTAAAATGATTGTGATGAAAAATGTCTATAAGAAATACCCGAACGGCGTTGTAGCCGCGAACGGCATCAATGTTGAAATCGATCCCGGCGAATTCGTCTATGTAGTCGGACCGAGCGGTGCTGGAAAGTCGACTTTTATCAAAATGATGTATCGCGAGGAAACGTCGACAAGTGGAGAAATTATCATTAATGGCGTGAATCTTGCTACTTTGCGCAATAGTCGAGTCCCTTTTCTGCGTAGACAGATTGGTGTCGTGTTTCAAGACTTTAAACTATTACCGAAATTGAATGTTTACGAGAATGTAGCGTTTGCGCTTGAAGTAATCGAGGAATCACCGAAAACGATACGAAAAAAAGTGAATGATGTTTTGGCGCTTGTCGGACTGGCGCAAAAATCGCGGATGTTTCCGGATGAGTTATCCGGCGGTGAACAGCAGCGCGTTTCAATAGCAAGGTCTATCGTCAACTCACCAAAAGTGGTGATTGCAGATGAACCGACAGGAAATTTGGACCCTGATACATCATGGGAGATCATGAGGATTTTCGAACAGATCAATGCACGTGGTACGACGATTGTCATGGCCACCCATAACAGGGAAATTGTAAACACGATGAGACACCGTGTCATTGTAGTGGAAGGCGGACTTATCACGCGGGATGAGTACGAAGGTGAATACAGTTATGAAAGCTAGAACGTTTGGTCGGCATGCTCGGGAAAGCTTGAAGAGCCTAGGCCGCAACAGTTGGATGACATTTGCGTCGACAAGTGCTGTAACCGTCACCCTTCTCCTCGTTGGTGCATTCATCGTCATTATGATGAACTTGAATCAGTTGGCGAACAATATTGAAAACGATGTAGAAATTAAAGTCGTGGCAGATCCGGCAGCAGATGAGGCAGCCGTGAAGGAACTGGAGGAAAAGGTCCGTTCGACAAACGGCGTTCTCGAAGTGGTCTATTCGTCGCGAGATGATGAATTGAACAAGATGATCGAGTCATTCGGGGAAGAACTAAGCCTCTATAAACAAAGCAACCCGCTTGGTGATGCGCTGTATGTGAAAGCGAAAGAACCACAAAAGACGGCTGCTATCGCCAAAAAAATCGATACATATGATTATACGTATGAAGTCGTTTATGGGGAAGGGAAAGTAGAAAAGCTATTCAACGTATTGAACAATAGCCGAAACGTCGGAGTTGTGCTCATTTTAGCGCTTTTGTTTACTGCGATGTTCCTCATTTCGAATACGATTCGTATTACGATTGTAGCGAGAAAAAGAGAGATCGAAATTATGAAACTGGTTGGTGCAACGAATAGTTTTGTCCGGGTACCGTTTTTACTGGAAGGTATTTGGCTTGGCGTACTCGGAGCGATCATACCAATGATTGTTATTTCAATTGCCTATTATAATTTGCATGTATACTGGGCACCAAGATTGCAAGGAGAGTTATTCCAGTTGCTAGATACTACACCATTCATTTTCCAACTAAATGGGCTCCTGTTGTTCATGGGGGTATTTATTGGTGCGTGGGGTAGTTTCATGTCTGTGCGGAAATTTTTACGAGTCTGATAGAGACAAGCTGAAAGGGGAACTGAGAAGTTGAACATGTACAAGTGGATACTTTCCTGTGCAATCGCTTTTCTACTATTGATATCTGCGGTGGCGCAGCCGATTGTGTTTGCGAGTCCATTGAAAGACTTGCAAAAAGAAAAAAGATTGAATGAACAAAAATTGAACGAACTCAATACGAGCATCAATAAGAAAAAATCAGAAATTAAAACAAATAAATCTTCGATTGAACGTATTCTGGATAAGATTAAGACACTCAATGGAAAAATTAGTGAAACGAATCAAAATATTGATCAAGTTACTGCAAAGATCAATCAAACGACAAAAGAAATCAAAGACTTGAGGGCTTCCATTGAAGACTTGGAGAAGAAAATCGAAGAACGCGATGAAGTATTGCGCGATCGCGTTCTTGCTATGCAAGTAAACGGTGGACAAGTCAATTATCTCGATGTTCTGCTTGGTGCAAATAGTTTTGCGGATTTCATCGATCGGTTTTCCGCAGTGAATACGCTGATGGATGCGGATCGGAAAATCTTACAACAACAAGCCGATGACAAAGAGCAATTAGAAAAAGAAAAAGCGCTTGTTGAAAAGAAACTAGCAGAACAACAAGAAGATAAAGCGAAGCTTGAAGGTTTAAAAGCATCACTAGTGTCACAAAAACAGGAAATGAACAAGCTAGTTGATGAGTTAGAAGCGGAACAGGAAAAGCTAGTAAGTGAACAGAAATCGCTTGAAGAAGAGTTTCATGATGCGCATGAAGTAGGTAAAGAGCTTACGAATAAGATTGCTGCTGAACAGAAAAGAGCTGCGGAAGCCGCCCGTAAAGCGGAAGAAGAGCGAAAACGTAAAGCGGCTGCAGCAGCGGCATCAGGCGGAGTCGCGCCAGTGATCTCAAGTGGCACATGGACAACCCCTGCGTCTGGGCGCTATACTTCTGCATTCGGATGGCGCACGCACCCGATCTACGGAACGAAAAGACAGCATCGTGGAGCGGATATCGCCAACTCAACCGGCACACCGGTCTATGCGGCTGGTGACGGCGTTGTTTCACACGCCGGTCCAATGGGGACATACGGAAATGTCATTATGATCACCCATTCCGTTGACGGGCAGATATACACGACCGTCTATGCACACCTTTCTAGCATTAAAGTGAGCTCAGGAAGCTCAGTCGAGAAAGGGCAACATATTGGAGCAATTGGAACGACAGGAGCTTCTACCGGTCCACACTTGCATTTTGAATTCCATATCGGCAATTGGTCAGCATCAGGGCCAAGTGCAGTCAACCCATTACGTTATGTACCGTTTTAAATAAAAGAAGGTCCGCCTCCTATGTGGAGACGGGCCTTTTCTGATGGGATGCTATAGTTGTGGTTTGAAAGGGCTGGTTGGATTCACCGATAAGCCTCGTGCGATCATACTTATTGTTATAGGCTCAAAAAGTTGGTCGTGTGCTCAAAGGTCTTGCTTTACGGTCAAAGCCCTTGTTTACCGCTCAAAGGGTTGCGCCACGCGCTCAAAGCCCTTGTTTGCCGCTCAAAGAGTTATGCCACGCGCTCAAAGTCCTTATTTACCGCTCAAAGGGTTGCGCCGCGTGCTCAAAGCCCTTGTTTACCGCTCAAAGAGTTATGCCACGCGCTCAAAATCCCTCATTTTTAGCTCAAAGCACCCTCATTGAACGCCAATAAACCAGGCATGGACGCCATTAATTTCAAGGAAGCAACTTAAAGGCACTCTTTGTTTTTTGAAAATCAAAAACATCGCATTTCCTTATTATTTTCGATAGGATAAAACAGGAGCTATCATTAGAAGGAGTCTACATACATGGTTGTGACGAATTATTTTCAGATTGGTAATTTATCCGCTCCATCCTCATGGATTGCGTTCATGGTGGGCGTTGTTTTGGCATATGTTGCAGTCCGGGTTCGTTTCGGGAAGCCGCAAGGTGACAGAGTGGCGGATGCGTTTTTTACACTGGTACTTGTTTGGAAGTTCAGTATTCTTCTCACTGATTTCAAGTCAGTGTTGCGGTCGCCACTGGCATTTATCTATTTCGACGGGGGAACGATCGGATTTTTCTTAGGCTTATTAGTTATCGCGGTGAAAGTATTGTGGGACTGGAAAAAGGGCCGGCTTTCGATCAGGGCGATGCATGCATTGTTTACGGGGGCGGTCATTGCGCAAGTACTCTATCAGGTGATGATGGTTGTATTGAACGATGGAGAGTGGGTTGCACAAGTTGTGACGGTGTTGTTCTTTGGCCTGTTCCTTTTCTATTTCTGGCTGGACAGTAGAAATGCAAAGGATATGCGAAGTGTTATATGGTTATTCATGGCGGTGCATCTTTTTGTCGCGACAGTTCAGCCGAAGGGACTCGCGGGAGCGGCGTTCGGTGCAACACTTGTCCTTGGTTTATTTTTTTGGTTGTTTTATGCAAAAGGGTATCGGACAGTTGATGAAGTGGAGGAACATACATGAAGAAAAAAATGATTGGTTCGATCATAGCCGCATTGTTGATTGGTTCGATGGTTGTCATCATGGTCAAATCGAATTTGGACAATGAAGATCCGCTCGATAATTATATTGTCAGTGCGGATTATAGCGAGGATGATAGCTTGCCGGGCTTGGAAAAAGGGTCGATACCGCCCGATTTTGTGCTATCATCACTTTCCGGTGAAACATTTAGGTTATCGGACTTAAAAGGGAAAAAAGTCATTTTGAATTTCTGGGCATCGTGGTGTGGTCCGTGTAAAGCGGAAATGCCCCATATGCAAAAATACTACGAAAAAAACAAAGACAAGGAAAACGTTGAGATCGTGGCGGTGAATTTGTCCGAGACTGAAAAGCGCGGACAAAAGGGTATCGAGGAGTTTGTCGATGCATACGGATTGACTTTCCCGATTCCACTCGATAAGGAAGGGGCCGTCATGAAAGCCTATAAAGTTTTAATCATCCCAACGACTTATTTTATCGGGACGGATGGGAAAGTGGGGCAAAGGATCACAGGTCCGATGGATGAAAAGCGGTTGAAAGAACTTGTAGAGAATTTAGATTGAAAGAAGCCGGTTTCTTGAAAGTGCCTTAATTTCTGCAAAGAACGCAGAAATACGGCAAATTGAACCCTCCGCTGTTCGATTTGCTGTCGTAATGTTCTTTTTCGGTTCATATAATGGACGGAGGAGGGGAACTTACGTAATGCAGAGAAGCCGGTTTTTACTATTTGTCATGCTTGCGGTGATCGCGACAGGAGTATTTCTCATACTGGATGGCTGTTCAGGGGGAGCAGCGAAAACGGGAGGCGCAAAAAGTTCGGTGTCAGTTATCGATGAGGCGCTCAGTGTGATTAAAGAAAAAGGGGTATACCCAGTTGACGGGGACATGCTGATCGAAGGGGCTTTGCGCGGCATGGCTGATGTCATTGGGGATCCTTACTCCACTTATTTAACGCAGGAAGAGGCGGCAGCCCATAGGGAGTCACTGGCTGCTGAACGGGTTGGCATCGGCGCGGAAATTTCAAGGTCAAGTGGGAAATTTATTATTGTGGCACCAGTAAAAGGATCTCCGGCAGAAAAAGCGGGGTTACAGCCGTATGATGAGATTATTCGGATTGACGGTGAACGGTTGGAAGGCGATTCTTTGCAAGATGTTGTCCAACGGATTCGAGGCAAGGAAGGCACTTCGGTCGGCATGACCATTTACAGACCGGATTTGGATAAACATCTTGAATTGACAGTCGTTCGGGAAAAGATTCCAGTAAAGACCGTTTCCACGGAACTGATCCAAGAACGAGGAAAAAAGATCGGTTACATATCGATTACAACGTTCGGCAATGAGAGTGCGAAAGAGTGGCTAGATGGAACGAATAAGCTCATTCAAGAAGGGGCTGAATCACTAATTATCGATGTACGTGGCAATCCGGGAGGATATTTGCATTCTGTCGGCGATATCGCAAGTAGTTTAGTGCCGGAAGACACGGTTTTTGCTTATATGCAAGATGCAAAAGAAATGTTGACGCCACTCGTGACAGAAAGTTCCGATAAATTGACTTACGATGACAAATTGAAAAAGATGCCAATCGTTTTATTACAAGATAAGGGTAGTGCTTCAGCGAGTGAAGTGCTCAGCGGCGCTTTGAAAGATTTACGGAGAGGGTTCATCACCGGGACAACGAGCTTTGGCAAAGGAACTGTCCAGGACATTACGCAATTGTCCAATGGGGGAGAAATGAAATTGTCGACCCATAAGTGGCTGACGCCGAAAGAGCATTGGATTCATGGCAAAGGCGTCAAACCCGATTTGGAAGTGGACCAAAACAAATTATTCAATGAGCATATCCACCTTGTTGCAGAGGATTATACAACTGGGGAGTATCACGAGGATATCGCTTACGGGCAACGATTGTTAGTGGGACTTGGTTATGAAGTCGAAAGGCAAGATGGTTACTTTGACGAATCCACAGCAAGTGCAGTGGAAGCATTCCGCGCAGATATGGGAATCGCAGCCGATCCAAAGATGGATCGACAATTCTATGCGAAGCTGAAAGAAAAAGTGGAAGCGTTCCGTGCCGATAAGAAAAATGACAAACAACTTCAAATGGCAATTGGCTATCTGCATCATCAATTGGGTGGAAAATGACGCGAGGCTCCTAGCGATAAGGCTAGGAGTCTTTTGCGTTTGGAATTGACGTAGATAAGTAGGAACGGAGTACCCGCTTAGACTACAGGTGTTTTTGTTCATTTGTCGATTTTTTCAATTCTGGTTCGCATAGAGTCCACTTCTTTTGATACAATGAAAAGAAATGAAACTTGATTCAGCGGAATTTCGCTACTTCTATAAGTGATGGATGAATTCTAGATATGTATTCAATTCAGTGGGGATTCTACTTCCGGCTGAATCAAGTTTGAGCCTCCGGCGGATGTCATAGATTTTGAAAGGAGTTATGGAAGGCAGTCTAAGTGCGCGACGTCCTGTCGCAACGACTGCATGACCTACATCCTGTAGGCCTCAATTCAAAAACTGGACGCAATTACGCCAAGGCGTAATTGATAAGAGAGATTGGAAGGTGACGGTTCTTGTCCGAGAATGTATTGCTAGATGTACTGCAAGTGGTTCTACTCTTTTTTTTGAATCCACTATTCATTGCGACATTATTTGCATCTGTTGCTTTGGGCTATTACCGTGTGAAAAGAGAGCGCAGAGATTTCAAAGTTCGATTGTTGCCAGGGCTTACTGAATTCAAACGGCTGTTGGGAGAGTCGTGGCTCTATGCGCTCATCGTATCCGTTTTAATGGTTGGCGTTGGATTGGTTGTCGATTGGGGATGGCTTGTACTCTTTTCAGTTATGGCTCTTATCGGATTGGTTTCCTTTTATTATAAGATTACTTCTCCCATCTATTTTGCCTCGATCGCTTTTTTTTCAATCTATGCGCTTGAAAGATACGCGGGCAATTTCACCGTTTTCGGTTGGAGTCCAAATCAGGTAGATTTGTTAGGAGAACTGGCGATGACAATCCCGCTTATTGCCGGGATGTTATTAGTAGTAGAAGGGCTTTTGATCAAAAAGTATACGATCAAGTACGCTTCCCCTCATTTAGTGCATACCAATCGAGGGTTACGTGCAGCTGCCTTCAAAACCAAGCGGCTTTGGTTATTGCCTATCGTATTTCTTGTTCCTGGAGATATGATTTCTGCTTATTTGCCGTATTGGCCACAGTTCACGCTAGGGGAGCGGGCATTCAGCTTCCTGCCGGTTCCGGTCATTATCGGTTTTTCGCAAGTGGCGCGGTCGATGTATCCGGATCATCTCTTTCCGAAGATGGGCGATGCCATCGCTTGGACAGGCATTGTCGTCATTGCTGTCGGAATGGCTGCATGGTGGTTCCCGATTGCAGGCTGGGCAGCATTATTGCTCGGTGTAATCTGTCGCGCATTCATCTCCATCCGTTTCTCACTCAGTGAGCGAAAAGGGGCTTTTGTTGCCGCCCCACGTCCGGCTGGTGTTGTCATTGCGGGAATCCTGCCTGATTCACCTGGTGAAAAGATGGGCCTTATACCAGGGGAATGCATCCGATCGGTGAATGGATTACAAGTGAGCAATGAAAAGGAATTGTATGATGCGATTCAAATAAATGCCGCCCATTGCCGCCTTCAAGTGATCGGCCGTGATGGGGAAGTGCGGCTTATGCAACAAGTGATTTACAAGCATGATCATCATCGGTTAGGTTTGCTAGTTGTCCGATGAACGGTTCACTTTGGAAGGAAGGTGGAACATGCTTTCATTTGAAACAAAACTGCTACTGGCCATTATACTACCTGCTCTGCTCGTCATCTTTTTCACACGTGTGACGTATCATCACGTCGTCGGACTTATTTTAACAGTGGCCCTGATTGCAGCGTCAGTCTATGCGGGCTACACACATAATTGGCAGTTGTATGCGGCGGATGCCTTGTCACTGACAGTCGGTTTCTGGTTAGCGACACGTATGGTGCGCAAAGCACGAGAAAATAGGGATGAAGAATGAGGAAAACCGCCAGTTCGCGTAAACTGGCGGTTTTTCGTTTGAATGAGCTTGGAAATGGCTATAATGCTAGTAGATATCAGTTCTATACGCTAAATAATCAGGGACCCAATCATATAAATAAGCTATAGACGGCAAGTACACCGATTGTGCCAAGTACAACTGACATGACACCGCCGCCTAAAAAGGCGATCAAGAATGCAACGCTTGCCCCGACAACGCCAAATAAAATATTCCCCTCCTGCACAAACAAGACGGCGGGAAAAATGAGTGCACCGAGCACAGCAAATGGAATATTACGCAATATACCTGAGACGATAGGCGGCAGTTCTTTACCATCCAAAAAGGTCAGTGGAATCATACGTGGGATATAGGTTACGAGTGCCATGCCAAAGAGCATCCACCAATAAGTTGCTCCCATTACGTTCCCTCCTTCCGACTGTACATGGTGTCGGCTGTTTTACCGCGTCGCGCGTAAACCATTTCGATAAGAATCGAAGATGCGAGCGTTGCCAAAAGAATCGACCAGCCTGTTGACATACCGACGATATGCAGGAGGCAATGAAGGATGGCTGCCAAACCGGCGAGCATGACCACTTTGCGGTTCCCTTTCATGGAAGGAACCAGCAATCCAATGAACATGGCATACAGTGCAATCGACATCGCAGCTTGTAAAAATTGAGGTAAATTTGCCCCGATCATAAAGCCTACAACAGTGAAAATGACCCAACTCCCGTAGGCGATGAGGATCACACCAAAAGCAAAAGCTGTCGGAATCTTGCCTTTTTTACCAGTTGCCAGCATCGAAAAAGATTCATCCGTAATCCAGAAAGCATAGATCGCTTTGACCCATTTTTTTGCAGGTTGCATCTTTTCATTGAGCGCAGCCGTCATAAGAAAGTGTCGAATATTGACAATGAATGTGCTTGTCACAATCAATAGTGGCGCTACGCCTGCTGTAATCAGACTCAGTGCCATATATTGCGAAGCGCCAGCATAGACGAAAATACTCATCGCGGTCGCTTCGATTATGCTCAGCCCAGCCGTTTTGGCCAGCAGTCCGAATGTGAGGGCGACGGGGAAATACCCGATGGCAATACTTGTACCGGCTCTTAAACCGGCGGAAAATTGGTTATTCTCCATTTTGTCACATCTTTCTAAAGCTTTTATGTGATTATACTATATTTTCGTGTTTTAATGTTTACATAGGGAGATTCTTGTAAGAGCTTGAAGCAATCAACTTCAATTGGATTTAGAAATCGTAGTAGGGGTGTTTAGGATGAACGAATGGATGGACGTCGATAAGATCATTGAGTTATCACAACATTATAAGACACTTGGACCGCTCATCGGAATTTTGTTGCCGTTTATCGAAGCGTTTCTACCGTTTCTTCCCCTAGTAGTGTTTATCATCGCAAACGCCGGGGCTTATGGGCTTTGGCTTGGTTTTATATTGTCATGGGCGGGGACCGTTGCCGGATCTTATGTCGTTTTCCTGATTATCCGAAAATACGGTCGCAACCGGATCCTACGCTTTTTGACGAAAAGGCGCCGCGTGCAGCAATTGATCGGTTGGGTAGAACGGAATGGTTTCGGACCGCTCTTTCTCCTCATTTGTTTTCCATTCACACCGTCAGCGCTTGTCAATCTGGTCGCTGGATTATCGGATATGAAAAAGACCTATTATCTCATCAATTTAATGGCGGGTAAGCTCGTCATGATTTTCATCATCAGCTTTATCGGTCATGACTTGAAGGCGTTATTGACCCAGCCATTGCGAACGGCAATCGTTGTGTTGATCATCTTCCTGTTATGGGTAATCGGCAAAGCATTTGAAAACCGGTTGAATGCAAAAGTGGAAGCGGATTTTCGGTCGGTGGTGGCGAAGACGGAGGAGAAGTGAGGAGATTGAATGGACTTTTGTTAATAAGAGGGGTGAGCGGATCAATTGGTTAGTTAAATGTTGAAAAACATTGTTTAAATGTTCGAATTATTGTATAGTAAACGAAAGATAAACATAAAAGCTGACTTACTTAAGAGGAAAAAGGATGACCTTTTACCATAAAAATTAAGTAAACAACCAGTTGTGCATGAGTTATTGAAAGGGTAATCACTTTCAATGATTTAAGCATGGCTGGTTTTTATTTTGTAAAAGGAGGTAGATGAAATGGAAATATTTTATATCAAGACTGCAAATTTTCCCAGTAAAATACCAGACGAAACTGTTTTGGCTCTAGGTTTCTTTGACGGTGTTCATTTAGGACATCAGCAGCTGATTACGAAAGCGAAGGAAATTTCAACAAGAAAAAAGCTTCAACTAGCGGTTATGACATTTTATCCTCACCCGAAAGAGATTGTTCAGGGCGGCAAATTTAACTATTTGATGACGCTTGAGGAAAAAGTAAAGAAAATGGAGCTCCTAGGAGTAGACTATCTTTACGTTGTCAATTTTAACAAAGAATTTGCCAGACTATCTCCTGAGACATTCGTACAACAATATATAAGCGATTTAAATGTCAAACATGTTGTCGCGGGTTTCGACTATACGTATGGGCATAAAGGAATGGGAACGATGGATACGATAAAAGAACACGGAAATGGAAAGTTTGAAGTGACTGTTTTGCCCAAAGTTGAGTTGGATGGAATAAAAATCAGCTCCACACATATCAGGAATTTACTTTTAAAGGGGGATGTTAAACAGATCAAGTCATTTATGGGTTCTGTTTATGAGACGTTAGGTCAGTTGGTTGTCCCTTTTTCTGAAAGTAATGTTACGGTAAGGAATGATGGGGCTTATATGTCAAATAACTATATATATACTTTTGTACCAAACAATCATTGTTCAATTCCATGTACTGGAAAGTATTTGGTAGAAGTACAATCTTTCAATCAGAGAGAAACCGCAATTGCTGAAGTTATTAGTATTGGGAAGGAGATTGAAATTCAATTATGTAGTCAATTAGAATTAGGCTATAATAATAGAGAATTATATATCAAATGGTTGGATAGTCTTGAAAATGAAAAGATAATGATTGAACAGCAGACAAAAGAGTTGGTACCTGCTCGCTGACCATTTTGAACTAGATTAGGAGATGAAAATATTGTCGAGAAAAAATGAAAATACGGATGTTTTACTTGCTGGATTTGCACAATTGCCAAAAGGGACTCCACTATTTGAAACACAGAAAGTTATCGGTTGTATACTTGTCATCGACTCCGAGACTGATGTTATAAAAAAAGCTACGTTTACTTTTATTCAAGACCTTACAAATGAATTCTCTTCATCGTTGATATTGGGTTATTCTATTGTAGAGGAAATTGATGAAATTATTAAAAATATGGAAAATAAATTAATGATACCTCCACAAAAAGCAGCGATACAAGCAGTCATATCCGGTCGTAATCGTTATTTAGAAATGAAAAAATAAATTATTAGAAAGCGCTTGCATATTTCTGAACCTTCGTTATATAATGTCATCAATACGAAAAAGCCTAAAAAGTTTGCTGGCTAATCTATAGAGTGAAAGATATAGTTCTGATCTCTTCAAAGTAGATTAACAACCAGCGGTATTGAAAGCGATCTTCTTTTGAACATGGTTATGTTCAATTTAGAACGTTCTCATTACTGTTGGTTTTTTTGTGTTCAATTTACTAAAAATTTGGAGGGATAAGAATGGAACTAGGTCTATTTACAGTATTTGATAATTACAAGGAGAAGTTGGGACGTTCACATGAACAATTATTAAACGAGGTGTTGGAACAAACGGTTTTGGCGGATGAATTGGGGTACAGTTCCGTTTGGTTTGCGGAGCATCACTTTAGTGAATATGGAATTTTAACAACACCGACTCTCCTCTTAGCAGCGGCAGCCGAAAGAACAAAAAATATTCGACTTGGTGTTTCCATCGTTACATTGCCATTTAAAAATCCAATTCAAGTAGCGGAAGACTACGCATTGTTGGATGTTCTCAGTAATGGAAGAGTAAATCTTGGTTTGGGAAGCGGTTATTTGCCACATGAATTTGCGGGATTTGGTGTAGAAGGAAAAGATAAAGCCCTTCGTTTCAACGACTCGTTGGCGGTTATTGAAAAAGCTTGGACAGGGGAAGAGTTCTCGCATGATGGTGATTACTATCAGTTTTCTAATATAAAACTAGAAGTTGTTCCAAAGCAAAAGAAAGTACCTATTTGGATTGGGACGTTAAGTCAAAGAGGTGCCGAATACGTAGGGCAAATGGGTTACAACATCATGGGGGTACCTTATGTAGCAAGTAGCTCGATTGCTGAATTGAAGACGATTATCACTGGATATAAAGCAGCTCGGAAAGACGCAGGACATGAAGAAAGTGAAGTGAAGGTACCATTAGCCCTTCATACATTTGTAGCCGAAACAAGGGAAGAAGCCGAGCGTATTTCCAAGGAACATGTGAATTTATATTTGGATACACGTCAATATGGACGCAGTGCACAATTCGAAGATTTAGAAGCGAAAGAACAATTGTTAATCGGTACGCCTGATGAAGTCATTGAAAGAATTAAAAAGTACCAAGATGCTGGTTGTGAACATATTATGATGCTTATGAATTTCGGTGGAATCCCACACGAAGAAGTGATGAAGTCGATGAAGTTAGTTGCAGAAAAAGTGATGCCGGCATTCGATCAAAGCAAACAAGCGGTTTTATCCTGAATGATCAATGGTACGGATAAAGGAGTGGGAACAATGAAGTTACTTGGAATTTCCGGTACGATTGTCGGTGCGAAACCAGCGTTACTAGTCAAAGCAGTGCTTAATGATGTGAAGAAGAAGGATATGAATATCGAAACCGATTTATTGGATTTAAGGGAATATGATATGCAGTTTTCAGATGGAAGAGTGCCAGAACGATACAACAAAGATACACAGGAAATCATCGGAAAAATGTTGGACGCTGATTTTTACCTTATCGGTACACCTGTATTCAATGGTTCCATTCCTGCACCATTGAAAAATCTTTTTGACTTGTTGCCGCCCGCTACCCTCCGAAACAAAGTGATGGGATTCGTGGCAGTTGGCGGTACCTATCAGCATTATTTAATGATTGAAAACCAACTGAAACCGATTGCTGGCTATTTACGTGCATATACGACACCAAGTTATGTATATGCCCATAATACTCACTTCAATAAAGAGAATGAAATTATTGATGAAGAATTACTGGAGCGTATAGAAAATCTTGCTCATGAATTGATCTTCATGCAGAAAAGCTTTTGTAAAGCAGAGGAAAATCCTAAAGGCAAAGAAAGGGTTGAAACTCAAGTTGTTTGAACGAAATGAAAGTGTAAGGGTATTACCTCGTAGTTCGGATGCTTTTTTTGAACATTTAATTGACTATGCTGGATTATTTCCGCCCACTCAATTGCCTTTGCAAATAGCTATTACCAATTATGCTTCCTATATCACTGGAACCGATGAGTGGAAGATCGGTCCTTTTGTACATTTGGCGTACACATTAAATGAATTGGATCCTTATGTGTCATTGTTTTCTAAAGAGCATCCATTGTCTATATCTGCATTAGGAAGGAAAGGGCAATCTGAGAGAGATTCTTTTGAACTGCTTGAAGAAGACTTGAAGGCAATTCTTTCTTTCAGGGAAAGGCATGGGGAAAAAGTATCCGTAGATTTTTTGGAACTACCTATTCCGTCGTTAAATGTAACCTCCCAGTATATAGCGGAACTTCATCTTTACTTATCAAAATACAACCTATTTTGTTATTGCGAACTACCGATAAATGAAGAAGAAATCAATTGGGAGGATAGATTGAAAGACGCAATGGCATCCATTGCCAAACAAAATCGCATCGCACCTAGTTTAATAGGAGCAAAACTTCGGACAGGTGGAATCAGAGCCGATCTGATTCCGTCTGTCGAAATCGTAGCGTCTTTCATCCATAGCTGCAAAACCCATAAAGTTCCCTCGAAATTTACTGCGGGGCTGCATCATCCAATTCGCATGTATCGGGATGAAGTCCAAACCGAAATGCACGGGTTTTTAAATGTATTTATCGCAGGCTTGATGGCTCATACACATGATTTGGAGCAAGAAGCGATTATCGACATATTGGAGACTCAAGAATCATCGGGAATTTCTTTTGAAAAAGACAAAATTATTTGGAACGGTTTGGAAGTAACGACGGATAAAATCATTGAGTTGCGAAGAAGTTATCTTCGTTCATATGGATCTTGTAGTTTTGAAGGGCCTATGAATGAATTTAGAGTATTGAACGTTCTAGAGAGGGGTTAATGAAAGATGCAATCATTTATTAAGGTGGAACCTACCAATCACTTTCCAATTCAGAACTTACCATACGGTGTCTTTAAGTTGAAAGGTAAAAATGATCGGCAACGGGTTGGAGTGGCGATTGGGGAATATGTATTAGATCTGGCTGTTTTAGAGGCAGAAGGATATTTCGAAGGAATATTGTCTCTTGAAGAAGAGATATTTAGTGCTACTAGTTTGAACAAATTTATGGAAAAAGGTCATGAGATTTGGCGTGCGGTACGGAAGAAGATTCAGAACGTGTTACACGCAGATGAGCCTGTACTGAGAGACAATGCGGAGCTTCGGGCAAGGGCATTGATTCCACAAAGTGATGTAGAAATGCAAATTCCTGTTCACATCGGCGATTATACAGATTTTTATGCTTCGAAAGAACATGCGACAAATGTTGGGATGATGTTCAGAGGGAAAGAAGATGCCCTTATGCCAAATTGGACGCATTTGCCAGTTGGTTATCATGGTCGTGCTAGTTCAATTGTGTTGAGTGGTACAAATATTCATAGACCACATGGACAAATTAAACCAGCAGACGCTTCTACACCTTTGTTTACACCGTGCCGCCAACTCGATTTTGAATTGGAAATGGGGTGTTTTATCGGTCCCGGTAACAACCTTGGAGAACCGATATCGATTGATAATGCGGAGGAGAACGTGTTCGGTCTTGTATTGCTCAACGACTGGAGCGCACGAGATATCCAAGCATGGGAATATCAGCCGCTTGGGCCATTTCTAGCGAAAAACTTTGCTTCTTCCATTTCACCGTGGGTTGTTCCGCTTGATGCATTGGAACCGTTCCGTGTTGAAGGACCAAAACAAGATCCCGAACCACTGCCCTACTTGAAGACGGAGAAGGCAGACTCCTTTGATATTCACTTGGAAGTATATATCAAAGGTGAAAACATGGAGCAATCAGATCTCATTGCAACAAGTAATTATAAGTACCTTTACTGGAGTGCAGCGCAACAAATTGCTCACCATACAATTACAGGCTGCAACTTAAATGCAGGTGATCTGCTTGGAACTGGAACAATCAGCGGTCCGGATAGGGAAGAACGCGGAAGCCTACTTGAATTGGCATGGCGCGGAGCGGAACCTGTCGAACTAAGCAATGGGGAACAACGCAGTTGGATTGAGGATGGAGACGAACTCACGATGACAGGCTGGTGCCAAGGAGATGGCTACCGAGTCGGTTTTGGGGAAGTGACAGCCAAAATTTTACCAGCCAAAGTACTGAAGGGAAAACAAGAAAAAGTATTATTATGAAAAAATTAACTTGCTTCAGCATTCATCCCCACTTCCATAAGTGGGGGGATGAATGCTAGAAATGTATTCAATTCAGTGGGGGTTCAAACCCCGGCTGATTAGATGAACTCAGGCTAAGGTCGCCGCGTTCAGAAAGTGCATTAATTTCTGCGAAAACGCAGAAATACGGCCAATTAAACCTTTCGCTGTTTGTTTGGCAATGCCTGAGTGACCAACATCCTGTTGGCCCAAGCCTCCGGCGGATGTCAAGGATTTTGAAAGGAGTCAATTGCGCAAGCGCAATTCAAAATTCGGACACAATTAAGCCGGGGCGTAATTGATCGAATGATTAGAAAGGAGATTATTTCAAATGACTTATTATAAACAGATGGGAAAAATTCCGCGAAAACGTCATACTGTCATGAGAAAAGAAGACGGCTCTCTATATCGGGAACAAGTGATGGGAACAAAGGGATTTTCAGGCATTCAATCGATTTTGTATCATCACCATTCACCAACTGAAATTGTCAGGTCGACCGTGTTAGAAGATAATCCGCTAGTTTATGAAGAACAAGGCGCCCTAAGGCCACGTCATTTACAGACAGATAAAGTAGAAAAAGGGAAAGATGCATTGACGGGCCGGGAATATCTTTTGGGCAATGAAGACCTTGTCATCGGTATCGTACATCCGGAAAAAGAAATGGACTTTTTCTATCGAAACAGTGATGGCGATGAAGTGTTATTCGTTCACTATGGGACAGGCAAAGTGGAGACAATGTTCGGAACCCTTACATATGGCGAGGGCGACTATATTATCATTCCTGTCGGAACGATTTACAGGGTAGTACCAGACGAGGGGGATTCGAAGATCCTTGTCATCGAAACAACGAGCTGGATTACTTCGCCTAGACGCTATCGTAATGAATTTGGACAATTGCTTGAACATAGCCCATTCTGCGAACGGGACATTCGGGTGCCTGAAACGTTAATGAGCCACTCGGAAAAAGGTGAACATGAAGTAAGAACGAAAGCAAGGGGAATCATCCATTCCCATATCTATAATCACCATCCACTGGATGTAGTCGGATGGGATGGGTTTCTATATCCTTATATTTTCAATATTGCCGATTTCGAGCCGATAACAGGCAGAATTCATCAGCCGCCTCCAGTCCATCAAAATTTTGAAGGACATAACTTTGTCATTTGCTCATTTGTTCCTAGGTTATTCGATTATCATCCTGAGGCGATCCCAGCACCGTATTATCATAGTAATGTAGATAGTGATGAGGTGTTGTATTATGTGAAAGGGAATTTCATGAGCCGAAAAGGCATCAATGAAGGGTCTATTACATTGCATCCGTCGGGGATTCCACACGGACCGCATCCTGGGACGATTGAAGCGAGCATAGGGAAAAAAGAAACGCTGGAGCTTGCAGTTATGATCGATACATTCCGTCCATTAAAAGTATTGAAGTCGGCTCAACTTACTGAAGATGAGAACTATCAAAATTCATGGATAGAAGACTAACGTTCGATTGATAGATCAGCTTGAGGTGCAGGCGCATAAGTTTACTATTCTTATGTAAGCAGGACAGGAGTATAAAATCGAATCAAAGCAGGGAATGACTGACAGATTTAAGTTTTTATATCTAACAGCTTTTCTGCTGAATCAAAAATATGAGAGGTTCCTTCTAAGGAAATTAGAAGGAGAGCTTAATAGAGATTGACCCATTGAAAAATTTTATTGACCAATTAGAGGTAGGAGTGAAATGGAATGAGTCAAAATATTCGAGAAATCTCTCCAGGTATCGATATAAAAACTTCATCAACTGTTAATTCAGGCGTACCACGTTCTTTAATGTATTTTGTAATAAGCATCTGTTTTTTCTGTATTTTGGCAGATGGTTATGATCTAGGGATTTACGGCGCAGTTTTACCTAGCCTATTGGATTATCAACCGTGGGGCCTAACACCTGCTCAAGCTGGTACAATCGGAAGTTATGCGTTATTTGGTATGTTTTTTGGCGCTATACTCGTTGGTACGATTACCGATTTAATCGGACGAAAACGTGTACTAATCATTTGTGTAACGTTCTTCTCCCTCACAATGGTCGGTTGTGCAGTGGCAACTTCACCGGAAATGTTTGGTTTGTTCCGGTTTATTGGAGGCATCGGTTTAGGGGGAGTTATTCCGACTGCGTCTGCCCTTGCTATTGAGTATTCTCCTCCACATCGTAGATCGTTAAACTATGCACTCATGTTTTCAGGCTATTCCTTCGGGACAGTTTTAGCTGCAATATTGGCTATATTTCTTTTGGATTCATTTGGGTGGAGATTTATGTTTTGGATTGGGGCAGCGCCTCTATTGTTAGTGCCGATTATGATAAAGTATCTGCCGGAATCTGTTAGTTTTCTTTTATCACGGCAACGCCGAAAAGAAGCGGTAGCGATTTGCGAACGCTATCGAATGGACATCTCTTATTTTGAGCATCAGGCGAAGAAAGATGAAGGAGAAGCAAAAGGGCAAAAGTCTGTTAAAGGGCTTTTCTCAAAACAATATATTCGCGCGACATTGGTCATCTTTGTAACATATGTTATGGGCTTTTACTTAGTATATGGACTCAATACATGGCTGCCTCAAATCATGAGAGAGCTTGGCTATTCACTAAATTCTAGCTTGTCTTTCTTACTCGTAATGAACCTTACAGCAGGGATCGGCGCACTTATTGCAAGCGCGATTGCTGATCGTTTTGGTTCCAAAAGAGTCATTGGAGTTTCTTATTTCTTGGCAGCATTAAGTGCGTTCTTATTAACAGTCGGGGCACCTCCAATTGCGTTGACGTATTTAATGGTAGGGGTGGCTGGGTTTGGTGCAGTGGGAAGTACGCAAATCCTAAACGCATTCGTTACGAAGTATTATCCAGCACAATCTAGGGCCACCGCATTAGGGTGGGGCCTTGGAATTGGACGGATTGGAGCTATTTTAGGACCGATTGTTATCGGATTTTTGTTAAGTATGAACCTTAACATGGTTTGGAGTTTCTATACCTTTGTCTTTGCAGGGATTGTTGCTGTAATTGGTGTTGTATTGATACCAAGCAAGAAAGATGAAGTTCTTTAATTTAGAGACAATCGAAAAGGAAAAATAAGGATTAATAATTAGACCCATGAATAAGACAATAAAACCGCAAAACTAGTAGCCTATTTGGTCAACGAAGTAATTGGCTAGTTTATGAAGAATTTTTACTGCTTAACTCCTGCGTGTAGCATCAATAAATACAGTTTTTACAGAGTGTAGACAAAGTGTTTTCTGACTTTGGCTGCGCTCTTTTTTGATGTTTATTTCATATAAGGGAATCATTTTTAGTAAAAGGAGCTATTTGGGTAGCTTTCCGAAAATAAAATAAACATGTTAGCCGATTGATAGGAAATTTCTATCAATCATGTAATATTTCAAATGTTCATACTTGTGTAATTGGTATATCATGTTTGCAAGGAGGATGATGAAATATGTTGATTGGTATGGTATTAGCAAAAGATAAAGAAACGATTGTCCCGATTGTAGATGGAGAAATAGCCCGTATTTACAATTTGGAAAGCGGCGAAATAATCGATTCACCAAATCCTGCGCGGGAAGTGAGTGAAGGGAAAAGAGGAGCCACTGTCAAATGGATGGTACAAAATGATGTAAAGGTACTGTGCGCACCCCCTGGCACCTTGTGTGAACTCTCCTATTCTCGCGCACAAACGGAAAACTTGAATTTTTGTAGGGTAGATCCAGGAACTAGTTTTTCATCACTGAAATCACATATTGAGAACGGTGAGTTAAGAATAGTGGATTCTTTACCGAATAATGAGATTGAACTAAGTGCGAAAAAATAATGGGGAGAGGAGGTTGATTAAATGGAGAAAGAAAAGAAAAAACTAAGTGCATGTCCAGATTTCGGTCCTTTAAAAGGTTTGAAAGTGCTCGATATTGGTACCCTTATAGCCGGTCCATTTTCAGCTGGTTTACTTGCGGATTTTGGGGCGGATGTTATTAAAATAGAATTGCCTGGCGTCGGAGACTCGGTTAGACATATCGGGAAAGCAACAAATAACGGAGGCTCACTTGCTTGGGCTAATGGGGGGAGAAACAAGCGCTGTATCACATTGGATATGCGAACTGAAGAAGGGCAAAAACTGATGTACCGTTTAGTGGAATGGGCCGATTTGTTAATGGAAAACTTTTCACCCGGAACGCTCGAAAGATGGAATCTCGGATATGAGAAACTGTCTGAAATAAATCCGAGACTTATTATGGCTCGAGTTTCTGCTTATGGACAAACAGGTCCAAATGCTCATAAGCCTGGACTTGATCGTGTTGCGTTGGCTTATAGTGGTGTTAGCTATGTTACTGGACATGCAGATCGACCGCCAGTACGGATGGGGATTTCTATTGCGGACTATTTAACGGGCACCTTCAATGCACTTGCGGCGTTAATGGCAGTTTATCATCGTGACGTTGTCGGCTCAGGGAAAGGGCAGATGATTGATCTCGGTTTATATGAAGCTCCTTTTCGGATTACGGAAGATATTGTTTCACAATATGCAGCCCATGGTGAAGTCCGGGAAAGAATTGGGAACGGTCATCCCTCTCTTGCACCGGCAGAAGTCTTTGAGGCGAAAGATGGGAGCTGGATCACCATCCATGCCGGGTTGGATGGTGCATTTAAAAAACTTGTCAAAGCGATGGGGCATTCCGAATTAGCCGAAGACCCTCGATTTGTCGGCATTCGTGATCGGGCAAAACATGCGGATGAAATCCATGCAATTGTCGGTGATTGGGTGAAGAAATATCCAGCAAAGGAAGTACTTACAAAACTAGATGGAGCAGGCGTTCCTGTGGCACCTGTGAATAATATAGCCGACATTTTTAATGATCCACATTTTAAAGAGCGCGAGAATATCGTTGAAATTGTCGATCCGACCATTGGTAAACTGAAAGTACCAGGGATTATTCCGAAGTTTTCGGATACACCAGGAAAAATCGCTTGGTCTGGGAGAACTCTAGGTGAAGATAATGAAGAAGTCTATTTTGGTTTGCTAGGGTTGAAAAAAGAAGAGTATACAAAGCTCAAAGAAAAGAAGATCATTTAACAAAACTATAAAGTGTAGGGGGAATTTAACATGACGACGAAAACCTATTTAAACTATGAAAAAATCGGACATATTGTGCAAATAACATTGAACCGTCCGGAAAAACTGAATGCATTAAATAAAAATATGGTGGAAGCACTTTATAATGCCTGGAATGAGTTTGAACTAGATGATGATGCAAGAGTAGCGGTCATAGCAGGAGAAGGCAGGGCATTTTCAGCAGGGGTGGATATAACAGATCCGACACCGGTTGTCCGGTCAGTCCCGGGGATAGGCAGGGAAGTGACAAAGCCAATTATAGCTGCAGTAAATGGTCATTGCGTTGGGGTAGGTCTTGTGATTGCTTTCATGTCGGATATTCGTATTGCTGAAGAAAATGCTATCTTTATGTATCCAGAAGCTAAATTGGGGATTACAGGCGGAATGGGGTCTCTACTTTCCAAATATATCCCTTTAGGCATAGCGCTTGAAATGTTAATGGTAGGAGATGGTATACCTGCGCAGCGTGCTTATGAGGTCGGGTTGGCCAACAGAGTAGTACCAGTAGGAAAAGGGCTCGAAGCAGCAATGGAGATGGCCGAAAAAATCGCTAATAATGCCCCTATGGCCGTCCAAGCGCTTAAAAAACTTGCCCGTGATACAAGCATTATGGAAGCCACGGGAGTGGGTACGAAAATTACATCAGCAATAGCGGTAAGTGCGGACGCCCAAGAGGGTTTTAATGCTTTTAAAGAAAAAAGAAGTCCTGTATTCACTGGGAAATAAGCGATGACAGATTCCAATATCCTCATTCACACACATTATACAAAAGACAAGAACATTATTATTTTAACATTAAATCGTCCTATGCAATTAAATGCTATAAATTTTCAATTGCTAGAGGAATTGCGACAAGGGTTAGATGAAATCTCGAAAATTCCGGATCTAGGGGCGCTAGTCATTAGAAGTAATCATCTGAAGGCCTTTTGTACAGGCGTAGATGTAGAATATATAAGGTCCCTTACAAATAAAATGGCATCCGATTTCTTTTCAAAATTGGCGGAAACCCTTGAAAAAATCATTCATTTTCCTTGTCCTACAATTGCCTCAATCGATGGCTACGCATTTGGTGCAGGTGCAGATATTGCTGTAGCATGTGATATAAGAGTTGGGAACGAATCTGCCTCTTTTCGCTTTCCAGGTCCACAATTTGGATTGCTGTTGGGCACGCAGAGACTTATGAGTGAAGTAGGTCCTTCGGTTGTCCGGCATTTAGCTTTAACAAACCAAGTCGTTACTGCAGAAAAAGCTTTGCATTATGGTTTGTTACACGAAATTGCAGAAAATGAAAGCGCTTTCGAAGGTGCTTTGAAATACACTGAAATGACGGCTAATATCTCGGAACGAACCTATCGTCTTTTAAAAGAAATAAGTGATGGCGTCAACCGTCTGGAACCCAATCAAACTACACCATCGGAATATGCAAGAAAATCAGTGGAACAAGGAGACTTTGCAGCTAGATTTTCAACATATATTAGCCAAATTACGAGTAATAAAAAAAGGCGGGTTTAGTTATGAGTGACCATTATCAAAATCCCCCACTTTCAGGATTGAAAGTAATTGAATTCGGACAAGTTGCAGCTGGACCTTTTACAGGGATGCTTCTCGGAGATTTAGGTGCAGATGTTGTGAAAATTGAGAGACCAGACGGTGGAGATGCAATGAGATTATGGCCTCCTTTATTGGAAAATGAGGAAGGTGAAAACTTCAGCGGCAATTTTGCTTCATTAAATAGGAATAAGCGTAGTGTAATGATTGATCTTTATAATTCGGCGGACTTGGAAAAACTGAAATGCATGATAGCCGAGGCGGACGTATTCATAGAAAATTATAGACCGGGCATCTTACGAAAGTTTGATTTAGATTATGAAAGTGTAAAAAAAATGAATTCGAAATTAGTCTATTGCTCGATTTCAGGATTTGGTCAGAACGGGCCTTATTCGAACAAGGGTGCTTTTGATGTTACGATTCAAGCAATGAGTGGATTAATGAGTGTAACTGGGGAAGAACACGGACCGGCTGTTAAAGCGGGTATTCCAGTCGGAGATTTTGTAACCGCATTGTATGGTGCCTACTGCATAATGGTTGGCCTTTCGAATGTGGCACGTAGTAAAGAAGGAACGTATATTGATTGTTCCATGCTAGGAAGCCTTTTAGGGATTTCTGCACTCCAAACAAGTGAATATTACGGAACAGGTAATTCCCCAAAAGCATTGGGCTCTGCACACCCTAGAAATGCCCCTTATCAAGGATACGCTTCTAAAGACAGACATTTCGTCATCGCTGCAGGGAACGACAAACTATGGAAAAGTGTTTGCCAAATTGTTGATAAATGCGAACTTGCAAATGACGAACGATTTAGCTCTCAAGTGTTGCGGGCTAAAAATCAAAAGGAACTATCCGCCATTTTACAACCGATTTTCTTAACCGCTACTGCTGAAGAATGGCTGGAAAAGTTCGATCATGCAGGCGTGCCTTGTGCACCGATCAACGACTTTGAAGAAATTTTAAAAGATTCTCATGTCACTTCAATGAACATCATCAAAGAAACAAAACTGCCGAATGGAACAACGACCAAAGATATCGGATTTCCAATAAAAATGAGCAACTTCAACTTTGAAATCTTCAGAAATGCTCCAAAACTGGGAGAGCATAATGATGAAGTATTTGAAGAATGGCTGGGCATAAAAAATTTTAACCTTTATAGGAGGGGAAACATTGATCACAACAGATAAAATGCATCCAGAACTAAAAAGTTTTATTGAAGATCTAAAGGTGATTATTAAAGACGGCGAATCAGAAGAGGTGATCACAGAGAATGTAAGAAGTCGGATTAAACGTTTACTGACGGATGATGGTGTGATTCCTGCTGCTTATAAAATACCAAATCCAGATAAATATACTTTATACCCTGTCTATATCGCACCGGATAATAGCTTTTGTATTGCTTCTGCGGTATGGGACGTCGGCCAATCAACCCCCATCCATGATCATGGAACTTGGGGGGTGATTGGAATCATCCAAGGAAATGAGCTGGAAATTCACTATGATGTGGATTCAAAAAATGAGCTGATAGCAGTACAGGAACGTGAATTTCAAAAGGGAGATACCGTCGTTTGTTGTAAATCCGATCGTGATTTACATAAAGTGCAATGTGTTTCTTCTATTCCTTGTGTGGGCATTCATGTTTATGGTGGAAACATTGGAGAAATGGAAAGGCATATGTACGATCCAGTGACAGGTAATAAAAGGACGGTTGTAACGGCTTGGGATACGGTTACTGCCGTTGAATAAGAAAAAATCGCCTTTTGATTGGCGATTCAAAGAGGGATTTGCTCCCCGGAAACTTTAAGGACAATCTCAATAACCTCTTCAATATATTGTGGGATATATCCGTCTTCTTTATAAATACAACAAAGGTCAAGTGAGAATTCCATATCTTGAAATTCGATAACATGTAAACCTTCGTACTCTTTAAATGGCAGATCATTCACATAGGTTTCGGCCAATATCGATACGCCAATCCCGGCTTTCACTAAATCCCGAATCGTATCATAACTATCAAATGACCCGACGATGTTTTTGCTAAACTGTGGACCGAAAGTCAGCAAAAGCGTTTCCCGCACCATGCTCTTGTGATACAAGAAAAAAGGTTCCGATGCAAGTTCTTTGATGGATATATTTTCATTTTGAGCTAAACGATGATTCTCGGAAACGACCGCCACATATTTAACTTTGAATAAATCTTTCCAAAAAACCTTATTCGTTTCCAAAAATTCTTTTGTGCCCTTGTTTACTGTTACTAAACCGACATCGATTTTAGAACTAATGAGCATATCGATTAAATCGACAGAACCCCCTTGGAAAACATTGAAAATAATATGTGGATATATTTTCGTGAATTCTTTGAAGAACGAAGGAAGTACCCTAGCTGCCATAATGGGTCCAAGTCCTAACCGGACTTGACCACTTAAAGGATTTTGAATTTCCTCAATTAGTTTTTCTGCGTCATGAATAGCGGCAAGGATCTTTTTGATCGAAGGGAGAAGTTTTACTCCTTCTGGGGTCAGTATTACATTTCTGCCTTTTTTTTCGAAAATGGGGAATTTAAGATTCTGTTCCAAGGCTCGGATCTGTTGACTGATTGTCGGTTCTGTGACAAATAGGTGTTTTGCGGCTTCTCTCATGGTTCCATATTTTACGACACTATCGACATATTTTAAATGGCTGATGTTCAAATGGCTCACCTCACAGTTCATAATCTAATAGCATTATATATTTTAATAGTGCTATAATTCAAACGAATCAAACTATTAGGGGCCGATAAGGAAATCCAGAGAAGAAATACATGAAGCTTTACCTTTACTTATCAAAAGGGGGATCACCAATTATGCGGAACAATCAAAGTAATTTTATCGGTAAGTTAGTTATGCTAGTCGTTTTACTGTTTGGCGTCGCGGCCTGCTCCTCCGAATCCAACGAAAATGTGAATGGGGGGAGCGAAGAAAAAGTGAAGTCCGATGAGAGCGCACCTCAAAAGGGAGGAGAATTGGTGATTGCCTATGAAGCGGATGCAAGCAGTTACGATCCGATTAAAGCGACGAATACAATCAATCATCCGCTCTTAATACCTGTGTATGATACGCTTATTGCGTATACCCGTGAACTTGAACCTAAAGGGGGATTGGCGGAATCATGGGACATTCCGGATGAAAAAACGATCATCCTCATGTTAAGAGAAGGCATACTGTTCCATGATGGCACGCCATTCAACGCTGAGGCAGTTAAATTCAATATTGAAAGAGCGAACTCCGAAGATTCTCTTGTTTCCGATCTAGCAAGTATTGAGAGTGTGGAAGTCGTCGATGAAAAAACTGTGAAACTCCACTTGGAGAAGCCTGATTCTTCAATCATTTTGGCGCTTGCAGACGTCGGTGGAATGATGGTTTCGCCAACGGCCGTTCAAGAAAGCGGAGAAGACTTTTCTCAAAAGCCGGTTGGGACAGGACCCTACAAACTGGTTCACCATGTACCGAATGGCGAAGTCGTTTACGAAGCAAATGAAGCATATTGGCAAGAAGGGCAGCCGTATTTGGATAAAATGACGATAAAAATTATGGCAGATGAAAATACAAGAATTAACGCCTTAAAATCAGGCGAAGTACATTATGCTGAAAATATTTCTCAAACCAATGTTGCCAGCCTGAAAAACGACTCGAATATTGTATTGAAAGAGATAATGCCGCTTCGATTTGAAAATATTTTTTTAAACACTTCGATATCGCCTGTCGACAATAAAGCCGTCAGACTGGCGATATTACACGGGATTAATCGTGAAGGGCTGATTCAAGCACTTAACTTTGGGAATGGAGAGCCGGCAAGTCAATTGTTCCCATTGGAATATTGGGCTGCGGATGCCAGCATGAAGATAGATTATGATCCCGAAAAATCGAAACAATTGCTGAAAGAAGCCGGTATTGACAATGTTTCATTTGAATTGATCCATTATACACCTGCTTATGAACAAAGATTGGCTGAAGCGATCAAAAGTCAATTAAGCGAAGTCGGAATCCAAGTTGACTTGCAACCGATGGAGGCGCAAGCAGCGATTGCGAAGTATGGGGAACTAAAAAGTCCAAGTATATTGACAAGATGGAATGGACGCCCTGACCCGTTAATGACAATGAAAGCGATATTCTCCCGATATGGTTATTATAATAAAGGCGGAAATACAACAGATGAAATAGAAAACCTCATCGCCGAAGCCGCCGCTAGTTATGATCGGGGTGAGCTTGCCAAGCTGTACGGCGAAATTAGTAAAAAAGCATTATTAGACGAAGCAATGATTATCCCACTTTACTTTTCGCCAAGGGTATCCGCGATGAATCAATCCGTAAAAGGTTTCGAGCCCAATATGCAAGGAAAACCGTTCTATACAACGATTTGGAAGGAGAATTAACGAGTAGTCTTGAAAGGGGGGCGTTGAGATGTTTTTGAAATTTTTAGTGCGTCGATTGTTGTTCGTTATCCCGATGTTGTTCATAACAACGCTTATTGTGTTTTCTTTTATTTTACTCATTCCAGGTGATCCTTCTCTAGCTTTGCTCGGTGAGAATGCTACACCTGAAAAGATAGCCCAATTGCGACAGCAATTGGGCTTGGATCAAAATATACTTCTACAATACTTCGAATGGTTGAAAAATGCGATGCATGGGGATTTGGGGCGTTCTATCTTTACAGGTCAATTTGTTCATGAAGCGGTTTTCAGTCGGTTGGCGGTCACATTTCAACTCGTGATTGTCGCGATGATGATGTCTATTGTGGGAGGCATGTTCTTTGCAATCACTTCCATAATTTTTCCGAATAGCTGGATGGATTATGTTGCCCGCTTTTTTGGAACTCTCGGTACTGCGATTCCGAACTTTTGGTTGGCGATGCTTCTTGTGTTGTTTTTTAGCCTTACATTAGATTGGTTGCCGGCGACCGGCTTTACGAGCATTTTTGATAACCCGATCAGTTTTTACAAAGGGATTTTATTACCTTCCCTCTGCCTTGCAACAGCGGGGACTGCCCAGATTACAAGACACTTAAGATCATCCTTAATGGAAGTGATGGGGACGGATTATATCAGAACTGCACATTCCAAAGGAGTGGATCGCTGGCGGGCACTTTTCAAACATGGTTTACAAAATGCTATGCTCCCTGTCGTGACAACTATCGGTATATTATTCGGAAATTTGTTGGGATCTACAGTCGTCATTGAGACGATTTTTGCAATACCTGGAATGGGTCAGCTCGCCGTGAACTCGATTTTACAGCGAGACTTTACGATGCTGCAAGGCGTTGTGTTAGTGATGATTGTCATGATCATACTCATTAACTTTATTACAGATATTCTGTATGCCATTCTAGATCCTCGGATCGAATATTAGGAAAGGAGTCGGGAAAATGAGTTTGTCAACGATCCTAAAGCGTCTACTAGCCGAACGTCTTGCGTTTTTCAGCCTTCTCTTTTTAATCGTACTAATTATTATTTCCCTGATCGCTCCTTATATCGTTCCTTATCAGCCACTTAAGCAGGATCTGGCCAATGTGATGCTTCGTCCAAGTGGGCAGCATTGGCTTGGTACGGATGAACTTGGACGTGATATTTTCAGTCGATTGTTAATGGGGACGAAAGCGGCAATCCAAGCCGCCTTGTTTGCCATTTTGATTCCACTCTGTATCGGTGTGCCCATGGGGATTTTATCAGGTTACTTAGGTGGTGTCATCGATGATATTTTCATGCGGATTGTCGATGGTATCATTGCCATTCCTGCCATTTTGTTGGCTTTAGGGATTACTGGGGCGTTAGGCGTAAGTTTATGGAATGCCATGATTGCAATCGGAATCGTTTTCACGCCGCAATTTGCCAGACTGGCAAGAGGCCAAACCTTACAAATCCGCTCAGAGCCTTACGTTGAGGCAGCGAAAATTTCGGGTGCAGGTGCAGGTTGGATCATGCTGAAGCATATTATCCCGAATATTGCTCCGCCTATTGTTGTTCAAGCATCGTTCAATCTGAGCTATGCCATTCTTGTTGAGGCATCACTCAGTTTTCTAGGCATGGGAGCTCAGTCTCCACAAATCAGTTGGGGAAACATGATTCAACAAGCATACAGCATGATCAACATGAATCCTTGGATGATTATTTATCCTGGATTGGCTATTATGATGACCGTGCTTGCCGGTAACTTTCTTGGAGACGGCCTCCGATTAGCGCTCGATCCGAAGTATAAAAAAGCATGATAGAGGGGGTAGGGAGAATTGAAAGAAACGGAAAGTCCATTGCTTGAAGTGAAAAACCTGAAAACATATATACCTACAGCAAAAGGTGAAATTTATCCTGTCAACGATATCTCATTTTCCATTCGGAAAGGTGAAATTGTCGCACTGGTTGGAGAGTCGGGCAGTGGAAAAAGTGTTTCTTCCCTTTCGATTATGGGTCTCAATGCAAGCGCAATTAAATATAAGTCTGAAAGTAACATCTTGTTCAAAGGGGAAAATCTACTGGAATTAAGAGAGAAAGAAATGCGGAAAATTCGTGGCAACGAGATCGCTATGATTTTCCAAGATCCAATGTTTTCACTGAATCCGGTCCATCCGATCGGCAAACAAATTGCCGAGTCCATCATTTTGCATAAGAAAATGAAATATAAAGAAGCTGAAAAGATAGCATTAGATCTATTAAATAAAGTCGGTATTCCTGATGCGAAGCGCCGCTTACACGACTACCCTCATCAGTTGTCTGGAGGGATGCGGCAAAGAGTCATGATTGCCATCGCGCTTGCTTGTGACCCGCAACTGCTTATTGCAGATGAACCTACCACTGCACTCGATGTAACCATACAAGCGCAAATCTTAAGTCTATTACGCAATCTGCAACATGAATTTGGAATTTCGATCTTGTTAATCACACATGATCTCGGGGTTGTAGCGGAAACAGCTGATCGTGTCCTCGTCATGTATTGCGGAAAAATTGTCGAAGAAGGAACCGTGGAGGCTATTTTCGAAAAGCCGCTTCATCCGTATACGAAAGGATTAATGGCTAGTATACCTCCATTGCACGGACCTTCTAAAGAAAAGTTAGACGCCATTCCTGGTGTTGTTCCGAGTCCTTTGAAATTGCCGAAAGGATGTCACTTTAGTACACGCTGTGAATTTGCAACGGAAAGATGTCATCATGAAGAGCCTGCCTTGATTCTACATCCTTCAGGCAGTAGGGTTTCCTGTTGGAATCCGCTCGTCGAGGAAAGGGAGATGACGCAATATGCAACAGCCGCTAGTATCTCTTAAAGGGATAAAAAAGTATTTTCCGATCGGAAGCGGGCTTTTCGGTAAAAAAGATTCATTTGTAAAGGCCGTCGACGACGTAAGCCTAGATCTCTACCCCGGTGAGACGGTCGGGTTGGTAGGCGAATCTGGATGCGGAAAGTCAACAACTGGCAGAATGGTTGTCGGTCTCTCCAAGCCGACAGAAGGGGAGATTTATTTTCAAGGTAAAAAACTAAGTGACTACAAAAATAAAAAAGCTTTGGGGAAAAATCTGCAAATGATTTTTCAAGATCCTTATTCATCATTGAATCCTAGAATGAAAGTCGAGGATATTATCGCCGAACCCCTTGTCCTACATAAAGTCGGGACAAAATTGGAAAGAAGAAAAAGAGTGGACGAGTTATTGGAGAGGGTCGGATTGGATTCGTATTATGGGAACCGTTATCCGATCGAATTTTCGGGAGGGCAAAGACAGAGATTAGGTATTGCGCGCGCACTTGCTCTGGAGCCGAAACTCATCGTATGTGATGAGCCAGTCTCTGCTTTAGACGTATCGATCCAGGCACAAATATTAAATTTATTGAAAGAAATCCAAAATGATCTCGGGCTGTCTTATCTCTTTATTGCTCACGGCATCCAAGCGGTAAAACATATTAGCGATAAAATAGCGGTAATGTATCTTGGTAAAATCGTCGAGTTTTCGGATACTGGGAAATTATTTGAGAATCCGAATCACCCTTATACAAAAGCGCTTTTGTCGGCAGTACCTCAGCCGGATCCAAAGATGCGGGATAGAGAGCGTATCCTGCTAAAAGGAGATTTGCCTAGTCCCGCAAATCCTCCTATTGGCTGTAGCTTTCATACCCGCTGTCCAGTAGCGATGGAGCGATGTAAGAGCACAACGCCGATTTTGTTACCTACCTCGGCGCAGAGCTTAACTGCTTGTATTCTCTATGAAGAAAGTCATGGGGAAAAGTCCAATGTGAAATCGGAATCCATTGAAGAAAAACTTGTTATGATGTGATGAATGTCTAGCATGTACTGTCCCCCTGATAGTAACGGAACCTTCAGCCGGATTAAGTTCATTTGTAGAAAATCACAAAAATAAATAGCCGAATCATTGTTCGCTACAATTACTTCCTGTCATCCCAAACTTTCTGTACAATAGAAAGAAAGGGATGACAGGATTTTTTTGATTTATAAAGTTCAACTAACAATCAGTGGGGGGTTCCTCCCACTGATTGTTAGTTGAACCAATCGGGCTTTTACGGGCAGTTGATCTCCCACCTATCCTTATCGTTTTACTTAAGTCTTGAAGTGGGAATCTTACTGCCCGTTAATGCGGGATAAACAAATGAATCACCTATATATATCCATAAAAAGGAGGGACTTCATATGTCACTACGTTTCATAACCGGCAGATCAGGTGCTGGGAAAACGACGTTCATTGAGCGGGAGATTGCTGCGGAGTTGCAACGGGATCCGATGGGGGCGCCGGTTATTGTTATTGTGCCTGATCAGATGTCGTTTTCGATGGAGCATAGTTTGTCCGTCAATTTCGGTTTAAAGGGATTGATCCGTGCACAAGTGTTGACGTTCAAGCGGCTGGCTTGGCGTGTGTTGCAGGAGACAGGCGGAATTACGCGCAAGGAAGTGGACGGTTTCGGTTACCGGATGTTGGTCCGAAGTGTGCTTGAGGAGAATCAGGAAGAATTTAAGTTGTTCCGTCAAGCTGCGGGCAAGCGTGGGTTTACGGAACAAATAGGGGATTTAATGAAGGAATTCAGTCGCTATTGCTTGGATCACGAAACGATGGGGAACTTGCATGATGAATTGGCGACAAAGGGGGCACCGCGAACGTTGCTCGATAAAGCGAGCGATTTGTCGCTGTTGTTGACGAAAATCGAGGAGAAGTTAGGAACGACCTATGTGGATAGTGAGGGGCATTTGGCGCTTCTCGCTTCCCAAATTCAACATTCGGACCTGTTGAAAGGTGCCGATGTCTATATCGATGGCTTTGAAAACTTCACGACGCGGGAATACGAAATTATTTCGGAATTGATGAAGCATACGAAGCGCACGACCATCGTGTTGCCAATGGAAGGGGCGCTCACCGGATTTGGGGATCATGAACTGTTTTTCAATCCTGTACGGACATCATTGAAATTACGGGAACTGGCGCGGGCGGAAGCGGTTGAAGTGGAAGAAGATGTGTATTTGTCAGAAGCGCGCCGATTCAAAAATGACGAGCTGCGCCACTTGGAAGCGGAATTCGATCATTATCCCGCGAAAACCTATGTGTCGGAAGGTCATGTTGTATTGATTGAGGCGGCGGATCGGCGGGCGGAAATCCATGCAATTGCACGGGAAATCCGGGCAATGATGATGGAAGGGAAACGGTATAAAGATGTTGCGATTTTGTACCGACAACCGGAAAAATACGATGAATTGATCAACACGATTTTCCCGCAATACGACATCCCTGTATTCATCAGCCAGAAAAAGCCGATGTTGCATCATCCGCTCATCGAGTTTTCCCGTTCGATTTTAGAGGCAGTCACATCGGGCTGGTCATATGAGTCGGTGTTCCGCGCTGTGAAGACGGATCTCTTTTTCCCGCATGGAGAAGATAAGTTGTTATGGCGTGAGCGTGCAGATCGATTGGAAAACTATGTGCTTGCCCATGGCATTTACGGACAGCGTTGGTTCGACGACAGTCGCTGGCGTGTGAAAAAATATCGCGGGCTTGAACTATATTCAGACGTACAAACCGATGAGGAACGGGCGTTAGAGAAAGAATTGCATCAGATGCGTGACGTCATCCGGGAGCCGCTAGCGGAATTTGAAAAGCGCTTAAAACGCTCTAAAACGGGCCGAAATGTGGCGGAAGCGTTGTTCAAGTTTGTGGAAAAGCTGCATGTGTTCGATAAAATCATTGATTTGCGTGCAGAGGAAGAACGTGCCGGCAGATTGCTGAGTGCAACGGAACATGAACAGGCGTGGACGGGCTGGATCAATGTGCTTGATCAGTTCGTGCTCATGTTTGGAGACAAGAATATGAATCCTACCGAAGCGGCACGCATTTTGGATGAAGGGCTTGATACGCTTGAATTTGCGCGTATTCCACCTTCGCTTGACCAAGTGACGGTGTCTACGGTGGAAGTGTCGAGTTTGATGGAAATCGATGCGGTATTCGTACTTGGCGTGAATGATGGCGTGATGCCACAGCGGATGGACAATGAAGGGATCCTCTCAGACGCGGACCGCGAATGGTTTCAAGAAATTGGCTTTGAGCTGGCACCGACATCGAAAATGAAATTGATGGATGAAACATACATGGCCTATCGGGCGTTCACCGCAATGCGTGAAAAGCTGTATGTATCGTATCCGGTTGCCGATGAAGAAGGAAAATCACTTTTGCCTTCCTTATATATCGCGCGTATCCAACAGCTTCTTCCTGGGGTACCGCTGAAACTGGCTGTGACAGATCCATCCGAATTGACATTGGAAGCGGATCCGTTTGATTATATTAGTCATCCTCGCGCAGCGTTGCCGTACATGTCTATGAAGTTGAAAGAAGCGGATCATTCGGGTGTGCTTGATCCGGAATGGCGTGCTGTCATGGCCTATTATGAAGAAGACCCGTACTGGTCTTCCGTGTTCAACCATATCCTTCGTCCGCTCACTGCGGATAGACAGACTGAACGTCTACAACCTGAGTTGACGGCGGGCTTGTATGGTGAATCTTTTGTTTCCAGTGTGTCACGGATCGAATCGTATTACAGCTGCCCGTTCCAGCATTATGCATCGTTCGGACTCGGTCTCCGGGAACGGACAGAATTTACACTGGAAGCGCCAGCTATCGGTGATTTATTCCACGCGGCTTTGAAATGGGTATCCGATGAAACGATGCGGCTCGGGAAAGCATGGGCGGAATTGTCGAAGGAAGACTGTTGGAAAATGGCAAGGCAAGCAGTGGAGGATATTTCTCCGTATTTCTTTAACCGGATATTGTTGTCTACGAACCGTTATGTTTATATTAAACGGAAATTGACGCACATTATCCAGCGGACGATCTATTCGCTCAGTACGCAAGCGAAAGCGACGGTGTTTAAGCCGGTTGCTATTGAAGCCGGATTCGGACCGGGCGAGGAATTGCCACCGCTAGAAATTCCTTTGCGCCGTGGAGATTCGATGAAATTGCGCGGACGGATCGACCGGGTCGATGCGACGGAAATCGGCGGGAAAAATTATGTGCGTGTCGTCGATTACAAATCGTCTGCACGCAGCCTCGATTTAACGGAAGTGTATTATGGCTTGTCCTTGCAAATGATGACTTACTTGGATGTCGCGCTTGAAAATGCAGAAGAATGGCTTGGCATTCACGCAGATCCCGCGGGCGTCTTGTATATGCATGTCCATAATCCGATGATTCGTTCCGGTACAGAATTGACGACAGCGCTACTGGAAGCGGAAATTGCCAAGTCTTACAAAATGCGCGGCTATTTGCTCGACAACCCGGAAGTCGTCATCGGGATGGATGCCGATATCGGAAGGTCCTCCGCAATTGTGCCCGCTTCCCTCAAAACGGATGGGACGTTTGCGAAGACATCCAAAGTGCTGTCTTCCGATGATTTGCAAATGATGCGGTCGTTTGTCCGAACGCGCCATCGGAAAGCGGGGGACGCGATGCTTGCGGGTGATACACGCGTTTATCCGTATAAATTGAAAGACCAGATGCCGTGCCAGTTTTGCCCGTATCGTTCGGTCTGTCAATTTGACCCGACAGACCCGGCATCTAAATTCAGGCCATATGCTGAAATGGCGCCGGAAGCATCACTAGAAAAAATGAGGGAAGAGGTGGCCGAAGATGCACATACCCGTGAAACCTGAAGGGCTGACCTTTACGGATGCCCAGTGGAAAGCCATTTGGGCAAAAGGGAAAGATGTCCTCGTTTCCGCTGCAGCCGGCTCGGGGAAGACGAAAGTGTTAATCACTCGGATGATTGAAAAAGTGTTGGATGAAAAGGATCCGATTGACGTCGATGAACTGCTCGTCGTCACGTTCACCAATGCTTCTGCTGCGGAGATGAGACACCGGATGGCAGAGGCGTTGGAAGAAGCGATCGTCGAAAAACCGGAGTCTGTCCATTTGCGGAGACAACTTAATTTATTGAACAAAGCGCAGATTTCCACTTTGCATTCGTTCTGTTTAAATGTTGTAAAGCAATATGCCTATTTGCTTGATATCGATCCGGGTTTCCGGATTTCAGATAGTACTGAAGCAGCTTTGTTGCGCGATGATACAATTGGAGAAGTGTTGGAAGAAGCGTATAGTGCAGAAAATCCAGAGTCGATGTACCGCTTGGCGGACAGCTTCACGTCGGATCGCAATGATCAGTCCATTGAGACGCTGATCGACCGTTTGTACGATTATTCCAGAGTCCATCCGTCGCCGGAGCAATGGTTGCGCCTCCTTCCTGAACAGTATGAAATCGAAGGAATGACGTCGATTGATGAATTGGCCTTTATTGATCCACTGAAAATGGCCATCCGTCATTCATTGGAGGAGGCCGCCGCGCTAACAAATGATATGAAACGGATTGCATTCATGCCGGACGGACCAGAACCGCTTGCGGCGACAGCGGAAGCAGATTTGATGTGGATCGAGGAAGCCCAACGGCGTATTATGGAAGGCGGCTGGGAAGAGACATACGCTTTTTTCGGCTCGCTAAAATGGGTGAAAGCCGGAACAATCCGGAAAGACTCCTGTGACGAAGAGCTAGCCAAGCGTGCGAAAGCGCTACGTGATGCAGTGAAAAAGATCATCAATACCTTGAAAGAATCTTATTTTACCAGGACGCCAGCTCGTCTGCTTGAAGAAATCCGACTGATGGCACCCGCGATGCATACACTGATCGATCTCGTTGTCGAGTTTGGCAAACGGTATGAACAAGTGAAAATCGATCGGGGTATCGTCGACTTTTCCGATTTGGAACATTATGCGCTACGCATTTTATCCACGGAAGAAGAGGGCGTGCTCACCCCTTCCGATATTGCCATTGACTACCGGAACCGCTTTGCGGAAGTGCTTGTCGATGAATACCAAGATGTCAATTTATTGCAGGAAACAATCATCCAGCTTGTGAAACGCGGCGGGGAAGCGGATGGCAATCTGTTCATGGTCGGGGATGTGAAACAATCGATTTACCGTTTCCGTCTTGCTGAACCGATGTTATTTCTCGGGAAATATAGTCGATTTACAGAGACGGATGGCGAACAAGGGCTGAAAATCGACTTGAACGCCAACTTCCGAAGCCGGAAAGAAGTGCTCGACGCCACGAACTATGTCTTTGCCCAAGTGATGGGTGCCCGTGTCGGCGAAATTGATTATGATGAAGCGGCCGCTTTGAAATACGGGGCCAACTATCCGGAAAAAGCGGTAACAGCGGGATTGACCTTGCTTTATGATGAAGAAGAGGAACAGGACGATGAAGGGGAAAGCTTGAAAAGTTCCCAGGCGGAAGCGCGTTTCATGATTCGAAAAATCCAAGCATTACTCGAGTCCGGAGCCGAGGTGACGGATGCCTTCAGCGATAAAAAACGTCCGATCGAGTACCGGGATATTGTCATTTTGATGCGTTCGATGACATGGTCCGGTGAAATTGCTGAGGAATTCAAGCTGGCCGGGATTCCGGTCTATGCGGAACTCTCACACGGCTATTTTGATGCGCTGGAAGTGATGATCATGTTGAACACCTTGCGTGTCATCGACAATCCTTATCAAGATATTCCGCTCGCATCGGTGTTGCATGCGCCGTTTATCGGTATGACGGAAAATGAACTTGCCCAAGTGCGGCTTACCGCGAAAAATGAGCCATTTTACGAAGCGTTAAAACGATTCTATAAAACCGGTGGTGCAGGAATCGCCAGTCAGACGCAGCAAAAGTTACAACGATTTTTTAACCAGTTTGAGGATTGGCGGAATTTGTCGCGTCGAGGTTCTTTATCCGAACTGATTTGGCAAGTGTATGCCGATACCCATTATTATGAAATGGTCGGTGCGATGCCAAACGGCAAACAGCGCCAGGCTAATTTACGTGCACTTCATGACCGGGCGATCGATTATGAAAAGACCTCGTTCCGCGGTTTGTTCCGTTTCCTTCGTTTTGTTGATCGGATGCGTAGAAGAGGTGACGACTTAGGGGCGGCACGCTCGCTTAGTGAAAAGGAAAACGTTGTGCGGATCATGACGATCCATTCATCGAAAGGGCTTGAATTTCCATATGTGTTCATCGCAGGGGCGGGGAGGAAATTCAATAAAATGGATTTCAACGAACCGTATTTATTCGACCAGCATTTCGGGCTCGCCGTGAAAGCAATTGATCCCGACAACCGGATTATGTATACGTCCTTGCCGTTTCTCGCGATGAAAGAAAAGAAAGAATTGGAGATGCGTGCGGAAGAAATGCGGGTATTGTACGTGGCGATGACGCGGGCTAAAGAGCATTTGGAAATCATTGCTTCTGTTAAAGATATTGAAAAAACAATTGTCAAATGGCAAGATGCGCAATTGATCGAACCGGGTCAAATGTTGCAGGAATATACGCGTTCACGCGCGAACGGCTATATGGATTGGATAGGTCCTGCGATTGCAAGACATGCCGATTTCGACAAATTTGGGGTCATTCCGAGTGGTCAACTGGTAGATGATTCTTCCAAATGGCAAATCGATGCGTTACCGCTGTCCGCATTGACTGGACCTGTGAATGAGGCTGATGATGCAACAGAACCCCCTGCCGAAGTGCAACTGATTGAAAAAGCGGATGATGCGATACTTAAGGAAGTGCAACGGCGCTTCGATGCACGTTATCCATTCCAAGCTTCTGTGGCGAAACGGTCGAAACAGACGGTCAGTGAGTTGAAGCGGGTTGCCCTTTTGGAGTTGCAAGCGGATGAAGATCCTTTTCTCAATAAAAGTCTGGAAGTGAGCAACGCTTATTTACATGATCGGCCTGCATTCATGCAATCGAAGGCGTTATCGGCAGCGGAAATCGGAACGGCGATGCATACAATCATGCAGCACATCGACATCCGACAGGAAAACGATGCTGTTAAAGTAGCTGAATGTGTCAAAGAGTTGACAGCGCGCCAACTGCTGACGATGGAGGAAGCGGAAATGGTGGATACGAATGCCATCGCTCACTTCTTCGGATCGTCGATTGCAAAACGGCTCGTGGAGTCGGAGCAAGTGATGCGGGAATTGCCCTTTACGTACGCGTATGACGGAGCCGATGGAGACCATCAAATTTTACAAGGGATAGCGGATTGTTTATTCAAAGAACCGGATGGCTGGGTCTTGCTCGATTATAAAACAGATCGGATACAAGGACGATTTGATGATGATGAGGCGATCGATGCGGAAATGCATAAGCGCTATGGGATCCAGTTGAATTTATATAGAACGGCGATTGAAGAAATCGTAGGCATTGATATTAAAGAGATGGTCCTGTATTTATTTGATGGAAGCAGGACTGTAAGGATTCAGGAGGAATGAGATTGAAATTTACACCGACGACACTTGGGAATCGAGTGGAGGCACTGGATTTACTACGTGGGATTGCTCTACTCGGCATTTTCATTGCCAATATGCTGCTATTCCATTCGCCGTATTTGTATATCGACCCTTATTCATGGTTTAGCACGCCAAGTGATGTAGCGACGTATAAGTGGATCAATATTTTTGTGGAAGCGAGTTTTTATCCAATATTCGCCATGCTGTTCGGGTATGGATTGAATATGCAATATGAAAAGGCGATAGCGAATAAGACGTCATTTGCCCCCGTCATGGCACGTCGTTTAAGTATTTTACTCGGATTCGGTGTGCTGCATGCGGTTTTCATATGGTCGGGAGACATTTTATTCACGTATGCATTGATGGGCTTTATTATGATTGCGTTTGTCAGAATTCCGAAGAAGTGGGTATTACCGATTGCCGCTGTCATTTACATTATCCCATGTGGACTTATGGCCGCCGCGACTTACTTCCTAGGAAAACTGAGTTCGAGTGCGGGCTTGGAAGAGTATGCGGACATTCATCAAATTGAATTGTCGATCAGTGCCTATGCGCATGGCACCTATGCAGAAATTTTAAGTTATCGTTTTTTTGAATGGCTGCTGATGGGACTTGTTTCAACATTGACTGGCTTCTTTATCGTTCTGCCGATCATTTTATTCGGTGCGGGTCTATCGAAATGGAAAGTGATTGAACGTGCTTCGGAATGGAAAGGCCGTATTGCGGTCGTAACTGTGATTGCACTGGCAGCGGGCTTTTGGCTGAAATCGATCCCTTACGCTGGTCAACCTGGACTGGATACGAAGCTCTTACAGCAATTATTCGGTGGACCGATCTTAGCGGTTGGCTATGTCGGACTGATTCTTCTATTGTTTCAAATTCCGCTGTTCCGTAAAATCCTACGCCCTGTTTCGAAAGCTGGTCGTATGTCGCTGACGACTTATATTACGCAATCGATTGTGGCAACGCTCATTTTCTATAGTTATGGATTGGGCATGTATGGCAAAGTGGATTTGGTCACGGGAACTTGGATCGCTGTCGGTGTATTCACCATCCAAGTCATCTTTGCGGAAGTATGGTTGACGAAGTTTAAGATGGGTCCTCTGGAATGGCTATGGCGAAAAGGGACATACGGAAAGAATTTGACGGATAAAGAGGAAAAGAGTAGTCCAGTAGCGAAATAAAGAGGAAAGAGAAATTCATTAAAGAAGGGTTGGGCTATCAGATGAAATTATTATCGTTCCGTTATGAGGATCGAACGAAATTCGGTCCGAAAGTGAAAAGGGAGGATGCCGTATGGGACGTACTATCCATCGCGGAAGAATATGGCGTCGCGGACTTCCCGCAAACGATTACGGAAGGTATTTCATTGGGATTGGATTTTGTAGAAAAAGTGAGGGCGATTGTCGAACAAGCATTGCAGGATGACAATCCGAATCGTTTCAAATATGCATTTACAGAAATCGAATGGCTTGCACCGATTCCGAGAACGCCTAAAAACGTCCTCTGTGTCGGCAAGAACTATGCAGATCATGTAAAGGAAATGGGCTCGGATACACCGCCTGAAAAATTGGTCGTCTTTACGAAATCCCCTTTATCGATTGCTGCAGACGAAGAAGTTTTGCCGATCCATGCAGATGTGACGGAGAATCTCGATTATGAAGGAGAACTTGCGATTGTCATCAGCAAAGGGGGACGACATATCCCGAAACAACTTGCTTATGACTATATATTCGGTTATACCATCGCCAATGATGTTTCGGCACGTGATATCCAAATGGATCATGTCCAATATTTCCTCGGCAAGACGTTAGATAAATCCTGTCCGATGGGACCGTATATCGTCACGAAAGATGAAATTCCCAACCCGCATAATCTGTCGATTGTCACTAAAGTGAATGATGAAGTACGTCAAAATGGCAATACAGGTGAAATGATTTTCAAAATCGATGAACTGATTGCAGAAATTTCAAAGTATGCGACACTTGAGCCGGGCGATGTCATTTTAACGGGAACGCCAGCCGGTGTCGGTAAAGGGATGACGCCTCCTTCCTTCTTGAGAAAAGGGGATACAGTGAAAATTTCGATCGAAGGGATCGGTACTCTCGTGAATCAGTTCAACTAAACCGCTTGGGAAGTGTATTCACTTCCGCACAATTCCAGAGTATGTTACGATTACGAAGTAATCATAATGAATGAGGTGACGGTTTTGGACGCATTAGCTAGCTCGACCCATTTTCATATTTTCACATGGGTTGTCGGAATAGTTTTATTCCTTGTCGCTGCAGTAATGGCGAATGGTACAAAAGGTAGGAAAATCACACATATGATTGCACGTCTATTCTATGTGTTGATTGTGATTTCGGGTGCATTGTTATTCTTCAAATATTCAAGTGCTGATGCGGCACTTTACGGTGTGAAATTCCTGCTTGGTCTGCTGACGATCGGTATGATGGAAATGGTACTGGTACGCGCGGATAAAGGGAAGAGCATATCAGGTGTATGGATTCTATTTTTTGTTTTCCTCTTTGCAACGATGTACCTCGGATTTAAATTGCCGGTCAACATCAGTTGGTTTGCCTAAATTGAATAGGGAGTTAGAGGAAGGGGAGGGAACCGATGATGGGATGGCTGTTTTTATCAGTTCTTTTGCTACTCATGCTGCTGTTTGCCGTTTCCGTCTTCCTCTTCTCTCGTAACAAGAAAACAGAAATTGAAGATGAAGAATAGAATTGTGAGTGGAGCGTCTACTGGTTTTGATCAGTAGACGTTTTTTGTTTTGTGTTAACTTGATTCAGCAGCAGTCCCCCATTTCCATAAGTGGCGGGATGAATGCCAGAATGCACTTTAATCAGAGGGAGTCTAAACTCCCTGCTGATTCAAGTTAAGCCTCCGGCGGATGTCACAGATTTTGAAAGGAGTTAATTGCGCAAGCGCAATTCAAAATCTGGACGCAATTACGCCAAGGCGTAATTGATAAATATGGACTCTACTAGAACACGGCAATTCACAAAATTGACCTATTTGTGAAGGGGGCGGTTTGTTTTCTGCGGAAAGCATGGCGGTTGTACGATTGGTTTGGTAAAATGACGGATGATAGCTTGTACGGAGGAGGCTTTTTTTGTGAAGGTGAATCGATGGGTTGGATTACTTATAACAATTGTTGTATTAGGCTCGACGCTACTTCCAGCTGGTGTTTTTGCGGAAGGGAAGCGGACGATTGACGACGAAACTATATATGATTTGCTTGTGGACCGTTACAATAACGGAAGTGGCGAGAATGATATCGGGGTCGATTCGCGGGATTTGACTGCATTCAACGGTGGCGATTTTAACGGAATTGTTGATCGATTGACGCATATAACAGACATGGGCTTTACGATGGTTTCGCTAGGACCTGTGTTTGAAAGCGAGTCATATGATGGGAAAAAAGTGTTGAATTATGCAAAACTGGAGCCTCATTTCGGCACAGATGAAGAGTTCGTCAATATGCTCGACGCTTTACATGCAAAGGATTTAGCCGTCATTGCAGATTTTCCGCTTGGCGGGGTAAGTGAACATCACGTATGGGTACAAGAAGGGCTCTTGAAATTTACACCGGATACGGACGGAACGATTGATTGGGATGCTTCGGATGTTGCTACGCAACAAGCATTGCGAGATGCCGTTGTGAAATTCATGGAAACCTACTCATTGGACGGCATCCGTCTAACAGAAATTGGTGCATACGATATAGCTTTTTTGAATGATCTTATTGAAGCGGTCAAAACGGTGAATCCGGATGCTTATGTCATCACCAATGAGATGAGTGGTGCGAATTTTGATGCCTCGCCAGACTTCGACAAAATGAATGCCTTGCGCAGCTCTTTTGTTCGGTTTGATGCGGATACTTCGTCCTTATCATTGTTCACAAATGACAGTAGGGGGCAATTGATTCAATTTGATGAATTGACGGGCCCTCGTTATACATATGATATTGTGGAAGAGAGAATGTTTCCACCGACTCGTTGGAAATTGGCGGCAGCCGCTTTGTTTTCATTGCCTGGAACACCGATTATGACTTATGGAACGGAAATCGCTGTAAATGGGGAAGCACCGCCGGAAAGTCATCAGTTGCTGAATTTTAAAACGGATGCGGAATTGAAAGACTATATTAGTGACTTGAATACATTGCGCAACCAGTCCGAAACTTTTCGGAACGGGGATTTCGAAATGTTGCATAATGAAAATGGGTTTACGGTCTTTAAACTATCATCAGATGAAGAGACATGGATCGTCGCGTTGAATAATACGACGAAAACGGCAAGTCTAGAAATTCCAAAAGAAGTCATCGGCGAGAATAAGCTCTTGCGTGGCGTGCTTGATGGGGATTTGGCCCGTGAAGGGAAAGATGGCGTATTCCGTATTGTATTGGAACGTGAACTTGCGGAAATTTATTTTGCGGATGAAGATAAAGGCTTTAACATACCTTATTTGATCGCATCGATCATGGTGTATGTGCTGTTTTTCGGATTTTTATTCCTAATCTTCCGTAAAGCGAAATTGGCGAAGAAAGCAAAAGCGAATCAATAAGAAGGTATACCTAATTGAAAAGAGTGTAGACAGAACAATTTGTCTACACTCTTTTTTTGTTGTTATTCGACGAATTGAACTTGTTGTAATTGGTAAATTCCTGACGTATCGACGGAAAAACCGGTGATTTGGTTGCTAATCCCAGTGAGGTATTCTTGGTGATGGATGTATACCATTGGTGCATCTTCAATGAGCTGTTCTTGGATGCTGTAGTAAATTTTGATGCGCTCGTCCAGGTTTGTTTCGCGGCGACCTTCATCCAGTAGTTTGTCGACTTCTGCATTTTCATAGAAGGAACGGTTTCCTGGATTTCCTTTTTGAGACGAGTGGAATAGCGCATACATGCCGTAGTCTGCATCGCCCGTTGGCGTCGACCAGCCTAGAATATACATGTCATGTTCGCCTTTTGCGGTTTTTTCAAGGTACGTACCGAACTCCAGTTGTTCAATTTCAACATCGATATTCAGTTCTTTCAAGCTCGCTTGCAGAAGGACGGCGATATCGACACGTTGTGGGTTGTCATTCGTCCAGATCTTTGTTTTGAAACCATCTGCGTAGCCTGCTTCTGCAAGCAATTTTTTCGCTTCTTTCGGATTGAACTCGATTGGGTGTGCATCCTCGTTATAGCCGAAGACGCCAGGTGCTAGTGGTCCTTTCGCCGGAATGCCGAAACCTTCAAAAACGCCATCAATGATATCTGTTTTATTGACCATCATTGAAATGGCTTTACGGACACGGACATCATCAAAAGGTGCTTTTTCTGTATTGAAGCCGATATAAGAAAGGCTGGATGATGCTTTTTGGTTGACTGAGCCGTAATCACTGTTATTGATGCCGGCCACTTCAATCGGTTGCACATATTCAGCGATTTGAGCGAATCCGCGCTCAAGATCCGCATTTCGTGTAGCACTCTCTGAGATTACTTTGAAAGTGACCGTATCAACATGCGCTTTGTCGCCCCAATAGTCATCGTTTTTCTCGAGTTTAATTTCGTTCCCTGGTGTCCAGCTTACGAATTTAAAGAAACCTGTTCCGACCGGTGCTGCAGAAATGACAGAGCCTGCTTTTTTGCCGTTTTCAATTGCTGCGTAATCTGCTTCAATCGATTTCGGACTGATGATGCTTCCCCCGTTATGGGAAAGATGGGCAAGAAGCGGCGCGAACGGGTACTCTGTTTTGATGCGTACTTTATAGTCATCTACGACTTCAATGTCTGTTACCATTTCAAAAAGGAAATAACGCGGAGAAGCGACTTTCGAATCACGGATACGGTCAAGGGATGCTTTTACCGCGTCAGCATTAAAGTCTTCACCGTCATGGAATTTGATCCCTTGACGTAAAGTGAATTCATATGTTGTATCGTCAATTAATTCCCATTTTTCAGCAAGTCCCGGAATAATGTTGTTCTCGTCATCTCGCTTGACAAGTGTTTCATAAATATTAGCTTGTACAACGGATGATGGCACATCATTGGAAGCACCCGGATCGAGTGAAGATGCTTCAGAATGGACAGCGAATACAAGATCGCCTCCTTCGACTGGATTTCCGGTAGCCCCTTCGTTAGTTGTTCCATTGTCCTCATTGTCATTGGTTCCATTATTGTCCGACTCGTTACTTGAACCGCCTGCACACGCGGCAAGCACAAGTGTAAGCGCTAACAATAATAGGCAGAGCCATTTGATATTACTCGTTTTTTTCATATCTTTCAAACCCCTCCCATATGAGTAATCACCTGTTCATCTAGTCTGAACGGGTATTTGCAATATAGCATAGAAAAATGATTCAGACAATAAAATGCTTGATTTATTCATAGATATATGAAAGGAAAGTCCCCTTAGAGCGCCAAATAACCTTATGTTTTTCAGTATAAGTTTATTTGTGGGAGACGGAAAATTCGTAGTTTTGGGAGAATTGAATTAGTATATCAGCAAAGAGAATTTCATGTTATGCTACTTTTAATAACATTTAAAAAATAGTCGAATGGGACTTGTTTAAGAGAGGGTGTACGAGATTATGTCAGAAAAAGTGGTCGGAACGATCAACCAACCAAAACGGTCAAGCCCAAAATTTGATCAACTAAAAACTACATGGAAAAGACTTAGAAAGAATAAAGCGGCTGTCGTCGGTGGATTTTTCATTTTATTATTTATCTTCGTATCCATTGTAGGTCCAGAGTTAACGACGCAAGACCCGAACAAAGTGAATATAATCAATAAGCTGCAAGTACCGTCCGCGGAACATTGGTTTGGTACGGATAACTATGGTAGGGATATTTTCACCCGGATTATTCACGGGATGGAATTGACTTTACGTGTCGGATTTCTTTCCGTAACAATTGGTGGTGTGATCGGTGTAATCTTGGGCATCGTTTCCGGTTACTACGGTGGAAAAATCGATACGATCATTATGCGTGTGATGGACGTCTTGCTAGCCTTTCCAGGGATACTTCTCGCACTCGCCATTGTCAGCGTACTTGGTGGAAGTTTAAATAATGTCATTATCGCAGTTGCGGTTTTCTCGATTCCTGCTTTTGCAAGGATTGTGAGAGGTTCGACGCTGTCGGTAAGGAAGTTGGAGTATATCGATGCGATGAAAGCGCTTGGCGCCTCTGATTTCAGAATTATTTTCAAACATATTCTTCCGAATGTCATGTCACCGATCATCGTTCAAGCTACTTTACGGATTGCGACGGCTGTCTTGACCGCGAGCGGATTGTCATTCCTCGGTTTGGGTGCTCAACCGCCCACACCTGAGTGGGGTGCGATGTTAAGTGAGGGGCGAGCGTTTATGACTGAACATCCGCACGTCATTCTGTTTCCTGGGATGATGATTGTCATTGTCGTATTGGCATTTAATATTTTTGGAGACGGATTGCGAGACGCACTTGATCCGAAAATGAATAGAAGATAGGGGGGAATCGACATGGTTACATATATAATTAGACGCCTATTGCAAACGATACCTGTATTGATCGGTGTCTCGATTTTAGTATTTTCATTGATGCACCTGATACCAGGGGATGCGGCACAAATTATGGCCGGAGAAGCGGCTTCGGAAGAAACGGTTGAACAGATTCGAGAAAAGCTAGGCTTGAACGAGCCACTATACGTTCAGTATTTCACTTATATATCGAACGCTGTGCAAGGTGATCTTGGGTATTCTGTCCGCAGTGGAAGGGCGGTCATGGATGAAATAAAAGTCAGGTTCTGGGTCACTGCGGAACTTGCCTTTTACGCGACCTTGTTGGCTGTATTTATCGGTTTGATTGCAGGGATCATTTCAGCAGTACGTCATTATACAGTTGCCGATGTGTCCATCATGATTATTGCTCTTTTTGGACTTTCCATGCCGAACTTCTGGATGGGACTTGTGTTGATCGACTGGTTTGCCATTGGGGGCGATTGGCTACCGGATTGGATGAAAATGAGACCATCTGGATGGGGAGATAGTTGGAGACAGGTCATACTTCCCGTTGTGACCCTCGGAACAGGCGGAGCAGCGATCATTGCGAGGATGACTCGTTCTTCCATGCTTGAAGTTATCGGACAGGATTATATCCGGACTGCGCGAGCAAAAGGTCTAAGTGATCGCATTGTTACGTACCGCCATGCGTTGAAAAATGCGTTGATACCTGTTATTACAGTTGTCGGGTTAGAATTTGGTGCGTTTCTGGGTGGTGCTGTGATCACGGAAACGATCTTTGCCATTAACGGAATGGGAAGATTGACGATCCAAGCGATTCAAACGAGAGACTTCCCAATCGTACAAGGAACGGTTCTTGTCATCTCACTCCTGTTTGTTTTTGTGAACTTACTCGTGGATATTTCCTACCGCATGTTGAATAAACGGATCGATTTGAACTGACTTGAATTGTGATGGACACCATGAATCAAAATGGAGGTTTTTATCATGGATACAGCTATATTGGAAGTGCGTGATTTACGTACATCCTTTTTTACAGATGACGGAGAAGTGAAAGCCGTAGATGGTGTTAGTTTTGTCGTGCCGCAAGGGAAGACCATTGGAATTGTAGGGGAATCCGGATCTGGGAAAAGTATCACTTCGTTGTCGATTCTTCAACTGCTTGCCAGTTCGGGAAAAATTGTTGGCGGTAAAGTGCTGTTCAAAGGGAAAAACTTGATCGATTATTCAGATCGGGAGATGAGAGAGATACGCGGCAATGCCATTTCGATGATCTTCCAAGAGCCGATGACGTCACTAAATCCGGTATTTACAGTCGGTCAGCAAATTAGCGAATCTCTCATTAAGCACAAAAGATTACCTAAACGTGAAGCGATGGCAAGGTCGGTGGAATTGCTGAAACTTGTCGGAATCCCTTCACCAGAACGCCGTGTGAAAAACTATCCGTATGAGCTGTCTGGAGGAATGCGCCAGCGGGTCATGATTGCAATGGCACTCGCCTGTGATCCGGAAATCCTGATCGCGGATGAGCCGACAACGGCATTAGACGTGACAATCCAAGCCCAAATCTTGACGTTGATCAAAGATTTGCAAAGTCGTCTTGGTATGTCAGTCATCTTTATCACACATGACTTAGGTGTTGTAGCCGAGACTTGCGATTATGTAGCCGTGATGTATGCAGGGCAAATTGTCGAATATGCAGATGTACGGACATTGTTTGCAAAGCCGAATCATCCTTACACAGTCGGACTTTTGAATTCATTGCCACGTCATGATATTGACCAAGATAAGCTCGTACCGATCAAGGGAAATGTACCGAATGTGCATGAAATGCCAATCGGTTGCCGTTTTTCACCGCGTTGTCCTGCAGCGACAGACTTATGCCGGACCGAGCTGCCGGAACTCATGCATGCTGGAAATCGAAACGAAGTCCGTTGTTGGATCTATTCAGACAAATGGGACGGAGAGACGGAGGTGGACGTCTATGGCGAAAAAAGAATTGCTAAAGGTTGATGGATTGAAACAATACTTCCCCATTAAAGGTGGAATTTTAGGGCGCACAGTCAATCATGTCAAAGCAGTTGACGATATTAGTTTTACGATCTATGAAGGGGAGACAGTCAGTATTGTCGGGGAGTCCGGATGTGGGAAATCGACAACTGGACGGGCTATTTTAAGGCTTGAAGAACCGACAGAAGGCAAAGTGACGTTCAATGATACCGAATTGACAGGCATTTCGAAGCGGGAAATGCGGAAGCATCGGAAAGATTTACAAATCATTTTCCAAGATCCATACGCCTCCATCAACCCAAGACAGACGGTATCGAATATTTTAATGGAAGCGATGACGATTCAAAAATCGTACCCTCGGAAAGAACGCCGGAAACGGACCATTGAATTATTGCAAACGGTCGGCTTGAATGAATACCAAGCAGATCGTTATCCACATGAATTTTCGGGAGGGCAAAGGCAAAGAATCGGAATTGCCCGAGCATTATCCGTGAATCCGAAACTGATCATTTGTGATGAGGCTGTATCAGCATTGGATGTATCCATCCAAGCACAAGTGTTGAATTTATTGGAAGATTTGCAGGAAGCGTACAATTTGACCTATCTATTTATCTCCCATGATTTAGGGGTTGTTCGGCATATTTCAGATCGTGTCATCGTCATGTATCTTGGAAAAATTGTTGAGATTGGTGACAAACTTTCGATTTTCGATCATCCGAAACATCCTTATACGAAGGCACTTTTGTCAGCGATCCCTGTACCTGATCCGACACGTGAAAAAATACATATTCCATTGAGGGGAGATGTACCGTCGCCGATCGACCCGCCAAAAGGATGTCGTTTCCATACGCGATGCCCATTTGCGCAGGATAAATGCAGACAGGAAGAACCGTTGCTTCAGACATATGTATCCATGGGGGAAGATCATCAAGCGGCTTGTCATTTTGTTGAGGAGATTGAGAGAGGACAATTGAAGCCGAAAGATTATCGTTCTGTAATGGTGTGACATCAAAGAAAAAGCCTTCATGTAGCTCAGTACATGAAGGCTTTTTCATTTTCCAGACACCAAGTGTCTCGTTATTTCGCTTTATAACCGACCATATTGATGGGATCTTTTGGAGACGAATAAGGCGGAGAATAGCAGAGCTCGAGTGCTGCTAAGTCATCGACTGTCATTTTGCCCAAGATTGCAGTAGCAATGACATCAATTCGCTTGTCGACACCTTTGTCACCGACCGCTTGCGCACCGAGTATGCGTCTTGTTGCTCGGTCGTAATGGACACGCAAGTGAATCTGTCCATGATCGGGGTAATAGCCTGCATTGGTCCGTCCATCATAGATGGCTGTATCAAATGCAATGCCTTCGTCGGTTAAGCTTTTCGCGGAATGACCAGTGATTGCTGCCGTCAATGAAAACAACTTCGTGATGGTCGTCCCGAGGAGGCCGTTCATCCGAACCGGATTTCCTGCCAAGTGACTGGCAACAATGGCGGCTTGCCGATGCGCGTGCCAGGCGAGTTTTACATTCTTCGGTTTACCTGTAAACCAATCCTTGGATTCCACCGCATCACCGATCGCGTAAATATCGGGATCGTCAGTTTGCATATAGTCATTGACGACCATTCCTCCGGTCGGCCCGATCGATAACCCTGCTTCAGCAGCCAGTTCCGTATTCAAGTCAATTCCTATACAAGCAACGAGAAAATCGACTGAGAAGTTCGGTCCTCTATCCATGAATAACGTGCGGCCTTCTATTCGATCAATGGCATCATTAAAATAGATTTCGACCCCATTGTCTTTCATTTCATTGCCAAGGACTTCGGAAATCTCCGGATCCATCACGCTCATGACCCGTTCATCGCGGTTGATCAGTACTGTTTTCAAGTTTTGGTGTATAAGATTTTCAGCTACTTCGATGCCGATAAATCCGCCACCAATCACAGCGCAAGCCCGCGGTTTTTCACGGTCGATGTAGGCTAGGACTTCTTCCATTTGACCAAAGTTTTTCAGTGTGAATAAAGGAAGGTTACCAAGCCCTTTCAATTTTGGAATACGGGCTCTGCCGCCGGGGGAGAGAATCAGTTTGTCATAGGTTTCTAGAGCGTGCTCACCTGTTAGTAGGTTTTGGACCTTGACGGTTTTGTTGGTGCGATCGACGGCAAGTACTTCATGTTCCAAACGAACCTCGATATTCCGTTGGTGGGCGAATTTGCTAGGCGAGGGACCCGCAATTTTCGATTTTTCGTCAATTACCCCACCGATAACATAAGGCATCCCACAAGTACCGTAACCAAGAACGGGATCACACCCGAATAGGATAATTTCGGAATCCGGCAAAGCGCGTCGTACTTGGGCCGCGACGGTAGCCCCTCCGGCAACTGCACCGACGATGACGAGTTTCATGAAACATGCCTCCCTGAGTTCACTTACTTAGCTTGTTTAAGAAAAAAACTGAAACAGTTCCTGGACCGGTATGGGAACCGATTGTGGGACCGATCATATGGATTTCAATGCTTTTCGGACGGAACAGTTCATCGATCAGTCCTTTTAGTTCGAGTGCGATGCTTTCATCATCTGCATGGCTGATGGCAATGGTTTGTTCACTTAAATGGTCTCCACGTTCCGCCATCAGTTCGGTGATCCGTCGCAACACTTTTTTTCGTCCACGGTGTTTTTCAATGGGTACCAATTTTCCGCCTTCGACATGGAGAAGTGGTTTGATATTCAGCAAACCGCCAATGAATGCACTCGCTTTCGATACGCGGCCGCCTTTTGCCAAGTAATCGAGATCTTCCACGGTGAACAAATGCTCCATATGGGCTGCCATCGATCGGATTTTCCGCTCGATTGTTCGCACATCGTCTCCTTCATTGCGCAGGCGGACCGCTTCTTTCACGAGAAGACCATAACCGAGAGAAGCGCATTTCGAATCGATGATGACGAGATTCATGTTCGGGTTTGTTTCCTTGACTTGGTCTTTCATCATGACGGCGGTGTTGTACGTACCGGATAATTCAGATGAAAAGGCGATATACAGTCCATCTTCCCCAATTTCCGCAAGTTCTTTCCACTTTTCTAAAAAAAACTCGGGTGAAACTTGAGAGGTTTTGGGGTGTTTACCATTTCGGATAGCATCGTATACCTCTTTTGCCTCGATTGCCAGAAGATCTTCGTAATCATTATCGTCCATGAGGACATGTAAGGGGAGTATTGTTACATCGTTTTCATCAAAAAAGGATTTGGGTAAATCGCAGGCACTATCTGCAAATAATTTCATAAAACTCCTCCTATGGAAATGATTTTATTTATTTAATTATTTATTTAAGTGCAACCGTTCTTCTAAGAACAGTGCAATACCATCTTCATTATTCGTTTCAGTCACTTCATTCGCAATTGATTTCAGTCGGTCGATCGCATTCCCCATCGCGACGCCCACTCCGGCATAATCGATCATTTCCAGATCATTGTCTTCGTCGCCAAATGCGATGATTCTTTCTGTTGGAATATCCATCCACTTGGAAACGTGTGAAATGCCGACCGCTTTATTCAATCCGTGACGGACAATTTCGATGACATGCCATGGTGCACCCCAACGTCGATGGTCAATCGCTTCTGCATGCACTTCCCCAAGATGGCGTCGAATTGGATCGACGTGCTCGGCATCCGCTTGAATGAGTAAACTTGTTGGGTTCTCTTTCAAAAATTGACGGATATCCCCTTGTTTGATCATCGGATCGCCAAACCCGAAAATATCAAGTAGTTTCTCATCATGGTAATGCATATACACATCATCCATCACTTCCGCGACAATATTATGGAAAGAATATTGTTGCATCGCATCAACGACATCGGTGACGACTGGAAGTGAAATTGGTTCATGGATCGTCTTCCATGACGGATCTGTCGGATGGTGAACGAACGCCCCATTGAAATTGACGATAGGCGTACGGAGTCCGAGTTGTCGATAGTAGACCTCACTTGCCCGATAAGGTCTACCGGTTGCAATCATAATATGGTGGCCGTGCTCTTCTGCTTTTTTTAAGGTTTGTTTCGTTTTTTCCGAGATGACTTTTTCGTCGGTGAGTAAAGTACCGTCCAAATCAAGTACGATTAAATGTGGCTTCAAAAAAAACGCCTCCTTCTCTATTGTATAGTGTATCGTTAAGTAATAATCCAAGTCAAAAAAACGCTAATAGGTGGAACTTCCTTTTTGTTTTTTTAGAAAAACTTTGGTACGCTCTAGTGAAAAGATAAAGGTGTGTGTGTCTTGATTGTTACGGATGAGCAATGGGGAGATATCCCATTATTACATATTGTAGAAGAACAATTCGCGGACAAAGAAGTACCTGTCGTTATTTTCCTGCATGGTTTTACGAGTGCCAAGGAGCATAATCTGCATTATGCATATAATATGGCAAAGAAAGGACTTCGTGTTTTATTGCCAGATGCGCTCTTGCATGGTGCAAGGAGTGAGGATCTGGACGAAGTGCAATTGAGCCTACGCTTTTGGGAAATCGTTTTGACATCGATTGAAGAAGTGAAGTTTTTGTATGAAGAACTTGGAAGACGGGGAATCCTGAAGACAGAAAAACTCGGAATGGGCGGTACATCGATGGGTGGTATCACGACACTCGGTTGCCTGTCCGTATATGATTGGATCAACGTGGCGACCATTATGATGGGAGCGCCGGGCTATGTGCAACTATGCAAAGCGCAAATGGCACAATTTGAACGTCGCGGTTTTACATTGCCCATCACGGACGAGGAAAGGAAAAACTTGCTCAATACACTTGGCGCATTCGATCTGACGAAACGGGCAGCCACTTTGAAGCAAAGGCCGATCTATTTCTGGCATGGTCAACAAGATACCGTCGTCCCGTTTCAGCCGACATACAATTTTTACGAAGCTATCAAAAAAGACTATGCACATGTACCTGAACGGATCGAATTCGTCACGGAAGACACTGCGGGACATGCCGTTTCTAGAAAAGGCATGCTACAGTCGGCAGACTGGTTTGCACGTCATCTTCAGTCAGCATTTGTTTGAAAACCTGCTAAATGAATAATGGAAGGCAACCTAAGTTCGCCGCTTCCTGAAAGTGCCTTAATTTCTGCAAAGGACGCAGAAATACGGCAAATCGAACCCTTCGCTGTTCGATTCGCAATTAAGCCGAGACGTGATTGATTTGAATGAGTAAGCCGAACTCTGTTATGATGGGGATAACATATGAACGGAAAGAGGGATGAAAATGAGTAACGATATGAAAGAAAGCATGATGGGCGCACTAGAAAATGTCGTCGACCCGGAACTGGGCGTGGACATTGTCAACTTGGGGCTTGTCTATGACGCAGAGCTGGATGAAGAAGGCAAAGCGATCATCACGATGACATTGACTTCGATGGGCTGCCCGATGGGACCGCAAATCGTCGCGAACATCAAACAAGAACTGATGGAACTCCCAGAAGTGAAAGATGTGGATGTCAACATCGTATGGAATCCGCCTTGGTCACGAGATAATATGTCTCGCTATGCCAAAATGGCGCTAGGGGTAAGATAATAGAAAATACCTGAAGTATGGGGTGAGCTGTATGACCGATTGACGAGTCGTACAGCTTTTTTTGTTGTGGTGGGGGTGTGTTGTGAAGTATGTATCCCTGCAATTCCATTTTTATTTCAAAATAAAGAAGGGTTTTCGGAATTTTGTCGAATGAGGTTATGGAGTAGAAAAATGTGAAATGGGAGTGGAAATGATGGCTTTTACAACAGCTGATCTTTGTGATGATTTTGCGAATGAGGTACAGATATGTACAGTAGAATTTAAGTCTTATGGGAAAAATAAAAAGTTTTCTGGGCCAATTGCGACTGTCAAAGTATTGGAAGATAATGTATTGGTGAAAGAAGCTTTGCAGCAAATACCTGAAGGGAGCGTCCTTGTTGTAGATGGGGGCGGTTCCAGAAGATGTGCGTTAATGGGTGATAATTTAGGAGATATTGCGCAAACGCGCAAGCTTGCGGGCGTGATCATTTACGGATGTGTCCGGGATACTGCAGAAATAGCGGAACAAAATATCGGTGTATTGGCGATTGGCAGCAACCCGTTGAGAAGTGTGAAAAAAGGGAACGGAAGCACCGATATTCCTTTAAATTTTGGAGATGTCGAATGGGTGCCGAACCATTATGTGTACGCGGATGAAGACGGTGTCATCGTCGCTCCACGTCCATTAATTGGTGAATGATAACTCTTCGGAAAGGGTATACCCTTTCCGAAGGGATTTTTTTATCTTCATTCAGCGGAGGATTCCCACCTCTATAGGTAGCGAGAAAAATGCGGTTTTGTTTACCTGTTCAGCGGGTATTCAAACGCCGCTGAACGAAGATAAAGCCTCCGGCGGATGTCACAGATTTTGAATTGAGCTTTGCTCAATTCAAAATCTGGACGCAATTACGCCAAGGCGTAATTGATATAAAGGATAAGCAAAATTCTTTACTTTGATGAAAAATCATCTTAAAATTCTATTAATCAAAGATGGTCAAAGATAGTCAAAGTCAAACTTATTGGAAGGTGAGTGTCTATGAGAATGGCTGGTCAACAGGAAGAGCAACAAGCGCCACTTGAACAATTTGGGCGTAATCTTGTGGAAGAAGTGAAAAAAGGGAAAATGGATCCGGTGATTGGACGGGATGAAGAAATTCGTAATGTCATCCGGATTTTATCTAGAAAGACGAAAAATAATCCGGTGCTTATCGGAGAACCGGGCGTCGGGAAGACCGCAATTGTGGAAGGGCTCGCTCAGCGAATAGTGAAAGGTGATGTGCCGGAAGGATTAAAAGACCGGCGAATTTTCGAATTGGATATGAGTGCATTAATTGCCGGTGCCAAATACCGCGGGGAGTTTGAGGAGCGCTTGAAAGGCGTGCTGAAGCAAGTGAAGGATAGCGACGGTGAAATCATTCTGTTCATCGATGAAATCCATACGATTGTCGGGGCAGGGAAAACGGAAGGGGCGATGGATGCGGGGAATATGCTGAAACCGATGCTCGCCCGCGGAGAGCTATATTGTATTGGGGCAACGACGCTCGATGAATATCGCATGTATATTGAAAAAGATCCCGCGCTTGAACGCCGTTTCCAGCAGGTGCTCGTACGCGAACCGTCCGTGGAGGATACAGTGTCGATTTTACGAGGGCTGAAAGAACGATTCGAACTTCACCATGGGGTCCGAATTCACGACCGGGCAATCGTTGCAGCGTCCACTTTATCCGATCGTTATTTGACGGAACGGTTTTTACCGGATAAGGCGATCGACTTGATCGACGAAGCGAGTGCGATGATCCGGACGGAAATCGACTCGATGCCACAGGAACTAGACGCTGTGACACGTCGCATTATGCAACTGGAAATTGAGGAACAAGCATTGCGGAAGGAAAAGGATGCGGTCAGTCAAACGCGCTTGGAAGCGTTGCGCGATGAGTTGAAAGAACTGAAGGAGTCTTCCGGAGGGATGCGGGAGCAATGGGATGCTGAAAAAGCGACGTTGCGGGGCATTCAGGAAAAACGGGAGCAACTCGATCGGTATCGCCGTGAACTTGAGGAAGCCGAAAATCGCTTTGATTTGAATAAGGCGGCGGAACTTAGTTACGGGAAAATCCCGGCGCTTGAGAAAGAGTTGGCAGAATTAGAAGCCCCACTCGTAGATGGCCGGGAAAGCCGTCTCCTTCGTGAAGAGGTGACAGAAGAGGAAATTGCGACAATCGTAGCACGTTGGACTGGCATTCCGGTTACGAAACTCGTTGAAGGCGAACGTGAAAAACTGCTTCGTCTGCGCGAAACATTGGAAGAGCGTGTCATCGGGCAAGAGGATGCGGTGCAATTGGTGACGGAAGCGGTCTGGCGTGCACGTGCAGGGATTAAAGATCCTGATAAGCCGATCGGTTCGTTCTTGTTTTTAGGACCTACCGGTGTTGGGAAAACGGAACTCGCGAAGACGCTTGCTGCTACGTTATTTGATTCGGAAGATCATTTTATCCGGATCGATATGTCGGAGTATATGGAGAAACATAGCGTTTCGAGACTGGTCGGTGCACCTCCGGGGTATATCGGTTATGAAGAAGGCGGCCAATTGACAGAAGCGGTCCGTCGCAATCCGTATTCCGTCGTGCTTCTTGATGAGATCGAAAAAGCGCATCCCGATGTCGCGAATATTTTGCTACAAGTACTCGATGATGGACGGATTACGGATAGCCAAGGAAGACTCGTCAACTTTACGAATACAGTGGTTATCATGACGTCGAATATCGGATCGGCATACTTGTTGCAAGGACTGGAAGATACGGGAGATCACGCGACGGAAGATTTGGTCATGGCTGAATTGCGTCGCCATTTCAAACCGGAGCTGTTGAACCGGATGGATGATATTATTATCTTCCACTCGCTAAAAGCTAATTCTTTCCGTCTGATCGCTAAGAAAATGCTCGAGGACCTAGTGAAGCGGCTGAAAGGGCAAGAAGTGGAGTTGGCCTATACAGATGCTGTCCTTGACTGGATTGTCCAAGAAGGGACGGATGCCGAATTCGGAGCGCGTCCATTGAAACGCTTCATCCAGCGACATGTCGAAACCGTTGTCGCCAAAGAGTTGATCAAAGGGGATTTAGGACAAGAGGGCAAGCTCATCCTCACAATGGAAGAGGATCGTTTGAAAATCAATCACGAATAAATGAAATCGCATAGGTCATAGGATCTATGCGATTTTTTACGCTCCACTCAATTTTAGATGTGCATTCTATCGTTTTCGCGTTATGATGGTAGATAGACTACTAGAAAAAGGAGAGTGATCGGATGAAAGGAAGAGCTTCATTAAGTCGGCAAATAACGCTATTTGTTGTTGGGACTATGGTAGCTGTTTTAATAGCGATCGGTATTATTTTATTTTTAAACACATCGAAGACGGTCCAGAAGTCGATCAGCCTTCAAGGGATTAGTACAGCACAACATATTGCGAGTTTACTAAATGCTGCTGAGTATGAACAGCTAACGAATGAGATGACGGAATCTGAATTGTATTGGAAGCTCCGTGCAGAGTTGAAGGAATTACAGACGACGAGTGGCGTACTGTTTCTTTATACCATGACCGCTCCGGATTCGCCTGACGAACCGGTGCAATTTCTCATTGATGCGGCGGATCCGGATGCTGAAGATGCGATCCGGATCGGTGAATCACATGAGTTCACGACATATGAAACAATCAAGGGTGCGCTAAAAGGAGAAGGGAATGCAGCCCCTATTATCGAAGATCCAGATTACGGAAGCTATCTCTCCGCGTTTGCGCCGTTGTATAACGAACAAGGTGAAAGAATTGCGGTTGTTGGTGTTGATATTGCAGCCGATTCGGTTGGGGCGGTTCGTGCTGAAATATTGAAATCGAATTTACCGCTCTATATCGGTATTATTTTAGCGATTGTCGCGCTTGCATTATACTTGATGAATCAGTTTGTCAGCCGTGCACTCCGACCATTGGGCGAGATGGAAAATGTCGCATCGGAATTTGCGGGTGGTCATTTGACGAAAGCAGAAGAATCCCTCGTTTCCGTACAGGCGAAAGGGAACAATGAAATCACGTCCTTTAAAGGGGCGTTCACGGAATCCTTGATTCAAACGAAAGGACTGATGACGGACATGAATAAAACCGCCATTTCACTTCTTGCGGTGGCGGAGGAACTGACACAAGTTGTCGATGATGTCCGGGGCTCGAACGATGAAATTACAGCTAGTATGGCGCAAATTGCAACAACGAGTGAGGTGCAGGAGACGAATAATCGGGAAGTGTTGACAGCGGTGGAGGAAATGGCTGTCGGCATCCATCGAATCGCGGAGTCTGCCTCGGCTGTTGCAGAAGCATCTGATGTCATGGAAGGTCTTGTGGACGCAAGTGTGGCAAATTCACAACAAGTTGTCGGTCAGATCAAAGATGTGGAGGTCACTGTCCAAAAATCCGAAACGATTATGCGGAATATCGGCACAAAATTCCAATCGATAGAAGAAATGGTCGGCATGATCACGGATATCGCAGAACAGACAAATCTGCTTGCGCTAAATGCAGCCATTGAGGCAGCGCGTGCTGGAGAATCCGGGAAAGGCTTTGCAGTCGTTGCAGGGGAGGTTAGGAAGCTTGCAGAAATGTCCCGTCACTCTGCAGAACAGATCCGGGATGAAATTGAGTCATTCCAAATATTGACTTCTAGCGCAATGGTTGAAATGGGGACAAGTGCTACCGGAATGGTGGAAGGATCGAAGGCGGTCGTTCAAGTTGTCGATGATTTGGCGGCTGTGCTTGATACCGTTCGGAACGTCAACCAGGAAATTCAAGATGTATCGGCTGTGACGGAGGAAATGTCGGCCGCTTCTGAGGAAGTACTGGCATCGATGGAAGAAGTGATGTCCTTGGCAACAGAAAATGCAGGGCGGACACAGTCGGTGGCGGATGCTTCGGCTATTCAACAGAACTCCGTCGATTTACTCGTCAAAACGATTCAATTACTCAATAACTCTTCAGCGACACTTCGTAAAGATTTAGAGAAATTTGACTGAAAATGAACAATCAATTACGCCTCGGCGTAATTGCGTCCAGATTTTGAATTGCGCTTGCTAATCGCTGGTGCCTTAATTTCTGCAAAGAACGCAGAAATACGGCAAATCGAACCCTTCGCCGTTCGATTCGCAATTAACTCCCTTCAAAATCTGTGACATGCCCAGGAGGCTTTATCTTCGTTCAGCCAGCGTTTAATACCCGCTGAACAGGAAACAAAACTACATTCATCTCGCCACCTATAGAGGTGGGAGTCTTCTACTGAATGAAGATAAAAAACCATCTTCCATGACACCTGGAGATGGTTTTTTCTTCGCTTATTAATGATCTGCAACTTCGCCTTGTGGAAATGATTCGCCGACGAGAAAGACAAACACAGAAACAATTAGAGAGATAATTACGCCGGGAAGAAATTCAAAAGATACGTTGGCAATTGAACCGGAAACATAGTTCAACATCGATATTAATAAGAAAGACCAAATGAACGTCATGATGAATTGCATGGATTTCACCTCTGTATCACTATTTCTTTGTTCATCATATCACAGCAAGTTCGTCGGAGAAACCATTTTCCACAGACAAAGACACTTTATTTGGCGAAAAAGTGTCCGTGGGTTGAAAAATGGTTGCAATTCTTTTATGATTGATACCAGGTACTAATATTAGATGATAAGAACGGGGGATGTGGAATGAACGCGGGACTAATAGGCATCGGGAAATACGTGCCGCCAGGTATTTTGACAAATGCGGACCTTGAAAAGCGTATGGATACATCAGATGAATGGATTCGGACGATGACGGGTATTGAAGAAAGGCATATTGCGGATGAGTCCATCAACACATCCGACATGGCATATAACGCAGCAGTAGATGCACTGAACAATGCAGGCATCAAACCAGAACAGATCGGGCTTATCCTTGTTTCAACTGTTACGCCGGATAAACCGTTTCCTTCTGTTGCAACAATGATCCAAGAACGGCTCGGTGCAAAAAATGCAGCGGCAATGGATGTTTCAGCAGCTTGTGCAGGATTCATGTACGGTGCTGTAACAGCCAAGCACTTTGTTGAAGCGGGAACATATGATTATGTACTAGTTGTGGGTGTAGAGAAGTTATCCAAAGTGACAGACTGGGAAGACCGCAATACGGCGGTTCTTTTCGGAGATGGCGCAGGCGCGGCTGTCATTAGTAAAGTGAGTGAAGGACGGGGAATCCTGTCATTCGAACTTGGTGCAGATGGAACGGGCGGTAAACATCTTTATCAAGATCGGTACATCCACATGAACGGACGAGAAGTGTTCAAGTTTGCGGTCCGTCAAATGGGCGAATCGGCGGAAAGTGTCATTGAAAAGGCGGGATTGACAAAGGAAGATGTCGATTTCTTAATTCCGCACCAGGCAAATATCAGAATTATGGAATCGTCGCGGGAACGCCTTGGCTTACCGATTGAAAAGATGTCCAAAACGATCCATAAATACGGTAATACATCTGCAGCATCTATCCCGATCTCGCTTTTCGATGACTTAGCGGAAGATCGAATCAAGGATGATGATATCATTGTACTCGTTGGATTCGGCGGAGGCCTGACATGGGGCGCTCTTTGTATCAAATGGGGAAAATGACATGCTATAATAAATGGAGTTTCAACACGGAAAATTAGAATCATTTTTATTCAGTAGAGAAGGGAAGTTTTCGCGAATGGAAAAACGACGTGTAGTTGTAACAGGAATCGGTGCCATTTCTCCTGTCGGTAACTCGGCGGAAGAATCATGGCAATCGGTTTTGGCCGGTAAATCGGGCATCGGTCCATTGACAAGGCTTGATAAAGAACAGTTTCCTGTAAAAGTAGCTGCAGAAGTGAAGGATTTTGACATTGAAGCGTACATCCCGCGTAAAGATGCACGTAAAATGGATCGCTTCACGCATTATGCACTCGTCGCCTCAATTATGGCGATGAAAGATGCAGAACTTGAATTGGAAGGTGAGCTGGCTCTTCGTACCGGCGTTTGGATCGGTTCTGGAATCGGCGGAATGGAAACACATGAACAACAATTTAAAACATTCCTTGAAAAAGGCTATCGCCGAGTCAGTCCGTTTTTCGTCCCGATGATGATTCCGGATATGGCGTCAGGACAAGTATCGATTCATCTCGGAGCAAAAGGCATTAACTCCTGTACGGTAACGGCTTGTGCATCCGGTACGAATTCCATCGGGGATGCATTTGAAGTGATACGGCGCGGGGAAGCGGACGTCATGATCACAGGTGGCGCAGAAGCACCGATCACGACGATGTCGGTTGCCGGATTCTGTGCGAATACTGCATTATCTTTAAATCCGGACCCAGCGACAGCATCACGTCCGTTCGACGCGGAACGTGACGGGTTTGTAATCGGGGAAGGAGCTGGAATTCTGATCCTCGAGGAATATGAGCATGCAGTGGCACGTGGAGCGAAAATCTACGCTGAAATGATCGGTTACGGTTCCACGGGAGATGCGCATCATATTACAGCTCCGGCTCCTGGAGGCGAAGGTGGCGCGCGTGCAATGGCTCAAGCGATTGCAGATGGTGGCATCACACCGGATCAAATCGATTATATCAATGCCCACGGAACGAGCACACCGTATAACGACCAATTCGAAACGATGGCAGCCAAAACTGTATTCGGTGAACATGCTTACAAACTGGCAATGAGTTCGACAAAATCGATGACAGGCCACTTACTGGGAGCTGCCGGCGGATTGGAAGCGATCTTCACAGTGAAAGCATTACAGGAAGGCATCTTGCCGCCGACGATGAACTATGTCAATCCAGACCCTGATTGCGACCTCGATTATGTTGTGAACGAAGCGCGGAATGCGGATATCACCTACGCCATGAGTAACTCACTCGGCTTCGGTGGCCATAATGCATCCATCGTCTTCAAGAAACTATAAGATAGAAAAAACGAGTGTCGGCAAAGTCAAATTACGACTTTGCCGACACTCGTTTTTGGTGGGGTTAAAGCTAGAGTGCGACGCTCAAAGAAGTAATGCAGTGATCAAAGCAAGGCGCCATCGCTCAAAGAAGTAATGCGGTGATCAAAGCAAGCCTCCAGCGCTCATACCTGTAATCAAGTGCTCATCCTAAGTGCGCCAGATCCTAACAACAGGTTGAAGCCCCCTTCGTCTAAAAGGGGGCCATGCTTTCATATAATGGACCCAAGCGTCTGGCACCCGGAGTCAAGACGAAAAAAATCCAAAGGACGATGCAAAATGACACGCACATTTCTATTTCTCATTAGTTATGGACTCATTGTCATCACGATCTCCAATATGATTTTCTACTTCAACTACAGAGCACTTGGATATGAGTGGAACGAGATTTTTCGTTATATTTTTCGGACAGCGGATTTTGCCCTCTTTGTGATAGCTGCGTGCATCCTGATTCTTACCGTCTACGTCCGAGTCCCATCGCGGCTTCCATTTTCGCGACAGTGACGGATGCGATGGCATTGGCTTTATTTGCACCCTTATCGAGGATTTCATCAAGGACAGGCGATTCAAGTAACTCATTATACTTTTCTTGAATCGGTGTTAAATGTGCAACAACTGCTTCAGCGACACCGGTTTTGAAAGCACCGTAGCCCAGTCCTTCATATTTCACAACAAGATCATCGATCGACACGCCACTTAGTGCGGATTCGATGGTAAGCAAGTTTGAAACGCCAGGCTTATTTTCTACATCATATTTGACAACGCCCTCGGAATCGGTGACGGCACTTTTGATTTTCTTCTCGATCTCTTTTGCAGTGTCAAGCAGGGAGATGGTACCTTTTTTATTCGGATCGGACTTGCTCATTTTCTTTAAAGGATCCTGAAGGGATTTGATACGGGCGCCATTTTGCGGGATCCGTACTTCTGGGATGGTTAACACTTTGCCGTATCTTGAGTTGAAGCGTTCAGCCAAGTCACGTGTCAGTTCCAGATGCTGTTTTTGGTCATCGCCGACAGGGACGATATCTGTATTATATAGAAGGATATCGGCAGCCATTAACGGTGGATAGGTAAGCAATGCAGATGAAACTCCCTCCTGTCCTTCGGATTTGTCTTTGAATTGTGTCATCCGCTCAAGCTCTCCGATATAGGAAATACATTGCATCATCCAGCCGGCTTGGGCATGTGCAGGGACTTCTGATTGGATGAACAGCACCGCTTTTTCTGGATCGATTCCACTCGCGATATAGATCGCTGCGAGGGAGCGGATCGTTTTTGCTAATTCGGCAGGGTCTTGCTGTACGGTAATTGCATGTTGGTCAACAATGCAAAATAGACATTCATATTCATGTTGCAGTTCTGTAAATTGGCGGAATGCCCCGATATAGTTACCAAGCGTGACAACGCCAGTCGGCTGTACGCCGGAAAAAATGGTTTTCATAAAATCTCCTCCAAATTGGTGTATTGAATACAAAAAAACATCAGCTGTCCCCTGTGAAAGGGACGACTGATGTTTGATCAACCGTGGTACCACCCGAATTGCCCGAAGGCCACTCTAAAATCCCGTAACGCGGGGGACGTGACAAGCTACTCTGGAAATCATCCGTTCACATGATGATTTCTCACTTCTTCACCTGTCAGGCTCAGGAACCCACTTCCTCCGATCTGCCCACCTGTTCACACCAACCACAGGCTCTCTGCAAGAAACATGACCGGCATACTATTTCCGTCAACGCCAATTCGCTCTACTGTTTCCAAAATTATAATATGGTCATGTCCAAATTGCAAGAGGACACTTTATAATATTAATATGGAAAACCCTGAAAAGTGTGTGATTTCAGGACTTTTTTTGAAGGTTGGTGAAACCTTTTCCATGTTAGAAACGTATTATATAGTGTACTCCGTTTTTCAATTAGATAGTTTCTAAATGAGAAATTTTTTTATTTGACAAATCAGATGTTTAAACATTTAAATCTACGGGTATAACAGTAATGAACGAGTAATCGTAAAATGAATTGCCTCAGAAAAGCTGATTATATTATGGAATTGTGACAATCCCCTATGATTAAGTAAGTTTTTTTGAAAAAAGTGTATTCATCGCTTCTGAATATGTGTATAATAGGAATAGGAGCAAACAGTTTAAAATCATTCTAATTTATCTATAGAAATAGCTGTCAAAACATTTTAGCCGACTGAAAGGAAGTGTCAGCATATGATGGTTACACTATTTACTTCACCAAGCTGTACATCATGCAGAAAAGCGAAAGCATGGTTGGAGGAGCATGAAATACCGTATACAGAACGAAACATTTTTTCTGAACCATTGAATATTGATGAGATAAAAGAAATTCTTCGTATGACCGAAGATGGTACGGATGAAATTATTTCAACAAGATCTAAAATATTCCAAAAGCTAAATGTTGATGTGGAAAGTCTCCCATTACAACGTCTTTATGAGTTGATCCAAGAACATCCAGGTCTATTGAGAAGACCAATCATTCTGGATGAAAAAAGGCTGCAGGTAGGGTATAATGAAGATGAGATTCGTCGATTCCTACCAAGAAAAGTAAGAGCCTATCAGCTACTTGAAGCACGACGCATGGTAAACTAAACATACAATAATGTAGGGCTGATAGGAGCAGACATTGTAAAATGCCTTATACCTATCGGCTTTTTGTATTTCTCTTGCTTTCCTGAAGGATGTTCTCTACAATGCTATTACTATCAAAATTACTCGTCATCAGGCGGAACCCTTTCAAATCCTGTTCGACGGTCATATAGTAAGAATAAGCATTGCAGGTTGTTTACTAACATTGAAAGAAACAAGTAAAACTTGTTTTGGAGGAAGGGAGAGGAATAGAGATGGAAATAGAGCGCATTAATGAAAATACTGTTAAGTTTTTCCTTTCATATATGGATATTGAAGAGCGGGGCTTCACCCGTGAAGAAGTATGGTATAACCGCGACAAAAGCGAGGAACTTTTCTGGGAAATGATGGATGAAGTCAATGATGAGGCCGAGTTTGAGGCTGAAGGTCCATTATGGATACAAGTGCACGCGATGAGCGGTGGTATCGAAGTAACTGTGACACGAGCGCAACTATCTGAGGACGGCGAACCGTTGGATTCACCGTTTGGAGTAGACGATCCGAGGAAATTGTTTCAACATCACGATGAATTGTTTGAAAATGATGAAAATTCGACATCGGCGATGGATAGGGGAGCATTTGAATGGAACGACAATATGTTTGTTTTTAACGAATTCGACGATCTGATCCCGCTGGCAGTACGAGCGGCTGACTATGAGGTAAAGACATCGCTCTATTCGTATGAAGATAAATACTATATATATTTGGAATACGATGATGAAGTGATGAAAAATGCAAGGAAATCCGATCTATACAGTGTGCTATCTGAGTTTGGTACACCGTCCAATTTGACGATTCATCGCATAAGAGAGTACGGCACTCTGATTATGGATGAGGATGTCTTTTCAAAAATTCAAGCTTATTTTTCAGCATAATATAGACAGAATTGCGGACAGCTACCTAATGGGTGGCTGTTTTTTTGTGGTCGTCTAGACTCCGGGCGCCAGACGCTCGGGTCATAAGACGTTTTGACTGTGAGGCAAAAAGCGCCTCTTGGGCCCACAGGATGTGGGTCATGCAGTCGTTGCCAATCGAACAGCGGAGGGTTCGATTGGCCATATTTCTGCGTCCTTTGGAGAAATTAAGGCACTTGTTTCAGGACGCGGCGAATTTAGACTGCCTTCCTAACGTCTTACGCCTGTCGCGTCTAGGCAGGCGCCCTGCACTTTTGTTCTTGAACGAGATAGTTGATTTATGGTTGGAAAATTCGTAAAATTAAAATGAAAGGAGGGAGCTTTCATACTCGCAGCTAAAACAAAAGAAGGGAAACTGATCGTTCTTACGAAAACATATCGAAAGGAACAATTGAAAAAATGGCGACAATCCCAAAGTTTCTATTGTCCACAGTGCGAAAAGCCGGTCCACTTGAAAATTGGAGAGATTGTGGCGCCTCATTTCGCACATAAGAAAAATGAAGCCTGTCCAAGTTTCTTTTCAGAAGGTGAATCCAAAGATCATCTCCAAGGGAAACAACAATTGTATTTATTTTTTCAACAACATGCAGACCACGTTGAACTCGAACCGTATTTTAAAATGTTGGCCCAGCGTCCAGATCTCCTTGTCATTAATAGAAATAAGCGAATCCCTATCGAATTCCAATGCAGTACAATCCCTGTCGCTGATATGGAAGCCCGCTCATCGGGCTACCGAAGCATAGGGATGGATCCCGTTTGGATTTTGCGTACGCCCGAAAAATTTGTTGGTATTCCACAAGGTATTGGTATTTTTCATTTATCCCATTTTGATGAACATTTTTTGACCCGTCATTCCCCTGAAGGCCGTGTCCTTCTGACGTATAATCCCCAAACAGAACGCTTCCATTATTACAGTAGCTTATTCCATGTAGTAGGAAATCGCCATATCGGCATTCATCGAACATTATCGAGTTCGATGCAAATCTTTCCCTTTGCGCGCCCGAAAACACCCACTGCAGAAGACTTACAAAAATACACGACGATCTATTTATCGTTGCGCAACCAATTTTTGCAATCACGCATACTATTGAATCGGAAAGGGATCCGCAATTCTTTTTTACGGATCTGTTATGAATTACGCCTTTTACCAACCGAACTTCCGTTATGGATCGGCGTGCCCGTGAGAGGAAGTGATGCATTCCGGGAACATGATTGTGAGTGGCAATTGGCATTGCTTTATTATATGAGACGGCAAGGAATCAGTTTAAATAATTTGTCACAAGCTCATGTTAGAAAGTATCTCGCCCGAATTGGGCAACTATCCGAAAGGAAGGAGCATGCCTGTTTAGCCTATCGTGATTTCCTTCTTACAGCCGGCATTGTCCCATTCCATAATCCTAACAGCATCGACGAACAAAGCATATATGCCTTCATAGCAGCAAGATTCCTTGCAAAGGGAAGTGAAAATTGAGAAAATAGGTCTGATTCGTTATCCGAAATAAAAGCGAAGGGAGATAATACATGTCAACTGAAACGAATAAGAAAGTATTAGCCCGCGATGAAGTAAAAGTGGAGGAAACATGGCGCCTAGAGGATATCTTTGCCACAGATGAGGTATGGGAAAAAGAGTTTGCTGAAGTGGAGGAACTTGCAAAAAAGGCTGAATCCTATAAAGGGACGCTTCATCATGGAGCAGAGACCCTTTTTGAAGCCTTGACGTATCGTGATACCTTGTCTGAGAGATTGCGCAGACTTTATACGTATGCGCACTTGAAGAGCGACCAGGATACGACAAATAGCTTCTATCAGGCCATGGATAGCCGTATCAAATCACTCTACGTAAAAGTATCGACAGCTCTGTCCTACTTCCTTCCAGAGCTTTTGGCCATCGATGAAGATGAATTGGATAAATTCGTCGAAGAATATGATGAGTTAAAACTTTATAAACAGGAATTTGAAGAGGTCAATACGCAACGCCCGCATGTTTTGCCGGCGGAGCAAGAAGCATTGATCGCGCAATTATCAGAAGTAACGAGCAATGCTTCGGCAACGTTCAGCATGTTGAATAATGCAGACTTAACATTCCCAACTGTCAAAGATGAAAATGGGGAAGAAGTTGAATTATCGCATGGCCGTTATATCCGCTTCTTGGAAAGTGATGATCGACGTGTACGCGAAGATGCCTTTATGGCCATGTATTCCAAGTACGGAGAATTCAAAAATACATTCGCTACTACGCTATCGGGGAATGTCAAAGGGAATAATGTCAATGCGCGCATCCGGAACTATGCATCTGCGCGGGAAGCGGCAATGTCCAATAATCATATTCCTGAACAAGTGTATGATAACCTGATCGCGACGATCAATAAGAATGTTCATTTATTGCAACGGTACGTAGCTCTTCGAAAAAAGATGTTCGAATTAGAGGATTTGCATATGTGGGATCTATACGCCCCGCTCGTTCAAGATGTGAAGATGGAAATTACGTATGACGAAGCGACGAAGACGATGTTGGATAGTTTCCACCCGTTAGGCGATGAATATGTATCTATCGTCAAAGAAGGGCTGGAAAACCGCTGGGTCGATGTCCGTGAAAACAAAGGGAAACGTTCTGGCGCCTATTCTTCCGGTACTTACGGAACAAATCCATATATTCTCATGAATTGGCAAGACAATGTGAATAACCTCTTTACACTCGCCCATGAGTTTGGCCATAGTGTACACAGTTATTATTCCAGAAAAACACAGCCATTCATTTATAGCGGTTATTCCATATTTGTCGCGGAAGTGGCTTCTACGGTGAACGAGGCTCTTTTGAATGATCATTTATTGAAAACAATCGATGATGAGCAGAAACGGATTTATCTGTTAAATAATTGGTTGGACGGATTCCGAGGCACAGTTTTTCGCCAAACGATGTTTGCGGAATTCGAACATAAAATCCACGAGCTTGACCAACAGGGAATTCCTTTAACCGCCGAAAAATTGACAGAAGAGTATTACGCACTGAATAAGAAGTATTTCGGGGAGGATTTGGTCGTTGACGAAGAGATTGGACTCGAATGGGCCCGAATCCCACATTTCTATTATAATTATTATGTGTATCAGTATGCGACCGGCTATAGTGCAGCCGTTTCACTTAGCAATCAAATCTTGACGGAAGGGAAGCCGGCAGTCGACCGGTACATCAATTACTTCCTAAAAGCCGGTTCATCCGATTACCCAATTGAAGTGCTAAAAAAAGCCGGGGTAGATATGACGAGCGTAGCGCCAATTGAAGAAGCCTGCCGAGTCTTTGAAGAGAAATTAAACGAGCTTGAATCACTCCTATTGAATAAATAAGATTTGAGTACCGAAAGGGTCCGACGTCATGCGTGACGGTTAGGACCCTTTTTTTAGGAAGGTGAGGGGAATTCAGAGGAGCTTTTTTGTCATGATAGGTCATGAAACGACAAAAAGAGGAATGATTCTCCAAATGTAAACGCTTTTTGTGACAGTCATGTGAAATTCCTTGTGAAAAGTTGATGGTACTATTATTTTATGATAAAGTAAGGATGTGAAATAAATCACATACCAAACATACACCCCTTTTGTTTGAACGTGAACATTTCTCCCATTCCCTTTGTAAAAGAGCATCCACTCCCCCCCAGGAGTCGGATGCTCTTTTCGTTCAGCCTGTTGACAAACGCTTGCATCCGTTGTTGAGGCCTACAGGAAGTAGGTCATGCATCCGATGCCGCAGGACGCGGCGCCTTTAGGATGCCTTCATTAATCGCTCGTCCGCTCATGAACCTTAGTACTATTCGCGTCTTCGCAAGACTTCGCGCGGGCTCGCAGGATGCGAGTCATGCATGCGTTGCGACAGGACGTCGCGTACTTAGCCTGACTTCTACGTGACAAGCGTTTTCAATCAGGCTGAAGGAATTTTTAATTTTACAGCATATACATAAAAAAACTTCCTCACCGATTTTTGAGTGAGGAAGTTTTTTTATGATATTATTTTTGTTTTTTTCGCCATAACGTAATGTCTTCGATTGTCACTCTTTCGACATGTTGTTGGAGCAGGCGTTTTTTTAGTTCGCGTTCTGCGGAACGTTCGGGAAGATTGTAAATATCTGCGATTTCCGCTGTTGTCAGTGTATCGAAACGGTGGAACAAATCATCGAGGGAAGGCGGTAAGTCAGGAATAATCGATTCATCAAGCAATTCCTCTAAGATTTGTTCGTACACTTCATATCCATACAGACCGCTCACTTTTAGCCCTTCGTCTTCTATATTCTCGTTGAAAAATACAAATGTCGGAGCATGTTCAACTTCCATTTCTTTTGACATATACAAGTCGACCTGCAAGGAACGCAAGACATTCTTGGAAGAAAAATCACGAATGAACTCATCGACATCAAGGTTTACCTTTTGAGCAATTTCAACAAGTACGGAAAAAGACGTCACATCGCGTGATTTTAAAAAGGAATATTCCAACATTTTGCTCAAAAAACGAAACCCTGCTCGTTTACCTTGGAATTCAGCTGCTTTGACAGCGATCGAAGGAAAAGTGGAATGTGTTTGCTCGCAAGCGAGTGTATCTTCCACTTTTTGAGTACATTTTGAATTCATGATCGGTAAAGAAGAGCGCAGGGCGATCCGAAGTGTAAAATAGCGCTCATATTCAACTTGTAATTTTCGAAGGAGTGGTTGGATTGACCAGCACTCCCCACAGAGTGGGTCAACAAATACATATAATTCAATGGGTCTAGTTAACGTTGAAGGACTGATTGGATTTTCCAATAGAGTTCGCTTGTTCACGTATACTTCTCCTCCCCGCTTCTGTTCACCATATGATGAGCAGTTAAGACGAGGCGTTTGTAGTACGTCTCACGAAATTTCCCTTCTAGTCCGACTTCGTCCATCGCTTCAGCCATACAGGCAAGCCACGCTTCCGCTTGAACCGGCGAAATCGGGAAAGGCATATGGCGAGCTTTCATCATAGGGTGACCATGTTCTTCTGTATATAAATTGGGTCCACCTAAATATTGGGTTTGAAATTGTTTTTGTTTACGTGCTGTTTCTGTCAGGTCTTTCGGGAAAATCGGATACAGGTCCGGGTGTACGGCCACTTTTTCGTAAAACAGGTCGATGAGTTCCGATAATTTCTCAGCACCGATCTCCTCATAAGGGATCAAAGGTTTTCGCATCATCATGTCAATCTCCTTTGTTCTGACTGTATGGACATTCTACCAACCTGTCGGGATTTTCACAAATAAACCGCTTGGACATCCATTGCAAAATGGTTAGGAAAATCTAAATCCGATAGTAGTTTAGCACTTTGCTGACATATTGCTCTGTTTCTTTAAAGGGAGGAATTCCCCCATATTTTTTAACGTTTCCGGGTCCTGCATTATAGGCGGCAAGTGCTAATTGAATATCTCCACCGAACTGATCAAGCATTTGTCTTAAATATTTAGTACCGCCCATGATGTTCTGGGCTGGGTCGAAACTATCTGCTACACCGAGGAACTTGGCTGTTCCTGGCATAAGTTGCATAAGTCCTTGTGCGCCGGCACGACTGACTACATGATTATTGAAATTCGACTCCTGTTTAATGATTGCAGCGATTAGTTTGTCAGGAATCCCATATCTTTCAGCAGCTTGTCGAATAATGGTTTCATAGCTTCCGATGGAGCTTTGCCCGATCGAAGCTGAACCGCTTTTGGTTTCAGTTGTCGCCATTAGAGCAGTTTGCAAGGAGGTGGGTACAAATACTTGTTGACTACCAGTATAATGCAAGCTTTCAAGCGCTGTATGCTGTCCATTGTACGATGAGGATAAGGTGTCCGTGATGGTGGAGCTACCTAACAGCTCTTCCAGCATGCTATTGAACATGGAAGAGGGGGAGTTTGACTCCGCGTATGACTGGACAGCTCCGAAAGATTGCATTGCATTGAGCTCCATCAAAGTACGGATTGTACGCGTATCGATGACAAACATTCCTTTCTGCTTCAAGCGTTTGATTAGGTCAAGCGATTCCGCATATCTATTATACCAATTTCCACTGAAAAACGCATATTCTAAACTGCAAGGGCGCGGATCATATGGTAGACTAAACGTAATGACAGGTGAAGGGAAGAAAAGATTGTGAGCAATTTAAATCAAATCAACCATGCAAATTTGAATGGAGATCACGTCCATTTTACAGTAGCAGAAAAGACGAAGGCACCTGAAGGGAAGCCCGCGGGAAAAATGATCACGGATAGCGATGAATTTTCATTTGTCTATTTGTTTGATGTTGAGGATGGCTACACCTATTATCATTTTCCACAAGCAGTTTGGCCGATGATGGTGGAGGCTTTGAAAGCGGATGTAGACCCTATTCTTTCATGGGACGACGGAGAAGTGACATTGAACGGTTTTAAGGAAGAGCTAACGATGTTGATTTTCAATATTGAGGGTAATGATAATTATGGGGAAAGCTTCTCGACAGCTGTTGAACAAACATTCAGTTCGATACTTCAAAACGCGGAATAACGGCTAGGAGGGATTCGGATGAGGCAGTGGAATCAATTTCTTGCACCATACAAACAAGCGGTAGATGAATTGAAAGTGAAGTTGAAAGGATTGCGTGCTCAGTATGAGCTGGAAGATGTACATACACCGGTTGAATTTGTAACGGGCAGAGTGAAGCCGTTGGCGAGTATCTATGATCGTACACTTGAAAAAGGCATTCCATTTGAGCCATCAGCCGAACTTGCTACAGAATTGCCTGATATTGCAGGTGTACGGATCATGTGTCAATTTGTGGATGATATCGAGAAGGTTGTCGAGACATTGCGCAAGCGGAAAGATCTTGAAATAATCGAAGAGCGGGACTATATTTCTAATAAAAAACCGAGTGGATACCGCTCTTACCATATGATTATCAATTATCCGGTTCAGACGATTCATGGGGAAATATCGATTTTGGCGGAAATCCAGATTCGGACGTTGGCGATGAACTTCTGGGCATCTATCGAACACTCCTTAAACTATAAGTACGAAGGTGAAATGCCAGATGAAATTAGGCATCGGCTGGAACGGGCAGCCGAAGCAGCCTTTCAACTCGATGAAGAAATGTCACAAATCCGTGATGAAATCCAAGACGCACAGCAGTATTTCAGTGCGTTTAAAGAAACAGCCACAAGAAGTTACGAGAAAAAGAAATGGAAAAAGAGGTAATGAGTATGAGGTTTGCCATACAATCGAGGAATGATGCATTATCGAATCGGCTAATGGACGAAGCGAAAAACTACTTACAAGATTTTGGTCTCGTTTTCGATGAAGAGGAACCGGAAATCGTTCTGTCAATCGGTGGAGATGGCACATTATTGCATGCATTCCATAAGTACCAGCATCGTTTGCCATACACATCATTTGTCGGCATTCATACGGGCCACCTTGGATTTTACGCAGACTGGAAGCCTGAAGAGTTGGAGAAACTGGTCATTTCCATTGCACGGATGGAATTCAATGTGATCGAATATCCATTGCTTGAGGTGACCATTAACTACCAAAATATGAAAGAAAGTGCAAAGTATCTGGCGTTGAATGAGTCGACCGTCAAGTCTCCTGACGTGACACTCGTCATGGATGTGGAATTGAATGGAGAGCTTTTTGAACGGTTCCGAGGCGATGGGCTTTGTGCTTCCACGCCTTCCGGCTCGACTGCATATAATAAAGCGCTTGGGGGGGCCATTATTCATCCTTCCCTCTCTGCCTTTCAATTAACTGAAATGGCATCTATTAACAATCGGGTGTTTCGTACGGTCGGCTCGCCACTCGTATTGCCGGATCATCATAAATGCGTGCTCACGCCCGTGAATAGTCCAGACTTCATGGTGACCATCGATCATTTGCAGCTGCTCCACAAAGATGTGAAATCGATTGAGTACACGGTGGCAGATGAAAGAGTCCGGTTTGCACGTTTCCGTTCATTCCCATTTTGGAAACGCGTCCAGGATTCATTCATCGACAGTGATGATTAATAGGGACGGGCAAGACCCACGATTCAGGCTGACATTCCATGTGGAGGAAGACGATGTCCTGCTGCGTGAATTCCTACATGCGAAAGGCATCTCCAGAAGGACGTTGACTGCGACGAAATATGAGGGCGGACATATTTCAGTGAATGGGATTGAACGAAATGTCCGTCATCTATTGCAAAAAGGAGATCTAGTAGCTGTTCATTTTCCCCCCGAGCAACCAAGTGCGGGATTGCAGCCAGAAGAAGGGGAATTGTCCATCCTCTATGAAGATGAGGCATTCATCATTGTGGACAAACCCGCGGGGAAAAGTACCATCCCATCCCGTGACCATCCAACGGGCACAGTTGCCAATCTTGTGGCCGGCAAATTTGCTCGTGAAGGACTTCCGGCTACGGTCCATGTCGTTACGCGACTGGATCGGGATACGTCAGGACTCCTATGCATTGCTAAAAACCGGCATATCCATCATCTGTTAAGCGAGCAGATGATGGCTTCCGGATTTCATCGCGAATATAAGGCCATTGTTGAAGGATGGCCCGAAATAGATCGTTTTGTGATCGAACAGCCGCTCGGACGGAAAGAAGGAAGTATCATTAAGCGGATCGTGCGTCCAGATGGGCAGTATGCTCGGACTGATGTAGAGGTCCTTCGACGATTGCAACGAAATGGACAAAGCTTGGCATTGGTTAAGCTTGTCCTTCAAACGGGAAGGACGCATCAGATCCGTGTGCATATGCAGTGGAAGAGGCATCCGTTGAGCGGAGATGATCTATATGGAGGATCAACTGAAATAATCGGACGTCAAGCTTTGCACTGTGCAAAGCTTGGATTTACAAATCCGCTAACAGGGATCTATCAACTTTTTAACAGCGACCTACCCCACGATATGCAATGTATGATCAGTCAAACGTCGTAAATTTCTCTTCTATGAGAGATTGCAAAGAAGGGACAGATAGTACTTCCATTTCTGGGAATCGCAATGCGGTTAATTTTCCACCGAACACACAACCGGTATCTACATTGACGGTATGATTGACAAAGCGTGCTTCTTTTACAGGTGTATGACCATAGACAATCCAAGCATCGCCTTTATAATGTTTGGCCCAATCACGTCTGACGGGTCTTCCATCTGGCAATTTCTTGCCGGTGATATCTCCATAGAGGACAAAAACACGTATTTTTTCCGAATAAGGTGCACCGATCATATTGGCAAGGATTCCTGCATGTGACACGATGAGCTTGTTATCATCTAGCATCAGATATAAGGGAAGCGCTTCGTAAAATTGACGGTAGCGATTTAAAAATGAGATCCGTTCCATAGCAGGTAGTGCATCTATTTCAGCTACCGTCGTTTCCAGTCCATGTGCCAGTTTTACGTTATTCCCTTTCGCATAGCGGTAAAGTTTATTGCAATGATTTCCCGGGGAATATTGGAGAATACCTGCATCCTGCATCTTGAAAAGCAGTCGCAACATGTTGAGGGAGTCTGGTCCCCGATCCATAGCGTCTCCGACAAAAACGAGTTTTCTTCCGTCGGGATGCACCGGTAAACCGTCTTCCATCCTATAGCCGAGCTTTTCACTTAACGATACGAATTCTTGGTAACAGCCATGAATGTCGCCGATAATATCAAATTTCATATCCGCTCTCATCCTTCCATCGATTGTGTTTCCTATAGCTATAGATTACCCTGAATTGATGTGGAGATGCAGAGTTGGGATTGATTCAGCCGCAGCATAATAGTGTAAGGATATCAACTCATACTCAATAAGCTGAAGGCCTAGCCCTGGTTGAATCCAGTGAAGAAAGAAGGTGTAGTTATGTATGAAAATGAAGAATACAAAGAGGAAATTAATCTCGATGAGGAAAAGCTAAAAGATACGCTTCTTCATGAGGATATACGAACTTTTAGGGGAGAATATCTACTTCTTCATCCGTATGATCGGGCTCTATTCTACGAGAAGGTCGAACCCGAATTACGAAAAAGGATTTACCGATATTTGTCACCTAAAGAGCTTGCGGAGATTTTCGAGACAAGTGAAATTGATGCGGATGAATACAAACAGTTCCTTCAGGAGATGGACACGACGTATGCAGCGGACATGATTTCCTATATGTTCGTCGATAACGCGGTAGATGTCCTGAAGGAACTAGATAAATCACAAGTTGTCAGTTATTTGACATTAATGGATAAAAATGCTGCAACTGAAATTAAGGCCTTGCTTCATTATGAGGAATACACAGCCGGTTCCATTATGACAACTGAATATGTAACGGTGCCGCAAAACTCGACGGTCCGTTCTGGAATGACCATTTTGAGGAATGAGGCACCAGGAGCGGAAACGATTTATTATGTGTTTGTTGTAGATGACGATAATCGACTGACGGGAGTCGTCTCCTTGAGGGATTTAATCATCGCGGACGAGGATACGTTAATCAGTTCGATTATGAATGAACGTGTTGTCAGTGTACTTGTTTCAGAAGATCAAGAAGAAGTTGCACGAATGATCAAAGACTATAATTTCCTTGCCGTTCCCGTTGTTGATTTTCAACAACATATTCTCGGCATCATAACGGTCGATGATATTATCGATGTCCTCGATGAAGAGGCGTCTGATGACTACTCGAAACTTGCCGCCGTTTCCAATATGGATACGTTCGATAAAAACTCCTTTTCCGCGGCTAAAAAGAGATTGCCCTGGTTATTGATACTATTAGTACTCGGCATGATGACTGCTAATTTAATTGATTTGTTTACGGAAACGATATCGAAAGTGGCTTTATTGGCAGCCTTCATACCCCTAATTGCGGGAACTGCTGGGAATAGCGGAACGCAAGCGCTCGCTGTTGCAGTGCGTGGGATTGCAACTCGGGACGTGGAAGATGAAAGCAAATTCAAGCTGCTGTTACGTGAAGCTGGAACCGGCTTGATTACGGGTTTACTATGCGCGGTTTTTGTTGTCGGACTGATCTATGTATGGAAGCATGAATTTATCATAGGTCTTCTCGTTGGGGCAGCCATTCTCGTTTCCATATTTGTTGCAACGATTTCGGGCTCTTTTATTCCGTTGTTCATGCATAAGATGAAAATTGACCCGGCAGTTGCATCAGGCCCTTTCATCACGACATTGAACGACGTCATCAGTATTATTATCTATCTTGGTCTCGCAACAGCTTTCATTGGTGATTTATAAAACCGATGAAAGCTTTTTTTATTTAGCAGGCGCCATACCGATTTTGATAGAACTTTGGGCAACTTGGGTGCATATAATGCTTTTAGAAAGGATGTGCTATTCATGTTCCGAAATGAACCGTTAATGTTTGTTCAAGGGCCACCTGTTTATATTAAAGTTACGATAAAGGATGAAGAAAGCACGTCGGTTTTTGTCACCAATGAAGATGAGAGCCAAGTCGTTGCACAAGACGGTCTAGAAGAAATAGAGCAGCAAGTAATCCAAGAAGTGCAAGAGGAACGGCCTTTACAAAAAATGCCTGATCCCTCCATCATTAGAAGGATCAATTATCTCGGATCCCCATTTGCCCGCCAAGTGTATCGACCACTTCAGTTTGTAATGGGAGAAGAAAAAGTGAAAGGGACCATTGAAAAGATAGAAGGCGAAACATTGATTATTGAAATGGCGGAAGGGGAGAAAGAATTCGTTGCCATCGAAATGGGGAGAATCGAAGAAATTCTTTGGCGCGGGAATCCATTCGTTGAAAGCTAAAAAAAGAAGGCGGAACGGGTTCTTTCGTTCTGCTTTTTTTGATGGTATTTCGAATGAAAATGGACTTTGCAACTAAAAGTTTGCCCGATTGGCACAAGCCAATCGGGCAAACTGAGCATTGCAGGTCAAATCAATTAATCGTCGTCACATTGAAGGTGCACATCTCTAAAACATTGAACACCACAGAAGCATTTCAAGTCAACGGTAATACAAGAACCTGTTCTTTCAAATCTTTCAACTTTACAAAATTCATTAAAATCAAATTTGCCATGTTTAAAGAGATTTACTCTTCTGCCTCTTTCGTCACGTGGTTCAAGAACTTCTAATGTTGCACAGCAATTGTCAAATACGTTTTGAACTCTAAAGAAGACAGAAAAGCAGTTTTCGCGATCACAATCACTGTCTCTTTCTCTTTCATTTTCTACATTGAGTTCTCTTTCAAACTCTCTCTCTCTTCTCCCACGCTTGAAAAATGCTTTGAAAAGATCACCATCATCTGTTGATAGCGTAAATACCCGTGTGTTCGGACGTCGCCGTGATGGGCTTAAACTGCCTAGAGGAGTCAAGAAACAGTCTGTTCTACAATCATCACAGTCCAGTTCTTCCCGCATGTCCTGAATCCGTTTAATAGCACGAACGACCTCGCAAATACAATTATCGTGATGACGGACTTCTCTAACATCTTCATTTCTTCCACATCCCATTCATTCCACCTCCTTTTCTCAATTCTTTATTACTTTATGCGACAGGTTTCGGGATAAACGGGCAGACGGACTGGTTATGAATAAAGTTAAGAAGGAAAAGGCATACTGAGAAAAAATGGAGGGGACGCGTATTCGAAAAGTTGTCATGCTGTTTTTCACACTTATTTTACTCTCCGGCTGTTCGTGGAATGGAATCCGCAGTTATGATGGGGCGAATGGGGAGTCTGAAAAGGCAAAAGAATTATTCACAAACGATAAGCGAGTAGCCTCCGCTGCCACGATATTCCATGAAGATGAAGTGGTAGCAGGGATTTCCCTCAAAGCATTTTCTCGATTCAAAAAGGATAAAATTGAAAAGGAACTGAAAAAGGAACTGGAAAAGCAATATCCGGATCGTGAAGTGACCATATCAGCAGACAGTAAAATATGGATGGAAGCGAATAAGCTCATCGATTCGGATGAGAAAAAAGATATCGATAAAACGATAAAGAAATTAAAATCATTGCTAAAGGAAGAGACATAATGGACGAGAAAAAGTATGCAAAGTTGGAGCAGGACATGTCACCGAAAACGCCGTTGGTACGCAATATGTTTTTTGCATTTTTGACGGGCGGGACAATCTGTTTGATCGGTCAATTCATCTCTTTATTTTATATGTCTTTTTTTGATTTTACGGAGAGGACAGCCAGTAACCCGACCGTTGCAACAATGATTTTCATTGCGATGCTTCTTACCGGCTTTGGTATATATAAGAAAATCGGCCAATTCGGTGGGGCAGGTAGTGCTGTACCGATCACAGGATTCAGTAATGCAGTCGTTTCTGCCGCGATTGAACATAAGTCGGAAGGATATGTACTCGGAGTAGGGGGAAACATGTTTAAATTAGCGGGATCGGTTATCCTGTTTGGCGTGTTTTCCGCTTTTGCTGTTGCGCTTATTAAAACGATACTTGTCAAATTGGGAGTGGTGTCATGGTAAGAAAAGGGCTGTTAACCTTTAAAACGATGCCTTCCATTGCCACGACCGGTGTGACTGCAGGGCCGTTGGAAAAGCAAAGTCCCTTCAGTGATCAGTTTGATAAGATCTATGATGATGAGCGTTGTGATACAAAAACGAATGAACATGCGCATGCCAAGATGATGGAAGACGCTTGTATGATCGCGCTTAGTAAAGTGGATGCCAATCCAAGTGACGCCGATTATTTACTCATTGGCGACTTAGTCAATCAGATGACACCTTCCAATTTTAGTGCAACGACTTTGGAAATCCCCTATATTGGCATGTTTTCTGCGTGTGCGACATCCATATCTACCACGATCATGGCTGCACTGTTAACCGAAATGGGCATGTCTAAATATGCAGTGGTGGGTGCCTCTAGTCAGCATAATGCGATTGAAAGGCAATTCCGCTATCCGGTCGAGTATGGCGCACAAAAGCCTGAAACTGCTCAATGGACGGTTACGGCGGCCGGTATAGCTGTAGTGACACCACAAAAAAAGGGAACACCTTCTATTACATGTGCAACGATAGGAACTGCTGTGGATTTGGGGATGACCGATCCGCTCAATATGGGAGCCGCGATGGCACCGGCTGCAGCGGATACGCTCTATCGTCATCTGAAAGGCCATCAGACGAAAGAGAGTGATTATGATTGCATTATGACAGGCGATCTCGGAAAGTCTGGATTTGAAATTTATAAAAAACTGGCAGGGAATAAAGGCATCCAGATTACAGAAAATTTCCGAGATGCAGGCGCCGAATTTTACGGGGATGATCCTTTGTTTTTAGCGGGAGCAAGCGGAGCGGGTTGTTCTGCGGCAGTCTATTTTTCCGAGGTGATCGGTAAAATGATGAAAGGTGAATATCAACGGGTTCTGTTAATCGCGACAGGAGCACTGTTGTCGCCATTATCGTTTCAACAAAAAGATACGATCCCTTGCATCGCGCACGCAGTCGAATTAACGATGAAATGAGTGGGATAAATGATTTCAATTTTCATAACAGCATTTATTGTCGGGGGTCTGATATGTGTAATCGGGCAGTTGTTATTCGATGTAGCTAAATTGACCCCTGCGCATACTTTGTGTATTCTCGTTGTGGCCGGTTCGATATTGGACGGATTCGGACTGTATGAACCGTTAATCGATTTTGCTGGAGCGGGTGCCACTGTTCCGATTACGTCGTTTGGAAATTCCTTGACACATGGTGCAATGGCAGAAGCAGAAAAGCATGGTTTGATCGGTGTGTTGACAGGTATGTTTGAGGTGACAAGTTCTGGAATCAGCGCGGCTATTCTTTTCGGATTTATTGCTTCGGTATTTTTTAAACCGAAGGGAAAGATTTGAATCGTACCAAAATAAGTACGCCATTATCGGCTTTTTAAAATCTGTGCGTATGCCCCTCCTTCGAAATCTTCTTTGCATATTATATGTGGAGAAGGAAGGGGGGATTTTCATGTATGGAGGCTATCCAGATGGATGGGGATGTGGAGGCGGATACGGTTACGGGCCTAGCTTCGGCTATTTTGATGGAGGTAAATGCAATAACTACGGCGGTTCGACATTCGTTCTAATTGTTGTTCTCTTTATCTTGCTCATTATTGTGGGCAAAAGTTTTTGCTAATTAGAAGGGGGGATAACATATGAATGATTCATTTTTCCGGAAAATCGAATCAAAAACCGGCGTCCCGATGGAAGAAGTGTTTGCGCTGGCAAATGCCATTCAATATGCGGATTTCAGTGATGAACGCCAAGTGAGGAAAATCATACGAAAAGTTGGGAAGCTTGCTAAGAAAGACGTTCCGCAGCAGATGGAAGATGAACTGGTGCGCTCCATTGTCTCAGATGGAAAATCAGTAAATATCCAAGACATCCAAAATATGCTGGGTAGACAGTAAGAATAGAAGAAATTTCGGAGAATAGGTTTGGAGTTCGCAACATATGGATATAGAAATATAGAGTAGAAACTAACTTTTGAAGAGGGGGGTGTGAGCAATGGGGTATCTTTTACCGATCCACTCCATTCAATCCCAACAATATGCAGAACGGATGAATATGGAGCCTTCTAAATTCACGAAAATCGATCGCGTAGCAAAAGTGAGTTTCACTGAAGAATTATTGAGTCGTGATGTTTTAAGTGAGCAAAATCATTTAAATGTCTATGATGAAAAGAAGAGGACGGCAATTGCTTCACCTCCCTCTTCCTATGAAAAGGGAAATGGTCCGAATCACGACAACCTTTCACCGATTCTCGCTAAAATTACTGGAAAAGGCTTGTTTGTCAATAAATACGTTTAATAGATATGAAAAAGTTCGCCTTGCTGATTCAGCAAGGCGAACTTTTTAACCTTTGGAAGCTAAAAGTGCTTCAGGATGGTTCTAGAATATGTTTTTCCATTGCACGATGCGGGATATCCGCATCCATAAATTCAGGGGATGTCACAACATAACCTAATTTTTCGTAGAAAGGTATTGCATAGGACTGGGCATTCAGAACAATTTTCGTCAACCCTGTTTCTTGCGCATGTTCTTCGAGCGCATGCATCACAAGATTACCTAGATGCTTTCCGCGAAAATCTTCCAATATACAGACCCGTTCCACTTTCCCTACACCGTCAGTCGTCATTCGCAGGCGGCCGGCACCGATTGGGGTATCTGATGAATAGACAACAAAATGGGTTGCCGTTTTATCTAAATCATCGATTTCCAAGTTCAGGGGCACGCCTTGTTCTTCCACGAACACTTTTCTTCTGACAGAAAATGCATGTTCTCTTTCAAGGTCAGAAGTTGCGATTCTTACCATAAACAACGCTTAATTGTCCTCATCAAGACGGAAAGTTTCATAGACAGTCCATGATCCGTCTTCCAATTGATAAAGTAGGTGAAGTCGATCGATCGTTTCGGTATGATCAACACCGACCATTTTCAATTGACCGATAATATCATCATGTTCACCAGATGAAAGTTTTTGTGCAATGGTAATATGTGGAACAAAAGCATATTCAGGCTCATCACCGAAGAAGTCATGGTTCAGGTCTTTGTACAATGCAAGTAATGCATCGTTAGGAACGACTTTAAAGAAGATTGTGTTCGTAATAGGTGCAAATGTACCGACCTTCGAAACACTCAATTCGAATGGATCATGTTTAGTCGTCACCTTTTGGATTGCCTTTGCAACCTCTTCGATTTCTTGATCGTTCGCTTCGAAAACACCTTTAATGGTCATATGGGGTGTAATCAGTGCATAATGCGGGTCATAACGTTTCCGGTAAGCATTTGCCAGATCTTGGAGTTTTTTAGATGGGAATGCAACAATGCCGTATTTCATAGTACAAGACCTCCTCATTAGAATGATATAAAATTTTTATACTATCGATTATAACAGAATAATCAACCGATGTCCGGTTAACTTAATTTATCGAATAGCCATAGACCTTTTTGATAGCGCGGGGAACATCGGGTTGCCAATGTTTCCAAGTGTGGTTCCCTTTAAATTCTTCATAGAAGTAAGGAATACCTTTTTTTTCGAGCAAATCTTTTAATAATCGATTGGGGGTCAGGAAATCTTGGATGCCATCTACCGTTGTTTTCACTTCGGTCTCTTCTTCACCGATAATATGATAAATTGAAATGGAGGAGAGATCCTTTGCCTCCTCCACCTCTTTTAGGACCAAGTCATCGACATAGGGGGAATGAAGTATCACTTTTCCGAATATATTAGGGTACTTCAATGCTGCACGTAATGATGTTGTCGCTGCAAGAGAATCGCCAATCAGCCCTCTGCTAGTTCCTATTTGGTTTGTCGGATATTCTTTATCCAAATAGGGCACGAGCTCATGTGCAAGAAAACGGATATAAGCTTCGCTGCGGTCTCCGTCAGGATGATACATTCGTCTTCTTTCGGGAACGCTTTTATAGGGGACCCCGACGACGATAATATTTTCAATCTCTTCTTCCTCCATCAATTGGTCGACCACGCGTCCAATACGGCCATATTGGAAATAATCTTTTCCGTCCGATGCGATGAGCACCTCATATTTAAATAAGGGGGAATAGTTATCCGGCAAGTGGATGAGCAGTTGCATCTCTTCGCCCAGCGATTCGCTGTAAATCGAAATGTCTTCAATTTTTCCGTATTTCATGCATGATGCCTCCTAAAAATGGGGATGTATAGAGAGTGTATCATATTCGTGAATCAATTACGCCTCGGCGTAATTGCGTCCAGATTTTGAATTGCGCAAAGCTCAATTAACTCCTTTCAAAATCTGTGACATCCGCCGGAGGCTTGGGCCAACAGGGCGTTGGTCACTCAAGCGTTGCCAATCAAACAGCGAAGGGTTTGATTTGGCGTATTTCTGCGTTTTTTGCGGAAATTAAGGCACTTTCTGTACGCGGCGACCTTAGCCTGAGTTCCTCTAATCAGCAAATCTTTTTGTACTGAAAGCGAAGCGTCAGCTACAGGGAGTCTGGATTCCCACTGATTGAAATGCCTTCTGGCATTTATCTCGCCACTAATGGAAGTGGGAGACTTCTGCTGAATCAAGTTAACAGGTATAATGGTTCCATTGTCTTTGAAAGTAATTCGAAAAGGGAGATGAGCGCGTATGTTTGATAAAAAGAAGATTGTTCATTCAAAATTAGTAACTGAAGCGACCAAAGAGGCATTACTGCGACGCGGGGTGACATTGGAGTCGATCGCAGAAATCGTTTTTGAAATGCAACTCCCGTATAATGCAGGGCTTCAAATGGAACATTGTATCGAATCGGTTGAAGGGGTGCTACGGAAACGGGAATTGCAACATGCCATTTTAGTCGGTATTGAATTGGATGAGTTAGCGGAACAGGGGAAATTGTCTGGTCCGCTCCAGCAAATTGTCGAATCGGACGAAGGTCTGTTTGGTGTCGATGAAACGATTGCACTCGGTGCTGTGTTTACATATGGCTCCATCGCTGTTACGACATTTGGTCATCTCGATAAGAATAAGATCGGGATCATCAATGAGCTCGATACAAAGAAAGGGAAAGGCATCCATACATTCCTAGACGATCTTGTTGCCAGCGTCGCAGCGTGCGCGGCTTCGCGCATTGCACATCGAACGCGTGATTTGGCTGAAAAAGGCGAGACATTCGAAGATATTGCACCGGAGGAAACTATGCCTGAAACGAATGTGGATGGTGCACAAACTTAATTGATTTGACTAGGTATACCCAAAAGAACTCTTCATTCTTTTGGGTTTTTTTTTGTCTTCACGTAATCCTACTTTAGAATTATTTAATTATATAAAAATGAAATACTAGATGGACAATTTGTAAAACTATGGCTATAATGACAGGTACACATGAGTATTCAGAAATGATTGAACTCTCTATGAACTTGAATTTTAGGAGTTTCGAAGGGAGAGAAAGGGGAATGACATGATTACATTTGAAAAAGTCAATAAGTATTATGGTGATTTTCATGTTCTAAAAGATATCAACCTCACGATCCAAAAGGGAGAAGTCGTGGTCATTATCGGACCATCAGGTTCAGGGAAGAGTACATTGCTTAGATGTATTAACAGACTTGAAACTATTTCGGAAGGTTCGCTTATTGTGAACGAGATGAAGCTGAGTGACAAAAAAACAAATATTAATAAAGTAAGACGTAATATCGGTATGGTCTTCCAACACTTTAATTTATATCCACATAAAACAGTTCTAGATAATATTACGCTAGCGCCTATCAATGTGTTGGGGGTTTCAAAAGACGAGGCGAAACAGACTGCGGAATTCTATTTGAAGAAAGTCGGGATTCCGGACAAAGCATCCTCCTTTCCATCTCAGTTGTCGGGAGGGCAACAACAGCGTGTGGCGATCGCTAGAGGATTGGCCATGAAACCGGATATCATGCTGTTTGATGAACCGACCTCTGCTCTGGATCCAGAAATGGTGGGCGAAGTGTTGGATGTAATGAAAGCGCTCGCGAAAGAAGGAATGACCATGGTCGTCGTGACACATGAGATGGGATTTGCCAAAGAAGTGGGCGATAGGATTGTCTTTATCGACCAAGGAAAAATTTTAGAAGAGGCCGCTCCGGCTGAGTTTTTCGAAAATCCAAAAGAAGAACGAGCGCGATTATTTCTCAGCCGTATTTTAAATCATTAAAAACAAAAGGGGAGATGTGTGCATGTTAAAGACAAAAAAATTTCTTTTATTGATGGTAGTAGCCCTGATGTCGATTCTGCTGTTGGCTGCTTGTAATTCGGGTGAGGACAATACGTCGGGTTCAGATGGCGAAGCAGAGGGTGAAAGCGAAAACGTAAACGCAAATGTTCTCGAAGAGATTAAAAATCGTGACAAGATTATTTTTGGCGTGAAAAATGATACGAAATTATTTGGCTTGAAAAACCCTTCTACAGGAGAGGTTGAAGGGTTTGATATTGATATTGCCAAACAATTGGCAAAGGAAATCCTTGGAGATGAAACGAAAGTCGAATTTAAAGAAGTTACTTCTAAAACAAGAATTCCGTTACTGAATAAAGGGGAAATTGATGCCATTATTGCAACGATGACCGTTACAGAAGAACGCAGTAAAGAAGTCGATTTCACGGATATCTATTTTGAAGCGGGTCAATCCCTTCTTGTGAAAAAAGGAAGTCCTGTTCAAAGCATTGACGATTTGACGAAAGACACAACCGTACTAGCGGTGAAAGGCTCTACATCGACAGATAATATCCGGGCGGCAGCTCCAGATGCACCGGTATTGGAGTTTGAAAACTATGCGGAGGCATTTACAGCGCTACAAGCTGGAAAAGGGGAAGCGTTAACAACAGATGACTCCATCCTCGCAGGAATGGCTTCTGAAGATGATTCGTTTGAACTTGTTGGTGAGAAATTTACAGAAGAGCCTTATGGAATTGCGGTGAAAAAAGGGGAAAAGGAATTCTTGGATGAACTGAATGCTGCGTTGGAATCTCTAAGAGAGAGTGGAGAATTCGATAAGATTTATGACAGTTGGTTTGAAGGATTGTTGAAGTAAAAGGATGCTTCCGTACTAAATAATAGCTCGTTATGCTTAAAATCAGGATGGGCAACTAGTTGCCCATCCTGATTAAGTTAAGTGAGGTGGGAATGAAAATGAGATTTTCTATATTGACGGAATACTTCGATATGTATTGGGATGGGTTCATCGCTACATTGACAATCAGTTTTATTGCACTAATAGCCAGTTTTTTTATAGGTGCCATTATTGCGGTCATGAGAATTACGCCGATCGCACCATTACGATGGTTTGGGACTGCATATGTTGAGTTTTTCAGGAACATCCCACTGCTGGTTATCGCTTTTTTCTTTTATTATGGTACACCCACTCTTGGGCTAAACTTATCAGGATTTACTGCAGGAACGATTGCACTGACGATCTATACATCTGCTTTTATCGGTGAAGCCATTCGTTCGGGTATATTAGCGGTGCCAAAAGGTCAGATGGAAGCAGCTAGATCTTCAGGTTTAACCTATATGCAAACAATGCGAATGATCATATTACCCCAAGCTGTAAAAATCGTTATCCCTCCTATCGGAAACCAGTTTATCAATTTAGTGAAAAACTCGTCCATTCTAGCACTGATTGCAGGTACCGAACTCATGTATCAAGCCGATCTCATTTCAGCTAAGACGTATGTTGTTTTGGATGTGTACATATTTGCTGCAATCTTTTATTTGCTCATTACGATCCCATTAAGTTTAGGCGTAGGACATCTTGAAAAACGTCTTGCCAAAAGCTACTAAGGAGGTGCCGTCATGGAGTTTACAGGTGCATTTTCTCCAGATAATCTAGCATTTTTAATGGAGGGATTTTACATCACGCTAAAAGTGGCCTTCATTTCGATTGTGCTCAGCTTTATTATTGGAGGGGCGATCGGTACGTTGCGTTTTGCTAAAATCCCTGTCCTTTCACAGGTGCTAGCTGTTTTAGTAGAAGCTATACGGAACTTGCCATTGCTGTTGATTATATTATTTACGTATCTTGCTCTTCCGGAATTAGGAATTAACTTGAGTATTACTGTTTCTGCCATTGTGGCACTGACTATTTTTGAGTCAGCGATGCTGGCGGAAATTGTCCGTGGCGGGCTGAATTCAATTGAAAAGGGACAGATGGAAGCGGCCAGATCATCAGGGCTTACTTATATCCAAGCGATGAGGACGGTCATTTTGCCTCAAGCGCTAAGACGAATGGTCCCCAATCTTGTGAGTCAATTCATTTCTCTTTTGAAAGATACATCACTTGCAGTTGTGATCTCTCTTCCGGAATTGCTCCATAATACAAGAATCGTTCAGGCGCATCACATGAACGAAACGATACCGCTCTTCATCCTGATTGCGGTCATGTACTTCGTCGTCAATTATGCATTGTCATTACTTGCTAGAAGACTTGAGTTGAAAACGGCATAATCGTATGTAAAAAGGTGATGTATCGTCCGGCTACGATACATCACCTTTTTGATTTGATTTAAATTAATCGTCTTCATCCTCATCTAACAGGATTCTTTTCATTCGATAAAGTTTGGATAACTCCCTCACTTTTGTTTCGGGATCTGTTGCTAAATCTTGGAATAACGAGGGGTGTTTTTTCAATACCTCAAAAAGATGCAATTCTTCCGTTGAAAATGTAATATTCTGGTCATCAACCGTAACGGTTTGTGAAGATTCGATGCGGTCAGAATTACCTAGAAGATAGTCTGTAGATACCCCGAAGTACCTAGCGAATATTTTCAATGTGTCATAATCGGGTTGTCGGCTCCCTTGCTCATAATTGGCGAGCTTCCCTCTTGAAAAGCCAAGTATTTCTGCTAACTCGTATTGACTTAACCCTTTATCGTTTCGAAGCTTAGCAAGTCTTTTCCCCAACATTCGAATGCACCTTCTTAAAATGATTACTAACTTCATTATAAGAAACAAAAAGTTTCCTTTCTATAAAAGTAACGAAACGTTTCTTATGATATTGACAGAAACAAACTGTTTCTATAAAGTGGTAGTTAGACGTAAAGAACTAGCTGAAAGGGATGTGACGAATGAGGGGTATCATGAAGTTTAAGGGAATTGTTAGGAGGGCTAGAAAAAGTGTCAGATGAAATAAAAAAATCAAGAGAGACCGGCATGAAAGTAAATGAACTTTCAGTTGGCATTGAGAATTTATCAGAGCTCGTCGATCTATTTCAGAAAGCGATTGATCAAACGGAACAATTGCAAAAAACGATTACGCAAATAAATGAATTCCGGGTAAATGTGAAGGCGAAATAGAAGGAGCGGATGTCTCGATTGGGCAATACGTATAGGGTATATAGGGCGGTTCACTGATAAAGCTTTAAAAGAGGAGACTGCTCATGCTGAGTGGTCACCTCTTTTTGATTCGACAATCGGACGAATGTCGTTTTCCGATAGAAGTTGTTTACATATTTGATAAAAGCCGTTTCGCGATTTGTTGGTATTCGTCCGGTCCGATCCCAGGTGCAAACATTTCAGGCAAATCGTCAAGATCAGGAATTTTGGCGCCTTTTGGACTGCCTTCTTGAACGACTAGCGTTTCTCCACTAGCCGGGTTGGTGCCTTTCCAAATTTGATTAATATCCTTATATTCACCATCGTCATTCCACGTAAACAAAACGTTGCCTAATCCTCGATCCTCAAATTTTCTGGCCGTATCGAATGCACGATTATCCAGATTAGGTATTGGAAGCATCTTTGTTAAGTCTGTCCCGGTGGCCATTTCAATCGCTTTGGCATAAGCGAGGATATGCGTCCCACCTCTGACGAGCAAATAGCCGATCATTTCCCTAGCTGTCGGGTGATCGGTCATTTCATACACCCGCATCTTATGGGTTCTTGCGCCGCACTCCAGAAAGAAGTTGTGTAATAGATCCAGCACTAGATTTCCACTGGAGAATACATAACTTCCGTTCCAGAAGTGTCCTATCGAGTCACCCGGAATGGAAGTCTGAGCAGTTGCGATGAAAGCATGTGTATTCCGTTTATTCTTTCCATCTTGTAGTGGGGTAAGATCGGGGGCTGCATTAAAAGATGATCCTTTACCGACAATATTTATCGTATTCGATACAAGTTCGACATGCCCAAACTCTTCTGCTGTAATACTGGCCACTAGATCGTAGAAGGGTTTTAATTTACTTTTTTGCCTAAAGTTAAAGGACTGGTACATATAGTTATTAAGTGTCGACATTTCCCCGAATTGTCCACCCAATAATTCCTGAACTGCTGCCGCCGCATTCGCGTCTCCGTATTCAGGTATGGGAAGCTCGATCGCTAATTTGTTTACACGTTTAAACATGTTTAATCTCCCTTCAAAAAATGAGTGCATTCTAGCACCATCATGTGGTTGTGACCCATACAATTTCTTGTGCGCGAACATAAAAAGGTGTGCCGCTCACTTCAACGACAATATGATCAGGCATCACCGTTGTTAATATCCCTTGCAAAGGGTTTTTCGTCGTATTTACAACGACATTCCGCGATCTGAAACTTAATAAGGTTTGATAGAAATAAGGATCATATGAACTGACCATATCGACTTTAGATTGCTGAACGTTCATTACTATCCCTCCTTTTCAATTGAATCGTTTCAGTATATGGATAAGGATAGGGAGGTATGAGTCATGAATAAAAGAGGAAGAGATTTTGAGGTGATATACGGGAAGCTTGAGTAGTAGGGGATGTACTAGCTCATTAACATTCTATAGTTCACTGGTTTCAGCTTTTAAAGTAAAGCCGTCAATATGTTGGCAAAAAAAGAAAAACACTTTCTATAATCAGAAAGTGTTTTTCTATGAACCTGTATACACTACAAGTTTATCGCTATGGTCCCAGACGGGCTCGAACCGCCGACCCCTACCTTGTCGAGGTAGTGCTCTCCCAGCTGAGCTATGGAACCGGGATTTTGTTGCGCTTGTCTTAAGCACATTTCTTATTATAGACTGTTTGGTAAATAAGTCAACACTTTTTCTAAAACTTTTTTAAAAAGCTGTAAAACATGTTCATTTCGCGTGAAAAGGAGGGAAGCATCGCATATTTACTTCTCTTACGGAAGTCTCTGTATAAAAAACAGCTTTTCCCTAACCATCCGGAAAAGCTGTTTTAAGGTTCTTCTATGGAAATTGTTACACTCGACAATTGAATGGCAATGAGAATCAGTGTATATGCTCCTGCATTTGTTCTTCCTCTTCAAAGTATAGGAAATTTTCATCTTCAAGTTCGGTAAAGCGTTCTTTGTTCATCCCTAATGATAGGTTTCCTTCAAAAATCGTTTCCCACCATGTTTCTGTTGTAGTCATGTCCATTTCCTCCTTTATGATCTTTGGTGTTTGAACATTCTATTCCCTGACGTGTTGTGAAGCGAAACGTGAAAGGTGAAAAAGGAATCGTAAGACCTATTCAGTTATCGATACAAAAAAAGCTGAGAAAAGGGCATCCTTCTTAGAAGCGTCCTCTTTTCAAAAAATATTTACTAAAAGATGAATCATTGCAACAAAGAGTATGCCGGCATTGCATTGGACCTTCCTTTGTTAGTTGATTAGTTCATTCAACAAAAGGGAATGTCCTCTACAGTATATGGAGAAAAAGATGTTCTAAAACTGTGTATTTGGTCGGAACTTATTGTTACACGAAAAGACAGTTCTTTTGAAATATTGACTTCTTTCGATAAGATTGATTCGAAATTTGGATGCAATTACGCCGAGGTGTAATTGATTCACTTTTCGAAAAGAATCGTTCGTATGGGTTATTTCTTTGGACATGGATGACGCTCGTTAAAGAAAAAAGTATAATAAGAACAGATCGTTTGCATGGCAATCTTTTTTGGATATTCGATTTGACTAAACGAAAAAAAGATAAATATAACGATGTCACATCATCGATGATGAATTGAATAGGGAGGGATTGGATGGAAACACAATCATTATTAGCTGTGTTACCAGTAAAACAGGTTGCAGGAACTTTACCGCCAACTGTAACGGATATTGCGGTCGATTCTCGGGCGGTGAATGCCGGTGGAGTCTTCGTCTGCATTAAAGGATTCACGGTGGACGGCCATCATTATGTCGGCAAGGCAATCGATAACGGTGCACGGGTGATTGTCGCTTCGGAGCCGGTTGACGTTGACTTGGATAGAGTGGCAGTCGTTCTCGTGGAAGATACGGCACGTGCCATCACCTTGCTTGCACCCCGTTTTTACAATTATCCTTCCAAGCGGATGACGATGATCGGTGTAACCGGGACGAATGGCAAAACGAGCGTTAGCGGTATTATACATGCGATCTTGCGGCAAGCGGGCGAGATGTCTGCTGTTTCGGGGACGATCGGCTTTGAATTGGATGGCGTTTTGTACGAAACGGAAAATACGACGCCGGATGTGTTGACGACGCAAGGGATGATTGCCCGTGCAGCCGAAGAGGGATGCACAACGATGACGATGGAAGTATCATCACACGGCCTTGTCGAAGGGCGTTTGGCAGGGACGGAATTCGATATTGCGATCTTCACGAACTTAACGCATGATCATCTCGATTTTCATGGCACGATGGAAGAATACGGGCATGCGAAAGGGCTTTTATTCGCCCAGCTTGGACAAGACTTGGAAAAGCGCAAGTTTGCGGTTGTCAACGCGGATGATCCATGGAGCGACAAGTTTACGAAGATGACGCCTTATCCGGTTTTAACGTATGGTATCCAGAATGATGCATTATTTAGCGCCACGAATATCGAACTGAAGGCGGACGGTACAGTCTTTACGCTTCAAGCACCGGAAGGCGAATTCCACGTAGAGATGAAATTGATTGGTGAGTTCAGCGTTTACAATGCGCTTGCAGCCATTGCGGCATTATCTGCAAAAGGGATGACTGTCGAGGAAATCGTCGTTCTTCTTGGAAAGATTCCATCTGTTAAAGGCCGGATGGAGATTGTACCGACTGAATTGCCGCTCACGATGTATGTTGACTATGCGCATTCACCGGACGCGATTGAAAAAGCGATCGCTGCGGTGCTTCCTTATAAGAAGGAAGGCCAAAAATTGATCTTCCTGATCGGCACCGGAGGTAATCGGGATCGGATCAAACGGCCGATTATGGCAGAAAAAGCATCCGTCGCCGAATATGTCATCTTGACGACGGATGACCCAAGGGACGAGCCATATGAGTCCATTTTGTCAGAACTGGCAGCCGGTATGCAGCACGAAGGGTATGCCTGCATCGGCGACCGCGCGGAAGCTGTCCGCCATGCGGTAGCCATTGCGGAAAAGGATGATATTATCATTTTTGCTGGAAAAGGCCATGAGGATTTCCAAATCATCGGCAATGAAAAGTATCCGCATTCAGATGCAGCCATTGCTCTTGAAGAAGCAGGGAAGAGATTTGGAGAAGGTGCCGTGAAAAAGTGATCGTAAAGAGGGTCGAGCCCATTCGAAAGGGCCGGCTCTTTTTTGTTCAGGAAATAAGGTGCCACCGTGGAAATCTTCTACTAAATAGAAATAAAAAATGTTGAAATCAGCGTGCAGAGTGTCTATGCTTAAAAAAGCAGAACAGAAGGAGATTATAGAAGATGGAAAAACCAATACATGATGAAATTGCATCGCGGCGTACGTTTGCAATTATATCCCACCCGGATGCGGGAAAAACGACGATAACGGAAAAATTGCTGTATTTCGGTGGGGCAATCCGTGATGCAGGAACTGTAAAAGGAAAAAAGACGGGGAAATTCGCGACGTCAGACTGGATGGAAATTGAGAAGCAACGGGGGATTTCGGTTACTTCCTCTGTCATGCAATTCGATTACGATGGGAAACGCGTTAACATTTTGGATACGCCCGGTCACGAAGATTTCAGTGAAGATACGTATCGGACATTGATGGCAGTCGATGCGGCAGTTATGATGATTGACTCCGCAAAAGGGATTGAACCGCAGACCATTAAATTATTCAAAGTTTGCCGGATGCGCGGAATTCCTATTTTTACTTTCATCAATAAAATGGACCGTCAAGGGAAAGAACCGCTTGAATTGATGGAAGAGTTGGAAGAAGTGCTGGGCATTGAATCGTATGCGATGAACTGGCCGATCGGAATGGGGAAAGAATTCCTCGGTATCTATGACCGTTTCAATAAGCGGATTGAGCAAGTGCGTGTTGACGAAGCTCACCGCTTTCTCGCTTTGAATGAAGACGGTGGACTTGCAGAGCCACATCCAATGGAAGAAACATCTTATTACCGGCAAGCGCTTGAAGATGTGCTTTTACTAAATGAGGCGGGCAATGAATTTGATGAGGAACGAGTGGCGCAAGGTGAACTGACACCGGTCTTTTTCGGCAGCGCGTTGACAAATTTCGGTGTTCAAACATTTTTAGAGACATTTTTACAGTTTGCACCATCTCCGCAACCACGGCAAACGAAGGAAGAAACGGATATCGATCCGTATGCGGAAGAGTTCTCTGGCTTCATCTTTAAAATTCAAGCGAATATGAACCCGATGCACCGGGATCGGATTGCATTCGTCCGCATCGTCTCTGGAGCGTTTGAACGGGGAATGACCGTAACCGTTCCGCGGATTTCGAAAACATTCAAACTGACGCAGACGACACAGTTTTTGGCGGATGACCGTGAAACTGTCAATGAAGCAGTCGCAGGAGATATTATCGGTTTGCACGATACAGGGAACTACCAAATCGGGGATACGGTGATCGGCGGCAAATCCTCTTTCCACTTTAATGCTTTGCCACAGTTCACGCCGGAGCTATTTGTTCGTGTCACTGCGAAAAACGTCATGAAATCGAAGCAATTCCATAAAGGGATTTTACAGCTCGTACAAGAAGGCGCGATTCAATATTACCGAACACTCCATACGGAGGAAGTTTTACTCGGGGCTGTCGGACAGTTGCAGTTTGAAGTGTTCGAGCATCGGATGAAAAATGAATACAATGTGGAAGTAAATATGGAGCATATCGGTTCAAAAGTGGCACGCTGGATTGAAAATGAAGGCGATGTGAAAGAATCGATGGCAGGGCAACGTGCAATGCTTGTGAAAGATCGATACGATAATTTTGTCTTTTTATTCGAGAACGATTTCGCAATGCGCTGGTTCCATGACAAACACCCGGATATCCGATTGTATAGCCTTTTATAAAACAAGAACCCGGTTGGACGAAGCAGACGTCTTGCCGGGTTTCTCTTCATTTGACAATCAATCACGCCTCGGCGTGATTGCGTCCAGATTTTGAATTGCGAATCGAACGGCGAAGGGTTTGATTTGCCGTATTTCTGCGGTTTTTTGCAGAAATTAAGGCACTTTCATTCAGGACGCGGCGAACTTAGCCTGAGTTCCACTAATCAGCATAGAGTTTGTACTCCCCCTGATTTAAAATGCATTTTGACATTCATCCCGCCACTGATAAAAGTGGGGAATTCTGTAGCTGACGCTTCGCTTTCAGTACAAAAAGATTTGCTGAATCAAGTTAAATAGATGCTGATATTTGAAGTCAAATTCAACATTGCATATGATTAAGTGAGCGCTGATTGGAAGAAAGGAGCGTCATCTATGAAAATAAGTGATTTTTCAATAAAAAGACCTGTGTTGACGATTGTCACGATGTTCCTTGTCATACTGCTTGGGGCGGTCTCTTTTTTTAAGGTTCCTGTGACGCTTATTCCTGAATTGAAACCGCCGATTGCAGTCGTTGTGACAAGTTATCCGGGTGCGTCTCCTGAAGAGGTGAGCGATAAGCTGACCAAACCGCTGGAGGAAAGTTTATCGACGACGCCGGGCTTGAAGACAATGCAATCTTCCTCGCAAGAAGGTTCAAATTTCATCTTATTGTCATTCAATTGGTCGACAAAGATTGACGATGTTCAGCTCGATATACTGCAACGCTTGGAACAGGTGACTGTTCCGGATGGCGCGAGCAAACCGCGTTTTATGAAATTCGATCCTTCTCAATTTCCGGTCATTCAACTTGCCTTGTCTTCCAACGCGGAAGGAGCAGATGTCAGGCTTCTTGCGGAACAGTTGGAAACAGAGTTGCAACGGACGGAGGGCGTCGCAAATGTGACGATAGCAGGGAAATTGGTACAAGAAGTCCAAATTATCCTTGATCAGAAAAAGCTGGAAGCGAATGGGCTTGTCCAGTCGGATATCGTCCAAGCGATTCAAGCAAACAATATGTCCATGCCTGGCGAGCCGATCGACACAGCGGATGGCAAGCAGCTGACAACCCGTATTGTAAGCACGTTGACGACGATTTCGGATATCCGAGGCGTCATTGCCGGTGTCAATCCGCTCACCGGTGCGCAGGTGACGATTGCTGATGTGGCGGATGTGGCACTTGTTGAGGCCGAATCATCCATGCAAACGCGATCCAACGGTCAGCAAGCGGTATTGATGTCCGTGTTGCAGGAATCGGGTTCGAATACGGCGGCTGTCTCGACTTCATTTAAAGACGCGCTGGCCAAGCTGTTGGCCAAAGAAGAGTTTGCCGATATCCAAGCCAATATTCTCTTCGACCAGGGCGATTATGTGAAACTGGCGATCGGCAATATCGGACAATCGCTTCTTCTCGGTGGTCTATTCGCGATGCTCGTCTTGTTTTTGTTCCTGCGTGGAATGAAGAGCCCGATTATCATCGGGATTGCTATACCTTACTCTGTGATCGTTACGTTTGTCCTCATCTATTTCGCGGATTTTTCCTTGAATATTATGACGCTCGGAGCGCTGGCACTTGGTATTGGTATGCTTGTCGATAATGCAATTGTTGTTATTGAAAATATTGAACGGCATCTGGCGATGGGAAAACCGCCGAGGCAGGCGGCATCCGAAGGGACGAAAGAAGTCGGTCGAGCCATTACAGCGTCCACTTTGACGACGCTTGCCGTTTTCGTTCCGGTCGTTTTCATAAGTGGCTTGATCGGACAGATCTTCACGGAATTCGCGTTGACGATTGCGTTCAGTTTATTTGCCTCTCTTGTTGTCGCATTGACTGTCGTGCCGATGATGGCAAGCCGTATGCTGAAGAAGCCGAAGAAAAATATCGAGGCACGCAGACGTCGTTCAAAAGCGTTGAACCGTTATGAAAGATCTGTGAAATGGGCAATTCAACATCGTTTGGCTATTTTAGGTGTCACGGCAGTGATGCTTGTAATCAGCGGTTTCGGTTTATTCAAAGTGGGGACGGAATTCTTGCCTGCAACCGATGAGGGGTATGTCAGTATGACCGTCACGTTGCCGAACGGGACGTCACCGGCTACGACAGATGAAGTCGTGCAGCGCATCGAGGCGCGCTTGCAGGAGGAACAGGAAGTGGACGTCTATGTCAGTCTTGTCGGTGGAACGCAAGAAGGGATTGTGCAAGGCTCTACGAAGGCGAACGTCGCAGAAATCTATGTGAAACTCGTTCCACTTACAGAGCGCGATCGTTCTGTTTTTGAATTTGTAGATGATGTGCAACCTGAAATGCTACAGTTGGTTGGAAAAGATGCAAAAATTGGTTTCAATATGCAAACGGCAGCCGGATCTAATCCAAATGCCATTTCTTTTTCGCTAACGGATACAGACGTCGCAAGACTTCATGAAGCTGTGGGGAAAATGGAGCGAGAACTGAAGGCATTGGATTCGGTAATGGAAGTGACGAATGATCTTCAGCATACAGTGGAAGAAATTCGAATCGAGGTCAATCGGGAAAAGGCTGCCGCACTCGGTTTGCTACCTTATCCAATCGCCCAAGCAATTAACGGGATTACAAGAGGGACGATGGCGACACACATTATAAGTGAGAACAGTAAAGTGTTTGCCGTTAATGTTATATATGATAAAAGATATCGCAATACGGTGGAAAAACTGAAGAAATTGAAGCTCAGAACACCAACCGGAGCATTTGTGACACTCGACGAAGTCGCGGCTGTCACGATTGAGGAAGGTCCGGTAGCCATTCGGCGAATTGATCAAGCCCATTCCGTCAACTTCACTGTCAAATATACATCTTCCAAATCACTAGGAGAGATGACGAAAAAAGTGAATGAAACGGTCAATCAGCTCGATTTGACAGAAGGGACCGAACTGGCTTATAGTGGCGATCGGGAGCTATTTGAGGACGCGATCGACGATATGCTCATGGCCGTCCTCCTGGCTGTCGTTCTTGTCTATATTGTCATGGCAGCGCAGTTCGAATCATTCAAGTATCCTTTTGTCATCATGTTTTCCGTTCCGCTTATGGTCGTTGGTGTCGCTATCGGACTGTTTGGGACAAGTACACCGATCAGTGTTCCGGCAATTATCGGTGTTCTTGTCCTTGTAGGGATTGTTGTCAATAACGGCATCGTGCTCGTCGATTACATCAATCAACGGAAAGAGACGGGCTTAAACTCGTATGAAGCCATTCTCGCCGCCTCACGGGAGCGGGTACGTCCGATCTTCATGACAGCATTGACGACATTGCTCGGATTGCTGCCGCTGGCGTTGGGGATCGGGGAAGGGACGGAAATAAACCAGCCGATGGGGATTGCTGTCATCGGTGGTTTACTCAGTTCAACATTACTGACATTGTATATTGTTCCGGTCATTTATAGCCTGGTTGAAAAAGAGACAAGGAAGGATGTAAACGGAAAATGATTTTCCGTTTACATTTCAGTCAGCGGTGGTATAATAGAACAAAAGCACCCAACTTAATATCTTTTGACGTCGCGTCAAAGGGGAGTAGCTATAGGGAAACCTATTTCATAGTCGTCAATACATGGCGTTTGCCATCGGTTATGATAGCTGAATTTTCTTCGGAATTCTGACTTAGCGAGACCTTTGCCTTTTTATTAGGTGAGGGTCTTTTTATATTGTCAAATAGGAGGAATCAATTTGGAAGCAATTTTATTGGAATATGCATGGGTCCTTGTAGTACTGATCGTATTGGAAGGATTGTTGGCGGCGGATAATGCAGTGGTCATGGCAGTCATGGTCAAACACTTGCCGAAAGCCCAACAGAAAAAAGCCTTGTTCTATGGGTTATTCGGGGCATTTGTTTTCCGGTTTGCGGCATTGTTCATGATTACGTTCTTAGTGAACATTTGGCAGATCCAGGCGCTCGGTGCAGCTTATTTATTGTTCATCTCGATTAAAAATATTTATGATTCGCGCAAAGGGAAGGAAGATGATCATCCCGATGCCAAGCCTCGTAAGCAATCCGGTTTTTGGATGACCGTTTTGAAAGTCGAACTCGCGGATATCGCATTTGCACTCGATTCGATGTTGGCTGCAGTAGCACTTGCTGTAACGTTGCCTGAACTTGGTAACTTCCATGTTGGAGGCATTAACGGAGGACAATTCTCCGTCATGTTATTAGGTGGAATCATCGGTCTGATTATCATGCGATTTGCGGCACGTCAGTTTGTTGTGCTCCTTGAGAAATATCCTGCATTGGAAACAGCGGCATTTCTAATTGTTGGATGGGTGGGGGTCAAATTGGTCGTTCTTACATTGGCACATCCTGCCTTACAGATTATCGATCCGGCATTCCCACATTCAACCTTATGGAAAACGACATTCTGGATTGTTCTTGCGGGAATCGCAGTGAATGGCTATTTAGTCGGTGTTAGGCAAAACCGGGAAAAACTGAATGGATAATTTTATTTTTGGTGACGACAGCTTGTTACAGGCTGTCGTTTTTTCTTGATTCAGCAAATGTTTTTGTACTGAAAGCGAAACGTCAGCTACAGAAGCCCCCACTTTCTTTGAAAGGAGTTAATTGATCTTATCTAAGTGCCTTAATTACTGCAACAAACGCAGAAATTAAGGCAAATCGAACCCTTCGCTGTTCGATTTGATGAGAAAAGCTTTCTTTTTAGAGTGACATTCACTAAAATGGAGGAACGATATCTTTCATCTACATTTAGCGGGCGTTCATATGCCCGCTAAATGTAGATGAAGCCTCCGGCGGATGTCACAGATTTTTTTAGGGAAACTTTTCTCCCAAAAGCGTAGGGCGCCTGCTTAGGAGCGACAGGCATAAGGAGAAGATACGGCGTGGCGTTTTTTGCCACAGAGCAACTTTGACTTATGACCCGAGCTACTGGTGCCCGGAGCTAGATGTGGGCGGGCCCGAAAAAATCCGGACGCAATTATGCCGAGGCGTAATTGATTAGGTGAAAGGGATAGATTAGCATGAAGTTGACACGTGAAAATCTTCGGAGATTAACTCCCGCACAAATCATTGTGTTTTATTATTTTTTGGCCATCGCTATTTCATTCCTATTGTTGAATTTGCCAGGCGTTTACAAGCCCGGTGTTGATGTCAAGTTCATTGATAGCTTGTTTACTGCTGTTAGCGCTGTAAGTGTGACGGGTTTGACATCGATCAGCATTGGAGATACGTATTCCATTTTTGGACTTTGTATGCTGATGCTTGTCTTTCAAATCGGCGGAATCGGTATCATGTCAATCGGCACGTTCTTTTGGTTGCTTGTGAAAAAAAAGATTGGCTTGCGTGAAAGGCAACTCATTATGGTCGATCACAATCAATATAGCTTGTCGGGTGTCGTCCATTTGATACGGGAAATCGTCAAAATCATTTTTTTGATTGAATTGATCGGCGGCTTGCTTATAACAGTGTATATTATGCGCTATTATGATTCGTTCAGCGAGGCTTTATTGAATGGGATGTTCAAGGCGGTTTCTGCTACAACCAATGCGGGTTTTAGCATCTCGGATAATTCCATGAGTCCCTATTTTAATGATTACTTTGTGCAAACGGTGACAATGATTCTCATCGTTCTGGGTGCTATCGGTTTTCCTGTCTTGATTGAAGTGAAAGCATATTTTTCGAAAAAAGTGCCTCATTTCCGTTTTTCATTATTCACGAAAATTACGACGATCACGTTCGGTGCGCTGCTCCTTTGGGGAGCGTTTATGATTTTCCTATTGGAATCGATGCATTCATTCAAAGGGATGGCATGGCATGAAAAACTGTTTACATCCCTCTTCCATTCTGTTTCCTCCAGATCCGCGGGACTGACGACGTTCGATGTGACGCAGTTTAGCGAAGCAACGGATATTGTCATCAGCTCGCTGATGTTCATCGGTGCCTCTCCAAGTTCGGTGGGGGGCGGGATCCGGACAACGACATTCGCGATTGCACTGTTGTTTTTAATCAATTTTGCACGTGGGAAACAAGTGATCAATATCTTCCATCGTGAAATTAAGTTGATCGATGTATTCCGCTCGTATGCGGTCATTCTTTTAGCAGGCATTATGGTGATGACAGCCTTGCTAATTTTACTCATCACGGAGCCGGGTATCCCGGTTGTGGCACTTCTATTTGAAATCACTTCCGCATTTGGTACATGTGGCATGTCTCTCGGTGTGACGTCGGAATTATCGACAATCGGCAAAATCATTATTATGGCACTCATGTTTATTGGACGTGTCGGCTTGATATCGTTCTTGTATACACTCGGTGGGAAAACGAAGGTGGAGAAATATCAATTTCCGCAAGAGCGTGTCATCATCGGCTGATACCCCAAAAAGGCTGTACTCCTGCAAGGGAGACAGCCTTTTTACATTTGTCATATTGTGGAAAGCGTCCGGTCTAGGAATAGGAAATCGGGTGTTTCTCCATGTTTGAAAACAGTGACCAAAAAGCCATCCGTTTTTTCCAAGATCCCTAACTCTACATCGTCTGGATTGACGTAAATGGGTGTGATATATGTCTGTTTCCGGATGGTGCGTTCATTTAGCCCGTATGAGGTGAAATCTTTTCCGGTAAGCATCGGAGTTTCGAGTAGGGTCTGTTCAATTGCCATACGTGTTTCCCGAGGCAAATCATCCTGCCACCAAACTTTTCGCGGTTGGAATTTATGGTGTACTAAATAATCGATTTTCATCAGACTGCGTGCAATATCCATATCAGCACGGCCATCTTGTTCTAAGAAATCATGCAATCTCGTGAAGAGGTCTTCTAGCTGATGCCCGATTCTTGACCATCCACGTGTTTCCCAATACGTCCCGAATTGCTGGAAGAAATCGAAAGGGGATTCAAATACATCCGTCACGATATATTCCACTGTCCGTGGTGTCCGGTTGTCGTTCCAGTACTTTTCCAGGACGTCTTCTGTCTGTTTAATGCGTAAAATGTCATCAAACGACAGCACGTTATTCGAGAAGATTTCATAGGGCGCTTCGTCAACATAAGTGTAGCCATATTGTTCCGCTTGGATGCGTAAGCCTGTTCCGCGCAGTAACTTCAGGAACCCGAGTTGCAACTCTTCTGGCCGCATCGCGAAAACGTCATTGAATGTTTTCCGGAAGGAATCATAATCCTCTTCGGGCAATCCCGCGATCAAGTCGAGGTGTTGAGCGATTTTGCCGCCGTCCTTCACCATGGTCACCGTTCGCGAAAGTTTTTCAAAGTTTTGGCGACGTTGGACAAGTTCGTTCGTCAAATCATTTGTCGACTGAACGCCGATCTCGAATCGGAATAATCCTGCAGGAGCGTTTTCGTTTAGAAACTGAATCACTTCCGGACGCATAATATCGCCGGTGATCTCAAATTGAAAAACGGTTCCGGGTACATGTTCATCGATGAGAAATTGGAACATCTCCATCGCGTAACTCCTGCTGATGTTAAACGTGCGATCGACAAATTTGATCACTTTCGCACCGTTCGCCATCAAATAACGGATGTCCTCTTTAATGGCATCCCGATTGAAATAGCGAACACCGACCTCGATTGAGGATAGGCAAAATTGACAAGAAAACGGGCAGCCTCTACTTGTTTCGATATACGTCACTCGTTTACCAAGTTCAGGTATATCTTCGGCAAATCGAAAGGGTGATGGGAGCTCCCGTAAGTCCAGTTTTGGACCGGGTGCCGTAAATTTTAATTGTTCATTTTCTCGGTATGCAATCCCTTGAACGGTCGCCAAATCACCGTTATTGGCATAGACGTCAAGCAGTTGTTTAAATGTCCGTTCCCCTTCACCGATCGCAATAACATCAATTTCGGGTACACGTTTTAACCAATAATCATAATCATAAGTCACTTCTGGACCACCCGCGATGATTTTGACGTCCGGCATGACTTGCTTTAGCATGCGCATCACTTTGATGGACTCTTCAATATTCCAAATATAGAGGCTAAAACCAATAATATCTGGCTTATTTTGATAGAGATCTGATACGATATTCATTGTCGGATCCTTTATCGTGTATTCGATAATTTTGGGGATATATGCTGGCATTGCGTAGCTCTTTAAATAACGTAGGGCCAAATTGGTATGAATATACTTTGCGTTTAATGTCGTTAGGATGATGTTCATAGTTAAGCTCCTTTTCTATGTTCAGTTTTGTGCAGTTTGTATTGTTTCTGAATATAGGTATATCCACCTATTTCTATCGTACCGATAATATGGAATAATCTGAATTAGTTACATTTTGCATTTATTTGACCTTTATGCATGAAACATTGTCAGTTTTCATATTGTTTTGAAACGAGGTCAGGAGGAATACACTTGAAATGTAAAAATGATAAGGTAATGAAATCCGTCTCTCTTTTGTTGGACGATGCTCGCAGGCCAGGCGCAGTATTTGACCTAAATGGAATGATTTTGTATGAAAATCAATCATTTAGCGAACACGGAATGTTAAAAGAGATAACTAACATGAAAAAATTCATGATGAAGACGTCCATTGACCTGTGGGACACCATTGTGAATAGTGATGATACCGCGAACAACACATGCAAAATTGATCTCCTGTTAGGCGAAGAGCAAAATTTACCCGTTCATGTAGATATTATATACGTTGAGCATGCTAAACAAGTAATTGGGCTATTTGACATTCCGAAGAAAGAACGGGAAGTCGCGAAAAAAACTTATTTGCATGCATTCCACAACTCGATCTGTTTGATGCTGGTTGTGAATCGAGAAGGGATTATCTGTGATGTAAACAATCAGTATACAAAGTTTTTTAATGTAAATAAAGACTATTTCCTTGGAAAAACAGTTGATGTTGTTCTGCAACTTTTCCCCGATTCCACTGAATCCACCTTGAGAAAGTATATCCAGAACGTTAAGCATTATGGCTGTGCGGCAGAAACACTGAAGTATGAACCGTCTTTTGGTGATGAAAGATATTATCGTGTAGAAACCTTTTACAACAGTGAGACGAATATGTACTTGATTCGGATGAATGACTTGACCGAAAAAATGGCACTCGAACAACAGTTGGCTCATACCGGTTCATTATCGACTGTCGGGGAGCTTGCAGCTAGTATTGCGCACGAAATTCGGAATCCGATGACGACACTTAAAGGGTTCGTTCAATTGCTGCAAATTTCGGCTTCGGAAGACACGTTGAAATATCTTGCTGTCATAGATGATGAAATCTCCAGAATGGAATCGATTTTGGGTGAAATGCTTGTGTTATCCAAACCGACGTCGAATAAAAAGACGACGTTTTCACTCGAAGTATTGGTGGATGATATGATTCAAGTGATGCGACCAAAAGCGATGATGGATGGAATTACAATCAATCGGAAAGAAACGGACCTACGCGATACATTAGTGAACGGCGATGCCGAAAAAATTAAGCAAGTCCTCTTGAATTTATTCAAAAATTCGCTGGAAGCAATGTCTTCTGGAGGGGCATTGACAATTTCGATCACTTTAGATAAGGCGAATCAGTTACGGTTGGATATCACTGATACTGGAAAAGGGATGACAAGACAACAGTTGAATCAGATATTTATGCCCTTTTATACGTCAAAACCTGAAGGGACGGGACTTGGACTGCCATTTGTTTTGAAAACGATTGAAGAACACGGTGGCACGGTAACTGTAGAAAGTGAACTCAATCAGGGAACAGTCTTTATCGTCACCTTCCCGCCCGCAATTATACCATCAACACAGAAAGGGAAGGAAGAAGAAAGGCTATTGCTTTATTAATAGATCTTTAAATCAATTACGCCTCGGCGTAATTGCGTCCGGATTTTGAATTGCGAATCGAACAACGTAGGGTTCGATTTGCCGTATTTCTGCGATTTTTGCGGAAATTAAGGCACAAAGATAAGCGCAATTGACTCCCTTCAAAATCCGTGACATCCGCCGGAGGCTTGGGCCAACAGGATGTTGGTCACTCAGGCGTTGCCAATCAAACAGCGAAGGGTTTGATTTGCCGTATTTCTGCGGTTTTTTGCAGAAATTAAGGCACTTTCATTCAGGACGCGGCGAACTTAGCCTGAGTTCCACTAATCAGCATAGAGTTTGTACTCCCCCTGATTTGAAATGCAATTCTGGCATTCACCCCACAACTTATAGAAGTAGGGGACTTCTGTAGCTAACGCTTCGCTATCAGTGCAAAAAGATTTGCTGAAGCAAGTTGAAAATGAATTTTGACAGAGAGGGATTAGAACCGTTATAATGGGGGCGATTGCCGAACGGATGATAAAAGGTGGACGGGAACTATGATGAAAGATACAGAGCGCGCGTTAAAGTTATTTGTCGTTCTTTCAAGGGCGAGTAAAGTGATTTTGGAAGAGGCGCAAAAAACAAATGAGAAGTATGGATTGAATTCAACTGAATTCGCAGTTTTAGAGTTGCTATACCATAAGGGTAGACAGCCGATCCAAAAAATCGGCCAAAAGATTTTACTTAGAAGTGGCTCGATGACCTATGTTGTCGATAAGCTTGAAAAAAGAGGATTATTGGAACGGGTGTTTTGTGAAGAAGATAGACGGATCACTTATATGTCGATTACTCCTGCTGGGGTTGAATTGATGTCGGCTATTTTTCCGGAACATGCGGACCATATCCACTCCATCATGTCGGCCCTAACGGAAGACGAACAAGAGCAGGCAATTGCACTCATTCGAAAATTAGGATTATCCGTAAAAGATTTATCGTGATAAGCAACAACGGATGCAGCGTTTGATCAATTACGCCTTGGCGTTAATTGCGTCCGGATTTTGAATCGAGCTTGAGGCCTGCAGGATACAGGTCATGCAGTCGTTGCGAATCGAACAGCGAAGGGTTCGATTTGCCGTATTTCTGCGATCTTTGCAGAAATTAAGGCACTTTCCTTTTAGGACGTCGTGCACTTAGACTGCCTTCTTTAACTCCCTTCAAAATCCGTGACATCCGCCGGAGGCTTGGGCCAACAGGATGCAGGTCACTCAGGCGTTGCCAATCGAACAGCGAAGGGTTCGATTTGCCTTAATTTCCGCGATCTTTGCAGAAATTAAGGCACTTTCCTTTTAGGACGTCGTGCACTTAGACTGCCTTCTTTAACTCCCTTCAAAATCCGTGACATCCGCCGGAGGCTTGGACCAACAGGATGTTGGTCACTCAGGCGTTGCCAATCAAACAGCGGAGGGTTTGATTTTCCTTAATTTCTGCGTTTATTTGCAGAAATTAAGGCACTTTCATTCAGGACGCGACGACCTTAGCCTGAGATCCTTTAATCAGCAAATCTTTTTGTACTGAAAGCATAGCGTCAGCTACAGGGAGTTTGGACTCCCTCTGATTGAAATGCATTCGGGCATTCATCCCGCCACTTATGGAAGTGGCGGACTTCTGCTGAATCTAGTTAACAGAATAAGGCGTAAAGGAACAGGTTCCTTTACGCCTTATTTCTATGTTTAAGATTGTTCGACGATGGTTTCACTCATTTTTAAGAACTGATTGAAGTGTTCTTCTTTAGATGAGTCGAAAATCGTCAGTCTGACGACCATATTGCCTCGTTCGAAAACGATTCCAGTAACAGGTCCAGATTCAGCTTGGACAGAAAAAACTTTGGCATTTTCGATCCCTTCGCCAGACGGAATCAAAGTCGTATCCGTTACTTCAGTCGGTGCGACCCCACCGCTGGAAGCTTCAAGGATAGCTGTTAAATTTTCGGTGAAGTAATCATATGTGCCTTCTTCTTTCGGTGCTGTTTCGATACGCATGAAAACCGCTTCGTTATCATCGGCAAGGAGACTATCTTTGCCTGGTTCTTCACTCGTCAGCGTATAATTAGGCAGTACAGAAATAGTATAGTTCTGCGCATCACTTGCGGTCGGTACCGCGTCCTTTAGAACATCTTCTTCATTCTCTTTCTGAACATCTGTTTCTGGCTCTTCAACATCCTCGCCATCGTTTTCAACGGACGATCCGTTTTCTACCTCTGGGGTATCATCGGTCGTATCGTTTGGAGTACCGTTGGACTGATCTGTCCCACATGCGGAAAGTAGCAAAGCGATTGCGGCAGATGCGAATAAAAGATTCCATTTGCTTTTCATCGTAATCCCTCCTTATTTTAATTGGACGTGTAATCCTACAAAATGTTCCATAATCGTTGAATGATTGAGTAGGTCTCCTTCACTTTTGTTGTGGATTATTTATGAATGATTTTATAGCGTTTATGGTTGACGACCGTCTTTTCTTCGAGCTGAAGTGCATCGAAATTTTCCATATATGTGAGATCGACGATGACCGAGTTCTCATTCACCTTTTCAACGATTCCTTGTAGCCCGTCCTTGAATTCAATGATATTCCCTACCTCTGCAATTGTCATTGGTAAACAACTCCTTTTCTGATCATAATGCTAGGATAAGAGAGCTTCACTTCTCTCACAATCTTTTATAGTGTGCCTTAAAAAAAGGATAACGTAAAGTAATTTCTATCGAAATTGCTACATTATGACTTTTGATCTGGTGAATACCAAAAAGCGGTTTTTTTGCCGGTATGAGGAGAGATTGAATTGTCGGAAATTGTCGGTAATAATTATCCATTTAAAGTAAGCAATACTGTATAATCGTATACTAGCGATGTCTATATCCACGGAGGGATTGTAATGGTGCAGAGCCTGGAAGAGGAAATCGAACAGTTGCGTGAAGCGATGCTGATAGTAGCGGAAGAGATGGGGTTGACCGCTGATAAGACATTGGAAATCAGTAGACAACTCGATAGGCTGATTAATCAATTAGAAGCACTGAAAAATTCTTGTAAGGTTTAATCATTTCTTAATTACCGGAGAGGACACGCGCTGAAATAGTGAAGGTTCATGGGGTGGTCCTAGAGAGTTCCAGAAATGAACAGAAAGCCATTTTAAAATGGTAAGGGATCCAGATTCGATCTTACATTCAAAATATGATCAAGGAATTAAAAAAAATAAATTTTTTGAAAAAAGATGTTTAAACTGTCGGAAAAGCGGGGAAATTATAATCGAACACAGCAACATTCTCATTTCCCCCTTTTGAGGACGGCACCCTAATGCAGGGTCCGTCCTCCTTTTTTTTATCTTTCTCCCCTTATCTTTTGGTAAGATAAAAGTACAAACAGTAGGAGGGGAAATAAGATGGGGAAAATGAACATGGCCTTTATCGGCACAGGGGTAATGGGAACGAGTATCGTTAAACATTTGTTGAATGAGGAGTACGAAGTGGCGGTTTACACGCGAACGAAATCAAAAGCGGAACCGCTTATTCAAGCTGGAGCTAGCTGGGCGAGTTCGATTGACGAAGCAGTGGCGGAAGCGACAATCATCTTCACGATGGTCGGCTATCCTACGGATGTTGAAGAAGTCTATTTTGGTGAAAGAGGGATTTTTTCGGCTGGGAAGGATGGTCAAATCGTCATCGATATGACGACGTCGAGCCCGGCAATGGCAAAACGAATTGCAGAACAAGCTTCGCGTCAAAAGATGTCAGCGATTGATGCTCCCGTTTCAGGCGGGGATATTGGCGCGAAAAACGGGACTTTATCCATTATGTGTGGTGGAGATCAGCAAATATTCAACGAAATTTTACCGATTCTGTCCATCTTTGGTCAGCAAATTGTCTATCAAGGTGAGGCAGGCGCAGGTCAGCATGCGAAAATGTGCAACCAGATCGCGATTGCGACAAATATGATCGGTGTTTGTGAAGCGATTGTCTACGCAGAAAAGGCAGGGTTGGATCCAGATACGGTTTTGCAATCAATTTCATCGGGAGCAGCAGGTTCGTGGTCCTTATCCAATTTGGCGCCAAGAATGTTGAATGGAAACTTTGAACCTGGATTTTATGTGAAACACTTTTTAAAAGATATGAACATCGCATTGGAGGAAGCGGCAGCCATGGATTTAGCGTTACCGGGTTTGGAGCTTGCTCGAAATATGTATGAACAACTTGTTGAACGAGGATATGGCGAAAAAGGAACTCAAGTTCTATATAAAAGTTATTCGGTAAACTAAATAGTTTCCCAAACATGCCGACATATAAATTAGGAGATGTGTTTCAGACATAATGGTAATTTCATGGCAAATCGATGAAGAAATGTCCGCTACAGGAATAGTTAAGCGTGAAACGGGAATGATAGGGTTTGTTGATTTTGAAAATGTTTTGGAGGAACAAATGAGATAGGAATCGTCATGCAATTAAGCGAGCAACATTTAAGTGATGGAACCTTTCACTTTACTTGGGAGGCAATGAAGTCTTTCCCAAGTAAAGTGAGTGCTGTTGATGGATACCCCTGAATTGAAGAATTTGTCAAAGGAAGTGAATGAAGCGATTATGACAGATTGGCTTGTATAAATTATTTGCCATCCAAATAGGAAGAACGGAAAGTTTGGGTATTCTGTATCATACGACGCTTTTTCGGAAGAGCAGGCGATTTCTTTTCTTCAATTATTGGGGCATGGGGATTCACGAATGCTGACAATAGATCACGGGCTGTTTTCAAACTCATCCGTTCTTGCGGATTACGGGAAGCCGCGTCTTGCTGTCCTAGATGGGGAAGTGTTTTGAAGTCTTCTTTGTCCGGGATTGTATGGAAGAGGAACTCGTCACATCGGACGAGTAATGCAGAATGTTGTTTACTGAATTTCGGGTTTTCGACAAAATGCAATCCCAGCTTTTCAGCCTTGCCCGTCCGAATCAGTTTGTCGAGCGCCATTTTCTTTAATGTATAGAGCTGCTTATTATCCGGAGCTGTTTTTGCATGTCGATTGATCGTATAGATGGCAATCGCCAATTGACGGATCGCTTGTTTATTATTCAAAATAGACCTCCTTATTCGTGAAAAAGTTGTTGTTTCTGTCCTGATAATAGCAAAAGACAATGAAATGTACAATTCAAAACATGTCCGGAATTTCACTAAGGTGCAATTGATTTTATGGAGGCTTACATGGGAAAAGTTGAACTGGAAAACAATATGAAAAAACTTGCTGAAGCCTATATTCACGAACATCCTTTTAATATGTCAATCCTTCTTCAAAAAAACGCCCAGGAGGATTTTAAAGTGTTGTATGCCAATACATTGGCTCTACAATATTTCAACGAGCATCAGAACCAAAGGGCTGCCGATTTTTTCGGTGAAGTTTGGACAGTGATTGAACATTCGATAAGTCATTTACATAGAAAGAACAATCATGCAACAGAAATAGTGCTTGATAAAAACGGTATGAACATTTTGTTTGAAATAAGTGTGCAACAACGATCAGGGGAAGACGGGAACTTAGCTATTTTCATACAAATGCGTGAACGAATGGATTTACTGGCAGAAAGGGAAAAAGGGAAAGCGTTTCAGCAGAAGTATATGTCTGTGATCGATCATAATCTTGACCCGATTTTTTTGGTCAACCGAAAATTGGAGATTCTTTACGCAAATCGTGAAGTACAAAATGCGTTTGATTATCAATTGGAAGAGTTAGCTGAACGGAACGTGTTGGATATTGTAGATGAAGGAGATGTTGATTTCTTCAACTCATATCTCCACCGGGCATTAGCAGGGGAGTCCATTGAAGTCGAAGGGATTTCATTCCTACATAAGCGGGGGATGGTCGTACCGACGACTGTCAAAGCCATTCCGATAAAGGTGAATGATGAGGTGTTGGAGGTCCATTTACTGTTGCGGGATATGACCGTCCATGATGAACATACTGCAAAACTTTTATATTTATCTTATCATGACCAATTGACGGGTCTTTGGAATAGGCGTGCGATGAAGGAGCATTTTGCGGAGGATTCCGGTTATGCGCTGAAAAGTGATGAGCGGATTTCATACATCCATTTGGGACTTGACCGTTTTAAATTGATCAATGAATCGCTCGGTCATAGCGGGGCGGATGAAATCTTGAAAAAGATCGCCGAACGATTAAAGATGAGCTGTCCAGTGTCGGCAAAATTGTATCGCAATGGAGGAGATGAATTCGTCGTTGCGTTGCGTAATCACTCTGTCTCGAAAACGGAAAAATTTGCACAAAAGTTATTGGATGATTTTAGGAAACCCTTTTACTATCAGCACCAGGAATATTTCATTTCTGCATCCATTGGCATTTCCGTCTATCCAGAAGATGGAAAGACACTTGAATCCCTGATTCGTAAGTCGGAACAGGCACTTGCTTTTGTGAAGGACCGTGGTCGTTCACATTATCGATTTTATCAAAAAGAAATGAATACGACATTCCCCGATGAAGCACTGATGGAATCCCATTTGCGAAGAGCCGTTGAATTAAATGAATTGACCGTCCATTATCAGCCGCAAGTGGACTTGAAAACCGGGCAAATCAGCAGTTTTGAAGCGCTTCTGAGATGGAATAATCGTAAATTTGGGTTTGTTTCACCCGCACAATTCATCCCGATTGCGGAAGACTCCGGCTTAATCCATGGGATTGGGGATTGGGTATTGGAGCAAGTATGCATTCAGCTAAAGGAATGGCAGGAAAAACAGTTTAAACCGGTTAGAATTGCGGTTAATATTTCCCCGAAACAGTTTCAAATGGAGAGCTTTTCGTATAACCTAAGAAGTAAAATTGCCCATCACGGAATTGCTCCCTCCTCCTTGGAACTGGAGATTACTGAAAGTGCTTTGACGAATATGAACGAGACGCTTAAAACGATCAATGAGTTAAAAAAGATCGGTGTTTATATTTCGGTGGATGATTTTGGGACGGGCTATTCCTCTCTTAGCTATTTAAAACAATATCCGATTGATATTATCAAAATCGATCGTTCGTTCATTAAAGATATTGAAGTGGACGAGAAAAATGAGGCGATTGCTAAGACAATTATCAATTTAGCCCATAATCTCGGAATGACTGTTGTGGCGGAAGGGGTCGAAAAGGATTTGCAAGCCCAAATCCTGCTGGAGGCGAACTGTCAAAAAGCACAGGGTTTTTTATACAGTAAAGCCGTTCCTGTTGATGAAATCGTGGAAAAATATATCGAATAACAAAACGAGCATTGCAGCTGCGAATACTGTGGAAAGTAAATGAGTGGTGACAAACATCGCTGATTGTAGTGAATAACTAGCGCCAAATGGTACATCCTTTTTATAAAGGGAGTGATGTACATTGGATATTTGGACTGTTCCACTCATTTTTGTGATTTTACTCATTTTGCTAATCGGATTATTATCAATCCGGAAATGGAGAAATATGGATCCCGTTGTTCATGGGAAAGATAGTCCGGTTCCGGAAGCTGTCGAGGAACATCCTTATACGTTGAATCCGATTTTTTGGGTTATTCTTGTAGCGACATTTTTTATCGGGATCGTGATTTTCTATTATGCGACCTCTTTCTATTGAAAGGGGTTTTATCTTTGTTCAGCGGGGTCCGCAGAACAAAGATAAAGTTACCGGAATAAGGAAAGAAGCTCCTAGTTATGATATGATAGAAGTGTAGTTTAGAAACGAACAGCATAGCTACAGAAGGAGCCGATCTATATGATTTCTGTAAATAACAGGGATTTTCTGTTTACACCAATTGCGGACTCTATTATTTCATCTGAAAAGGTTGCGCACGTTCAGATTGGTAACAACGCTGAACATGCTTTACTTGTTCTTACGAAAACAGGATATTCAGCCATACCGGTCCTTGATGCAAAGTACCATCTGAAAGGATTACTTGGAATAGGGATGATTACGGATTCCATATTGGGATTGGAACGTATTGAATATGAGCGTTTGGCAGATTTAAAAGTTGATGAAATTATGCAAACAGATATACCGTCCATCAAAACGACGGATCGCTTTCAAAAAGGTCTCGATCTTCTCATCGACCATACTTTTCTTTGTGTAACAGAGGAAGATGGGACGTTTGCGGGGATTTTAACGAGAAGAGTTATATTGAAGCAGTTTAAAAAATACATTTACTCCGTTCAATGATAGCTGTATAGGAGAGTAACATCATACGATTGACAAAGATTGAAAAAAAGGCTCTTTAAAGGGGCCTTTTTCTGTTTGGGGGGGGATAGGAATGGGGAACGAAAAAGTGACAAACCGTCCACTCGTACTTGCTTCCGTCATGTTGGCGATGTTTGTCAGTGCGGTTGAAGCGACGATTGTGACGACTGCCATGCCGACGATCGCATCGGATTTAGGCGGTTTTTCAAGATATAGTTGGATTTTTTCCGCGTATTTACTAATGAGTACGGTGACTGTGCTTATCTACGGGAAATTGGCGGATGTATTTGGAAGGAAGCCGATTTTATTTATCGGGCTTACATTGTTTCTGATCGGCTCCCTTCTTTGTGGGTTCGCCAGTTCGATGGAGCAATTGATCGTCTATCGGCTTATCCAAGGTTTGGGAGCAGGGGCTGTCATGCCGATTGCAACAACGATTGTAGGGGATATTTACTCGACGGAAGAGCGTGCGAAAATCCAAGGTTATTTATCGAGCGTCTGGGGGATTTCTGCTGTTTTGGGACCTGTGATTGGCGGGCTGATCGTCCAATATATGCATTGGAAATTCGTGTTTTGGGTGAATATACCACTTGGACTTTTAGCGATGCTCGGGCTCTATCTATTTTTACATGAACCGCAACAGGATCAAAAAGTTTCCATTGACTACAAAGGGGCCATTCTGTTGATGCTGTCGTTATCGACCATTTTGTTTTGGTTGGCCGAAGGCGGTCAATCTTTTAGCCGCTTTTCTGTCGTCAGTATTGTACTGGTCGGGACGGGCATTGGATTGTTTATTTTTTTCATACAAGTGGAAAAGAAAGTGGCGAATCCGGTCATGCCTTTTTCCATCTGGCAAAATCCAGTCATTTTATATGCTAATTTAGTATCGTTGACGACAGGAATCATTCTGATTGGTATTTCATCCTATTTGCCTACATATGTCACGGGCGTGATGGAACAACCGGCTATTATTGCAGGTTTCACCTTGACGACCATGTCCATTGGATGGCCGATCGCTTCATCAGTAGCAGGCCATTTGCTCATTCGCTATGGTACGTTTAATGTCTCATTTATAGGAGGCCTTTCGCTGATTCTCGGGGGGATTCTTTTCGTAATGATGGGCGCCGAATCCGGACCGTTGTGGGCGGCTATCGCCAGTTTTTTTGTTGGTGTTGGTATGGGATTGACGAGTACTACATTCACCGTTACGATTCAAGCAGCTGTTCCGAGAGAAAGACGGGGTTCCGCCACAGCCTCGAATATGTTCATGCGAAACTTTGGCAATACGATAGGCGCCGCCTTGTTTGGCGCGATATTGAATGGCATGTTAATGATGCAATTCAATCAAGAACATTTAGCTTATGGTTTGGATAGTATCAATCTATTGTTGACGGAGGAGCAGAGACTTACATTGCCGGTAGCGGATATGCATGTATTGCAACATCTCTTGGATCGCTCGCTATATTGGGTGTATGTAACGGTCGCTGTTTTTGCCGTAATCAGTTTACTACTTATATTAAGGATACCGCGTGGAAGGGGATTGCCTAATGACAACGACTGATTTAGAAATTATTAAAGCGCTTGCTGAGGAAGGCAATATGAGAAAGGCGGCTGAACGTCTATTCCTTTCTCAACCGGCACTCTCTCAACGATTGCAATCCATTGAGAAAGAGTGGGGGACATTACTATTCATCCGCTCGCAGAAAGGGCTTGAAACGACATCGGCAGGCGAATTGGTCGTCGCGTATGCAAATGAAACGATAGCGAGGAAAGAAGAGACGTTTGAGCAGATCGCCTCCATGGCTGACAAAGTGCATGGGACGTTGAAAATTGCTTGTGCTTCCATTGTCGGGCAGACGTGGTTGCCGAAAGTACTGAAGGAATTTGTAGCGCATTATCCTGATGCGAAAATATCGTTGATGACCGGTTGGAGTTCTGAAATCGTTCAGGCACTTTATAACGGAGAAGCGCATGTTGGCATCGTACGTGGACAAGTGGATTGGAAAAGTAGAAAAAACTATCTATTCCGAGATCGCTTGTATTTAGTGGATCGTGAAATCACCTCCATCGATGAACTGCAAGAAACAGAACGCCCTTTTATCCAATTTAAAAGTGATTCCAACTACTATATGGAAATCCAACGTTGGTGGCAACGTCATTTTGCGCAAAAGCCGGGACGGCAAATTACAGTCGATCAAATTGAAACATGTAAGCAATTAGCTTTAAACGGAATTGGTTATGCAATCTTACCGTCTATTACGTTAACGGGGGAAGAACGCGTTAACCGGGTTCCTTTGCTGAATAATGAGGAGGAATTCGAACTGACGCGCGATACGTGGTTAATCGGGTATGAGTCATCGTTTGCGTTGAAACAGGTCGATGCGTTTGCGCAAATCGTTCAATCGCATGCGGAAAAAAATCAAAAAGACTCCGACTTGTAAGAATAGAGGAACTTTGTCTACTCCAATTCGTACTAATTAAATGACAACCACATTTTTGATCCGAATTAATGGAGACGAACGGGGGATAAGGTTATGTGGAAAAAAATTACGCTTTTTGTCGTTTTACTTATCATTACGCTCCCCTTCTTGCCGGCTGCGGAAGCATCTGCCGCACCTGCGTTGGAAGTGGATGTGACTGCAGGACTAGATGGGAAAGCAAAATATGGCAAAGGAGCGCCAATCAACATTACGATTGAAAATATGGGTAGCGCCTTCAGCGGTGATTTGGTCATTGATCTCCCTTTTTCCTATTCGATGGGAACAGGCAAGGCCATCCCGCTTGATATCGGAGCTGGCGAGACGAAAACAGTATCCATCGTTGTTCAGAAAATGACGGATGCAAGGGGCATGTATGGGACATCGAACCCGAAAACGATTTTTCTATACGAAGGGGGTTGGAAAGACGGAAAAGAGCTGGATCATACAGGCGCCCAGCAATTAACAACAACTTTGTATAACGAAGATACGAAGATCATGGCACTATTAACGAATAATATCGATCGGTTGAGAGCGATAAACGGTGTAAGGTTTCCGAATGCCCCGAATACTCAGCTGATCGACGTTGCGAAAGTTCCTACAAACCTTTTACCAGCGGAGGCAGAGGGCTGGGGAGCGGCAAACTTTATCATTGCCGATGAGTATGCCATAGCCGATTTATCCCGCAGTCAGCAGGAAGCACTATTGGATTGGGTACGTTCAGGAGGCGTCATCATTTTCGGTGGCTCGGATAATAGCAGTGCTGAAGCAGGTCTGTTTAAAGAATATTTACCTTTACAATTGAAAGGGAAAGCGTCCATCGATGGAAAGGTATTGACCGCATGGACAGGAACGGAAGGGTTCGATGGAGCGTATCCTGCATATTCAACAGAATTGCAAGCCGGTTCAACACCGCTTTTTGAAAATGGTCAAAACGTGCTGGCGGCCTATCGGCAAATCGGTCAAGGGGCTATTATGCAAACTTCTTTTTCGGTTGGCGATGAGCCTTTAGCCAAAGCGGAAGGCATGACCGCCATTTGGCAGAAGCTTTTTGAAGCTAGTGAAAGCATCTCCCCATCTAAGCAACCTTTTCAGGCGGATCCGCTTGAGGCGATGACCTATACGTTTGGGCGTGCGAATGAACTGTTCCCATCTTTTAAAGTATCCGCGCCTGTTATTTTTGGAATTATCATTCTATATATCATTATCATCATTCCAGTGCTCTATATGATTTTGAAAAAGAAAGACAAAAGGGAGTATGCATGGTGGCTCATCCCTGTTATTGCGGTGGTGACATCGATTGCCATATTTGCTTTTGGTGCAAAAGACCGGATTGGCCGTTCGCAAATCCAACATTCCGCAGTGTTGACCGTGGAACAGGACGGCCGCTTGGCAGGCCATTTTGCAGAGTCCATCTTCACGAATCAATCTGGCGATTACACGTTTTCAGCACCTTTAGGAACAACTTTAGCGGCTTCAATGCCCGGTTCACTCTTTAACTCTTCTTCTGCTCCATCGCATAAGCAGACGGTGGTGGAAGAGGATGCAAGCGGTGTGAAACTCCATTTGCGTAAGATCGGTTATTGGGATGTCGCTACTTTGTACGGCAAGACGAGAGTGGAAAAGACGGGACAGCTGGATCAGTCATTACGTATTGAGGATTTGCAACTAGCAGGAAGAATCACAAACACTTTCCCGTTCACCTTGACGGATATCGCCATTTGGTCAGGGGGCACGTTGATCCCGATTGGTGATCTTGGCCCGGGAGAGACGGTAGACGTTCGTGAAACTCTAAAGTCGAGCACGTTACTGCCGATTAATACCTTGCCCAATCAATTTGGAAATCCTTTTCCTGTCGTTACGGATGACTTAGTGCAAATGAGGAAAAACGAACTGCTAACCTTTGCTGGGGAACAGTTAAGTCAAACTACCGAAACATTTCTCATCGGCTTTACGGATACTCAAGTCATCCCGGTGGAACTTGAGAAAGGAAAACCATCCATTTCTTCAATGACTTTGATTGTGCAACCGGTGGAAGCGGATGTGTTGTTCAACGAGACGGTAACAGTCGAGCCAGACATGATGACGATGTCACTCCTTTCGGAAAACGGACGGTTTGAAGCTTCTCCATCAGGATTGCCAACTAACCAATATTTTTTCAGTGAAGCCGTCTATATCCAAACATGGCAATTGCCAAAGGAATTAATGAATGAACAGTTGGACTGGACATCTATTGAAGTAGGGAAAATCCAACAGCAACTGTATGAAGCGAGCCTATTCAATGTACGGACTGGAAAATTTGAACGTAGTGAATCCGACAAGTGGACAATTGTGGAAAATGTGAAAGATTATATTTCTCCTGAAGGTAAAGTTGTCATTCGAATGGTCATGCATGACGCAAAAAATGGCAATGAAGGGCATGCTCCTGAACTAAAGTTGAACAGTGAGGTGGTAAAATGATCGAAATTAAAGGATTGACCAAAAAATACGGAACGTTCCATGCGCTGGACAATTTGAATTTGACATTGGGTGAAGGAACGGTTTTTGGGTTTGTCGGAGCAAACGGTGCCGGGAAATCGACGACTTTCCTGATCATGGCCACCTTGCTGCAACCGACTTCAGGGGATGTCTTCATCAATGGCGTGAATGTAAGGGAAAACCCAGCAGCTGTTCGAAAGATGATCGGTTATATGCCTGATTTTTTTGGCGTGTATGATCAGTTGAAAGCGGATGAATACCTTGACTTTTATGGGGCTAGTTACGGCCTTCCAGAAGCGGAAAGAAAAGTTCTTATCCCCCAATTGCTTGAACTTGTCAATCTATCCCATAAACGCTATGACTATGTGGATCTGCTGTCACGGGGGATGAAACAAAGGCTTTGTCTGGCACGATGCCTTATTCACGATCCGAAAGTGCTCATTCTTGACGAACCGGCATCTGGACTCGATCCACGTGCCCGTGTCGAAATGAGAGACATCCTAAAAACACTTAAAAAGATGGGGAAGACCATTTTGATCTCCTCTCATATTCTTCCTGAACTTGCAGAAATGTGCGACGAAATCGGTGTCATCGATAATGGGCGTCTTATCGCCCATGGCTCGGTCGCAGCAATCCAAGACAAACTGCGCGGAGAACGTGTAATTACAGTTCGTCTAAATGGCAGTCTTGATACAGCCAACGCATTTTTTGAAGAAGAGCCGTTCGTTGCTAATCTTGAACGGACGGATGCAGGGGATGGCATCACCTTTACGTATAAAGGGACAACAGAAGAACAGGCTTCCTTGTTAAAGCGGGCCATCCTTAACGATGTGCCAATTCTTTCATTCATGGAACATATGACGGATCTGGAAGATGTGTTTATGGCAATCACGAAAGGAGCTGAATGATGTGAAGCTGAATAATCCTGTCCTTTTCAAGGAATTGAAGTTGCGCTTTCGTTCTGTAAAAAGCTTCAATGGTATTCTGTTCTATTTAATTGCCATGTGCATTTTTGTTTTCGGTTTCATTTTCACGACGATGAATATTACGGGGGTTTCCTATTTCAGGCCGAGTGAGAGTTTTATTTTGTTTACACTTTTGGCATTCATCCAACTCGGGCTTGTATTATTCATCACGCCTGGCTTGACGGCAGGTACGATCAGCTCGGAAAGGGAGAAGCAGACATTGCCGATTTTGTTGACGACATCACAAAGCTCGTTACAAATTATTACGGGGAAATTGATGGCTTCGATCGCCTTTTTACTGTTGCTTATCGTGGCCGGCTTGCCGGTCTATAGCTTAGTTTTCTTATTCGGTGGCATATCACCGATGGATTTTGCGAGAGTATTTCTCTTCTTGTTTGTGACAGTGCTTGCGATCGGTAGTGTGGGGGTCCTGTTTTCTACACTTATTCGGAGAACGGTCGTCTCGATGATTGCCTCATATGGGACGATGTTGTTCTTATCGATCGTGACAGGCTTTCTATTCCTGATCGCGATACAGATGTCGGCATACAGCTATTTCGGGACCGGTGCTTCCTCATCGTCTATCATCGGATATTTATGGGCAGCCATTAACCCTGCGGTGTTGTTCGCATCGATTTTATCCCCGGAAGTGGGGAACGGAATAGCGGAAATGACACAAGTGGAATTTCCGATTTGGGTGAGTTATTTGCTCTTTTATTTATCGCTTACCGTTCTGTCGCTTGTTGTGGCGATTAAAAGGTTGCGGGTCAATATGAAGCATACTAAATGACAAGGGGGAGGACGGGATGAATGGAAAAGCACGATTATTCACCTATGTAAAGGCCGCACTGAAGCGCCTCCGTTTTGAACAATTCGTTTATACCGGACAAACGGGACTGTTTATAGCTGTCTTGTTGGCGGTACTTGTAATTGCCGCTTCCAGATTGTTCGTCCTCCCTCATTACAAAGCGTTTGCGCTAGGAGCGGCAGGATTGACGATTGTTGTGACGATCATCTATCTCGTCATCAAACGGTCCCGTCTCATCGAAGCGATCCGTCGGCTGGACCGTTATATGCCGGATAATCTACTTTTAACGGCAATGGGGATCGACGAGAAAGATACGCATCTGGCCTCGGCCTTGATCCATGCAGCGGAATCGGAAGTGGCTGCAGCATTCGAAGGCTTTAAAAAAAGAAGGAAAGCTTATTTGAATGGAAAGATGCTTGTAGGAATCATTGGACTGGGTGTCGTTCTCGTCATGTTAATTCTTCTCCCTTCCGAAGCGCAATTGGAGGCAGAGGCAATCGTCAAAGAACAAGAGATTATTAAAGAAATGAAACAAGATGTGCAAGAGCTCATCGCAAAAGAAATATTGCCTGATATGAAAAAAGAATTGCAAGAACTCGCTGAAAAGCTACAGCAAGCGGAGACTTCGGAAGAGGCGTTGAAAGAGCTGGTCAAAAAGCAGAAAGAAATGCGCTTAAAAGAACAACGTCTTGCTGAGAGAAAAGAGCATTCAGCGCAATCGGAAGACGCTTCTGACACTTGGACGGAGGTGGAAGAGAAGGAAATGGATGCACTTGGCAAGATGTCGGATGAACTGGCTAAAAATGCAGGGAAGGCACATACAGCGCTGAACCATATCGGAAAGGCCTCTTCATTGCCTGCACTTGCAAATGCGGAGAATCCTCCATCTGCAATAGAGGAAGGGAAAACGGATCCATCGACAGAGGCCAGTGGTGGCGAAGATCAAAGTGATGGAAATGGGCAGGGAGGCGGTGAACAACAGGCTGGAATGGGCAATGAGGCAGTGCCAGGTGAAAGCCAGGGAGAAGGTCAAGAACAAGGCCAAGGGCAAAGTCAGGGTCAAGCTCAAGGCGAAGGCACGGGGCAAAGCGAAGAGCAAGGACTGGGCCAAGGCCAAGGAGCTGCTTCTGGAGCAGGCGGGAGCGGTGTAGGGAAAGGATCAGGCGGAAGAAATCTTCTTTCCATCCCCCATCATCGCATCGGTGAAAAAGGGGATACCTCCGTTGTAGATGGAAATCTAGGCGAAGGGGAGTTCATCGAAGACCGGGAAACGGAAGGTCCCGTAGAAAGGGGGACGGTCCGACCTTATCAGGAAGTGGTCGGTCAATATAAGGAATCTTACCTCCATAGTACGGATCGTATGAAGCTGCCGCCAGATTTGCAGCACATCCTTTCCGATTACTTCTCCACTATTGAATGATAACGGAATGGGAGTGTTGAAATGCCATATACACCAGAGCAATTTGCAGAAATGAGCGAAAAACTTGGAGCGGTGAAAGGAGAAATCGGAAAGTTTATCGTCGGCCAGCAAGAAGCGGTGGAGTTTTCGCTTTATGCCATCTTGGCCGATGGGCATGCGCTTCTGGAAGGCTTGCCCGGGTTGGGAAAAACGATGCTGATCCGAACGATTTCGGAAGTGTTGGATTTATCCTTTTCCCGTATCCAGTTTACGCCGGATTTAATGCCTTCTGATATTACTGGAACGAGTATTTTAGAGCGCGGTGCGGAAGGGACACAACGCTTTGTGTTCAAGGAAGGTCCGATTTTCAGCCAGATGGTACTTGCCGATGAAATTAACAGAGCGACGCCGAAAACACAAAGTGCCCTATTGGAAGCGATGGGCGAGAAAACAGTGACCGTACTCGGTGAAACACGGAAAATGGCAAGGCCATTTTTTGTTCTTGCTACACAGAACCCGATCGAGATGGAAGGTACTTATCCGTTGCCGGAAGCCCAAATGGATCGCTTTCTTTGCAAAATTCTTCTCCCTTATCCGACGAAAGCGGAATTGAAAGAAATTATGAAGCGCACGACGGGCTCGAACAGCATCGCTATTCAAAAAGTGATGGGTACAGAGGAAATCATGGAAGCGCAGGAGATGGTGAAGGAAGTTGTTGTAGCGGATGAAATGATCGACTATGCAATCGATCTTGTCGCAGCCACACAGGACAAAAGCGGTTCTGCAGATGAATGGTCAAAATACGTCCAATATGGCAGCGGACCGCGGGGGCTTCAGTCAATTATTAGACTAGCGAAAGCGCGCGCCCTTGTAGCTGGACGTTTTCATGTGTCAATCGCGGATATCAAGACGGTTGCAAAGCCAGCATTGCGTCACCGTATTCTTATCAATTATGAAGGCGAAGCAGAAGGCGTGGATGTCGATGGCCTGATCGCCAAGTTGCTTGAAGAAGTGCGGCAAGGGGCTTCCGTGCGATGAGCAGTGAATTGTTTCCTGATAGACTGACGAAAAGACTCGGTGCATTATCCATCGTCTCCAGTTCAAAAAGGCTTGGCCATCAAAAAGGGTTGCATCGGTCACATAAGACGGGTTCCTCCCTCGATTTTTCCGATTTCCGGGAATACTATCCGGGAGATGATTTGCGGCATATCGATTGGAACGTCTATGCTCGCACGGAAAAGCCGTTCATCAAGCAGTTTCTTGATGAGCAGGAAATGCGCATTCATATTTTACTCGATCCGACGAAGTCGATGGGTATTGATGGAAAATGGGATTATGCCCGACAGTTGGCGATAGCGCTTGGTCATATCGCGCTCAAAAGTGGCGATACGGTATCGTTTTCCACATGGACCGATGAACGTGACCATTTTTATAGAAAGAAAGGTGCCGCTCACCGGGCATCTTTGACGAAATTCATTTCTTCGCTTGAAATACCTGCTTCTACTGAACTATTCACGGATCGTGCGCTTGCTGCAATTCCCAAAGCGGTTACTGTGCTGTTTATCATTACGGATGGACTTGAAGAAACCGATAAATGGGCGTCTTTATTCCGTCGCTTGCCTGGCATTTGTAGGGATGTACGTATCATCACGATCCATTCCAAGCCTGAAGAATTGCCCGATTATGAAGGAGATGTTCGCTTTGTTGACATTGAAAGTGGAAGTGGCATTGAAGTAACAATGACAAAACGGGCAGTTCAGGCCTATTTAGATAAAAAAGCGGCCCACGAAGCCCGCTTGTCGACGCTTGCTGGCAAGTATGGGATACGGCTTTTGCGTGCAGATCTCGCCCTTGGTGTCGTGGAAACCGTCACAAAGAAAATGAGGCATGCAGGTTGGTTGAGATAGGGAGGGGACAGCCAAATGGGATTTGATAACCTCATAAACAGCTGGATGCTCATTTTTCCATCGGCAGTTGTGCTGTATTATTTTTTTCGGAAACGGTATGAAACGCAAACAATCTCATCTACATTGTTTTGGGAGCAGTCCATGCGGGAGACGAAAGTGGCTCCTTACTTGAAAAATCTGCAGCGGAATGCCCTGTTTTATCTGCAAATGGCGGCATTGCTGCTTTTCGTATTTATTTTATTGGAGCCCTATTTGAACAGAGAGGAAGCGACTGGCGGCCATACGATCTTCATTGTGGATACGTCAGCGAGTATGTTAGTTGGCAAAGGCGGGGCGACCTTATTTGAAAAACATCAGGAAGCGATGAAGGAGCTGGCGGGTAGTCGAATAGGAGAGCCTATCACGATTATCACAACGGGAAGCGAGCCTTCCATTGTGGTGCGTGAGGATACGGATGGGGAGAGCGTTAGAACTGCAATTGATGCCTTGGCGGTCGCTTATGAACATGAACAGATGGAACGGGCGCTAGAGCTGGCGCGATCCATCACATCGGAGGGAAGCGCGGATATCCATATTTACACAGACGCGCTGGAGAGAGCCTTGTTTTCCGAAGAGCAAGGATATCTGGCTTGGATAGTCCATGGGTCAAAAGAAGAGCCGAGCACAAATCTCTCTATCGATAAATTTGGTGCAGTGAAGACTGCAGAAGGTACCGAGGCGATTGTCAAAGTGGTCAATGATTCACTTCGCGATCACACAGGAGAAGTACAGATTACAGATGCTTTAACAGAAAAAGTATTGGTGAATGACTCCTTTACAGTCGAGAGCGGGAAAGAGGCCCTGCTTTCCTTTAAACGGCTGCCTGACAGCCAAGCGATGCGTGCGGAGATACGGGTGGACGATGCGTATGCAGCCGACAATACCGCATATGTGCTACTTGGCGACGAAATGTCGGAAGCGGTCGTGGATGGGCAATTACATGAACTCGTTAAACGGGCGTTCGAGGTGATCGGATTGACAGTGACGACCGGATCGGCAAATGAAATACAAGTGGCACAAGATAGTGAAATCATAGTGACAAATGATGTTACCTTTTTAGAAAAAGGAATAAAGCCCATCATACTCGTCGGCAGGAATGACAAGTCGGCAGAATCGGTTTCGGGTATGACAAGCAGCACAGACGATGCCCTGTTCGCAATAGCCGATATTACCGATGTTTACGTCAGTGCATTGTATCCGCCCTTTCCTTCGTATACGACAATTGCGACCGTCGGGGATCAGCCGTTCATCCAAAAATCAAAGCGGAGTGACATCGTCATCCTGGCCGATATCGAATTGACGGATTGGCCCTTGCACCCGTCTTTTCCACTATTCATCTGGAGTGCTTCCGAATTGCTTCGGTCCGAATCAGGTTCGCTCGGTACATTCGTTCCAAATGAGCGGAAAACGGTTCTTTCAAGCGGAATTGAAAAGTACCTGGAACTCTATACATTAACTGATGAATACGTCACGACATTTGTTGACGGTTCGGATTTCATCGCTCCGTCAAAGCCGGGGATTTACAAAGTATTGGACAGTGGAACGGAGAAATGGCTGGCCGTACAGTTGGAAAGTACCGAAAAAGAAATCAAGCCCGGTACATCGTATAAGATTGAAAGGATGAATCATGGAGAAGTGGTGGAAGGAGGAAAGAATCGGATTGGATGGTATTTCCTCATTCCGGTTCTCCTACTCCTACTGATTGAATGGGAGGTGCAAAGAAGGCGTGGATATCCGAATTGAGCAACCGCTCTGGCTTCTTTTGCTGATCCCGACCGCTTTGTATATGGTCTATGCATGGAAATCTTCTGGCATGCGTTTTGTGGAGAAACGTACGATTCTTTTTGCTTTGCGCTGTCTAGCCATTGCCTTGCTTGTGTTGGCACTTGCCGCTCCTTCTATAACATTGCGTGCGGATGAGGAACAGATTCTGTTTGTGGTGGATCGTTCTGTATCCATTGCAGATGCAGGGAATGCGGCGGACGGGTGGATAATGGAAAGTTTAAAAGAGCGTCAAGCGAATCAATCTGTCGGACTGTATTCCTTTGCCGAAACATTTCGGACAGATGTTCAGCTGACAGATACGGATGTGACGGTGCCAGTTGTGGACAAAATTGCAGCTGATAGCGCCACAGATATCGCAAAAGCGATTGATGTGGCCTCAGCCGTGGCGAAAGGAACGATTGCTACGCGGATCGTCCTTTTTTCAGATGGATTGGAAACGGTTCATTCAGTTGAAAAGTTATTGCCTAAATACAGTGGCGGGCGTGTCACCATCGATACAGTCCTTCTTGAACGACCGAGCAATGCAGACGCATCCATTGCGTTTTTTAATACACCACGGACTGCCTACGAAGGAGAAAAACAGCACCTCGAAGTGGAAGTGGAGTCTTCCAAACGAACAGCAGGAGAATTGTTCATTTACCAAAATGATCAAGAAATCATTAAAGAATCCGTGACACTCGAACCGGGAAGAAATGCGTTTTCTTTTCGAACGTCGGCTACAGGGGACGGGTTGTTAAAATACGAAGCGAAACTCATTGTACCGGATGATGGATTTCTTGAAAATAATCGGATGCTTTCCGTGACGATGATGAAGCATTCACCGCGAGTACTTGTTGTGCAAACGGAGCGGAATCCATCTGTCATCCCAACATTGCTAGATAAGTCCGCCATACAGGTAGATGTAGTCGATGTGATAAACTTACCGGCAAATCTATCAGGTTATTTAGCATATGGTGCGATCATTTTTGATAATGTTCCAGGTCATAGCGTCGGAGAGCAGAAGATGACAGTCATTGAACAAGCGGTTAAAAATTTTGGAACGGGGTTCATGATGGTGGGAGGAGAGGAAAGTTTCGGACTTGGAGGGTATTTCAAGTCACCGATTGAACGTCTTCTTCCCGTCGAGATGGAAGTGAAAGGGAAAGAACAACTTCCTTCACTAGGTTTAGTTATTGTTCTTGATCGTTCTGGAAGTATGGCCGGTTCCAAAATTGTCCTAGCGAGGGAAGCAGCCGCGCGATCAGTTGAACTTCTTCGTGATGATGACACATTTGGTTTTACTGCTTTCGATGAACAGCTATGGGAAGTGATTCCCGTCGGACCGCTAGAAGATAAGAAAAAAGTGATCGAACAGATTCTGTCTGTGCCGGCAGATGGCGGGACGAATATTTTCCCGGGGGTTGAGAAGGCCTATGCAGATTTGGCTAGCTTGAAACTGCAACGCAAACATATCATTCTTCTGACAGATGGCCAATCAGAGATGCCACCAGACTATAAGGATGTCATTGATGAAGGAAGAAAAAACAATATTACCCTTTCGACAGTTGCCATCGGCTCAGATGCGGACTGGGGATTGTTAGAAAGTCTTGCAGAGGATGGAGGCGGCCGATTTTACGATGTTGTTGATGAATCGACAGTACCGGCCATCTTAACAAGGGAAACGTCGATGTTGACGAGGACCTATATTGAAGATAATCCTTTCTATATGAGGCTCGGCAATGTTCCGGAATGGACCACGCTGTTCACCGACGGCATCCCACAGATGAACGCTTATATTGCCACTACAGCCAAAAGGACAGCGACGATTGTCGGCGAAAGTCATAAAGAAGATCCTGTGCTTGTGGAATGGATGTATGGGCTTGGCAGAACGATCGCATTCACATCCGATTCGACCGGACGATGGACGGGAGATTTTGCAAGATGGGGCGGGTATTCGGCGTTTTGGAACACAGCGGTGGCTCGTCTGTTGCCATCGTATGAGGAAGTGCCTTATCTGATCACCCATGAGCGCGGCGGCACCTATACAGTGACGGACAGTTCGCAGAAAGCGGCCTTTCTCGATATTGCCGTTGTCGATGAAGAGGGTAGGGAAGTCCCTTTCATTGCAGAACCGTTGGCACCGGGAAAAATGCGTGTCACTGTAGATACAAAGCCTGGACTCGTCTTTTTCGGAATATCAGATGACAAAGGCGGCTTGTTTGAAGCGGGGGTTTCGGTTCCGTACAGTGACGAATACAAGCCGTCCCTACCCAATCAGGCATTGATGACTAAAATCGCGGAACGTACGGGCGGGCGAGTATTGGAGGAGCCGAGAGAAGCTTTCCGGGATCATCCGTATAAAAGCGGCGAAAAAACACTGATTACAGAATGGCTCATCGGTGTTGCGATGCTGTTGTTTTTTCTCGATATCACCCTTCGCCGTTTTGGCTTGTTAAAAGGATTCGGTGAGAAAAGGGGGAGAAAATCGATGGTCGAAGAGGAGTCAACAGCTCAAGAAAGTATTGCTGAATTGCTGAAAGCGAAGCGAAAAAGATAGAAAAATGCCTATCCTACTGATTGATGACAATCAAGGCGGATAGGCATTTTATCTTCATTCAGCTGGATGAAGATAAAGCCACCGGCGGATGTCACAGATTTTGACAGGAGTCAAGGAAGGCAGTCTAAGTGTGCGACGTCTTAAAAGGCAAACTGAACCCTTCACTGTTCGATTCGCAACGACTGCATGACCTACTTCTTCGGAAAAGAAAGGCGCTTTTTCTCGAGCGATGTAACGCTGTCGAAGCATTTCTTGTCCTGTAGGCCTCAAGCTCGATTCAAAATCTGGACGCATTTACGCGGAGGCGTAATTGATTTTATTTTGTCCTCGTTGTGGCCAGTAAGGGTTGGTTCTTTTTCGCCCAGAACGCTGCGATACCGAAGCAGCCTAGTAAAATGAGCATACCTAGTATATAAGGAAAGATAATATTGATATCGAAGATGCTTCCGGCAATTGCGGGACCGATCATATTCCCTAAACTCATATACGCATTCATCATACCAGCTGCATAGCCTTGTTCTTTACCGGCAAGCTTGGAAATCAGCGTATTGACTGCAGGCCGCAGCAAAGTGGTGGCAGTGGTAAAAATGGTGGCGGTCAATAAAATCGTCCAAAACAGATTGGCGAAAGCGATACTCATCAAGGAAAAGGCCGCAATGACCAGATTGACAAGAATGACACGCATTTCCCCATACTTTTTAAAAAGGGGAGTAATAACGAAAGTCTGGACAATGACACCAACAAAGCCGCCTACTGTAATGAGTACCGCAATTTGTGAAGGCGTGTAGCCGAACTTATGGTCAACGAAAAGGGAAAACGTAGATTGAAAGTTTGCTAATCCGAATGAAAAGACGAACATGACAATAAGTACAATGAAATATGGCGTCTTTGTTGATCGTTTTAACTGTTGGAATAAGTTTTCACTTTTTCGTTTTGCTTGTTCTTCGGAAATGACAGGTTTTGGATTCGGTAGGAAAAATAACGATAGCAGTGCTGCAATAAGGGCTGCTCCTGTTGCAAAATAGAAAGGGAAATGCAAACTGATCTTTGATAGAAAACCACCAATCCCAGGGCCGATCATAAATCCGAGGGACATGGAAGCCCCGAGTAAACCCATCCCCCTGCCACGATTTTCATACGATGTTACATCGGCGACGAAAGCCATCATTGGAGGTACGATGAAAGCGGAGCCGAAACCGGAGAAAAAGCGGGCAACATATAACATCCATAATTCCGTGGAAAGGCTGAATGCCAGCTGGGAAAGCCCAAAAATGATGAGTCCGATAATAATGATGATTTTTCGCCCATGATGATCCGATAGATTACCAGCTAATGGTGAAAAGATGAATTGAGCGAAAGAAAAAATCGCAATGAGAAAGCCGAGTGCTTGTCCTGCGACGCCGAAAGTGCCCAAGTATTCCGGCATAATAGGGATGATCAGTCCGATGCCAGCCATAGCGATAAACATATTGAACATCAGTAAATATAAAGCGAAATTTGTCGATTTGACCGCCATCGAAACGCCTACTTTCCAAATTGAATTATCTTCATTCAGCAAATGATTAGTCCTGATAGCAAATCGCCGGCTCCTGAATGAAGATAAAGTCTCCGGCGGATGTCACAGATTTTGAAAGGAGTCAAGGAAGGCAGACTAAGTGCGCGACGTCCTAAAAGAAAAGTGCCTTAATTTCTGCACAGATCGCAGAAATTAAGGCAAATCGAACCCTTTACTGTTCGATTTGCAACGACTGCATGACCTACTTCTTCGGAAAAGAAAGGCGCTTTTCCTCGAGCGATGTAACGCTGTCGAAGTATTTCTTGTCCTGTAGGCCTAAAGCTCGATTCAAAATCTGGACGCAATTACGCCAAGGCGTAATTGACGTTGTTAACGTATAATACCATATTCTGCATGCAAATACACTGAAACGGTGCCAGCTGCTGCTACAATTCCAAGGGCATGAATTGTAGCAATAACTGGCACCGGCATTTTTTTCTTATGGTCTAGCAAAAAGTTCCAGATGCGACAGGCACTTTTTGCTTTTCTTATTTCATATCCATTTTGAATTCAAGGAATAATTCATTGTAATGGCCGAGCATTTCAAGTCCCAAATTGCGATACACTTCGAGATGGCTTCTTGTTTCTTCATCTGGATAGAAACGTTCGTCTTCTATTACTTCGGGATCCATGAAATCTAAAGCGGCCAAGTTTGGCGTGGAATAGCCGACATAATCGGCATTTTGTGCCGCCACTTCAGCGTCCAACATGAAATTGATAAAGGCATGGGCGCCATCGATATTTGACGCAGTCCGCGGGATGACCATATTATCGAACCATAGATTCGAGCCTTCCTCTGGCACGATATAATCGATATCTTCGTTTTCATACATCATATCAGCGGCTTGACCGGACCATGTCAGCGAGACGGCCGCCTCGCCATTGACCATCAATTGCGTCACTTCATCCCCGATGACCGCTTTAACATTGGGACTCAGTTTTTTCAACTTATCCGTCGCCTGACGCAATTCATCCAGATTGGTAGAGTTCAGTGAATAGCCGAGCGAGTTCAGCCCCATTCCGATCGTTTCACGCGCACTATCGACGAGCACGACTTGCTGCTTGAGTGAAGGATCCCATAACTTATCCCAGCTTTCAAAAGTTTGCCCGTTCAGCAGTGTTGGATTGAATGCGATGCCTACTGTACCCCAGAAATAGGGGAGAGAATATTGATTGCCGGGATCGAAGGGCAAGTCAAGGAAATAAGGATCGATATTTTTGATGTTCGGAATTTTGCTATAATCCAATGGTAAAAGCAGATCCTTTTCCTTCATCATTTCAATCATATATTCGGAAGGCATCGAAATATCGTAGGATGTGCCACCTTGTTCGATTTTGCCCATCATCCCTTCATTGGAATCGAATGTTTCATAAATGACTTTTATGCCCGTTTCCTGTTCGAACTGCTTCAACAAATCGGGGTCGATGTATTCACCCCAGTTATAAACCGTGATGGTGTTTTTACCACCGCTGCCACCGCCTTCGTTCAACTTCGCGTTGATGAATAAGAGGATAGCTGAAATAAGCAGGATGACAGCTGCTCCACGTACAATTTCTTTCATTTTCGCACCCCCGCAAGCGGTGATTTCGTTTTTCGGCTAATCGCATAGTAGCCAACCACCAAGATGACAGTCACGATGAAAATCAAGCCGGACAAGGCATTGATGGTCAAAGTAATCCCTGCGCGGGCCATGGAGTAAATTTCAACGGACAGCGTCGAGAAACCATTCCCTGTCACGAAGAAAGTGACCGCAAAATCATCGAGGGAATACGTCAACGCCAGGAAAAATCCTGCAAAGATCCCCGGTTTGATAAAGGGGATGATGACACGTCTCAAGACGTCCTTTTTCGTAGCACCCAGATCCAGCGCAGCATCGATTAGTGACGGACTCATCTCTTGTAGTTTCGGCAACACCATGATGACGACAATCGGGATGCTGAATGCTATATGTGAAATGAGCACGGAAGCGAATCCGAGTTTGATGCCAACCATTGTGAATAAGATGAGGAATGACGCCCCGATAATGACATCCGGACTGACAATCAGAATATTATTCAAGGATAATACGGCGCTGCGCATCGCTTTATTGCGCATGTACATGATAGCGATAGCACCCAATACACCGATCGCGGTTGATAGGAGCGCAGACAGTAATGCAACGACAATCGTATTGATCAAAATGATGATGAGCCGCGTATCGTCAAATACGGCCGCATAATGTTCAAATGTGAACGATTCGAAATTTGACATGCCACCGCCTGAATTGAATGAGTAAAAGATCAGGTAGAAAATCGGTGCATATAAAATGATGAAGACGACTGCTAAGTACAGTTTTGGGAGCTTACTTAATTTTCCCATTGGTCGTCCCCCTCTCACTACCACTTGTAATCATCATGATGATGAACATGAACAAGATTAGAAATACGGCAATGGTGGATCCCATGCCCCAGTTTTGTGTCACAAGGAACTGCTGTTCAATTGCAGTCCCCAACGTAATCACTTTATTCCCCGCAATAAGCCGCGTAATCATGAAAAGTGAAAGGGCAGGGATAAAGACGACTTGAATGCCCGATTTCACCCCATGCAAAGTCAAGGGCCAAACGACACGTCGGAATGTTGTCCAAGCATTTGCACCGAGATCACGTGAAGCGTCGATCAATGTTGGGTTCAATTTATCGAGCGCATTGAAAATCGGCAAAATCATAAACGGAATGAAAATATAAACAGAAACGAACACGAAACTGAAATCGGTGAACAGCAATTGTTGCTGGCCGATCCCCATCACTTCTAGAAATGCATTTACCGGACCGTACAAACCGAATAAGCCGATAAACGCATATGTTTTCAATAATAGATTGATCCAAGATGGGATGATAATGAGCAACAGCCAAAGTTGCTTATGCTTCGTCTTTGTTAAGAAATAAGCGGTCGGGTATGCAAATAGCAAAGAAAATAGTGTAATGAGAAAAGCATACCAAAATGAACTGATCGTTAGTTTCAAATAGACAGATGTGAAAAAGTTTTTATAATTATCGAATGTGAAATGTCCCGTCAAATCAAAAAAGGAATAATACAAAATGAGGGCGATTGGCGCAATGACAAATAGAATGATCCAAGCCGTGTAAGGAACCGTATATAAAGGGCGTAGCAGTCTCTTATTCATCGTCCGTTACCCCATATGCCTCTAGTCTTGCATCGAATTCTTCTTCTGTTTCATTCAAACGCATAACATGAATCGCCTCTGGATCGAAGTCCAGTCCGACGGTGACACCCACTTCCGCCTTTTTTGTCGAATGGACGAGCCATTCGTTGCCCTCTGCATCATAAGTGGATAATTCATAGTGAACGCCACGGAATAATTGTGTATCCACGGTTACATGCAGTTTACCTTTCTCGACGGTTGTCAGTTCCAAGTCTTCCGGGCGGATGACGATATCGACTTTTTCATCCGGATTTAAGCCCCGGTCCACACATTCAAATGTCTTCCCTGTAAATTGAACGACATAATCCTCGATCATAATGCCCGGTACTATATTCGATTCACCGATAAAATCTGCGACAAAACGGTTGATCGGCTCATCGTAAATATCGATCGGTGTACCGGATTGTTGGATTTCACCTTTGTTGATGACGAAAATCTCATCGGACATAGCGAGCGCCTCTTCCTGATCATGCGTGACAAACACGAAAGTTTTGCCAAGTCGTTGCTGCAATTCCCGGAGTTCATATTGCATTTCAGAACGCAGTTTCAAGTCCAAGGCCGAAAGGGGCTCATCGAGCAAAATCACTTCCGGATCGTTGACGATGGCACGTGCGATTGCCACTCGTTGACGTTGACCACCGGACATTTCGGAAATCTCTCGGCTTTCATAGCCTTCCAAATTGACGAATTTCAGTGCTTCAAGCACCCGGCGTTGCACTTCGGCTTGCTTTACTTTCTTAATGCGCAGACCAAATGCGATATTTTCAAAGACGTTCAGATGGGGAAACAAAGCATAGTCTTGGAACACCGTATTGACTTGCCGTTCATTTGCCGGGACATCGTTGATTTTCTTGCCATTGAAGAAGATATCCCCTTCTGTCGCTTCTGTAAAGCCTGCGATGAGGCGAAGGATTGTTGTTTTCCCGCAACCAGAAGGACCGAGCAATGTGTAAAACTTTCCTCTTTCCATTTCAAAAGAAACACCGTTTAGGACGGTCGAATCTTCACTATACTTTTTTGTTACATTTTCAAATCGGATAATTGGCTGTGTGGTCATGATGAACCCCCTTCTAGTTATTGTCTGGCCACCGTACGCCTTACTTTGCTTTATAAATAAGATTCTGTTGCAACGAGAAGTATTTCGGTCATCCCTTTATGTGCATTCGATAGACGGTGATGTTCGGATGCATCATAATAGGCTGCATCTCCTTTGGCAGCGATATAGGTCGTGTCGCCGATTTCAATTGCCACTTTCCCTTTTAAAACGAAGATGAATGTTTCTGAGAGGGAAGGCTCAAATTTCTTGAATTCCCCTTTTTCGTGAAAGCAGATGTGAACAGGCTCCATCTCATTTTCATTCGAGCGTGGAACGAGCCACCGAATGCTGTACTTCATCTCTTCGTTTGTGTAAATTGTTTGATCATCCGGCGAGTAAACGATTTTCACATTTTTTTTCGGTTCATCGAAAAATTCTTTCGGTGTCGTGCCGAGTACTTCTAATAGGGCGAATAGCGTTTCGATGGAAGGTGAGTTAAGATCGCGTTCCAATTGGGAAATATGCCCCTTCGTTAAATCGGTCCGTTCGCCAAGCTCTTCCTGGGTAAGCCCTTTTTTCAATCGCAGACGTTTAATTTTACTCCCAATTTCCATGGACACTCCACCTTTACGTAATGATGCCGAGGTTTATTCATAATATACTTGGAGTTTACTGAAAACCCTCTTTATTATAAAGAAAATGGTCTGGAAATCAAGAGAAAAATTTCAGGTTTTCGATAGAATTTGACACGGCCTCAATGGAAACCAGAAAACCGGATAACCTCTCAGGAAGGAAGAGGTCGATCCGGTCTTGGTCATAATCGTGATTCAGCCTTTCTGTTACGCAGTCTTTTGATAACGATTTTACCGATTGTGGACCCGATGAGATAGGTGGAAAGACCAATTCCACTAATGGCCGTTACGAGGGCGATCCATTCGTAAAAATTATATTGTTGAAATGCTTTCCAGCTGGCCGAAGTTTCCCAATCTTTGATCACGAGGTTCATGCCGTAAATGCCTGAAATGACTGTAAAGACGGTTAGGGCGAATAAAAGCATATTCATCCTATCAGAGTTGATGCTTTCCTGATTTTTATACAGTTCGTGTAATGTGTTATTCACTTCTTCGAAAAGCTGACCAATCGAAAATGATTGACGGAACATTTTCGATAATTCTTTCCCTTCTGAGCGGGTACTGACCTCTTGAAAATAATACCAAGAGGAGAAAAGGGTAATAAGTTTGATAAGAGATTTGACATATTCATCGTCCCGCTTCCAATCGAGTTGACTGTATTCGAATGCAACACGCAATAACATGATCTTATAGAAATAATGAAGCAGAAAATTGTAATAATGTGTGCCCATGAATTGGGACAGCTCCCTGTCCATCTCCTCGGGTGGGCGGTTTGTAACGGTGATATAGGCATGCTCGGTTATGACGGTGTATGTATACGGAGCCCATCTGTCATGCAGCGTTTGGTCCAGTGCCCCTCGGATGTAAGCCGGGTTATGTGCAGACATGAATGCCTCGCCATCCGGAGATCTGCCATCCAGGGCCCCCATACGATACAAATGGGTGTCTGTAATCGATGCCCCCTCACAGCTGACGAGGTATGCAGAGGTATACATCCGCTCATCTTCAAAATAGGGGAGGGAACCGAAGTAGCCTTTCAGCTGATCCTCTTCTGTTAGATAACTCTTCAGAAAGGGGCATAACACCTCAAATAACAGTCCGTGAACCGATAATCGCTGTCCGCTATCAACGAGGTGGACCTTTGCCCCTTTCTCTTCCTTAAGAATCGGTTCAACCGTCCTGAAATGATGCATGAAATCGAGCACATCCGTCAGCTCATGAACATGATCATCCAATACAACCCGGATTGTCATGAATGCGATGCCGAAAGGAGCTAACGTAATGTCGACGCTTTGAATGGTGAACGGCAAAATGGACTTTCTAATTTGAAGCTGAAAAGATTTCATGATGGAAATGCTGAATCGGTGAAATCCCTTTTGGGCAGGGGAGTCCGGAAACAGCTTTTGCCCGATGTAGGGGAGGAAGTACTGTTCAAGTTCTTTTCCTTCTACAATGATATTCTCTCCATAATAGTTGTGAAAATCGGATGCTTGATCGATTTTAAAATAGGTATACCCATTTTCCGATAGCGTTCCGATGATGTCTTTCTTACTTTTGCGGTTATAGCCGAATGGAAGTACAAATGACATTGATGACTGAATGATATCCAGCTTGTCGATCGTAGCGATTTCCTGCATAAGGATCAATCCTCCGGCAATTGAATTTCTCACTTTTTATGGTACAATAAAGCGCATAAAGGGGGGCTATGATTGGGAAAAAAGAAAATTTTTTACCTGGATCCGGATGAACGTCAATGGACAACGGAAGACTTGGGACTCAATTGGGATCCTTTCGCCGATCCACGTACGGAAAAAAAAGAGATTGAAGGAATTTTCCTAATGAAAAATGGGAAAATCCTAGAATTGAACGAATTATCCAATCACTGTAACGTTTGCCTCGACCCGCTTGCGTATAATGATGAGCATGATTCCATCTATTGTCCGACATGTGATGAATGGCGTGAAGCTTCCTGCAGTGATCCGGATTGTGAGTATTGCTTGGCAAGGCCTGCAAAACCGTCCCATTGCAAATGACCCTACAATCCAGTTCCCTTAAATGAGGGATAGATAAACATAATGACAAGAATTCGTCAAAAATGCCCAATTTCAAAGAAGGATCGACTGTGACAAGTTGAGCCGATTTGAAATTGGGTTTTTTCATTTTTATCAATTGACAGCCAGATGCATATATTAAATAGTGGAGATTTTTGGGAAACTAAGGAGGACAGCAATTATGAGATTGCGCGAACAAATGCCTGAACTTGTAGGCGCAACAGCATGGTTGAATGGACAAAAGACAAAGGTTGATCTCATCGGGGAAAAGCCGACACTCATCCATTTCTGGTCGATTAGTTGCCATCTTTGTAAGGAAGCGATGTGGGACATCAATAAATTCAGAGATAGATATAGAAGAGAGCTGAATGTTATCGCTGTCCATATGCCGCGTTCAAAAGCCGATCTGGATCTATCCCAAATTAAATCGGTCGCCGCACGACATCATATGACGCAGCCAATCTTTGTAGATGGTGAAGTGAAACTGACAGACAGATTTGATAACCAGTATGTGCCCGCTTATTATGTATTCGATAAATATGGTCAGTTGCGACATTATCAAGCAGGCGGTGGCGGTATGGGAATGCTTGAAAAACGTCTAAAGCGCGTTTTGGTTGAACTGTAGAGTGATAATTGATGATTGAGCGATTGTGCCTTCTTTAAAGGCATAGTCGTTTTTTTTGTAATTAAGCAGGGATTAAAATGACGGATTTTCCGTTTATGTGATACACTAGGCGCATGTATGAAGTGAACAGGGGAGAAAAAAGATATGAAAAAGGAATTTGCCGTCATTGGGCTAGGTCGGTTTGGAGGAAGCATCGTTCGTGAGTTGATCGAACTTGGAGCAGATGTGATGGCAATCGACATTTCACATAGTCGTGTAGATGAATATGCCCAAATTGCCACACAAGCAGTAGTGGCGGATACTACAGATGAATCTGTACTCAAATCACTTGGCATCCGAAATTTTGAACATGTTGTTGTAGCCATTGGCGAAAATATTCAAGCGAGCATTTTAACGACATTGATGTTAAAGGAAATCGGTGTCCCCAAAATAACGGTAAAAGCCCAGAATGATTCCCATGAAAAAGTATTGCGTAAAATCGGCGCTGACCAGGTCGTTCACCCGGAGAGGGATATGGCCATGCGGATCGCCAATAATATGGTGTCGAATAATATACTGGATTATCTGGAGTTATCAGAAGAGTATTCCATCGCAGAAATAAAGGCGAATGAGAAAATTGCAGGGTTTACGTTGATCGATCTGGATATCCGTGCAAAATTTGGTGTCAATATTGTAGCGATTAAACGCAGTAACCAAATTTTAGTCTCTCCTCAAGCGATCGAAAAAATCCGTCTAGATGATATTCTCATTATCATCGGATCGGATGAAGATATCCATAAATTTGAGAAGAAAGCCCTTCACTAAATAAGGATTAAATTCATAGAAAAGCCCTTCAGCTTACTGAAGGGCTTTTGTTTTATACTTCCATAATAACTGGTAGTACCATCGGCTTTCTTTTTGTCTTATCGAATAAATAAGGGCCTAATACATCAATGATTTCACTTTTTAGTGCACCGATATCCGCAGGGGAAGCTGCAAGTTTTCTTTGCATTTGTTTCGATAGCATTTGTTGTGCTTCATGGATCATTGTTCCGGATTCCCGCATATAGACGAAACCTCTGGAAATGATGTCCGGTCCGGAAACGACACGATTGCGTTTCATATCGACCGTTGCGACGACAATGACAAGGCCATCTTCCGAGAGAATCCTGCGATCGCGGAGTACGACGTTTCCGATATCACCGATACCGCTACCGTCAATATATACATCGCCTGATGGGATTCTACCGGCAAGCCGGGCGGAATTTTGTGTCAAGGCCAGAACATCACCATTTCCCATAATAAACGTATTTTCAAGTGGAATATCACAGTCGACAGCGAGGTTCGAGTGCATTTTCTGCATGCGGTATTCGCCGTGGATCGGCATGAAGAACTTCGGTTTGATCAACCGTAGCATTAATTTCTGCTCTTCCTGCGAACCGTGTCCGGATGTATGGATATTATTGAGTTTTCCGTGAATGACCTCCGCGCCTGCTCGGAATAGCGCATTGATTGTTTTGTTTACACTAAGCGTATTTCCTGGAATCGGGGAGGACGAGAAAATGACCGTATCTCCCGGGTGAATCTGCACTTGCCGATGTGTTCCGTTCGCAATGCGTGACAAGGCGGCCATCGGTTCTCCTTGACTCCCTGTACATAGAATCATTACTTCATTTGCAGGCAATTTGTTCAAGGATTGTGCGTCGACAAATAACTCTTTTGGTGCATCGATGTACCCGAGATCACGCCCGATGGTAATGGCATTGTCCATACTGCGTCCGAAGACAGCAATTTTTCTTCCGAACAGTTCAGCTGCTTGAATGACTTGTTGAAGTCTGTGGATATTCGATGCAAACGTAGCGAATATAATGCGGCCTTCCACTTTTCTAAAAATATCATTCAAGCTTTCTCCGACTTTTCGTTCGGACATTGTGAAGTTCGGCACTTCGGCATTAGTGCTGTCAGAAAGAAGACAGAGAACGCCTTCACTTCCTATTTTGGCCATTTTTGTTAAGTTTGCTGGCTCACCGACAGGCGTAAAGTCGAATTTGAAGTCACCGGTATGAACGATATTGCCGGAAGGCGTTTTTACGACAACCCCGAACGCATCTGGAATACTATGGGTTGTCCGAAAAAAGGATACCGATGTTTTTCGAAATTTAATCAAATCGTCTTCATCGATGGCAATCATTTTTGTTGTCCGCAAAAGTCCGTGTTCTTCTAGCTTATTGCGCAATAGACCCAGTGCGAGTTTTCCTCCGTAAATCGGGATATTGATTTTTCGGAGTAGGTAAGGAATGCCCCCGATATGATCTTCGTGACCATGGGTGATGAATAGACCTTTGATTTTATCTACATTCCGTTCCAGATATGTGTAGTCAGGAATCACATAATCGATACCTAGCAAATCGTCTTCCGGGAATTTGATGCCTGCATCAATCAAGATGATTTCATCTTGAAATTGGACGCCGTATGTGTTTTTACCGATTTCACCTAGTCCGCCTAATGCGAAAACGGCTGTTTCATTGTTTTTAATCGATTTCATCGATCAGACCTGCTCAAGCTCGAAATAGGGTGAAGCCTGTTCGTGCTCAAGGTGTTTTCCTTCTAAAAGTTGGATGAATTCGATGTTGTATTCACGATTCTTCAACTTTGCGCGGACTTCCCTTTCCGAATCCGCTTCGATGTACATGCTTCTAGTGTTTTCGCGGACCGGTACTTGTAGTTTGTTTTCTTGATAATACACTTTATAAATCATCGTTCGCTCTCCTTTTTACGTTCGATTCAAATCATTCTCTTTATATTAGCACGACATTTCCATAAAATAAAGAAAAGCCCACCATTTGAAGGGTGAGCTAGAATATTTATGCAATGGTTTTTTTGCCGAGGATGCCATTCAGTCGCTTCAACAGTTTCCGTTTTAAGCGTTTGTACATGGCTACATCACTCCTTAGAGTAATTATAGCATTTTCAGAAACTTTCGTCAAGAGAGGTTTCACTAGTTCTACAATGTTTTCTTGCTATTTTCAATCACGTTCAAATGGGATAGCGTCAGGAATTTCCTTATAGGGCATTTTCGGATCAATGTGATCATAGAACATGATGCCATTTAAGTGATCCAATTCATGTTGAAAAGCGATTGCTGGAAGACCTTTCAATCTCTTTTTGAATTCTTTGCCTTCCACATCTTTCGCTTTTACTGTGATGCGGGCGTACCGTGGTACATAGCCTTCAACATCCCGGTCAACTGAAAGACATCCTTCACCTGACGTAATATAGGTGAGTTCAACAGAATGGCTGACAATCTTCGGATTGATGGCGACAAAGCTGATCGGCTCTTTTCCTTTTTCCGGAATATGAAGTGCAAACATTCTTTTCGATTCATTTACTTGCGGTGCGGCAAGACCGATCCCCGGACGAAGACCGTACTTTTCGTTTAAATCGGGATCTTGGCTATTCTTAACATATTCAAGTAATTCTTCACTTAGTTTTAGGTCTTCTGCTGATAATGGGAATTTTACCTCCTCCGCACGTTTGCGGAGTGCCGGGTGTCCTTCACGGACGATTTGATCCATTAAAATCATCGTACAACTTCCTTTCGGTTAAACGTATCTATTCAATAGTATAATCGAATGTGAAAATAGGTGAAAGGAATAAAGAACAATATTGAATATTGTATTTCAAAACTCTATTTTTTTACCTGTTTTAAAAGAAGTCAAAAACTTGGCGATGCGTACAATCAAGCGCAGCAGAAAGATTAAAGGAGAGGATAAATTTGATGAAACCCAAACTCATATATGTGTTGGTGATTTCAGCCATGCTTGCCGGATGTGATTTTGGAAGTTCCGCAGATGAACAGCTGAAAAAAGTGATCGATGAACTGAATCATATGGAAATGGATTATCGGGAAGCGCAAGAGACGGTGTTTGAGTATGAGCAACAAGAACAGCAATTATTTAACGAGACCATGGAGCTGACGAAAGACCGTCAAGAGGAGTTGGCAGCTAAAGTGGCAGAGTTGAAAAAGCTGTTAGGTCAGCGTTTAGCCTTCCTTGAAAAAGAAGAGGCGTCCATTCAGGAAGCGAAGAAATCCGCAATGGATTTGGATAATGTTTTGGATGATGACGACGAAAATAATAAAAAGATGATTGAGCAGTTGAAATCAGTGGTAAATGAACGATATGAGTTGCATGATGCATTCGTCTCCGAATATAAAAAGCTGACTACATTGCAAAATGAGTTATATGAAATGCTGATTGACAATCGGACTGGATTGTCGCGATTAAATGAACAAGTAAAAGAAGTGAATGTCCAGAAAGAAGAAGTACAATCGGCAATCTCCATCTTTAACGAAGCGACTACGAGGGTCAATGCTTTGCTCGAGGATATCGAATTCAATTGACGAGACTTCATATCGGGTAATTGGAGATAGCAGGAGCTCAATCCTGCTATTTTTCTGTGTTATGTATGCGTTATCAAAACGAATAACTGTTACAATACAGATTTCGGATTGTGTTAATACAGAATGATGTTTATTTTCTATTCAGAAACTGTGGATGTGCAGAATAACAAGAGGTTACAATGATTGACCATTTGATTTTAATTGAGTATACTGATAAAGAATTCAGTTGTACCAATTAATAATTTGAGAGTTTATAATACAGATATAAAGGAGAGGTGCCGAAATGGCTGCAAAAAAAGGTAAGCAGTTCGATCCGGTGGAAACACTTCACGCGATTGAAGAGAAGTTTGAAATGTTCCAGATTTTGAACGAAGAAGGCGTAATTGTCAATGAGGATGCAAATCCAAATTTATCAGATGAAGAACTCGTTGACTTAATGTCACGAATGGTATTCACTCGAATTTTGGACCAACGTTCAACTTCATTGAACCGCCAAGGACGTTTAGGTTTCTACGCACCGACAGCAGGACAGGAAGCATCTCAAATCGCTTCACACTTTGCGCTTGAAAAAGAGGATTTTGTGTTACCGGGTTACCGTGATGTACCACAAATGCTTTTCCACGGATTGCCATTGTCAACAGCATTCCTTTGGTCACGTGGACATTTCCAAGGAGGAACGATTCCGGAAAACGTCAATGTATTCCCGCCGCAAATCATTATCGGCGCCCAATATATTCAAGCGGCAGGTATCGCGCTAGGATTCCAAAAACGTGGCACAAAAGCAGTCGCCATGACATACACAGGTGACGGAGGAACATCTCAAGGAGATTTCTATGAAGGGATCAACTTCGCAGGAGCATATCGTTCCCCGGCGATCTTTATTGTCCAAAACAACCAATACGCAATTTCGACGCCACGCGAGTTGCAAACTGCAGCGAAAACATTAGCGCAAAAAGGGATTGCAGCAGGTATTCCGAGTGTCCTAGTGGATGGGATGGATCCACTGGCGGTGTATGCGGTTACACGTGATGCACGTGAACGCGCATTAAATGGTGAAGGACCTACACTAATTGAGACGATGTGTTACCGTTACGGACCACATACGATGGCTGGGGACGATCCAACTCGTTACCGTACATCCGAAACGGATAGCGAGTGGGAAAAACGCGATGCGCTCATTCGTTTCCGTAAATACCTAGAAGGAAAAGGTCTCTGGAACGAAGAGAAGGAAAACGAAGTAATCGAACGCGCGAAAGAAGAAATTAAAGAAGCGATCAAAGAAGCAGACGCTGCACCAAAACAAAAAGTGAGCGATTTTATCAATATTATGCATAAAGGTGAGCTTCCTTACAATTTACAAGAACAGCTCGCCATTTACACAGAGAAGGAGTCGAAGTAACCGATGGCACAAATGACGATGATTCAAGCGATTACGGACGCGATGCGTACAGAGTTGAAAAATGATGAAAACGTCCTCGTCTTCGGTGAAGACGTTGGGAATAATGGCGGAGTTTTCCGCGCAACGGAAGGGTTACAAAAAGAATTTGGTGAAGAGCGCGTATTCGACACACCGCTGGCGGAATCGGGTATCGGTGGACTCGCGATCGGACTTGCATTTACAGGCTTCCGTCCGGTTATGGAAATCCAATTCTTCGGTTTCCTATACGAAGTGATTGACTCTGTCAGTGGTCAACTAGCGCGGATGAGTTTCCGAAGCAATGGTCGTTTTAATGCACCTGTTACGATTCGTTCTCCATTTGGAGGCGGTGTAGCAACACCTGAAATGCACGCGGACAGCCTTGAAGGACTAGTAGCTTCACAACCGGGATTGAAAGTTGTCATCCCTTCAACGCCATACGATGCAAAAGGTTTGCTAATTTCTGCAATCCGCGATGAGGATCCGGTCATCTTCCTTGAGCATATGAAGTTATATCGTTCATTTAGACAGGAAGTTCCAGAAGAGGAGTATACGATACCTCTTGGAAAAGCGGATGTGAAACGTGAAGGGACAGATTTGACGGTTATCGCGTATGGCGCAATGGTACAGGAAAGTCTAAAAGCGGCTGAAGCGCTTGAAAAAGAAGGCTATTCACTCGAAGTTGTTGATTTACGCACAATCCAACCACTTGATATCGAAACGATCATTGCATCTGTTGAGAAGACGAATCGCGCCATTGTTGTACAAGAAGCACAAAAACAAGCCGGAATTGCTGCGAACGTTGTAGCAGAAATTACGGAGCGTGCGATTTTAAGTTTGGAAGCACCTGTACTGCGCGTAGCGGCACCGGATACAATTTATCCATTCGCGCAAGGTGAAAATACATGGCTTCCTAATGCAAAAGATATTGCTGAAACAGCTAAAAAAGTACTGACATTCTAAAAAAATGAACATGAAAGGGTGAATTACGTGGCATATGAATTCCGTTTACCAGATATAGGAGAAGGAATCCATGAAGGTGAAATTGTGAAATGGTTTGTTGCGAAAGGCGACAAAATCAATGAAGACGACACACTTCTTGAAGTCCAGAACGATAAAGCGGTCGTGGAAATACCATCACCAGTGACAGGGACAATTGAAGAAATCGTTGTTTCTGAAGGAACGGTTGCAGTCGTAGGGGATGTGCTGATCCGAATAGACGCACCGGGTTACGAGAATGCTTCATCAGGTGAAGAGGCAAGCGCTGAAACAGAAGCTCAAGTTCAAGCTACTGCTGAAGCGGGTCAATCGATCGAAAAAGAGGAAGCGCCAAAACAAGAGGCAACTCAAAGCGGAAAAGCTCAAGAGGATGTCGATCCGAACCGTCGAATTATTGCGATGCCATCGGTGCGTAAATTTGCACGAGAACAAGGTGTGGATATTCGTCAAGTGGCAGGGACTGGTAAAAATGGGCGTGTCTTGAAAGAAGATGTCGAATCCTTCCAGAATGGCGGACAAGTCCAGGTGTCTACTGTTTCTGAAGAAGGTGGGCAAGCGGAAGAAGTGGCACAAGAAACAGCTGCTCAGGCTCCGGTTAACCTTGAAGGGGAATTCCCGGAAACACGCGAAAAAATGTCAGGTATCCGAAAAGCGATCGCAAAAGCGATGGTCAATTCGAAACATACGGCTCCACATGTGACGTTGCTTGACGAAGTCGATGTGACAGAACTCGTTGCGCACCGTAAAAAGTTCAAAGACATTGCTGCGGAAAAAGATATCAAGTTAACGTATCTCCCTTATGTCGTAAAAGCGCTCGTTTCGACATTGCGTGAATTCCCGGCGTTGAACACATCGCTAGACGATGCTACACAAGAAATTATTCAAAAGCACTATTACAATATCGGAATTGCTGCTGACACAGAACGTGGACTACTTGTTCCGGTCATTAAACATGCAGATCGCAAATCAGTATTTGCTATTTCAGATGAAATAAACAAATTGGCTGTTAAAGCGAGAGATGGAAAACTGTCTCCAAATGAAATGAAGGGTGCGTCTTGCTCGATCACGAATATCGGATCGGCAGGTGGACAATGGTTTACGCCGATTATCAACCATCCGGAAGTCGCTATTCTAGGAATTGGTCGAATTGCGGAAAAACCTATCGTAAAAAATGGTGAAATTGTAGCGGCACCTATGTTAGCATTATCATTGGTGTTCGATCACCGAGTGATAGATGGAGCGACAGGACAACAAGCGTTGAATCATTTGAAGAAATTGCTCGGTAATCCAGAATTATTATTAATGGAGGCGTGAGATCATGGTAGTAGGGGATTTTCCAATCGAAATTGATACGCTCGTAGTAGGATCAGGTCCAGGAGGATATGTTGCGGCAATCCGTGCAGCACAATTGGGTCAAAAAGTTACAGTTGTGGAAAAAGGTACTGTAGGTGGCGTGTGCTTGAACGTAGGATGTATTCCTTCCAAAGCGCTAATTGCTGTTGGACATCGCTATGCAAATGCTAAAAACTCCGATTCAATGGGAATTACTGCAAGTGAAGTGAAGCTGGATTTCGCAAAATCACAAGCATTCAAAGACGGTGTTGTCAGTAAGTTGACTGGTGGTGTTTCAGGTCTTCTTAAAGGTAACAAAGTGGATTATGTAGAAGGCGAAGCATACTTCGTCGATAGCAACACAGTTCGCGTTATCAAAGAAGATTCTGCACAGACATATAAATTTAATAACGCAATTATCGCAACTGGCTCACGCCCTGTTGAAATTCCGACATTCAAATTTTCTAATCGCGTTCTTAGCTCGACGGGTGCATTGAACCTTACTGAAGTACCTGCTAAACTCGTAGTCATCGGTGGCGGATACATCGGAACTGAGCTTGGTTCTGCTTATGCGAACCTTGGTTCAGAAGTGACGATTATCGAAGGAGCGGACGATATCCTTGCTGGCTTTGAAAAACAAATGACACAAATCGTCAAAAAAGGCTTAAAGAAAAAAGGTGTCGAAGTTGTTGTAAAAGCATCTGCTAAAGGTGTCGAAGAAACAGATACAGGTGTAACAGTCACTTATGAAGCGAAAGGCGAGGAAAAGAAAGTCGAAGCGGACTATGTGCTCGTTACGGTTGGTCGTCGTCCGAATACAGATGAGATTGGTCTTGAAGAATTGGGTGTCAAGTTCCTTGAACGCGGTCTGATCGAAGTTGACAAACAATGCCGTACAAGCATTCCGAATATCTACGCAATCGGTGATATCGTACCAGGACTCCAGCTTGCGCATAAAGCTTCTTACGAGGCGAAAGTGGCTGCTGAAGCGATTGCTGGTGAAAAATCTGAAGTCGACTATTTGGCGATCCCTGCTGTCTGCTTCACAGATCCTGAACTTGCGTCTGTCGGTTTGAACGAACAACAGGCAAAAGAAGAAGGTTATGACGTAGTAGCTGGCAAATTCCCATTTGCGGCAAACGGCCGTGCGCTTGCACTGGATGCGACTGAAGGTTTTGTTAAGCTTGTTGCACGCAAAGAAGATGGACTTCTTCTTGGTGCGCAAATTGTCGGGGAAAATGCTTCCGATATGATCGCTGAACTTGGCCTTGCTGTTGAAGCGGGTATGACGCTTGAAGATGTCGCAATGACTATTCATGCGCATCCAACATTGGGTGAAATTTCCATGGAAGCTGCAGAAGTTGCGCTTGGTAAGCCGATTCATATGATTTCAAAATAATAATCTATCTTTGTTATGTTAAAACCGTCTACAAAGCATCTAGCATGCTTTGTAGACGGTTTTTAGTATTGTTTGAGAGTTATCCCTCGAATATCGCCGAAACGTGCTACAAGAACGTTGCAGTTAGTTCTAGCGAGTGGAGGCTTTATCTTCGATCAGCAGGTGTTTGAATACCCGTTGAACAGGTAACCAAAACCAGCATTCATCTCAACACCTATAGAGGCGGGAGTCTTCTGCTGAATGAAGATAAATGTGTTAAAATCAAAATGGTATCGGAAGAAATTCGGAACGGAGTGAGACAGTTTGGATTATAGCTATCCAATTAGGCATGATTGGTCGACAGAAGAGATCATTACAGTGGTTGCATTTTATGAGGCTGTAGAAAAAGCATATGAAACCGGGATTGCAAGAGAACAGCTGATGGAAGCGTATCGGGCATTTAAAAAAATTGTCCCGTCCATGGCTGAAGAAAAGACGCTTTTCAAAGAATTTGACGAAGTGAGCGGCTATGCCTGCTATCGGGTTGTAAAAGCGGCAAAAGAAGGAATGGATGGGGAAATGATTAAAGGGACGCGAGCTTAACGCTGCGTCCCTTTCAGCCTGTTGACAAACGCTCGCATCCGTTGTTGAGTCCTACAGGAAGTAGGTCATGCATCCGTTGCCAATCGAACAGTGGAGGGTTCGATTTGCCGTATTTTTGCGTTCTTTGCAGAAATTAAGGCACCTTCTTTTAGGACGCGGCGCCCTTAGGATGCCTTCCTTATTCGCTCGTCCGCTCATGAACTCTAGTTCGATTCGCGTCTTCGCTCGACGTCGCGCGGGCTTGCAGGAAGCGAGTCATGCAGGCGTGGCGACAGGACGTCGAGCTCTTAGCCTGCCTTCCACGTGACAAGCGTTTTCAATCAGGCTGAAGGATTTCCTGGTTTATGGTAAAAACCTCATTTATAGGACAATGTATAGAGTGGGAGTAGTGTTTCAAACGTATCTTTTACAACTTCATATAGTGCTTGGCCGTCTTTTATAATCGGATCATTTGAGGCGATATGTCTACCGATGAGAAATTCGGCTTTTTTGACGTTGCGAAACCTTTCTAAGGCGGCATGCAGATCGATTTCTTCCATCGACTCCTTGTCTTTTTTCATATGATCCATTGATACGACATAGTCGTTAGGTACAGTTTTTACAATATCGTCCATATGATCGAGGAAAGTGGAAGCGATTTTTTGTTTGTTCGGCAATTCATAAATAAAAGCCAACCATATGAATAAATGATCGTCATACAATCCAATCTGAAAATGTGGATGTTGTTTGTACCCTCGCTTATTGTTGCAGATTGCCAACCATGTATCGTTGGGTGGGTTCACTGTCCTTCTCGCATGTCTTGCGATATGTAAATGCATTTCATTCCCCAACATCATGGCAAGGTCTTCTGTCAACGGTTCACCGATTGTACGGAATTTTGGCTGGATACGCTCTTGTATTGCCTCCATGCGTTCGGCTAACCCTTCAATCTTAAATGTGTCAAAGTCGTTTTGTGCAAAGCCTTCAAAATTCATATGTACTGTCACCTTTCTATTTTAAGAACATTTTTTTGTTAAATACTTTTTTTAAAAAATACAGTAAAGCACTGGAGGATTGTTTCAATCCATTGAATGAAAGAGGTGGAAAAGTCTTGACTTTCGAAAAAATGATTTACCGTTTTCATCCGCTGTAATTGTATTTCCACGTTTATCTTAACAGAAATCGGGGAACAATCTTTACAACAAGGCTTATAACTAGAGCGAGCTATCGCGCAAGCATATTTTAGTTATAAGTAACTGAAAATTTAAACCATTCATTTGGAAAAGGGGTGTCAATTATGAAACAGGTCGTTCATGTAATACGTAAAGCCGATGTAGAGAAAGAATATGTGAAGTTGTTGAATTTGGAGCTTGATTATGAACTTGCGACATTATTTGATGCAATTCAAGAAGATGATGCCGAACAGAAATTAAAGAGCAATAAAAGGCTCATGGAGCTTCACCGTGAGTTGGAGATTCTGAATGGTTTCGCTTAAAAGCGAGCCTTTAAGCGGAAAAGGCATTCCTTCACGTCCTTCGGAAACGAAGAATGTGAAATCGGATGCCTTTTTCGTTATACTGTAGAGAGAAAGATCGGGGGGATGTATGATGAATTGGGGGCATATTGACCGGTACGCGAAATCGCTCATTAAAGAAGCGGGTCATCAAATACGGGTTTCTTTTTATCAACAGATCGATGTGGAAACGAAAGCGGATGCGAATGATTTAGTGACGAATATTGACCGGGAAGTGGAACGGTTTTTCATCAACCGGATCAAACGGGATTTCCCGACGCACCGAATCCTCGGTGAAGAAGGATTTGGGGATGAGGTACAATCGTTAGAGGGCGTCATTTGGATGTTGGATCCGATTGACGGGACGATGAATTTTGTCCATCAAAAGCGCAATTTTGCCATATCGCTTGGTATTTATGTCGACGGAGTCGGCATGCTAGGATACATATACGATGTGATGGGGGATGATTTTTATCATGCGGCGAAAGGTGAAGGGGCTTATTTGAATGACGAACGTTTGTCGCAATTGGAAATAACGCCTCTTTCAGACGCGATCATCGGCATTAACGCGAGCTGGGTTGCGCCGAATCGTCACATCGACAATGAGAAAGTGATTGAGTTGGTGAAAGCGTGTAGAGGGACGAGATCATACGGCTCTGCAGCTATCGAGTTGGCCCATGTATCTGCGGGAAGGTTGGATGCATACGTATCGATGCGCTTGTCGCCGTGGGATATCGCAGGAGGCATCGTGATCGCACAGGAGGTCGGAGCAGTGGCGACCAATTTGAAAGGCGAGGCGCCAGGCTTGCTTGGTCAAGAGCCATTTATCGTTGCCCGACCGGGTTTGCATCGGGACTTATTGACAAACTACATTAAGTTGAAACAATAAGAAAAAGGACTGTAGAAGGATCATTGAGCATTCTGAGCAGTCCTTTTTTCTGAAATCCTATAGTAGACCTTGTTCCCGCATCCGTTTTTTCGTTTTGAAGCCATTGCCCATAACGAAGATCAGAGCGACGATGGCGAAAATGGCTAAAAGGGGACTTGCAATGGCGACAGAAACGCCGATCGCACACATCGAGGCGACCGCAGCTAGCGAATAGAAAACAAAAATCCATTTAATGTCTTTCAAGAAAATCCCTCCATTATTCATCAAACCTGTTTTGACATAATCGACTCGGCAGAATTGAAGGCGTCTGCTCGTTGAAATAAAAATGTTTTTGAATTGTCTCCTCATGTGCTATAATAACACAGTTAACCAACTGAAAAAAGACAAATGGAGTGAAACCATGACAAATAAACGTAATGATCTACGGAATATAGCAATTATCGCACACGTCGACCACGGAAAAACGACACTTGTCGACCAGCTTTTGAAGCAATCAGGTATTTTTCGTTCAAATGAGCAAGTGGACGAGCGTGCAATGGATTCGAATGACATTGAACGTGAGCGCGGGATAACTATTCTCGCAAAAAATACAGCCATTCACTATAAAGATACAAAAATCAACATTTTGGATACACCTGGACACGCAGACTTCGGTGGAGAAGTGGAGCGGATTTTGAAAATGGTGGACGGCGTCATTCTCGTCGTCGATTCGTATGAAGGATGCATGCCGCAAACCCGTTTTGTCCTTAAAAAAGCGCTTGAAGAAAATATCAAGCCGATCGTTGTTGTCAACAAGATTGACCGCGAGTTTGCGCGACCTGAGGAAGTTGTCGATGAAGTATTGGAGTTATTCATCGAACTGGATGCCAATGATGAGCAACTGGAATTCCCGGTCGTCTATGCATCTGGATTTAACGGGACGGCTAGCCTATCCCCTGATCCTGCTGAACAAGAAGATACATTGCGCGTTCTCTATGATGCGATCATCGAGCACATTCCTGCACCGATTGATAATCGTGAAGAACCGTTACAGTTCCAAGTATCGTTATTGGATTATAGTGATTATGTCGGTCGTATCGGCATCGGTCGTATTTTCCGCGGAACGATGAAAGTCGGGCAGCAAGTTTCCGTTATGAAGCGGGACGGCTCCTTGAAAAACTTCCGCGTGACGAAAATGTCCGGGTTCCTTGGATTGAAGCGCGTAGATATCGAAGAAGCGTTTGCAGGTGACCTCGTAGCGGTTTCCGGAATGGAAAATATCGATGTCGGGGAAACGATTTGTCCTGTCGATCATCCTGAAGCGTTGCCCGAATTGTATATTGATGAACCGACACTTCAAATGACATTCCTTGTCAATAACAGTCCGTTTGCCGGCAAGGAAGGGAAATGGGTGACGGCCAGAAAGATCGAAGAACGCCTTGAACAGCAATTGCAGACAGATGTGTCCCTACGTGTTGATCCGACAGATTCACCGGATGCTTGGGTCGTCTCTGGGCGCGGAGAATTGCATCTTTCCATCTTAATTGAAAATATGAGACGCGAAGGCTATGAGCTACAAGTTTCAAAACCGGAGGTCATTGTCAAAGAAATCGATGGTGTCCGTTCAGAACCGGTTGAACGCGTGCAGATCGATATCCCGGAAGAACATACAGGTTCCGTTATCGAGTCGATCGGTGAGCGTAAAGGTGAAATGCTTGATATGATCAATAACGGAAATGGACAAGTCCGACTCATTTTCCTTGTACCCGCACGCGGGCTTATCGGTTATTCGACAGAATTTCTGACAATGACAAGAGGATACGGAATCATGAACCATACGTTCGATTCGTATAAGCCGATGGCGAAAGGGAAAGTTGGCGGTCGTCGGAACGGTGTCCTTGTATCGATGGAGAATGGAACTGCTACACCATACAGTATCATGCAGCTGGAAGATCGTGGTACGATGTTTGTGGAAGCGGGAACAGACATTTATGCTGGTATGATTGTAGGAGAAAATACGCGAGAAAATGATTTGACGATCAACTTGACGAAAGCGAAACAGGCGACGAACGTTCGTTCCGCAACGAAAGATCAAACTGTGACAACGAAAAAGCCGCGTATTATGTCACTTGAAGAAGCATTGCAATATTTGGATGATGATGAGTACTGTGAAGTGACACCGGAATCGATTCGACTTCGTAAGAAAATTCTTGATAAGAACGAGCGTGAACGGGTTCAAAAGAAGAAAAAAACTGCGGAATGATTTATAGTAATAAGTAGCTATAAAAAAGAATGCGTACAATCGCTGGGATTAGAAGGGAATGTGCTAAATGAATGGTACTATCGGGGATGCAGAAGCAATCGAAGCAATGTCACCAATTGCACGTATGATTTATGAAATGACTTCATCTTCTGCGACTGGAATATTGTTATTTGCTGTTGTTTTCATCCTTTCGGCCATTGTATTTAAGCTTGGGTTTGCTAGGAAAATAAAGTTTTGGCAAAATGTTGTCGTTTATATTTTTCTTTTTTTAGGATGTATAATATTGACGTTTTTTGCAATTTATCTTCCGATTGTAGAAGGACTGATCGTTGCAGCACTGATCTTGATCATTTATCGAGTCCGTCGGATGAATGAATATAAAGACAAAGAAGAAGACCCTGTCGTGAGGTGACAGGGCCTTCTTCTTTAATTTAGAAGCATGTCCTATTTAAAAATCTTTTTCAACGGGATGTGAGCTTCGGTGGAAAACGAAGTTCCCGGTTGCGAGCCGGGCAATTGTTTTCGTCGTGATCCGCTCGTTACAGGAGTCGCACATATAGGTATGTATCGGACGATTCCTTAATTTTTTTGCTAAAGGTGCATCGTCAGGTAGTTGGCCGATTTCATCGCATATGACGCACTTCACTCGCATTGAAATCACTCCTTAGTCGATTCTGATCGCATTGACGTTGCGGATTGGATCTTTGAGATTTGAACCGTCTTTGAAAAGGACATAGACGGGGCCGTTTTCAAGAATCGGCTTTCCTTTTTCGCTAAATTTTAAGACGAGTTCATCTGCTTGGGCAATCGGGAAGGTGTGTTCTTGACCATCCGATGTTTCAAGTATAAGTGTACGCGCATCTTGGGCAGGTTTTGCATTTTGGACAAAATGTTTCAGGAGCATGCCGAATGTTCCTGTAAGCATCCTTGTTTTTTCATATTTCTTTTCACTTTTTAGCGTTGGTGGAAATGTTGCACCTTCCATGATTTCACGTGACCAATGTGCACCCATATCCCTTTTATACTCTTCAATTTCGTCCTTTTCGACGTAATCTGCTGTGAAAAAAGTTTCTAAATCGATCCGGCGATCATCGAATATCCAAACAGTCGGATCGAGTGTAATTTGATGCTGTACATTTCCTTTAATCGGAATAATTGACTCCAAAATGATATCCCCCTACTTGTCTTGATAAAGTACTTTTTCATTTCAGTATAACGTTTAGTAGCAGTTAAGAAAAGTTTTTGCTACTCTTTTCTCTAAAATAAAAAAGGTAACACTTGCAATTTCCGGGTTCAAAAGATACAATTTATTCATAATGACCATTCAGAAATAATAGGTTGATGGGGGCGTCCTCATGGATATAGAATTGCAAGAAACATATCAAGAAAAAGCCTTGAAACAACTACAGGCAGATGCAGATAAGATCGCACAATTGATAAAAGTGCAAATGGACCATTTGACGATGCCGCAATGCCCTCTCTATGAAGAGGTGTTGGACACGCAAATGTATGGCCTTGCGCGCGAGATCGATTTTGCGGTGAAGCTTGGTCTTATCGAACGTTCAAAAGGGAACGAAATCCTTTCGTTACTGGAGAAGGAAATGAACGTTCTGCACGAATTATATACGAAGAAGTAAGTTAAAAACTCAAACTACCACAATGGTTTGAGTTTTTTGTTTACGGCCAGTGAAACTCAGCCCTAGGTTGATACGTCCTAGTTAGACGCCTATACGTTAGATTATACGCGAATAAGCAACGAGCTAACTATGCTGGATATGGGGAGCCGGGTGCCGAAATACTGCATTTGTACAAATGCAGTAATTGATAGATAACGAGGTTTTGTTAATGAAAACATACATGAAACGAATGATACGGAATTTTGACTTTCCCCTTTTCTTTGTCTACTTGATATTGACTTTGTTTGGGCTTGTGATGATCTACAGCTCAAGTATGGTTTGGGCCGTCAATAAATATGGTTATGAGCCGGACTATTTCTTTCAAAAGCAACTGACGAATTTAAAACTTGCTTACCCAGCTTTTCTCATAGCTGCATTTTTTCCTTATAAAAACTTTAAGCGCAAGAAATTAATGATTTTTTCATTGATTGGTATGTTCGCGCTATTATTTCTCGTCCACTTTATCGGTTATGGCGAAGATAAAGGGGCGAGAAGCTGGATTTACATCGGATTTGGAAGCATTCAACCTTCTGAGGTGGCGAAGCTTGTCATTATTGTCTATTTTGCGAGTGTTTTTGCCAAGAAATATGAGTCCGGGACAATTGATAGTTTGAATCAGTCGATTGGACCGCCCGTAACAGTCCTATTTCTAGTGGTTGTTTCGATTATGAATGAGACGGATATTGGTACCTCATTCATCATCATCATGGCCGCATTGTCAGTCATGGCCGCAAGCGGCATTAAATTGCGGACATTTTGGAAGTTGAGCGGAATTGTTGGAGTCGTCATGATCCCAGTGGTGATCGGCATGTACTTCGCATGGGATAACATTATGACGGGCAGCCGCAAAGGGCGTTTGCTGTCTTTCTTGAATCCATTTGACTATGAATTAGGATCAGGTTATCAAATTGCCAATGGGTATATTGCGATTGGAGCAGGAGGGGTGAAAGGTCTCGGTCTAGGAAACTCCGTTCAAAAGATGGGTTATTTGCCTGAACCGCATACGGATGTCATTATGGCGGTGATTTCCGAGGAAGTGGGGCTACTAGGAACGATTATCGTCATCGGTGGGTTAGGTTTCATTGTATTGCGTGCGTTAACGATCGCATTGCGTGCAAAAGACCCGCATGCGCGGATGCTCGCCGCAGGAATCGGCAGCGTTATCGGAATACAAACATTTGTAAATTTGGGCGGTTTAACGGGGCTGATACCGCTTACAGGGGTACCTCTGCCGTTTATTAGTTATGGCGGAACTTCCGTAATTCTGCTATCGTTAGCTGTAGGAATATTGATGAATGTGTCAATATTCGAAAAAATGAGAAGAGAAAACAGAAAAGGGAGTGCCTCGTAATGGAGAAGATAAAGAAAATTCTTGTAGCAAACCGGGGGGAAATCGCTATACGTATTTTTCGGGCTTGTACCGAATTGAAGATTCCGACAGTCGGTATCTATTCAGCCGAAGATAGCGGTTCTTTCCATCGTTACAAGGCAGATGAATCGTATCTTGTGGGGGAAGGGAAAAAGCCGATTGATGCATACCTTGATATTGAGGGCATCATTGCAATTGCAAAAGATTCAGGCGCCAATGCGATTCATCCGGGGTATGGATTTTTGGCAGAAAATGAGGAGTTTGCTCGTCGATTGGAAGAAGAAGGCATTATTTTCATCGGTCCGAGCTCAAAACACCTTGATATGTTTGGAGACAAAGTGAAGGCGCGGGAACAGGCGATTAACGCAGGCATTCCTGTCATTCCTGGTAGTGATGGCCCCGTTACTTCCGTTGAAGAGGTTGCTAATTTTGGAGAATCACACGGGTATCCGATTATTATAAAAGCATCGCTTGGTGGTGGAGGCCGTGGAATGCGGATCGTCCAAACTGCCGATGAAGTGCTGGAAGCCTATGAGCGGGCGAGATCTGAAGCTAAATCGGCTTTTGGATCGGATGAAGTATACGTTGAAAAATATATTAACCAGCCGAAGCATATTGAAGTCCAAGTTCTCGGGGATTCATATGGGAATGTCGTCCACTTGTATGAGCGTGATTGCTCAATTCAAAGACGTCACCAGAAAGTGGTGGAAATTGCACCATCCATTTCGTTGGAAGATGGATTGCGGCAACAAATCTGTGATGCAGCTGTGCAGCTGATGCGCAATGTAGATTATATAAATGCAGGTACAGTTGAATTTCTCGTTTCCGATGGGCGTTTCTATTTCATCGAAGTGAATCCACGGATTCAAGTTGAGCATACGATCACCGAAATGATCACAGGTGTTGATATTGTTCATGCCCAAATTCACATTGCGGATGGACAAGATTTGCATAAAGGGGAAACGTCCATTCCTCTTCAGCAGGAAATTCCGTTATTCGGTTATGCGATTCAATCCCGCGTAACGACGGAAGATCCGTTGAATGATTTCATGCCCGATACTGGTAAACTGATGGTCTATCGTTCTGGTGGTGGTTTCGGAGTTCGATTGGATGCTGGAAATGGATTCCAAGGTGCTGTCATTACACCATATTATGATTCCTTGCTTGTCAAAGTTTCTACATGGGGCATGACATTCCGAGAAGCTGCATCCAAAATGGACAGAAACTTACAAGAATTCAGGATCCGTGGGATTAAAACGAATATCCCGTTCCTAGGAAATGTTGTGAAACATAAAGATTTCCTCAATGGGAATTATGATACAAGCTTTATTGATTCGACGCCGGAGCTTTTCTTATTTCCAAAGCGTTTAGACCGTGGAACGAAAATGTTGAATTACATTGGAAATGTGACGATCAACGGATTCCCTGGTATCGGAAAACAGTCAAAACCGGTATTCCATCCGGTCAGAAAGCCACAAGTTGATTTGCTCACTCCTCCTCCAGCAGGTACTAAACAGATTTTGGACGAGCGGGGAGCGGAAGGGCTCGTAAAATGGATTAAAGAGCAGAATGATGTCTTATTAACAGACACGACTTTCCGGGATGCACACCAATCATTGTTGGCTACGCGTGTCCGGACGTCTGACATTACATCTATCGCGTCTGAATCCGCAAGGCTGATGCCTGAGCTGTTTTCCTATGAAATGTGGGGCGGAGCCACATTTGACGTTTCTTATCGATTTTTGAAAGAAAGCCCGTGGGATCGATTGTTGAAGTTACGGGAACAAATTCCAAACGTCTTATTCCAAATGTTATTCAGAGGGGCGAATGCAGTTGGCTATAAGAATTATCCCGACAATGTCATTCGTGAGTTCGTCCAGAAGTCCGCTGAAGCGGGAATTGATGTGTTCCGGATCTTTGACAGTCTGAACTGGATCAAAGGGATGGAAGTGGCGATTGACGCGACACGTGAAGCTGGGAAAATTGCAGAAGCGGCCATTTGTTATACAGGGGATATTCTAGACGATTCCCGTGCGAAATATACGGTCGGCTACTATAAAGAGATGGCGAAAGAGCTAGAAGCGGCTGGTGCCCATATACTTGCAATTAAGGATATGGCAGGATTGTTGAAACCGGAAGCGGCCTATCGCCTAATTTCTGAATTGAAAGATACGGTCGATCTGCCGATTCATCTGCATTCGCATGACACGAGTGGCAATGGAATCTTCATGTATGCAAAAGCGGTTGAAGCAGGTGTGGACATTGTCGATACGGCTCTCGGATCGATGGCGGGGCTAACTTCCCAACCTTCTGCAAGCTCTTTGCACTATGCACTACAAGGTGGTAAACGCAGTGTGCGTACAAATGTCCAAGCACTTGAGGAATTGTCCTACTATTGGGAAGATGTTCGAAAGTATTACCAGCATTTCGAAAGTGGGATGATCAGTCCACATTCAGAAATTTACGTCCATGAGATGCCTGGCGGACAATATTCTAATCTACAACAACAAGCAAAAGCGGTTGGTTTGGGCGAACGTTGGGAAGACGTGAAGGATATGTATTCTCGCGTGAACCTCTTGTTCGGGGATGTCGTCAAAGTGACGCCTTCTTCCAAAGTTGTCGGGGATATGGCATTGTTTATGGTCCAGAATGATTTGGATGAAGAGTCCGTTCTAGAAAGAGGGAAATCGATCGACTTCCCAGAATCGGTTATTGAGTTTTTCGAAGGGTATATTGGTCAACCGTATGGCGGATTCCCGGAAGAATTGCAAAAAGTCATTCTAAAGGAACGTGAAGCGATCACCGTCCGCCCAGGGGAATTGTTGGAGGATGCCGACTTTGTTCAAATGCGTGATGAACTGAATCAAAAATTGGGACGCCCTGTTACAAGTCACGAAGTTCTTTCTTATGCTTTATATCCGAAAGTATTTGAGGAATATGCGAAGATGAACCAACAATTCGGGGATGTATCGGTGATTCCGACACCTGAATTCCTCTATGGAATGCGCTTAGGCGAGGAAGTCGAAATTGAAATTGAAAAAGGAAAAACATTGATCGTTAAGCTTGTTTCAATCGGTGAACCACAATCCGACGCGACACGAGTCATCTACTTTGAATTGAATGGTCAACCGCGTGAAGTGATCATCGATGATTTAAGTGTTGAGTCTGTCACGATCCGTAAACAAAAGGCAGATCTCTCGAACGCTGCTCATATCGCAGCGACGATGCCGGGAACCGTTTTGAAAGTAGCCGTCTCGCATGGTGCTAAAGTGAAGCGTGGCGAGCATCTGCTCATCACAGAGGCAATGAAAATGGAAACGACAATCCAAGCGCCGTTCGATGGTGTTGTGAAAGAGATTTACGTTTCAGCAGGCGAATCGATTGCAACTGGCGATTTGCTGATTGAATTGGAGCAATAAAGGGTAGAACATACAAAAAAGACCGCTTTTTTGGCGGTCTTTTTTGTATGTTATTTGTTATTGAGCCTACTTCTGTAGACAAGTAGAATCATATACGTCAGCAGACCGAACAGCAATGTGATGAATAATGAGTGGAGCAAAGCGATGAATAAATTAAGTTTTGTCAGAACGACTGTCATGCCTGTCAACACTTGGAGCGTGACAAGGATAAAAGCGATTGTCCATCCCCAATAGATGATCCTTTGATTTTTGTAATGGCGGATTACATGGATCAAAATGACTGCTAACCAGATGAAAATAAGAGCGGCTGCCGTTCGATGTCCCATCTGAACCCATTCGTATAAATTTCGAGGAAGTTCGAAGGAGCCATTCCGGCAAAGCGGCCAATCTGAACAAACAAGACCAGATTCCGTGTGGCGGACGAGTGCTCCGGTATAGACGACGATATACGAATAAATCGAAACCCCGATTGTATGCCATTTTAAACGTTTTCCGATATGGATTCGATCCGCATCAAATTTTTGATCGATTTCAAAGATCAATAGGGTCAATAAAAGGACTGCCGCAAAAGAGATGAGAGAAATGCCGAAGTGAAGTGCAAGGATGAAATCGCCTTGCCCCCATAGTACTTGGGCGGCACCGATCAACGCTTGTAATACTAGGAAAAACACAGCCATAATCGCTAAAAACTTCGTTTCCCTGATATGTCCGAGCGCTTTCCAAGACCAGATAGCCAAAACGACAATAAAGATACCGACAGCACCGGTAACTAACCGATGTGAAAATTCAATGAGCACTTCGGCGTTAATTTCGTCGGGAATCAGTTGGCCATTGCATCCGGGCCAATGTCTACCGCAACCCATCCCGCTGTCGGTTTTCGTTACGAGGGCTCCGCCCAGTAAAATGAGAAGCATTCCGATTGTCGAGGCAACAGCAAACCATTTCAAATACTTGTTATAATTCAAAAAATGACACCTACTTTATATTTAGTGACCATGATTAAATACTCGCTACTTTTCCGATGATAACGAAAAAAATGTGTAAAAACAATGTCGAACGGTGAAAAAGCGTGTAATAGGCACTCAATTCACAAATTGTTCATAAAAAAGACGCTTTAACTTCACAAAAGGGTAATAGAAATGATTTACTATAGATAGGGTATCAGACCAAATATGTCGTAGTTCCACGGAAAATAGGGGAAATCTTGCTTAAGTATAGAAATCAGTCCTAAATTTCGCTATAGTTAAGTAAAGTGGGGATACTGACAATTTTGAAAGGAGGGGGAACATGTCAAACGGTCGTACAATTTCTACACGTACTGAATCTGAGGTTGTGACGGCTTCTCTGCTACAGGATTTTCTAGCACTTATTAAAATCGGCATTGTCAATTCGAATATGATCACCACATTTACAGGCCTATTTCTAGCAATTCAATTCACGAGTGGCCACTTTCTACATAAGCTCGATCTGCTTATATATACTTTGGGCGGAACGGGATTGATCATTGCCGGTTCGGCGGCATTGAATAACTTAATCGATCGGGATATCGATCCGATCATGACAAGAACGAATTCCAGACCGACAGTTACAGGTCGATTCAAAGCACCGGCTGTGTTGACACTTGCGCTCACTTTCATTGTCGTAGGTGAAATATTATTGTTTTCAGCCTCTACAGCGGCCGGCCTATGGGGACTTGCCGGTATCTTCAGTTATGTTGTACTCTATTCGATGTGGTCGAAACGGAAGCATGTCAGCAATACAGTCGTCGGAAGTATTTCAGGTGCCATACCGCCTTTGATCGGCTGGGCGGCAGTCGAACCGGCATTGGGTGCTGGAGCCTGGGCGTTGTTTCTCATTATGTTCATCTGGCAACCGCCGCATTTCTATGCGCTGGCGATGCGACGGACAGAGGAGTATCGAGCTGCAAACATACCGATGTTGCCTGTTGTCAAAGGATTTAAAAGAACGAAGAAATCAATGTTAGGCTGGGTGCTTTTATTGCTGCCAATACCATTTCTTCTACCTCAACTAGGAATCGGGTTCCTTGTTTTGGCGACAGCGTTGAATATTGGCTGGCTCTATTTAGCAATGAAAGGCTTTACAGTGAAAAATGATTTAAAGTGGGCAACCGGGATGTTCGTCTATTCATTGAATTACATGACAATCCTATTTGTTGCCATGATTATTTTCTCTATTTTCATTTGATGAACGGGAATTCTTTCTTTGGACAGGAATTCATATATAAGAGGTCAACAGTCCTCAGGACAAGAAAAACATTTTTTTAGAAAGAGAGGTATCATTAAGCGATGATGAAAGGACTCAAAAAGTGGCGTCTCTTTTCTCTATTAGCAGCTCTTACCGTGTTCCTTGCGGGATGTGGTCAAGAAGAGCTATCCACGCTTCTTCCGGCTGGTGAAGTCGGAAGGGATCAATTCAATTTGCTGATGCTAACATCGGCAATCATGGTATTGGTCATCTTTGTTGTTGTAATCATCTATGTAATTTCACTCATTCGTTTCCGACGTTCGAAATTGGGTGAGGATCACATCCCGGAACAAGTGGAAGGAAGCCATACACTTGAACTTGTATGGACAATAATTCCGATCATCCTTGTTCTGATTATGGCTGTACCTTCAGTTTATTACACTTATAAACTTGGAGATGTATCAGCGATGGATGCGGTAGATGAAGACGGAAACGCAGAAAATCTTGTCGTGGACGTTACGGCAAAACTTTACTGGTGGGAATTTGAATACCCCGATCTTGGAATCGTCACTGCGCAAGAATTGGTTGTACCGATGGATGAAAAAGTCTATTTCAACCTGATCGCAGCAGATGTCAAGCACTCCTTCTGGATTCCAGCAGTAGGCGGTAAACTGGATACGAACGTTGAGAACGTCAACAAGTTCTATCTCGTTTTTGAAAAAGACTCGAAAGATTTGAAAGATGGCGTTTTCTATGGTAAATGTGCGGAGCTTTGCGGCCCATCACATGCTTTGATGGACTTCAAGGTGAAGACGATGCCTCGTGCCGAATTTAATAACTGGGTAACAGCGATGCAAGCGACGGGCGACCGTGTAGCAGATGCAGCTGTCAGCCAAGGGGAAGAACTATTCGCACAAAGCTGTATCGGTTGTCACGCAGTGTCAGCTGTCGGTGAATCAGGAGCGGCTGGGCCAAACCTTGCGACATTCGGTGACCGTAACCGTGTAGCAGGTTATCTGGACCATACAGAAAAAGATCTGAAAAATTGGATCACGGATACACAAAAGTACAAACCAGGAAATACGATGCCATCGTTCACTCAGTTTTCTGATGACGAACTTGATGCAATCGCAGCGTATTTGATGGGACTGTCAGTTGAAAAATAATTTGCCAATGTGATTTTGAAGAGGAGGTAAACAAATTGAGTTCAGTTGCTCAAAAAAGAGGTTTTGGTGCAACAGTGTATGACTGGATGACGTCCGTCGACCATAAGAAGGTTGGTATTATGTACCTCTTTGGTGGCTTGTTCTTTTTCATCCTTGGTGGGATTGAAGCAATGCTCATTCGTCTACAGCTTCTTACGCCAAACAATGATCTAGTCAGTGCAGGGCTTTTTAACGAGCTCATTACGATGCACGGAACGACGATGATTTTCCTAGCAGCCATGCCTATATTGTTCGGGTTCATGAACTATATTATGCCTTTACAGATCGGGGCACGCGATGTGGCGTTCCCATTCCTTAACTCGTTAGGTTTATGGTTGTTCATTTTTGGAGGAATCTTCCTGAACTTGTCTTGGTTTTTCGGCCATGTACCTGATTCAGGGTGGACTTCCTATACATCACTGGCGATTTCATCCGAAGGACATGGAATGGACTTCTATGCGATCGGACTTCAAATCGCCGGTGCCGGTACGCTGATTGCGGGGATCAACTTCCTCGTTACCATCATTAACATGCGTGCACCAGGTATGACATACATGCGTATGCCGATGTTTACATGGACAACGTTTGTAGCGTCTGCTTTGATCCTGTTTGCATTCCCGCCATTTACAATCGGGTTGTTCATGTTAACGTTCGACCGTATGTTCGGCGCGAATTTCTTCGATCACACGATGGGTGGAAATACGATTATCTGGGAGCATATTTTCTGGATTATGGGACACCCTGAAGTATATATTCTTATTTTGCCGGCATTCGGTATTTTCTCGGAGATCTTTTCGGTTTTCGCACGTAAACGTCTTTTCGGTTATTCAGCGATGGTATTCGCTACTGTCCTGATTGGTTTCTTAGGATTCATGGTGTGGGCTCACCACATGTTTACGGTTGGTCTCGGGCCGACAGCGAATGCGATTTTCGCAGTTGCGACGATGGCGATTGCTGTTCCGACAGGAGTTAAGATTTTTAACTGGTTGTTGACGATTTGGGGCGGAAGCATTAAAGTGACTACGCCGATGCTGTATGCACTAGGCTTCATCCCGTCATTCGTAATGGGGGGCGTTACGGGGGTCATGCAAGGTGCTGCACCGCTTGACTACCAATTGCATGACTCATACTTTATCGTTGCTCACTTCCACTACGTTATCGTTGGTGGGGTTGTATTGGCAATCTTTGCTGGTCTACATTATTGGTGGCCGAAAATGTTCGGTACGATGCTGAGTGAGAAACTTGGTAAAGTGACATTCGCTTTCTTCTTTATCGGTTTCCATCTGACATTCCTGATCCAGCACTGGTTAGGATTCTGGGGAATGCCACGTCGTGTTTGGACATATATGGACGGACAAGGCTGGAATGCGGCGAACTCTATCAGTACAATCGGAGCGCTTATGATGGGAGTCGGATTTACGGTTCTAGTCATTAATATCATTATAACAACGGTTAAAAATGTTCGGGTTTCCAATGACCCTTGGGAAGATGGACGTACGCTCGAGTGGGCGATTTCATCACCACCACCATTTTACAACTACCCGCAGACACCGCTTGTACGCGGACTTGACACTGTATGGATTGAAAAAATGGAAGGAAATAAATCTGGATTTACACCATCGGAACCTGTTGTGGATATCCATATGCCGAACGGTTCAATCATCCCGTTCTTCATGTCATTAGGTTTATTCATTGCCGGTTTTGGCGCGATGTATCGGGCAGAAACGACTTGGGGTCTAACCGTTCTTATCCTCGGTCTTCTACTTACATTTATTGCAATGAGTCTTCGTTCAGTGAAAGACGACCTTGGCTACTATGTGAAAAAGGAAGACGTTCTTCGGGATTTGAAAAGTAAAGGGGGGTCTAACTGATGGATCTGAATAAGAAATTCACCCCTGAAACATGGCCTGATCATCCGGAACAAGCTACACTTGAGGCGAAAAATAAGTTTGTCGGTTTCTGGATCTTCCTTGCTGGAGAGATTATTCTCTTTGCAACGTTATTCGGAGGCTATCTTGCACTGAAAAACAAAGGACCAAGCGGACTCGAATTTTCAACACAAAGTCTTTATGAATTGCCGCTTGTCTTCGTCATGACAATGCTTCTTTTGACATCGTCACTGACGAGTGTTTATGCGATGTATCATTTGAAGAACTACAACTTCAAAAAGATGCAACTTTGGCTTGCGATTACTGCATTTTTAGGACTTGGCTTCCTTGCACTTGAAGTGTATGAGTTTACGCATTATGTTCAGCTTGGTTTCACTTTCAGCAATAGTGCGTTCAGTTCTGCGTTCTATACGCTTGTCGGAACCCATGGTTTCCACGTTGCGGTCGGTCTTGTATGGATTACGCTTCTCATCTTCCGTAACGCGAAGCGTGGATTGAACTTGTATAATGCGACAAAGTACTATACATTCTCGCTTTACTGGCACTTCATTGACGTAATTTGGGTATTCATCTTCACTGTAGTTTACTTGATGGGAGTGATAGGTTAAGATGGCGGACATTGAAGTTTACAAAAAATCAGCCCATGAGCTTGCTTTATCACATAGACGTGCAAGAAAGTCGATGCGTGGTCAAGTAATGATGTTTTCGCTAATGATTTTCCTAACGTTGATTTCATTTTCAATTGTCACTGCTTACCAACATGAAACGCTAGGATTCTCAAGTTACTTTACCATTCCTGTGATATTACTATTTGCTGCGGTGCAAGTCGCACTACAATTGTATTATTTCATGCATATGAATGAAAAAGGTCATAACGTAGCAGCATTGTTTATGTTTATCGGCGTATTGCTTGCCTTTGCGATGCTCCTTGGTTATATTTCAATTGTTTGGTGGTAAATTAATCAAAAAACCTGTAAAAGTCATTTGACTTTTACAGGTTTTTTCAATGAATAGGCCTTTGTCATAGTTCGTTCATTGTGTTCTGTCAACAATCGACTTATAATTAAGAAGAGATGATAGCGAAGGAGCGATAGTACGTATGCCTTTAAGTATATTTGGATTCCGAGCGCTATGGAGTCCTTGGTTTTTTCTAACACTGGTTCTTATTGCAGTCTTATACTTTTTACTCACTGTAAAATGGCGTGATCGGATTGAAGGTGCAGTTCCAGCAACGCGTAAAGAAATCATTTACTTTTCGACAGCCATGTTATTACTGTATATTGTGAAAGGCTCTCCCGTTGATTTACTAGGGCATATTTTGTTTTATGTTCATATGATCCAGATGGCGGTCCTGCTGTTTCTGATAGCGCCATTATTCATTATGGGAATCCCGAATTGGATGTGGCAAAAAGTATTGGATACTAAAATCATTGGGGGAATCTTTAGAGTTCTTACTAAACCGATTTTAAGTATCATTGTTTTTGCACTCTTGTTTTCGATGTACCATTATCCATTAGTCTTAGATGAAATAAAGTTAAGCTTGGTCTATCATTCAATCTTTACGATCACACTTTTCTTATCGGCTATTTTCTATTGGTGGTCGCTGGTTAACAAGATGCCGAATCAGAAAAAAGTGCATAGTTTAATGAAAATCGGTCTAATGATTTTAAGTACGATCTTAATTACACCTGCATGTGCGCTTATTATTTTTAATCCGGACCCGATGTATATGACATATGCGAATGGTGAAGCTTGGCTACAGGCGATGGCACTTTGCGTTCCGGCCGGGATGCTTTCAGGCCTTTCCGGTTTAGCGATTTCAGGACCTGAACTATTTTCAAATATGTCGACAATCTATGATCAGCAATTGGGCGGCATCATTATGAAAATTGTTCAAGAAATTATTTATATTGTTTTCCTTGGTAAATTTTTCATTACTTGGTATAGAAACGAACGGGATAACGCTGATGAAATAACAGAAAAAGCGCTTCTCGAACGCCAAAGATTAACCATGTATAATCAACCAAACCGATAAAAGGAATTTGAAAGACAAGGGGAAAAAATGAATGAATGTACCACTGCTACCTACGATTAGTACGCTTTTGATTGTTCTTTCTGCAGTATTGGTTGCGGTTGGATGGAACCTGATCCGTAAGAAAAAAATAGAAGCGCATAAAAATGTAATGCTCGCTGCTGCGATCTCCGCGCTCCTTTTTTTGATCATCTATCTATCCAGAACCGTTTTTATTGGGAATACAGCGTTTGGCGGTCCGGAAAATTTGAAAATTTATTATACGATTTTCCTTGTTTTCCATATATGTCTTGCAACAACAGGAGCGATACTTGGCGTTGTCACGATTTCTGCGGGTTTGAAAAATAACTTGAAAAGACATCGAAAGCTTGGTCCACTGACAAGCGTTATTTGGTTTTTTACAGCCATTACAGGTGTTTTTGTTTATTTATTTCTGTACGTTTTTTATGAAAGCGGAGAAGTGACATCCATGTTCAAGGCGATCCTTGGATTTTAAATGGTGACGTCACTAAAAAGAGAAACTTAATATCCTAAAAAGCCTGGTGGAGTATTATTGCTTCCCAGGCTTTTTGATAAAGTGCAAAAACCATTAAGCAATGGTTGTTTGGGTGTCAAATCAAGCAACAAGAGGAGGAAATGGATGGATTGGAAAGTCGATCGAGCATCTAAGAAACCTATCTATAAGCAAATTGCGGATTTTATAGAACAAGGAATTTCAACTGGGGAGTTTTCTTCGGAAAGCTTGCTGCCATCTGAGCGCATTCTCGCCAAAGAATTAGGGGTTAACAGGAGTACAATCGTAACCGCTTATGACGAGCTACAATCGCATGGTATCGTTGAACGTATAAAGGGAAGCGGAACGCGCATCAGTACGGATATTTGGGGAGTGTCCCACAAGCGCATCCCGAACTGGGGGCGCTATGTGGAAGACGGTTCTTTTTTACCTAACTTGCCATTTGTTCAACAGATTCAATCCGAAAGTAGAAAAAACAATGTCATTAACTTATCCAGTGGTGAATTATCACCAACATTGTGGCCGAGCGAACAATTCCGTTCGATATTCACAGACCAGCCATTTTTAGAGTCACTCGGTTATGATCATCCGAAAGGAAATGTATCCCTTCGTGAAACTATTTCCGCACATGTAAGCACGTACCGTCATATTGATACCTCTTCCTCATCGATTCTAATTACATCGGGCGCGCAACAAGCCTTGCATCTTATTGTGCAGTGTTTATTGAAGCCTGGGGATGCGATTGCGATTGAAAAACCATCTTATTTTTATTCATTACCACTATTCCAATCGGCAGGTTTGAAAATTTATCATTTACCAGTTAATCAGCATGGCGTCAATCCTGATGATATCGTCGATTTATATAAAAAACATCGAATCCGTATGGTCTTTTTGAATCCGGATTATCAAAACCCGACAGGCCTTACTTTGCATGCTGAACGTCGGAAAAAAATATTGGACATTTCATCTGAGTTCGGTATCCCGATTGTGGAAGATGATCCTTATTCTCTAACCTCTTTTGAAGGAAAAAGGATCTCTACATTGAAATCAATGGACGCAAATGGCACAGTTCTTTATATTAGTTCCTTATCGAAAATCGTAGCATCCGGATTGCGGATCGGTTGGATCATAGGCCCTTCTCAAGTGATTGATCGGGTAGCGGATGCTAAGCAGCAAATCGATTTTGGCCACAGTATCTTTCCACAATGGGTAGCCAATGCGTTTTTGAAGGATCCTTATTTTGATGTGCATATTTCTATGCTAAGGCAAGCGTTGAAAGAAAGATGTGATGAAATTGTCTCGTGTTTAAAGGATTTTTTACCGGAAGAAATCGAATGTATCCCTCCTGAGGGGGGTATCCATATATGGTGCAAACTGAAAGCTAAAGTGGATGAAAACCAACTTCTTAAAGAAGCGATGAAGAGAGGTGTTTCATTCATACCTGGAAGTGTGTATGGAACAGACAAGGGCTATGTGCGCTTTACGTTCGGAAGAGAAGAACCGCAGCGTATACGAGAAGGAATTTCAAGGTTCGCTGAAGCATTGAAAGTATGTAAACAATCAAAATAGAGAAAGGGGATGTCTGATAAGTCCTTAAAATAAAACCGGTGGAGAAGGATGACACGTTTTTCTCCATCAGTTTTTGTATCTTTTTGTTTTGGTCCAGAAATTAGCTGGCGTATGCTGTGGGACGCTCCATTTTTCATATGGTCGTCTTTCATTTATATTTTGAAGGAAATCTAATGAATGTATTATTGAAATAAGAACTTTTAAAGAAATCTTGGACGGTTCTTAAGACACAAAAAAACATGTTCTTTTTCACTGGTCCCGAACCGTCCTCCGTTGTTACGCAAATATAAATATAGCTATAAGAGTCACTATAACAATAAATGGGATTGATAAAACATAAACCCATAGCAGTTTAGAAAAACTCTCTCCACTCCTGTAATTTTTATTCATAGAATTAGCTGCGGAAATGGTCAAAATTAGTCCGATAGCTAAAATAATGAATATGAAAATGGTTAAAACTATAAGAGCTACCTTCATGCCTTTCTCCTTTTTAAAAATAATTTTTTTATTCTATACGTTATAATTTTATAATGAAAAATATTTTCGAGAACCATCCAATTAAGGATTATTTAAACCAACCACTTTTATGTAGCGAGTATCTTGTCGTCGAGTGCCCAATAGCCTTGCGTGAATTGAATTAAAAAAAGGGCCGTCACGGAAAGTCAATTTTTACTGACTTTCTGGACAGCCCTTTTCTCTATTTTTTCTATTAATGATTGCTTTGTTGGAATTGAATCATGAATTCACTTAGTGCTTTGCACGCTTCGACCGGTACGGCATTATACGCAGATGCTCGGCATCCGCCAACGGAACGGTGACCATTCAAACCGACAAAGCCGGCATCTTTCGCTTCTGCTAAGAACTTTTTCTCCAATGCCTCATCAGCTAGACGGAATGTAATGTTCATAAGAGAACGGCTTTCCAACTCTGCATGGCCTCGGTAGAAACCATCGCTGTTGTCGATCACATCATAGATCAGTTTCGCTTTTTCCTCATTTCGTTGTGTAACGGCTTCTAAGCCGCCACATTCTTCGATCCAGCCGAGTACTTCACCGAGCATATAGATCCCGAAAGTCGGAGGCGTATGATACAGCGAGTTGTTTTTAGCATGTGTTGCGTACTTAAGGATCGTCGGATTGTCGGGGTTCGCTTTTTCCAGCAAGTCTTTGCGGATAATGACGACCGTTACGCCAGAAGGTCCCAGATTCTTTTGGGCACCCGCGTAAATAAGGGCAAACTTGCTCACGTCAATCGGCTTGGACATGATATCACTGGACATATCCGCAATTAGCGGGACATTTCCTGTATCGGGGTAGTCCTTCCACTGTGTACCGTAAATGGTGTTGTTCGTTGTGATGTGAAGATAAGCATCATCCTCGTTGTAATTCAACTCATTTGGATTGGGAATGTGGTTGTGCTTATCCGTTTCTGTACTAGCGACTTGGTAAGCATCGCCAAGTCGTTCAGCTTCGGCAAATGCTTTTTCCGACCAAACACCTGTCATAACATAACCCGCTTTTTTTCCGGTTTGTAAAAAATTCATCGGAACCATGGAAAATTGAAGGCTTGCCCCTCCTTGTATGAAGAGGACTTCGTAATTTTCAGGGATTGAATAGAGCTTTTTTAGGCGTTCAATCACTTGATTATGTACTTCTTCATACGGTTTGCTACGATGGCTCAGCTCCATGACGGACATGCCAGTTCCACGGAAATTGATCAGTTCCTTTTGCGCTTTTTCGAGAACAGCTGCAGGAAGTGCTGAAGGCCCCGCGTTAAAGTTGTAAACAGGTTGAATCGTTTGCGTCAAATTTCTCACTCCATAAATTATGAATTTTTAGTTATACATAGGATTATACCTTATGGGGATAAATTTAGGTGTGTTATTTTTATGAATTTCATTTATTTAAAGTGGATGGTTGAAATCACCTTCAATTGGATGGTCAATTATTATTATTGTTTCTATAAACTGATAGGAGAACAGTGAATCATTGCAAATAGTACAGATGGACTGATTACACTTTTTTCTAAGCGAATAAAATAGGACAACTAAGAAGGAGGAAGCGAAGCTATGAATACAAGAGTAACGGAAATCTTCGGGATTAAATATCCGATTGTACAAGGAGGGTTTTCCTACTTTGCAAATGCTAAACTAGCGGCTTCGGTTTCGAATGCTGGCGGACTTGGACAAATTACTGCGGTACAGTTACGTACACCAGAAAAACTTCGGGAGGAAATTCGCAAAGTAGTTACACTGACTGATAAGCCATTTAGCGTAAACTTTGCTTTCATAAGGGACGATGAAAAGTATAAGGAGTTGCTTGAAGTTGCTATAGAGGAGAAGGTACCGGTCATTACGATAACTGGCGCTAATCCGCAGCCGGTTTTTGAACGATTAAAAGGAGAAAATATTCGGATCCTCGTTCTTGTGTCGGGAATTAGGCAAGCGCAAAAATCGGAAGAACTCGGTGCGGATGCTTTGCTGGCGGTTGGACAGAGAGGCGGGGGAAATTTAGGTCGTAACGATATGGAAACAATGGCACTTATTCCTCGTGTTAGGGATTCTGTATCGATTCCTGTAATCGCGAGTGGAAGGATCGACGATGAGCGCGGGTTAACGGCAGCTCTTGCATGTGGGGTAGAAGGAACTGAGGTCCACGCTTTATCACTATTCAGGAGTGCATTCAGACAGGCGCGGTATATAAGTAGGCAATCCCTTGAACAACAACAGTGACCGGCATGGTGATGTTCAATTCCATTATTACGGTTCAGGTGCTATTTGCATCAGATTGACCCACTTTACTCACGATGACATAAATAAAATAAGTACCTACAGGTAAATTAGGTAACCAGCTATTATTAATTAAGGAGCTAAGATGAAATGATATGGATGACAATTGCAATTATAGTAATCGGAACAATTTTAATATTTCTATCGAGTCCTACGAGCGCATTTGTAGGATGGGTTTTAAGTAAATTTGCACTTCATCCAAAACTTGATCCGAAAGATATTAGTGTAACATTTAACGGAATACACTTAGAGGAAGAAGAAAAAATTAGATTTAATAACTATTTTAACGAAGCTCAATTTTTAGAAAGAAACCACATATTTCCGGGGAATGAAGGATTGTTTCTACATCCAGAGACGAATGTTATTCCATTTATTATCAAAGTAAAAAGAAGAAAAAAGGAAATGAATTTCTTTATTTATAGTTACGATGATCACGTTGATGTCGTCAAGCAGTGGAAGAAAAATGTTGCTTCTTTTAGCATGAGATCTGAGTATTTACAAAGTTTTTCCACATCGAATAATATAAATGAAAAGGCTTGATATACATCTTCTTAAGTATTCAATTTTGATAAAAAAATGTATAATACCTGAGAGTAATTATTCAATATTAACAGGTGATTGATAGCAAAGAGTTTAGCTCCTCGACTACGAAAATGGTCGAGGGGCTTTTTGGGTTGTATTATAAATTGATTATTTATCGGTGATACAGATTTAGTATCAATAATAAGTGTTGTTATAAATTGTATATATGAGAAGTTTGTGAAGTTATTATAACAGTAATAAAAATGTCATAATACAGAGTTACTAATTTCGTAACGGATTTTTGTTCAATTGTTCACAAACGTTTTTTCTTCCTAGGTTATAATGAAAACAGAAAGGAAAAAATGGAGGTATGACCTTTATGGATGCATTACTACTTGCAAGGATTCAATTTGCTTCAACAACATTGTTCCACTTTATTTTTGTTCCCTTATCCATTGGGCTTGCATTACTGATTGCGATTATGCAGACGATGTATGTCTTTAAAAAACAGGAAGTCTATTTAAAGATGACAAAGTTCTGGAGTATCTTCTTTCTCATCAATTTTGCAATCGGTGTTGTAACTGGAATATTTCAGGAGTTTCAGTTTGGGATGAACTGGTCGACTTATTCTCGGTTCGTCGGTGATATCTTTGGGGCTCCGTTAGCGTTTGAAGCATTGCTTGCTTTCTTTTTGGAATCCACTTTCATTGGCTTATGGGTTTTCGGTCGGAATAAATTACCTGAAAAAGTCCACTTAGCTTGTATTTGGCTTGTTTCAATCGGAACGATGCTGTCGGCGTTTTGGATCATGGCTGCCAACTCGTTCATGCATAATCCTGTTGGTTATGTCTTACAAAACGGACGTGCAGAAATGAATGATTTCCTCGCTGTACTGACCAATGAGAAGCTATGGGTCGCTTTTCCACATACCGTTTTTGGAAGTTTTGCGACAGGAGCTTTTTTCATTATCGGTGTGAGCGCTTGGTACATTTACAGAAAGCGAGATGTTGATCACTTTAAGCGTTCAATGAATATCGCATTGCTGGTCGGCTTCATCTCAGGATTTGGGCTAGCTTTCACAGGACACTCTCAGGCAACCTATTTAATGCATGCCCAGCCGATGAAAATGGCGGCTGCTGAAGGGTTATGGGAAGACAGTGAAGATCCGGCGGCGTGGACAGTCGTCACGAATATAGATGTAGAAAATAAAACGAGTACAAATCGTATCGATATTCCTTATTTATTAAGTTACTTAGCGTATGGAAAGTTTGAAGGTAAAGTTGAAGGCATGAACACATTGCAGGAGAAATATGTGTTGAAATTTGGAGATGGTAGCTATATTCCGCCTGTCAAAACTACTTTTTGGAGTTTCCGGATTATGGCAGGAACTGGCGGTTTACTGATCTTATTAAGCGCCATCGGGTTGTTTTTATCGTATAGGAAAAAGCTTGAGGAAAGTTCAGCATACTTAAAACTGATGGTCCCTGCTATATTTTTACCATTTATCGGGAATTCATTTGGTTGGATTATGTCTGAAATTGGACGGCAGCCATGGGTTGTCAATGGTTTAATGAAGACGGCGGATGCAGTTTCGCCAAACGTATCAGCAGGGAAGGTGTTATTTTCATTAATCACTTTCTCGACGATCTATTTTATCCTCGGTGCAATTATGGTGTTCTTGTTTGTAAGGGTCATTAAACAAGGGCCACATGAAAAAGTAAAAGAGGATGTTTCAACTTCGGATCCTTTTGAGACAGGAGAGATACCACATGCAGCTAAGTGAGCTTTGGTTTTTATTGATAGGCGTCCTCTTTGTTGGATTTATGTTTCTGCAGGGATTCGACTTTGGGGTAGGCATGAGCACAAGATTTCTCGCTAAAAATGATCTGGATAGGCGGATGCTCAATCAGACGATCGGCCCGACTTGGGCGGCGAATGAAGTATGGCTTGTTACAGCTTTAGGGGCTATGTTTGCAGCTTTCCCCCATTGGTATGCAACTTTGTTGAGCGGTTATTATATGTTGGTTAGTGTTCTATTACTTGCGTTAATCGCAAGAGGGGTTGCCTTTGAATTTAGGGACAAAGTCGAATCTGAGCGATGGGTCAAAACATGGGATTGGTCGATTTTTCTCGGCAGCATTCTACCGCCATTTTTACTGGGCATGCTATTTACAGGACTAATTCAAGGTTTACCGATTGATGCGGACATGAATATGTATGCGGGGTTCTTGGATATTGTGAATGGCTATACAGTGGTTGGTGGACTTATTTTTGTCGCATTATCCTATTTGCATGGCTTGACATTTATTTCATTGAAGACAACTGGGGAACTACGCGAACGGGCTCGGAAAGAAGCACTGAAATGGTATGTGATGACCGGTATGATGACTCTTCTGTTTACGATATTGACAACTGTTCATACAGAGGTGTTTTCTACAAAAGGGTCGATTTTAATTCCGATGTACATCCTTGCCGGGATTTTGTATGGCGTACTATTCCTTCAATTACGTAATAGGAAAGAAGGATTTAGTTTTACAATTACAGGGATTATTCTCATACTCATTACAGCTTCCTTTTTTATCGGATTGTTCCCGAATGTGATGATTAGTTCGTTAGGAGCTGCTCAAAATATAATGATTTATGATGCAGCATCGGGGAGTTATTCACTTCGTGTCATGACCATCGTGGCGGCGACAATGCTTCCAGTTGTTCTGGGCTATACATTTTGGACGTATTATGTTTTCCGCAAACGGGTGTCTAAAAAGGAGCATTTGGACTATTGATGGACAAACATTTATTTCACTACAAAGATAGTAAATCTGTAATGGCGCTGATTGGCCTGTTAACGCTCGGTCAAGCGGTTGTAATTATCTTTCAAGCATTGTATTTATCAAAAGCTATTACTCGTATGTTTCAAGGGGCTGCTTTGTCGGCAGTCCTCTCCTCGTTTTTGATCTTTCTTGTGGCGCATATTTTGCGTCATTTTTTGCAGTGGGGGAAAGAGCGAGTCGCTTATCGATTTGCGGATCGCACTGCGCTTTCGTTGCAGCAAATGCTTGTACAAAAAGTATTTGACCTTGGACCGAGAAGTATCGGTAAGCATGGGTCGGGTAATATCATCACCCTTGTATTAGAGGGGATTCCTCAATTTAAAACGTACTTGGAATTATTTATTCCTCGCTTTATGGCGATGGGGATTATTCCGTTTGTGTTGGTCCTATACATTTTCACAGTAGATCGACTTTCGGGCATCATATTGGCGATCGTCTTGCCGATTCTGGTTGTCTTTTTGATCTTGCTCGGCTATGCAGCCCAAAAACAAATGGATGCCCAAATGGATACGTATAAACTATTATCGCGCCATTTTGTTGATTCGCTGCGCGGGCTTGTTACGTTGAAATATTTAGGACGCAGTAAATCACATCAAAAAGCGATTGAAGTTGTAAGCGATAAATACCGGATTGCCACGAACCGGACGTTACGCGTCGCTTTTTTATCTACTTTTGCATTGGATTTCTTCACCAGTATATCGATTGCGATTATTGCAGTTGAACTGGGGGTAAGGCTGATCGGCGGGCATATCGGGCTTGAAGTCGCCTTGGCAATCCTCATCTTAGCGCCGGAATATTTTTCGCCTATCCGCGATCTTGGTAATGATTACCATGCGACGATGGATGGGAAAGAAGCGGGAGAACAAATTCGCGGCTTGCTAGTTGAAAAAACAGTCGATCAAAAGAGTCTGCCATCTGCTCCGACATGGACAGAAAATAGTCGGTTAATCTTCCGAGGAATAGGAAAAAAATCTGAGGAAGAGCGGGATATTTTACAATCGATCAATTTCACGGTCGCAGGCTATCAAAAGATCGGGATTGTCGGGACTTCAGGTGCAGGGAAATCCACATTGATTGATTTATTATCCGGGTTTACACAGCCGTCAACGGGAATGATTTCAATCGATGGCGTCGATTTCAATCACTTATCTGTACCGAACTGGCAAGACCAGTTGACATATATTCCACAGCACCCTACGATTTTTTCGGGGACAGTCGCTGAAAACATCCGTTTTTATGAACCGAATGCAACGCGTGAAGAGGTTGAGCGTGCAGCCAATATGGCCGGCCTGAATGAATTGATCCAAAGTTTCCCGAATGGTTATGATGAAAAAATTGGGCAAGCTGGTCGGATTTTGAGCGGCGGGGAAGAGCAACGGATTGCATTAGCGCGGTCGTTATTGCAAAATCGCTCAATTCTTTTATTTGATGAACCTACAGCTCATTTGGATATTGAAACGGAACATGAGATTAAAGAGACGCTGTTGCCATTGTTAGAAAATAAATTGGTGTTTTTTGCTACCCACCGTTTACATTGGATGAAAAATATGGATCTTATTATTGTAGTTGAGGACGGTCAAATTGTTGAAATGGGTACGCATGAACAGCTCGTAAGGAAATCGGGTGCATACGACAAGTTGATGCAGGCACATAGAAAGGGAATGAGAGGATGATGTTATTTCAGGCGTATATTGCACCGTATCTTAAAAAATATAAGAAAGCTATGCTGGCGACCATCCTCTTAGGTGTACTAGCCGTCCTGTCGGGTGCAATGTTGACGTTCGTTTCAGGATATCTGATCTCCAGAGCATCCGAAATGCCGGAGACCATTTTACTTTTATATATACCTATCGTGTTGGTTCGCACATTTGGATTATCTCGTGCCGTTAGTCATTATTTGGAGCGTTTAGCCGGTCATAACGCGGTTTTGAAAATCTTATCGGAAATGCGTGTTAAATTATATGGCATGCTTGAACCACAAGCCTTATTGATCCGCCAGCGCTTTCAAACCGGGGATTTACTTGGTGCATTAGCGGATGACATTGAACATCTACAAGACGTCTATATTCGTACGATTTTTCCAACTGCCGTTGGTCTTTGTTTATTCATTTACGCGATAACGATGCTAGCGCTCTTCGATTGGCTATTTGCGATTTGGATGGTATTTTGCCTAAGTATAATCGTTTTCGTTTATCCAATGTTTTCTTTATATACATTAAAGAAACATCAGCGTGAAGCGAAAAGGAAGCGTGGACAGCTGTATCGGAAGTTAACTGATGCTGTATTCGGTATTAGCGATTGGATGATTAGCGGAAGAAAAAATCATTTCACTACAGGCTTTATGAACGATAGTAGGTCGAGTAATAAAATGGAAAATAAGCTGGCCTATTGGAATCTATCCCGGGGGTTTCAACTGCAAATCATCTCGGGTGTTATTTTAATAATGGTTGGAATTTGGGCGGGGAATGCAGCACAACAAGGGGAAATTATTCCTGCTTATATCGCCGCCTTTACGTTAGTGACATTGCCGATTTTAGAAGGACTCATTCCGCTTTCTTATGCAATTGAACGCATTCCTGCTTACGGAGAGTCGCTAAAACGCATTGAATCGATTCAGCAGTTTGTTCAGGATGAGGAAGGAAGTAAAGGGAATGTACAAACGCTCAAAAAAGCTGATATTTCAATCGATACCTTATCTTATCGCTACGAAGGCGAGCAAGCGGATGCGCTTCACCAACTATCCTTATCGATTCCATACGGCCAAAAACTGGCTTTGCTTGGAAAGAGTGGCGCCGGAAAATCGACCTTGATTCAATTATTGCAAGGAGCCATTCGGCCCACTTCTGGCGGAATCTTCCTAAACGACCATTCGCCAATTGAATATGGCGATCAGATTTACGACCTGGTTGGCGTTTTAAATCAAAAGCCATATTTATTCGCGACAACGGTTGAAAATAATATTCGTTTAGGCAATCAGCAAGCTACAAAAGCAGAAATTGAAGCGGTCATGAAACAAGTAAAATTGGCCCACTATATGGATTCGCTTCCGAATGGCTTACAAACGCAGACGGAGGAAACGGGACAGCGGTTCTCGGGTGGGGAAAGACAACGGATTGCATTGGCAAGAATTTTATTGAAAGATACACCTATCGTCATCTTGGACGAACCGACCATTGGTTTAGATCCAGTAGTGGAGTCTGAGTTGATCGAGACCATTTTGACAAGCTTACAAGATAAAACGGTTATTTGGATTACGCATCATTTAATCGGTATCGAGCAAATGGAACAGATTTTATTTTTGGATCAAGGTCAAATTGCCATGCAAGGAACCCATGACCAATTAATGCGTACGAATCAGCGCTATCAACAATTATATAAGCTAGATCGAGGCGTAGAGGATTAATACAATAGCGCGGACTGACGTATCGGTTAGCCCGCGCTTCTTTTTGAATATAAATAGACCTGTTCCACTAGCTGATCTACATAAGGGTCTAAATTCGAAAGTTCATTTTGATCATTCCTGCTTCCCGTGCGGTTGTGAAAAGGATGAGGATGAATGGTCCGACGAACAGACCGAGGAAGCCCAGCAATTTCAAGCCGATAAACATCGAAATTAACGTCGCAAGAGGGGATAGGCCGATTTGTGAACCCATTACTTTCGGTTCGATCGTGTTCCGGATGACAACTAGAATGACTGCCAAAATCATCAATTTCGTCCCTGTTCCTATATCGCCACTGATGAATTGATACAACGACCAAGGGATCAAAATGATAATCCCGCCTAAAATGGGAAGCAGATCGATAATCCAAATGAGGAGGGACATGTAAATGGCATATTTGGGCGCGATGAAAAGCAGTCCGATAAACGTGACAGCGAGAATAATCAGACTCACAAATAGTTGCGCTTTTAGAAAACCGAAAATAACGGTATTCAATTTTGTAATCATAAATCTTGCTTTTTCCGCTGTGGAAGTGGTTAAGTGTCTAAAGAGCTTGATTTTCAGTTCGGGTAACTTCAGCATAAATAAAAATAGTGCAATGATGTAGAAGGTCAAGCTGACAAGGAAATTCGGGATTTCGGTCATGAGCGCCATCATCTTCTCGTAACTGAGTAAATTGAGAATGGACGTTTGAATAGACTCAAACCCGTTTTTAAATTCTTTTTGAATGGCTTTAACGACTTCGTCTGGCATTCCGGAAGTAAATTGCAGCAATTTACTTTGCCCGTCAATCCAAACGCCGGACAGTGAGTTGAAATAGTCAGGTGCATCTTTTGAGAATTTAATAATTTTACCGATCAACTGCGTGACGGTATAGTAAAGTAGAGATGCGATGATGACCAGAATGAAAATGAAAACGGAAATGACCGATACTTTGCGGCTCCACTTAAATTTTCTTTCGGTCCACTTGACGAACGGATCGATAATGAATGCGGTAAGAAGCGCCAAAATGATCGGAATTGAAACCGGGATGATGAAGATGGCGACTAAGAATGCGATGAGTATACAGAAGCTGATGATAAAATTACGTTTAGTAAGCCATTTCGCCAACAAACATTCCTCCAAAAGATTACTCCTCCAATTATAACCAAAAAGTAGGAGAATGATGAGGGAGGGAAAGAGGAATTATAAAAAAGCCGGGGAACATGGGGTCCTCCGGCGATTTGATGAAAATTATTTTTTTAAGTTATAAGGAATTAGTGCTGTATTTACCGCTTTTAATGTCGCTACACAGTCTTTTACGAGGCTTTCAGGAAAATGTTCGCCTTCACCATACTCAACGCCATGTGGATAGTAGTACTTGCCGATGACAGGTTTTTTAAGATTGATGATCGCGTCACGTGTATCCACATCTCCGTCTGTTGTATACCCGAATACTCGCAAATAATATGTACCTTCTTTGATCACATATTTCTTATCGTATGTTACGCGTTCATAGTCCCATTGACCTGCACGGATCAGGTCGTTTTTGTGCATGAGTTCATCAAGTACGGATAAGTCGGCAACAATATTTTCAATGCCTGTATCTTCAATATACATAGTTCAAGTCCTCCTTATATATCGTTCACCCAATTGCCTATACTAATTCATAATAGAACAAATCTCCAGTAGTTGCAATGGCAACATTGTGTCAATGCCGGTGAGTGAAAAGCAGGCAAGATGAGAATCTTAACCATTACGATTTGGAAGGAGTGCTTTCACTATCAATTACGCTTTGGCGTATTTGCGTCCAGATTTTTTTCGAGCTTGCTCGCATCTAGCTCCGGGCGCCAGGAGCTCGGGTCATAAGTCAAAGTTGCTCTGTGGCAAAAAACGCCAAGCCGCATCTTCGTCTTATACCTGTCGCACCTAAACAGGCGCCCTTCTCTTTTGGAAGAAAAGCTCCTCTAAAAAATCTATGACATCCGCCGGAGACTTGGGCCAACAGGAAGTTGGTCACTCAGGCGTTGCCAATCAAACAGCGGAGGGTTTGATTTGCCGTATTTCTGAGTTTTTTTGCAGAAATTAAGGCACTTTCATTCAGGACGCGGCGACCTTAGCCTGAGTTCCTCTAATCAGCAAATCTTTTTGTACTGAAAGCGAAGCGTCAGCTACAGGGAGTTTGGACTCCTGCTGATTGAAAAGCTATCTGGTATTCATCCCGCTACTTTTGGAAGTGGGGGACTCCTGCTGAATCAAGTTGAAAAACATTTGCCGAATGAAAATAAAAAGGAGTGGATTTGAAATGAAAATTTAACATTTCTAGTGGTTAGTTGAAGTATAATAAAAGTGAACGAACCTTTTAGCTAAGATCATACATAAATAAGGAAACAAACTATTATATGAAGGCAGGGCGGATGATGAAAGTTATTTGGAGAATTATACCGCTTCTGATAATTGTCCTGATTCTATTCTATTTAATGGATGACCGTGTGAAAGAAAATGAGCCGTTGGAATCTCCTGTTAAACAGGGTTCTGCCATCCAAGTACCTGGAAATGGGGGAGAAACGACTCATCCACAAAGGGAACGGCCAACTTCTGGATTATCTGTTTTTGTTGGAGAGAGCTCGAAACAGTTATTGGAACAAAAAGGGGATCCGGACAGGGTCGAACCTTCGGAGTATGGATATGAATGGTGGATTTATCAAACAGAATTCCAAATGATGGCCGGGGTGAAAGATGGGAAAGTAAATCAGATCTATACAGCGAATAGCAATTCTGATGTAGCCCCTTTTGAAATAGGTCAAGACGTCGAGGAAATTTATAGGACTACGATCATTGAATCTGAAATTTCGATTGAGAACGGAGAGAATATCTATACATTCTCGTTGAATAGTGAGGATATTAAAAGCCGCCCACTGGTTCAATATGAAAATGTATATGCTCAGCTCTACACAGATGTAGAAGATGGGAAGCTTGAGGCGATTCGTTTTATCGATCCGATTACGCTCGTTCTGCATCAGCCGTATGATATGTCTTATATGGGCGAAATTGTGCACCCCACTCGATCGGCTTCAAATATGCAAGCGGAAGTCGATCGTGCGATGGAACGGCAAATTTTTGATCTGACGAATATTTATCGGGAAAAGCATGGAGTTCCTAATGTTCAAGGGGATTACAAGTTAAGCGAAGTGGCGCGCAAACATAGTGAGGACATGGCGCTTGAAAATGAACAATCCGAAGAACCACATGTGCTTGCGAGCTTGGCTGAAAGGCTGAAAGAGGTCGGAATCGATCATCGTAAAGCAGGCGAAAATATAGCATCCAATTATGTGGATGCTATCGAAGCCGTCCATGGTTGGCTAAATTCTTCTGCACATAGAAGTGTTTTGCTGGATAAGGATTTCACTCATTTGGGGACAGGGGCTTTTGGCAAATATTACACACAAGATTTCATACGGATGCATATAGACGAAAAAAAACGACAATAAAAGGTATTGTCGTTTAGGGCTTTATCCAAGTCCCTGTTTCAGTACTGGCGACACCTCTTATATAAAGGGGTGTCGCTGTTTTTATGGCATGAAGCGCGGCGCGTTTTTGAATGATTGGCCGTTCGCAATCCAGAAGAGGAAGAAAATCTTCTAGTTGAAGGAAATCTAACTTGAGCGGATTGGCTACTTTGCGTGGGTCGTCCGACATGACACCTGGCACATCTTTAAAAAATTCGACATGTGAAGCTTTTAGGGCTCCCGCAAGTGCAACGGCAGTTAAATCGCTTCCTCCTCTTCCAAGGGTCATAACTTGCCCGTCTGCATTGATCCCCTGAAAGCCGGGGATGATGATGCAATTTGTTTGTTCCAGCTTTTTTAGAATGGAAGAAGGATCGATATGACTGATGGTGCCGTCACCAAATTCTCCGGCTGTTTTTATTCCGGACTGGACCCCGTGAAGGATGGCGTTAGGGACACCTTCCTCGGTCAGTTCAGCTGACAGTACAGCAGCCGCGATCAGTTCACCGCAAGATGCAGCAAGGTCGCTTGCCGCTGTAGAAGATGAAAAAGCATCTGTGATTTGTAAAAGGGTATCCGTAGCATAAGGATCTCCGAAACGTCCGATAGCAGAGACGACGATCACCACGGTTCCAAACTCATCTAGTCCATCTTTTATATGATGGATGCACTTACTTCTTATTTCTTTGTCTTGCATCGCAATTCCACCGAATTTTTGGATGATCATATTGATTCCCAACTTTCTTCGTGACGTTCATTGGAATTTCGTCATACGATAAAGTATGTTCGCTCTCAATATATTCGATTTCACAGAAAATGTTCGGGAAGGGGAGAGTGGTGCTGAATTTAACGGAGCTTATTAAAGACTGGCCTTGTACGGTCAGTGGTGGGGAATTTCGAGTGGCGGTCACGGGAATCACAGAAAACTCGACACGGGTAAAAAAGGGGTTTATCTTTGTAGCGAGGAAAGGGTCTCGGAATGACGGTGCTTTATATATTGACGAAGCGCTTAAACGGGGAGCTGTAGCGATCGTAATCGAAAGCCTATATAGTAAAGAAATTTCTTCTGAAATCCCTGTCATCATGGTTCCGGATTGCCAACGCTTTATCGCTCATGCGAGTGCGCGGATCGCTGGAAATCCAGCGAGTCGATTGAAAGTGATTGCAGTGACTGGTACAAATGGGAAGACGACTGTCACTCATTTTATCGGGCAATTACTTAGTCATCTTGGAGAACGGACGGCCGTCATCGGTACGACGGGATTGTTTATCGATGGTGTGAAAAAAGATGTTGAACTACCGCAGATGACCACACTACCTGCCGAATATCTTCACCCTTTACTGAAAACATGTGAACAACAAGCCGTTACACATGTGATCCTAGAAGCTTCCTCGCTTGGTCTCTCTTCTCATCGATTGGATGCGTGTGAAATAGAGGTTGGTGTCTTGCTGAATATCGGCACAGATCATTATGAAGAACACGGCGGGAAATCTTGTTACATTCAAGCAAAAAAGAAACTATTCCAAATGGTGGATACGATGTTGATCAACTCGGATGATCTGGAATGTATGGAAATGGCGAGAGATTGTCCTGCATCGATTGTCTACTTCGGTACAGATCTATCTGCAGATGTCCAGTTATCCATCCTGGATTCGCAACTAGCGATTCCGGGTCATTATAATCGTATGAATGCATTGGCTGCCGTCAGTGTGCTTTTGGTCATGGGCTATCGTTTGGAAGATGTTTTGCCCTATTGCGCATTGCTCCGACTACCTGAAGGAAGGTTGCAACGCGTAGAACGTGATGGTGTAACAGTATACATTGACTATGCCCATACCCCGGACGCACTCCAAGCCGTCCTGCATACATTATCCCATTTATGTTATGGCCGTCTGATTACGGTTTTTGGCTGTGGCGGCGAACGTGATAAAGGGAAGAGGGCGGAGATGGGGGAGCTTGCTGTCCTTTATTCGGCAAGTGTCATCGTCACATCGGATAATCCGCGAAATGAAGATCCTGCAGCGATCATCCGGGATATTATGGAGGGGTTCGGAGGTGATTGTTCGGCAATTGAGGCAGTGCTTGACCGTAAATACGCCATTCGTAAAGCAATATTCAGTGCTGCACCGGGAGATATTGTGCTGATTGCAGGGAAAGGGCATGAAAAAATACAGCATACTTCAGAAGGTCAGTTTCCGTTTTCGGATTATGATGAAGCGACTCAAGCACTACTTGAAAAAACAACTTCCCCCCAATCATAAAGTGAAACTTCAATCAGTGGGGGGGTTCCCCATCCCCCGCTGATTGAGGGGAACACAAGCTAAAAGCGTCACGTCCTGTGACAACGCTTGTGTGACCAACATCGTGTTGGCCCGAACCAATCGGGCTTTTATCTTCCTTTAACGGATGTCCAAACTATTCGCTGAAGGAAGGCAACTTAAGTTGACGGCGTTCTGTAAGTGCCTTAATTTCTGCAAAGAGCGCAGAAATACGGCAAATCGAACCCTTCGCTGTTCGATTGGCAGTTGATCTCCCCCCTATCCTTATCGTTTTACTTAAGTCTTGAGGTGGGAGTCTTATTGCCCGTTAAAGCGGGATAAAAATAATCATCAATAGATGCATATTTGTAATCACATCTGTTATCATTGTAGAAGATGGGAGGGGATCAACCCATGATGATGAGCGAAGAATGGATCACCATCATCGAGAGTGCTGAGGAACTTACTCAAATGGTTCTTTCATCAGAAACCGTAAATGGCTATCGGAAAGCGCATGACGCTGTCTATTCAGACGCGGAACTCGTGAAAACGATCCGGGAGTTTACGGAAATGAAAGAACGCTATGAAGAAGTACAACGGTTCGGAAGATATCATCCGGATTATCATATAGTGATGAAAAATATCCGTGTACAAAAACGCGAACTTGATCTCAATGAGCGCGTTGCGGAGCTGAGGCTAGCGGAGAATGATGTGCAGTATATATTGGATGAAATCGGATCCATCCTTGCGAAATCCGTTTCGGATTCTGTAAAGGTTCCCGCTGGCAGTGCATTTTTCACCGACTCCTCTTGTGGAAGCGGTTGTGGAACAGGCGGATCCTGTTCTTGCTCTGCATAGGATGTGATGAAGAACAGGTTGCGAATCTGTCGGAATGTCGACAGATGGCAACCTGTTTTTTTAATCGGAATATTCTTGGATAGTTTCCATGATGCTAGTTGGGTGGTCGGTTACGAATCCGGAAGCGCCAGCATTCAATAGTTTGATGCAGGACTCCTTCTCTTCGATCCCTTCGAAATAAACGGGGATATTCAATTGGTTCAAAAATTGCATGAAACCTTCCAATCCGAGTGGAAATACACCGAGCTTGGCAGGAATTCGGTAAAAATCGGCTTTGGGATTGTAGAGATGTCCAAATTTGCTCGTATAGGAAGCATAGGCTTTCTTTACTTCTGAATCTCCGGCTCCGATGGCGACCCGATTCTGTGCGTATAAATTGAAGCGGTCAATTTGCTCATCGTAGATGCTTGTTACAGCGACACAGTCTTCCACGCCAAGTTCTTCAAGTAATCTCCAAAGCTTGGAAGGCATTAAACTTCCTTCATAGGTGTCTGGGGAATCTTTCAAGTTGATGAGGATGAACAGATGGGGATACAATTCCAAAAGTTCTTGAAGAGAGAGGATAGTCTCTCCTGTTCCTCGATAAGGGTGATGACCGGCTACGTCTGTAAAATGGTAGCCTGCATCGGCTTTTTTTAAGTCGTTAAATGTGTGATCGGAAATTCTTCCAGACAAGTCTGTTGTACGTTCAAGATATTCATCGTGAAAAACGACGATTTCTTCATCTTTCGTTAAACGGATATCGATCGCGAAACCATGAATACCAAGTGCAGCGGATTTGGAAAACGCGACTGATGTATGTTCAGGTGCTTCGGAAAGCCCACCCCGATGAGCGAGGACGACCGGTTTTTTGAAGTCAAGCGCTATTTTCCCTTTGCGGGGGATCGGTTTTGCAACGGCTTTGGAAGCCGCCCACGCAGCAACGCCAGCTGCACCGACAGTGAGGGCCACTTTTGTTTTTCTTCCCATGAATGATCCTCCTCAACAATTACAGATGTTTTTATTATAGAACAAAAGATTGGCGCTGTCAGTATAGTTCTGGACTCAGGCGCCCTGTGCTTTTCTTATTGCCTAGCTCCGACTCCCAGATGCTCGGGTCATAAGCCATTTTGGCTGTGCGGCATAGAGCGCTGCTTCGCCAAACCGTCTTATGCCTGAGGCTTGCACGATGCAAGTTATGCAGTCGTTGCGACAGGACGTCGCGCACTTAGACTGCGTTCCTTTAATAAGCAGGCGCCCTACACTTTTCTTTGGTTGCAGGGTATTTCAAACTTATGGTATTGTATGGGGTAGGAAAAGAGGGGGAATCTATGGTCGATCGTCAAGGTATTATTGTATACCTCCATCATTTAAAGCAGGCGAAATCGTTCCGGAAATATGGTCATGTCCATTATATATCGCGCAAAATGAAATACGTTGTCCTTTATTGTGACATGAAGGATGTCGACACGGTCATGGGTAAATTAGCTCGTCTTTCATCTGTGAAAAAAGTGTTGCCTTCTTACCGTCCATTTCTCAAAACGGAATATGAAAATGCTAAACCGGATAAAGCGAAAGAGTATGACTATAAAACCGGCTTATGAATTGACTCAATAAGCCGGTCAGCCTGTCGGCAACTATATTCAATCAGGCTGAAGGAATTTCTTTCAAGAACGATAGGAGGAAGTCTCATCTCAATGGTGGAAGTAAATGATTGAGTCGCAAGATTCCGATCACGTAATGATAGAATAATTCGCGTTCCTCGAATTCTGAAGAGTGTTTCAACTCGATGGTGGCAGGAGTGCTATTCGCTGATGCAGCCGCTTCTTCAAAAAGGATCCTTCTTTTCGATTTCACGTCTCCTTGCTGAATAATGCCTTCTCTGCAAATGTAAATCGGCATGAAGTGGTTCGTACTTACAGGATTAAAGGTCGCTGCAAGCGAGATTGCATGACCTGCTGGCGTAGAGGAGGAGAGGATGAATGTACCGTGCAACCGATCACGGTTTGTTCGGATCAGTTCACATAATTCGTAAACGTCTCCATACCCTTCGCCGAGCTCGATGAATCGTTGATGTAAAATCATACAGAACACTACCTTTCTAAAAACGTACGATACATAGCATAACATGCAACACACTGTTCCGGATATCCGATTCAGTTCAGATCGTGTCCATGCATAGAACTTTAACACAACGAGGTGTACACTTTGAAATACTTATTAAGGGCAGTTGCTGTCCTTCTGTTGGTCAATACAATTTTGATATACATGCATTATAAACAAGCGGGAGAAGCGTTAGCCAAAGAGGATGCTCATTTGACGTATGTGCAGGAAATTGAAGTGGTGAACCGTCCCGATGCTTTGTATATCCGCCATCATTTCCGGAATCTTTCGGAAGAGCGGCAGGAAATTGTTTGGCCTGCAACAAGTGTAAACCGCTCCTGTTACTTGGAAGAAGCCATATCCTGTGATCGTTTGGATGACAATATCACCGCCTTTTTGGAGGGCGAGAACGATAGTCAATCCATTTCATATAAAATACCAAAAGAGGGATCAATGCAAAAAAACGCGCTTTTCCATGAACCTTTCGCTACTTTGCATGGGATGAAGGCTGCATTCACATCGATGCACATAACCGATGAAACTGCAATTGGCGGGATTTGGGTAAATGGTTTGGAGCGTGTCGGCCAGGAAAAAATGGATTCTATCGATTATATGTTGTACCGAGGGACAGGAGAGGTTTTGGATCTGTATTGGCAACAACATGAGCTGCCACTTGTCTACCAAGGGGAGGCACTTTCTGTTTTTGGTGCAGGGGTTGAGGCTGATCGCTTCGGAGAGGTCGATGAGGCATTACAGGCGGTCGGAGCCGATCATTCGACGATTGTCATCGATAACGAAAATCCAGCTATGAACACAGCGAGGTTCATGATTTCAAGCCTCTCCAAAGTGGATCAAGTATCCGACCGGATTTTCACAAATCATATGCATAGTCGTTTTTCAATATCCGGCGCTGCAGAAACTGTGGAAGTGATTGCTTCGATCATGAGCGGAAAGCCGGTGGGGACGGATAGTACAAGTCATATGGTCCATACATTTTTTGATACGCTTTCAGAGGAAGAGTCCAAGCAGTTCCGGGAATTGTTGGAAGCGCGCGAAGGACAAGCGGTCGATGCGGCTGCTCTGGATGAGTTGGTCCTAGAGGTGACCGGGTTCAAAACAAAGTATTTCTCAAGGAATATGCAAGATGATTCCGTTAGTTATCCGTTCCTGTTTGAAGATCCACGGGAGGTTGCGTTGGAGGGGGAGGTACTTCCAAAGGTGCAGATTATCTTGAAAGACGGAATGGCTTATTATCCGGCAAAGCAACTTTTAAGTGGCGCCGGTTATGACGTCTCCTCCAATGAAAGGTCTATTTATATTGAAAATGAGCTCAGACAGTTCAGGTTTCCGAAAAAAGAGCTGTTTTATGTTTACAATGATCGGAAATTTAATGTTGTCACGATGCCATTTGAAATAATTGATAAGGAATTTTATTTTGAAGAAAGCTGGTTTAAACGTTTATTTCTATTAAGTATCGATAAAAGCGGAGAGACCATTCAAATTGTTCCTATTTCAACTTGATCCAGCAGGAAATCTCACTTTTATTAGAAGTGGTGAGATAGATGCTGTAATGAATTTAATCAGAGGGAGTTTAAACTCTCCGCTGATTCAAGTAGCCTCCGGCGGATGTCACAGATTTTGTAGGGAGTTAATTGCGCATATCTAAGTGCCATAATTTCTGCCAAAAGCGCAGAAATACGGCAAATCGAACCCTTCGCTGTTCGACTCGCAATTCAAAATCTGGACGCAATTACGCGGAGGCGTAATTGATTATTGTAGAGGAGGTGGCCCCATGAGGATTATCGCCGGTTCAAGAAAAGGCATTCCGCTAAAATCATTGCCAGGGACTGGTACGCGTCCCACGTCCGATAAAGTGAAAGAATCCATCTTTAATATGATCGGACCCTATTTCAATGGAGGTGTTTCCGTAGAACTGTTTGGAGGAAGCGGTTCACTTTCACTGGAAGCACTATCCCGGGGTGTGGACGAGGCCTACTTATTTGAAAAGAATGCGAAGGCTTGTGCGGTTATCGAGGCGAACGCGGAAAAAAGCAGGTTTACTGAGGCATTGCATATTCAGCGGGCGGATGCGAGAAAGGCAGTTCAAATTTTGCAGGAAAAAGGAGTGGAGGCGAAGCTTCTTTTCCTCGATCCTCCTTATGCCAAAGCGGAATATTACAACCTTGCGCTCGATTTTGTGGAGGCGGGATTGCTGTCGGATGTTGCGGCTATTGTATGTGAACATGACAAGCAGCTGGAGTTACCGGACGCATATGGTACATATCGTAAAGTGAAAAATGTAGTATATGGAAATATCGCAGTATCCATTTATGAGAAATGAGGTTATACGATTGGCGAAAATTGCAGTTGTACCGGGAAGTTTTGATCCGCTGACAAATGGTCATCTTGATATTATCAAACGTGCGGCAAGAGTTTTCGGAGAGGTCCGAGTTGTGATTATGCATAACTCGTCGAAGAATGCCCTGTTTACGGTAGAGGAAAGATTGGCCCTGATTGAAGAAGTGACGTCCGTCTTTCCGAATGTGAGAGCGGAGATGTCTTCCGGTTTGCTTGTCGACTATGCAGAACGTGTCGGAGCATCCGCGATTGTCCGTGGATTACGAGCTGTATCCGATTTTGAGTACGAAATGCAAATCACTTCTATGAACAGATTTCTAGATGAAAGTATCGAGACGTTTTTTATCATGACGAATAATCAGTACTCCTTCTTGAGCTCGAGCATCGTCAAAGAAGTAGCCAAGTATGGAGGGGCCATTTCTGGACTTGTTCCGCCACCAGTGGAATTGGCATTGCGAAAGAAATTTGAAGTATAAAAAGTTGGAAGTGGTTATGGTGAATGACAATTCGCCATAACCACTTTTCACTAATACGCTAAATAGAAAATGATAGGGACGAAAAGGATGCTCCATACGCGTCCCAAGACATAAGGGATCATTGAAATATTCCCTGCTTTTGCAATGACAAAAACTTGCATATGGATGCTTAGTCCATTCATTGAAATGATTGCTGCGATTAAAAAAGGGAATATTGCATCATGATAAAAGTGTTCCGTTGCCGATTGGACGCCTGATGTCATTTCAAATAGGGCCAAAGCAAACGTTTTGGCAATCCCCATATCAACCGTAAAAGCTGAAGTTGTGACCGTCGATAAGACGTTACCGAGTGACGAAAAGAAAATGACAGTTGTGGCGACAAGAATAATGACGGATGAACTCTCCTTAATGGCATCTAGAAGAGGTAGTGTACTGGAAGGCTTATGTGGCCTTATTTGAACACTTTCGGATTCGTTATCTTTTGCCATGAACAAAATAGTCAGGATGAAAAATAGCAGGTTGGCGATATGGATGGCAATTAACAATTTCCATCCATTGCTGACATTTCCGAAAAGCTCTGTGCCCACAAATCCGATGATGAACATAGGACCTGGAGCGTGACAGGCAGCTAACAGAAAACTGCTTTGCTTTTTCGTCAATTCCCCATTCTTCAGCATTTCAGTCACTGTAACGGCTCCGACTGGAAATCCCCCGAATGAGCCTAGCACATAAGCTTTTATATAACGACGCCATTTCGGTGTTTCTTTAGGATTCCCGGGCATTTTTAAAAGCCATTGTGTCAAAATGATATACGGTAACAAATAAGGGAGCAGCGCATGTACGAACAGCTTTGCACCGGCTACGGCTCCATCATGTGCGATCCCTGGTTGCAGGATGAATAGGATAATCAGTCCCCAAACGGTTAGAATTGAAATCATCGGATAGAAATGTGACTCATGCACTTCGCTCCTTTCCCATTCTTTTGTGGAGTCAGTGACCCGTACTAAATCTTTTGTCACTCATTTTTTACGATGCTACACTTATATATATGTCAAGAAAGTACAGGCTATTAATGGAGGTGCGAAGAATATGAAAAAGAAACGGTTCGGGATAATAGGTATCCTGTTGGTAATCGCTGCTATATTATTTGTCTACCCGCTTGATACTTACATATCCAAACCAGGAGGAGCATATGATCTTGCCCCACTAGTGGAAGTGGTTGGAGGAGATGAGGATGATCAAGGAAAATTCAATATGATGACGATATCCGTGGCGAAAGCAACACCGGCGACGTATGCTTACGCCCATTTTTCGGATAATCAGAAGCTCTTGCCGGCTCAAAAGGTGAGAAGGGAAGGCGAAAATGATAAAGAGTACAATCTCCGTCAAAAGAAACTGATGTCCACTTCGCAATATAATGCCGTCACCGTCGCATTTGAGAAAGCCGGTATCCCGGTCAATATCCAGTTTGACGGTATATTTGTCCTAATGGTTTTAGAAGGGGGAGCCGCTGATGGAATCTTGGAGGTCGGTGATAAAATCCGGGAAATAGATGGCATACCTTTAACGAAATCCAGTCTGTTTTTTGATCAGATTGCGGAAAAGAAAATAGGCGATTCAATAGAAGTCAAGGTTGAACGTGAAGGAAAAACATACGACTACACAATCGCTTTAAAAGAAATTCCGAACAGTGAAGGACGCGTCGGCTTAGGTGTCAGTTTCGAAGAAGACAAAAAGTTGGAGACTGATCCGAAAGTTGAATTTTTGACTTCGAATATTGGTGGGCCTTCCGCAGGGCTGATGTTCACTCTAGAAATTTTAAATCAATTAGTGGATGAAGATATTACAAAAGGCTATAATATCGCCGGTACGGGAGAAATGTTGGAAGATGGTACGGTCGGTAGGATTGGGGGCGCCGATTTTAAAGTCATTGCGGCCTCACGGAAAGGGGTGGAGATCTTCTTCGCACCGGATGATGAGATATCAGAAGAAGTGCGGGCGGCTAACCCTGACATCCTGACAAATTATGAAGAAGCTGTCAAATCTGCGGAAAGAATCGGCACGAAAATGAAAATCGTGCCGGTGAAAACAGTGGATGACGCATTGGATTATTTGGCGTCATTGAAAGAAAAGTGAACAATTCAACGGATGATAATCGGATGCCTATCGTAATCAGATCCAATTTGATTGTTGCCGATCCCCAGTGCGTACATGTTGGACGCATGAATGTCCATTTGCAGTGAAGGATCTGTAGAAGCGGCTGCCTTGCTTATAAGAGGCAGCTTCATCCTTTTTTTCGTTTCATTCAAATAGCGCTGCCCTGCCGCTGTCATACCGAGCAAGCGTAAATAGGAGGGAGCTGGCATCAATTGACGCATGGAATAGGTGAATCCGGTAAAGATATGGGTAAGCATGCGTTGGATACGCGTCCATGTATAACGTTTTGACTTCACTTCTTCCATGAAATGTTCGAATGTGCTATGAGTTGTAGCAGCACGGATGAACAAATTTTCAATTCCTTCGGTTATATCTGCAATCATTTTTAGTTGGTCCGGACCTTCCCGTAAAATCGTATAACGCAAATAAGGATAAAGTGTGGACCAGCTTCCGAATTGTCGCTGATCAGCTTGCCAGTCAAGCAGTATATCGCGGGTCGTTTCGGGAATGAAAGCATTGACCGCTTGAAGTCCATCTGACTGGAAAAAAGCCTTTCGAATGCCGGTAGCGCTGGCGATTTGGTTGCCCGGAATGGCATCATCATGGTATTGGGCGATGATGCGAGGAATGGTGATGGCTTGCATAGTAGAGCCGATTGCTTGCGCAGCTTCCATATAATGAAAGCCTAAAATGTTGTTCGGCTTGGAAAGGTCGGCAAGTGGTTCATCGACCGGAACGGTTGTAGCCACTGCCAAATAGGCCTCGTTCAATGCTTTTGGATAGCTGAGTCCACGACCGACCGCATCTTTCACTGCCTGTTCATATTGTCCGCCGGACTGTTGCAGTAGATGGAGGCTCCGTTGGAAGGGGGCGATGTCACCGTCTTCGCTGCCAAAGCAAAATGTGCTGCATCTGGCGGCGTCAAGTATTCGAATGGCCCCTTCTGCGAAGGTTGGGGCGTGGGCGGTTGCAAAGGCATAAGGGAGCTCAAAAACAAGGTCCACACCATTGTGTAATGCCATTTCTGCCCGCGCCCATTTATGGATGAAGGCAGGTTCTCCGCGTTGCAAAAAGTTGCCGCTCATCACGGCAATGACGATATCTGCTTCTGTTCTTTTTTTAGCTTGTGCTGCATGATAGAGATGCCCGTTATGAAACGGGTTGTACTCGACGATAATCCCTGTCGCTTTCAAAGCCATCAGTCCTTTGCTACAATGTATACTAATTATACCTATGCGGCTCATGAAGTGACAAGAAATTATCTTGACATCCCTTTTCACGCATTATATAATCAACATTGTTGTCTTGAGGTGATAGACATGAAATGGTCCATCAATCAGTTGCAGAGATACAGGCAAGGCGCGATGCCGCTTGACGAAGCTGTCGACCTTGAATCCGTGAAAAAACGGAATCCGGAAATCCGGGATATTACGCCTGTCCGCGTGACCGGAAGTTGTACGATCGGCGCCAAGAAATTGACATGCCGATTCCGGCTTGAAGGGACAATGATCCTGCCTTGTTCCCGTACATGGGAAGACGTCAAATTCCCGTTTACCATCGAGTCTGATGAACAATTCAGCTGGGATGAAACGGTTCTTGCGACAGACGATGAAATTCACCCGGTAGTGGGTGAAACAATCGATCCGACCCCTGTATTCGAGGAGCTCGTCCTCCTCGAAGTGCCGCTTCAGATTTTCAGTGAAAATGCCGATAACATGCAGCAGGTAGAAGGGAAAGGCTGGTCATATACGACCGACGAGGAGTACAATGCCAGACTCCAAAAGGAGCTGGAGACGAAAGTGGACCCAAGACTTGCCGATTTGGCCAAGTTTTTTGAATCCAAGGACGAATAGGCGATCGTAAGGAGGTGCCCCAGATGGCTGTACCAAAAAGAAGAACATCCAAAACAGTTAAAAACAAGCGCCGTACGCATTTCAAATTGCAAGTGCCAGGAATGACTACTTGTGATAACTGTGGCGAAATCAAATTGGCTCACCGCATTTGTAAATCATGCGGTCATTACAAAGGAAAAGAAGTCGTAGGAGAATAATCAAGATTCGCCTATAAAGGCTACCGGAAGACCATGGCTCCCGGTAGCCTTTTTCTATAGAAAAGCGGAAGGCGCCGTTCAGCCCCGACAAGCGCTGGAAGGCTTGACGATAAAGGCGTTTTTTGCCTTTATCAGCAAGACTGAAGCGACTCGAGGGGCTGGCGCCTGGAGTCTGGACAAAGAAAGCGCACTAGTGATACGGTTGATTGAAGAATTGAAATTCAATTGGCTAATGGAGGAATGGGTATGGATTATAACATTGCGATTGAGAATGGGATTGCGACATTTACCATTAATCGTTCTGATGTGCATAACGCAATCAATTCAACTGTGATGGATGGACTTAAACAGTTTTTGGATCAGATTGAGGATGATCAGGATATTGCGTATACCGTCATTACAGGGGCGGGGGACCGGGCATTTTGTTCAGGAGGAGATTTGTCAGAATTTCATGACTTACGAACAGCAGAGGAAGCGTATCCGATGTTGGGGGCGATGGCAGGGTTGCTATACCGAGTAGCGACATTGCCGATGCCTGTCATTGCGCTTGTCAATGGTACAGCTGTTGGTGGGGGCTGTGAAATTGCGACCGCCTGCGATTATCGCATCGTTTCGGCATCCGCGAAAGCGGGGTTCATCCAAGGAAGATTGGCGATTACGACGGGGTGGGGTGGTGCGACGCTGCTTTTTGAGAAAGATGGAAAGCATGATCGGGTTTTCCGCCTTTTATCTGAAGCTGAGGTATTTACAGCCAATCAGCTATTGGAGGCTGGTTGGGCTACAGAAATTTACGAGGGAGATCGGGAAGATGGACTTCAACGGTTCCTAGCGAAGATGTCTGCTCATCATCCTTCGGTCCATCGTGCCTATAAATCCGTTGCCATACGGAAATGGACGGCTGATTTCATGCGTGATCGCATGCTGGAAGAGGCGAGACAATGTTCAATCTTATGGGGAAGCGCAGCGCATCACGAAGCGGTGGATCAATTTTTGAACAACAAATGAGAACAAGAATATATTCGGGCAATCCTATCGGCAACTGTTTGTCGGAAAGGAATGCCTTTTTTGGTTAGTAGAAAAGGGAGAAATGGCTCTTTTTTCAGATAAAGGGTTGAAAACGGTTTCAAATATCGTATAAACTAGAGTAGGGGAATTGTTTACGATCAAAAAGTTTAGGGGATTTATTTGTATATAATATCGATCGTAAATTGTTTGAAAATCGCATTTTGAATGATGAAGACTTGTAAACGACCTGGTATTCTTGCTAGGATCTTCGCAAGTTCAAGAATCCTGTTTGTGAGTGGGTGGGGTTATGAATTTGGCGATCCGTTTGGGGACGGACGCCAACCATCCGACATATAGGAGACTCAGTTTCGTTCTAGGAGAATGCGGATAGAAGGTATTGGATTTGTTCACTGCGACGGTGAACAAGCGCTCAGTCAATAAGTTTAACCTTTAGAAATGAATACGAGAATTCAGGTGGATCACGGAATTGACAAATGGGAGGGAATGGAAATGGCGAAAGTGACGGAACAAAAGACGTATAATGAGAAGTTAGAAAAGAAATTGCAAGATATTTTTGCTGGGGGGCAGCCAAAATATCATGAAAAGTTGAAAGAACAGAATAAAATGTTCGTGAGGGACAGACTTGCACTTCTTTTTGATGACGGCATCTATGCGGAAGATGGACGGTTTGCCAACTGTGAAGCGGGTGATTTGCCGGCGGACGGTGTTGTTACAGCAATGGGGGAAGTGGACGGACAGACGGTTTGTGTCATGGCGAATGATTCGACGATCAAAGCCGGGTCGTGGGGATCCCGGACAGTTGAGAAAATTATACGCATTCAGGAGATTGCGGAGAAAAACCGTGTGCCGATGCTCTATTTGGTCGATTCTGCAGGTGCCCGTATTACGGATCAGCTGGACATGTTTCCGAATCGTCGGGGTGCGGGCAGAATATTCCACAATCAGGTGAGGTTATCTGGCTTCATCCCGCAAATTTGTATTCTTTTCGGTCCTTCTGCTGCAGGGGGAGCCTATATTCCAGCATTTTGCGATATCGTTATAATGGTGGATGGCAATGCATCGATGTATTTGGGCTCGCCACGTATGGCGGAAAAGGTTATTGGGGAAAAAGTGACGTTGGAAGAAATGGGCGGAGCCCGCATGCATTGTACGGTCAGCGGTTGCGGAGATGTCCTGGTGAAAGATGAGCAAGAGGCCATCGCGGAAGCACGTCGCTATCTGGCGTATTTCCCGGCCAACTTTACAAAGAAGCCTGCGTTGAAAGAGTCTGTTGAAGCAAAACAAGGGCGGGCGTTGGAAGCGATCATCCCGGAGAACCAAAATGCTCCATTCAATATGTATGAGGCGATTGACGCTTTGATCGATGAGGGCAGTTTCTTCGAGGTAAAGAAGCTTTTCGCGGGCGAAATTATTACAGGATTAGCGCGGATTGAAGGACAGCCGGTTGGAATCATTGCGAACCAGCCGAAAGTGAAAGGTGGTGTCCTCTTCGTCGATTCGGCAGATAAAGCGGCGAAATTCATCAATCTTTGTGATGCATTTTCCATTCCGCTACTGTTTCTTGCCGATGTTCCAGGCTTTATGATCGGGACGAAAGTGGAAAGGGATGGGATTATCCGTCATGGAGCGAAGTTAATCATGGCCATGAGCTCCGCGACTGTGCCGAAAATTTCCGTCATTGTCCGCAAGGCATATGGAGCAGGGCTTTACGCGATGGCGGGTCCGGCATTCGAGCCGGATGTCTGTATTGCGCTACCGACTGCGCAAATCGCGGTTATGGGGCCGGAAGCTGCGGTCAATGCCGTGTACTCGAACAAAATCGAGGCGATCGAGGATCCAAAAGAACGGATCACTTTTGTGCAGGAGAAACATAAGGAATACAAAGAGGAAATCGATATTTACAAACTGGCCTCTGAGATGATCATTGACGAGATTGTAGCACCATCCAGCTTGCGGGCTGTACTGGCGGATCGCTTCCGCTTCTATAGCACGAAAGAAGTTCAGCAACCACCGAGAAAACACCCAGTTTATCCTGTATAATAGATTCATTCAACTGATAGAGGGTCCGCCGACTGACAGGTGGACCTTCTTATTCGATAGGGGGATACATATGGATGTGGTCGTTGCGGGAGCAGGTTCGATCGGCTTGCTGATCGGCTCCTATTTTGCGGAAGCGGGAATGGATGTGACTTTCTACGTTAGACGGGAAGAGCAAGCACAACTTATACGGACGGAAGGGATTCAACGTATCGAGCAAGATGGCACGAAGAAAGTATTCTGTGCGCAGGCGACAACGGATATACATAGACTTCCTGCGGCCCCATGGATTGTTGCAGTTAAATTTTCTGGAGTGGAAGAGCTGTTAATGACGATGCAGCAGGCGAAGGTCAATCCGCCTGTTCTGTTTGTTCAGAATGGGATCGGTCACTTGGAGCTTGTCGAGCGTTCAGCTTTGCGCCATGTCGTTTTTGCTACGGTTGAGCACGGCGCGGGGCGCTGTGATGACCGTACTGTCTCCCATAACGGAGTCGGGAATCTGACGCGGGCTGTATTTCGAGGAGACGAAAGGTTATTTGAATTCCTAAGACGTGCAGCTGCAAGGGACTTCCCTGTTGTGTATCATCCAGACGCGGAACAGATCCTGATGCGCAAAGTGCTGATCAATTGTATGATCAATCCGCTCACTGCCATCTTACAAGTGAAAAATGGAGAACTATTGAAAAATCCCTACTGCTTGAGGATGTTCAAGAGATTGTATGAGGAACTGATAGATGCATTTCCGGAAATGGCCCAGGTGCTTCCATATGAAGCGGTGACGAAGGTTTGTATGAAGACAGCAGATAACCAGTCATCAATGTTAGTGGATCATTTAGCCGGTCGGCCGATGGAAGTAAACACGATTGTTTCAGCGGTACGTGTCATGGCGGAAAAACGCAACAAAAAGTTGCCAATTTTAACCTCATTGGAAATGATATTGTATGCGATGGATTGGAAAGGGGAAGGGGAATGGCAGGACTGATATCGGCAATTTGGGGAATACTCATCTTATTCCCATTTATCGTCACCATTGTGTTTTTGATTGTTGCCCGAAAAATGGGCAAAGCCCCTGCCGGAGTTATTGGACTCGCAGCGGATGTGACGACGCCGTTTCTCTTCATCGCAGTCTATATCATCTGCATGACGACCTTTGGGAAAGGAGCCGGAATTTACATTGCAGGACTTGCTATTGTTATTGCGATTATCCATGTTGTCATCGAACGCCTCAAGGTGAAAGAATTTCGGATTATCCGCCTGTTGCGAAGAACATGGCGCTTTTACTTTTTGCTATTATTCATCGCTTATTTCCTTTTGATCATGACGGGGACCGTTTTAAAAATAATTGAGTATATGACATGAAAAGAAGAATTTCTGGAGCGTTTGTTTTTCAATCTTATGGCATGGAATGCTATACTCACTTCATATCAAAAGTGACAAAGGGGCATGCACGATGGAATTGGAAGGATTAGCATTACAAGAAACAAACAAAGTAATGCAAGCTTATCAGCATGATAAAGAGTTTTTACATACGTTTTTTGATTACGAAAATGAAGATCGTGCCTATATCGATCGGTTAGAGGAGCTGGCGTCCCGCGGATTTGAAAGGCAGCAACTTGCCGGGATCGTGCGCGCATTCATGGAGCGTTTCGGCATTTCGGAACAGGCGGATCAGCATATTGAGGAATTAGCGGATGATGCCGTTGCTGTTGTCGGAGGACAACAAGCGGGCATTATGACCGGTCCACTCTATTCTGTGCATAAGGCGATTACGGTTATCCTCCTTGCCAAGAAGAAACGCGCCGAGCTGGGCGTTCCGGTAGTACCTGTCTTTTGGGTTGCAGGCGAAGATCATGATTTGAATGAGATCAATCATGTGTACACGGAGTTGGATGGCCGGGCAGTGAAACATCAATTCCGGGACAAATTTGTACTGAAATGGATGGCCTCGGATGCGTCATATGATAAAAAGCAGATGGAAGCCTTCGTAAAAAGCATTTTTGGAAAGTATGGAGAAACCATCTATACGAAAGGTTTGCTGGAGGAAGTTTTAAACGCTGTCCATCAGGAACAGACTTTTACACAATTTTTCGTCCGCCTGATGAACGGCTTTTTCCAGAAGGAAGGATTATTGTTCATCGATTCGGCATTCAAGCCGTTGCGGGAACTCGAATCGGCCTATTTTATCCGCTTGATCGAGGAGTCGGAAATCGTCGCGGAGATGATTTACAACAAGGAAGCGCATTTTACCGAACTTGGATTAGGAACACCTATTCAAGCGGAATTGGATGCAGCGAATCTATTTTATATCCATGAAACAGGGCGTGTGCTATTAAAAAGAAAAGATGGACTTTTCGTCAATGACAGCACAGGTATCCATTTTACGAAAGAAGAAATGCTTCGGATTGCTAAAGAAGAGCCTTGGCTTCTCAGTAATAATGTTGCAACAAGACCGCTCATGCAAGATCTGGTTTTCCCTGTGCTGGCATTTGTGGGAGGTCCGGGGGAAATCGCCTACTGGGCATTGCTAAAAGACGCATTTCATCATTTACAGATGAAAATGCCAATCATCGTCCGACGCATGTCCATCACACTCGTGACGCCACAAGTAAAACATGCGTTGGAAGGGAAAGCATTCACTGTAGAAGATGTCATGTTAGGGCAAGTGTCCATTGCAAAAGAGCAGTTTACCGAAGGATTGAAAAATGATCAATTTGAAGCCGTCGTACAGGAAACAGAAGCCCTCCTTACGGAACAATATCGTAAAATTGAAGAGGTCACCGATCGTCAAGGACCTATGTTGCAGGAAATATTAACGAAGAATCTTCAGTTTCATACAAAACAATTGAACTATTTAAAAGGGAAAGCTGAGGAAGCGACCGTATTGAAGCATGCGACCGCCTTGAGGACTTACAGTTTACTGGAAGGAGAATTATTTCCAGAAGGGATCTTGCAGGAAAGGCTGTATACGCCATATGCCTATATGAATGCTTACGGTCCGTCACTGATTCAAGACATTTGCGAATTGCCATTCGAAATGGATGGCACGCATAAAATTATCTATCTATGATTGTTCAAAAAAACTCTTGTCTGCACATGGTGTGGGCAAGGGTTTTTTTGAATTGGATTTAGAGTGAAATGTCAAAATGGAACGACTTCTATTCAAGCGGTCATTCTAGTCCAAAAAAACGGGTAGAATCAGCCTTTGTTCCGTTAGATTTCATTGAAACAAGTACTATTGACACATTTTCAAATGAAAAACAAAAAAACACGGGAAATTGGTGGAGGAAAGTGGGGGGATGTGGTACATTAATTTCATATAGTGGGGTGAAGAGTATGTTCATGGGCGAATATCAGCATACTATCGATACAAAAGGTCGCCTGATCGTTCCCTCTAAGTTTCGGGAACACCTCGGGGCAGGCTTTGTATTGACCCGCGGCTTGGACAATTGTCTCTTCGGTTACCCGATGGATGAATGGAAACGGCTCGAAGAAAAGCTGAAAGCATTGCCTGTGACCAAAAAGGATGCCCGTGCCTTCACTCGTTTCTTCTTTTCAGGAGCTACGGAAGTTGAATTGGACAAGCAGGGTCGCATCAATATTCCTTCATCGTTACTCCACTATGCGAAAGTTGAGAAAGAATGTGTCGTCCTTGGTGTTTCAAGCCGTATTGAAATTTGGGCCAAGTCACTTTGGGAAGAATATTACGAGCAATCCGAGCAATCGTTCAGCGAAATTGCGGAAAACATCATTGATTTTGATTTTTAAACAAAAGCGCAGAGCGTCTGGCGCCCGGATTCTAGACGAAAACAAAAGCGCAGGGCGCAGCATGTTAAAACACTTGAAAGAAAGAAGGCGGTTTCAATGTTTAACCACACGACAGTATTGCTTCAAGAAGCCGTCGAAGGTTTAGCGATAAAAAACAACGGCATCTATGTCGACTGTACGCTCGGAGGAGCAGGTCATAGTAAAGAAATAGCAAAGCGTTTATCTCCGGAAGGTAGACTGATTTGTTTCGATCAGGATATGACGGCAATTGAAGTGGCGAAAGAGCGATTGAAGGAGTATCTTCCCCAAGTGACGTTCGTTCACTCGAATTTCAGGAACTTAAAGACGGAATTGGCTAAAATTGGAGTCCAAACCGTCGACGGAATCCTTTATGATTTAGGAGTATCCTCTCCACAGCTCGATACGCCGGAACGGGGATTCAGTTATAACCATGATGCCCCGCTCGATATGCGGATGGATAGAAGTGCTGCATTGACCGCTTATGACGTCGTCAATGAATGGTCTTATGAGGATCTGGTACGTATCTTTTTCCGCTATGGTGAGGAAAAGTTTTCGAAAAGCATTGCACGCAAAATTGAGGAAGCGAGACAACAAAGTCCGATCCGTACAACGGCTGAACTGACAGAACTGATTAAAGCAGGCATACCAGCGGCTGCAAGGCGGACGGGAGGACATCCGGCTAAACGGGTATTCCAAGCAATCCGAATCGCTGTCAATGATGAATTGGGAGCCGCAGAACAATCCTTAACGGATGCGATTACTTTGCTGAATCCCGGTGGTCGTATTAGCGTCATTACATTCCATTCGTTGGAGGATCGATTGTGTAAAACCATTTTTAAAGAAGCATCTTCTTTGCCTGATCTACCACCCAACTTGCCGGTTATACCGGAAGGGATGGAACCAGTCTTGAAGCTCGTCACAAGGAAACCGATCGTTCCGGACAAAAAAGAGATAGAAGAGAATAAGCGGGCGAGATCCGCTAAGCTACGTGTTGCTGAAAAGAAGTAAAGGGGGAATTGTGAATGGCTTTGGAACAGAGAAATTTTCAGACATCATATGTTCGTGAACTGGAAATACCGGAAGTACCGCAAAAACAACCTCAAATACGTCCTTCTCGTAAAATCTTTTCCAAAGGGGAGAAGTTCTTATTCGTGCTGTTTGCCACTATCCTCGTCCTTTTCTCAACAATGATTCTACATACACAAGCACAAATCAATGAAACGAATCGGGAAGTTCAATTAATCGGAAAGGATATTTCTGAAATTGAAAAAAAGAATATGGAATTGTCCATCCAAGTGAAAGAGAAATCCACATATGAAGTCGTGTGGGAAAGAGCGAAGGAGCTCGGCTTAAATCTGAACGAGAACAACGTAAAGGTTGTGCCTGGACGATGAAAAAGAGATTTCGATTCCAATGGGGAGCCTTTCTGATGTTTTTGACTTTTGGAGGGCTCTTTTTCCTGTTATTCGGACGAATGCTATTCATCCAGGCTACAGGACAGGCGGAAGGGAAAGTGCTGACGGCGCTTGCGGAAGCAAAATATGCGAGGGAGTCGACCTTGAAAGCGGATCGCGGAACGATTGTCGATCGAAATGGCGAGTTGATCGCTGCGGATACACTTAGTTATCGTCTCGTTGCTGTTTTAAGTGAAAAGGCGAGTAATGGATCGAAAAAAACGATGCATGTCAAAGATTACGAAGCTACGGCTGAAGTACTCGCCAAATATATCCCGCTCGAGAAGGAAGCTATCCTTTCACGCATGACGAATGCAAAAGAAGGTACTTGGCAGGTGGAGTTCGGAAAAGCAGGTCGTGATCTGAGTCACGAAACGGTTCTTGCACTAAAGCAAGAAATCGAGGACAAGAAGCTTTCCGGTATCCTTTTTATCGAAGATCAGAAAAGATTCTATCCGAACGGCGTTTTTGCTTCTTACTTAATTGGTTTTGCGATGAAGGAAGAAGATGAACAAGGAAATATTTCCACCGTTGGGAAAATGGGGTTGGAAAAAACATACAACAAAGAGTTAACAGGGACGGATGGAAAAGTAGATTTCCAATCAGATGGTTGGGGATTCGTGTTACCGAAAACGGAAAAAAACATTGTCGCCGCTCAAGATGGTCATGAAATCCAGCTGACGATCGACAAGACAATCCAAAACTTCGTCGAGGATGCATTGAATCGAGCCAATGCCGTCTATTCTCCTAAGAAGATGCTCGTCATCGTGGCGAATCCGAAAACAGGTGAAATTCTGGCCATGAGTCAGCGCCCTGCATTCCACCCTTCTACACGGGAAGGGTTGACGGAAAACTGGCTGAATGATGCACTTGAAAATACGATTGAACCCGGTTCGACAATGAAGATGTTCACCTTGGCTGCAGCAATCGAAGAGAATAAGTGGGATCCGAATGCCTATTTCAAGTCGGGTCAGTATACGATTTTTGACCGAACAATACGAGATGTGAATCGTGACGGATGGGGAACTATCACTTATTTGGAAGGATTCCAACGGTCGTCGAACGTTTCCATGGCTTATTTGTTGGAACGTTTAGGGGACCGAACGTTTATCGACTATCTACGAAAATTTGGATTTGGTGAAAGGACCGGAATCGATCTGCCGAATGAAGCGCCAGGTATCATTTTGGATCGGTATCCAAGTGAAAGATTGACAACTTCCTATGGGCAAGGCTCTACGGTGACGCCAATCCAAATGGTCCAGGCGGCAACAGCAATTGCCAATAACGGCAACATGATGAAACCGTATGTCATAGACAAAATTACCGATCCGAATACGGGTGAAGTAATCAATGAGCACGAACCGGAAAAGCATGACAGTCCGATTTCTGCCGATACGGCAAAAGAAGTAAGGAAAGTGCTGGCATCGACCGTAACGGGAGAAAAAGGAACGGCGAAGAAATTCGCGCTGAACGGCTATACGGTTGGCGGGAAAACTGGTACTGCAGAAATTCCGAAAACGAGTGGTAGCGGTTATTTGAGCGGCGGCAGCAATTACTTATATTCTTTTCTGGGCATGGCTCCGATTGAGGACCCGCAGCTCATTACATATGTTCTTGTCCAGCAGCCGCAATTGCCGATTGACAAAGTCGGATCGGATCCGGTGGCAGAGGTGTTCACATCCGTCATGGAAAGCAGTTTGAAGTATTTGAATATCGTTCCTGATGATGAAAATGCCACTGAAGCGAAGGCGCTCAAAGATTATACGGGCAAAGATTCTGCCGAGGCCGTGTCGCAACTTGAACAAGAAGGATTTCGTCCGGTAGTGATAGGCGAAGGTGGGAAAATTGAAGTACAATATCCGTTGCCGAATACAAAGCTGACAGAAAACGCGGTTGTCCTATTGAAAACGGGAGGGGAAACGGCATTGCCGGATTTCACGGGATGGTCGAAGAAGATGGTTCTTTCGTTTAAGATGCTATCCGGACTCGATATACGCATGAACGGTGAAGGGTTTGTCACCGAACAAAGCTTATCCTACGGGACGGTCATCGATCAGAATGATCCAGTAGTTGTACAGCTTCAAGCACCCGCCGAAATTCATAAGCCGCAAGTGGAAGAGCCAGAGGAAGAGAAGATTGTTGGCGGATAACGAATAGCTGAAGTCTTCGCATCATACGTTGATAGAAAAACGAGAGGTGTGCAGGCACTGCGAACGTTCATACTATTACAATCCAAAAAGAGACTAAGAGCCATTTTTGTCATTTTCCTCATCTTACTTGCGCTGGTCGTTGGAAAGTTGTTTCATGTACAAATCATAAAGCACGAACTGCTAAAAGAGCGCGCAGAGGCGAATTGGGATCGGGAAATTCCATTTGGAGGAATGCGGGGGGATATCCTTGACCGAAATGGCGATTTACTTGTGGGGAGCAGATTAGCCCCGACATTGTATTTTATGCCTTCTCAAAACAAGGATATTGCAGGTGCCGCGAGAGCATTAGCTGATATACTGGAAACCGACGCAGCCAAGTTGGAAGAAAAAATGGCTAAAAAAGCATACATGGTTAAATTGGCACCCGAAGGAAAAAATATTACTAAAGAACAATCGGATGAAATCGCGCGTCTGCAAATTGACGGGCTCTATACAGGTGTCGATTTTGTCCGCCATTATCCGAAAGAGGAATTGCTTTCCAGATTGATTGGCTTTACGGGGTATGATCATCAAGGATTGGCGGGAATCGAGTTTGCATATGATGAAATTTTGAGCGGTACAGGTGATAAAATTCGTCTATATACAGATGCTAAAGGCATCCCGTTGCCGCATGTGGATGATGGGTTCACGACGGGGAAAAAAGGTTCGTCCGTCGAGCTCACAATCGATTCGCGGATGCAGGAAGTGCTCGAAAGAGAATTATTGCAAGCGATGGAAAAATACGATTCTACGCAGGCGTTGGGGATTATTATGAACCCTAAAACGGGTGAGTTATTATCGCTTGCATCTGTTCCGACTTTTCACCCTGCTGATTATCAAAACGTCGATCCGAGCATTTACAATCGGAATTTACCTGTGTGGATGACTTTTGAGCCGGGTTCAACCTTTAAAATTCTCACGTTGGCAGCCGGTTTGGAAGAAAAAGTGATTGATTTGCACAATGAACATTTTTTTGATCCCGGTTATGTGATGGTCGAGGGTGCGAGGTTGCGCTGTTGGAAAAGGTCGGGGCATGGAGATCAGACTTTTTTAGAAGTGGTTGAAAACTCCTGTAACCCAGGATTCGTTGAAATCGGTCAACGTTTGGGCGGCAAAAAGCTCGATCAATATATCCGTGCCTTCGGTTTTGGGCAATCGACGGGATCGGGTATTGCCGGGGAAGCGAAAGGAATCCTTTTTTCGGAAAAATCATTTGGCCCAGTCGAGCAGGCAACAACGGCTTTCGGGCAAGGGATTTCCGTGACACCGATCCAGCAAGTGCAAGCTGTTGCCGCAGCCATCAATGGAGGCTATCTGTTCCGACCGTATATTGTCAAAGAAATTTTGGATGATAAAGGGGAGACGTTGCAAGCATTCGAACCGGAAATGCAACGTCAAGTGATCAGTGAAGAAACGTCAAAGCAAGTGCGGGAAGCATTGGAATCAGTTGTTGCGAATGGTTCCGGCCGCAATGCTTTCACAGACGGACTCCGTGTCGGCGGAAAGACGGGGACTGCCCAAAAAGTAGTCGATGGCAATTATAAAGATGGGGACTATATTGTGTCTTTTATCGGTTTTGCACCCGCAGATGACCCCGAATTGCTTGTTTATGTCGCTGTTGACAGTCCGAAAAATGCGAGCCAGTTCGGTGGTGTCATCGCTGCACCGATCGTCGGCCGGGTGATTGAAGAAATTGCGCCGATGGCTGGAATCACACCGCGTAGAGAAGGGCAGTTGGAGAAAGACTACCGTTGGGGGGATACTTTAACGCATCGTGTTCCGGATCTGACAGGCATGACTAGAAAGAGTGTCAGAGGTCAGTTGTACACATACCAGATCGAATGGCATGGGTCGGGAGAGAAGGTGAAGTATCAGCTGCCGGCAGTCGATACATTGATTGGGGTGGATGATGTGATTCACGTATATACGGAATGAGATCCCTCAAGGGCATCTGCCCAACAAGCTATCGATATCTTCATTAAGTAGAATATTCCCATCCCTATAGGTGGAGAGATGAATGCGGTTTTGTTTTACTGTTCAGTGGGTGATCAAACGCCTACTCAACGAAGATAATGCCTCCGGTGGATGTCACAGATTTTGAAAGGAGCTAATTGCGCTTATCTAAGTGCCTTAATTTCCGCAAAAAACGCAGAAATACGGCAAATCGAACCCTACGCTGTTCGATTCGCAATTCAAAATCTGGACGCAATTGCGCCGAGGCGTACTTGATATAATTGCAAAGTCTGACACAGCGCATGGATATGGACTGTTTCAGTAGCTAGAAGGAGAAAAAAATCATGACACTCGTCACGACATTGACGGCCATTGTGGTCGCATTCATTATTTCAGTATTACTAGGATTTCTCATTATCCCGGCTTTAAGGAGATTGAAGTTTGGGCAGAGCATTCGGGAAGAAGGTCCGAAAGCTCATCAGAAAAAGGCGGGTACACCGACAATGGGTGGGCTAATTTTCATCGGTTCCATCATCTTGTCAACGCTCGCCCTTTCTTACATAAATGATGTACTGACGACACAGACCATTGTTCTATTACTTATTCTCGTCGGTTTTGGGATCATCGGGTTTATCGATGATTTTATCATTGTTGTTGTAAAAAGGAACTTAGGCCTGACATCGATTCAAAAACTGATCGGGCAAATCATCGTTGCGGTCCTTGCATTCTTCCTTTTGAAGTTAGGGCCGTTTGATACAGTTGTGCGAATTCCTTTTACGGATATTCAAATGGAACTTGGTATTTTTTATGTTGCGTTCCTTATTTTTTGGCTCGTTGGTTTTTCCAATGCGGTCAATATATCAGACGGACTGGATGGGCTTGTTGCGGGAACATCATCCATCGCATTCGGTTCATTCGGTGTGCATGCTCTCATTTTCGGGCAACAGGATATTGCGTTGTTTTCTTTCGTAGTAACCGGTGCGATGCTTGGATTCTTGGTCTTCAATGTGAAGCCTGCAAAAGTATTTATGGGGGATACGGGATCGCTTGCCCTCGGTGGTGTGCTTGCTATGTTATCCGTTCTCATTAAACAAGAATTTTTACTCCTTGTCATCGGGATCGTCTATGTTGTTGAAACGTTATCAGTCATCATTCAAGTGATCAGTTTCAAGACGAACGGCAAGCGGGTGTTCAAGATGAGTCCGATCCACCATCACTTTGAATTATCCGGATGGTCGGAATGGAAAATTGTCATCGTTTTCTGGGGCGTCGCATTTTTGGCAGCGATTGTACCCGTCTTGCTGGAGGTGATGTAAATGAAAAATGTCAATCAGTTCAAAGGAAAGCATATACTCGTTCTTGGCTTAGCGAAAAGCGGATTTGCGGCAACTAATTTGCTACATACTTTAGGCGCGAAGATTACTGTGAATGACGCATCACCGGAGGGGGACAACAATGATATTGCGGAACTCCGTTCGAAGGGGATAGAAGTCATTTGTGGCGGCCATCCCTCCGACATCATGGAAAAGGGGTTTGAGCTTGTAGTGAAGAACCCCGGGATTCCGTATACGAATCCGGTCGTTGTAGAAGCATTACGAAAAAAAGTCCCTGTCTGGACAGAAATCGAATTGACATCCTGCTTAAGTGAAGCCCCGATTATTGCGATAACCGGATCGAATGGCAAAACGACAACGACGACTTTGCTGTACCATATGTTAAACATTGGGGGGAAACAGCCACTGATTGCAGGGAATATCGGAACAGTTTCTTGTTCGGTTGCAGAACGGGCGAGTGAAGAGAATATCATCGTGCTTGAAGCCTCTTCTTTTCAGCTGATGGGGACAGAAACATTCCGGCCGAAGATTGCCATATGGACGAATATTTACGATGCGCATTTGGATTACCACGGGACGCCGGAAGCATATCGAAGCGCGAAGGCGAATATCACAAAAAATCAGACGCAGGACGATTATTTCATTTACAACGATGATCAGTCCGATCTCCGAGAATTTGCCGCTCAAACTTCAGCGATGACGATTCCGTTTTCGCTACAAGGTAGAAAAGAAACCGGAATATCGGCGGACGACGAATGGATATACTGGAATGGAGAGCCGTTTGCAAAAAGGTCCATTATCAAGTTGCCGGGGCAACATAATCTTGAAAATATCTTATCTGCTACAGCAGCAGCCATTTTGATGGGGTGCGATAAAGCCGCGATTGAAGATGTGCTGAGCTCTTTTACAGGGGTTCGCCATCGGATGCAATTCGTTAAGGAATTGCAAGGGCGTATGTTTTACAATGATTCGAAAGCAACGAATACGCTGGCGACGAAAAGCGCGCTGGCCGCATTTACGAAACCGACGATCCTGATTGCGGGTGGACTTGACCGGGGTCACTCTTTTGAAGAACTCAGACCGTTTATGACGAATATTAAAGCGGTTGTCGCTCTTGGTGAGACTGCTGAGAAGCTTTCAGAGTTTGCGGCTTCCTGCGGCATTGTGGATATCATCCAGGCCAAAGATGTGAAGGATGCCGTACAACAGGCATATCCACTGTCGGTTGAAGGGGATATTATCCTCCTTTCACCAGCTTGTGCAAGTTGGGATCAGTATTCGAGCTTTGAAGTGCGGGGTGATCAATTTATTGAAGCTGTAATGGAATTGAAATAAAAACAAGTATGTTCATGTAATACTGCAAGAGTACTATTGCGGAAGGATGCGTTCGCTGGAAGAGAAGTTAAAAACAATGTTTATTGTTTCTGCGGTGGCGCTGTCGTTGATCGGATTGGCTTTTGTCCATTCTGCAGGTTCCTATTGGGGCGCGGTTCATTATGCGGATTCCATCCCCTTCATCGTGAAGCAAGGGGTTTATACGGCGGTGTCAATCGGAATTGCCCTCGTTATCATGAAAAGCCCATTGACCTCTTATCCGAAAACATGGACCGTTTTCTACTACGCGATGATCTTGTTGCTGATCGCTGTATTGATCCCGGGCATCGGGGTTGTTCGCAATGGTTCGCAAAGTTGGATTGCGCTCGGACCGTTCAGTTTGCAACCTGCTGAATTCGTGAAGGTCGCATTGATCGGGAAATTGGCTTGTAGCATGGACAAAACAAGCAAGAAAAAAATGTTTCATTGGCAGCATTTTGGATTGATCTTGCTTCCTGCTGCTTTGATCATGTTGCAACCGGACTTAGGTTCAGCCGTCATTATGATTATCTCGGCATTTGTCATCTTGTTCATAGCGGGTTATCCGTTAAAATTTTTCACTTTCCTGGGGGTGGGCGGCGTTGTTGCATTCATCGCGTTGATTGCAGCGGCACCGTATCGTTTGGATCGGATCAAATCGTATATCGATCCATGGAATGATCCGCTTGGCACCGGTTTCCAAGGGATTCAATCTCTTTTTGCCATCGCACCAGGGGGACTATTCGGTCATGGTTATGGAAATAGCAGACAGAAGTATTTATATTTGCCTGAGCCGCAAAATGATTTTATCTTTTCGATTATTGCGGAGGAAACAGGGTTTATCGGAGCGACGTTCGTCTTATTGTTGTTTGTCGTCTTATTGGTGGCGGCATTCGGAATCGCGATTCGGACAAAAGGGCGGCATGAGCTTTTGATGGTTGCTGGGATGGGCTCAATGATCATTTTTCAAACGTTTTTGAATATGGGTGTCGTATCGGGACTATTGCCTGTCACGGGTGTTACGTTGCCGTTCATTAGCTATGGGGGTTCATCGTTAATGACGACTTGGCTGGCAGCGGGGACGATTATGCATTTCGCCAGTCGTAGAAAATCGATTGGTTAAAGGAGGAGCCAATATGGAGAAAGTGATTGATATTGAAGAACGGATCCCATCCATGCGGGAGAAGCGCCGCAGGAAGACGAACAAGAAATTTCTGTTCGTATTATCCGTCTTCATCATTGCGCTCCTCGCTATTCTTTATTTTCAATCACCATTCAGTAAAGTGGGAGCCATTATTGTGAAGGGAGCCGTTCTTCACGAGCCGGATTTTTATCAGCAACAGAGCGGGCTGCAAGTGGACGAGCCTTTATGGAATTTCAGCACCGGAAAAATTGAGGAATCTTTGGCAAGACTAGAAGAAGTGAAAAGCGTAGACGTTTCTCGAAAGTGGATGCATGACGTCCAGATCACCATTACCGAATGGAAGACCGTCGCTTATATGGAGGAGAAAGAGCAGTACAATTTGCTGTTGGAAAATGGGGAGGTCTTCCCGGCAGGTCTCCATTATCCTGAAGCAGAAGCGCCTATATTGACTAATTTTAAGGATGCCGACATGCAAAAGAGGCTGACCAAACAATTGCTGAAAATGGATGAGAACGTCTATCGGCTATTATCCGAAATCATTTTTATGGGGACGGAAAGCGGTCCGGATAATATTACGGTTTACATGGATGATGGCTTCGAAGTGCGTTCCGTCATTTCCGATTTTGCGGAAAAAATGGCTTATTATCCAGAGATTACAGCACAATTAGGCGGAATGGAAAAAGGTGTGATCGATATGGAAGTAGGAACATTCTTTGTCCCCTATAGTGAAATATACGGCGAGACCGGGGAGGAGGAGCCAATTGAAGAGGAAAGTGAAAACGAAAGCGAAAGTGAATGATGACTATCAAAAACGAGGAAGACATATCCTTTTTTCTGTCGTTTTTCTCGTGCTCGGTTTTATCCTCGCTTTTTCTTACCGGACACTTGGCTCGAATCAGGAGGCCGATGCCCTTGAATCCTCCGTGATCTTGAAGGAAGAAGCATATCGGGAAGAATTGATCAGCCAGCAGGAACGCAATAAGGAACTGACAGATGAAATCGCCGCCAAGCAGGAAGAGATACGGGAATTTGAACGTTCTTTTTCAACGAGAGAGGAAGACCATGCCATTCTAGTAGATAAGGCAAGAGACCTCCGCTTGCTGCTTGGTGTTATTCCTGCAGTCGGACAAGGTGTCATCGTGACATTGAAAGATGCCGACTATGACCCGATTGAACAAAATCCGAATGATTATATTGTTCATGAAAGCCATGTTCTTCGGGTAGTGAACGAACTTAGAATTTCCGGAGCGCAGGGCATTGCGATTAACGGTCAAAGAATAACAGCCAATTCTTATATTAAATGTACAGGCCCTGTCATCACGATTGATGGTAGGACATTCCCTGCGCCGTTTGTCATTGAAGCGGTCGGTGATATGGATGTTCTCACGTCTTCTTTGTATTTGAAAGGCGGTGTCATTGACGGGTTGATCAGGGATAATATTGTCGTGACGACAGAACAGTCAAAAGAGATCCGGTTGTCTGCTCTGCGGGACGAAAGTTGAACCGGCGCTTAGGAGGATGGACGGGTGGGAAAGACAATCCATTGGAAATTTACAGTGATTTTGCTCATCGTCGGATTCATGGTGGCCGTCCAATTCAATTCGATGCAAAAACCTGAAGAACGTGATACAAGGGATATTTGGGCAATACGCCATGAGTTATCCACTGAAAAGCAGTATCATTCCGAATTGTTAACGGAAATTCGTGAGCTGGATCAAACAATCTCTACATACAAATCACTCAACGAAACAAATGCGGGAAAGGCCTTATCGGAAACGGTGGACAACTTGTATAAACAAGCGGGGATGACAACGATTAGCGGACCGGGCATCGTCTTAAATGTTCGACCATCTGCCGAAAGTGTTGCATTCGGTGTACCGATTACGGGCATATCCCCCGATTTGCTCACCCGGTTCGTCAATGAACTGAACCGTTTCAAAGGGATTTCCTTGGAAATTGACGGGAAACGGTTTACGACATTGAGTTCCATCCGGGATATTAACGGGGTGACAAGTGTGAATGGTTTACATATATCTACCCCACCATTCACGATCAAAATTATTACACCGACAATGGAAGATAGTGAAAAACTGTATAATTTTTTATCCGCATCGACGATCCGCGATGATTTTTACCTCGATAATCTGCTTCTTGTAATCGGAAAACCGGAAGCGACTATTGAAATCCGAGGATACAAGGAAAGGTTTGAAAATCAGTTCTTGAAAGAAATACCGAAAGGGGAATAATTATGTGGCTGCCTTTGCTTGGTCTTTTGGTTGGGATTTCACTCGGATTATTGTCGGATATACAAATTCCACAAATATATGGAAATTATTTATCGATTGCCGTTTTGGCAGCCTTGGATACGCTGTTTGGAGGCATCAGAGCGCATTTACAGCAAGTGTACGACGATAAGGTGTTTGTATCCGGATTTTTCTTTAACATCGCACTGGCAGCTGCGTTGGCCTTCCTGGGGGTACATTTAGGCGTCGATTTATACTTGGCTGCCGTATTCGCTTTTGGTGTGCGGTTATTCCAGAATATCGCTGTCATCAGAAGGATCTTAATCGTAAAATGGACGGAGCGGAGTAAAGTTTCTCAATCAAATGCTACGGAATGAAAGGATTTGGCGAAGAGATGTCGAAAATATTTAGACAATACACTTATAATACAATAGAATGGAAGATAAGAGTTGCTATGGGAGGTGCCAGTAATTGAGCCAATCAGAATTATATGTATCACTTGATATAGGTTCTTCATCAGTCAAAGTTTTGATCGGTGAGGTGGATGGCGGATCCCTGCATGTGATCGGAGTCGGTAACGTCCAATCGGCAGGTATCCGAAAAGGGACGATCATCGATATCGATGCAACTGTCCAATCGATCCGTAAAGCGATCGATCAAGCGGAGCGCATGATTGGCATGCAGATCCGCGAAGTCATTCTTGGCATCCCTGCAAATGGTGTAGTATTGCAGGATGTGAAAGGTGTAGTGGCAGTCAACTCGGAAAACCGTGAAATCACTGATGATGATCTCGATCGGGTCATGAAATCAGCTCAAGTCATGTCAGTCCCGCCAGAGCGGGAAATCGTCAATATCATACCGAAGCAATTCATCGTTGACGATTATGACGAAATTACGGATCCAAGAGGAATGATCGGAGTCAGGCTTGAAATGGACGGTACGCTTATCACAACATCAAAAACACTTGTTCATAATATATTGCGTTGCGTAGAACGGGCGGGGCTTGTGATCCGAGAAATCTATTTACAACCGTTAGCGGCCGGCACTTTTGCCTTGACGGACGATGAAAAGAATCATGGCACGGCTTTCATTGATATAGGCGGAGGTTCTACGACCATCGCACTGTTCGGTGAAAATCGTTTCATGGCGACGGCCGTCATCCCAGTTGGCGGCGATCATATCACAAAAGACTTATCCATCATTTTGAAAACGCCGACTGAACAAGCAAGGAAGATTAAGCACCAGTATGGACATGCATTCTCGGACGATGCATCGGACGATGAACTGTTTGAAGTGCCGGTGATTGGCGCAGATTCGAAAGACCAATATAGCCAACGATACATATCGGAAATCATCAGCGTACGGCTGGAAGAGCTTTTTGACCTCGTTTTGGAAGAATTGTATCGGATGGGTGTGCGAGATCTCCCAGGAGGAGTCGTTTTAACTGGTGGAATCACCAAGCTAGATGGTATGCTTCAATTAGCCAGACATGTGCTCAAAACGAGAGTGCGCATCCATACGCCGGAGTATATCGGTGTACGAGAGCCGATGTATTCGACAGCTGTCGGTCTGATCCGATATGCACATATGCAGGATACTTATTTCGGCCATGTACAAGATTCACCGACCGTGCAGGTAGCTGAAACCCAACAACCGGCACCGGTCAACAAGAAAAAGGTAGCGGAACGGAGTGCGGAAAAAAAACCGGGGCTTTTAAATCGGGCAAAAAAGGTGTTCGACAATTTCTTTGAATAAGTGATTGATAGGAAACTTGATTCAGCAGAAGTCTCCCATTACTACAGGTAGTGTATTGAAAGTTAAAATGGCTATCAATTCAGAGGGAATCCAAATTCCCTGTAGCTGACGTTTCGCTTTCAGTACAAAAAGATTTGCTGATTCAAGTTGAGCCTCCGGCGGATGTCACAAATTTTGAAAGGAGTTAATTGCGCTTATCTAAGTGCCTTAATTTCTGCAAAAAACGCAGAAATTAAGGCAAATCGAACCCTTCGTTGTTCGATTCGCAATTCAAAATTTGGACGCAATTACGCCGAGGCCTAATTGATTTTTAGTATGCATGAGATAGATTAGGAGGAGAAATGATGCTGGAATTTGATACGAATGTTGATGCAGCAGCTGTCATCAAAGTAATTGGAGTTGGTGGCGGCGGGAACAATGCTGTAAACCGAATGATTGAACATGGTGTACAAGGTGTAGAATTCATTGCAGTGAATACCGATGCGCAAGCTCTTAATCTTTCAAGTGCTGAAGTGAAATTGCAAATTGGTGCAAAATTGACACGCGGACTTGGTGCGGGTGCAAATCCGGAAGTCGGTAAAAAAGCTGCAGAGGAAAGCAAAGAGCAGATTGAAGAAGCTTTACGCGGAGCGGATATGGTCTTTGTAACCGCGGGTATGGGAGGCGGAACCGGTACAGGAGCTGCACCTGTCATCGCACAAATTGCAAAAGATCTTGGAGCACTAACGGTCGGTGTTGTCACAAGACCGTTCACATTTGAGGGACGGAAACGTTCCACGCAGGCAATTGGCGGCATCACATCGATGAAAGAATCCGTGGATACGCTGATCGTCATCCCGAATGATAAATTACTTGAAATCGTGGATAAGAATACGCCGATGCTTGAAGCTTTCCGTGAAGCGGATAATGTACTGCGTCAAGGGGTTCAAGGTATTTCGGATCTGATCGCGACACCAGGACTCATTAACTTGGACTTCGCGGACGTCAAAACGATCATGTCCAATAAAGGCTCTGCATTGATGGGGATCGGGATGTCCACAGGAGAAAATCGTGCAGCGGAAGCAGCAAAAAAAGCAATTTCAAGTCCATTGCTTGAAACATCGATTGACGGTGCGAAAGGTGTCATCATGAACATTACAGGCGGATCGAATCTCAGCCTATTCGAAGTGCAAGAGGCTGCGGATATCGTCGCGTCTGCATCAGATGAAGATGTTAACATGATTTTCGGATCGGTCATCAACGACAATTTGAAAGATGAAATCATCGTGACGGTAATCGCTACAGGATTTAGCGAAGAACAGCTCAACGCATCACGTCCGGCGAGAAGTGCAGGATACGGTTCCAGCCGTCCGCAGCCACGTGAGCAAGCCCCGGTTCAACAAACGCCTGTACGCGAACGCAGAGAAGAGGCACCTCAGTTTCAACAACAAGAGACGCCTCCAACTCGTCAACCGCAAGCAAATCAAAACGAAGATGCGTTAGATATTCCAACATTCTTACGCAATCGCCGTCGATAATGGCGAATACCATTCAAAGCATCCCGGCCCATGCAACAGCATGGACCGGGATGCTTTTTGTCGTGGGAATTCTTACAGTTGGAATGCATTGTGAACTTATTGATCGCTGTCAGCGTCTTCTGATCGCTAGAAGGTCTGAATGATCACTTCAGCGTCTTATGATCGCTAGAAGGTCTGATTGATCACTATCGGTGTTTTATGATCGCGAGAAGGTCTGATTGATCACCGCCAGCGTTTTCTGATCGCCTGAAGATTTATTTGATCACTAGCTCCTCCCATCTCAATCGAAAGCTGTCGATTTCTTTTTTGAAAAGAGCCGCTATTCCGACAAACATTTCAACTTCAGGATGTTATCGTTGTCTGTAGGGAGGGCGGTCTATGTATGGAGAGATCATAGTCGGAGTGAATATGCTATTCAATTATGCCATTCTGTCGTTCGCCAACAAAGTGGGAGATATTTATGCCGCCCGCGGGAGGCTTGTTCTGGCAGCTTTGGCTGGCGCATTACCTGTCACGCTTTTTCCATCGTCCATTTTTGCGGTCATCCTTTCGTTTTTAGGCATGACATTTTGTGCATTTGGCAAAACATTCGAACCTTGGAAAAAATCGGCGTCCATGGTTTTGGTCGGAGCCATTTTTGCAGGTGGGTTATTGACCGCTTTTCATTTTCGTCTCACTTCTTTCAATACTGCAGTAAATGTTTTAACTTATGCGGTCGTTGCCTATGTTGCCCTCCATTTCTTGAAAAAGAAATGGCTGGATGTCAGGATTGCACGTCATGTATCGGAGCTCAGATCTTCTTCTGTTTTGCATCTCTGGGATGCTGAAATCCCGATTGAAGTATTTGTAGATTCAGGAAATAGCTGTACAGAGCCCTTATCAGGTTTACCGGTTCATTTTGTATCATTGAAAGCGGTGGAATCATTCATGCCGGAAGATCTGAAAAAACCGTTGTTTGAATGGGATTCAATTGGCTCGCCTTCGTTAACGGCGTTTCCGGAGAAGTATCAAAAGAGCATTCGATTGATCCGATTGATGACCATTCAAGGACAATCATGGGCGATTGGTTTTAAATTCGAACGATGGGTGGTGGGGGATGAAAATGGGCTACAACCGGGTTATGTTGTTCTGACGAAAAAAGACCGTCGTTACCCGGACAGTGCCGAAGCGATTTTGCACGTATCCGCAATGGAATCACTAAACGTCGAAAGGGGAACTGTTCATGCTGCATAAGTTGAAAAATTGGTTGTCGATGATTGTTTCCTCTCTTAAAGGGAAGAAAAAGGGCACATACTATATCGGAGGACATGAATCACTTCCAAAACCATTGACACGTGAAGAAGAAGCAGAGGCAATACGGGCTTTCATGGAAGGCGATATGAATGCGCGTGATACGCTCATTGAAAAAAACCTTCGTCTCGTCGTCTATATTGCTCGACGCTTCGATAATACCAATACACATATCGAGGACTTGATCAGCATTGGGGCCATTGGACTTATCAAAGCGATTGAAACGTTCAAAATCGATAAGAATATCAAGTTGGCAACATATGCTTCCCGCTGTATTGAAAACGAAATATTGATGCATTTGCGCAAAACGAATCGGACACGCTCGGAAATTTCTTTTGACGAACCGCTCAATTCGGATGCGGACGGCAATGAATTACTATTATCGGATATACTCGGCACAGATGAGCATATTATTATCGATGATGTTGAAAAGAAAATTGAACGTCAACATATGATTGACGCCATACAGACATTGGATGAACGGGAACGCTATATTATGGAATGCCGCTTCGGGTTAACTGGAAAACTGGAAATGACTCAAAAAGAGGTAGCCGAATTACTTGGTATTTCCCAGTCCTATATTTCCCGGCTTGAAAAGAAAATAATCATGGATTTGAGAGAGCAATTGAATCATCCAATTGCGTAACTTGAACAAGCAAAGTTTCCTGCTTATTTAATAAAGGAAGGCAACCTAAGTTCGTATTGAAAGTGCCTTAATTTCTGCACAGGACGCAGAAATTAAGGCAAATCGAACCCTTCGCTGATCGATTCGCTGTTCGATTGGTTGAAATTGGCGATACGAAATCCTGCATATTCCGGACGTCCACGGACAGACTATTTGTACAGTCATCGACAGAATGTGGAGGAAAAGCGAATGGTACGTACAAGAGTAGAAATATGCGGAATCGATACGTCCGAATTGCCATTACTCACAAACGACGTGATGAAAGAAACATTTATCAGGCTACAAAGCGGAGACCAATCGGCGCGGGAGGAACTCGTCATCGGCAATTTGCGACTCGTCCTTAGCCTCGTTCAAAGATTCGCTTATCGTGGAGAACAAGCGGATGATCTTTTTCAAGTCGGCTGTATCGGCTTGTTGAAATCGATCGATAACTTCGATTTGAAACATAATGTGCGATTTTCAACATATGCCGTCCCGATGATTATCGGAGAGATCAAAAGACATTTACGCGATCACCATTCCATAAGAGTATCTAGGTCACTGCGCGATATCGCTTATAAGGCGATCAAAGCGAAAGAACAATTCATCAATGATCACCAAAAAGAACCACGCATTTCAGATTTGGCGGATATGACTGGTATTCCGGCTGATGACATCCTTTTTGCATTAGATGCGATCCAAGACCCGATGTCCCTTCACGAACCGATCAATGGGGAAGGCGGAGATCCGGTATTCATGATGGATCAGTTGCAGGATAAAACCGTGTCCGAAGATAAGTGGTTAACGTATGTTTCCGTCAAAGAGACTGTATCCACAATGGATGAACGGCAACAGACGATCCTTTCAAAACGTTTTTACTTGGGACAAACGCAAACTGAAATTGCCAAAGAACTAGGCATTTCACAAGCACAAATTTCAAGATTAGAGAAAAATGCGGTCAAAATTATCCGAGATGGCATGGACCAACATTAATTACATGAAAGTTAAAACGCAATGCAGCGACTGCATTTGCGTTTTTTTTCGATGCGATGCATATATTCAAACAAAGGAGGGAACGTATGCGTTTTTCAGAAATTCAGAAGAAGGAAGTCATTGATATAAAAAGAGGTGTATTCCTTGGATTTGTACAAGATGCAACGATTGACACGAAGAATGGAAAAGTGGAATTGCTTCATGTTGGTGGAGGGGAACGGAGCAGTTTTTTTGAGGGGAAAGGGAAAGAAGTGAAACGGGTAGCGCTTGCCGATATTGCAACAATCGGAAAAGATATCATGCTTGTCGGCAACAAAGACGGAAATTAATGACTAATCATTGATATGTAGCCGCCCACTTGTTACAATAAAGGGTAAGAAAGATGAAAAGTAGTGATAATCATGAGTCTATTACAACAACGTATACAGAAAATTGAACAGGATATACAAGCCGCTTGCGATCGGAGCGGGCGAAACAGAGCCGATGTTACGATCGTAGCCGTCACAAAATCAGTGTCAGCCGCAAGGACTTCCGCGGTACTGGAAGCAGGCATCCGTCAGCTCGGTGAAAATCGTGCGGAGGGTCTTCTCGGTAAACAGGAAGCGATTCCAAATGGTGCCGAATGGCATTTCATCGGCAATGTCCAAAGCAGGAAAGTCAAGGATATCATCAATCGGATTGACTATTTACATTCAGTCGATCGGTTGAGTATTGCCAAAGAAATCCAAAAGCGGGCGGATCATCGAGTTGACTGTTTTATCCAAGTGAATGTTTCCGGTGAAGAAAGTAAATCCGGGATCACCCCTTCCGAACTTAACCAGTTTATCGAAGAAGTGGGAACTTACGATAAAATCCGGATCGTCGGTCTGATGACAATGGCACCTTTCACTGAGAATAACGATGAAATCCGTACGATTTTCCGTTCGTTGAGAGAACTTCGTGATGGAATTGCCGCACGAAATCTACCTTTTGCACCGTGTCCATACTTGTCCATGGGAATGTCGAATGACTACATTATCGCAATCGAAGAAGGTGCAACCCATGTTAGAATCGGAACTGCACTTGTCGGAGCAGAAAGCGAGGAAGACGGATGAGCATCAAAAACAAATTCGAGAAATGGTTTTATCTTGAAGACGAAGAAGATGAAGTGCAGGAGAAACCTCAACCCCGCCGTGAAGAACAACAGCTACATGTGCAAGAACAACCACGCAGGGTCCCACCGAGAAAACAACCGGTAGAAGGTCAACAAACGCGCAATGTTGTAAGTTTACAAAGCATCCAGAAATCATCCAAGGTTGTACTTGCCGAACCCCGTGTCTATGCGGAAGCGCAAGACATATCTGAGCATCTGAAGAACAAACGGGCAGTCGTTGTCAACTTGCAGCGAATTGAACGAGACCAAGGAATCCGGATCGTCGATTTCCTGAGCGGAACCGTCTATGCGCTTGGCGGGGACATACAGCGAATCGGTACGGACATTTTTCTTTGCGTCCCTGAGAACGTGGAAGTTGCAGGGGCGATTTCCGATTATTTTGAACGTTAGACTTTGAATGAGGTGTACGAATTAGCATGTCAACTACCATTTTATATTCGATTTATAAACTTATTGCAAATGCAATCCAAATTTACTCGGTACTCCTCATCATTTATATTTTAATGTCTTGGATACCTTCGTCACGCGAAACAAAATTCGGTCGATTGCTTGAAAAGATTGCAGAACCTTATTTAGGTTTTTTCAGGAAGTTCATTCCACCACTCGGCATGATTGATATTTCGCCAATTGTAGGGTTATTCGCATTAAATTTAATCTCAAGGGGAGTTTGGGAAGTATTCAGGCTGTTTTTCTAAAAAAGATTGAATGATGAAAGGATCCTCACTTAGGTGAGGATTTTTGTATAAGGAGAAAGAAAATGGAAACTATACTACAGCATTTCCGCAAAGACGAACAACCCTTCATAGAAATGGCTATCGGTTGGATCCGTGAAGTGGAAGATACATATGCCCCTAAATTGACCGGATTCCTAGATCCACGGCAACAATTCATTGTTGAGTCACTCGCACACGGTTCCGATCTCCAAGTCGGATCGAGTGGTGCATTTTCTGAAGCGGAGCGGCAAAGGATGCTTATTTATCCAGATTATTATGTTCCGGAATCAACCGATTATCAGATTGCATTGTTCAATGTAAAATATCCAGCCAAATTTATGAAGCTCGAACATCGAGACATTCTTGGCTCCATGATGTCGCTCGGGATTGACCGTTCGAAATTTGGGGATATCCGAATTTGGGAAGATGTGGTCCAGTTTACAGTCGCCGATGAATTAAAAGATTATATGACCGCGAACTTCACTTCCATCGGGAAATCGAAAGTGACGGTCGAAGAGAATGATCGACCGGAAGAGTGGCTTCAATCTGCGGATACTTGGACGGAGGACTTACATATCGTTAGTTCGATGCGGCTCGATGTCGTTGTAGCAGCCCTTGCGAATATTTCGCGTCAAAAAGCGGCTACGCTCATTCATGGTGAAAAAGTGAAAGTGAATTGGGCGGTACGGGATCAACCCGCCTTTGAATTGCAAGAATCCGATATGCTTTCCATAAGGGGAGCGGGCAGATTTAAAGTGGTGGGTATCGAAGGTAGGACAAAAAAGGACAAAATCCGTCTCAGTATTGGGAAGTTAGAATGATTTTTCAGATTATGGGTGAAGATAATGCTGTCTTCTCTTGTTTCAACATGTATAATAGAGAAAGAATTACGCTAAAGGGGAGATGCGACGAATGGCTCTATCACCACTTGATATACATAACAAGGAGTTTAGCAGTAAATTCCGTGGGTATGACGAAGATGAAGTCAATGAATTTCTAGAACAAATCATGAAAGACTATGAAAACGTCCTGGAAGAAAATAAAGAACTAAAAAATAGCTTGAAACAAACGAAAGAACAAGTATCACACTTCAATTCAATCGAGGATACATTGCAAAAATCCATCTTGGTCGCCCAGGAAGCGGCAGAAGATGTCCGTCGCAACTCCATGAAAGAATCGAAGTTGATCATCAGAGAAGCAGAAAAGAATGCCGATCGGATTGTCCATGAGGCACTTTCCCGCGCACGTAAAATATCCGTAGAAATCGAAGACTTGAAAAAGCAATCCAAAGTGTTCCGTACACGTTTTAAAATGCTTATCGAAGCGCAGCTTGATCTGATACAGTCGGATGATTGGGATAATTTATTGGAATACGAAATCAATGCGGAGCGGTTGGAAGCGGTCGCTGACGAAGAACTATAAGTCATTGATGAAGTTTTTTGGGCAATGTTCAGGTGAAGAAGCTTGACTTTCAGTATAATTGACCCATATAATAATGTGCATATATTCACAATAGGCGTTGAAAGAGAAAGTACTTTCCAAAATTGTATGAAGCGAGCCGGGGATGGTGGGAGCCTGGTCTACAATTGGAAACGAAAATCACTCCCGAGCTGGATAGCGGAATGCTTAGTACGCTACTCCCGGTTACACCCCGTTACGGTGTCTGAGTGGCAACAAATCTGTTTGTTGCAAGTAGGGTGGTATCGCGAGAATGACTCCTCGTCCCTTTTTTAGGGACGGGGATTTTTTATTTTCATTCAGCAAGTGTCCAAACACTTGCTGAATGAAGAATGGAAGGCAGTCTAAGTTCCCGACGTCCTGAAAGTGCTTTAATTTCTGCAAAGAACGCAGAAATTAAGGCAAATCGAACTCTTCGCTGTTCGATTTGCAATTGATTGAAATCTAAGGAGGAAATCAAATGGAATATAAAGATACGTTACTGATGCCGAAAACTGAATTTCCGATGCGTGGAAATTTACCAAACAATGAACCAAAGATGCAAGCAAAATGGGATGAGATGGATATTTACAGCAAAGTACAGGAACGCACGCAAGGCCGCCCGTTTTTTGTTTTGCATGATGGACCGCCATATGCAAACGGAGACTTACATATGGGCCATGCATTGAACAAAGTGTTGAAAGACATGATTGTCCGTCATAAATCGATGACTGGATACCATGCACCATATGTTCCGGGTTGGGATACACATGGTTTGCCGATCGAACAAGCGCTTGTCAACAAAGGCGTGAAACGGAAAGAACACTCCATTGCGGAATTCCGAAAAATGTGTGAAGACTATGCCTATAGCCAGATCGACAATCAACGTACCCAGTTTAAACGAATTGGCGTACGTGGGAATTGGGAAAATCCTTATATCACATTGAAGCCTGCGTTTGAAGCGCGTCAAATCCAAGTGTTCGGTGAAATGGCGAAAAAAGGGTATATCTATAAAGGCTTAAAACCGGTATTCTGGTCCCCGTCAAGTGAATCAGCATTGGCTGAAGCGGAAATCGAATACCAAGACAAGAAATCCCCATCTATTTATGTTGGTTTCCCTGTGAAAGACGGGAAAAATGTTGTTGAAAATGATGTTCAATTCTTAATTTGGACGACGACTCCGTGGACGATTCCGGCAAACTTAGGGATTTCCGTACATCCTGAATTTACGTATATCATCGTCAAAGTCGGAGAGCAGAAATTCCTAATCGCCAAAGATCTCCTTGCTTTCGTAGCGGAAGAAATCGGTTGGGAAGATTATTCTGTCGAACGCGAATTGAAAGGTTCCGAGTTGGACCGCGTTGTAGCAAAACACCCATTGTATGATCGTGATTCACTTGTCATGCTAGGTGAGCATGTCACAGCGGAAGCGGGGACAGGTTGTGTCCATACGGCGCCTGGTCACGGGGAAGACGACTTCTACATTTCCAAATCTTACGGCTTGGATGTGCTTTCTCCGGTGGATGATAGAGGTGTCATGACAGACGAAGCACCTGGTTTTGAAGGCTTATTCTATGATGACGCCAATAAAGCGATTACGGAAGCGCTCGATAAAGTAGGGGCATTACAGAAATTATCCTTCATCACGCACTCGTATCCGCATGATTGGCGTACGAAAAAGCCGGTCATTTACCGTGCGACTGCTCAATGGTTCGCTTCCATCGAATCATTCCGTCCAGAGTTACTAGAAGCGATCCGCAATACGAAATTCACGCCATCATGGGGTGAAACACGTCTGTATAATATGGTCCGTGATCGTGGTGACTGGTGTATTTCCCGTCAACGGGTATGGGGTGTTCCGATTCCGGTCTTTTACGCGGAAAATGGTGAGCCGATCATTACGGATGAAACGATTGAACATGTTTCACAACTATTCCGTGAACATGGTTCCAATGTTTGGTTTGAACGGGAAGCGAAAGATCTCCTTCCAGAAGGATTCACACATGAAGGCAGCCCGAACGGCCAATTCACAAAAGAGACAGATATTATGGACGTTTGGTTCGACTCCGGTTCAACACATCAAGGAGTTCTCGAAGAACGAGATGATCTCGTTTACCCAGCTGACTTATACTTGGAAGGATCTGACCAGTACCGCGGATGGTTCAACTCCTCATTGACAACAAGCGTTGCCATGAACGGCCATGCACCTTATAAAGGTCTGTTGAGCCATGGGTTCACTTTGGATGGCAATGGACGCAAAATGAGTAAATCACTTGGGAACGTTATTGTACCTGCTAAAGTGATGAACCAGCTTGGAGCGGATATTCTCCGCCTATGGGTATCTTCTGTCGATTACACGGCAGATGTACGCGTTTCGGATTCGAACTTCAAACAAGTTTCAGAAGTGTATCGGAAAATCCGGAATACGCTTCGTTTCCTACACGGGAATACATCTGACTTCAATCCTGCGACGGATGCTGTCGCTTTTGCGGATTTACGTCCAGTTGACCAATTCGTCTATGTACGTTTACAGGATCTGATCAAAGAAGTGCGTGAGGCTTATGAGAATTATGAATTTGCAGGCGTCTACCATGCGGTCAATAATTTCTGTACGGGCGAATTGAGCTCGTTCTATCTCGACATTGCAAAAGACGTTGTTTACATTGAAGGCGTGGATCACCCGCACCGCCGGGCGATGCAAACCGTTATGTACGATACATTGTTGGCATTGCTGAAACTATTGACACCGATCATTCCGCATACGACGGATGAGATGTGGGCGTATATGGCACATGTCGATGTGGAAAGCGTACAGTTGACTGATATGCCGGAAGCAGAGGATCTTGGAGAAGAAGCACAGGCATTACGAGATCGTTTCGCTACGCTGATGCTCATCCGTGATGATGTATTAAAAGCACTTGAAGAAGCACGGAATGAGAAAGTGATCGGAAAATCGCTCGAAGCGAAAGTGACGGTAGCACTTCCAGAAAATTTACAAGGTGTTTTTGCAGCAGACGATATCGACTACGCACAATTCTTCATCGTATCCAATTTTGCTGAAGGTGATGTGAATCACATGCCTGAAGGGACTTTGAAACTCGATACGGTAAGTGTCCTCGTGGAGAAAGCAGAAGGTGAAAAATGTGAACGTTGCTGGACGATTTCAGAAACAGTCGGACAGGACGATACACATTCTACACTTTGTACACGCTGTGCAGATGTTGTGAAAAAATATTACGCATAATGATCAAAGCGGCTGTGACGGTCTTTTTAGAAAGACTAGTCACAGCCGCTTTTTTGGTGTTAAATCGGTGGACATATCCTGTAAAGTGGCACCTTACAGGGTAGTTCATTCAACGGTAACTTCATTTTCCCGATCCTTATACCACTTCACAAATGCATTTGCGAACTCTATTGGCACATCATCCACACCTGCATGACGGATTGGCTTTCCTCTATTTATTGTTCGAATCGATGCAAGGCCCAACCTTTTTTGAACGAGGTTTCGTGTCACATTTACTTCGATCACTTTTTCTCGTTTTGAGATGAATAAGGAAGTCTTTAACACGCCTTTTTTAAACTGCATAAAGTGCTTATTCATTCTATAGCGGGTATGGAGAAAATCCAGCCATCTTACGCCTAAAATCCAAAACAAAAGGACTACTGATAGAATCAGCCAGGCTTGTTCTAACTTTAAAATTGTTGGCTTGAAATAAAGCAAAAATCCCGTCACTATGAGCCAAAACCAGCTTGGCCACAGCATGCGCAGCCAAAACACCTTCTTTGGAAGGCGAGTCATTTCCTTTGTGATCGCATAGGACGGCAGAATATCCGCAATCATGGCATATGCCTTGTGAACAGGCAGGAAAGGATAGAGCGTATTCACTTCGAGCTTATGTTCACCAGAGCTTAAACTGCCTAGACTTGTCAGTTTCACGCCGGCCAACCCAAACCATCTTCTCAGCAAAGACTGTTCAATTTCGATGGCCTGTACCCTTTCCTTCGAGATGGAGAATGCTGTTTCATCGATGACACCTTTCGAAATATAAATATAATCTGAATCTGAAGAGATTTCATAGTTTCCGTACTTCAAAAATGTTTTTACAATGCCGAAGGCTACGGAGGCTATGGTAAGTACAATCACAGTGATGGTCACAGCCCACGACGTGCTTATCATTCTTTCAAAAAGTCCTTCCGCTGTATGCCTCACATCAAAAATTTCATTGGTTTTGAAATAAAATGAGCCGATGAAAGGAATTAGAATTAGAAAACTTAATGATGTAAAGGATGCTTTGAAAATGTCCTTTCTTGTGGATTGAAAATGGATGATCCGATTCGGAGCATGATGCCCAACTTCCACTGGTGGCTCATCGAAACCATCATTCGGATAGACCTCGTTATGCTTCGTAGCGCTTTTAAGAAATGTTTCTATTCGCTCGGCTTCTTTTTGAGAGATAACTTTAAATGTTACAGCTGCATTGTCGCCTATCATCCCCGTTTCAAAATGGATAGAGGTCATATTAAATATACGGTGAAATAAAGGGGCACGCCGATTAATGTTTTGAATTTTAGAAAATGGAATGATTCGTTCCGACTTATTGAAAAGCCCTTTGTAAAGATGGAAAGACTTATCATCCAATTCGTATTGATGAGTAAACCATTGATAGATGATTGAAAAAACTGTCAGAACAAACACGAGAAGAAAAATAATCCGTCCATATGTAATGAAAAGCGATGTAGAATCTGCCTTTATAACATAAAGAAAAACAACGAAGAAAAAAGAGTTCTTTCCTAATTTCCCAAATTCGAACAGCATTACAAGTGGAGAGTAACGCCTTTTTTTCGTCATTGTTCCACTTCCTTAATTTTAGCGTATGTAGCAATTTGATTTCGTAATTCAATCGCCGCTCTTTTGGGAAGCGCAGGTATCGAATGGGAGGATCCCATCGTTTCAACTGAAACGGAGCAGAGGCCATATCTTCTAAGAAGAGGCCCTTGTTCTGTTGCGACCGATTGGATTTTTGTCATAGGAACGAGTTGATGCATTTCTTTTATAGCCCCTAATTTTAATTGCAAAAAATGTTCATCCACATCGTAACGCCAATTTTTGTACGATAAGAAGGGATAAATCAGCGACCAGACCCCACCAATCAACGCGAAAACGGTCAGAATGATGAGGAGCAAACGAATCCATTCTTTCCAGGAAAATCGAATATCCAGGTAAAAGAGGATGCCAAGGACGAGGAATCCGATTAAATTCGCAATCATGTCACTAATAAGCCAAACTTTGATGGCTTCCTTTGCTAAACGCTTCTGAGGTGCATTCAATGTACTAGTCAAAAAATCACCGCCTATCTTTCGCTTATAATTCATTTAAAAGATTTTGTTCGGAAGAAGATTTGCGGGCTCCTTTTCGTTTTTTCGGTTTGTTGGAAAAGGATAAATAGGTACCAATCCGTACGATTTTTTCCAAAGGACCGTAGCGGAAGTATTTGATGTAAAGACAACTGAAGGCGATTTGCATGACGAAAATTAGGATGCCGAATAGCATCGCTTCAAAAACGCCCACTTTACCGAATAAACCGAAGCCATATCCATAAAAAACGGTCGTACAAATAACTGTTTGGAAAATGTAATTCGTCAATGATAATTTACCGACCTGTTCGAAATACATGACTAAACGGGAGGTTGGGAACTTGCTGTATAGCAGTCCGATCAAGCTGATATAACCGAAAGCAAGAATAATCCCGCCAATCATGACAAAACTTGTTTGTGCGAGAAAATAACCGTACGCTTTCATACCTAACCCTAAAATGAGGCCTATTACAGCGCCAATCAAGTAATGCCTTTTCTCTTGTTGTGGACGGCGGAAGAAACCTCTTTTGGCTGCATACATCCCGAATAAAAACATCGGCGCAATCGTGAATGGCATCAATAAAAGGATGGCGCCGATTTCACCTTCACTCATACTTTGGGACAGGGGATCTTCGCTGTGATTGCGATATGTTGTGATTTCTGAATAAGAACCCGTTTGGTAAACTTCCGTTGTTGTGTGAATATACGATGTCAACAATGCCGGTTCGAGAAGTTCTTCATCCTCGGTAGGGTATAAGTTGAGAAAAGCGATTGCTAAAAACAAGACGCTTCCCCAAATGAGTAATGTTTTCGCTTTGCGATTGACAAATACAAGCAAGAACAATCCCATCACACCATAGAGCAATAAAATATCGCCATCCCATAAAAACGTGGCATGTAAAATTCCGATGATGACCAACAAGCAGGATCGTCTGAAAAGATGCCATTTGATTCTTAAGTTATTGTGGGCGAACCGTTCCCGCATCATCATCATCGAATAACCGAATAAGAAAGTGAAAATCGGCATAAAACTGCTTTCTATCGCAATTTTAGTGAAAGCATAAAAGTTTTTATCCAACGGAGATAGGGGGAATAAGTGAATCTCATCTTTGCCCCATAAGCCGTATTGGAAGATCAATAAATTTGCCAATAAGATGCCGAATAAGCTGAAACCTCGCATGCCGTCAATGATGTGAATCCGTTTCTCCATCTGTTTCTCCTCCTTCTGTTCAATACCTATCGTAACTTTCCTTGTTTTCGCCAGATGAACGTCCACCTTACTTTCACCTTAATTTTCATGTGATGTAGTAAGGTTCCGTTAAGCTTCCTATGATAGGATAAATATGGGTGATCATATGAAAAATAGTAAAATATTATTGGTAGACGATGAACAAGCGATTTTACAAATGTTAGAAATGGTCTTAACGAAGGAAAAGTTTACAAGTATTTATACTGCCACGACAGGGACGGAAGCTTTCGCAATGGTTCACAAACACGCACCGGAATTCATCGTGTTGGATGTCATGTTGCCGGATATGAATGGATTTGAGCTCTGTACAAAAATCCGGGCTTATACGGATGCTCCTATTTTATTTTTGACAGCTAGGGTTTCAGATATGGATGTATTGACAGGATTTGAAAAAGGCGGAGACGATTATGTGACGAAACCTTTCAACCCATTGGAAGTTGTCGCGCGGATAAAAGCTCATTTAAAACGCAAGCAAACATATGATCCGACGCTTGCTAACATGAACAAAAGAGTGCATCGTTTCGGAGATTGTATCGTCGATGAGGATGCAGGGGAATTGATCGTCAATGGTGTTTTGACGCCATGTCCGGCGCAAGTATTTTTGTTGCTCGTCCATTTTTGTCACAATGTCAACCGTGTGCTGTCAAAAGAACAGCTCTTTACGGCTGTATGGGGGTATGAGCATATGGCAGATGATAATACGGTGATGGTTCATATAAGGAGAATCCGAGAGCGTATTGAACCGGATCCGGGCCGTCCTATCCATTTAGTCACGGTTCGTGGTTTAGGCTATAAGTTAGTAAAGGATCCTGCTGAATGAACATCAATTATAGAATGATGTTTCAGTTCTTAACTCAATTTATCCTGAACTTTATTGCCACATTTTTGATTGTCGTCTTGTTAATTATCCTGGCGATGCATCTCATTACAAAAGACGAATTAAAATCAAATCCCCAAAAAGCGATTGTAGAAAACCTTCCTTATAGTTCTTATATCGGGGGAGATGGACAAGTTGAATTGAATGATAGTTGGAAAAGTACTTTATCCGAACATCAGATGTGGGTACAAATTATTGATGGGACGGGAGAAGTCATTTACGCATTCAATACACCGGATCATTTCCAACGCATTTATACGATGAATGATTTACTTGCCATCGAAAAAACGAATCAGTTGGGCAATTATACAGTGGATACGTATTTTGAAACGGGGAAGCCGCAGCCTTATTATTATTTATTCGGTTATATTGACAAACAGCAACAATTATTGACGGATTGGTATGATTCTTATAGTGATGCGGGCATTGTAAGAAATGATCGAAAAGAGGATCTTGAAAAAGAAGTGAGCAAGCATGAGGGCATGCTCGAAATCTATCAAGATGGAAAGTTAGTCGAAAAAATAGGAGAGAATCTTCCGACTCCGACAAAGATGCTAGATGTAGTGGGGAGTATTCATGTGCCGGGTAATTATGAAACAAAGGCATATGTGGTGAATGACAATACGGCAAATAGTGCGTGGGTTTATCATGAATTGAATGATGCATTTAAGAGCCCTTCAATTCGGTTTTTCTCCAATAGGGAGTTGCAAACTTTCGCGCTTGTTCTACTCATTAGCATGGTGATCCTCGTTGTCTTATCCATTTGGAATGGCTATCGTTATGGAAAACCTTTACTACTTTTCATGAATTGGTTAAAAATCGTTGAACAAAAGCAATATGAAGATGTGCTATCGGGAAAAGAGCATCAGAAAATTTATAAGAAAAACGGTAAGGTAAAGTTTCGGTATCGTTTGTATAAGGAAGTATTTGAAACCTTTTCCAATATGTCAGAAAAACTTTCACTTGCTGAACAAGAGAGAAAGCAGTTGGAAAGAACCCGGGAAGAATGGATGGCAGGCATTTCCCATGATTTGCGGACGCCTTTATCCAGCATCCAGGGATACGGCCATCTGTTGGAAAGTGGTCAATATGATTATACAAGAGAAGAATTACAGCAGATCGGCCAAGTCATTCGGGATAAGTCCGATTATATGGTCGATTTAGTGAATGATTTTTCACTTATTTTCCAATTGAAAAATAGCGCCATTGCGATTCAGAAAGAACGCATCGATATGAATGCTTTTATCCATGACCTGGTCGTTAAATACCAAGACGATTTCACGTTGAACAGCCATCTAATTTCTTTCGAACGATCCGATGAGCGTTGTGAAGTCGAAATCGATCCAAAATGGTTTATCCGTGTGCTCGATAATTTACTCTCAAATGCGATGAAGCATAATCCACCCCGAACGAAAGTGCATGTGAAAGTCGTTTGTAAGCAGCATACAACAATGATTATGATTATGGATAACGGAAAGGGAATGGACGAAACGTTCGTTGACCATTTATTTACACGCTATTACAGAGGAACGAGTACAGATGAACGGACAGAAGGGGAAGGTTTGGGCATGAGTATTGCCTATGCGATTGTCAAATTACATGGCGGTTCAATTGAAGTGCAATCGGAAGTGGGTAAAGGAACGACCGTAGTCATCAAGCTATGATTCGTGCTCTTGTAGTCAACTTTCACTTCAACTCTTGCGATCTGTTAGCGTGGCACCAACTGGCATCCCATGTGGTCCCTATGGTAAAATGATACGTAATCTGTCAGACGGGGGTAATTGGGCTTGTTTATTTATTATGCTGTGGCGGCAGTCGTCATCTTACTGGATCAGTTGACGAAGTGGCTTGTCGTAAAGAATATGGAACTTTATGAAAGAATCAGCATTGTAGATCCTTATATCGGGCTTCTATCCCATCGCAATAAAGGTGCGGCATGGGGCATGTTGGAAGGACAAATGTGGTTGTTTTATATCGTCACAATTATTGTGGTCGCAGGTATCATCTATTTCTTCCACAAAGAGGCAAAAGGGCATCCGATTTTTGGGATCAGTCTGATGTTTCTACTTGGCGGGGCGATCGGTAACTTTATCGATCGGTTGTGGCGCAAGGAAGTCGTCGATTTTGTCGATGTCCTTATCCCGGTCATCAATTATGATTTTCCGATTTTCAATGTGGCAGATGCCGCGTTGACAGTGGGGGTCATTTTGATCATCATCCATATGATTTTGGATGAAAAAAAGAATAAGAAAAAGGTGTCTTAATGGAAAAATTCGAAATAACGGAAGAGCTTGAAGGAAGCCGCATTGACAAAGCGTTGACAACCATCCAACCGAATTGGTCGCGCACGCAAGTTCAACAATGGTTGAAAGATGGGCTTGTCCTTGTAGGGACTCTGCCTGTGAAGCCGAATTATAAAGTAAAACAGGGGGATATCGTTGCAGTCGACGAACCGGAAGTGGAAGAGCTGGATGTCGTTGCGGAAAATCTGCATCTTGAGATCGTTTATGAAGACAAGGATGTCCTCGTTGTCAATAAACCGCGTGGTATGGTCGTGCATCCTGCGCCGGGTCATACAACAGGAACGGTCGTCAATGGGCTCATGTACCATGTCAAGGACTTATCCGGGATCAATGGCGTGCTCCGCCCCGGTATCGTCCACCGAATCGATAAGGATACATCCGGGCTGTTAATGGTGGCTAAAAATGACCAGGCCCATGTTTCGTTAGTCGACCAACTCGTGGCCAAATCAGTGACCCGTGTGTATACAGCACTTGTCCACGGTCATATCCCGCATGATAACGGGACGATTGATGCGCCGATCGGACGCGACCCGAAGGACAGGCAAAGCATGGGGATCATCGACAAAGGAAAGCATGCGGTGACGCATTTTAAAGTGCTTGAACGGCTCGGAGACTATACGCTCGTTGAATGCCGATTGGAAACGGGAAGAACCCATCAGATTCGCGTGCACATGAAATATATCGGCTATCCGCTTGTCGGCGATCCGAAATATGGTCCGAAAAAGACTATCGATTTTGGAGGTCAAGTATTACATGCAGGCACCCTCGGTTTCAATCATCCCGCAACGGATGAATATCTGGAATTTACAAGTCCACTCCCCGATGATTTTCAAGCTTTACTGGAGCAGTTGAGAAAAAACTGAAAAAATGCATTGACAAATGAAGAACGTGAATTGTATACTGAACAAAGCAACTGAATAGCGATACCTTTAAAATCAGTCCAGAGAGGCTGGGAAGGTTGCACGGAAGTACAGTCGAACTGCTGCGCGCAGTTTTCGATGTACACTTTTTCTGCACGTACGCCCTCCCGCCATCTAAGGCAGGAGGGCTTTTCTAATGTAAAGGAGGATAAAGAAATGACGGAAAAAGCGATCATTTTAGATGAGCAAGCAATTGGCAGGGCGATCACACGAATTGCTCACGAAATCATTGAACGGAACAAAGGAATCGATGAGTGTATACTTGTCGGCATTAAAACAAGAGGTGCTTTTCTTGCAGAACGTCTTGCAGGAAAAATTGAACAGATTGAAGGGAAACCGATTAAAACGGGAGAACTGGATATTACACTCTATCGGGATGATTTACTTTATAAGCACGACAATGAAGAGCCGCTCGTACAGCAAGTCGATATTAGACATGATGTCGAGGATAAAAAAGTGATTCTTGTCGATGACGTGTTATACACAGGAAGAACAGTACGTGCAGCAATGGACGCCGTCATGGACTTGGGGAGACCAGCATCGATTCAACTGGCAGTGCTTGTCGATAGAGGACATCGTGAACTCCCGATCCGGCCGGATTTCGTCGGGAAAAACATACCGACTTCCAGTGAAGAGCTGGTCGTTGTCAGTATGCAGGAAACAGACGGCAAAGAGTCCGTTTCAATCCATAAAAAATAAAGAATTGCTGCGGGGGAAAATAGGGTGTCAGAAAAAGTATTAGACGTCAATGAAACACCGAAACTTGGGAAATTGCTCACACTTAGCTTTCAGCATCTGTTTGCCATGATCGGAGCGACGATTCTCGTCCCGCAACTTGTCGGGTTAAGTCCGGCCATCGCATTATTGACAAGTGGTATCGCAACGATTGTTTTCATTATCATTACGCAATTTAAAGTCCCAGCTTATCTTGGTTCGTCCTTTGCCTTTATCATCCCGATCCAGATAGCGACGCAAGAAGGCGGCATCGGCAGTGCAATGATCGGCAGCATGTTTGTCGCAGCGGTGTACGCACTCATCTCACTCCTGATCTGGAAAACGGGTCATCGATTCATCATGCGGATTCTACCGCCGATTGTGGTGGCACCTGTCATCATCGTTATCGGACTTGCGCTGTCACCTGTAGCGATCATGAATGCCAGCACTATTCAGGTAGGGGATGAAAGAGTATACAGCCTCTTGCATTTCTCGGCAGCGCTCGTCTCGCTGGCAGTTGCCATCATCTGTATCATGTTTTTCAAAGGGATCATTAGTCTGATGCCTGTCTTGCTCGGCATCATTGCTGGCTATATCTACTCGATTGTGATCGGTATTGTCGATTTCACAGCTGTCAAAGAAGCGCCGGTCTTCAGTGTTCCAGAAATGCTCTTACCAGGAATCGATTATGAGTTTACTGTGACCTGGAGTTTACTTGCAATCATGGTGCCAATTGCCATTGTGACCATATCCGAGCACATCGGTCATCAGCTCGTACTTGGGCGAATCGTCGAAAGGGATTATATAAAAGATCCCGGATTACATCGCTCGATACTCGGAGATGGACTTGGAACTTTTATCAGCTCATTGATCGGCGGTCCGCCGAAGACGACATATGGTGAAAATATCGGAGTATTAGCCATTACCCGCGTGTTCAGTGTCGCCGTGATCATCGGTGCAGCAGTACTGGCAATTCTTGTTTCTTTCCTTGGGAAGGTGATGGCGATCGTCCAGACGATACCGGGAGCCGTCCTAGGAGGGATCTCAATTCTGCTGTTCGGAATCATTGCATCATCAGGATTGAGGATGCTGGTCGACCATAAAATCGATTTTGGCAATCAACGAAACTTAGTAATCGCATCTGTCATTCTTGTCATCGGAATCGGTGGCGCAACGATCAAGTTCAGCGAAACATTTCAGATTGAAGGGATGGCACTGGCCGCAATCGTCGGGGTACTTTTGAATCTGATTTTACCTGGAAAAACAACTGAGACGCTAATAGACGAAACTGAATAGAAGACCTTTTAATGACTGTCCAGAGAGACAGGGAAAGGTTCGTTTGACGCACATTCTTCAACAGTGGAAGAACGTGTATATCGTCATACCTAACGAGCCTTTCCGCCTGCCGGAAAGGCTTTTTCAATAGAATGAGAGGGAGGAAAACAGTATGGATCACTTAGTATCAATGAGTCAACTAACGGAAGCAGAAATCATGGCAATTCTTGATCGGGCTGACAACTTCAAAAAATTCGGAAATCGGGAATTGCCCGGGAAATATACGGTGAGCAATTTGTTTTTTGAACCGAGTACACGGACGAAGATGAGCTTTGAGTTGGCGGAAAGAAAACTAGGTCTTGAAGTACTGCCTTTTGAATCAGAATATTCCAGTACGGTAAAAGGAGAAACGCTTTATGACACGGTAAAAACACTCGAAGCAATCGGGTTGGATGCGCTTGTGATCCGGCATTCCCAACGGAACTATTATGAGCAACTGATTGGGAAGACTTCGATTTCATTGATCAACGGAGGGGATGGATCGGGACAACATCCAACGCAGTCACTTCTTGATTTGTTCACAATCCACGAAGAGTTTGGCAAATTCAAGGGACTGAATATTGTGATTGCGGGGGATATAGCGCATAGCCGCGTTGCCCGTTCAAACGCAGACGCTCTGACGAGATTAGGAGCCAATGTCACGTTCGTTTGTCCAACAGAATGGGCAGGAGAATTCAAAACGATGAATAAATGGGATGGCTTGATTGAAACAAGTGATGTTGTCATGCTACTCCGCGTTCAGCATGAAAGACATAGAACGACCTCGCTTTTCACGAATGAAAGTTATCACGAACATTTTGGATTGACAGAAGAACGAGCTAAGCAGCTAAAAGATGGGGCAATCATTATGCATCCCGGGCCGTTTAATCGCGGAGTGGAAATTGCAGAACCATTAATTGAATGCGCGAGGTCCAGAATATTTAAACAGGTAGAAAATGGCGTTTACATACGAATGGCAATACTAGACACAATTTTGAAAGGGAGGAAGAAAAATGAAAAAACTAATTCAAGGGGTACAAATGCTAAACGAAGAAGGGAAGCTATTTACAACTGATATAAAAATAACAGGTGATAAAATCTCGGAAATTGGAACGGATCTTACGACGAATGATGCAAAAATAATTGAGGGCAATGGACTATTCGTAGCACCAGGTTTTATCGATGTCCATGTCCATCTCAGGGAGCCGGGCGGCGAACAGAAAGAGACGATTGACAGCGGGACACGAGCGGCAGCAAAAGGAGGCTATACGACCATTTGCGCGATGCCGAATACACGGCCGGTGCCGGATACGAAAGAGAATCTATCGAAGATCAATGAATTAATTGCCGAAAAAGCGCTGATCCGTGTCCTACCTTATGCATCCATCACGATTCGTGAAGCGGGCAAGGAACGGACGAATCTAGCTGAATTGAAAGAGCATGGCGCATTCGCTTTTACGGATGATGGAGTGGGTGTCCAGCAAGCAGGAATGATGTATGAAGCGATGCAGGATGCTGCGAAAATCGATATGCCAATCGTTGCACATTGTGAAGACAATACGCTGATCTATGGAGGAGCCATGCATGAAGGGAAGCGGAACAAGGAACTCGGTCTTCCCGGAATCCCGTCCATTGCGGAATCGGTCCATATCGCCCGTGATATTTTACTGGCGGAAGCGGCAGGCGCTCATTATCACGTCTGTCATGTCAGTACGAAAGAGTCGGTCCGGGTTATCCGCGATGCAAAAAAAGCGGGAATTCATGTTACGGCAGAAGTGAGCCCACATCATTTGCTGCTTTCTGAAGAAGATATCCCAGGAAATGACGCAGATTGGAAAATGAATCCTCCACTCCGGGGGCAAGACGATCTTGCAGCACTTCGCGAAGGATTGCTGGATGGCACGCTTGATTTCATCGCGACAGATCATGCGCCGCATACGGCAGAGGAAAAAGCGGCGGGTTTTGAAAAAGCACCGTTTGGGATTACCGGGTTTGAAACCGCGTTTCCACTTCTCTATACGCATTTTGTAAAAGAAGGGAAATGGACATTGCAGCAATTGATCGATTGGATGACGAAGAAACCGGCGGAAGTTTTCGGTTTACCATACGGTACATTGGAAGTCGGAGCAACGGCGGATCTTGTGTTGCTAGATTTGTCAAAAGAACAGACAATCGATAGAACAACCTTTGTATCAAAAGGAAAAAATACACCATTTGATGGATGGAAATGTGCAGGATGGCCAGTCAAAACGATTTTCGGCGGTAATATCGTTTGGGAGGAATGACAAACATGAAGAAACGTTTGCTTATTTTGGAAGACGGCACGATTTTTGAAGGCATTGCTTTCGGCACGGATGAAGCGTCAATAGGCGAAACGGTTTTTACGACGGGGATGACAGGATATCAAGAGATAATTTCCAACCCATCTGCATGTGGACAAATTATGGTTATGACATACCCGCTCATCGGAAATTACGGCATTAACCGGGATGACTATGAATCTATTGAACTGGCAATTCATGGCATCGTCGTCCGCGAACTAGCGGACGAGCCATCCAATTTCCGCAGCGGGATGACATTGGATGAGCTGCTCACGATGAAAGGAATTCCCGGAATTGAAGGGATTGACACACGAAAGTTAACAAGGTTGATTCGTGAAAAAGGACCTTTGAAAGGCATGCTGACCGCAGCTGGCGAAGAAGTGAATGCACTTGAACTTGTTGAACAAGTAGCCTCTTATTCTTTACCGACTGATTTAGTCGCCCAGGTGTCAACGAAAAAACCATACCCAAGCCCAGGTCGCGGGAAACGAGTCGTCTTGATCGATTATGGGATGAAACACGGCATCCTCCGCGAGCTGAATAAAAGAGATTGCGATGTCATCGTAGTTCCTTATGATACGTCAGCAAAAGAAATCCTTGCCCTATTCCCGGATGGAATCGTATTGTCCAATGGCCCCGGAAATCCGGAAGATGTGAAAGGCGCAGTTGAAACGATCAAAGGATTAGTTGGGAAAGCCCCGATTTTCGGCATCGGACTAGGCCATCAATTATTTGCCCTTGCAAGTGGTGCTCGTACAATGAAATTGAAAAATGGCCATATCGGTGGTAATCACCCAGTGAAGGATTTGCGTTCCGGTCGAACGGAATTAACGGTCCAAAGTCATGGCTATGCAATCGATGCATCCTCAATTGATGGGACAGATCTTGAAGTGACGCATCTGGCATTAAATGACAAGTCGATTGAAGGTGTGAAAAGCACGGTTTACGACGCGTTTTCTGTACAATTCCATCCAGAAGCTTCGCCTGGCCCAGAAGATTCGAATCATCTGTTTGATCGCTTCAAAAAACTTATGCAAACAAGTAGTGGGAAGGGGAATTTCAATGCCTAAACGTCAAGATATTGAAACGATATTAGTCATCGGGTCCGGTCCAATCGTTATCGGACAGGCTGCAGAATTCGATTATGCGGGGACACAAGCATGTCTTTCATTGAAAGAGGAAGGCTACCGTGTCATCCTCATCAACTCCAACCCAGCTACCATTATGACGGATACCGAAATCGCGGATAAAGTGTACATTGAACCAATCACGCTCGATTTCGTCAGCCGCATCATCCGTAAAGAGCGTCCTGATGCACTTCTTGCTACGCTCGGGGGGCAAACGGGGCTCAATATGGCCATCGAACTGCATGAGTCTGGCATTCTTGATGAATTAGGTATAGAAATTTTAGGAACGAAGCTCGACGCTATCCACCAAGCGGAAGACCGTGATTTATTCCGAACATTAATGAATGAACTCGGAGAACCAGTTCCGGAAAGTGATATTATCCATAATCTTGAAGAGGCTTATGCATTTGTCGAGAAAATCGGCTATCCGGTCATCGTTCGTCCCGCTTTCACACTAGGTGGAACGGGAGGCGGAATTTGCTATAAAGACGGAGATCTGGAAGAAATCGTCACAAGCGGTTTGAAATACAGTCCGGTTACGCAATGCTTATTGGAAAAGTCGATCGCCGGCTACAAGGAAATCGAATATGAAGTGATGCGCGATTCTGCGGATAATGCAATAGTCGTTTGTAATATGGAAAACGTCGATGCGGTCGGGATTCATACGGGAGATTCGATTGTTGCAGCGCCGAGTCAGACGATGACGGACCGCGAATACCAAATGCTCCGCAATGTATCATTAAAAATTATCCGTGCGCTTGGAATTGAAGGTGGATGTAACGTTCAGCTAGCACTCGATCCGCATAGCTTCAATTACTATATTATCGAAGTGAATCCGCGCGTAAGCCGTTCTTCGGCATTGGCATCGAAAGCAACTGGTTATCCAATTGCCAAATTGGCAGCGAAGATTGCAGTCGGTTTGACGCTCGATGAAATGATGAACCCAGTAACCGGAACGACATACGCTTGCTTCGAGCCTGCACTAGACTATATAGTGACGAAAATTCCGAGATGGCCGTTCGATAAATTCGAATCTGCTGATCGGAACTTAGGTACGCAAATGAAAGCGACGGGCGAAGTGATGGCGATTGGCCGAACATTCGAAGAATCGATCTTGAAGGCGGTCCGTTCACTGGAAACGGGACAATTTGGCTTGTCGTTGAAAAATGGTGAGGAATTGACCGACGAGTGGATTGAAAAACGAATCCGCCGTGCAGGTGACGAGCGCTTATTCTTCATCGGTGAAGCATTCCGCAGAGGGATAACGGTAGAGACGATCCATGAATGGAGTATGATCGACGTCTTTTTCTTACGAAAGCTGGAAAAAATCGTTCAATATGAAACGGTGTTGCGGGCGAATCCTTTTGAATACACGACATTGCGTACAGCGAAACGGATGGGCTTCTCGGATGTGACGGTAGCAACGTTGTGGAATACGGATGAAAGAACCGTCTACGAGTGGCGGAAAGAGCAAGGGATTGTTCCAGTTTATAAAAAAGTCGACACTTGTGCCGGTGAGTTTGAATCGAAAACGCCATATTTTTACGGTACTTATGAAGAAGAGAACGAATCCATCAAATCGGATAAGAAAAGCGTCATTGTTTTAGGTTCCGGTCCGATCCGCATCGGTCAAGGTGTCGAGTTCGACTATGCGACTGTCCACTCCGTTTGGGCTATCCAGGAAGCGGGTTACGAAGCAATCATCGTCAACAATAACCCGGAAACGGTGTCGACGGACTTCTCGATTTCGGACAAGCTGTATTTTGAACCACTGACGCTCGAAGATGTCATGCATATTATTGATCTGGAACAGCCTGAAGGGGTCATCGTCCAATTCGGTGGACAAACGGCCATTAACTTGGCGGAAGGTTTGGAAGCACGTGGCGTGAAAATTCTCGGGACATCTTTGGAAGATTTGGATCGTGCGGAAAACCGGGACAAGTTTGAACGCGCACTACGTGAAATCGGCATTCCGCAACCACTTGGAAAAACTGCCGTATCTGTACCAGGAGCAGTCGCCATTGCAAATGAAATCGGCTATCCGGTACTCGTCAGACCGTCGTATGTACTCGGAGGCCGCGCGATGGAAATCGTTTATCGCGAAGAAGAATTATTGCACTATATGGAGCATGCGGTGGAGGCAAGTCCCGATCACCCGGTTCTCATTGACCGTTACTTAACGGGAATCGAGATTGAAGTCGATGGTATATGTGATGGGGAAAATGTATTGATTCCGGGCATTATGGAACATATCGAGCGCGCTGGAGTCCACTCAGGTGACTCGATTGCGGTGTATCCGCCACAAAGCTTATCAAAGAGCATGCTTGCAACGATTGCGGATTATACGGCACGGCTTGCCAAAGGGTTGAATATCGTGGGTTTGCTCAATATCCAGTTCGTCATTTCGGAAGGGCAAGTGTATGTCATCGAAGTGAATCCGCGTTCAAGCCGGACGGTACCGTTCCTCAGCAAGATTACGAACATTCCGATGGCTAATATTGCAACGAAGGCCATTCTTGGACAATCGATCATGGCACAAGGCTATCCGATTGGTCTTGCACCTGTACAAGATGGCGTTTTTGTCAAAGTTCCTGTGTTTTCATTCGCGAAATTACGCCGGGTAGATACGACGCTCGGACCGGAAATGAAATCGACCGGGGAAGTCATGGGGAAAGACACAACAATTGAGAAAGCCCTCTATAAAGGTCTTGTCGCAGCCGGTATGGAAATAAAAGAATACGGCACCGTACTCGTAACGGTATCCAACAAAGATAAAGATGAAATGGTCGGGATCGCTAAACGGTTTGCAGATATTGGATATCATCTATTGGCTACAGAAGGCACAGCCAAAACGTTCCAGGAGGCAGGGATCGAAGTGGAAACGGTCGGTAAAATTGGTTCGGAAGGTCCAACACTTATCGATGTTATTCAAAAAGGCGGGGCGCAACTCGTTATCAATACATTGACTAAAGGAAAACAACCGGAACGTGACGGTTTCAGAATCCGCCGTGAATCGGTCGAGAACGGCGTACCTTGTCTCACGTCCATTGATACGGCAGACGCCTTGCTCCGTGTCATTGAATCTATAACGTTCCAGACAGAAGAAATGGGGAAACAGCTATGATTATTCAGGATCGGATGAAGGTTATCTCACAGAGGCAGATTGCCCACCATATTTTTGAAATGACATTGTCGGGGAATTTAGTCGGGGAAATTTCTTCCCCTGGCCAGTTTGTTCATATAAGGGTTGCCGATTCATTCGAACCTTTGCTCAGACGTCCGATCTCTATTGCTTCAATCAATACCGAAGCGGATGAAATGACGATCATTTATCGGGCGGAGGGGAGAGGAACGACGCTTCTTTCCCAAAAAAGGGCTGGTGACGAAGTGGATGTGCTCGGTCCCCTCGGAAATGGTTTTCCGGTCGAAGAGACAGCGGCAGGTGAAACAGCTGTATTGGTCGGAGGCGGTATCGGTGTCCCTCCACTCTATGAATTGTCGAGACAGTTGACCGCAAAAGGTGTGACATGCATCCATGTATTGGGATTCCAATCGGAAAATGTAGTGTTTTACGAGGAGGAATTCACGAAGTTGGGTGAAACGTATATCGTCACGGTCGATGGAACGCTTGGCACAGCCGGATTTGTAACGAATGTCTTGGAGAAGCTCGACAAAGATTTTGCTACGTATTATAGTTGCGGCCCGCTACCTATGCTGAATGCGGTGCAACAAATGTATGAAGGAAAAAAGGGCTTCTTATCTTTTGAACAACGAATGGGATGCGGCATCGGAGCTTGCTTTGCTTGTATATGTCAAACGACCGACAAAACGGACAAGGCATACATCAAAGTCTGTTCCGACGGGCCTGTCTTCCCGGCAGGGGTGGTGGCGATATGAATCGATTAGCAATTGAATTACCAGGCTTACAATTGAAAAATCCGATCATGCCAGCATCCGGCTGCTTTGGGTTCGGAAAAGAGTATGGCGGACTATATGATCTATCCTTGCTTGGGGCGATTATGATCAAAGCGACGACGTTGGAAACACGGCTTGGCAATCCGACTCCCCGCGTTGCGGAAACAGCCGCAGGGATGCTCAATGCGATCGGGTTGCAAAATCCAGGATTGCAAGGCGTATTGGAAAACGAATTGCCTTGGCTTGAACAATTCGACGTCCCGATTATTGCGAATGTCGCAGGAACTGAAACAGCGGACTATGTCGAAGTGGTCAAAGAAGTGTCAAAAGCATCGAATGTCAAAGCGATAGAACTGAATATTTCTTGTCCGAATGTCAAGGCAGGGGGCATTACGTTTGGTACAGATCCCGAAGTGGCTAAAGAACTAACAAAGGCGGTGAAAGCCGTTTCTGCAGTACCGGTTTATATCAAACTCTCCCCAAATGTCACTGACATTGTGTCCATTGCGCAAGCGGTCGAAGCAGGCGGAGCGGATGGCATCACGATGATCAATACACTTATCGGGATGCGTCTCGATCAGAAAACAGGTCGCCCTGTCATTGCAAATGGAACGGGCGGTTTGTCCGGTCCGGCGGTGAAGCCGGTTGCCATCCGGATGGTCTACGAAGTGAGCAAAGCGGTCCGAATTCCGATCATCGGAATGGGCGGCGTTTCGGAAACAGCCGATGTGATCGATTTCTTGTCTGCGGGAGCGAGCGCCGTAGCGGTAGGGACCGCAAACTTCGTCAATCCGTTTGTTTGCCCGCAAATTATCGAAGAATTGCCGGCTAAACTGGATGAGCTCGGCGTAGGTCATATTTCTGAACTGATAGGAAGGAGTCACCGTTTATGAAAACATCACCAATCATTGCACTCGACTTTGAATCGGCTGACAAGACGTTCGATTTCCTTCGTGTCTTCGACGGGAATGTTAATGTCAAAGTAGGCATGCAGTTATATTATAAAGAAGGTCCGGCGATCGTAGCCCGTTTGAAAGAGTTGGGCTTCGATATTTTCCTGGACTTGAAACTGCATGATATTCCGAATACCGTAAAATCTGCGATGGAAGTGCTTGCCGGATTTGGCGTTGATCTTGTCAATGTCCATGCAGCAGGCAATAAGACGATGATGGAAGCGGCGCTGGAAGGATTGGATAAAGGAACGCCTTCAGGGATGACACGTCCGTCATTGATCGCTGTCACGCAATTGACATCCACGGATGAGCGCCAAGTACGAGAGGAACAATTGATCGGCGCATCGCTACAAGAATCTGTTCTTCATTATGCAAAGCTGACGAAAGACGCCGGACTGGACGGCGTTGTTTGTTCCGTCCACGAGGCGGCTGTGATTACAGAAGTTTGCGGAAAATCATTTTTCAAAGTGACACCGGGCATCCGACTTCCGGATGGCGGGGCACATGACCAAAAACGGATTGCAACACCGGAACAAGCGCGGCTGGAAGGTTCGACCCATATTGTCGTCGGGCGGGCTATCACAGGGGCGACGGATCCGCGTGCAGCTTATGAACAGATCGAAGCGCTTTGGAAGGGGACAGAAGCATGAGCAAGAAAAAAGAAATTGCAAAAATACTATTGAATGTCGGTGCAGTGGAACTGAGCCCCCATGATCCGTTCACGTGGGCATCGGGTATTGAATCACCGATTTACTGCGACAACCGTTTGACGATGTCAGACCCAGTAGGCAGGAAAAAAATTGCACAAGGCTTGGCAGATATTATACGGGAAACATACCCGGAAACGACAGTCATTGCAGGAACGGCAACAGCAGGAATTCCACATGCGGCATGGGTAGCGGACATTCTTAGTTTGCCAATGGTCTATATCCGTTCGAAAGCGAAAGGGCATGGACGCAGCCGTCAAATCGAGGGGAAAATCGCGGAAACAGACAAAGCGGTCATTATCGAAGATTTAATTTCCACAGGTGGTAGTAGTTTGAATGCTGCGGATGCACTCCGTTCTGAAGGCATCGAAGTGACAGGAATCGTGTCCATCTTTACATACGAGCTCCAAAGTGCCGATGAAGCATTTGCTTCCGCGGGGCTGACATACAATAGCCTGACCAATTTCGGCGCACTTACAGAAGCAGCACAGGAAAGCGGTACAATCAGCGAGGAATCGATCAGCGATTTACTGGATTGGCATGGGAAATTGAAAGCGGGATTATTGAAATGACAATAAGGGCAGTTCCAAACGTCAGCTTGCACTGAATGTTGGAACTGCCCTTTTCATTAAGTTTTACAATGATTACTTATGCGGAGCAAGGTTTCACACCGGACTTGTTAATTTCTCCAATCGCTTCGTTAAGCGTTCCCGCCAATCTTCCGCCAATTCTTGAACACCCAACACTTTTTGAATACCTTCAACATCTTTGGGACGATGAAAATAAAGCTCATTCGTAAATAGGACGGATACTTGTTTTGGGTGTGGCTCAAGTAAAGTGATTTGCGAATCTTTCCGAACGGTCCCTTCTTCCAATACGCGACATAAATAACCCGTAAATCCTGTTTCGATCATTCTTTTAAGCAAGGGAGGGAGATCGGTTCGTTTTGTAATCGTACTACACGGAATTCTACCTTGCGTAATTTGAATTACAGCATCTCCGAGTTGAAAAATATCGCCGATATGTACATCCTGCTCCAACATATTCGTAACGGTTATATTTTCACCGAAAGTTGAGCGTGGCAGAGGTTTGTTGAACTCCTGCTCCCAAAGCGTATAATGCTCATACGGATAAACACAAACTGCACGATCCAGCCCGCCATGATGGCGTAAATCTGCTACACCGTCGCCATGAAAGCCATCATTCGTCAAAAATGCTTCCTCCGTCGTTTCTTTACAAATGCCGGTTTCCATTTCCTTATCCGTACCATATTTCATTTTTTTCGGTAGTCCGATCGAAAAATTTATCAGTTCAATTCTATCAATAGAGCCAGTCATCTTCTCTCCCCCTGCTTTCTACTTTTTATACTTGCGAATATTACTAATTTACCATAACTTCTCTTGTCCAGTCGTGAAAAATACGATTCAGTTTGAGATGAAAAGGGAAGAATAAAGAAAAAAAGACCGAAAGACGGGAGTTATTTGGAATGAAAGAATTCAAAGTGACCTACTTTTTCGATGAGGAGCATTATATTAGAAGGTTCATTCATATGGAGTCACAGGAAAAGGCGGAGGAGCTCATTCGCAGCGAGCGGGATCAATATATTTCGTTTCGCGACAGTAGAGGAATCTATCATGAATTGAACACAAGCAATGTTCGGGTTGTCCAAATCTCCGAGTATTTCCGCATCGATAAAGGTGAAAAATAAAATGATCTATACTGAAAATGCGATTCCACAAGGAACAACCTTTGTGAAATCGCATCTTTCATTTCTTCAGTTTCATTACGACATCTTCATCCGGTGTAACAAAAATCGTCTTTTGTTCAAAATAGATGACAAATCCCGGTTTCGATCCGTTCGGCTTTTTGACATGTCGCACTTCTGTATAGTCGACGGGGACGGAAGCCGATCCGCGTGCTTTACTGAAATATGCGGATAGGATGGCGGCTTCTAGAATTGTTTCTTCATCGGGATTTGTGTCATGGATGACAACATGTGACCCCGGGATATCTTTTGTATGCAGCCAAGTTTGATCTCTCGACGCCAGTTTGAAGGTCAAATAGTCATTTTGTTTATTATTTTTTCCGACTGAAATTTTCACGCCTGAAGTGGACATATACGTTTCTGGTGCCGGTTTTTTCGGTTTACTTTTCTTTTTCACTTTCCGCGCTTTCAAAAATCCGAGTTCCGCCAACTCTTCACGTATTTCTTCGATATCTTCAGGGGATGCTTGCAATACCTGCTGTTTGATCATTTCGAAGTAGGCGATGTCTTCTTCGGCCTTTTCTAGTTGTTCCGCAATCATGACAAGTGCTGTTTTCGCTTTCGTGTAGCGCGCGTAATAGCGCTGTGCGTTATCGATCGGCGATTTTCGTGGATCTAGCGGTATGGTCACCGTTGCATCTTCTTCGTAATAGTTGTTGACGACCACTTCCGTCATCCCTTTTTGGATGGCGTAACTGTTCGCCGTCAATAACTCGCCGTATAGTTGGAATGTATCGAGCTTCCCGGCTGCTTCCCGTTCTTTCACGAGTTTTTTCATTTTCAAGTTGAGCTTCGCAATTTCATTGTCCAGCCACCGTTCCAAATCCGCCGCCTGCGATTTTACACGTTCTCTTTCCGCACGTGCAAAATACACTTTATCCAACAGTTCGCCAAGTGTATCGTATTCCGCAAGCGTGCGATCTGCATGCGTCAGCGCCGTTGCAGAAAATGCGGTTTTCGTTCCGATTTCCGCTAGGTTGGGAGAGCCGCCCGTTCCTCTAAATGAAGCAAGGAATGCTGTAAATACTTTAAACTGTTCATGCGCCGAGGCGTCTTGTAAACGGTAGAGCAGTTCAGTAGCGTTCACCGGTGAAAACCCCGAAAAGAGCTTGACTACATCACGAGCTTCTTCTAATTGCGGCAACAACTCAAGAAATTGGGCTTCCGTCAAAGCAAACGGATCTGCTTTGTCTTGCGGCGGGGCAGGGATGAACGGTTGCCCCGGCAAAATGGTCCGGTAACTATTTACGGAAGGAGGGAGATGCTTCATACTATCGATAATCATATCGCGATCTGGATCGACGAGAAGCAAGTTGCTATGTCTGCCCATAATTTCAACATAAATCCTTCTTTTGATGTCATCTCCAACTTCATTTTTTGCTTGGATGTCGAATGTGATGATCCGATCTGATCCGAACTGATCGACCGTTGTAATAATGCCACCTTCCAGATGCTTGCGAAGCACCATGCAGAACATCGGTGGTTCGGAAGGGTTCGTAATCGCTTCGTTTGTCAATTGGACCCGCGAATAAGACGAATGGATCGAAATGAGTAATTTGTGGTTTTTGCCGTCTGCTCGGACAAGGAACACAATTTCCTGTGCGTTTGGCTGATGGATTTTGGAAATGCGGCCGTTCTGTAAGGCTTGCAATTCCTGTACCATTGCCGTTGTAAATAAACCGTCAAATGCCATATAGATTCCTCTTTCAATTCCTTTTGTTCCATTTTAGCACTCTCTGCATGAGATATGGTATAATTAACAACAAAGTGTTATGATCCGTCAGATCGGAACAAGCATGTTTGCGTTGAATCATTCTCGCAAAGCAAACTAGAATAAGAAGAGGGATTGCATGTATAAAAAACGTGGGCTTTTGATCGTTTTGTCCGGACCTTCTGGCGTAGGCAAAGGGACGGTCCGAAAAGAACTTTTTACACAGCCTGATACGAACTATGAATATTCCATCTCAATGACTACGCGCAGCCCTCGTGAAGGGGAAGTGGATGGGGTCGACTATTTCTTCAAATCGAGAGATGAGTTCGAACGATTGCTGGAAGAAGGCAAATTATTGGAGTACGCGGAGTATGTCGGCAATTATTATGGAACGCCACTTGACTATGTCAATGAGACGCTGGAGGCAGGAAGGGACGTCTTCCTTGAAATTGAAGTGGTCGGAGCTGCACAAGTTCGCGCCAAAGTGCCAGATGGACTATTTATCTTCTTAGCACCACCAAGCTTGTCCGAATTGGAAGAGCGCCTCATCGGAAGAGGGACAGAAGGAGCCGACGTCATCGCTTCACGGATCGCGAAGGCACGTGAAGAACTAGAAATGATGAATTTGTATGATTATGTCGTTGAAAACGATGAAGTATCGAATGCATGCGATCGCATAAACGCCATCGTCACTGCTGAACATTGCCGTCGTGAACGTGTGGAAAAACGCTATTTAACTATGCTGGAAGGGGAATAAAAGATGTTAACTCCATCACTTGATTCATTAAAAGCTAAGATCGATTCAAAATATACACTTGTAACACTCGCTTCAAAACGAGCGCGCGAAATGCAGGAAGAAGGCAATAAGCTCCTTTCCAAGTACCACTCGAAAAAGAATGTCGGCAAAGCGCTTGAAGAAGTTGCCGCTGGTGCATTGACGAAACAGAAGCAAGATGACTCGATTGTTTACGAAGACGAGATCTAAAAAGCTACCACTCAAAAAATAAGCAAACGTGATACTCCCTTAGAAACGAGTCTTTCTTTGGGAGTTTGTCATTTTAGAAAGGGTGCGGACAGAGATGTTGAATAAAAAAATCCTCTTATGTGTAACCGGTGGAATCGCGGTCTATAAAGCGGTTGCGCTCGTCAGTAAACTTTCACAAGCGGGGGCAGATGTGAAAGTGATGATGACGGAATCGGCGATGGAATTTGTCACGCCGCTTACATTTCAGGCGATGTCGCGCAACGATGTTTATTTCGATACATTCGACGAAAAAGACTCTCGTGTTATCGCGCATATCGATCTAGCGGATTGGGCAGATCTTGTTGTCGTTGCACCTGCAACAGCAAATGTCATCGGGAAATTGGCGAACGGCATAGCCGATGATATGGTGACAACGACATTGCTCGCTACAACGGCAGAAGTGTGGATTGCGCCGGCCATGAATGTTCATATGTATGAAAATAAAGCGGTCATCCGCAATATCGACAGATTGCACCAAGATGGCTATCGATTCATCGAGCCGTCCGAAGGCTTTTTGGCGTGCGGATATGTAGGGAAAGGGCGCTTGGAAGAGCCTGAGAAAATTGTAGAACTGATTATGGAACGGTTTGCGACGCCAAATGAAAGACCGCTTGCGGGGAAAAAAGTCGTCATTACGGCCGGACCGACACGTGAACGAATCGATCCGGTCCGCTATGTTTCGAACTTTTCAAGTGGGAAAATGGGGTATGCGATGGCGGAAGCGGCTGCTTCGCTTGGTGCGACAACGATCCTCGTATCCGGTCCAGTCGGATTGGACAAGCCGGCCGGTGTGACGGTCATCGATGTGGAAAGTGCAGCGGATATGTATGCAGCGGTGCGAGCACATTATAAGGATGCATCTATTGTCATCAAATCAGCAGCGGTCGCAGATTATCGCCCGAAAGAAATCCATACACAGAAGATGAAAAAGAAAGACGGCGATTCGGTGATTGAACTTGAACGGACGACCGATATATTGAAATCGCTTGGCGAGATGAAAACAGAACAAATCCTTGTCGGCTTTGCAGCGGAAACTGAACATGCGGTCGACTATGGAAGAGGAAAATTGGAAAGTAAAAATCTAGATTATATCATCGTGAATGACGTGACCGATCCGGATGCAGGATTTGGCAAAGATACGAATGTCGTTACGCTCTTATCAAGAAAAGGCATGCATCAGCCGTTTGAAGCGATGCCGAAAAAAGAATTGGCTAAAGTATTGCTAGAAACGATTATAAAAGAGGAAAGTGACCGTCTACATGATCGCTGAAGTCATTGTTGACGTATCTGCTTATCCGATCGATCGACCTTTCGATTATCTTGTACCAGCTTCTATTACAGCTGTTATCGAAGTCGGTTCACGTGTGAAAGTGCCGTTCGGTCCGAGGAAAGTGCTTGGTTACATAATTGGGTTGAAGGAAGAAAGTGAACTGGATCGTTCAAAATTGAAGCCGATCGATGAACTCATTGATTTGGAGCCGGTCATTTCAACGGAATTGCTCAATTTGTCCAAATGGCTGGCGACACATACATTAGCGTATGAAATTGATGCGCTCCAAGTGATGTTGCCTGCCGCCATGCGGGCCAAATATGAAAAAGTCATTGTTGTGGACGAATTGGAACAGATTGAAGACGAGGCATTCAAGCGCTTCCTGGCGGGGAGAAAACGGATCCCTCTGAAAGAAGCGGAAGCATCGGGTTTGCTCACAACCGTAAAGGATTATGTCAAGCAAGGGATCATTACGGTGGACACAGCCATTCGTCAACAGACAGCGGTTAAGAAAGTGCGTATGATCCAGATTGCAGATAAAGAGACACTTGAAACGTTGTTAGCGTCTATTCAGCAAAATGCCAAAAAGCAGATGGAATTGATGAATTGGATGATTGAACATGCGGGCGAGACAATCAGTGCAAAACAGCTGATGGAACAGTCGGGCATTCAAGCGGCAATTTTGAAAGCGGTCATTGAAAAAGGGGCAGCTACGGAAGAACTGGCAGAAGTGTATCGCGAACCAGAACTACCACAGCTAAAGGATACAGCCATCCCAGTACGTTTGACAGAAGAACAAGCTGTTGCTTTAGCTCGTATCACCGACTCTTTCGATAAACGAAAACCGGAAACCTTTCTTCTTCATGGTATTACAGGTAGCGGCAAGACAGAAGTGTACTTGCGGGCGATTAAGCATGTGTTGGATCAGGGCAAGGAAGCGATTGTCCTTGTACCGGAAATTTCATTGACACCGCAAATGACCGCCCGGTTTAAAGAACGTTTTGGTCCGCTTGTCGCGGTGATGCATAGTGGCTTATCTTCTGGAGAGAAATTCGATGAATGGCGCAAAATTCAGCGGGGAGAAGTGAAAGTGGTCGTCGGCGCGAGATCGGCGATATTTGCCCCGTTCGAAAATATCGGTCTCATCATTCTTGATGAAGAGCATGAGTCGACTTACAAACAGGAGGATACGCCGCGTTATCATGCGAGGGATGTGGCCATCAAACGATCGGAATATTACAATTGCCCGGTTATTCTAGGCAGTGCAACACCTTCCCTCGAATCGTATGCACGCGCTTCCAAGGGAGTCTATTCGCTTCTTACATTATCCAAGCGTGCAAAAGACCAGGAACTTCCCGCAGTCACGGTCGTCGATATGCGTGAGGAGCTAAGAAATGGCAATCGTTCGATGTTTTCATTACCGCTTGCGGATGCCGTACGAATACGGTTGGAAAAAGGGGAACAGACGGTGTTATTTCTCAATAAGCGCGGGTTTTCTTCCTTTGTGTTATGCCGCGATTGCGGAACAGTCGTCGAATGTCCGAACTGTGATATTTCGCTCACTTATCACCGTGCCAATGAACGGCTAAAATGCCATTATTGCGGCCATGAAGAACGCGTACCTCTCCAATGTCCCCAATGTGAGAGTGAGCACATCCGCTTTTTCGGTACCGGTACTCAAAAAGCGCAAGAAGAAATTGCGAAACTCTTCCCTGAAGCGCGTGTCATTCGGATGGATGTTGATACGACGCGGCAAAAAGGAGCGCATGAGCGTTTGTTGCGCCAATTCAGTGAAGGGCAAGCGGATATTTTACTCGGTACACAGATGATAGCCAAAGGGCTGGATTTCCCCAATATTACGTTGGTCGGTGTACTGGCGGCAGATACGACGTTGCATCTGGCCGATTTCCGTGCTGCGGAAAAAACGTTCCAACTGATGACTCAAGTGAGTGGACGGGCAGGTCGCCATGATTTGGCGGGTGAGGTGTTCATCCAGACATACACGCCAGAACACTATGCAATCGAGTTATCGAAAGCGCAGCATTATGAGCCATTTTATCAGTTGGAAATGGCGGCGAGAAGGCAATATGGTTACCCACCTTATTTTTATGTCACGCTTGTCCAGTTCACTCACGAGGATTTATTGAAGGTGGCCGATTACGCAGAAAAAGGGACCCGCTTCCTAAAAGAGCACTTATCACAACATACGGTCATTATCGGACCGACCGCCTCGGCCATTAGCCGTGTGAACAATAGATATCGATACCAATGTTTGATAAAATACAAAAAAGAACCGAAGTTGACTGAAACCTTACAGCAACTTATTAAAATATACCGGACGGACTGGATCAAATCAGGCCTCATCATGACGGTAGATGTAGAACCGGCGTCCATCTTTTGAAAGCAGAGCTACAGACATCCAGAGCTAGATGTAAGCAAAAGCGCAGGGTGCCTGGCGCCCTGAGCCTAGACGAAGAGAAAAGAGGAATTCAATTGGCTATACGTGAAATTGTGAAATACCCGGCACCGATTTTAGAACAAAAGTGCAAAGAGGTTGTAAAATTCGATCGGAAACTTGCAACACTTCTTGATGATATGTATGAAACAATGGTTGCAGCAGATGGTGTCGGCCTTGCGGCGCCGCAAATTGGGGAAGCTGTACGGGTCGCCATCGTTGACTTGGGCGAAGGGGAAGATGTCATTGAAATGGTGAACCCTGTCGTAACAGCGATCGGTGGATCCGAAGTGGAAGTGGAAGGATGCCTCAGCTTTCCGGGCTTATATGGAGAGGTGGAAAGGCCATTTTTTGTCCGCATCGAAGCACAGGAGCGGGATGGATCGCTCTATGAACTTGAAGCGGAGGATTATGAAGCGCGGGCCATCCTCCATGAAATCGACCATTTAAATGGCGTCTTGTTCGACTCGAAAATTATCCGTGTCGTCGATCCATCGGAATTTGAAGAAGCGAATGAAGAAACGGATCAAAAGGAAGGTGGACACCAATGACAAAGATTGTCTTTATGGGAACCCCAGAATTTTCTGTCCCGATCTTAACAATGCTTCATGAGGAAGGTCACACGATTGCAGCTGTTGTCACACAGCCGGATCGACCTGTTGGGCGGAAAAGAATTTTAACACCGCCGCCGGTAAAACAAGAAGCACTACGCCTCGGACTCCCAATTATTCAACCGGAAAAGCTGAAAGGTTCTGCCGAATTGGAAGAGATTATCGCTCTACAGCCGGATTTGATCGTCACAGCAGCATTCGGTCAGATTTTACCGAAGGAACTGCTCGAATCACCGAGACTCGGTTGCATTAATGTCCATGCATCATTATTGCCCAAATATCGTGGGGGCGCGCCGATTCACCAATCGATTATAGATGGAGAATCGAAAACGGGCGTGACGATTATGTATATGGTTGAAAAGTTGGATGCGGGCGATATCATTTCGCAAGTAACGGTCCCGATTTCAGAAACAGATCATACGGGAAGCATGTTCCAAGCACTATCAGCGGCGGGGACGAAGCTGCTGAAAGAGACGCTTCCTTCTATTTTAAATGAAACGAATGAGCGCATTGTCCAAGACGAATCACTTGTCACGTTTGCGCGTAATATCTCACGGGAACAGGAGCGGATCGATTGGTCCAAAGGTGGAAAAGCGATTTACGATCAAATCCGTGGTCTTCATCCGTGGCCAGTTGCTTATACGGTATTTCAAGGTGAAAACGTGAAAGTATGGTGGGGTGAAAAAGTCACTTCAACTACAGAAGCGGAGCCAGGTACAATCATTAAGATCGAACAGGATCGGCTCATTGTGAAAACAGGGGATCAGACCGCGATTGCGATCACCGACCTTCAGCCTGCTGGTAAGAAGCGGATGATGGCGGATGTTTTCATTCGTGGCATTGGATCGAAATGGAGCGAAGGAGACCGCTTTGAATGAATAATAGACCGAAAAAGAAAATTTGGAACGGCAATGTGCGGGATGCCGCCTTATCCATCTTGATGGAAATTAACAACAACCAAGCCTACAGCAATTTATTATTACATCGAACGATCGAGAAATATGGAATCGAAGCGAAAGACCGCGGCTTGTTGACAGAGTTGACATACGGTACATTGCAACACCGGATGACGCTCGATTATTATCTTGAACCGTTTGTCCGTGGGAAATTGGATGGCTGGGTGCGGGAACTTCTTCGATTATCAATTTACCAAATCGTTTATTTGACGAAAATCCCGCCTCATGCGGTTGTTCATGAAGCGGTTGAAATCGCAAAAAGACGGGGGCATAAACGCATTGCGCCAACGGTAAACGGCATTCTTCGTTCTATCTTGCGCAGCGGGGTTCGTCCGCTCGACGATTTGCAAGATGGCGTTACAAAAACCGCGATTGAGACGAGTCATCCTGAATGGCTGATCAAGCGATGGACAGCACAATTCGGCGAAGAGGAAACCACCATTATGGCCCATGAAAACAATCAACCACCTGTGATGACTGTCCGTGTGAATGCGGTCAAAACGACACCGGAAGAAGTCGCTTCCTTGCTGGAATCGGAAGGCATTGAAGTGCGGAAAGGTGAAGTGGTGCCCGAATGCATCGTTACGACAAATGGCAATCCGGCTAATACGGAAGTGTATAAAAAAGGGCTTGTGACGATTCAAGATGAAAGTTCGATGTTACCTGTTCTTGCGCTTGATGTGGCGCCCGGCATGAAAGTGTTGGATATGTGTGCGGCTCCCGGCGGAAAAACGACCCATATCGCTGAAAAGATGAACGATGATGGAGAAGTTTTCGCTCATGATATTCATGATCATAAATTGGCGCTCATTGAAGCCAATGCAAAACGGCTTGGATTAACGTCCATTCAGACGAAAAGCGGGGATAGCCGGAAATTGACGGACCTCTATGCACCTGCGTCTTTCGACCGCATTTTGGTCGATGCACCGTGCAGTGGTCTCGGTGTCATACGCAGAAAACCGGAAATCAAGTACAATAAAACCGAAGCCGATTTCGCCGGATTGACATCGATTCAGTCAGAACTTTTGGAAACGGCGCGTGAATTGATTAAACCGGATGGCCTGATCGTCTATAGTACGTGTACGGTGGAGCATTCCGAAAACAAAGGAATGGTCGACCGATTTCTAGAAAAACATCCGGATATGGAAAAAGTTCCATTGCCCCAATTAAAAGAAAACAAGAAATTGGCGATGGATGACGATATGCTCCAAGTGCTGCCACAACATTTTGGAAGCGATGGCTTTTTTGTCGCTGCTTTCCGGAAAAAATGATGTGAACAGAGGAACGTGAAGTAGAAAAGAGGGGATGGACGTTGCAATTTGAAGTGTTGACGGACGTTGGAAGGAAACGTAAGGTCAATGAGGATAGCGCAGCCGTATTTACACGATCGGAAGGTATCATTCTTGCAGTAATTGCGGATGGAATGGGAGGGCATCGAGCAGGCGATTATGCCAGTTCCACGGCGATTAAAGTGATAGGCGAACAATTCCTCGAGCTCGATGCAACCGATTTTGTAGACGAGCAATATTGGGTGGAATGGCTCCAAGAAACAGTTAATTATGTCAACCGGCTTCTTTTCAATGAGGCGAATGACAATGAGGAGTTAAAAGGGATGGGGACGACCTTGGAAGCGGCACTTATTCGGGGAAGTTCCTGCCTAGTTTCCCATACGGGCGACAGCCGTGTCTATGCCATCAATGAAAATGGCATCCGTCAAATTACGAAGGATCATTCATACGTTAATATCCTGTTGGAGAATGGTGAAATTACGGAGGAAGAAGCGGAGGCACATCCTCAACGGAATTGGATTATGAAAGCGATCGGTTCTGAAAAGACGATTGAACCCGATTTGTATTCCATCGAATTGAAAGACCAATCTTACTTATTGTTATGCACAGATGGTCTTAGCAATAAAGTGAACCAAGGGAAAATACAAGAGATTGTGTTGTCCGATGCCAATTTATATGAAAAAGCGAAAAAGTTGATCGACTTGGCGAATCAGATGGGCGGAGAGGACAATATCTCCGTTATTCTGATTGACTCGACCAAGGTGGAGGTGGATGATCTATGATCGGAAGCCGAATCGGAGGCCGCTATGACATTTTGCGGGCGATTGGTGACGGAGGGATGTCCAGAGTCTATCTCGCGCATGATGCAATCCTGAATCGCGATGTAGCCATTAAAGTACTCCATTATGATTTTGCCAATGAAGAAGAATTGAAACGCAGATTTCAACGGGAAGCACTGTCAGCGACGAGTTTGACGCATCCGCATATTGTCGATATTTTCGACGTCGGAGAGGATGGAGAACTTCATTATCTAGTAATGGAATACGTGGAGGGACAGACGTTAAAACAGTTCATCCAATCGGAAGGGCCACTGACACCTGAACGGGCTTTGCCCATTATGCAGCAACTTGTTTCCGCCATTTCCAACGCGCATCATAACGGGATCGTGCACCGCGATATCAAGCCCCAAAATATTCTTATGGATGCGGATGGAAATGTGAAAATTACAGATTTTGGTATCGCCATGGCGCTCAGTGCAACTGCGCATACGAAAACGAACTCCGTCATCGGGACTGTTCATTATTTATCACCGGAGCAAGCGCGGGGTGGGATGGCGACAAAAAAATCGGATATTTATTCACTGGGTATTGTTTTTTATGAATTATTGACGGGCGAATTGCCATTTTCTGCAGAAACAGCTGTGGCGATTGCGTTAAAACATTTACAAGAAGAAACGCCATCCGTACGTGCAGCGTTCCCTTCCATCCCGCAAAGTGTGGAAAATGTCATTTTAAAAGCGACTGCGAAAGATGCATCGTACCGTTACCGTTCCGCAGATGAGATGTATGATGATCTCCTGACTGTATTATCGCCTGAACGTGCGGACGAAGAGAAATTCAGCATCCCATATGATGACGACAAAACGATGGCAATTCCGGTTGTAAAAGATGTGCCCAAATTTGAAGAAGCGGAATCGACAAAAAAAATTGAGCCGGTTGTTATTGAACCACCGCAAGCGCCGAAGAAAAAACGGAAAAAATGGCCGATTGTCGCCGGTATAGTAGGTGGCGTCATTGTGGTAGCGCTATTGGCCATTCTTATTATCAGTTTGCTAGGTCCGAAACAGGCAATCGTTCCTGACGTTTCCGGAATGGACGAGGCGGAAGCGATAAGTATGCTGGAAGAAGAAGGGTTTAAGGTGGATGAGCCAATTGAACAGACTTCCGATGAAATCGAGGCGGGTAAAGTCATCCAGACCATACCCGAAGCGAATAAAAAGCGGGAAGTTGGATCGTCCATCAAGCTCTATATCAGTACGGGAAAGGAAAAATTCGAATTGTTGGATTATACGGGACGTAGTTATGAAACCGTTGAGTCTACTTTGAATGTCTATGGTTTCCGCTCCATTAAAGCTGACACACAATTTTCCGATGAACCGGAAGGGACGATTATAGGGCAGGATCCACCTGGTGGGATGGAAGTCGTTCCTAGTGAAACCGATCTCGTCTTTACAGTGAGTAAAGGGAAAGAGACACGGACACTTGGTAATTTGATTGGCTATAATGAAAACCAATTAACCGACTATGCGGAATCTACCGGCTTCAATATTTCCGTCGTCGGACATGAGCATTCAGAAACAGTCCCGGCCGGGCAAGTAATTTCCCAAGTTCCGGACAAAGGTACAGCAGTCGAAAAGGGCGGGAGAGTGCAAGTGATCGTGTCAAAAGGTCCGGAGAAAAAAACGGTTCAACTTATCGTCCATCGAGTGACAATCCCTTATGAACCTGACGTTTCAGAACCTGTTGATGAGGAACAGGATGAAGAGGGCAATTGGCAACAACCCGAACCAGTTCCGCAACAGATTAAGATTTACATCCAAGATCGCACCCGTAACTTGAATGATGTCTATGATGAATTTACCATTACCGAATCCACTTCGAGACAGTTAAAATTTGAATTGGAAGAAGGGCAGCAAGGTGCGTATAAAATTACGCGTGACGACCAAGTGTTTATTGAAGAATCAGTGGATTATAGCGACTCCAACTAAGAAAGAGGGATTGGATGCCGGAAGGACAAATTAGAAAAGCGATTAGTGGATTTTATTATGTGGAAAAAGACGGGGACTTAATACAGTGTAAAGGTCGTGGGGTTTTCAGGAACCGCGGAATCCATCCGCTAGTCGGTGACTTTGTCACATTTGAGGTAGAGGGAGAGAACGACGGGACGATTACAAGTGTGCATGAAAGAAGCAATGAGCTTGTGCGTCCCCCGATCGCCAATGTCGATCAAGCTTTGTTAGTTTTCTCGATTGTCGAGCCTGATTTTAGCTTACACTTGCTGGATCGGTTTCTCGTTGTTGTGGAGTCATTCGATATCCAACCGGTTATTTGTTTGACGAAAAAAGACCTTGCGTCTGATGCCGAAATGAAAAAGGCGTCTGAAGCCATCTCCTATTATGAAAAGATCGGTTATGATATCGTTCAGACATTCATAGACGATGTAGATCTGCCGGCTTTGTTGAAACCTTATTTGGAAGGGAAAACAACTGTCCTTGCCGGGCAGTCGGGTGTCGGGAAATCGACTTTATTGAACACAGTACTGCCGACACTTGGATTGAAGACAGGTGAGATTTCGGAAGCGCTTGGGCGCGGAAAGCATACGACACGCCATGTCGAACTCCATGAAGTGGCCGGGGGACTTGTCGCTGATACACCTGGTTTTAGCTCACTGGATTTTGATCATATCGAACGTGAGGAATTACCGCGGACGTTCATCGATATGGAACAAGTGTCATCGCAATGTAAATTCCGCGGTTGCCTGCATTTGAAAGAACCGAAATGTGCCGTGAAAGAGCTGGTGGAAAACGGAGAAATCCCGCGTCATCGCTATGATCACTATTTACAGTTCATGCAAGAAATAACAGACCGAAAGCCGAGGTATGATAGAAATGATTAAAATAGCACCATCCATCTTAGCGGCGGACTTTGCGAAGCTTGCGGATGAAGTGAAAGAAGTAGAAGCGGCTGGAGCCGAACTGATCCATATCGACGTGATGGACGGCCATTTTGTCCCGAATATTACGATGGGGCCCATCGTTGTCGAGGCACTTAGACCTGTTACGACATTGCCGCTCGACGTTCATTTAATGATTGAAAATCCGGATCTGTATATCGAGCAATTTGCGCAAGCAGGTGCGGATTATATTACGGTCCATGTAGAAGCGTGTACGCATTTGCATCGGACATTGCAACAGATCCGTTCGCTCGGCGTAAAATCGGGGGTTGTCTTGAATCCGCATACGCCGATTGAGATGATCCAACATGTGTTGGAGGAAGTCGATCTTGTATTGTTCATGACAGTCAATCCAGGTTTCGGTGGGCAGAAGTTCATCCATTCTGTTCTGCCAAAAGTGAAGCAACTGTCGGAAATCATTCGCGAGCGTAATCTTCCGATTGAAATCGAAATCGATGGCGGAGTCAACGAGGAAACAATTGTCCCATGCGTGGAAGCGGGAGCTACGATTCTTGTTGCCGGTTCTGCCGTTTTTAACGCTTCGGACCGTGCAGCTGCTTTACAACGCATCAAAGCTGCCGGTGAGCGCGCATTAGGAAAATGACAGTTGTAGTCGTTTGTGCAGGCGGACCGGCTTCGGAAATAGCTGATTTAACAGCATTTTCGTCTGAAGATACCGTGTTTATTGGTGCGGATCGGGGAGCCCTTCATTTATTGGAGAATGGGATCATCCCTAGGGAGGCAGTCGGTGATTTTGACTCCGTAACGAAAAATGAATATGTGAGGATTGAGGATGCAGTCCTTACAGTCGGCCAGTTTCAAGCGGAAAAGGATGAAACTGACACTGAACTTGCGATGGAGAGGGCGCTTGCCTATCGTCCGGAGCACATCATCTTAACGGGAGTGACAGGGGGAAGGTTAGATCATATGGAATCGGCCCTCCAGCTCCTTTATCGGTTCCAGATCAAACATGCACAGATCTTATTCTCGATTCGCAATTTGACAAATGAGCTGTCTATTTTAACAGCGGGAGAGCATCGGTTGCAGTCGGACGAAAGATTCCCATACATATCTTTTTTTCCATTTGGCGGGGTAGTCGAAGGACTGACATTGACCGGTTTCAAATATGAAACGGTCGAAGCGCGATTGGAAATGGGCATGACGAAATTTACAAGTAATGAACCGCTTCAAGAAGTTTGTACTATCTCCTTCCACTCGGGCATATGTTTAATGGTAAGGAGTTCAGATTCCTGAAAGGAGTGGGGAATTGCGCGTTTATACATTTACGATGCCTAAATTTGTGAGTGGCTTTGTCCGGAAGTGTTTGGTTGTATTTCAAAAGGAAGATCAGTCCAAAGCGACTGCAAGCAGTAAAACGAGGAAGAAAAAACGAGAAAAAACGCCAGGCTGAAGCGATTCAGCCTGGCGTTTTATTTCTGTCACGAAAAGAGATATTTCAAAGATATCTCTTAAACGCGTTGAACTTTACCTGATTTAAGGGCTCTTGCGGAGACCCATACACGTTTCGGTTTACCGTTAACGAGAATACGGACTTTTTGAAGGTTTGCACCCCAAGTACGTCTGCTTGAGTTCAATGCGTGTGAACGCGTATTTCCTGTACGGGCTTTGCGTCCTGTAATAACACATTCTTTAGCCATTAGTAGTACCTCCTTGCGAATGATGATTAAGCGATTCACTTCTTTATTCGCATACCCTAATAATGTATCATATGAATAAATGCGTTGCAACCTTTTTTATGACATCTTTCAAGGGAAAAGCCTTTACACTCGTCGGATTTTTTGAAATGAGCAAGAAGCCCGAAGATCTCTTAGGTATGAAGTGCTTTCTTTTATTATGCCGATGGGTATAGTACAATGAGGAAAGTGAAAAAGGTACAAGGGGGATAAAACCATGTCAGTCGAAGTGAAAAACGAATATGGCAAAATCGATATCACGAATGACGTCATCGCCCAAGTGGTCGGGGAAGCGGCGATAGAATGCTACGGAATTGTTGGCATGGCTTCAAGACATCACATTCGCGATGGGCTAACGGATATCCTTCGCAAAGAAAACTTTGCGCGTGGAGTCATTGTCCGTAATGTTGGAGAAGATACGCATATCGATATGTATGTAATCGTTGGATATGGAACTAAGATTTCAGAAGTTGCCTACCAAGTACAATCCAAAGTAAAGTATATATTGCAAAAAACAGTTGGCTTGTCCGTCAAGTCTGTTAATATTTTTGTCCAAGGAGTCCGCGTGACGAACTTGTGAAGGAGGAAAAAATTTCGATGAAAACCATTAGTGGTTTGAAATTTGCTGAAATGGTGAAGATGGGGTCCCATCATCTTTATCAAAATGCCGATTATGTCGATTCGCTGAATGTATTTCCAGTGCCGGATGGAGATACCGGAACGAATATGAATTTATCGATGACATCAGGGGCAAAGGAAACTGAGAAAGGTGCAGTCGTCCATATCGGGCAAACTGCCCAAGCATTATCAAAAGGATTGTTAATGGGCGCAAGAGGCAATTCAGGGGTGATTTTATCACAGCTATTCCGCGGATTTGCTAAGGCGATCGAAAACGAGGAATCCATCGACGGCGTGAAATTTGCCGAAGCTTTGAAATATGGGGTGGATACCGCTTATAAAGCCGTTATGAAGCCCGTTGAAGGTACGATTTTGACCGTCGCAAAAGACGCGGCCAATCGGGGAGTGGAGGCAGCTTCAGCATCCGAAGATCTGATTGAAGTAATGGCAGCGGTTGTGGACGAAGCCCAAGCTTCATTAGAACGGACACCAGAATTATTACCTGTCCTGAAGGAAGTCGGCGTTGTAGATAGCGGCGGACAAGGTCTTGTCTACGTTTATGAGGGTTTTTTGGCATGTCTGAAAGGTGAAGCGCTACCTGAAAAGACCATTGTTCAATCGATGGAAGATTTGGTCAATGCGGAGCATCATCGGAGCGTTCAAGGTTTCATGAATACGGAGGATATTGAATACGGTTATTGCACTGAATTCATGGTCAAATTCGAAGACGAAAAATTGAACGATCAACCATATGATGAGGGTGAGTTCCGTCAGGCGTTAAGTCGATTTGGTGATTCCCTTCTCGTCATCTCTGATGAGGAAGTGGCGAAAGTACATATCCATACCGAAGAACCGGGCGATGCTTTGAATTATGGACAGCGCTTCGGTTCGCTTATCAATATTAAAATCGAGAATATGCGTGAGCAACATCTTGAAATCGTCGGGGAAGGCCATTCCGTGCAGAAGGATGCCAAAAAAGAAACAGAACAACATCCATACGCGATTGTAACGGTCGCCATGGGATCAGGTCTGGCGGAATTATTGAAAAGCTTCGGCGCCTCTGCGGTAATTGAAGGGGGACAAACGATGAATCCGTCGACGGAAGACATCGTAAAAGCCATCCAGGATGTCGGTGCCGAACGGGTGCTGATTTTGCCGAACAATAAAAATATCATTATGGCTGCGGAGCAAGCGGCAGAAGTAATCGGTATCGAAGCGGCAGTCGTGCCGACAAAAACCGTACCGGAAGGACTTGCTGCAATTCTCGCTTTCAACCCGGAAGCGGAAGTGGCTGCGAACGCTGCTGCGATGGCAGAGGCGGCATCTACCGTGAAAACGGGACAAGTTACGCATGCGGTCCGGGATACGTCCATCGACGGTGTCGATATCGCTAAAGATGATTTCATGGGTATTTCTGAAGGGAAGATTGTGACGGCATCCACTGAGCTGGATGAAGTGATGAAGACACTGATGGACTCCTTGATCGACGAAGATGCTGAAATCGTAACGATCTTGTATGGGGAAGATGTCAATGAAGAAGATGCTTCCGCGATTGTCGGGTATATTGAGGAGCATTTTGACCATGTCGAGGTCGAATTGTACCATGGTCAACAACCACTATATCCATATATTATTTCAGTCGAATGATCATCATGAATGCAGAACGTCCGCTTTGGAGGTTCTGCATTTTTATCTTCATTCGGCAGAAGACTCCCACCTCGATAGGTGTCGAGATGAATGCGGTTTTGTTTCCTGTTCAGCGGGTGTTCAAACGCCCGCTGAACGAATAATGGAGGGCAGTCTAAGTGCGCGACGTCCTGATAAAGTGCCTTAATTTCTGCAAAAAACGCAGAAATACGGCAAATCGAACCCTTCGCTGTTCGATTCGCAACGACTGCATGACCTACATCCTGTAGGCCCGCGGATGTCACAGATTTTGAAATGAGCAATTCTCCAAAAGCGTAGGGCGCCTGGCGCCCGAAGACTAGACGCGAGCTTTGCTCAATTCAAAATCTGGACGCAATCACGCCGAGGCGTGATTGATATATAACAAACCGTTGTGATGATCCCTTTTCGCTGAATTCTGTCAGTGATTGGCAAGGAATCATTTTTTGTTTTTATCCCCTTAATCATGTAAAATATAAGTTGTACGGCCTATGAAGGGGGGAGTTTCGTTTTGAAATTCAGATCAGTTTTCGATATTATCGGTCCAGTCATGATTGGACCATCATCTTCACATACTGCAGGTGCAGCCCGAATTGGTCGCGTTGCACGGACGCTTTTCGGACGACAACCGGAATGGGCGCGGATCCATCTATATGGCTCCTTTGCAGAGACGTATAAAGGGCATGGAACGGATGTTGCCATCATTGGCGGCTTATTGGACTATGATACATTTGACGAACGTATTAAAACTGCATTTGGCGATGCAGATAAGCTTGGATTGACATATGAATTCATCCCCGAGGAGGAAGAAGCGGATCATCCGAACACCGCTCGCATCGTAATCGGCGACAGCCAAGGTGTCATGGAGTTGACAGGAATCTCCATAGGAGGAGGGACGATGGAAGTGGTCGAGCTCAACGGCTTTCCGTTGCGTCTTTCAGGCCATTATCCGGCACTCCTCGTTGTCCACGAAGATACATCCGGTGTCATTGCGAGCGTTTCCAATGCGATTGCATCGCAAGGTATGAATATCGCGCATATGGAAGTCGGACGTAAGGAAAAAGGCGAAATGGCCCTTATGGTGATTGAAGTGGATCAGATGATCAATGATCAGCTTATCCATGAGTTACAATCGATTGCACATGTTACACAAGTCGCCACATTGGCTAACTAAGGGGGGAACAACAATGGAAGTGTTATTCGGTACGGTGAAAGAGCTAGTTGCGCTAGCTGAATCACAAAATAAGCCTATTTCCGAAATTATGATCGAACAGGAAATGTTAATAACGAAGAGATCAAGAGAAGAAATCGTCGCCCAAATGGATAATAACTTAAAAGTTATGGAAAGTGCTGTCGAAAAAGGATTGCAAGGTGTTCAATCCACATCTGGACTTACCGGTGGAGACGCTGTCCTACTTCAAAATTACATGAAGTCAGGAAAATCGCTTTCGGGTGATTTGATCTTAGATGCGGTCAGCAAAGCGGTTGCGACGAATGAAGTGAACGCGGCAATGGGGACGATTTGTGCGACGCCGACTGCCGGTGCGGCAGGTATCGTACCAGGCACTTTATTTGCGGTGAAGAACAAATTGAATCCGACCCGGGAACAAATGATCAATTACCTGTTTACAGCAGGTGCTTTCGGTTTTGTCGTTGCCAATAATGCATCGATTTCCGGAGCTGCAGGGGGATGCCAGGCGGAAACGGGGTCTGCAGGTTCCATGGCCGCAGCTGCGATTGTTGAAATGGCTGGAGGCACGCCACAGCAAAGTGCGGAAGCTTTTTCGATCGTCATGAAGAATATGCTCGGATTGGTCTGTGATCCGGTAGCAGGTCTTGTTGAAGTGCCTTGTGTGAAGCGGAATGCGATGGGAGCCGCGAAAGCGCTAGTCGGCGCGGATATGGCCCTTGCCGGTGTGGTAAGCAGAATTCCGACGGATGAAGTGATTGAAGCGATGCATCGAATCGGTCAGTCAATGCCTTCCGCGCTCCGGGAAACAGCAAAAGGTGGACTAGCTGCTACACCGACTGGCAAAGCACTTGAAGCACAAATATTTGGCAAGGATCAGTCAGATCGTGACGCCATCCATATATGATTCGGTAAAGTCGGTCAAAGGGGTTGGAAAGGCGACTGCCGATCAGTTGGAAGCACTCGGGATTTCGACGATTCACGATTTTGTCATGACTTTTCCTTATCGGCACGAAGATTTCAGATTAAAAGATTTATCGGAAACCCCACATAATGAGCGAGTAACCATTGAAGGTAGGATCGAAAGTGAACCGACCGTCCTTTTTTTAGGGAAAAATCGTTCTCGTCTTCAAGTCCGTCTTCTTGCCGATAGGCATCTTGTGAAGGCGGTTTTTTTCAATCAGCATTATTTGAAGGATCGTCTCTCACCGGGCATGATCGTCACAATTACGGGAAAATGGGATCGCGGCAGGCAAGTGATCAATGTCAGCAATTTTAAAGAAGGGCCGAAAACAGCGCAGGCTGATTTTGAACCGGTATACAGTCTGAAAGGGGTCATGCACCAAAAGACATTCAGGCGTTTTATGCGCAATGCTTTGGATGCAGCTGCTGGTCAGCATGTCGAAACACTTCCGCCCGATGTGCGAGAAGCGTATCGATTGCCGGGGATTGCCGAAGCGTTGGAAATGATTCATTTTCCGAAGAGTCCGGGAGATGTGAAGCAGGCGAGAAGGCGCTTTGTCTATGAGGAACTATTATTGTTCCAGTTGAAAATGCTTGGCATGAAGAAAGCGCGGAAAGAAGCGGAAAAAGGAACCCCTGTTGAATATGATTTAGCTAAGCTGAAAAGCTTCATCGCTTCTTTACCATTCGAATTGACCGGCGCCCAAAAACGGGTGGTCAATGAGTTATGTGCGGAATTGAAAAGTCCGATCCGGATGAATCGTTTATTGCAGGGAGATGTCGGTTCTGGGAAGACCGTTGTGGCGGCTATCGCATTGTATGCGGCGATTACTGCGGGGTTCCAAGGTGCGCTAATGGCGCCGACGGAAATTCTTGCTGAACAACATGCGACATCACTGGCGGAATGGTTAGAGCCGCACGGTGTTTCCGTTGCTTTTTTAGCGGGATCAACGAAAGGGAAGGCAAGAAAAAGCTTGCTCGAAAAACTCGAATCAGGTGAAATTGATTTGCTGATCGGTACCCATGCTTTGATCCAGCCGGATGTCGTTTTCAAAAATCCAGGCCTTGTTATTACGGATGAGCAGCATCGCTTCGGTGTCGAACAAAGACGGATTTTGCGCGATAAAGGGATGAACCCGGATGTGCTGTTCATGACGGCGACGCCGATCCCAAGAACACTTTCCATCACTGCGTTTGGTGAAATGGATGTTTCGATTTTGGATGAATTGCCGGCTGGCAGGAAGAAAATTGAAACCCATTGGTTAAAAGAGGAATCTCTATTGCCCGTTTTGCGCAAGATGGAAAACGAACTGCGTGCGGGGCGTCAGGCTTATGTCATCTGTCCACTCATTGAGGAGTCCGATAAATTAGATGTCCAAAATGCGGTGGATGTCCACGGACAACTTTCCACGCATTTCAGAGGAAAGTATACTGTCGGTCTTATGCACGGCCGCCTACATGCGGATGAGAAAGATGCCATTATGCGGGAATTCAGTGATGGGAAGATCGATGTCCTTGTTTCCACGACGGTAGTGGAAGTCGGTGTGAACGTTCCGAATGCAACGTTCATGCTCATCTATGATGCGACTCGATTTGGCCTTGCGCAGCTTCACCAGCTGAGAGGCCGGGTAGGACGCGGAGCCGAACAGTCCTATTGTGTCTTGCTCGCCGATCCGAAAACGGAAGACGGGAAAGAGCGGATGCAGACGATGACCGAAACGAATGATGGTTTCGTCCTAGCGGAAAAAGATCTTGAATTAAGAGGTGCCGGTGATTTCTTTGGCAAAAAGCAGAGCGGGATGCCCGAATTCAAAGTCGCAGATCCTGTCCACGATTACAGGGCGCTTGAAACTGCGAGGAAAGATGCGGAGAAACTGCTGGAATCCCCGCATTTTTGGACAGATCCCGAATACGCCGGGCTAAAACTACAGCTTGAAGAGTCCGGGGCGCTTAGCTTGGAAAGATTAGATTAAAAGAAAATATTTATTTTATTGGTGTTCGCCAGCCGGTAATTGGCGAATAAGGACTTTAGGAATAGACGGCTGTCCGATTTAGGCAGCCGTCTTTCGATATTCTTGATGTCCAGTTTCGACTCCCAGACGCTCGGGTCATAAGCTGTTTTGGCTACATGGCAAAGAGCGCCATTTCGCCAAACCATCTTATGCCTGTCGCGGGCCTACAGGATGTAGGTCACGCAACCGTTGCCGCAGGACGCGGCGAACTAAGGTTGCGTTCCGCTAAACGGTCGTCTTCGCATTTCTATTTGTCCAGCTCCAGGCGCCAGATGCTCGGTCATAAGCCGGCTCGCCTGTGTGGCAAAATGCGCCGCTCAGTCAATCCGTCTTATGTCTGCCGCATCTAAACGGCGCCTTCCACATTTCTATGCTTGCATTCTCATTTCCATCTTTATATACTACTATTAGTACCAAGTGCTAATCCGGAAGGTGAAATGATTGAGACTGCCTAAAAAGGAAAGGCAACGACAGCTTGGATTGTTGCTTGATGGAAATCCGTTTTTGACGGATGAGGAGCTATCAGAACGGTTTGGTGTAAGTGTCCAGACGATTCGGTTGGACAGGCTTGAATGCGGGATCCCTGAATTACGGGAACGATTAAAAACGGTTGCATCCCGAACGATGCAGGAAGAAGTGAAATCCCTTCAGACAGATGAAGTCATTGGAGATATTATCGATATCCAATTGGATAAAAGTGCATTATCCATATTCGATGTAACGGAAGATCATGTTTTTCAGCGGAGCGGCATCGCGCGAGGACATCATTTGTTCGCGCAGGCGAATTCACTTGCGGTCGCTGTCATGGATGATGATTTAGCCTTGACGGTGAAATCATCCATTCACTTTCTGAAACCGGTAAAAGCTGGGGACAGAGTGGTCGCACGTGCCGAAGTGAAAAAAATAAATCCATTGAAAAACCGGACACTCGTTGAGATTGTGTCAACAGTCGGGAATGAGACCGTGTTTACGGGAGAGTTTTATATGTACCGGACAACTGACGGAAATCAGGAGGAAACAAAATGATTATAGCAGTAGACGGGATGGGCGGAGATCATGCACCGGGCGAAATCATTAAAGGTGTAATTGAAAGTCTTGCAGCATTTGAAGATATTGATATACATATTTATGGTGATGAGCAAGCGATGTCACCTTTTTTAACGGATCATGAAAGACTAAAAGTGATCCATTGTACAGAGCGGATTGAACCAGATGATGAGCCGGTCCGCGCGATCCGACGGAAAAAAGATGCGTCTATGGTGCGGATGGCGCAGGCGGTCAAAGATGGGGAAGCTGCCGCATGTGTATCAGCGGGCAATACAGGAGCGCTTATGGCTGCCGGACTGTTCGTTGTCGGTCGGATTGATGGCATTGAGCGTCCCGCCTTGGCGCCGACGTTGCCGACAGTTGACGGACAAGGTTTCGTCATGTTGGATCTCGGAGCGAATGCGGATGCGAAGCCTTCCCAACTTGGACAATATGCGGTCATGGGAAGCATTTACGCTGAAAAAGTACGTGGGATTGCGAAACCGCGTGTCGGTTTATTGAATATCGGAACAGAAGAAGGAAAAGGAAATGAGTTGACGAAAGCAGCTTATGAAGTCCTTTACAATGAACCTGTCCATTTTATCGGTAATGTAGAAGCACGCGATCTATTGACAGGTGTTGCTGATGTCGTTGTGACGGACGGATTTACAGGGAATATGGTTTTGAAATCGATTGAAGGAACCGCGCAAGCCTTTTTCACGATGTTGAAAGAAGTATATGGCTCTTCATTGAAATCGAAATTGTCGGCGGGTCTGATCAAAGACGAATTGCGCGGACTGAAAAATAAAATGGACTACACGGAGTACGGTGGAGCATGTTTATTCGGTTTGAATTCTCCGGTGATCAAAGCGCATGGTTCTTCGAATGCCAATGCAATCTTGAATGCCATCCGACAAGCAAGAACGATGGTACAATATGACGTTTGCGGTACAATCCGTGAAACGGTAAGAAAGGCGGAAACTCAATGACGAAAGTGGCTTTTATTTTTCCAGGACAAGGTTCGCAGACGGTCGGTATGGGAAAGCAATTTGCGGAAACGGATGAGAAAAGTAAGCAATTCCTGGAGCAAGCAGATCAAGTGCTTGGTTTTCAGTTAAGTCGACTCATTATGGAAGGGCCGCAGGAAGAACTGACGTTAACGTATCATGCACAACCTGCGCTTTTGACGGTAGGATCAATGATTGCAGCGAGATTGGCTGAAGCAGGGATCACGCCTGACTATACGGCGGGGCATAGTCTCGGGGAGTATACGGCGCTTGTCGCATCGGGTGTTCTATCTTTCGAAGATGGCGTGTCGGTCGTCCATCAGCGCGGCTTATATATGAATGAAGCGGTTCCAGCAGGAGAAGGGGCGATGGCAGCGATTCTCGGTCTCGACGGAGAAAAGTTGAAAGAAGTGACAGATGGCATTACGGAATCCGGGTTTGCCGTTCAACCTGCCAACTTGAATTGTCCGGGTCAAATCGTTATTTCCGGCACGAAAGAAGGTGTTGAGCAGGCATGTGTCCAATTGAAAGAAGCGGGCGCAAAAAGAGCGATCCCGCTTGATGTCAGCGGACCGTTCCACTCGTCGCTGATGAAACCGGCAGCAGAGAAACTCGGAAACACGCTTGACGCAGTGGAGATGAAAGATGCTTCCATCCCTGTCATCGCGAATGTAAACGCAACTGCAGTGACTGATTCCAGCGAGATCAAAGGCTTACTTGTAGAACAGCTTTATTCGCCTGTACTATGGGAAGATTCTGTTCGCCAACTATTGGAACTGGGCGTCACACATTTCATCGAGTGCGGTCCTGGAAAAGTGTTAAGCGGTCTAATCAAGAAAATCGATCGGAGTGCGACAGTGCTACCGGTTTATGATGAAGAGACGTTACAAACCGTAATCGAAGCATCGAAAGGATGGTCGTAATGGGAAGATTTATAGGGAAAGCGGCAATCGTGACTGGAGCTTCACGTGGAATCGGCCGTGAAATTGCGCTGCTACTTGCGAAAGAGGGCGCACGTGTTGCAGTCAACTATAGCGGTAGCAAAGACAAAGCGGAGGAAGTGGTCAAGCTAATCACAGATGCGGGCGGAGAAGCATTTGCCATTCAAGCTGACGTATCCGATGCCGAAAGCGTAAAAAATATGATTGATCAAACGTTGGAGCATTTCGGATCGATCGATATCCTTGTCAATAATGCGGGCATTACGAAAGATAATTTGCTCATGCGTATGAAAGAAGACGAATGGGACGATGTCATCAGTACCAATCTGAAAGGTGTCTTCTTATGTACTAAAGGAGTTACACGCCAAATGATGCGGCAACGTGCTGGTAAAATTGTCAATGTGGCATCAATTGTCGGTGTTTCCGGAAACCCGGGCCAAGCAAATTATGTCGCGGCGAAATCGGGCGTCATCGGCTTCACGAAGACGGTGGCACAAGAACTCGCTTCTCGCAATATCAATGTCAACGCTGTTGCGCCAGGGTTCATAACGACGGATATGACAGATGCTTTGAATGAAGAAGTGACTAAGCAAATGCTTTCGATGATTCCGCTTGGGAAATTAGGGAATCCAGAAGATGTGGCGAAGACTGTCCTGTTCTTATTATCTGACGATGCAGCTTATATTACTGGACAGACCATCCACGTCGATGGTGGCATGGTGATGTAATAAAGTCCATATTTCTAGTGTCCAGCTTCGGGCGTCAGCTCCTCGGAGGCTCACATCCTGTGAGTTACGCAGTCGTTGCCAATCGAACAGCGAAGGGTTCGATTTGCCGTATTTCTGTGCTTTTTACAGAAATTAAGGCACTTTAAGGACGCGGCGAACTTAGACTGCGTTCCTTGATAGCCGTTTTGCTGTGGTGGCTGAAGTACGCCATCCTCGCAAACCGTCTTATACCTGTCGGAGCTAGACGACGCCCTCAGTATTTCATTGAAGGGAGGTGACAAATTTGTCAACAGTACTTGAACGTGTAACGAAAGTGATCGTCGACCGCCTTGGCGTCGATGAGAGTGAAATCAAATTAGAAGCTTCTTTCCGTGACGATCTAGGCGCAGACTCACTGGATGTCGTTGAGCTTGTTATGGAATTAGAAGATGAGTTCGATACGGAAATTTCCGATGATGACGCTGAAAAAATTGCGACAGTCGGTGATGCGGTTTCGTATATCGAAGCGAAAGTGAACTAATGTCCAATTTGGTCTGAGAGACTCTTTCAACCTTTCTTTTGAAGGGATTGAAAGCGTCTCTTTTCACTTTTCCATGAAACCCTTTTGCACTAATCCATTGGAAAGGGTAAAATTATATGCATTAAGTACTGAAAGGCAGAGTCGGAAATGAATAATAGACGAATGAATGTAAGAAATGCAAATGCAACACTTCCGTTAGCAATTCGTAAAAAGTTTGATGAACTACAAGAAAGATTGGGAATCCCGTTTAATAACCATGCACTTTTGTATAATGCTTTCACCCATTCATCCTATGTGAATGAGCATCGAAGAAAAAAATTCACCGATAATGAGCGGCTCGAGTTTTTAGGGGATGCAGTCTTGGAACTGGGGGTTTCCCGCTATTTGTACTCGACAGAGCCGACGATGACAGAAGGTGAATTGACGAAATTGAGAGCGGCCATTGTCTGTGAACCGTCCCTTGTTAAATTTTCTAATGAGCTTGGATTTGGAAATTATATCCTGCTCGGGAAAGGGGAGGAACAAACAGGCGGAAGGATGCGTCCTGCATTATTGGCAGACGTTTTCGAGGCATTTATCGGCGCGTTGTATATAGACCAGGGAATGGAAGCGGTCACTCCTTTTCTTGAAAAAGTGGTTTTTCCAAAAATCAGTGTCGGTGCTTTTTCGCATGTGATGGATTACAAGAGCCGTCTGCAGGAAATCGTCCAGCAGAATAATAATGGGCAACTTCAGTATGAAATTATCGAAGAGAAGGGTCCTGCCCATGCGAAAAAGTTCGTGACGGTTGTTCGTTTAGGCGGACATGATCTCGGTACCGGTCTTGGGAAATCGAAAAAGGAAGCCGAACAGGAGGCTGCCCGTCACGCGATTCAGGAATTGAAGAGTCGGCAGGTTGAAGGGGAGAACTGAGTGTGTTTTTAAAAAGATTGGAAATAATGGGCTTCAAATCATTTGCAGAACGCGTCGGGGTGGATTTTGTACCCGGCGTGACTGCAGTTGTCGGACCGAATGGCAGTGGGAAAAGCAATGTGACAGATGCCATTCGATGGGTTCTTGGTGAGCAATCTGCGAAGACCCTCCGCGGTTCGAAAATGGAAGATGTCATTTTCGCGGGTAGTGATTCCCGGAAAGCACTTAACTTTGCAGAAGTAACGCTTATTCTTGACAATAGCAAAGGGCTTTTTCCGCTCGATTATACGGAAATCAGCGTAAGCAGAAGGGTATTCCGTTCGGGGGAAAGTGTCTATCTGCTAAATGGGCAACCCTGCAGGTTAAAAGATATCAATGATACGTTTATGGATTCAGGCCTTGGAAAAGAAGCATTTTCATTGATTTCACAAGGTCGTGTCGATGAAGTATTGAATAGTCGCCCCGAAGATAGACGGGTCATCTTTGACGAGGCGGCTGGGGTATTGAAATATAAGACGAGGAAGAAGAAAGCGGAGCACAAGTTATTTGAAACGGAAGACAATTTGGATCGGGTCCTTGATATTTTGAAGGAGCTCGATACGCGGATTGAGCCGCTCCAAAAAAGTGCAGAAGCGGCTGAACGACATCAGGCGCTTTCCGAGGAAATAAGGGAAGCGGATGTGATGCTGTTAAATTATGATGCGAAGGAATTGCATCACGAAATTATGGAAAAAGCCGAAGAGGCAAAAAAGATTCGACAAGATAAAGACCGGCTTGAAGCCGAGACGGAAAAATCCGAGGAACAATCGACTGCCTTAAAGAGCCAGCTTGCACAGGTCGATCAGGAATTGGATGAGTTGCAGCAGAAGCTGGTCGAAATGAGTGCGAATGTGGAAAAATGGGAAGGCAGACGGCTGCTCTCATTGGAAAAACAGCGTAATACGGACCAACAACTGGAACGGCTACGGCTGGAACTCGAGACGGCCGAAAAGTCGAAAATCGAGCTGGCATCGAAATTGGGAGCCGCGCGTGAAAAATGGCAGGCATCTGTATCCGAATATGAAAAAACAGCTGAAGAAATGGATGGTATTTCCCATATATTGAAGCGTTCGGTAAAAGAAACGGAAAACGAGATCGAAGAATTGAAGTCCACGTATATCGAACGATTGAATGAAGAAGCGACCCTCCGCAATGATCTGAAACATATAGAGGAAAGGCTGGAAGGTGAAAAAACTTCTTCGGAAAGGATTCACCAACAGTCTTCCCGATTGAAAGTTCAGCTCGCACAACTGATGGAAGAGAAATCAGGCAAGGAGAAGAGCCTAGCCGAATTGAAAAAGAAATTGAAAGAAGCCGACTCGACGTACCGCACGTCTTCGCAAACGTTACAGAAAACGGAGTCCGATCTTCGCGTGCAGCAGGAATTCATGCAGAAGGCTTTCAATAAGCAACATGAAATGCAAGGACGTTTGCGTGCATTGGAAAGCATGGAAGCGGATTTCTCAGGCTTCTATTCCGGTGTAAAAGAAGTGCTTGTCGCGAGGAAGTCAGGGAAGTTGCAAGGCATTGATGGTGCTGTCGCTGAATTGATCTCTGTCGAGAAGGGCTATGTAAAAGCGGTGGAAACCGCTCTAGGTGCTGCAATGCAACATATTGTGACGGCAACGGAATCAGAAGCGCGCAAAGCGATCGGTTACTTGAAAGCGAAAAATGCCGGCCGTGCAACATTTTTGCCGCGTGATGTGATGAAGTCCAGAAAGCTTCAGCCAACTGCCCTGCGTACTGTGGAACAACACCCGGAATTCATCGGTACGGCTGATGGACTCGTCCAGACTGACGAAACCTATCGAATCATTACGGAAAACTTGCTAGGCAATACGATCGTTGCTAAAACACTTGAAGGTGCATCTGCTATTGCCAAAGCATTGGGCTACCGTTACCGTATCGTGACGATCGATGGGGATGTCGTCAATGCGGGCGGTTCACTGACAGGTGGCGGCGTCAAAGGACAGGCCACTGTTTTCACACGCAAAGCGGAACTGGAAACATTGAAAGAGCAGCTTGTCCGAATGACAGCGACAATCGAAACAGCGACTGCGAAAATCGGCGATACGAAGATGGATGTCGCCAAGTTGCTGCATGATACCGAGCAGTACCGTTCCCTTGTAGAGAGTCTTCAAATTGAATTGACCGCAGCGGAATCTGGAATCCGTGAGACGGAAATTGCCATCCGATCGATTGAATCGGAAGTGGCTATGACGGAAATGGGAAGACAGGGCGTGGAAAGTACCGGTTCAGAGCTTTTGAAAAAGAAAGCAGACCTATTGGAACAGCATCTTAACGTCCAAAACGAACTGGAAGCGATCCAAGCTGAAGTTGCTTCGTTAGAACGGTTGGCTACGGACCGGCGGAATGAGGAAACCGTGTTGACGAGCCGCTATAATGAGCTACGGGAGAAAATTGCTACACTTCGTGAACAGAAAACGTATCAGCAGACCGCTATCCATGATCTGGAACAGGCGGTTGCACAAAACGAACAGAAACGGACCTCATTGAATGAGGAAATGCAATTTCTCACTGGAAATGATGGCATCGGAGAATTGACTGCTGAAGATATCGATAGTCAAATCGGACAAGCTAACGACGAAAAGGAAAGCATTGAACTGGCAATTACAGCCGGCAGAGAGCGGCGTGTCACCTTGGCGGGCCTTTTGGATGAAGGGGGCATGCAATTGCGTCAACTTCGAGAAAAGGCGGGGGAAGCAGTTGCCGCGCTGAATACGGTGACGGTTTACATATCTCGGCTTGAGGTGAAATATGAAGCGGTGTTACAGCGGCTCTTGCATGATTATGGTCTTTATCCGGATTTGGAGCTTGCCGTGGATTTCGACGAGCAGCGGATGCGTGAAAAAGTAGAAACGTTAAAACAGGCTTTAGCGGCTCTAGGACCGGTTAACCCGGGGGCGATCGAAGAGTATCAAGAAGTGTCGGAAAGGCATGCATTTTTGACTGAACAGCGGAATGATTTGCTGGAAGCCAAAAACACATTGCATGAAGCGATGACAGAGATGGATACTGAAATGACGATGCGGTTTTCAACGACTTTCAATGCTGTGCAAAACCGATTCCAGCACGTTTTCAAGGAGATGTTTGGTGGTGGGGATGCAAATCTCGTTCTGACGGATCCGAAGAACTTGCTTGAAACGGGTGTAGATATTGTTGCGCGTCCACCTGGGAAGAAGCAGCAGAATTTGAGCTTGCTATCAGGGGGAGAACGGGCATTAACCGCCATTGCATTGTTGTTTTCAATCATCGAAGTGCGCCCTGTTCCTTTCTGTATTTTGGATGAAGTTGAGGCTGCGCTTGATGAAGCGAATGTCGTTCGATACAGTAAATATTTGAAGAAATTCTCGGAGAAGACGCAGTTCATCGTCATTACACACCGCAAAGGGACGATGGAAGGAGCGGATGTGCTTTACGGAATTACGATGCAGGAATCCGGCGTATCGAAACTCATTTCCGTGAAAATTTCCGAAGTGCCAGAAGAAGCGATGATATAAAGGAGCGGATCACTTTGTCTTTTTTTAGAAAGTTAAAGGAAAAAATAACAGGTACCAACGAGGCGGTTACAGAGAAATTTAAAGACGGTTTAGCGAAAACGCGGGATTCATTCACTTCCAAGGTGAATGATCTTGTCGCTCGTTTCCGGGAAGTGGATGAAGAGTTTTTCGAGGAATTGGAAGAGCTTTTATTGCAAGCGGATGTCGGTTTTGAAACCGTCATGGAGCTGATCGATCAGCTGAAGCTTGAAGTGCAACGGAAAAACATTAAAGATACTGCAAGTATTCAGTCCGTCATTTCGGAAAAACTGGTGGAAATCTACCAAGCTGGAGAAGAGATGGAGAGCGGCTTGAATATCCAAGAGGGCGAATTGACCGTCGTTCTTATGGTAGGTGTCAATGGCGTCGGAAAGACGACGACAATCGGTAAACTGGCAGCCCGTCTGATGGCAGAAGGAAAGACGGTCATGCTTGCTGCGGGCGATACATTCAGGGCCGGTGCCATCGATCAATTAGTTGTCTGGGGAGAGCGTGCGGGTGTGGAAGTGATCCGCCAGTCGGAAGGATCGGATCCTGCCGCTGTCATGTATGATGCCATCCGGGCCGCAAAGAACCGGAAAGTGGATGTGTTGATCTGTGATACGGCAGGCCGATTGCAGAATAAAGTGAACTTGATGAATGAGCTGGAAAAAGTGCACCGTGTCATCGGTAAAGAAGTGCCGGGCGCGCCGCATGAAGTGTTGTTGGCCCTTGATGCAACGACAGGTCAAAATGCGCTCGTCCAGGCACAAACCTTTAAAGAAGCGACGAATGTGACAGGGATTGTTTTAACGAAGCTGGATGGAACTGCGAAAGGCGGCATTGTGCTGGCCATCCGACAAAAGTTGAACATCCCGGTGAAATTCGTCGGTCTTGGGGAAGGTGTGGACGATTTGCAGCCGTTCGATCCTGAAAAGTATGTCTACGGCCTTTTCGCGGACGGCTTGGAACTAGAAGAGTCAGACAAGTAATTTAGCTTGACAGAGGACTGCCCTCATACTATGATGGCAATGGAAGAAACAAGTGGGGGAGGCAAGGCAAGTGGTGCTAGAAAAAACGACACGCATTAACTTCCTCTTCGATTTTTATCAGTCACTACTGACGGATAAACAGCGACTGTATATGCAACTCTATTATTTGGATGACTTATCCCTCGGCGAAATCGCGGGGGAATACGATGTATCCCGTCAAGCAGTCTACGACAATGTGCGTAGGACGGAAGCGATGCTCGAAGACTATGAAACAAAATTACAACTGTTTTCGAAATTCCAAAGACGGATTGAAATTGTAGAAAAGCTAGAACACCTCATTCCGGAATCGGATGAGCGTTCGGAGTCGTTCAGGGAGCTATTGAACTTATTAAAAGAGAATGATTAGGGGAGGCTCTATGCATGGCATTTGAAGGATTAGCCGAGCGCCTGCAAGGGACGCTTCAGAAAATAACGGGCAAAGGGAAAATCAATGAAGCGGACGTCAAAGCGATGATGCGTGAAGTCCGATTTGCATTGATCGAAGCGGATGTCAACTTGAAAGTTGTCAAGGAATTCGTTAAAACGGTCAGTGAGCGCGCTGTAGGACAGGACGTCATGAAGAGCTTGACGCCAGGGCAGCAAGTCGTGAAAATCGTCAAAGACGAGCTGACATCCTTAATGGGCGGCGAACAGAACCCGATTCAATTTGCGCGCAAATCGCCGACAGTTATTATGATGGTCGGTCTTCAAGGGGCAGGGAAAACGACGACGACCGGGAAATTGGCAACAGTCCTGCGCAAACGTCACAATAAGAAACCGCTTCTCGTTGCGGCCGACGTTTATAGACCGGCCGCTATCCAGCAGTTGGAAACACTCGGCAAGCAGTTGACGATGCCGGTATTTTCACTTGGCACCGAGGTATCGCCCGTTGACATCGTCCGCCAAGCTTTGGCAGAAGCGGAAAAAGAGCATCATGATGTCGTCATTGTCGATACGGCGGGCCGCTTACATGTTGACGAAGACTTGATGCAAGAATTGAAGGATATCCGTGAGCTTAGTAAGCCGGATGAAGTATTCCTCGTTGTTGATGCGATGACAGGGCAAGACGCTGTCAATGTCGCCCAACACTTTGACGAAGCAGTCGGCATCACAGGTGTCGTCTTGACGAAACTGGATGGGGATACGCGTGGTGGTGCAGCACTATCCATCCGTTCCGTCACCCAAAAACCGATTAAATTTGTCGGGATGGGCGAAAAGATGGATGCACTTGAACCGTTTCATCCGGAACGTATGGCATCCCGGATTCTTGGTATGGGGGATGTCATGTCGCTCATTGAAAAAGCGCAGGAGAATGTCGATGAGGAAAAGGCGAAGGAGATGGAGCAGAAACTTCGGACTCAGTCGTTCACACTTGATGACTTCCTCGATCAGCTTCAACAAGTGAAGAAGATGGGGCCTCTCGACGAACTTCTGAAAATGATGCCCGGGGCCAATAAAATCAAAGGTCTCGAAAATGCCAAAGTCGATGAAAGTCAGATGGGGCGCGTCGAAGCGGTGATCCAATCGATGACCAAGGCGGAGCGCACTACACCGGAAATCATCAATGCGAATCGCCGTAAACGGATTGCGAAAGGTTCGGGGACATCCATTCAGGAAGTGAACCGTTTGTTGAAACAATTCGAAGACATGAAGAAAATGGTCAAACAGATGACCAATATGCAACAAAAAGGCAAGAAAAAAATGAAAATGCCTGGATTTGATTCATTCTTTAAATGAAAAGCGCAGGGCGCCTGCTTATTAAAGGAACGCAGTCTAAGTACGCGACGTCCTGTCGCGACGACTGTGTAACTCACATCCTGTGAGCCTCCGAGCATCTGGCGCCTGGAGTCTAGACATTTTAAATGAAATTTAAGGTGTTAAGAAAAAACACTTTACAAACATGAGAAAGCTTGATAATATACTATCTTGTGTGAAACTATTCGGAGGTGCAAGAAATAATGTCAGTTAAAATTCGTCTTAAACGTATGGGAGCAAAGAAAACTCCTTTCTATCGTATTGTAGTTGCAGATTCACGTTCACCACGTGATGGTCGCCAAATCGAAACAGTTGGAACTTACAACCCGCTTACAAAACCTGCGGAAGTAAAAATCAACGAAGAGTTGGCACTTAAATGGCTTCAAAACGGTGCAAAGCCATCTGATACAGTACGCAACCTGTTTTCTGATCAAGGCATCATGGAGAAATTCCATAACGCTAAACACGGTAAATAATCAGGAGGTGTGTCCATGAAGCAGCTGATTGAAACGATCGTTAAACCGTTAGTCGATATTCCCGGGGATGTCCGGGTTGTTATGGATGAGCACGATAATCGTGTCGTCTACAAACTATCCGTCAATCCCACGGACATGGGAAAAGTAATCGGCAAGCAGGGGCGTGTAGCGAAAGCGATCCGTACTATTGTTTATTCAGCAGCAGGCAACCACCACAACAAAAAGGTTTTTATCGATATCATTGATTAAGACAAAAAAAGGAAGGAGCCTATGTTCCTTCTTTTTTTGTCTATTCGATTACTTTAATAGGAAAGTCGGTGTCAGTTATGCAGTGGTTCAATGTCGGTAAAATCGTGAATACGCATGGCATTCGCGGGGAAGTCCGTGTCATTTCACGCACACACTTTCCTGAAGAGCGCTATGCGATCGGAAGCGAGCTTGCGCTTTTCATGCCAGGAAGCAAAACGCCTATTCATTTGACAGTAGCAAGTCATCGGAAACATAAAAATTTCGACTTATTGACGTTCGAAAATCATCCCAATATTAATGATGTGGAGAAGTATCGGGACGGCATTTTGAAAGTGGCCGAAGATCAGCTCGGTGATTTAGAGGAAGGCGAGTTCTATTACCATGAAATTATCGGTTGTGAAGTTTTCACGCTGGAAGATGCACCTATCGGCAAAGTGACAGAAATCCTGGAGACGGGTGCAAATGATGTGTGGACCGTGACACCTGAAAAAGGGAAGCCGCATTATATACCTTACATCGCCGATATTGTTAAAGAAATCGACGTTGACAACAAAAAAATCGTCATTGATGCGATAGAAGGACTTCTTTCATGATGAAAATCGATGTATTATCATTGTTTCCCGAAATGTTTGAAGGGGTGCTTCATTCGTCCATTATGAAAAAAGCGCAGGAAAATAGTGCCGTATCATTTGATGTGACCGATTTCCGTGATTTCGCTACGAATAAGCACCGGAAAGTCGATGATTATCCATATGGTGGCGGAGCGGGGATGGTGTTGAAACCGGAACCTCTCTTCGCTGCTGTCGAAGCTGTATCGGCAGAAGCGGAAAAGCCGCCGCGTGTCATCCTCATGTGTCCACAAGGCGAGCGTTTTACGCAGAAGAAAGCGGAAGAGCTTGCTACCGAAGAGCATCTTGTCTTCGTCTGTGGCCATTATGAAGGGTATGATGAACGGATCCGTCAGCATTTGGTGACAGACGAGTTATCGCTCGGTGATTTTGTGTTGACCGGTGGAGAGATTGCTGCCATGGCCATCATCGATAGTGTCGTCAGACTGTTGCCGGAAGTGCTCGGCAATGCCGATTCATCCGTTCTGGATTCATTTTCTACTGGATTGCTCGAACATCCGCAATATACTCGCCCCGCTAACTTTAATGGGCTGGAAGTGCCGCCTGTCCTCTTGTCCGGCAATCATGCCGAAATCGAAAAATGGCGGGAAGAGCAAGCTCTACTTCGAACGTTCGAGCGTAGAAAAGATTTGCTCAAAGAAGCCCCGTTAACTGCGCATCAGCGACAATTGCTCGATCAATTGGAGAATGAAAAAAAATAGACGGATTGCCTTGCACCTACCTGCCATCTGTGATACTATCTACTATGTACTTTCATGTGAAGTGCATACTGACGGTGTTCCGCTGCAAAGGCAAGAAGTGCAAGAGCATCTGTGGAGAAGGAGAGAAAAACAATGCAAAACCTAATTGCAGAAATTACAAAAGATCAGCTACGTGCAGATCACCCATCTTTCCGTGCAGGAGATACAGTTCGTTTGCACGTGAAAATCGTTGAGGGAACGCGTGAGCGTATCCAAATTTTCGAAGGTGTTGTTATCAAACGTCGCGGAGGCGGAATCAGTGAAACATTCACAGTCCGTAAAATCTCCAACGGTGTAGGCGTTGAGCGTACATTCCCTGTACACACACCGAAAATCGCTAAACTTGAAGTGACTCGTCGTGGTAAAGTACGTCGTGCGAAATTGTACTACCTTCGCAGCCTGCGCGGAAAAGCCGCTCGTATCAAAGAAATCCGATAACAAAAAGCGAAGATTCAGGAGGCCAACCAATCGGCCTCCTTTCTTTTTGCCTCAAATATGATTAGGTTGTACAATAAGGACAGTAGGATGTGCAGGAGGCTTTGTCAATGAAAGAAGAAAAGAAAAAAAGTGAATCATGGGAATGGCTAAAAGCATTATTAATCGCGTTCGGTCTTGCGGCGGTGATTCGGATATTCCTTTTCACGCCAATTGTCGTAGATGGTGAATCCATGATGCCGACATTAGAAAATGGTGACCGGATGATTGTCAATAAAATCGGCTATACAATCGGGAAGCCGGACCGGTTTGATATCGTCGTATTCCATGCGGAAGAACAAAAGGATTATATTAAGCGAGTGATCGGATTGCCTGGGGATAAGGTGGAATATCGCGATGATGTTTTGTACATTAACGGAGAGCCTTATGACGAACCCTATCTTGATCAATACAAAGCGGAAGTGATCGACAGTCCCTTGACGGAAGATTTTACATTGGAAGAGAAAATCCAAAGTGCAACGGTTCCTGAAGGACATGTTTTTGTCATGGGGGATAATCGTAGAAAAAGTAAAGATTCCAGACACATCGGAGCCGTCGCAATCGATGAAATCATCGGCAGCACGAAAGTCGTTTTTTGGCCGATCAAAGATTTCGGAATCGTCAAATGATGTAAAGGAGCTGATAGCATGACGATTCAATGGTTTCCCGGTCATATGGCGAAAGCGCGGCGGGAAGTAACCGAGCAGTTGAAATTAGTAGATATTGTATTTGAATTGATTGACGCAAGGCTTCCGCTCTCTTCAAGGAACCCGATGATTGATCAAGTCATTCATCAGAAGCCTAGATTGCTGATCCTGAATAAGATGGATCTTGCAGATCAAACGGAAACAACGAGATGGATCCGTTATTTCGAAAAGCAAGGAATCCGTGCTGTTGCCATCAATTCATTTGAAGGAAAAGGGCTTCAAGCTGTCACAAAGGCCGCCAAGGAAATTTTGGAACCTAAGCTCGAGAGGATGCGGAAAAGAGGGATCCGTCCGGGCGCAATCCGTGCAATGATTGTAGGTATTCCGAACGTTGGCAAGTCGACATTGATCAATCGGCTGGCGAAGAAAAACATTGCGAAAACAGGCAATAAGCCTGGCGTGACGAAAGCCCAGCAATGGATCAAGTTCGGTAAGGAACTTGAACTTTTGGATACACCAGGGATTTTATGGCCGAAGTTTGAAGACAAAGAAGTAGGCTACAAACTTGCCCTGACAGGTGCGATTAAAGATACGATCGTCAATATGGAAGATTTAGCTGTTTATGGACTCCGTTTCCTAGAGGAAAATTATCCGGACCGGTTACTGGAAAGATACGGATTGTCGACGATAGGCGAAGATCTTCTTCATGTATTCGATCAGATTGGCACATTGCGTAAAGTATACACGACAGGTGGAGAAGTCGAATATGACAAAGTGGCGGAATTGATCGTCCACGATATCCGCAACGAAAATCTTGGGAAGTTGACATTCGACTTCACCTCACAGCAACCTCACGAATTGGCCGATGCCGACACGGATTAATATCCGCGGCAATCGGCTTTTCTCTTTATCTTCATAAGCAATTAGCTCGAAACTTGCTTTCGATTGCCGATATAAGAAAAAAGCGAAACAACGATATACGCGCATCGAACAAACAGCCTGTAAGTGGAAGGTGGATACAATGAATACGATTAAAGAAATTACGGAGAGGCTCAATCAGACGGGCGAACGGGAAGCTTGGATGGCAGAGCTTGTACAAGATACAAGGGCGGGTGTAAAAAATGCCCTTGCGCGTTGGGAAAGACAATATGAGAAACGGCAAGAAAAAGAACGGAACCATGCTGAGAAAATAGCGTTTGATAGGTCGTTTGCGCCGTTTGATGGAGCGATGGTTGCGGGGGTCGATGAAGCGGGCAGAGGACCGTTAGCGGGGCCTGTCGTCACTGCAACGGTTATTTTACCGAACGAAGTCCCGGAGCTGGTCGGTCTCGATGACTCGAAAACGATTGCCAAAAGTGAGCGGGAGCGATTGGCTCTAGAAATTAAAAAAGTGGCCATTTCCTACGCAGTACATATTCAATCTTCCCAAATCATTGATGAGCTCAATATTTTTGCGGCAACGAAAGCTTCAATGGAGCAAGCAGTCAAAGGGCTTTCGGTTCGGCCAGATTTCGTCATAGCGGATGCGATGCAGTTGGCAACAGATTGTCCGACTGAATCGATCATCAAAGGGGATGCAAAGAGTTTGGCAATTGCGGCGGCTTCCATTTTGGCAAAAACAACAAGGGATGCCATCATGGATGAATTGCATGAGGAATTCCCTGCCTATCAGTTCGGAAAAAATGCCGGTTATGGAACAGCAGAACACCTTGAAGCTTTGCATAAGTTTGGACCTTGCGAACATCATCGAACCAGTTTTGAGCCTGTCAAATCCATGGTGGAAGGAAGGAGAAGACAATGAGCTTTCCTACAATGATTCCGTTAACTGGCCAGCAGATGACGAATGCAGCGTTTCAAAATCGCCCGTTCGTTCTCCATGAAGGTCAGCTATTCCATGGGCAGATCAAACAGCTTTTTCCCGGACAGATGGCGGAAGTTCAAATAGGGGGACAGAAGCTAGTGGCTAACCTTGAAGTGCCGATGAAAGCAGGGGATGCGTATTATTTCCAAGTCTCTTCAGTGAAACCTGAATTGCAGCTAAAAATTATTGCTGGTCCTCTTCAGGCTGCGGAAGGGCAAAGCCATCAACTCGGTAAATTAATGGAGGCTATGCAATTACCGAAGACTCCTGAGATGCAATCCGTATTTGCATTTATCATGAAAAACAAAATTCCGATGACAAGGGAAGGTTTACTGCAGGCGGCAAACTTGTTAAAGGATGTTCCAGCTAATCTTCGCAATGAGGCGTTGGCATCCATTCAAAGGTTAGCGGACCTGAAATTGCCGTTCACTGAATCGATTTTTCGTTCATTGCTCGGAGTGGAAGCGAAGGAAAGTACACATGCCCTCCTTTCCACATTGAAGGCGACGTTAGTAGCGGATGCAATGATTCCATCCCAACAGAAAGAAGGCATTCTAACGGCACTTGACAGAATGGTGAAACCGTTTGCGCAGTCGACAGGAGGCGTGTTCCTTGGTCAAGCGGTATTGACATTGCTCAATCAAATCGAAAGTCCGGAGAATCGATTTGCCATCTTGCAAGTATTGAAAAGCGCAGGTATCTTACCAGCACGGGCATCGCTTGCGAACTTGCAACAAGTATTGTCCGAGTCAATGACACGCGGAGGAATTGTTCAGCAGGGAAACAACACGGCTCCCACACAATTTTCAGGTCCATCAACAGCGACAGATATGAATAATCCTTCTGTCCAAACGTCATCCACTTCCACTACTGAACCGACAACTGAACGATTGATAGCAGCTCTCCGACAAATTGTGCAAGCTACATCGACACAAACAACCCCTGATATTTCCAATTTGAAAGCGCTTGTTGCGGCAGATCGAGAAATGAACAGTCAGCAAAAGGCGATGCTACTGCCGATAATCGATCGTCTGACAGAAAGTCGGCCATCGCATCAAGCAACGATGGAATTTGTACGGGAATTCACCAATACACTTTTGAAAGTGACGTCGGAAAATGCGATCGCCACCCCTTTCGGACAACATGCGTCATCGGAAGGGAGCGCCGCTAAATTACTGTCATTGCTTTATCAACAGGCTTCACAACAAAGTGCTGAAAAAATGACAGCGGTCATACAGATTGCAGGGCGTTCCGATAATCCAGCGATTCAAAAGATGGTGCAAATGGCTGATGCCGCAGTAGCTACAGCCATTGACGGCAAAGTGATGAAGGACGCATTACAAGCGGTCATTCGTTCGTCAGGCTTCAATTATGAAGCGGAACTTGCTGGCAAGGAACTGGAGCCTAACCGGCTGATGGATGCAGTGAAGCCACAATTAGTCAAGCTTTTGCAAAGTTCGATGCTATCCTCGGCTGTGCGTGAGGCGACGGAAAACGTTGTCATGCGTATGAATGGACCGTTGTTGCAATCCGGAGAAACCGGCGTGCAACATCAACTCGTTATGCAAGTACCGCTGGACATTTTGGGCAAGCGGATTGATTCGACATTGCAATGGCGTGGGAGGATGAAAGAAAACGGGCAAATCGATTCCGATTTTGCGCGCGTTCTATTTTATCTTGATTTGGCATCGATGAACCAAACTGTGATTGATATGCAAGTACAAAATCGCGTTGTTACAGTAACCGTTTTCAATGAGGACGATACGCTTCAGGCGGTGGCTCTCCCCTTGCAAAATAAGTTGAAAGACGGACTAGAAACAGCCGGTTACCGCCTGTCAGGAATCTTTTTCAAACCTTTTGTCGAAGAAAAGAAACCATTGCAGAACAAACAACGACCGTCCGACGGTCAAGGGGTTGATGTTCGAATATGAACGAAGAACGGCAAATCCGCAAAGAGGCGGTTGCCCTATCGTATGATCCGATTGCGGGAGTTGCACCTAAAGTGACGGCGAAAGGGAAAGGGAAAATCGCAGAAAAGATTCTAGAAAAAGCGCAAGAGAATGCTATTCCTATTCAAGAAGATCCGAGTCTAGTTGAAATTCTTGGGCAGCTGAATGTAAACGAATCGATACCTGAAGAACTCTATCAAGCAGTTTCGGAAGTTTTTGCTTATATTTATCAAGTGGATCGAGCGCATGGTTTACGAAAAAAATAACTGAATTTCGACAAATTTCAGGAGTTGGGAATCAATTGTGGACATTGTTTGACATCTTTACTACAATGAATAAGGCAGTAAATTATTGAGATACAAGTTTGATTGGAGGATGTAAGATGAATATCCATGAATATCAAGGGAAACAGCTACTAAGAGATTATGGAGTAGCAGTTTCGAACGGCCTTGTTGCTTTTTCTCCGGAAGAGGCAGTTAAAGCTGCGAAGGAATTGGGAACGGACGTCATCGTTGTGAAAGCACAAATCCATGCGGGTGGCCGCGGAAAAGCGGGCGGTGTCAAGATCGCTAAAAATCTTGACGAAGTGCGCGCTTATGCGGAAGAGCTAATCGGCAAAACACTTGTAACACACCAAACAGGCCCGGAAGGTAAAGAAGTGAAAAGACTTCTTATCGAAGAAGGTTCCGATATTAAAAAAGAATACTACCTTGGACTCGTCCTGGACCGCGCTACAGATCGCGTAACACTTATGGGTTCTGAAGAAGGTGGAATGGATATCGAGGAAGTTGCAGAAGCAACACCTGAAAAAATCTTCAAAGAAGTGATCGATCCGGTTGTTGGTTTGACTGGCTTCCAGGCACGCCGTATGGCTTTCAACATGAATATCCCTGCTCATCTTGTCAATAAAGCAGCGAAATTCATGCTTGGTCTCTATCAAGTATTTACTGAAAAAGATGCATCGATCGTTGAAATCAACCCGCTTGTTGTAACAGGCGATGATAATGTTTTAGCGCTAGATGCAAAATTCAACTTCGATGCAAACGCATTGTATCGTCATAAAGACATCATGGAGCTTCGCGACCTTGATGAAGAAGATGCAAAAGAAATCGAAGCTTCAAAATATGATTTAAGCTATATTTCACTAGATGGCAACATCGGCTGCATGGTCAATGGTGCAGGTCTAGCGATGGCGACAATGGATACGATCAACTACTACGGCGGTTCACCGGCAAACTTCCTTGACGTTGGGGGCGGCGCAACTGCTGAAAAAGTAACAGAAGCATTCAAAATCATCCTATCCGACGAGGCTGTTAAAGGGATTTTCGTCAACATTTTCGGCGGAATCATGAAGTGTGATGTTATCGCAGAAGGCGTCATTGCAGCAGCGAAAGAAGTGGGTCTACAAGTACCACTAGTCGTACGTCTGGAAGGTACAAATGTAGATAAAGGTAAAGCTCTATTGAACGAATCAGGACTTAATATCATCGCCGCAGATTCAATGGCGGACGGTGCACAAAAGATTGTTGAACTCGTAGGCTAAGAAAGGCAGGGACAAACTGATGAGTATTTATATTAACAAAGATACAAAAGTGATCGTACAAGGAATCACAGGTTCTACAGCACTTTTCCATACGCAACAAATGCTAGAGTACGGGACAAAAATCGTCGGTGGTGTAACGCCTGGAAAAGGTGGAACAGAAGCAGCTGGCGTACCTGTTTTCAACACGGTTGAAGAAGCGGTGAAAGCAACAGGCGCAAACGTTTCAGTTATCTACGTACCGGCTCCATTCGCAGCAGATGCGATCATGGAAGCGGTAGATGCAGAATTGGATATGACAATTTGTATTACAGAACATATTCCAGTTCTTGATATGGTAAAAGTAAAACGTTACATGGCTGGCAAAAAGACACGCCTTGTCGGACCGAACTGCCCGGGTGTCATTACTGCTGACGAGTGTAAAATCGGTATTATGCCAGGCTATATCCATACAAAAGGTCATGTGGGTGTTGTTTCGCGTTCTGGAACACTTACATATGAAGCCGTTCACCAACTTTCACAAGCGGGTATCGGTCAAACAACAGCTGTCGGTATTGGTGGAGACCCAGTAAATGGAACAAACTTCATCGATGTTCTAAAAGAATTCAATGAAGACCCTGAAACTTATGCAGTTGTCATGATCGGTGAAATCGGTGGTACAGCTGAAGAAGAAGCGGCTGCTTGGATCGCTGAAAACATGACGAAACCGGTTGTTGGCTTTATCGGCGGACAAACAGCTCCAGAAGGTAAACGTATGGGCCACGCTGGTGCAATCATTTCAGGCGGTAAAGGAACTGCGGCTGAAAAGATCAAAGCGCTCAATGCGGCTGGTGTTGAAACTGCAGATACACCGTCTGTTATCGGTGAAACGTTAATCAAAGTGATTAAAGAAAAAGGTCTATACGACAAGTGTAAAACACATTAATTCAATTCAATCTAATTCAACAAGATGCAGCGTGTATATTGATGCGCTGCATCTTTTTTAAAAGGGAGGAATCCAATGGAATTGACGGAAAAAGAACGACGATTGCTGGCACTTCATTATGTATTTCCTGTGCCATTGAACCGATTAGGGAAGCTATTCGAGATAGACCCAGATCTTGATCAGCTCTTTACGTATCGCGCAAAAGAACTTGCAGAACTATTGAACATTCCGATGGCAAAAGCATTCAAGTTAAAAGAGAATTTACAGAGAAACATGGACACCCCTTATGACGAGTTATACGAGCGGCACGCCATATTCCCCATCCCATTTACTCATTCCCTATACCCTGAAAAATTACACCTTTTGATTGATCCACCCGCTGTCCTTTATGCGAAAGGTCATTTACAATTATTGACGGATCGGTGGTATATTGCCATCATTGGGTCAAGAAAAGCGACCGCCTATTCGAAAAAAGCATTGGAACTGATTGTCCCACCGCTGGTAGAAAATAATGCTGTCATTGTCTCCGGGTTGGCGAAAGGAGCCGATGCGATGGCGCATGAGGCAGCTCTTGAATATGGTGGGAAAACCATCGCTGTACTCGGGCATGGCTTATTTCATCTGTATCCAAAAGAGAATGCGAAACTCGCTGCGGAAATTGTCGAAAAACAGTTGATATTGACTGAATACCCTCCTTATATGAAGCCGGAACGCTGGACATTTCCGATGCGTAATCGTATCATTAGCGGCCTATCCGACGCGGTTGTCGTAACGGAAGCCGCCCGAAAAAGTGGCACGATGAGTACGGTGGAGCATGCGCTTGATCACGGAAAAGATATTTTTACGGTCCCTGGTCCCATCACATCCGCATTATCCGCAGGACCGAATCAGTTATTAGACGAAGGGGCAAAACCGATCTGGAGCGGCTTTCAGATCGTAGAAATGCTCGCTTTTAATAGGTAAAGAAAAACCTTTCCTCCTTAAAAGGTTGCAATAAATTGAAATCTGTTATACATTTTGCAACAGATATTCTTTTGATGAATAAATACCGAACCTCTTTAAGGAGGCATTTAATGAATGGCAGATAATTTAGTAATCGTAGAATCCCCTGCAAAGGCGAAAACGATTGAACGATATTTAGGAAAAAAATATAAAGTGCGTGCATCACTCGGTCATTTGCGCGATTTGCCGCGTAGTCAAATGGGTGTAGATACGGAAAATAACTATGAGCCTAAGTACATCACGATTCGCGGGAAAGGTCCGATTTTGCAAGAGTTGAAGAAGGATGCAAAAAAAGCAAAAAAAATCTATCTCGCGGCCGACCCCGATAGAGAAGGGGAAGCGATCGCTTGGCATTTGGCGCATCAGCTTGGTATTGATATCGAATCGGATTGCCGCGTCGTGTTCAATGAAATTACAAAAGATGCAATCAAAGAATCTTTCAAAAACCCTCGACCGATCAATATGGATCTAGTCGATGCCCAGCAGGCACGCCGTATTTTGGACCGGCTTGTCGGGTATAACATCAGCCCGATCCTTTGGAAGAAAGTGAAAAAAGGATTATCGGCCGGACGGGTTCAGTCGGTTTCGCTACGGCTCATCATTGATCGGGAAAATGAAATCAAAAATTTTGTCCCGGAAGAGTATTGGAGCATCAGTGGGCAATTTACGAAAGATTCCATTACATTCGAAGCGGCTTTTTATGGCGATGCGAAGAAAAAACTGAAATTGACAAACAAAGCGCAAGTCGATGAGATTCTCGGTCAGTTAAAAGGAGACAAATTCGACATCGCTTCCGTTGTGAAAAAAGAACGCAAACGGAATCCGGCAGCACCATTCACCACTTCTTCTTTACAACAGGAAGCCGCGCGTAAGTTGAACTTCCGAGCGAAAAAGACGATGATGCTGGCGCAGCAACTTTACGAAGGGATTAATCTTGGAAAAGAAGGCAGTGTCGGGCTCATTACTTATATGCGAACGGATTCGACTCGGATAGCGGATAGCGCGAAGGAAGAGGCGCAGTCCTTTATCGAAACGATGTATGGCAAAGAGTTTGTGACACCTTCAAAGGCCGCGAAAAAGGAGACTAACAAAACGCAAGATGCGCACGAGGCGATCAGGCCGACATCCGTTATGCGTCCGCCTGCGGCTATGAAAACGGTTTTATCACGCGATCAATTACGCTTATACAAACTGATTTGGGAGCGATTTGTCGCTAGCCAAATGGCACCGGCCATTTTAGATACGGTTACGATGGATCTTTTAAATGGCGATGTGCGCTTCAGAGCAAATGGTTCGCAAGTGAAATTCCCTGGATTCATGAAAGTGTATGTCGAAGGGGACGATGACAAAGAGGAAGAGAAGGATCGTATTCTACCGCCGCTAGAAGAAGGGCAGCAAGTGGATTATAGTGAGATTGATCCGAAACAGCATTTCACTCAGCCGCCGCCGCGCTATTCGGAGGCACGTCTAGTCAAAACGCTCGAAGAACTTGGCATCGGTCGACCATCGACTTATGCGCCGACACTCGATACCATCCAAAAACGTGGTTATGTGACTCTGGATGCGAAGCGCTTCATCCCAACCGAACTTGGTGAAATTGTTCACCAGGCGGTCAATCAGTACTTCCCGGATATTATCGATGTTGAATTTACAGCCGAAATGGAAAAAGGGCTCGATAATATCGAAGATGGAAAAATTAAATGGGTCGAAGTCATTGATGATTTCTATCAGGATTTTGAGAAGCATGTGCAAGTGGCGGACGCCGAAATGGAAAAAATCGAAATCAAAGATGAACCCGCTGGAGAAGATTGTGAAAAATGCGGTTCGCCGATGGTTTTCAAACTGGGGCGTTACGGAAAATTCATGGCCTGCTCCAATTTCCCGGATTGTCGTAATACGAAAGCGATCATCAAACCAATCGGTGTGACGTGTCCAACTTGTAAAGAGGGACAGGTCGTTGAACGGAAAAGCAAAACAAAAAGGATTTTCTACGGCTGTGACCGCTATCCGGAATGTGAATATGTCTCATGGGATAAACCGGTTGCAAGACCTTGTCCGAAATGCGAAAATACATTAGTTGAAAAGAAATTGAAAAAAGGCGTACAAATCCAATGTACAGAATGTGACTACAAAGAAGACCCACAGTAACGAAAAGCGGAAGCGCCTGGTCAGGGGCGACAAGCGCTGGAAGGCTTGAAGATAAAGGCGTACTTTGCCTTTATCAGCAAGACTGAAGCGACTCGAGCCTCTAGGCGCTGGAGCTGGACAATAAGTGATTTAGAAAGAAGGTGATGGGATGACACCCATCGTAAATGTCATAGGCGCAGGGCTTGCAGGAAGCGAGGCTGCGTGGCAGATTGCCAATCGTGGAGTAAATGTCCGTTTATATGAAATGAGGCCGGTAAAACAAACGCCAGCGCATCACACGGACAAATTTGCAGAGCTTGTTTGCAGTAATTCATTGCGTGCCAACAATTTAACGAACGCAGTTGGAATCATCAAGGAGGAAATGAGAAAGCTTAATTCATTGATCATTGATGCGGCGGATGCATGCTCTGTTCCAGCAGGAGGCGCATTGGCGGTCGACCGTCATGAGTTTGCAGGCAATGTGACGGAGCGGGTCCGCAATCATCCACTCATCGAGATTGTCAATGAAGAGGTCACCGAATTGCCGGAAGGTATCACGGTCATCGCAACAGGCCCTCTCACTTCGCCGGCATTGGCAGAGCAGATCCGCAAACTGACAGGTGAAGAGTATTTATATTTCTATGATGCAGCAGCACCGATTATCGAAAAAGATTCCATCGATATGGAGAAGGTCTTCTTGAAATCCCGCTATGATAAAGGGGAAGCGGCTTATTTGAACTGTCCGATGGATGAAGAGCAATTCGCACGTTTTTATCAAGCGCTAGTAGATGCTGAAGTTGTTCCGTTGAAGGAATTCGAGAAAGAGATTTACTTTGAAGGCTGCATGCCGGTTGAAGTGCTTGCGCAACGTGGTGAGAAAACCTTGCTATTTGGAGCGTTGAAGCCGGTTGGACTCGAAGATCCGGTAACCGGAAAACGCTATAAAGCGGTCGTTCAACTACGGCAAGATGATGCAGCAGGAACCCTTTACAATATTGTCGGATTCCAGACGCATATGAAATGGGGAGCTCAAAAAGAAGTCATCAACCTCATTCCAGGTCTTGAAAACGTGGAAATTGTCCGTTATGGTGTGATGCATCGGAATACATTTATCAATTCGCCGCGTGTATTGGACGCGACATACCAATTGAAGTCAAATCCGAACATATTCTTCGCAGGCCAGATGACGGGAGTAGAAGGGTATGTTGAATCGGCAGGTTCGGGGCTTATTGCGGGGATCAATGCGGCAAACATGGCACTCGGCAAAGAAACGGTTCTATTTCCGCATGAAACGGCACTTGGCAGTATGGCAAGATATATTACGGAAGCCGATCCGAAAAACTTCCAGCCGATGAATATCAATTTCGGTCTTTTCCCAGATCTTGGGGAGCGGATCAAGTCAAAAGTGGAACGAGCAGAAAGACATGCCGAACGGGCATTACATGCAATTACCGAATTTCAATCTTCAGTAACCGTCTAAAAAAGAGGAATCTAAAAAAGGGGCTAGGTGAAAGTATTGACTTATCCCCTTTTTTCGTTGTTTTTCGACAAAAAGATTGTCGATTCCCCATATTTTTCTTGTAATTTGAACATTTTGTGTCGAAAATGGAAAAAAAGTGATAGAGGTCTGACTTCTGAAGGGATGAAAGTTGCCGATGGGTCCTCAAATATTGTATAGTGAATCGTGGATGACTTTTGAATATCCGGATAAGTCGTTATTTTGAAGTTATTTACTTCGCTTATAAGCATAAACATGTGTAAAAGCATCGGCGTTTCAAAGACTCGCAATATTGTTATCATTCAATCAGCTTTTCGTTTTGGGGGTGAAACGTTTGGCGGTAGAACCTTCTAGCATCCGTGATGAATATATTTCGTATATACGCTTGGAAAAGAATTATTCATTCAACACTGTATCCGAATATGAAACTGATATCAATGCTTTCCTGAACTTTATGGAAGTTGAGGGGATGACGGATTTAAATGATGTCACATATCCGGAAGCAAGACTCTATGTAACTAGATTATTTGATAAGGGATTATCGAGGGCGTCGATTTCAAGGAATATTTCATCCATCAGATCTTTTTTCAAATTTGCAAGTACCCGTTATCGGATTTCCGATCATGCATTTCGTTCACTTCATCACCCGAAAAAAGAAGAGCGGCTACCCGCTTTTTTTTATGAGGAAGAACTGGCCGTTTTATTTTCAGCTTGCGAAGGGAATGATAAGAAGTCATTACGTGATAAAGCGCTTCTTGAATTGCTCTATGCTACTGGAATTCGGGTCAGTGAGTTGACAGCGATCACGTTGAAAGACATCGACGATCAGCTTGGGATCGTTATGGTCATGGGGAAAGGGCGAAAAGAACGTTATGTCCCATTTGGAAGTTTTGCACAAACTGCGCTTGATGCATATTTGGAGCGGAGTCGGCCATCATTGGTAAAACAGAAAAAACATGACCTACTTTTCGTCAATTTACGGGGTGACCCACTGACGGATGGCGGGGTGCGGCATATATTAAATATGATGATGGAACGTGCAACACTTCATTCCAACATTTACCCGCATATGATCCGCCATTCATTTGCCACTCATCTTTTGGCAAGTGGTGCTGATATGCGGACCGTTCAGGAATTACTGGGGCATACGCACTTATCATCCACTCAAGTGTATACGCATATTACAAAAGAGCATTTAAGAAAAACCTATATGAATACGCACCCACGAGCATAGGAGGTTGAAAAGATGGAATTCCATGCAACGACGATTTTTGCGATTCGCCATAAAGGCTCTTGTGCCATGTCGGGCGATGGGCAAGTGACGGTAGGGAATACAGTGGTCATGAAACATACCGCAAGAAAAGTCCGTAGACTGTTTGGCGGCAAGGTGCTGGCCGGTTTTGCCGGTTCGGTCGCAGATGCTTTCACATTGTTTGAACTGTTTGAAGGGAAGTTGACAGAGTATAACGGGAATCTTCAACGTGCTTCCGTCGAACTTGCAAAAGAGTGGCGTGGAGATCAAATCCTTAGGAAGCTGGAAGCAATGCTACTTGTGATGGATCAGGATAGCCTATTACTAATATCAGGAACAGGAGAAGTGATCGAACCTGATGACGGTATTCTCTCGATCGGTTCTGGTGGAAATTATGCGATGGCTGCCGGACGGGCGCTGAAAAAGTATAGTGGCGACACTTTGACAGCGCAGGAAATTGCACGGGCTGCTCTTGAAACCGCTGCGGATATCTGTGTGTACACAAACGATCAGATCATAGTGGAGGTGCTGGAATGACCAAAAGACAAGAACTGACTCCGAAGGAATTGACTGCACATCTCGATCGGTTTATCGTCGGACAAGAAAATGCGAAGCGTGCTGTCGCTGTAGCAATCCGGAATAGATACAGAAGAAGTCTGCTGACGGATGAAGAGAAGAGTGAAATCATTCCGAAAAACATTTTAATGATAGGACCGACGGGTGTTGGGAAGACTGAAATTGCCCGAAGAATTGCGAAGTTGGTCAATGCCCCATTCATAAAAGTGGAAGCGACAAAGTTTACCGAAGTTGGCTATGTGGGACGCGATGTCGAGTCGATGATCAGGGATCTAACGGAAGCAGGTGTCCGTATTGTTCGGGCAGAACAACGAGAAGCTGTGAAAGAAAGCGCCTCGTTGCTAGCCGAAGAACGTCTCGTTGAACTGCTTGTTCCAGAAAAGAAAAAGAAAAGTGGCATGCAAAATCCATTCGAAATGCTATTCGGACAAAAAATGGATCAAGAAGAGCCTGACGCAGCAGAAGTTGCCGAAGTGAAGCGCAAACGATCGGAAATTGCCGCAAGTCTGAAAGCCGGAGAGCTTGAAGAGAAAATGGTAAATGTGGAAGTTTCTACACAACCGCCATCGATGTTTGATGCCCTGCAAGGATCGGGTATGGAACAGATGGGAGCGAATATGCAAGATGCATTATCCTCGCTCATGCCGAAAAGAACAGTAAAGCGCAAAATGAAAGTGAAAGACGCGAGGAAGGTACTTGAAGCGGAAGAAGCCGACAAACTGATTGACCACGATGAAGTCGCAAGACGCGCTGTCGAATTGACAGAGCAATCAGGGATCATCTTCCTTGATGAGATGGATAAAATCGCTAGTCGGGGTGGCAATGGTTCTTCTGCGGACGTATCGCGTGAAGGTGTACAGCGGGATATTTTACCGATTGTAGAAGGATCTACAGTCACGACAAAGTATGGAGCTGTCAGAACGGATTTCATCCTTTTCATTGCGGCAGGTGCTTTTCATATGGCGAAACCATCCGATATTATCCCGGAACTACAAGGTCGATTCCCGATTCGTGTCGAATTGGATAAGTTGGCCAAAGAAGATTTTGAACGGATTTTAAATGAACCGGACTTCTCGTTGATCCGGCAATATGAGAAATTGCTCGAAACGGAAGGCGTCATCTTGGACTTCACAGACGAAGCGATCAGCAGGATTGCAGAGATTGCTTTTGAGGTGAATGATGAGACCGAGAATATCGGGGCACGTCGACTTCATACGATTTTGGAAAAATTATTGGAAGAACTGTCGTATGAAGCGGCTGATATCGGACCGACAGCCATTAAAATCACACCCGCATATGTCGATGAAAAGTTGAAAAACATCGCAAAAAACAAAGACTTGTCACAATTTATACTTTAATCGAATCGTTTTAGTTTATTTAATGATTGAAAACCTTTAGAATATTCATTAAACGAAACGTCATACAGTACGTACTTATTTTGAGGAGGAAAAGTAATATGTCATTGTTAGCAAGAACACGCGAAATTAATGCAATGCTTCAGAAATCAGCAGGGAAACCGGTAAACTTTAAGGAGATGGCTGACAAGCTCAGCGATGTGATTGAATGTAATGCTTTCATCGTGAGCCGTAAAGGGAAATTGTTAGGGATGGGTATTCACCAACAAATCGATAACGAACGTATGAAAAAGATGTTGGAAGAACGTAAATTCCCGGAAGATTATACAAACAAACTTTTTGAGGTGTACGAAACGTCTCCCAACTTGGATGTTTACAGTGCACATACCGTATTCCCGGAGGAAAATCGTGACCTGTTCAAAGATGGCCTAACAACGATTGTCCCAATCAACGGAGGCGGAGAGCGACTTGGCACACTTATCCTGTCCAGATTGAAAGAAGAATTCGAAGAAAATGATTTGATTCTTGCTGAATACGGCGCTACAGTTGTCGGTATGGAAATCTTGCGTGAGAAAGCAGAAGAGATTGAAATCGAAGCCCGTAGCAAGGCGGTCGTGCAGATGGCGATCAACTCACTTTCATATAGTGAGCATGAAGCGATCGAACATATTTTCAACGAGTTGGATGGAAATGAAGGATTGCTTGTCGCGTCTAAAATTGCAGACCGTGTAGGAATTACACGTTCTGTCATCGTTAACGCATTGCGTAAGTTGGAAAGCGCTGGTGTAATCGAATCACGCTCCCTCGGTATGAAAGGGACGTATATTAAAGTGCTAAACAGTAAGTTCCTTGGTGAACTGGAAAAACAAAGATCATAAAAATATGGGACATTCGACACTTCTTCCGAATACAGGAAGAAGTGTCTTTTTAAATTAGGGATTTCATAACATGGGGCGGAATGGATGAAAGTACCTTTATTAGGAATGTCGGAATAGTAAAATGAGAGAGGAAAGACCTACGTTAACCCGAATTCCTTTATATTGTCACAGAAAAAGGAGATTTAGCACTAATGAAAAACGGGTATATTCAATAGACAAGGTTCTACAAAATCCGCTACAATGTATACATATGTTTAAAACTAGTTTACTAGTATTGTGAGAGAACTTGCTGGCAGCAAAAATATGAGGTGAATTATGAATATTTACGGATCAACGATTTCTCAATTGGAGCGCGGATTGGATTTTTCGGCTACTAAAGGTAAAGCCATCTCCCAAAACATCGCGAATGTTGATACGCCTAACTATAAAGCAAAAAATGTCAGTTTTAAGGATGTTTTGTCGAGTGTGCAATCTACTACTTTAGAAGCGTATCGTACCAATCCGCGACATCTTTCATTTAAATCAACGTCGTCACATTCAGGTGTTTTTAACTATGCCAATTTGCGCTATCGGCAAGATGGCAATGGAGTGGATATGGATAAGGAGCAAGCGGATCTAGCTGCCAATCAGATTTACTATAATGCACTTGTTGATCGGATCAATGGAAAATTTAATACGTTACAAAATGTCATTAAAGGAGGGGGACGTTGAAGATGACAATATTCCATAGTTTGAACACGTCGGCTTCGGCATTGACAGCGCAACGTATGCGGATGGATATTATTTCATCCAATATGGCTAATATCGATACGACACGCAGTAGGATGGTGGAAGGGGAATGGCAGCCTTATCGTAGGAAAACCGTCTCATTCCAACCGCGGGAAGGACAATTTTCATCGATGCTGAACGCGGCGATGGGAAAACAAATAAAAGGTTCGGTGGGATATGGCGTCACGGTCTCAAGTATTAAAGAGGATACCGAAACGCCATTTAAACTTGTCTTCGACCCTGACCATCCTGATGCCAATGAGGAAGGCTATGTCGAAATGCCGAATGTCGACCCGTTAAGGGAAATGATCGACCTGATGTCCGCTACCCGTTCTTATGAAGCGAACGTCACTGTGTTGAATGCTAATAAGTCGATGCTGATGAAAGCACTGGAGATTGGCAAATGATAATTTTGAAAGGATGCTGATTAGATGGCTATACAATCCATTTACAGTCATACACCAAGTTCAGGTATAAGCAAAATGGGAAATGAAGTGAAGTCGACGCCGTACGAGGCGCAGCAAAGTTTTGGGACGTTTTTGAAAGATGCTATTCAAGAAGTCAATCATAAACAAGTTGAGTCCGATAAGATGACACAAAAGCTTGTGATGGGCGGAGACGTCGAATTGCACGATGTGATGATCGCGGCTCAAAAAGCATCCATCGCATTGAATGCGACGATGGAAGTGCGCAATAAAGTAGTAGAGGCCTATCAGGAAATTATTAGAATGCCAGTTTAAGAACAGAATAGTGAGTATGGATATTGAATTATGGAAGCTGACCGGGGGATTACAATGAATGAAAGATTGGCGAAAATCAGAACGGATATGAAGCAGTTCTGGTCGAGTCGTACAAAAAAACAAAAAATCACTTATATCAGTTCTGCCGCCGCAATCATCGCACTTGCTGCATTCCTGACATTTTTTCTGTCCAGAACGGAATATGTGCCACTCTATTCAGATGTATCCCGTGCGGAAATTGGCCGTATTAAAGAGCAGCTGGATAGTCAAGGCGTGCCGAGTCAAATCGCACCTGGTGGAACGTCAATCCTTGTCCCGCGTGAACGTGTAGATGATTTGCTCGTGACACTTGCAGCGGAAGGGTTTCCGAATTCTGGGACGATTGATTATTCCTTTTTTGCTGAAAATGCAGGGTTTGGCACGACGGATAACGAGTTCAATATGATCAAATTGGATACGATGCAAACGGAACTTGCCAACTTGATTAAAGGTTTTGAAGGCGTAAGAGATGCCAGTGTGATGATTACATTGCCGACACAAAGCGTTTTTCTTAGCAATAGTACAGAACAGGCAAGTGCCGCAATCCGATTGACCATCGATCCGGGGCATCAGTTCACCGAACAGCAGATTACTGGACTTTATCAACTTGTATCCAAGAGTATACCGAATCTGTCGACGGACGACATTAGCATCATGAATCAGTACTTTGAGTATTACGATTTGAACACAAGTCATAATGCTTATGGACCGAGTATAGCGGACCAGATGTCGGTGAAAAAGACGATTGAACGCGATTTGCAACGCCAAGTACAGATGATGCTTGGCACGATGATGGGACCGGATAAGGTCGTCGTATCTGTGACGACGGACATCGATTTTAAACATGAAAATCGGGAAGAATCCCTTGTCGCACCTGTCGATGAAGAAAGTATGGAAGGGATCGCACTTAGCGTCCAACGCATTACGGAAACATTTACAGGTAATGGACCGGTAGCAGGTGGAACACCGGAAGGGGAAGATCCGACTGATAACCGCACAGGATTTGTCGAAGGGACATTTGCCAACGGGGATTATGAAAAAGTAGAAGAAACGGTTAACAATGAAGTCAACCGGATTCGGAAAGAAATTGTCGAAAGTCCTTATAAGATCAGGGATATCGGGATCCAGGTCATGGTGGAACCACCAGTAGCGGATGATGCTGCATCGATGCCAGCAGGGTTACAGGAGGATGTCGAACAGATTTTGGAAACAATTATTCGGACATCAATTGACAAAGAATCGGCAGGCACACTGACAGATGCGGACTTGAATGACAAAATCTACGTCTCAGTTCAACCATTCAATGGAAAAGTAGTTGAATCTCCAGCAACGGAATCCGTTATCCCATGGTGGGTATATGTGATAGGTGGGGCACTGTTACTCATTATCATCGTACTGATCGTCCTATTTGTACGAAATAGAAGAAAAGCACAAGAGACGGAAGCAGAGATGATTCTCGAAGAGCAGGTTGAACTCGATGTGGACGATATCAATCAGGATATGGAAACGGAAGGAACACTTCGCAGAAAGCAGCTTGAGAAGATGGCAAAAGAAAAGCCGGAAGAGTTTGCGAAGCTATTGCGTACATGGCTGGCCGAGGAATGATAGGGAGAGATGAATAGTGGTAAAGAAAGAAAAAGGAATGACCGGTAAACAAAAAGCGGCGCTTCTACTCATATCCCTCGGTCCGGAAGTATCCGCATCCGTCTATAAACATTTGAGCGAGGAAGAGATTGAACGCCTGACGCTTGAAATTTCAGGCGTAAAAAAAGTCGAGGCATCTGTGAAAGAAGAAATCATTGAGGAGTTCCATAATATTGCACTTGCTCAGGATTATATTTCCCAAGGGGGGATCGGCTATGCGAAAACGGTCCTCGAAAAAGCTCTTGGGAAAGATCATGCACAAGCGATCATCAATCGACTCACATCCTCTTTACAAGTAAGGCCATTTGATTTTGCGAGACGGGCTGATCCTGGACAAATTTTGAATTTCATCCAGAATGAACATCCACAGACGATTGCACTCATTTTGTCTTATTTGGAGGCGGAGCAAGCCGGGATGATTTTATCGTCCCTTCCTCAAGAAGTGCAAGCGGATATTGCGAAACGAATTGCAACGATGGATTCGACATCTCCGGAAGTGATCAGCGAAATCGAGGCGGTATTGGAGCGCAAGCTATCATCCACTGTTACGCAGGACTATACGGAAACAGGTGGCGTGGACGCTGTTGTGGAAGTGCTGAATGGCGTAGATCGGTCGACGGAGAAAACGATTCTTGATGCACTTGAAATTCAAGACCCGGAACTGGCTGAGGAAATCCGGAAGCGGATGTTCGTATTCGAGGATATTGTGACATTAGACAATCGTTCCATTCAACGTATTGTCAGGGATTGCGAAAACGAAGACTTGATTCTATCGTTGAAAGTCTCCAGTGAAGAGGTCAAAGAAGTATTGTTCCGGAATATGTCACAACGGATGGCTGAATCGTTCAAAGATGAGATGGAAATTATGGGGCCTGTCCGCTTGAAAGATGTCGAAGAAGCGCAATCCCGTATCGTCGGCATTATTCGCAGACTGGAAGATTCCGGAGAAATCATCATCGCCCGTGGTGGAGGAGATGACGTCATTGTCTAATGTATTCCGTTCTTATCATACGATTATGCAAAACGGAAACAAGAAAGAGATTTCGATCCGTAATCTAACCGTACCTGAACTGGTTGAAACGAAGGATGAAACCACTTTGGAATCGGTAGTGGCAGAAAGGGACCGGCTATTACAGGAAGCCAAGAAATCGATCCAACAGGACAAAATGCTTGTAGAGCAAATGAGGCAAACAGCCACTGAAGATATTGCAGCGATGCAAGCTGCCTGGGAAGATGAAAAAGTCAGCCTGCAACAGCAAGCCTATGACGAAGGTTTTCAAGTCGGCTATGAGGAAGGGCATAATAAAGTGCTATCCGATATGGCTGAATCTATTCGAACCGCCAATGAAGCAACCGAATTGGCCTATACCAATGCACAAAAATACTTGGAAAGCCAAGAAAGGATCATTTTGGAACTTGCGATGCGAACAGCAGAACGAATTATGGGACTCACACTCCAAAACGATCCAGAGCGTTATTTGGACTTCGTCAAAAGAGCATTGAAAGAAGCACGAGAGATGAAAGAAATTAAATTATACGTCTCATTGGATTATTTTGAGCTTGTTTCTGATAATCGGACAGAGCTCGCATCCATATTTCCGCCGGACGTACCCTTTTTAATTTTTGTAAACGAAGATTTCAAGGCGACGGATTGCTATATTGAAACGAATCATGGCCGAATTGTAGTAAGCATAGATGAACAACTGAACGAATTAAGGGAGAAACTTGTCGAGATCATGGAAAGTGGTGAATGACGATGAAAAAAGCGGCAAACTTAACTGAATTCATTCCACGCGTGAACACGTTTAAAAAATTCGGTCGGGTTGCCCGTGTCGTCGGCCTCATGATTGAATCACAAGGGCCGGAAAGTTCGATTGGTGATGTCTGTCATATCCATTTAAATGATTCTGGGAAAGAAGACTCGATCATCCAAGCGGAAGTCGTCGGTTTCCGAGAAGAAATTGTCATTCTGATGCCGTATACGAATATCCGCAATATATCTAGCGGTTGCCTAGTTGAAAGTCTAGGGAAACCTCTAGAGGTGAAGGTCGGCATGAATTTAATCGGAAAAGTGTTGGATTCGATGGGGAGACCGATCGATAACAGCACACTGCCGAAAGGATTGACGACAGTCCGGACTGAACAAAATCCGCCAAACGCACTGACGCGTCCGCCGATCAATGAAAAACTTGCGGTTGGTGTAAAAGCGATCGACGGCATGCTGACGGTTGGAAATGGTCAACGGGTCGGCATATTTGCAGGTTCTGGTGTAGGGAAAAGTACGTTGCTCGGCATGATTGCACGCAATACAACAGCCGATTTGAACGTCATCGCACTGATCGGAGAACGCGGTAGGGAAGTGCGGGAATTCATCGAACGGGACTTAGGTCCGGAAGGTTTAAGTAGGACGATCGTCGTTGCGGCAACATCCGATCAACCGGCTTTGATGCGCATTAAAGGGGCGTTTACAGCTACAGCGATTGCCGAGTATTTCCGCGACAAAGGGATGAACGTCATGCTCATGATGGACTCCGTCACACGGGTTGCGATGGCGCAGCGAGAAATTGGACTCGCTGTCGGCGAACCGCCTGCAACACGGGGGTATACGCCTTCTGTTTTTGCAATCTTACCAGAGTTGCTGGAACGGACGGGCACGAACGAGCATGGTGCCATTACAGCGTTCTACACGGTTCTTGTCGATGGCGATGACATGAATGAACCGATTGCCGATGCTGTCCGAGGGATTTTGGACGGGCATATCGTCTTGGATCGAACACTTGCCAACAAAGGGCAATATCCGGCGATCAACGTCCTAAAAAGCGTCAGCCGTTTGATGAACCATATAGCTGATCCGGAACATAGAAAGGCGGCAGAACGCTTGCGGGAATTGTATTATACGTATGACAAATCCGAGGACTTGATCAATATCGGGGCCTATAAAAGAGGCACATCGAGGGAGATCGACCAAGCGATTGAATATGAGCCGTTGATCACCAATTTCTTGAAGCAAAGTTTCCAAGATAATATTTCCATGGAAGATACAATCGAAGAACTCATTTCGCTTGGATCGGGAGGCGGAAACTGATGAAACCTTATCATTATCGCTTCGAAAAAGTATTGACATACCGAGAACAGGAAAAAACGGAAACCGAGGTGGCATTCAAAGCATCTATTCAAGCATTCGAGACGGTCGCCACAAAACTATACGATTTGCTGAAAAAGAAAGAAAATGTCCTTCAGGAACAGCAAGAGAAAATGATGACAGGCTTTTCGGTCAATGAAATTCATCATTATGCCCGGTTCATCGACAGTTTGGAAAAAAGGATTGCCATCTTGCAACAAGAAGTGATCCAAGCTCGGTCAAAAATGAATTGGTATGAGAACAAACTATTGGAAAAATCGCTTGAAGTGAAGAAGTTTGAAAAAATGAAAGAAAAAGATCGTGAACATCATCGCGCTGAAATGAAACAACTAGAAGCAATTGAGCTCGATGAATTGTCGACAATGAAGTTCCGCAGAAGAGAAAACGGGTGGTAATGTGGTGAAACAAACGAAACAATCTACGGAAATGACTGCGAAGGAAAAAAGGACATCCCGCGGCATTTTTCAATCGATACTGCTTTTAGTTATTATCCCGTTGTTATTCGCGACGGCAGTTTTCCTGATCATTGCACAAGTGGCGGATATCAACGTGTTTGACAAGGCGAAAGAATGGTCCAGCAAGTTACCGTTCAGCTCTGAACAAAATGACAAGCCCGAACAAGCAGATCTCGTATCGGAAGAGCGTGTGGTTACACTTCAAGCAGAGATCCAAGAAAAAGAAGCCCAACTGTTTAAACTACAGCAGCAGCTCGATCAGTCTGCGGATGAAAAGGAGCAGTTGCTGATTGAGCAGGAAAAGCTACTTGCAGAAATTGAAACGCTCCAACGTGAAAAGGAAGATACGAATAAGCAGTTTGCAGAAATTGTTCGTACTTTCGAACAAATGTCTGCGAAATCTGCAGCCCCTGTTATTACAAATATGAATGATGCCGAAGCGATTCGGATCCTGACGAGTTTAAAGCCGGATGACCTAGCAGCCATTTTAGAAAAAATGTCACCAGAGGATGCGGCAAAGTATACGACAATGATGACAAGATGAGAAGAATGCATTTTGAAGGGAGGTGAATAAGTGAATATCGCAGCATTACAAACAATGGTTGGAATGAACGTACCGAATACGACCTCGAATGTGCAGATAGGTCAAACGTCTGGGCAGACTTTCGGATCTGTCTTGGGGAGTATAACGGCTAAGCATACACTCACGAACATGTCAGAGGTTAAGCCAACTGACGACATCGTTTCAGATGAAACCATCATCGCATTATTGAATGCTACTTCTATCGAAGAGTTGGAGGATATTGTCAAGGGATTAGATGCCGAATCGGAAGAGGGGATTCTTCAATCGATTACAAGTCTTAGCAATGTTAACGAACTGGCGGAACAGCTTCATTTAGATACGCAGCAGTTGATAGAGTCGTTATCGCAGTTACTGGAAAATGCGGATCAGAGTGAAGTGGAACTTGCAAAACTGTCCGATATTTGGATGGTGTTGGAAGCAATTGATAAAAGCGCCCCGACTTTTTTCAAAGACTTGACGGACGCTCTTGGAGGAAAAGGTGACATCTCCAAACAACAAGCAGCTGAATTGTTGACATTATTGAAGGCTGTGGAGTTGATCGCGCCGAAAACCGATTTGCTTTTGAAACAAGAACAGCAGGTTTTCGCCTTGCAAAGTTACCTAAGCTTGGCTGGAACACAGCTTGAAACGGATCTACATGTTAAACAACCTTCGTTCAATCTTATGGAACAGATGCACCCGGTAAGGATCACCAATCGGATCGATGCAAGCCAATCGGTGAAGGAAGATGTCACCTTAGAAAACGGCGAAAAACAAACGATCCGTCAGACGATTCAACAAGCTAACCCACTATCAACCAGCTCATCTTCAAAAGTGATGGACGAAACGACTATGAAAGTGGGACATGACTCTTTGACGAGTATAAATCTATCTAAAGAAACATCACCGCAAGTCGTAAATAGCGCAATTGGGACAGTTGCAGTAGCGAAAGGTGAATTCGTTGTTACGGAACTGGAAAATCATACACGAAGCGAAGCCTTGATTCGTGAATTGCAAACGATTTTCAAACGCTCCAATTTTGGACAGACCGGCGGAACGACCCGGTTACTCATCAAATTGTATCCGGAACATCTTGGACAAGTCCGAATTGAATTATTGCAAACGAACGGCATCATGACTGCGCGTATTCTCGCATCGACGGCCCTTGGCAAAGAAATGTTAGATAGTCAATTGCATCAGTTACGACAAGCATTCGTCCAGCAAAACATTCAAATCGATCGCATCGATATTTCACAAACGTTGCAAGATACAACAAGAAATGATCGTGAGCAAGCCTTTAACCAACAGTTTGGAAGGCAACAGCAAGAGGCTGAACAACAGCATCAGCAAAACAGTGAAGAAGACAAGACCTTTCAAGAATATATGATTGAACTAGAGGTGTAACAAATGATTGAGGGACAAACAGCAATAACGAGTGATATGTATTTGATCAATAAGCAACGAGATGAGCGTAAAACCGGTAATGGGACGCTTGGTAAAGACGATTTCATGAAATTGCTCATCGCTCAATTGCAAAACCAAGACCCGACAAACCCGATGAAAGATAATGAATTCATTGCACAGATGGCTCAATTTTCGGCACTCGAACAGACAATGAATCTATCAAAGTCATTCGAGAAATTTGCAGAAGCGCAAAACCAATCACAACTGATCCAGTACAATAACTTCGTCGGTAAAACTATCCGCTGGCATGAAATAACGGAGGAAACGGGAGAAGATGGCAAACCGGTTGTGAACGAAGGGACAGGCAGGATCACGTCCATTAAATTCGTTAACGGTTCAGCTGTATTCACACTGGAAAATGGCAAGGAATTGACACCAGGCAATATTTCCGAAGTACTTGCAAGTTCGGGGAATACGAACAGTCTTGTGGAAGCAAGCATGTTAATCGGTAAGACAGTCGGCTATATGGATGGGGAAGAAGAAAAGTCCGGAAGGGTTGTCTCTGTGTCCAATAAAGAAGGAAAGCTACAATATATTTTGGAAGATGGCAGTCGCATTAGCGGCGACCTTTTTATATCAATCAGCCAATAACGGAGATTGGAGCGATGACATGGATAAAATAAACCTCCATCGCATTCCATCGCAACCGTTCGTACGCCAAGGAAAAGCGCCAACAATCACACAAAGCCCGAACAAAGCGTTTCTCGAGCATTTGAATGAAGCGATGCAACCCGCTGCATTGAAGATCAGCAAGCATGCGTCCGACCGATTAGCGGAACGGAACATTCACATATCGGAAGTTGAATGGGCACACATCACAGACAAGGTGAACGAGGCGAAATCGAAAGGAATCAAAGAATCGCTCGTCTTGATGGAACAAGCTGCACTCATCGTCAGCGCTAAGAACGCCACCGTCATTACAGCGATGGATCGCATGGAAGCGAAAGATCAGTTATTTACGAATATCGACGGCACGATCGTGCTCAGTTAATCATGGCAGGACCTGTTCAGGATGCCATCCAGCCGCCGACCGATAGACGCGGCTACACTTAAAAACCGAGAGGGGAAAACAGTAATATGCTACGCTCAATGTACTCAGGAATATCAGGACTTCGGAACTTCCAAACGAAACTGGACGTCATCGGGAACAATATTTCGAATGTCAATACGTATGGATTTAAAAAAGGACGGGTTATCTTCAAGGATTTATATTCGCAGACAGTTGCGGGGGCATCAGCGCCAACAGAGAATCGCGGTGGGGTTAATCCGAAACAAGTTGGGTTAGGTTCACAAATAGCCGCCATTGATACAATTCATGGAGGAGGCTCAACGCAATATACAGGGAATACATTAGATCTTGCGATTGAAGGGGATGGATACTTCCGGGTTCAAAATGGCGAGGGTGAAGATGATGTACTTTTCACAAGAGCGGGAAATTTTTACTTGGATAAAGGTGAAGGCGACGATGCCGAAGAAGCGAGAATCGTTGACGGAGAGGGACGTTTTTTATTAGATATAGACGGAGAACAGATTATAGTTCCGATTAACGCAACTTCGCTCTCAATCGGACAAAATGGCGCTGTGAATTTTGTTGTAGATGGAGAATTAAATGATGATCCACAGATAATTTCTCTAGTGAAATTCAATAACCCTGGGGGACTTGAAAAAGTAGGAGGAAACTACTTTCAGGTATCGGCAAACTCCGGTAATCCATCTGAGGATATGACTCCACTTGAAGAAGGACTTGGAGCTATCAAATCTGGTTCCCTAGAAATGTCCAACGTCGACCTGGCCGAAGAATTTACCGAAATGATCGTGGCACAACGTGGTTTCCAAGCGAATACACGAATCATCACGACTTCTGACGAAATCCTTCAAGAGCTTGTCAATCTAAAACGATAATCTGATTTTATCTACTAAGCTAGTATTATTTCAACAGAAAAGGAGGGCCGGGCCGGCTCTTGCTGCCCGGCCCTTACATATGATCCAAGTTACACGCCTCAATGGCACAGCGTTCACATTGAACGCCTTGTACATAGAAAAAGTAGAGACGTTTCCAGATACGACCATTACACTGACGACTGGTACGAAATATGTCGTACTGGATACGGCTGAAGCAGTGAACAGTCGAATTATCGAATTTTATCAGGCGGTCCAGCTGTTATCCAATCCGCATATCCGAGGTGAAGAACATGAAGAATAAAGTGCTGACCATATCCCTGATCATCTTAGTTTGCATTACGCTTGTCGGTGTTGTTGCTCTCATACTTGTTACACAAATGACAAAAGGGGATTCGGATAAAGAACCGACAATTGATGAAATCATCGAGTCTTCTGTCGATGTCGAAGAGATAACGACGAATCTGGCCGGCAATCAGTTCATCCGAATTTCCTTGAAAATCCAGACGGACAATAAAAAAGCAGCAGCCGAACTGGCCAAACGGGATTTCCAAGTGAAAAACACGGTAATTCAAGAATTGTCCGAGATGACGTCGAAAGACTTGGAAGGGAAAATTGGGAAACAGGCATTTGAGGACGCGATCAAATCGCAGATAGATCCCCTGATGCAAGAAGGACAAATTGAAAAAGTGTATATCGTCTCCTATATTATCCAATGACGATTTACGCAATAACAAATCATGTAGAAGGCAGGAGGTGGCCATATGTCCGGGGATATTTTGTCTCAAAACGAGATAGACGCACTTTTATCGGCGCTATCGACAGGAGAAATGTCAGCAGAAGACATGAAGGCTGAGGAGGAAACCCGGAAGGTCAAAGTGTACGATTTCAAACGTGCCCTCCGCTTTTCCAAAGACCAGATCCGCAGTTTGACGCGGATCCATGAAAACTTTGCCCGATTGTTGACGACGTATTTTTCGGCTCAACTTCGGACTTATGTTCAGATCAATGTTGCGTCGGTCGATCAAATCCCGTTTGAGGAATTCATCCGTTCCATTCCGAATATGACACTGATTAATATTTTTGAAGTGCCGCCATTGGACGGGAATATTTTGATGGAAGTGAATCCTAACATTGCTTATTCGATGCTTGACCGTCTGATGGGAGGCGTTGGCGCGAGTCCGGGAAAAGTCGATAATCTGACCGAAATCGAAACGAAAATCATGACCAATCTCTTTGAACGATCTTTTGATAATTTACGGGAGGCTTGGTCGGGCATTATCGATATCGATCCTTATTTGAAAGAAATGGAAGTGAATCCGCAGTTTCTGCAAATGATTTCGCCGAATGAAACGGTCGTCGTCATCTCTTTCAACATCATGATCGGTGAATCGAGCGGCATGATTAATATTTGTATTCCACATGTTGTCTTAGAACCGATTGTGCCGAACTTGTCCGTCAGATATTGGATGCAGTCCAATAAGAAAGAACCAACGCCAGAGCAAAGCATTTTGTTGGAAAGACGAGTAAAAACGGCTCCGCTACCGATCGTTGCTGAGTTGGGGCAAGGACAAATGACAGTTGAGGATTTTCTCCACTTACAAGTCGGCGATGTCATTTCGCTTGACCGGAAGATCGATGAGCCGCTTATTATCAAAGTCGGTAATATACCGAAATTCACTGGACAGCCTGGGCATTTGAGAAGTAGGATGGCTGTTCAGATTATCGAAACTAGGATAGGAGGGGATGAAGATGATGAGTGATAATATCCTATCGCAAGAAGAAATTGAAGCATTATTACGAGGAGAACCGGTAGGGACTGAAGAATCCGAAATCTCGTCCACAAAAGAAATCAACACAGAAGATTACCTGAATGAAATGGAAAAGGATGCACTCGGTGAAATCGGGAATATTTCCTTTGGCAGCTCTGCTACTGCCTTATCGGCATTGCTCGGCCAAAAAGTGGAAATTACAACACCGACGATTTCGGTTATCGATAAAGAAAGCCTTGAGGCGGAATTTATCCATCCATATGTCGCGATTAAAGTGGAATATACGGAAGGATTAAGTGGGATGAACTTGCTTGTTATCAAGCAAAGTGATGCCGCAATCATTGCAGACCTCATGTTGGGCGGTGACGGCACAACACCGAATATGGATCTCGGTGAAATCCATCTAAGTGCCGTTCAAGAAGCGATGAATCAGATGATGGGATCCGCAGCGACTTCCATGTCGACCGTATTTAATAAAAAAGTGGATATTTCTCCCCCAATGATTGATCTAATGGATGTACAATCCGATCAGGGGCGTGAACATATACCAGAAGATGATTTGTTAGTAAAAGTGTCGTTTACATTGAAGGTCGGCTCGCTAATCGACTCTGAGATTATGCAACTGCTTCCACTTAAATTCGGGAAAAATCTCGTTGTATCGTTAGTAGGCGGCGAAGCGGAGGAGGCGGCAGCGATCGCTGAACCAGCGGCTCCTGTACAACCGCCACAGCAGGCTCCAACTCAACCTGCATATGAACAAAGTATGCCGAACGAAGAGAGATGGCAGCCAGCAGAGGATCCTTATTTGGGACGGCAAAGCGCAGCACCGCAACTGCCCCCGATGCGGACACAACAACCAATAAACGTCCAGCAAGCACAATTTGCTAGTTTTGACAGTCCAACCTTGAACGAGACAGAGTCCAATAATTTAAATATGCTCCTCGACATTCCTCTACAAGTCACTGTAGAATTAGGAAGGACAAAACGTTCTGTGAAAGAGATTTTGGAAATGTCTAGCGGATCGATTATTGAACTTGATAAACTGGCAGGCGAACCTGTCGATATTTTGGTGAATGATCGCCATATTGCGAAAGGGGAAGTCGTCGTTATCGATGAAAACTTCGGCGTACGCATTACAGACATTTTGAGTCAGACAGAACGATTGAATAATTTACGATAAATGATATCAGGAGGTAAAGAACATGGGAAAACGTATTTTAATAGTAGATGATGCTGCATTCATGCGCATGATGATTAAAGATATTTTGACGAAAAATAACTTTGAAGTGGTTGGAGAAGCGGCGGACGGCGCACAAGCAGTTGAAAAGTATATGGAATTGAAACCGGATCTTGTAACGATGGATATTACAATGCCTGAAATGGACGGCATTGCTGCATTGAAATCAATCAAAGAAAAGGATCCTGCGGCCAAGATCATCATGTGTTCTGCAATGGGACAACAAGCGATGGTCATCGATGCTATCCAAGCGGGCGCAAAAGACTTTATCGTTAAACCGTTTCAGGCGGATCGTGTGATTGAAGCGATTGAAAAAGCTCTGGGATAATCGGAAGATGAAATTAGTAGGGATAAAAAAGTATTTGGTCATTTTCCTTCTGTTGCTGTTATTGGGAAGTCAATTGCCAGCGGAATCCGCCTATGCAGTGGATGATCCGAACATGTCAGTTAAAGATTCCTTTAAAGATAAAGAAAAACAGGACGAAGAACATGAAGAAATTGAATTGGACAATGAATCTCCAGCTGCCGGTCGTTCTGACGGGGCAGCTGTTGGTCCGTCAGTGACAGATTACATAAGAGTTGTCTTTGCATTGCTGTTTGTCATCGGTTTATTGTACGGGTTGTTGAAATTGATCAATCGCAAAAATAGGCTATACGATAAAACGCGGCTGATGAAAAATATGGGAGGACTATCCCTTGGACAGCATAAGTCCATCCAATTGGTCGTCATTGGCGAATCGTATTACTTGATTGGTGTCGGAGATGATATCCGACTTCTGAAAGAAATTACCGATTCGGAAGAAATCAAGGCGCTCCAAGCGTTTTATGAAGGAGAGAGCTCGGAGGCAACAACTGCAACAGGCATGCTTAATCGTATACTTACGAAAATGCCAGGTAAATCGTCAACAAGGCAAGCGGAAGATGAACCGGCAGCATTTGGCCATTTGTTCCAATCCAAGCTTGATGAATTGAAAGAAGAGAGAAAGCGGCAGATTAGCAAGTTGACAGAAAAGGAGCGCGACCGAAATGAATGATTTTGTTCAATTTTTTTCGGATAGTGATCCGTCCAACGTATCGACTTCCATTAAACTGATGCTATTGCTGACTGTTTTGTCCCTTGCGCCAGCCATTCTGATTTTGATGACATCATTTGCACGGATTATCATCGTGCTGTCATTTGTCAGAACGGCATTGGCAACACAGCAGATGCCGCCGAACCAAGTCCTTGTCGGTCTTGCCCTATTTTTAACATTTTTCATTATGGCTCCGACATTTCAGCAGGTGAATGAACAGGCACTGACGCCATTATTTGCAGAAGAGATTACACTCGAAGAAGCTTACGAACAGGCAAGTGTTCCGTTTAAAGAGTTTATGAGCGAGCATACGAGACAGAAAGATTTGGAATTATTCCTGCGTTATAACGGGGCAGAACGGCCTGAGACATTGGAAGAAATCCCATTGACAATGCTTGTACCGGCATTCGCCTTAAGTGAAATCAAAACCGCTTTCCAAATGGGTTTCATGGTGTTCATTCCGTTTCTTGTCATTGATATGATTGTGGCTAGCGTTTTAATGTCGATGGGGATGATGATGTTGCCACCTGTCATGATTTCATTGCCATTTAAAATTTTACTCTTTATTCTCGTGGACGGTTGGTATCTCGTTATTAAATCATTATTGCAAAGTTTTTAGGAGGGGTTTGAATGACAAGCGAAACGGTCATAGCGATAGCGGAGCGTGCCATATGGGTCGTCCTTCTGGCATCCGGTCCCCTCCTTTTAGTCGCATTGCTGACTGGACTTGCCGTCAGTATATTCCAAGCGACAACCCAAATTCAAGAACAGACATTAGCATTTGTTCCTAAAATTATTGCTGTTCTTGTAGCGATCGTTTTTTTCGGACCATGGATGTTAGCAAGAGTCACAGCTTTTGCAACTGATATTTTCGATAATCTCGTTCGGTATATCGGGTGATGATATGGATGAATTAATCCCATCATTAGCCGTTTATTTACTTGTACTAACCCGCGTCACCGCATTTTTTGTCACGGCTCCGCTTTTTTCTTATCGATCTATTCCGGCAACACACCGTATCATTCTCGGTGCATTGCTCGCTTGGATGCTTGTCTATTCCATTGATGCCCCCGAGTTGGAGATTGACGGTGCCTATCTGCTGCTTGTCATGAAAGAAGCGATGACCGGGCTATTTATCGGCATTATTGCATTTATCGTCATGTCGGCCATTCAAATAGCCGGTGGATTTATCGATTTTCAAATGGGTTTTGCCATTGCCAACGTCATCGATCCGCAAACAGGTGCACAATCCCCGCTACTCGGTCAGTTTTTCAATTCGCTGGCGATCTTATTATTGCTCGCATTGAACGGACATCATATGTTGCTGGATGGGATTTTTTATAGTTATCAATTCATCCCGATTGACCAGCTTTGGCCGGCATTTGGAGAGGAACGTCTCATCGAATTTGTCGTTCGGACGTTTGCGGCGTCTTTTGCCATTGCCTTTCAAATGGCGATCCCGATTGTAGCGACATTATTTCTTGTCGATTTAGCACTGGGGATTACAGCAAGAACCGTACCGCAATTGAATATTTTTGTAGTCGGTTTCCCGATTAAAATTGGTGTCAGTTTTGTTGTTCTGTTCATCACGATGGGTGTCATGGTTCAAGTGATGCGGAAGTTATTTGAAGTGATGATTTTGAGTATACGAGACTTGATGGTTCTTCTTGGAGGTGGCTAAACGAATGCTATTGCGCTTGGATTTGCAATTTTTCGCGGGCGAAAAGACGGAGAAGGCTACGCCCAAGAAGCGTCAAGATTCACGTAAAAAGGGACAAGTTCTGAAAAGCCAAGATGTCACAAGCGCGATTGTCCTGTTATCAGTTTTTCTCTTTCTTTTTTTTGCAGCTGGGTTCATGCGCGATCGATTTACTTTCTTTTTTACGCATGTTTTTACGCAATATGTTCCGATTACGTCAATGGATCATAATCAGACCATGCTCATTTATTCAGAAATTCTGCTCCAAATGGCTTTCATTCTATTGCCAATTATGTTAATCGCGGTTGTGGCAGGGGTAGCCGGAAACTTGTTTCAGTTCGGCTTCAACTTTACGACCGAGCCATTGAAATTTGATTTAAAGAAAATTGATCCCATTAAAGGACTTAAACGTATTTTTTCCATTCGTGCCATTGTAGAACTTTTAAAATCGATCTTGAAAATTTCGTTCATCGGTACGGTCACGTTTCTTATCGTTTTTTTGAATATAGACAAAGTACTTGGGTTAGCGTATAAGACGCCGTTAGATACACTTTCGACGATTGCGCAGCTCACTGTGCTAATGGGCATTATAGCGTCTTTTGTATTGCTGTTTATTGCAATTTTGGATTTCATTTATCAGAAATATGACTATGAAAAAAATCTCCGGATGTCCAAACAGGATATAAAGGATGAACATAAAAACTCTGAAGGGGACCCGCTTATTAAATCCCGCATTAAGCAACGTCAACGAGAGATGGCGATGCGCAGGATGATGCAGGAAGTCCCACAAGCGGATGTCGTCATTACGAACCCGACCCATTACGCGATTGCCATCAAGTACGATGATGGCAATATGGATGCGCCGATCGTGGTGGCGAAAGGCGTCGATTTCGTAGCACAAAAGATTAAAATGATTGCTAAAGAACATGAGATTGTCATGGTAGAAAATCGACCTTTAGCTAGGTCGCTCTACGATGAAGTAGAGATCGGGGATCGGATTCCCGAACAGTTTTTTAAAGCGGTCGCCGAAGTATTGGCGTACGTCTATCGAATTCAACGTAAAATTTGAGTTTGAGTATCAATCACGCCTCGGCGTGATTGTGTCCAGATTTTGAATTGAGCAAAGCTCACGTCTAGTCTTCGGGCGCCAGGGGCTCGGGACATAAGTCAAAGTTGCTCTGTGGCAAAAGACGCCACGCCGCATCTTCGCCTTATGCCTGTCGCCCCTAGGCAGGCGCCCTACGCTTTTGGAGAATTAACTCCTTTCAAAATCTGTGACATCCGCGGGCCTACAGGATGTAGGTCATGCAACCGTTGCCGCAGGACGCGGCGAACTTAGGTTGCCATCCATTCTTCGTTCAGCGGGCGTTTGAACACCCGCCGAACAAGAAACAAAACCGCATTCATCTCGCCACCTAGCGAGGTGGGAGTCTTCTGCTGAATGAAGATAAATGCGTCTAGATAATTTACAAGAAAGTGGGGATGACATGCAATTTAGAGATATAGGTGTGCTTGCGGCGGTCATCATGATTGTTGCGATGCTTGTCATCCCGCTTCCGACATGGCTTTTAAGTTTTCTGATCATCATTAACATTACTCTCGGCTTAATGGTTTTGCTGACTGCCATGAATATGAAGGAAGCGCTGGAATTTTCCATTTTTCCAACGATCGTTTTACTTTTGACTTTGTTCAGGGTCGGGTTGAACATTTCGACCACAAGAGCTATTTTGACGAATGGAGATGCGGGTGGAGTCGTTGATACTTTCGGAACGTTCGTAACCGGAGGCAATATTGTCGTTGGGCTTGTTGTCTTTGCCATTCTGGTCATTATCCAGTTTATCGTCATTACGAAAGGGGCGGAGCGTGTATCAGAAGTGGCTGCCCGTTTTACACTCGATGCAATGCCCGGAAAACAGATGAGTATCGATGCGGACTTGAATGCTGGCATGATATCTGAAACGGAAGCGCGGATGCGCCGTGAAAAGGTAAGTAATGAAGCGGATTTCTATGGTGCGATGGACGGTGCGACCAAATTTGTCAAAGGAGACGCCATTGCAAGTATTATCATCGTCATCATTAACTTGCTTGTCGGGATGATTATCGGAGTTGCGCAGATGGGGCTACCATTTGGAGAAGCGGCGGTACTTTTCTCCCAGCTGACAGTTGGGGACGGGATTGTATCGCAAATTCCGGCACTTCTTATTTCGACGGCAACCGGTATTGTCGTGACACGTGCGACGTCGGAAGGGAATCTCGGCACGGATATTACGAGTCAGTTGCTCGGTCAACCAAAACTATTATATGTTGCGGCAGCTACGATTTTAATGCTTGGGCTGGCAACGCCGATCAACGATATGTTGACCATTCCGATTGCAGCTGCATTGGCAGCAGGTGCATTTACGATGTCCCGCAAAACGGTTGAAGATCCAGAAGAATTACTGGAGATGGAAGAGGATGTTGAAACGGAAGGTATGAAAAGTCCTGAAAATGTCGTCAATCTTTTGAATGTCGATCCGATTGAATTCGAATTCGGTTATGGGCTTATCCCGCTCGTCGATGCGACGCAAGGTGGGGATCTCCTCGACCGTGTCGTCATGATTCGTAGACAACTGGCGATTGAGTTGGGCCTTGTCATTCCAGTTGTCCGGATTCGGGATAATATACAATTGCAACCAAATGAGTACCGAATCAAAATTAAGGGAAGTGAATTAGCAAGGGGCGAATTGTTACTGGACCATTACCTTGCGATGAGCCCGGGAGGAGACGATTCCATCGAAGGGATCGATACAGTTGAGCCGTCATTCGGACTTCCAGCCAAATGGATTACAGAGGACGTCAAGGAAGATGCAGAGATTATCGGCTATACAGTCGTCGATCCGCCAAGTGTCGTCTCCACCCATTTAACAGAAGTAATCCGTGCCCATGCAGCTGATTTGATCGGTCGACAGGAAACGAAGCAGCTCATCGATCATGTACGGGAAACGTATCCGATTCTTGTGGACGAACTGACACCTACCCCATTATCCATTGGGGAAATCCAGAAAGTGCTCGCCAAACTGTTGCGGGAGCATGTATCCATTCGGAACTTGCCGATCATTTTTGAAACATTGGCAGACTACTCGAAGTATACGTCCGATGTCGATGTGCTGACGGAATATGTCAGACAGGCATTGGCCCGCCAAATTACTAATCAGTATGCAGCGGCAGGTCAATCGCTGAAAGTGCTAACCGTATCCGGTAAAGTGGAAAAATCGATAGCTGATACGATCCAGCAGACCGAACAAGGGAATTATTTATCGATTGATCCAGCTGTTTCACAAGAGATCAATGAGTCGATCGCACGCGAAGTGGAGCGTGTCGCTTTGATGGATCAGTCGCCAGTCGTTCTTTGTTCGCCGGCAATCCGTATGTACTTAAGACAAATTACAGAACGCTATTTCCCACAAATTCCAATCTTATCTTACAATGAACTTGAAGCTTCGATTGAAGTCCAAAGTGTCGGGGTGGTGGATATCTGATGAAAATGAAAAGATATACGGCGGACACCATGGTGGACGCGATGAAAAAAGTGCGATCTGATTTTGGCGATGATGCCATCATTCTCAGTTCTTCTGTCGTCAAATCGAAAGGTTTTCTCGGTTTGTTCAGAAAGCGTTCTGTTGAAGTCGTTGCAGGATTTGATGAGCCAATGCAAAAGGAGATGGCACCGGTTTTCCCACAACCTTCTCAGCAAGTTCAAAGCGATGGACAAGCATCTTTGGAATTGCAGAAGGAAATGAACGATTTGAAAAAGATGTTGAAAAGTATGCAACAATCCACGACATACGCCCAATTCCCTGATGAGATGAAACCTTTGCTGACAAGCCTGGAGAAGCAAGGCTTGGCTGCTTCATTCATTACGATGATCGGTGAGGAATTATTCAAACGTATGAAAGTGGAAAAAAGGGATTTCACGGATCGTGAGCAACGTAAAATCGTCAAGGAAATACTAGAGCGGGAGTTAGACAGTTTGCCATTCGGCGGTATTTCATTTCAAAAAAAATACATTAATGTATTGGGTCCGACCGGGGTTGGAAAGACGACGACGATCGCTAAAATTGCTGCAAGGGCCTTGCTCGAAAATAAGAAGAAAATCGGCTTTATCACAACGGATACGTATCGGATTGCAGCCATTGAGCAACTCCGGACATATGCCAATTTACTGCAAGCACCTGTCGAGGTTGCGTACAATCATTCAGATTTTGAAGAGGCGATTGCCAAGCTTTCCGATCGTGAGTTGATTTTCATCGACACAGCCGGTCGCAATTACAAAGAAGCCAAATTTGTCGAGGATTTATCGCAACTTATTGACTTCTCAATGGAAATGGAATCTTACCTTGTGCTGTCGATGACGTCTAAGGAGGAGGATATGCGGGTCATTGTTGACCAATTTAACGCATTTCCAATTGAGAAGTTCATTTTTACGAAAATGGATGAAACGGGATCGATCGGTTCAATGTTTAATTTGATGAAGGAGTATGGAATCGGGACAGCTTATTATACGGATGGACAAGAAGTGCCGGAAGACATTACGGAAGCGGATTGCAAAAAATTGATCGATCTGCTATTCAAAGGTGAAGCGGATGCGTGATCAAGCTGAATCCCTTAGACTAAAGATGCTGAAGGCGCAAGGCGAACTATCAAGATCGATTGCCATTGTCAGTGGCAAAGGCGGGGTCGGGAAATCCAATTTTTCGACCAATTTTGCCTATGCCCTTCTTGCTAAAGGAAAAAAAGTGCTTATTATCGATATGGATATTGGTATGGGGAATATTCATATTTTGCTTGGCATGGCTCCGCGATATAGTTTGAAAAATTATTTAGTCGGAACGGAAGCGTTATCCCAAGTGATCAATGAAGCTTCGGGTGGCTTGCATTTCATCGCTGGCGGTTCCGGTCTGGACACTGTGATGGAATGGACGCCCTCCATGTTTGATACATTGATTCAAGGCTTTGAACAATTGCAGAAAGACTATGATTTTATCCTGTTTGACATGGGGGCAGGAGCGACCCAGACAGCGATTGAAATCATTACTGCTGTGGATGAAATCATTGTCATTTCGACGACAGAGCCTACATCGATTACGGATGCCTATTCGATGATGAAGTTCATATGCCTGCAAGATCCAGAGAAAGTATTCCATATTGTCAGTAATCGTGTGTCGAAAGGGGACGATGGCAAGGATGCTGTTGCAAGACTTCAATTTGCTGCAAGGAAGTTTTTAGACAAAGAAACGGAAATTCTCGGCTTTCTCCCTGAAGACCCTGCTGTACATCAGGCTGTGCTTGCCCAAAAGCCATTTCTCCAGCTTTATCCGAATGCGCCAATTTCCAAAAGGATGATGGCGATTGTAGACGTTTTTCTAGGTATTGAAACCGTAAAAGGCATCCGAAAAGGGGAGCGATTCCTCGGAAAGTTGAGAAGTATTTTTACGAAAGGGCGTGGCTGATTTGAATACAGGCAGTCGAAAGAAAACGCTTGTGGTAGATGATTCAGCGTTCATGCGAAAGCTCATATCCGATTTCCTTTCGAGTCATCCTAAAATTGAGGTAATCGGGACAGCTCGCAACGGTCAAGACGCGATTGAAAAAGTGTTGGCGTTGAAACCTGATGTCGTCACCATGGATATTGAGATGCCGCTCATGAATGGTCTAGAAGCTCTTCAGGAAATTATGGCCAAACATCCAGTCCCCGTTGTCATGTTGTCCAGTACAACTGAAATCGGTGCAGAAAATACGATGTTGGCAATGGCTTATGGAGCGGTTGATTTCATCGCTAAACCGGGCGGAGCGATTTCTTTAAATTTGCATGAAGTGCGCGACGAAATTGTCGAGAAGGTCATTTCAGCTTCGGAAGTTCGCTTGTCGACATTGACTAGGAAAACTTCAAGTCCACTTGTAGCGAAGCCAAACATCCCAAAAACCGTTATAAAATCAACTCCGTTGCATCGGGAGGCATCCACACATTCCGATAACTATTTTCGGATGCCGGATGTTAAGGTTCCCAAAACGGGCAAGACATTTGTTATAATAGGCACATCGACAGGGGGGCCTAGAGCACTACAAGAAGTGCTGACTCAATTACCCGAATCAATCGGGGTTCCGATTCTCGTTGTGCAGCATATGCCACCAGGTTTTACGAAGTCGCTTGCAGACCGGCTTAACAGTCTATGTAGCATACAGGTAAAAGAAGCGGAACATGGTGAGCTTCTTGATAATGGAACGGCGTATATTGCACCAGGAGGTAAACATTTGAAGATGGTGAAAAAAGGTGTGTCTTATTACGCACAACTGGATGATTTGGAGTCTCCGCGTATGGGACATCGCCCTTCTGTAGATGTTCTTCTCGAATCCGCTGCGACCTGTGCTGATGTCAATTATGTCACTGTCATTATGACAGGAATGGGCAATGACGGCACGAGGGGTATGGAAGTTCTTCGAAGAAAAGGTAGGACGGTTACAATCGCCGAGTCTGCAAATACATCGATTGTCTACGGAATGCCAAAAGCGATAAAGGAAGCTGGTTTTGCCGATAGAATAGTGGATTTACAAGACATCTCGGATTCGATACTGGAAATCATAAAGGCCTAAGGGGGCGGCATTATGGATACAAATCAATACTTGGAAATGTTCATTGAAGAAAGTAAAGAGCATTTGCAATCATGTAATGAACATTTATTGGAACTGGAAAATAACCCGGAAGATCTCGGAATCGTTAATGAAATCTTCCGGTCTGCCCATACGTTGAAGGGGATGTCCGCTACGATGGGCTACGAAGATATAGCCGATTTAACTCACAAGATGGAAAATGTACTCGATGCCATCCGCAACGCAAAAATTCGGGTCACGACTGAAATTATCGATGTCGTCTTTCAGGCTGTTGATGATTTGGAAGAGATGGTGCTCGATATTGCATCGGGAGGAACAGGTAAAAAAGACGTCCATGAACTGGTTGAAGTACTCAATCGAATTGAAGCTGGCGGTTCGGCTGTAGTTGCGGCATCCGCTGAAACTACAGCAACGGTGGTAGCTGAAGTGGAAACGGAACAGAATGGACACTCGGATTTGCAATTTGACGAATATGATATGACAGTGATTGGCCAATCATTCGAGCAAGGGTACCAAGCATACGAAATCTCGGTCCAATTACGGGAGGATTGCTTGTTGAAAGCTGCCAGGGTCTTCATGGTCTTTGAAATATTCGAGAAAATTGGAGAGGTCATCAAAACCGCTCCAACGGTTGAACAGCTGGAAAATGAAGATTTTGAAGAGGCTTTTACTGTCGCGTTGCTTACCAAAGAAGAAGCGGATGTCTTGAAGGCCAAAATCATGAAAGTTTCCGAAGTTGAAAATGTTGTTGTAAGGCCAATTACGAACGAAACATTGCTTCAAGGTAGAGTTGAAAAAGAAGAAAATATAGTGAAGAAAGCGGCAGTCGAAAAAGCCGATTCAACAACAAATCCGAAAAGTGCTACGGTTTCGGGGGATAAACAGAATCGTAAAAACGTCACAGCGCAAGCCGGTAATAAAACGATTCGTGTCAATATCGATCGATTGGATATTCTGATGAACCTGTTTGAGGAACTCGTCATAGACCGCGGCAGGCTTCAATCAATAGCAAGTGAATTACATAATGCCGAATTGACGGAAACGGTTGAACGGATGACGAGAATTTCCGGTGATTTGCAGACGATTATTTTGAATATGCGCATGATACCGGTAGAGACTGTGTTCAATCGGTTCCCGAAAATGGTCCGACAATTAGCGCGTGATCTTGATAAGAAAATCGCCTTGGAAATCATAGGTGCTGAAACGGAACTTGATCGGACCGTCATCGACGAAATTGGTGATCCACTTGTTCATTTAATCCGAAATGCGCTAGATCATGGAATTGAAAGACCGGCTGAACGGCTCGCAAAAGGGAAGCCAGAAGAAGGGACAGTTACGCTTCGTGCCTACCATTCTGGAAATCATGTTTTCATAGAATTGGAAGATGACGGCGCTGGCGTCAATCGTGAGCGTGTACTCGCAAAAGCAATTAGCAATGGAATCATCTCCGCAGAAATGGCGGATACAATGACAGACAAGCAAGTCGCAGAACTGATTTTGGCATCTGGCTTTTCTACAGCTGAAAAGATTTCTGACGTTTCCGGACGTGGAGTCGGTCTCGATGTCGTGAAAAACACCATCGAGTCGCTTGGCGGCCATATATCGATCGATTCGAAGGAAGGGCACGGATCCTTGTTCCAAGTTCAACTTCCTCTGACACTGTCCATCATATCGGTCATGCTTGTCGAATTGGAGAAAGAGATTTACGCGATTCCGCTATCGTCCATCATCGAGACTGCCATTATCCAGACGTCGGATATTATGAATGCACATAATCAGAAAGTGATAGATTTCCGTGGCAATATTGTCCCACTCGTCGATTTGAAAGAGATTTTTGAAACGGAGGATGGAGCGTATCAAGCGGACGACTACCAGTCGGTTGTTATCGTTCGAAAAGGAGATAAGCTTGCAGGACTAGTCGTGGATTCTTTTATAGGTCAACAAGAAATCGTCTTGAAATCGCTCGGGAATTATTTGCAAAATGTCTTCGCAATATCTGGCGCAACGATTCTAGGAAATGGACAAGTTGCACTGATTGTCGATTGCAACGCATTGATTAAATAAGCGGGAGTGATGAATCATGACGGAAATGCTCGACCAAAAAGAAATGAAAGTCATTGTATTCCAATTGATAGATAAGGAATATGCAATCGGAGTCGATGTTGTCCAATCGATCGAAAAGCTGTTGACGATTACACGGGTTCCTAAAACGCCACCATATGTCAAAGGCGTTTTGAATTTAAGAGGGGTTGTGACGCCGATTGTCGATTTGCGTGAGCGTTTCGGCTTGGAAGCGAAGGAAATGGACGACAGTACAAGGATTATTATTGTCACATTACCTGAATTCGAAGTGGGGCTCATTGTAGATGCCGCTAATGATGTAATCGACATACCGGTAGGGTCGATTGAACCGCAGCCGGGGGTCGTCGGAACGGTTGAATCGGAGTTTATATCAGGGGTGGCCAAAATCGATAAGCGCTTGCTCGTCATGTTGAATTTAGAGAAAGTCCTTGAGCCCGTGAAACGAGGAACATCGGATGAATTCTAATAATCCGATTACAGATTTGCATCTGGATGTTCTAAAAGAAATCGGAAACATCGGCGCAGCTCATGCGGCCACTTCCATGTCCCAATTGCTCAATCGTAAAATCGATATGTATGTACCGAATGTCAAGCTCGTTTCCTTTGATGAAATGTTTGAACTGGCAGGCGGAGCCGAAAAAGTCGTGGCTGGCATTTTTCTCCGCATCGAAGGGGATTTATCCGGCAGCATGTTCTTTGTTCTACCCATTGCCTCAGCCAATCATTTTATTAAACGGCTGATCGGAGACGACACATTCGATTTTGAATCTGCATCCATTCCCGAAATCGGCATTTCGGCGATGCAAGAGTTAGGTAATATTCTTTCAGGCTCTTACTTATCCGCATTATCCGATTTCACAGGATTGAACATCTATCCGACAGTGCCTTCTTTAAGCGTCGACATGGTCGGTGCGATCGTTAGCTTCGGTCTAATTGAAGTTTCTCAGCATAGCGATGAGGTGATCGTTATCGATACACAAATCAGTGAGGAAAGTGATGATGGCACTTCAAGCGTCAATGGCCAATTCTTCTTGATGCCTGACCCTACCTCTTATCGAACGATTTTTCGTTCATTAGGTGTGTTATAAGATGGCATTGATACAAGAAGTGGTGAGAGTTGGGATTGCGGATATGAATATTGTGAAAGAGCCGATGACCATCCGGACTTCCGGGCTTGGCTCTTGTGTCGGAGTCGTGTTATATGACGAAAGGAAAAAAATTGCCGGACTATTGCATGTGATGCTTCCAGATTCAGGCCTGGCCAAATCAGATCGTCTAAATGTGGCCAAATTTGCAGATACAGGGATTTATGCATTAATGGAAATGTTAAAAGCGGAAGGCGTCAGACCAATGTCGTTGAAAGCGAAAATTGCAGGTGGGGCACAAATGTTCCAATTTGGCTCAAGTGATACGATTCGTATTGGTCCGCGTAATGTGGAAGCGGTGAAAGAACAATTGAAACGTTTATCCATTCCCCTGATTGCTGAAGATACAGGTGGTTCAAGTGGACGTACAATCGAATTCGATCCCGAGACATCACTTCTTAATATCCGGACTGTGAACGCAGGGACAAAAGATATTTGAGCGGGGAAATACAGGCGGCTGATCGGTTCAGTCGCCTTTTTTCGAGCATTTTTGCTATACTGATAAGTACAATGACTGAGTGAATCATCATGGAAAGTGAGGGATTCGATGTCAAAACAGGATTTGATGGAAGAAGAGGCATGTTGGGACCAATGGATTCGAAAACGTGATCCCGAAGCGGGGGATGCCTTGGTCCGTAAGTATACGCCGCTCGTTACCTACCATGTACAGCGGATTAGTGCGGGACTCCCGAGAAATGTTTCGAGGGATGATATTATGAGCCTAGGACTTCACGGATTGTTCGATGCTTTGACAAAATTCGACCCGAGTAGGGATTTGAAGTTCGATACATATGCCTCATTTCGGATTCGGGGAACGATTATCGATGGCTTGCGAAAAGAAGATTGGATGCCGCGTTCTTCTAGGGAAAAAACAAAAAAGCTTGAAGAAGAGATCACAAAACTTGAACAAAAACTATTGCGTCATGTGACGCCAGAAGAAGTTGCCGATCATCTTGGAATGAGCGTTGACGAAGTGTATGAGACGGTTCGTGAACAATATTTTTCAAACGTACTTTCCATCGATGAAAAAATCAATGATGATGACGAAGAAGGACAGAAATCATTTGTGATCAAAGATCGAGACTCCAAGACTCCAGAACAGAAGACGATGATGAACGAATTGGTGAGCGACTTGGCAAAGAAAATCCAAGAGTTGAATAAAAATGAACAGCTCGTCTTGAATTTATTTTATACAGAAGAAATGACGCTGACAGAAATTGGGGAAATTTTAAGTCTATCCACTTCAAGGATTTCTCAAATTCATTCGCGGGCACTGTTTAAACTTCGCAAATTATTAACGTCTGAAATCGTCGATGGAGGGATCTTATGAGTCTAAAAGGAATTGAACTGCAAATTGCGATTCCGAAGACATTCGATGCGGGAAAGGTTTCGGAACAGAAACTCCAACAATCGCAATTGAATCAAGACCTTGCTCATGCGTTGACGGAGCGGCAAAGCGCAAAGGCAAGAGAAACGGTCTTGGAAACGAAGCAATCGGCAAGGACGGATGGAAATGGAAAACGACAAGGACAAGGTGAATCACAAGATGGCGAACAGCGAGAAAATGAGGAAGAAAAGAAGACGCATCATCCTTACAAAGGTGCATTTGTCGACTTTACAGGGTAAACGATGATGGCGATTTTCTTAGCAGTTTTATTTTTCATTCAAATCATCGTCGGTTATTTCCTTGTTTTGCTTTATATGAAAGTATCGAAATTCGATAACTTGGAAAAAAAACAACGGCAGCTCATGAATGAAATGGACGACTCGATCGGTGCCTATTTGGCGGAGTTGAAAGATGAAAATGAGCGGCTGATCGCAAAGCTTGCTGAACGGCAAACAGAAATGACGAAACAAGGGCAGGCTGGAATTGCTGACCCTGCCAAGCCAGTACCGACTGCCCCTAGGGAAGAATCGCAACCTGGATCGGCCATTGGCGTACCGAAAGTGCCGGTCAATATTGCGCTTCAATCTTATGAAAATGCTAGGAAAGTGCATGGCAACGCGTCTGATGAGCAACTTGAACGGGAACCGGAAGACGATAGAACACGGGCGCTGGAATGGCATCGAGATGGCCATTCCGTCGAAGAAATCGCTAAAAGGCTCGAAAAAGGAAAAACTGAAGTGGAGCTGATGCTCAAATTTAAGTGAAACAAGTTGCCAAACGAATTCGGCTATGGTATATTAGCAAATGGTATTACTACACACGTGCACGGACGACGGGGAAGGTGCCGAAAGGTCGCTCTGCCGAATGAAGCGCACGGAGGAATCAAACCAAACAGGAGGAATAACAAATGTCAGTAATCTCAATGAAACAACTGCTTGAAGCAGGGGTGCACTTCGGTCACCAAACACGCCGTTGGAATCCGAAAATGAAAAAATACATTTTCGTAGAGCGTAACGGTATCTACATCATCGACCTTCAAAAAACGGTCAAAAAACTTGAAGAAGCTTATGCATTTATGCGCCAAGTCGGTGCTGACGGTGGGAAGGTTCTTTTCGTTGGTACGAAAAAACAAGCTCAAGATGCAATTAAAGAAGAAGCTGAACGCGCTGGAATGTACTACATCAACCAACGCTGGCTCGGCGGAACACTTACGAACTTCGGTACGATTCAAAAACGTGTTGCACGTTTAAAAGAAATCGAGCGCATGGAAGAAGACGGTACATTCGACGTACTTCCTAAAAAAGAAGTTGGACAACTTAAAAAAGAACACGAACGCCTTGTTAAATTCCTTGGCGGAATCCGTGATATGAAAGCACTTCCTGATGTAATGTTCGTCGTTGATCCACGCAAAGAGCGCATTGCTGTAGCGGAAGCGATCAAATTGAACATTCCACTTGTCGGAATCGTTGATACAAACTGTGATCCGGATGAAATCGACTACGTCATTCCTGCGAATGATGATGCGATCCGTGCAGTACGTCTATTAACAAGCAAAATGGCTGACGCTTTGATCGAATCAAGACAAGGCGAAGACGAAGAGGCGACTGAAGAAGAAACAGTAGCTGCAGAGTGAATTTAGTAAATCAAAAGACGATAAGCGGCCTATCCCCTTATCGTCTTTTTTAGGAATGTCTAAGGTTCAGGCGCCCTGCGCTTTTCCTTAGAATGAAGACATAAATTGGAGGAATGGAAAATGGTAATTACAGCACAAATGGTAAAAGAACTTCGCGAAAAAACTGGTGCAGGAATGATGGACTGCAAAAAAGCACTAACAGAAGTGAACGGTGACATGGAAGCAGCAATCGATTTCCTTCGTGAAAAAGGTCTTTCTAGCGCAGCGAAAAAAGCGGATCGTATTGCTGCAGAAGGAACAACTTCGATTTATGTCAATGGAAACGAAGCAGTTATCCTTGAAGTGAATGCTGAAACAGACTTCGTTGCGAAAAACGAAGCGTTCCAAACGCTTGTACAAGAACTTGCTGAGCATCTTCTAGCTTCGAAACCTGCAACGATTGAAGAAGCGCATGATTCCAAATTGGAAAACGGTCTCTCTGTTGCAGATCATATTTCAAATGCAGTTGCGAAAATCGGTGAGAAAATCACGCTTCGTCGTTTTGAAATCCGTACGAAAACAGATAACGATGCATTTGGTCCTTACCTTCATATGGGCGGCCGTATCGGTGTTCTTGTGGTGCTTGAAGGCTCTACAGATGCTGAAGCGGCAAAAGACGTTGCGATGCACGTTGCAGCTTTGAATCCGAAATACGTTTCTCGTGACCAAGTATCGGAAGAAGAAGTTGAGCGTGAGCGTAAAGTTTTAACTGAACAAGCACTTAACGAAGGAAAACCGGAAAACATCGTAGCGAAAATGGTCGAAGGTCGTATCGGCAAATACTTCGAGGAAATTTGTGTGCTTGATCAGGCGTTTGTTAAAAACTCCGATCAAAAAGTGAGCGACTTTGTCAAAGCTACGGGCGGTACATTGAAAGAATTTATCCGCTACGCAGTAGGTGAAGGAATCGAAAAACGTGAAGATAACTTCGCGGATGAAGTAATGAGCCAAGTTAAAGGTAACTAATTGATTTCTTTATAGAACAACTGATGGGGAACACATGCATGTGTTCCCTCTTTTTCGAGAATAAAGTAGTAGATGGAGGATACAAATGAACGTCCCAAAATACAAAAGAATCGTCTTGAAGTTAAGCGGAGAAGCACTTGCCGGTGAAAAAGGTTTTGGATTATCTCCAGAAATCATCAAAACGGTTGCCGAACAAGTGAAAGAAGTTGTCGATCTGGACGTCGAAGTGGCTGTCGTCGTTGGAGGCGGAAATATTTGGCGTGGGAAAATTGGTAGCGAGATGGGCATGGATCGTGCGACAGCCGATTATATGGGAATGCTCGCAACGGTCATGAATTCCCTTGCGCTACAAGATTCCCTTGAAAAACTCGGTGTTGAAACGCGCGTTTCATCTTCCATTGAAATGAGACAAGTAGCGGAGCCTTACATACGTCGGAAAGCCATTCGTCATCTGGAGAAGAAGCGGGTTGTGATCTTCGCAGCAGGCACAGGGAATCCCTATTTCTCAACAGATACGACTGCGGCGCTTCGGGCGGCAGAAATCGAAGCGGACGTCATACTGATGGCGAAAAATAATGTGGACGGTGTATACTCTGCCGATCCACTGAAAGATACAAATGCAGTAAAATATCAGGAACTCTCTTATTTGGAAGTCATCAGTCAAGGGCTTGAAGTGATGGATTCCACTGCTTCAACTCTATGTATGGACAATGATATCCCTCTCGTAGTATTCTCGATAATGGATAATGGAAATATTAAAAGAGCCGTTCTAGGTGAGCCGATTGGAACGGTTGTCAGGAGGAATCTGTAATGCCGAAAACAGTGATGGATCAAGCGAAAGATCGTATGGAAAAAGCAATCGGTGCCTATACAAGAGAGCTGGCATCGATTCGAGCGGGACGTGCAAACGCTTCTCTACTGGACAGAATTTCTGTCGAATATTACGGAGCGCCAACGCCGCTAAACCAAATGGCTGGAATTTCAGTACCGGAACCGCGTCTGCTTGTCATCCAACCATATGACAAAACAACACTCGGAGAAATTGAAAAGGCGATTATGAGATCGGACATTGGGATTACACCATCAAATGACGGTTCTGTCATCCGTCTTGCCGTTCCTGCGTTGACGGAGGAACGCCGTAAAGAGCTTGTCAAGCAAGTGAAAAAAGAAGCGGAAGACGCGAAAGTTGCGATTCGTAACGTCCGTCGTGATGCGAATGATGATTTCAAGAAACTCGAAAAAAATGGCGAGATCACAGAGGATGAATTGCACCGTAACGGAGAAGAAATCCAAAAACTGACAGACTCGCAAATTGAGCGAATTGAGCAAATCGCAAAAGACAAAGAAAATGAAATCATGGAAATCTGATAGAGAACTTTCTATAGACCGGGACGTCCTAATTTCAGGACGTCTCTTTCTTTAGGTGATCGGAAAAAATGAAATTAGTCGTCTAATTTGATACGATAGAGTATGTACTTGCTCAGAAAAGTAGCCGAGTGGAGGAAATGACATGCTGGACAAACTCATGCGAAAAAAAACTGCGATGTCTGAGGGATTGTTATCGGACCGGATTGCCAATGTTAAGAGAGGGCAGATTCCCGCCCATGTAGCAATCATCATGGACGGAAACGGCAGATGGGCAAAACAGCGTAACTTACCAAGGATCGCAGGACATCACGAAGGGATGAAAACGGTCCGTAAAATAACGCGAATCGCAAATGATTTAGGCATAGAAGTGTTGACACTTTACGCTTTCTCCACGGAAAATTGGAAACGGCCTAAGCTCGAAATTGATTTCCTAATGAAGCTTCCCGGAGAGTTTTTGAGCACATATCTTCCCGAGTTGATTGAGAAAAATGTGAAAGTTGAAATGATCGGCAATGTCGAGATGCTCCCGGAACATACGAAAAAAGCGATTCGAAAAGCGATGGAAGCAACGAAGGACAATGACGGGATGACATTGAACTTTGCAATGAACTATGGAAGTAGACTTGAACTTGTCGAGGCTTTGAAGAAAATCGCTACACTAGTTGAAGACGGTTTACTTCAAGTGGATGATATCGATGACTCGATGATTAGTTCGCATTTGATGACGGCGCATTTGCCAGAGCCAGATTTACTTATCCGTACGAGCGGAGAAGTGAGACTTTCCAATTTCATGTTATGGCAACTAGCCTACGCGGAATTGTCATTTACGAGTGTGTTATGGCCGGATTTTGACGAAGCATGCATGATTCATGCGATGGAAGAATTCCAGTTGCGTCATCGACGTTTTGGAAGCGTTGAAGGGGAGGGAACTATTTGAAACAAAGAATTATAACGGCCATTATTGGGCTTGCCTTTTTGGTTCCACTTGTCCTCTTGGGTGGATTGCCTTTCATTTTAGCGGTATACATCATGGCAACGATTGGTCTTTTCGAACTGTTAAGGATGCGAGAAATTCGACTTTTTTCCGTGGAAGGGATTTTGACTTGGATTGCGCTTGTCATCCTGCTCATGCCTGTTACATGGAATGATGCGGTTTATAGCAAGCTGGGGTATACGAAAATTGAAATGTCATTTGCCATCATTCTTATTTTATTGATTTATACAGTCATTGTAAAAAATCGCTATACGTTTGATCATGCAGCATTTTCAGTATTAGCTGCCCTCTATGTAGGAATTGGATTTTATTATTTGATCGAAACAAGATTAGCTGGGATCGAATATGTAATTTATGCGTTGATGGTCATTTGGACGACGGACTCGGGTGCTTATTTTGTTGGAAGAAAGATTGGAAAACGGAAACTCTGGCCGGAAATCTCCCCGAATAAAACAGTGGAAGGTTTTATCGGTGGCATTCTATCGGCAGTCGTTTTTGCATGCATTTTTCAATATTTTTATGCCCTTTCATCGACATATATTATTTTAGTCGGTGTGACGGTTGTTGCTTCAATTGTCGGTCAATTGGGCGATTTGGTTGAATCTGCACTGAAAAGGCATTATGCGGTCAAGGATTCCGGGAAGTTGCTTCCGGGTCACGGTGGGATACTGGATCGATTCGACAGTCTCCTTTTTGTATTGCCATTACTTCATTTTTTACATTTTATCGGTTGACTTTATGTAAGCAGGAGTCCCCATTTCCACAAATGCGGGATTGATTGGAGAGGATGTCTTTATGACGAAGAAAATTAGCTTGCTTGGGGCGACGGGATCCATTGGTATACAAACATTGGATATTATCGGATCCAATCCGGATAAATTCGAACTCGTATCTTTTTCGGCGGGGTTGAATATAGTTAAGGTGAGGGAAATTGCTGCTACCTTCCATCCTCAAATTATATCTGTCATCAGACAGGAGGATGCACAAGCATTACAAATCGAATTCCCGTCCATCCGATTCGTTCATGGCAAAGAAGGGCTTATCGAAATTGCAGCACGATCCGGTGCTGATATATTGGTTAGTGCGGTTATTGGAAGCGTCGGATTGGAGCCGACGTTGGAAGCGATCCGTGCTGGTATACCGATTGCGATTGCCAACAAAGAAACGCTTGTCGCTGCGGGGGATATCGTGATGGAAGAAGCACGTAAGCATCGCGTTCCGTTATTGCCAGTCGACAGCGAACATTCCGCACTGTTTCAATCGCTGAACGGTGAAAATCCAAAGCGGGTGTCGCGCTTGATTTTAACTGCGTCAGGAGGCAGTTTCCGAGACCTTTCCCGTGAGGAGCTCACGAATGTGACGGTTGAACAAGCCTTGGCCCATCCTAACTGGTCCATGGGCAACAAGCTGACAATCGACTCAGCGACAATGATGAACAAAGGGCTGGAAGTCATTGAAGCTCATCATCTTTTCGATATGCCATATGATCGGATCGACTGTTTGCTTCACAAAGAGAGTATCATCCATTCCATGGTGGAATTCGAAGATACAAGTGTGATGGCACAACTGGGCTCTCCGGATATGCGTGTGCCGATTCAATATGCATTGACGTATCCGGATCGCATCCCGATGCAAAACGCGAAGCCGCTCCGTCTGGAGGAAATCGGCCAATTGCATTTTGAAAAAGTAGATCTTGTCCGTTACAAAGCATTGGCTTTGGCTTATGCAGCCGGTAGGGAAGGTGGCACAATGCCGACGGTGATGAATGCAGCGAATGAAATCGCAGTCAGTCTCTTTATGGATGGGCGCATCCCATTTGTCCAAATCGAGGAGATCATTGAACGTATGATGGATAAACATGAGACGATTACTGCGCCCGATCTCGAAACGATTTTAGAAACAGATACGCTGACTCGAAAAATGGTGTATGCTATGGTAAAATGAGTTGTTTAGAATCGGCTTTGAAGGCCAGTGAAGGTGGTTTTTTATGGAAACCGTAATTGCGTTTATCATCATATTCGGTTCTCTAGTTACATTTCATGAGCTGGGACATTTCTTGTTCGCGAAAAGAGCCGGGATTATGGTGCGCGAATTTGCAGTTGGGTTCGGTCCCAAAATATTAGGCATCAGAAAAAATGAAACATTATATACGATTCGACTACTTCCGCTAGGCGGTTATGTACGAATGGCCGGGGAAGATTTCGACACGGTCCAGTTACAGCCGGGATATCGTGTTGGTCTCATCATCGGCGAAACTGGAGAAGTAGAAAAAATTTACCTGAATCGCAATGTCGCGAATCCCGATGTCCTGTTCTTGGAAACGGAAGCATCCGATTTGGAAAAGGACATGTTCATCAAAGGATATGATGATGAGGGGCAACTTGTCCGTTTTAATGTTTCGAGAAAAGCGGTCATCTACGAAAAAGGACAGGAGACGCTGATCGCCCCTTACGACAGACAGTTCGAATCGAAGTCGGTCGGTCAGCGGGCGATGGCGATATTTGCCGGCCCGTTGTTCAACTTCATCCTAGCATTTTTCATCTTTTTAGCAATTGGTTTGTTGCAAGGGGTTCCGACATATGAGCCGATTATTTCGGAGGTCGGTTCAAATGGTCCTGCACAAGAAGCGGGGATGGAAAAAGGCGATTTGGTTACAGGAGTGAACGGTACGCCAATCGAGACTTGGCAAGAATTTGCACTCGTCATTCAAGAAAATCCGGGTGTGCCTTTGCAATTTGAGGTTGAGCGGAGTGGAACTCGTCAGATACTGGAAGTGACACCTAAAACAGTAACCGAAAAAGGCGAGACATTTGGTCAAATCGGTGTCACCTATACAAGTCCAGTTGAAAAGAATCCATTGAAAGCAGTGGCGTTCGGTGCAGAGCAAACAATCACTTGGATCAAGCGTATATTTGAGTTGCTCGGGATGTTAGTGACAGGGCAATTCACGATAGACGCATTATCTGGACCGGTCGGTATTTATAAAGCAACAGAGGATGTCGCAAAGTTTGGCATTTACAGTTTGATGAATTGGGCCGCCATTTTAAGCATTAACCTCGGGATTATGAATCTGTTGCCATTGCCAGCGCTGGATGGTGGTAGATTATTGTTCTTCTTGTTCGAAGCGATTCGAGGAAAGCCAATTGACAAGCAAAAAGAAGGAATGGTCCATTTTGTTGGGATTGTCCTCTTGATGGTTTTGATGCTAGTCGTCACGTGGAATGACATTCAACGCTTCTTCTTTTCCTCCTAAAGAAAAGAGGAATGCGTCATTGATCTTCAACAGAAAGAGAGAAAACGTGAACATTGAACTTCACTAGAGGTGGGAATAACTTATGAAACAATCTCTAACATTCATGCCAACAATGCGTCAAGTTCCTTCTGATGCAGATATCATCTCACATCAGTTGCTTCTTCGAGCCGGGTTTATTCGTCAAAACACAAGCGGTGTGTATTCTTTCCTGCCCTTAGGCAAGAAAGTGTTGCAAAAAATCGAGAAAATCATCAGGGAAGAGATGGAAGCGATCGATGCCGTCGAAGTATTCATGCCAGCATTGCAGCAAGCGGAATTATGGCAGGAGACGGGCAGATGGTATTCGTACGGTCCTGAATTATTCCGTCTGAAAGATCGGCATGATCGGGAATTTGTGCTTGGTGCAACTCATGAGGAAGTAATTACATCACTTGTCCGTGATGAAGTAAAATCCTATAAAAAATTACCGCTTACGATGTTCCAAATCCAGACGAAGTTTCGAGATGAGCAAAGACCGCGCTTCGGTTTGTTACGTGGACGGGAGTTCATCATGAAGGATGCCTATTCGTTTCATGCGACCGAAGAAAGCTTAGATGAAAAATATGAAGATATGAAGCGGGCGTATATGAATATCTTCACGCGCCTAGGACTCGATTTCCGTGCAGTCATTGCAGATGGCGGTACAATCGGCGGAACCGATACCCATGAGTTCATGGCTTTATCGGATATCGGAGAAGACACGATTGCCTATAGCGATAGTTCTTCCTATGCAGCGAATATTGAGATGGCAGAAGTGAATATTTCATATATCAAAAAGGACGAGCCGTTAAAAGAGGTTGAGAAAGTCGCCACGCCTGATCAAAAAACGATCGATGAAGTCGCAACATACCTTGAAATTGAAACTGACCAACTGATCAAAACATTGATCTTTAGAGCAGATGACGAACACGTTGCGGTTCTATGCCGTGGCGACCATGAAATTAATGCAATCAAACTGAAAAACACATTAGGAGCAACTGAAATCGAATTAGCTGCTGAAAGGGACGTCCAAAGTCTTCTTGCGTGTGCAGTCGGTTCAATCGGTCCGGTTAAATTGCCAGTCGGTCTTCATGTGATAGCAGACCATGCCGTAGCAGCAGTAGTCAATGGTGTATGTGGTGCGAACGAAGATGGGTTCCATTTGAAGAATGTCAATCCGGAACGTGATTTTGCCGTAGACAGTTATGAAGATTTGCGGTTTATCCGTGAAGGGGACGTCTCGCCGGATGGCAATGGCACGATTAAATTTGCCAAAGGAATCGAAGTCGGTCATATATTCAAACTGGGTACGACCTATAGCGAACCGATGGAAGGTACATTTTTAGATGAAAACGGCAAAGCGAAACCGTATATTATGGGTTGCTATGGTATCGGTGTGTCGCGCATTTTAGCTGCGGTTGCAGAGCAATTTAACGACGAGAACGGTTTGAAATGGCCAAAGAACCTATCCCCATACGATGTCCACCTGATTTCGGTCAATGTCAAGGACGACATCCAAAAGGAATTGGCAGATGAATTATATAGCGTCTTGAAATCCTATCGCTATGAAGTGCTATATGATGATCGTCCTGAACGTGCAGGTGTCAAATTCGCTGATTCTGATTTGATCGGACTGCCAATTCGCCTGACAGTAGGAAAAAAAGCTTCGGAAGGAATTGTCGAAGTGAAATTCAGACAAACAGGGGAAACAACCGAATGGCAAAAAGAAGAAATTACTGAAAAGCTACAGGGCTTTTTCTCAACACAATAATACGCAAGGAGGGAAGGCCGTTTAGCGGTACTTCCCTTCTTTTCACTACATATGGAAAGGGGAGGCATATGGACGCCCAGAATAAGCTGTTACTGTTACTACAACAAATCGGTATGACCGATGATGAATTTGTGATCCACTTTGAACAGGCTGAACTGAACCGGGTGAACATCCATCGGAAATCAAGGGTGTGGCAATTCAATTTGACTGTTCCCAAACCGTTACCAGTCAACGTTTTCACCATTTTTGCACGACGTGTCAACGAAGCCTTCGCGGCGATCGCGACTGTCAAACTTCAGATCACATCCGCTAATCCGGTAACGGATGATCAATTGCTGACAGACTATTGGCCTTTTATTATCGAAGAGATGAGTGCCATGTCGCCGCCGATCAGAGAGCGGTTGATCGGGCAGAAGCCGGTGATGTCCGGCGGGAAATTGACGTTATATTGTACGAACGACATGGAATTGCAAACGATGAAAAATAAATATGGTGAATTGATTGCCAACGCTTATACAGCATTCGGTTTTCCTCGTCCCATCGTCGATTTCCGGATTCAGGAAGGGGATAACAGTGAAGAGGAAGCCGCCCGGATGGCATTTTTTGCTCAGCGGGAGGCGGAAGAGGAAGCACTTGGTCAAAAAGCGCTGGCGGATATGAAACAACGTGAAACGTCGAAAAAAGAAAATGGCGATGCAGTATCCGGACCATTCCGACTCGGTGTTCCGATCAAACAAGACGAGCCGATCATGGAAATTCAGCAGATTCAAGACGAAGAGCGCCGGATCACCATCGAAGGGTACGTCTTCGATACAGAGATCCGAGAATTGCGAAGCGGCCGCTCGCTCCTAACGCTAAAAGTGACGGATTATACGGACTCCATCCTTGTCAAAATGTTCTCTCGTGACAATGAAGATGCGGAAATGATGAAGTCCTTGAAAAAAGGTATGTGGGTCCGAGCACGTGGAGGGATTCAGAACGATACATTTGTCCGCGATCTCATTATGATGGCACAGGATATTATGGAAGTGGCACCCGTTATCCGAAAGGACAAGGCTCCGGAAGATCGAAAACGGATTGAACTACATGCCCATACGACAATGAGTCAGATGGATGCTGTCGTATCCGCTTCTGCACTTGTCGGGCAAGCGGCAAAATGGGGCCATCCTGCCATCGCTATTACCGATCATGCAAATGTCCAGTCGTTTCCAGAAGCCTATGCGGCCGGGAAGAAAAATGGTATTAAAGTCATTTTCGGACTGGAAGCGAATTTGGTGGATGATGGAGTCCCAATTGTTTATGATGAACAGCACCGCAAGTTGGATGAGGATAGTTATGTCGTATTTGACGTGGAAACGACCGGTCTATCAGCGGTATATGACACTATCATTGAGCTTGCGGCAGTCAGAGTAAAAGACGGTGAAATTATCGAGTCTTTCGAACGGTTTGCCAACCCGCATCACCCATTATCGTCAACGACAACCGAGTTGACGGGCATAACCGATGACATGGTGAAAGATGCCCCGGAAGTCGAGGATGTTATTAAAGACTTCAGTGCGTTCATCGGGGATTCGATACTTGTTGCCCATAATGCGAAGTTCGATATGGGATTCTTTTATGAAGCATCCAAGAAAGCGGGATTGCCGCCTAAAGCGTATCCGGTCATCGATACGCTCGAACTGGCTCGTTTCATCCATCCTGAACTACGGAACCACCGACTGAACACGTTGGCGAAAAAGTATAACATCGAACTGACTCAACATCACCGGGCCATTTATGATACCGAGGCGACGGCACATCTTTTCGTGAAGCTGATGAAAGAAGCTGCGGAGAAAGAAATCGTCTATTTGGATGACTTTAATCGTCATATCGGGGAAGGGGATGCCTACAAACGTTCACGCCCCTCGCATTGTACGCTGTTAGCAACAGATGATGAAGGGTTGAAGAACCTTTTCAAGCTCGTTTCATATTCCCATATGGATTATTTTTACCGGGTACCACGAATTCCGCGTTCTTTACTGACGAAATATCGGAAAGGGTTGCTCGTCGGTTCCGGTTGTGATAAAGGGGAAGTGTTTGAAGGGCTCATGCAAAAGTCAATGGATGAAGTGGAGGAAATCGCAAAGTTTTATGATTATCTCGAAATCCATCCGAAACCCGTTTATTCACATCTCATTGAATTGGAACTAATCCGGGATGAATGGAATATGGAAGATATCATGCGGAAAATGGTGAAGCTTGGGAAAAAGGTCGGACTTCCCGTCTGTGCGACTGGCAACGTCCATTATATCGATGAGACGGATGCGACATTCCGTCAAGTGCTTGTCCGATCACAAGGCGGTGCCAATCCGATGAATCGGCATGGGCTGCCGGCAGTCCATTTCCGGACGACAGACGAAATGTTGGAGGAGTTTTCTTTCCTTGGGGAGCAGGTGGCGGAAGAACTGGTCATCGATAATCCGCGTGTGATTCTGGAAAAAATCGGCGACGTCAAACCGATCAAGGACGATCTTTATACACCGACTATCGAAGGTGCAGATGATGAAGTAAGGGAATTGACCTATTCGATGGCTCACCGTATTTATGGCGAGCAGTTGCCTGAAATCATAGAGGCACGGATTGAAAAAGAATTGAAATCCATTATTGGCCATGGATTCGCGGTTATCTATCTTATTTCTCACAAGCTGGTGAAAAAATCGTTGGATGATGGTTATCTTGTTGGATCGCGTGGGTCAGTAGGTTCATCTCTTGTCGCCACATTGATGGAAATTACGGAAGTGAACCCGATGCCGCCGCATTATATTTGTCCATCCTGTAAGACTTCCGAGTTCTTTGATGATGGGTCCGTTAGTTCGGGTTATGACTTACCTGATAAAAACTGTCCATCTTGCGGCGCTACATTCAAAAAAGATGGACAAGATATCCCGTTCGAAACGTTCCTTGGCTTTAATGGAGATAAAGTTCCGGATATCGATTTGAACTTCAGTGGGGACTATCAAGCGCATGCGCATAATTATACGAAGGAGCTGTTCGGGGAGGATTACGTCTATCGTGCAGGAACAATCGGGACGGTTGCTGAGAAGACAGCGTATGGCTATGTGCGCGGCTATATGAATGATAATAATCTACATTTCCGTGGTGCTGAAATCGATAGGCTTGTTCAAGGTTGTTCAGGCGTTAAACGGAATACTGGGCAACACCCAGGCGGTATCATCGTTGTGCCGGATACGATGGAAATATTCGATTTCACACCGATCCAGTTTCCGGCGGATGATGTGGAATCAAGTTGGCGGACGACGCATTTTGATTTCCATTCCATCGATAACAACTTGTTGAAACTCGATATCCTCGGACATGATGATCCGACGATGATCAAAATGTTGCAAGACCTTTCTGGAATCGATCCGATGACCATTCCACCGGACGATAAAGGGGTCATGGAATTGTTCAGCGGAACTTCATCGCTCGGTGTAACAGAAGAGCAAATCGGCTGTAAGACCGGCACACTCGGTGTACCGGAATTCGGGACCCGTTTCGTTCGGCAGATGTTGGAGGAGACGAAGCCATCGACATTCTCGGAACTGATCCAAATTTCAGGATTATCCCATGGGACAGACGTTTGGCTCGGCAACGCACAGGAATTGATACAGAACAAAACATGTGAATTGTCCGATGTGATCGGTTGTCGTGATGATATTATGGTCTATCTCATTTACCAAGGCTTGGAACCTTCCATAGCGTTCAAAATCATGGAGTTCGTGCGGAAAGGGCGTGGCCTGACACCTGAATTCGAGGCGGAAATGAGATCGAATGGTGTACCGAATTGGTATATCGAATCGTGTAAAAAGATCAAATACATGTTCCCGAAAGCTCACGCGGCTGCCTACGTATTGATGGCGCTTCGCATTGCTTATTTCAAAGTGCATCATCCGATCATGTATTACGCAGCCTACTTCTCTGTGCGTGCGACCGATTATGATTTGCTGACGATGACGAAAGGTTCAAATGCGATCCGAGCACAGATTAAAGAAATTAATGCAAAAGGCTTGGATGCTTCGCCGAAAGAGAAGAGTTTATTGACGGTGTTGGAAATTGCATTGGAAATGTGCGAACGAGGTTATTCATTTGCGAAGCCGGATTTGTATAAATCCGATGCCACGACATTCCTGATTGATGGGGATTCGCTCATTCCGCCGTTCAATTCGATTCCATCGCTTGGTACGAACGTCGCTAAAATGATTGTAGAAGCGAGGAAAGACGGGGAGTTCTTGTCCAAAGAGGATCTACAGCAACGGGGACGTGTATCGAAGACGGTGACCGAGTATATGGATTCGCTAGGCTGTCTCGAAGGAATGCCGGAAGCGAACCAGTTATCGTTGTTTTAAGATTTTCGAATAGCATAATCTGTTTCGTCTAGTTATTGTTCGTATAATTTCTGCAAAGTGCGCAGAAATTATACAAACCGAGCCCTTCGCAGCCCAGTTTGTTTGCACGGCTAAATAACGTGTGGTATGATAAACTTAACTTTTGTAATAAGTCTTGCGCAAAAAGAGTGGGGATTCCCGCTCTTTTCTGTTGTTCTGTACATTTTTTAACTTGCTTCAGCCGAAGTCTACCGCTTTCTTAAATAGCGGGATGTAGGATGGGAATGTAATCTAATTCAGTACGGTTTAACCCCCGGCTGAATCAAGTTAAAGCCTCCGGCGGGTGTCTCGGATTTTGAAAGGAGTCAATTGCGCAAGCGCAATTCAAAATCCAGACGCAATTACGCCGAGGCGTAATTGATTTGCAGGAAAAAGATTTCGGGAGGAATTAGATGAGTAAAATTACGGAAGAGGTTGAAAAACTCGTCAATCCGATTGTCACAGACCTTGAGCTGGAGCTTGTCGACATCGAGTTCGTGAAAGAAGGAAGAGACTGGTTTTTACGTGTCTATATCGATACGCCTGAAGGCAATATCGATATCGATCAGTGTGCGCAAGTGAGTGAAAAGTTAAGCGAAGAACTTGATCGTACAGATCCGATTCCACAAAATTATTTCCTTGAAGTTTCTTCACCGGGAGCAGAACGACCGTTGAAGAAAGAAGAGGATTTTCAAAAAGCGATTGGCCAGTACGTCTACATGAAGACGTACGAACCGATTGAGGGTATGAAGGAATTCGAAGGTTATTTGTTAAGCTATGGACCAGAAGCTGCAGAAATTGAAGTTCGCATCAAGACTAGAAAGTTGACGGTTGTCATTGAAAAGGAAAAAATCGCATTTGCCCGCTTGGCTATTGATTTTTCCGCATAATTGAATGTAGGAGTGATGAACATGAGTAGTGATCTACTCGATGCATTGACTGCCCTCGAAAAACAGAAAGGCATTTCGAGGGACGTATTAGTAGAAGCGATCGAAGCGGCACTTGTGACTGCGTATAAACGCAATTTCAATCAGGCACAGAATGTGCGGGTCGATTTGAATCTTGATAAGGGGACGATGAAAGTCTATTCCCGGAAAGACGTCGTCGACGAAGTGGAGGATGATCGTTTAGAAATCTCTCTCGAAGATGCACGTCGCATCAATCCGGCTTATGAATTGGAAGATATCGTCGAGGAAGAAGTGACGCCGCGTGACTTCGGACGGATTGCCGCCCAAACGGCTAAGCAAGTCGTGACACAGCGCGTGAGAGAGGCAGAGCGTGGGCTGATCTACGAAGAATATGTGGATCGGGAAGATGATATCGTCAACGGAATCGTCGAGCGCTTAGACGCACGCAACCTCTATGTCGGTCTTGGAAAAGTGGAGGCAGTATTGCCGGCAGGCGAACAGATTTCCACAGAAACTTACCAACCCCATGACCGCATCAAAGTGTATATTACAAAAGTTGAACGCACGTCACGTGGTCCTCAAGTGTTTGTTTCCAGAACCCATCCAGGTCTTCTTCGCAGGCTGTTTGAGGTCGAAGTGCCAGAAATTTACGAAGGCATCGTCGAAATCAAATCGATTGCGCGAGAAGCGGGTGATCGCTCCAAAATTTCGGTCCATACGAATAACGAAGAGGTGGATCCGGTCGGTTCATGTGTCGGAGCAAGAGGTGCACGTGTTCAATCGATTTCCAATGAATTGAACGGCGAAAAAATCGATATCGTTGAGTGGTCCGAAGATCCGGTCATCTTTGTTGCGAACGCGCTCAGCCCTTCAAAAGTGATCGACGTTCAAGTGAACGAAGAAGACCGGTCAACAACGGTCGTCGTACCTGACTATCAATTGTCGCTTGCGATCGGGAAACGAGGACAAAATGCCCGACTTGCTGCGAAATTGACAGGTTGGAAAATTGATATCAAAAGCGAGACGGATGCCCGTGAACTCGGCATCTATCCACGAGCATTTGATGAAACGCAAGTGGAAGCAGAAGGGCAATTGGATGAGGAACTCGCGTTGAACGATCCTTATTTTGTGGAAGACGAAGCGTCCACTGAGTTTGAGGAAGAAACAATCGATTTGTATTCGGACGACGAAGACTGAGGAGGAGGCTGACCATAGATGGCGAGCATGAAAAAAATTCCTTTGCGAAAATGTGCGGCGTCCGGTGAAATGTTCCCGAAAAAGGAAATGATCCGTATCGTCCGCACAAAAGAGGGGGAAGTTTCAGTCGATCTCACTGGTAAGAAATCCGGTCGCGGGACGTATGTGTCGAAATCCGAGGAAGCGGTGGAGTTGGCACGCCGTAATCGATCGATTGAAAGTCAACTGGGCACGGCAGTACCAGAACAAGTCTACGAAGATCTACTGCATGCCATCCGACGAGAGGCATTGAAATGACCGATTCGAAACGGATATTTCAAATGCTTGGTATGGCTGCAAGGGCAAGAAAGATCATAACAGGTGAGGAATTGGTCGTGCGTGAAATTCGTGCGGGCAATGCAAAACTTGTCATTGTGTCGGAAGATGCTTCTAAAAACACAATGAAAAAAATAACTGATAAATGTACGTCTTATAACGTTGAGAAGCATGTCTTCGGGAGTCGGGAAGATCTCGGGCATGCCATCGGAAAAGAGTCGCGAGTTGTCCTCGCGCTAACGGACGCCGGCTTTGCCGGCAAATTGTCCGGGCTCCTCAACGAATATTAACGGGGGTGGGCTAATGACGAAAATACGTGTACATGAATACGCGAAAAAAGTGAATCGGACAAGTAAAGAAGTAATTGATGAGTTAGCAAAAAATAATGTGAGTGTCAGCAACCATATGGCAACTTTGGATTCGGAGGCGGTTTCCAAACTGGATCGTAAATTTGCCGGCAACACAAGCAATCAACAAACATCGAAGCCGAACACATCTGCTAACAACACAAACAACGGGCAAAAAAATAACCGACAAGGCGGTAATCGTCCAGCGCAAGGCGGACAAAATCGTCCAACAGGCGGTCAAGGCGGCAACCGTCCAGCGCAAGGCGGACAAAATCGCCCAGCAGGCGGCCAAGGCGGCAATCGTCCAGCACAAGGTGGACAAAATCGCCCAGCAGGCGGCCAAGGCGGCAACCGTCCAGCGCAAGGCGGACAAAATCGTCCAACAGGCGGCCAAGGCGGTAATCGTCCAGCACAAGGTGGACAGAACCGTCCTGGAAGCGGCGGGCAAAATCGTCCAGGTGGTCGCGGCGGTCGTCCACCCGCAAAGGGCATTAACCAAGGACGAAGAAGATACCGTCCAGCACCACAGCCGAAAGTGGAACAACCATTACCGGAAAAAATCACATTTTACGAGTCATTGTCCGTGGCAGAATTGGCGCAAAAGCTCCATCGTGAACCATCCGAAATCATTAAAAAGCTGTTCATGCTTGGTGTCATGGCGACGATCAACCAAGAACTTGACCAAGATGCAATCGAACTGATCTGTGCTGACTATGGCGTGGAAGTAGAAGAGGAAATCCGTATCGACGTGACAGATCTTGAAATTTATTTCGAGGAGTCTGAAGAAACGGTCGAGGGACAAACAGAGCGTCCACCTGTTGTGACAATTATGGGTCACGTCGACCATGGTAAAACGACATTATTGGATTCGATCCGGAACACGAAAGTGACACAAGGCGAAGCCGGGGGAATCACCCAGCATATCGGTGCTTACCAAATCGAAGAACACGGCAAGAAAATCACGTTCTTGGATACACCGGGTCACGCAGCATTCACGACGATGCGTGCACGTGGAGCGAAAGTAACGGATCTTACCATTCTTGTTGTAGCGGCGGATGATGGTGTCATGCCACAAACAATCGAAGCGATCAACCATGCGAAAGCGGCAGAAGTACCGATCATTGTAGCGGTGAACAAGATGGATAAACCGACAGCGAATCCGGATCGTGTCATGCAGGAATTGACAGAACATGGCCTCGTTGCTGAAGATTGGGGCGGCGATACGATTTTTGCACCGATTTCCGCATTGAAAGGTGAAGGGATCGATCATCTGCTTGAAATGGTGTTGCTCGTTGCCGAAGTCGGCGAACTGAAGGCAAACCCTGCAATCCGTGCGCGTGGAACGGTCATCGAAGCACAATTGGATCGTGGCCGCGGATCCGTTGCAACCCTTCTTGTACAAGATGGAACTCTCCATGTCGGTGATCCAATTGTTGTCGGGAACACATATGGACGAGTTCGTGCAATGATCAATGACATCGGTCGACGAGTCAAGGAAGCCGGACCTTCTACGCCAGTTGAAATTACAGGTTTAAGCGATGTACCGCAAGCGGGCGACCGTTTTGTCGTTTTCGAAGACGAGAAGACAGCACGTCAAATCGGTGAATCTAGAGCAGGCGAGGCATTGCAAGAGCAACGTGTGGAGAAAACACGCGTTACGCTCGATAACTTGTTCGATCAAATGAAACAAGGCGAAATGAAAGAATTGAACCTCATCGTGAAAGCTGACGTACAAGGTACAGTTGAAGCGATGGCAGCTTCTCTCATGAAAATTGAGGTCGAAGGAGTCAACGTCAAAATCATCCATACAGGTGCCGGTGCGATCAATGAATCTGATATTTCGTTGGCGGCAGCGTCCAATGCGATTGTGATTGGCTTTAATGTTCGTCCGGACGTCAATGCAAAACGTGCAGCGGAGGAAGAAGGCGTCGATATTCGCCAACACCGTGTCATCTACAAAGTGATCGAAGAAATCGAATCCGCGATGAAAGGTATGCTTGATCCGGAATATGAAGAAAAAGTAATCGGTCAACTTGAAGTTCGTGAAACATTTAAAGTGTCTAAAATCGGTACGATTGCGGGAAGCTATGTAACAGACGGTAAAATTACACGTGACTCAAGCGTTCGGATTATCCGTGACAACATCGTCATTTTTGAAGGGGAACTGGATACGTTGAAACGCTTCAAAGACGATGCAAAAGAAGTCGCAAAAGGGTATGAATGTGGTGTTACGATTAAAAACTTCAATGACATCAAAGAAGGCGATATCATTGAAGCCTATGTGATGGAGGAAATTAAACGGGTATGATTGTCTATGCGGAATGCACATTTTTCATTCCGGACGTAGCTTCCCTAAAAGGGAAGCGATCTGTATTGAAGCGTATGACGGACAGAGTGAAAAATGCTTATAACGTCTCTATCGCAGAAGTGGACCATCAAGACCTATGGCAACGGACAACAATCGCAATTGTTGCCACGGCATCATCGAAGGATGCTGCCGAGCGTGAGGTAAGGCGGGCTATTCGTTTTCTGGAGTCCAATCCGGAATGGGAATTGTCCAACCTTACACTCGATTATTATTGATACGGAATCGGGGTGACCATCCATGTCCATGCGTGCTAACCGTGTCGCAGAACAGATGAAAAAAGAACTGGGCGCCATCATCGGCCAAAAATTGAAAGATCCACGAATCGGGTTCGTAACTGTCACCGACGTCGAAGTGACCGGCGATCTTCAACAAGCGACGATTTTCATTTCTGTGCTTGGAAAAGAATACGAAAAAGAAGAGACGTTGAAAGGGCTGAACAAAGCGAAGGGATTCATTCGTTCTGAAATCGGCCAGCGGATCAGACTTCGTGTCACACCGGAGATCAAGTTCGAATTCGATGATTCTGTTGCATACGGAAATCGGATCGATACGCTTCTCAATCAGGTGAAAAACGAACAAAATAACTAAGAAAAACGCAGGTTTCCCGAAGATGCCCGGTGCCAGTGACCATCATAATTTATGTATTTCAAATTGTGGTAGCTGGCATCGCTTCGGGAAAATGTTAAAATGGAGGAAGTCGGTGTCCAAATGGATTCTCCGGCTTCCTCCATTTCCATACATATGAATGAAAGTTGAACGATCAATCACGCCTCGGCGTGATTGCGTCCAGATTTTGAATTGCGCTTGCTAATCGCTGGTGCTTTAATTTCTGCAAAGAACGCGGAAATACGGCAAATCGAACCCTTCGCTGTTCGATTCGCAATTAACTCCCTTCAAAATCTGTGACATCCGCCGGAGGCCTAACTTGAATCAGCAGGGAGTTTGGACTCCCTCTGATTGAAACGCTTTCTGGCATTCATCCCGCCACTTATGGAAGTGGGGGACTTCTGTAGCTGACGCTTCGCTTTCAGTACAAAAAGATTTGCTGAATCAAGTTAAAAAGGGGTTTAATCATGGACGGAATTTTACCATTATGGAAAGAAAAAGGGATGACCTCGCATGATTGCATTTTCAAATTACGGAAAATACTCGGTACCAAAAAAGTAGGTCATACGGGTACGCTCGATCCGAATGTGGAAGGCGTATTGCCGATTTGTATCGGGCAGGCAACGAAAGTGGCGGAGTATGTGACAGATTCCGGGAAGGAATATGTCGCCGTCGTTTCGATCGGGACTTCAACGGAAACGGAAGATGCAGATGGTGCGATCGTCGCTTCCGATTTGTCGATGAAACGCGTGACGCGAAACGAGTTAGAGGAAGCGCTTGCTCGTTTGACAGGGGAAATTACACAAATCCCTCCGATGTATTCTGCGGTGAAAGTGAAGGGCCGTAAACTTTATGAATATGCACGCAAAGGGATCGAAGTCGAGCGACCGGAACGGAAAGTGTGGATCCATGAAATCGAGTTGCTTGATGCCGTCGATTTGTTAGAAGGAGAAGTCATTCAGTTCCGCATCCGGATCGCTTGCGGAAAAGGGACTTATATCCGGACGCTAGCTGTCCAAATCGGAGAATTGCTCGGCTATCCTGCACATATGGCTTCCCTCGTCCGTACAGCTTCAGGAAGCTTCAGAAAAGATGACTGTCGTACGTTGGATGAAGTGAAGGACTTGCAGGAAAAAGGGCAGATCGGCACCATTTTAAGACCTCTTGAAGAGGCATTAGCCGATTTTCAAACGGCGGAAATTGATGGGGAGCTCTATGAAAAAGTACTGAATGGACAAGTTTTGCCTGAACATCCACAATTACAAGACAAAAGCCCGATCGTTTTCATCAAAGAGAATCGGGCAGTGGCGGTATATAAAAAGCATCCTGCAAAACCGGGGTTGATGAAACCGGAAAAGATGTTTCCTTTGAATAAATAAGGAGTGGTGACAATGGAAATCCATACATTACATTATCCCGAAAAAACGGATAGCGGTCATGACGACCAACAATATTCACTGGCAATCGGATTTTTCGATGGGCTACATAAAGGGCATCGTGCAGTGATCGAGGAAGCGCAAAAAAAAGCGAAGGAGCTTGGTATTCGTTCGGCCGTCATGACATTTGATCCGCATCCCTCTCATCTTTTCGGTGATGGAACGAGCAAAGTGAACTATATTACACAATTTCCCGAGAAAGTCCGGTTGCTCCGGGCAATGGGGATCGATACATTGTTTGTCGTTACTTTCGATTGGGCGCTTGCATCGCTTTCACCTGAACAATTCATTGATATTTTTATAAAAAAGCTAGGGGTCAAACATGTGACAGCTGGCTTCGACTTTACGTTTGGTTCCAAAGGAGTGGGCACGATGGAGCAGATGGCGGCTTTAGCGAAAGGGGAATACGGCACAACGGTTGTTGAGAAAGTAACTGACAAAGAAGAGAAAGTTTCCTCGTCCCGAATTCGTCAATTGCTGGCGGCAGGAAATGTCGAAGAGGCTTCCACCCTTTTAGGAAGATCGTTTCGCACTATCGGGACGGTCGTCCATGGTGAAAAGCGCGGCCGTCTGCTCGGCTTCCCGACAGCGAACGTCTCACCTGATTACAAACCGGTCCTCCCTGCGAACGGCGTCTATGCAGTCCGGTTTACAGTGGAAGGAAAGACCCTTGATGGTGTCTGCAACGTCGGTGTGAAGCCTACCTTTCATGATACGGCCAAAGCACCGGTTGTGGAAGTATATGTACTGGACTTCGATGGCGATCTATATGGAAAAGAAGTAGTCATCGATTGGATCGGACATATACGGGCGGAAAAGAAGTTTGATTCGGTAGATGCATTGATTGACCAGCTGAAAAAAGATGCACAACAAGCAAAAGACATACTGTCGGCACAACGTTGATATTGCATTTTAAATGCAAGCATGCTAAACTTGATAAGTGCTGTTAAGCACGAACCATTCCTTGGCAAAGCGATTCACCAACGTTTGCTCGGGAACCGGGGATATCTTAATCATTGGAGGTGAAAAGGATGGCTATTACACAAGAGCGTAAAAATGAATTGATCAATGAATACAAAATTCATGAAAACGATACTGGATCTGCAGATGTTCAGATCGCTATCCTTACTGAAGAGATCAATAACCTGACAGAACATTTCCGTACGCATAAGAAAGACCACCACTCACGTCGAGGTCTTTACAAAATGATCGGAACACGTAAAAGACTTTTGAAGTACCTACGTGAAAACGAAGTTCAGCGTTACCGTGATCTTATTGCTAAACTCGGCCTACGCCGTTAATAAGATGACTACAGAAAAGCAGGCATTGCGCCTGCTTTTTTTGATATTCACTACACTTGATGAAATTATAAATGTCGATAGCTTAGAATTACATTCAGGAATATTTACACATACCATTTCCCCCATTCTATTTTAGAATCTACAATAAAGTGTTATACTATAGAAATGTGTCATGATGACGGTATATGATGATCAATTACGCCTTGGCGTAATTGCGTCCGGATTTTGAATTGCAAGCGAAGGGTTCGATTTGCCTTAATTTCTGCCTTTTCTCAGAAATTAAGGTACTTAGATAAGGGCAATTAATTCCTTTCAAAATCCGTGACATCCGCCGGAGGCTTTATCTTTATTCAGCGGGCATTTGAATACCCGCTGAAGAGGAGACAAAACTGCATGTAACTCGCCACCTATTAGGGGGGAGTCTTCTGCTGAATAAAGATAAAACTTGTATTCACAGAGCGCTATCACTTACACTAATGCTATACATACAACGTCTACAGTTTAGGCTGGAATATGGAGAGGAGTTCTAACATGACAGAACTAAAAAAAGTGTTCACAATTGATTGGGCGGGTCGTCCATTGACGATCGAGACCGGTCAACTTGCAAAACAAGCGAACGGAGCCGTGTTGGTCCGTTATGGCGATTCAACAATCCTTGCAACAGCAACATCATCTAAAACGCCGCGGGGGCTAGATTTCTTCCCGCTTACGGTTAACTATGAGGAGCGGATGTATGCGGTTGGGAAAATTCCGGGAGGCTTCATTAAACGTGAAGGTCGTCCATCGGAAAAAGCGGTGTTAACGAGCCGTCTTATTGACCGTCCAATTCGACCTTTGTTCGCGGATGGATTCCGGAATGACGTACAAGTCATTTCACTCGTCATGTCGGTAGACCAGGATTGTTCACCTGAAATGGCAGCGATGGTCGGTTCTTCATTGGCATTGTCCATCTCGGATATTCCGTTTGAAGGTCCGATTGCAGGCGTGCAAATCGGACGGATCGACGGACAATTCATCGTCAATCCGACGCCGGCACAGCTGGACGCAGGCGATTTGGATCTGATTGTCGCTGGAACGAAAGATGCGATCAACATGGTTGAAGCGGGCGCACAGGAAATCCCAGAAGATGTCATGCTGGAAGCGATCATGTTCGGACATGAAGAAATCATCAAGCTGATTGAATTCCAAGAGAAAATCGTTGCGGAAGTTGGCAAAGCAAAAATGGAAGTTGAATTGTTCGAGTTGGATCAAACCATTTTAGCGGATATTAAAAACAGTTCCGAAAAAGACCTTGTTCAGGCAATCCAAACAGAAGAAAAGCATGCGCGTGAAGATGCGATCAACGCAGTGAAAAATGCAGTGATCGAGCACTATACGGAAAACGAAGCAGACGAAGAGACGATGAAACAAGTGAAAGCGGTATTGGATCAACTTGTCAAAGACGAAGTACGCCGTCTCATTACGGATGAAAAGGTCCGTCCGGATGGGCGTGGCCTGGAAGAAATCCGCCCGCTTGCTTCGGAAGTAGGCATTTTACCGCGTACGCACGGTTCCGGGCTCTTTACACGTGGTCAGACACAAGCGCTGAGCATCTGTACGCTCGGTGCATTGGGTGAAGTACAGATCATCGATGGATTGGGGCTTGAAGAAACAAAACGCTTTATGCACCACTACAATTTCCCGAACTTCAGTGTAGGGGAGACGGGTCCAATCCGTGGACCGGGTCGCCGTGAAATCGGTCATGGCGCGCTTGGTGAGCGTGCGCTTGAAGCGGTTATTCCGGATGAGTCGAAATTCCCGTACACAATCCGTCTTGTTGCGGAAGTGCTTGAATCGAACGGATCATCTTCCCAAGCTTCGATCTGTGCTTCCACAATGGCGATGATGGATGCAGGTGTACCTTTGAAAGCACCGGTTGCAGGGATTGCGATGGGACTTGTGAAAAAGGATGACAATTATTCCATCCTATCTGATATCCAAGGGATGGAGGACCATCTCGGTGATATGGACTTTAAAGTAGCAGGGACTGAAAAAGGAATCACTGCACTTCAAATGGATATTAAAATCGAAGGTCTTTCCCGAGAAATTTTGGAAGAGGCATTGGCACAGGCGAAAGTGGGCCGTTTGAAAATCTTGAATCACATGATGACAGCAATTGACGCACCACGTACGGAGCTTTCCGAATACGCACCGAAAATCATCATGATCCAAATCAATCCGGATAAAATTCGGGATGTCATTGGACCTGGCGGAAAAGTGATTAATAAAATCATCGAAGAGACGAATGTTAAAATCGATACGGAGCAAGATGGAACGATTTACATTTCTTCTCCTAACTCCGAGATGAATGAAAAAGCGAAGTCGATGATTGAAAATATCGTGCGGGAAGCAAAAGTTGGCGAATATTATATGGCAAAAGTGAAACGCATTGAAAAATTTGGTGCATTCCTTGAAATATTCCCAGGGAAAGACGGCCTTCTCCACATTTCAGAAATTGCGGAAGAACGGACGAAAGCAGTGGAAGACGTGTTAAAATTAGGCGATGAATTATTTGTCAAAGTAATTGAAATCGATAACCAAGGACGCGTCAACCTGTCTAGAAAAGTTGTTCTGAAAGAAGAAAAAGAAGCGGCTGAAAAAGGGAAAAACTAAGCCGACTTGAATATTCGAACAAAAAAGCCTCACTTCTAATTAGAAGAAGGGGCTTTTTGTGTTTGAATCCGTTAGAATAAAAAAATAGACAAAAGAGGGGGAATGGTTTCATGGTTGAAAAATATGTATGTCCCAATGGGGTTCGGATTGTTCATGAAAAAATGCCGCATGTACGCTCTGTGGCGATCGGCGTTTGGGTCGGAGCCGGTTCGTTGGATGAAAGGGAATCGGAATCCGGTATTGCCCATTTCATTGAGCATATGCTGTTCAAAGGGACGGCAACGAGAAACGCCCGTGCCATTGCAGAAGAATTTGACCGGATTGGCGGAGAGGCTAATGCGTTTACGTCCAAAGAGATGACATGCTTTTACACGACCGTTCTAGGCCATCATGCGCCTCGCGCTTTGTCGGTATTGGCGGACATGTTCTTCAACTCCCTATTTGACGAGCAGGAAATAGAGAAAGAAAAGTCTATTATCCTTGATGAACTCGCAGCTGTTGAAGATACGCCCGATGATGATGTGGATGAAAGATTATGGCGGACGATGTACCCGGATCATGCGATTGGCAGATCAGTGTTAGGGAACGAAAATACAATCACCGCATTTGATCGGGATGCGATCCAAGCATTCATGGACCGGATGTACACACCGGACCGTCTTGTCATCTCCATTGCGGGAAATTATGATGAAAGGCTTCTTAAACTCATCGAGGTTCAATTCGGATCTTTCAGACGGGGAGGAGAGGATAAATCGCAAACATCCCTTCCATCAGCTGTCTTTCATAGTGGCACGACTATGAAGGCGAAAGACATTGAACAAGCGCATGTGTGCCTTGGCTATCCAGGTTTATCTATCAAGGACGAGCGTCTCCATGATCTGATCTTGCTGGATAGTATCATTGGCGGCACGATGTCTTCCCGTCTATTCCAAGAAGTGCGTGAAGAACGCGGATTGGCTTACTCAGTCTACTCTTATTACTCTTCTTATTTGTCCACGGGTAATTTTATGATTTACGGGGGAACGTCTCCAGAAAATATGCGGAAGTTGAGCGAAACAATCGATGGGGTTATTCAATCTATTTTGACGGAAGGAATTACGGAAAACGAACTCCATAACGCGAAAGAACAGTTGAAGGGTGGTTTCTTGCTCGGTCTTGAAAGCTCGGAATCGCGGATGCATCGGAATGGGAAAAATGAACTTATCCTGCAAGAGCATAAATCGATGGATGAAGTGGTGGCGCTCATCGACGATGTGAAAGCCCGCGATGTGTATCGCATGGCAAACGAACTGTTAACAAAAGAACGCGCCCTGTCCATCATTGCACCTGCCCGTGTTTTAGAAAATATTGAAATTTGAACGGAAGTACAAGTCAGCTTTCTCGTTTTTTATTCATATGATGGATGGAGACGATGGAAAGGAGAATGGCGATGCTACTTTCGGAACTTGCGCAAAAGGAGCTTATTCAAGTGGAGGATGGTGTCCGCTATGGGTTTTTGGCGGATACCGACCTACTATTCGATGGAAAGACCGGGGAGATCATTGGGTTTGAAGTGAAGAAGCGGTTTAGCCGTTTTTCATTCAAAAAAAATCAGGAGATTTCTGATGAATACATCCCTTGGCATGAAATTGTATTGATTGGTGAACATCGTATCCTGTTCGGGAAAACACATCGAATGGATGAGTTGAATCTCCATGACTGAGGAAAAATGGCTTTTCATTGGGACGGACAAGAGACTGGCTGTGTGCAGTGAAATGATGGCAGACCGGGGCTTTATCACAACCCATATCGCAACGGATTCCTATTCTGAGCAACTTGCAACCTATCTGTTGATGGAGACCCCCAAACATATTGTTTTTCCCATTCGCCAAATGAAAGGGACGATTCCTCCCGATTTGTTGCACAAAGAAGCGAAGCTGTATACAGGCGTCGCTTCAGAGGAGTGGTTAGCCCCGTTTAAAGAGACGGGATTGACCGTTTATTCCTATTTGAAGGATGAGCCGTACATTTGGCAAAATGCCCGATTGACGGCTGAAGCTTTTATTCGTGAATATTATGCGTATGCCGGGCGCAGTATTGCGGAGAACCGTTTCCACATCGCCGGGTTTGGAAAGGTCGGGAAAACGGCTGCACACGCCCTGACGGCGCTTGGAGCCGATGTGACAATCGTCGCCCGATCCAACAGTCAACTCGGTGAAGCGTCCGTCCTCGGCTATCGTACGGAAAGGCTGACGGATGATTGGGAGATGAAAGAAGGTAACTTGGTCAACACCATTCCGGCAAAGTGGTTAGCGGTCCCCGAAACTTCCCGCCTTCACATTTTTGACCTGGCTTCAGCGCCCGGTTGCCTAAGGGAAGTCCCGATTCCTGAATACTATACAGTACTTCTCGGATTACCGGGTAAACATTTTCCCGTGGATGCAGCCGCTGTCTTGGCAGAGGCGCTCGAGAGGATGCATAGAGGATGAAAGGGGAACGCAATGTTACAAGGAAAGCGGATAGGTCTTGGTATTACAGCATCTCATTGTACGTACGACGTCTTAGTCCCGGTTATTGAATCATTGAAAGATGCAGGAGCAACAGTCGTGCCAGTCATTACCCATTCAGTGTTAACTGCGGCAACCCGTTTTGGTACAGGGGAAGAATGGATTGAACGGATTGAGGCTGCCACTGGCGAAAAAGTGATTTCCACAATTGTCGGGGCAGAGCCGTTCGGACCTTCGACACCGGTAGATTGTATGATCATAGCACCAATGACTGGGAATTCAATTAGTAAATTTGCCAACGCTTCGACAGATTCACCTGTTTTAATGGCCGCGAAAGCGACATTGCGCAATGGTAGCCCGGTCCTGCTCGGTATTTCAACAAATGATGCACTTGGACTGAACGGGGAAAATATTATGAAGTTATTAAATACAAAAAATGTCTATTTTATTCCTTTTGGTCAAGATGATCCACACAACAAGCCGAACTCGCTCATCGCTGATTTTTCACTTATGATACCAGCAGCCGCTGCCGCTTTAGAAAAGAAACAGCTTCAGCCATTATTGATAATTCACAATAAAAAATAAAAAAATACGACAGAATATTCGTGGATATGGTATAATTCCTCCAATGAACTGCTTACGGTGTAGCGCATAAAAAGGTTTTGACGAACAATGGGAATTCGTCCACTGTTCGTAAATCCAAGCCATTTGCATACCCGTTATAGCTGAAAGGGAGATAGAGATGAAGAAAGTGAATGTTGCAATTGTCGGTGCTACTGGAGCCGTTGGGACAAAAATTCTTGAGAAGTTGCTCGAACGGGAATTTCCTGTCGAATCCATCAAACTATTAGCTTCTAAACGTTCAGCCGGAACAGAAATCACGGCAGACGGTCAAACATATATTGTCGAAGAAACGGTACCTGAATCATTTGAAGGCGTAGATATCGCATTCTTTAGTGCCGGTGGTTCCATTTCGGAAAAATTTGCACATGAAGCGGTGAAACGTGGTGCAACAGTGATTGATAACACGAGCGCGTTCCGGATGCAGGAGAATATCCCGCTTGTGGTGCCTGAGGTGAATGCGTCTGCGCTCAGCGGACATACAGGCATCATTGCCAATCCGAACTGCTCGACAATTCAGATGGTGGCTGCATTGCAACCGATCCGCGAAAAATACGGTTTGGAACGGATTATCGTTTCAACATACCAAGCGGTGTCTGGTGCTGGTGCAGAAGCGATCGATGAGTTGGAAGGTCAAAGCCAACAGTTTGAAAATCGTGCGGAAACAGAAGCTTCCATTTTGCCGTCGGCTGCGGCGAAAAAGCATTATCCGATCGCGTTCAATGCCATTCCACAAATTGACGCATTTGACGCTTCCGGGTATACGCTTGAGGAACTTAAAATGATAAATGAGACGAAAAAGATTTTCGGGGATCCACAATTGGCCGTTGCCGCAACTTGTGTCAGACTTCCAGTCGTAACGGGCCACTCCGAATCTGTCTACATTGAACTCGGCGAAGAAGGTGTAACCGTGGAGGCGCTGCATGCTTTGTTGGAAAAAGCACCAGGCGTTGTCGTTCAAGACGACCCTTCGACTCAAACCTATCCGATGCCATTATTTGCGGAAGGAAAAGACGAAGTATTTGTCGGTCGTATCCGCAAAGATCCAAACCATTCGGCAGGCTACCATCTGTGGATCGTATCGGATAATCTGCTAAAAGGTGCGGCGCTTAACTCCGTACAAATCGCAGAAAATCTGATTCAGTAACAAAGATAAAACATTAGAAAAGGGCTGAATAGAATGGAACTTGGACGCGTATCGACAGCGATGGTCACCCCTTTTTCTACGACGGGTGACGTCGATTATGAAAGAACTGCTAACTTGATTGAACATCTGATAGCAAATGGGACGGATTCCATCGTTGTTTGTGGAACAACAGGTGAATCTCCCACGCTTTCTGTCCAGGAAAAGGAAGCACTCTTTAAATTTTCTGTCGAGACTGTAAACAAACGAATTCCAGTCATTGCGGGGACAGGGACGTTTTCAACGACGGAGACAGTCAAGCTGACCCGTATCGCAGAACAGGCCGGTGCGGATGGCATCATGCTCGTTGCCCCTTATTACAATAAGCCAGACCAAAAAGGGATGTACGCCCACTTTAAACATGTAGCTGGGGAAACGACACTCCCAATCATGTTATACAATATCCCGGGGCGTTCGGCTGTCAATATGTCGCCTGAAACGCTTGTCGCGTTATCGAAGATAAAAAATATCCGTGCTGTCAAAGAAGCGAGCGGTAGTTTGGAGCAAGCGGCAGACATCATTTCCGGTACGGATGACGGTTTCTCTGTGTATAGCGGTGATGATGCATTGGCGTTACCGACACTTGCAGTAGGCGGAAAAGGAATCGTATCGGTCGCTTCCCATGTCGCTGGAAAAGAAATGCAACAGATGATCGGTGCGTTTATCGACGGACGGACGGAACAGGCTGCAGCGATGCATAGAGCGTTACTTCCACTATATCGTGCATTGTTCTATGCTCCGAATCCAGTGCTTGTGAAATACGCGCTTGAAAAAATCGGCGTTGAGACGGGTGGAGTCCGATTGCCTTTGACAGGTGTAGAAGGTAATGATGATGCATTTGACCAAGTGTGGGAACAATATAGGGAAAATCTTCATATTTTCAATTAATTGGAGCCGGTATTCGATACCGGCTTTTTTTATTTGTACAGATAGGTCAAGTCCCGTATAATGAGACTTAGTCGTGATGGACGGGTTTTGGAAATAGTGAAATTCAAAAAAGATTAGGAAAATAGCTAGGCCTCCAGGATACAGGTCGTACAGTCACTAATTTGCTTCAGCAGAAGTCCTCCACTTCCATAGATGGCGGGATGAATGCTAGAAAGCATTTCATCAATCATAGGGAGTCCTAACTCCCTGCTGAATCAAGTTAAGCCTCTGGCGGATGTCACAGATTTTGAAGGGAGTTAATCGAGCATGCTCGATTCAAAATCTGGACGCAATTACGCCGAGGCGTAATTGATTTATGTTCGCTCGTGTGCAGGGACTGTCTTCCTTTATCGGTCTAGGCTCTTTTTGTCTTCCTTTTTGAACAAACAGCATAATTAGGAGGAAACAATGTGGTAAAAACGAAAAACGAAGTGATAAGAATCATACCTCTCGGGGGAGTCGGGGAAATCGGTAAAGCGATGTATGTAGTAGAAATCGATGATGAGCTGTTCATTGTTGATGCCGGGCTCATGTTTCCGGAAGGTGAAATGCTTGGCATTGACATCGTCATTCCGGATATGTCCTATATCGAAGAGAACAAAGAACGGGTAAAAGGAATCTTTCTGACACATGGTCACGAAGATGCGATTGGTTCAATCGCTTATTTATTGCAAAAGGTACAGGCGCCAGTCTATGGTTCCAAATTGACAATTGCATTGGCGAAAGAACATTTGAAAAAAATGCCGGCACCTTCAAATATTAAATTTTTCGAAGTGTCTAATAAAAGTCGGATGAACTTCAAAACGACGTATGTAACATTTTTCCATACGACGCATAGCATACCTGATTCGTTAGGGATTGTGTTCCATACAAGTGAAGGTGCCATTGTGCATACAGGGGAATTTAAATTCGATCAGTCGGCTAAAGGCAAATATAGACCGGATATCGCCAAAATGGCGGCAATTGGCGAAGAAGGTGTTTTCATACTCATGTCAGATTCTTCTGAGGCGGAGAGACCGGGCCATACAACATCGGAGTCTGTTATTGAAAATAGCTTGTCCAAGACATTCCACGGTGCGGAAGGCCGAATTCTCGTCGCCCTCTATGCTTCGAACTTTATCCGGATACAACAAGTGTTCGATAAGGCGTATGAAAACGGAAAAAAAGTGGCGGTCGTCGGTAAAAGTCTTGAAAGCTATTTCGAGGTAGGTATGAAACTTGGTTATTTGACAATCCAAGATGATATTGTCATTCCGGCAAAAGAAATTGACTCGTACGATGATGATGAAGTCGTTATCATTGTCACAGGCAACCAAGGGGAACCGCTTGAAGCGTTGGAAAAGATTGTCCGCAAACATCACCGCGAAATTCGCATCCGGGAAACGGACACGGTACTCATTACATTCACGCCATCGCCAGGGATGGAAGTGTCCATGTTCCAGACGATGAATGATCTTGCCAAAGCCGGAGCGACTGTCCTGACAGCGAGTAAGAATGTCCATGTGACCGGACACGGAAGTCAAGAAGATTTGAAAATGATGCTCAACTTGATGAGACCGAAGTATTTCATCCCGATACAAGGGGAATACAGAATGCTGATTGCACACTCCAAATTGGCACAGGAAACGGGACTGCAGAAATCACAAGTGTTCATTGCCGACAAAGGGGATATCGTCGAGTATAAGAACAATAAGATGCGGATGAGTGGCCGCGTACAGGCAGGGAATATTTTAATCGATGGAATCGGAGTCGGAGATGTCGGGAATATCGTCCTACGTGATCGAAAGCTTCTCTCCCAAGATGGAATTTTTACAGTTGTTGTTACGCTCAATCGAAAACAGAAGCGGATCGCGGCGGGACCGGAAATCGTTTCACGCGGATTCGTCTATGTCCGCGAATCTGAAGAGTTGTTGGAGGAAGCGGCCAAGCTCGTGAGAAATATTGTAGAGAAATATGTGAATAAAGATACATTCGAATGGACAAACATTAAACAAGAGATCCGTGATACACTCAGTTCTTACCTATTCCAACAGACGAAAAGAAGACCGATGATCATTCCGATCATTATGGAATACTAATTTGCTTCAGCATTCGAAGTGAATGCTGGATGACTAAAAACAAACACACTGAATCGTATGTCAACCATAGTACCGATCTGAAGGATTTCCTTGCCGTCTGAGCGGCAGGAAATCCTTTTTCAGTAGATTTTATCTTCATTCAGCAGAAGACTCCTATCTCTGAAGGTTGCGGGTGTTTGCGGTTTTGTTTTCCTGTTCGGCGGGTGTTCAAATGCCTGCTAAACGAAGAATGGAAGGCAATCTAAGTTCGCCGCGTCCTGCGGCAACGGTTGCATGACCTGCATCGTGCAGGCCCGCGGATGTCACAGATTTTGAAAGGAGTCAATCGAGCAAGCTCGATTCAAAATCTGGACGCAATCACGCCGAGGCGTGATTTATATAATTACAAGAGGGGGGAGAACATGGCTAACAAATCGAAGAAAAAGAAAAAGAAAAAGAAGACAGCCGCCCAAAGTAAAAAGCCGACAGGATTAAATCCTTTGTTATATGAAGTGATCGGTTTAGCAATGATCGGTCTAGCAATTATACTGATATTTGAATTCGGGATTGTCGGCAGGAGCCTGTCATCCTTATCCCGATTCATCCTTGGAAATTGGCATAGTGCGATTCCGCTGCTCCTTATCATTCAGGCTCTCATGTTCATGATCAAACGGACGATGGGCGGTTGGAAAAACCGTGTGGTCAGCGGTTGTTTATTCATACTGGCGAGCTTCGTGTTATTCAGTCACATTTATTTGTTTAAGGAGTTATATGAAAGTAGAGTCCTCATGTCGAATTCTGCATTAAAGGAAACATGGAAGATTCTCATTACGAATGATGGGATCACTTCAAGGAGCGGAGCGCTTGGAGGTGGGATGGCAGGAGCTGTTCTGTTCGCGATGTTCCATTCGTTGCTCGATTCAGCAGGAGCGATGGTCGCTGGTGTACTGTTGTTCCTCATCGGCTTCATCTTGTTGACTGGAAAAGCGCTTGTGCCGTATGTTGTCGAGCATTTCCCGCAATATTGGAAGCGTATGAAAGGCTTATTTATGACCACAGAACCGAAAAAGTCGACAACGGCTGCGCGTACAAGAGCTTCTCGGTCGAAGAATAAGAAGAAACAGGTACCGATTGAAACAGAAGAAAATCAAGTGCCTCTTGAGCCAAGTGCAGAGGAAGTTGTGTCACAGCCAATCATTTCTGCATTTAGCGAAAGAATTGAAAAACCGGTACTAGATGAACAGACGGCAATTGTGAAAGAACAAAATCAGGAGCAACCTGATGCCGATACCGCTGAACAACCGGAAGTGTTGGATGAAGCGACATCCTACACAGGTGTTACGGGAGAAGAGGAGAATGAGTCATATGTCCTTCCGCCCGCTTCTCTATTGAAACAGACGCCTTTGAATGACCAGTCGGGGGAATTTGATTCCATCCAGGCAAATGCACAAAAGTTGGAACGGACATTTCTCAGCTTCGGTGTTAAGGCGAAAGTGACAGAAGTGCATCTAGGACCGGCTGTGACTAAATATGAAGTGTTGCCGGATACAGGTGTCAAAGTGAGCCGGATTGTCGGGCTTGCCGATGATATTGCACTTGCTTTGGCAGCAAGTGGCATTCGGATCGAAGCGCCCATTCCTGGTAAATCGGCGGTCGGCATAGAAGTTCCAAACAGCTCCATCGCAGTCGTTAGCCTGCGCGAAGTCATCGAATCGAATGAGAACAGTCGCCCGGATTCCAAGCTGATGATCTCATTAGGGCGCGACGTTACTGGAAAGGCAATGCTTGCAGAGTTGAACAAAATGCCCCATATGCTCATTGCTGGCTCAACGGGCAGTGGGAAAAGTGTTTGCATCAATGGCATTATCGTCAGTATTTTAATGCGAGCGAAACCCCACGAAGTGAAAATGATGATGATCGACCCGAAAATGGTGGAGTTGAATGTATATAACGGCGTGCCTCATCTTCTTGCCCCGGTTGTAACTGACCCGCGGAAAGCATCTCAAGCGCTGCAAAAAGTTGTCTCTGAAATGGAAAGGCGTTATGAATTATTTTCACATACGGGTACAAGAAATATTGAAGGGTATAATGAACATATCGATGTGTGGAATAACGAAAATGATGAAAAGCATCCACGCATGCCCTATATTGTTGTCATTGTCGATGAGTTAGCGGACCTCATGATGGTGGCTTCCAGCGAAGTAGAGGATTCCATCACAAGACTTGCTCAGATGGCGCGTGCTGCCGGGATTCATCTAATCATCGCAACGCAGCGACCGAGTGTGGATGTCATCACGGGGATCATTAAAGCGAACATTCCATCCAGGATTGCGTTCGCGGTTTCCTCGGCAATCGATTCTAGAACGATTTTGGATAGCGGCGGTGCCGAAAAACTACTGGGCAGAGGCGATATGCTATTTCTTCCAGCTGGCGTGTCGAAGCCGGTCAGGATTCAGGGAGCTTTTGTCTCCGACAGTGAAGTGGAAGCGATTGTCGATTTTGTCATTGAACAACAAAAAGCACAGTATCAAGAAGAGATGATTCCAACTGAAGTGGAGATAGTGGAACCGCATGAGGAAACAGATGACCTTTATGATGAAGCCGTCCAACTGGTCGTCGATATGCAAACAGCGTCTGTTTCAATGTTACAACGCCGATTCCGAATCGGATACTCGAGAGCAGCCCGCATCGTCGATCAGATGGAAATGCGCGGAGTCGTCGGACCACCAGAAGGAAGCAAGCCACGCCAAGTGCTGATCAGCAAAGATGAAGGAAATTATTACTAAGTGCCTTTCTTGCCTGAAGTCGAGGAATTTTCAAAAGAAATTTGAAAAGACTAGTTTAATTTGTATGACGAAAGTGATATAGTATGGTTGTTTAGTAGTGACGTTTAACATCAGAGGTCTGACCTCGTTGAGGGGGATGGTATGATGGTAAAGGCGGACCATAGGCATCTGTACGTACAGGTAATCGAACGTTTAAAGAAAGATATAGAATCAGGGGTATTCAAAGAAAACGAGCGTTTCCCATCTGAATACGAACTTGCCCGTTCCTTAGGCGTCAGCCGTGCTACACTGCGTGAAGCGCTTCGTGTACTGGAAGAGGAGAAGGTCATCGTACGAAAACATGGTGTCGGTACATTTGTCAATTCGAGACCATTGTTTTCTTCCGGCATTGAACAATTGTCCAGTGTTTCTTCCATGATTCGGGACGCAGGCATGGAGCCTGGGACGATTTTCATGGAGGTTTCCGAAACGGAAGCTTGCGATGAGGATATCGCCAAGTTCAATTGTAGCGAAGAAGACCGACTTGTGACGATCAAAAGGGTTCGAACTGCAGATGATGAACCGGTTGTCTACTGTATCGATCATGTCCTTGCAAAGCATCTTCCGTCGGGCACGGCAACGCTTATGAACGAGTCCATTTTTGATGCGATTGAAAAAAATGGGACCCTTCGTATTACACAAGCTGTGGCACATATCGAACCGCTAGGCTATGATGATGAAGCCTCCTCGATTCTACGATGTGGAGTCGATGTACCGCTCCTTGTCCTCCTGCAGCATCATTACAGTGAGGAAGGCGAGATGGTCCTCTACTCAAAAAACTATTTCAGGGCTGATAAATTCAGTTTTCATGTTGTACGTAAACGGGTATAAGAAGTTAACGCGTTCTACTAAAAATGTAAAAAATGGAGGTTCCAACAGTGAACAAACGCAAATTTGGACTTGCAATGTCACTCGTCCTTGCAGCGGGTACAATCCTTGGTGCATGTGGATCAGTCAAAGAAAAAAACAACGAGAAGGCGGGATCTAAAGAAGATCACTTCTCCATTGCAATGATTACGGATGTCAACGGTGTGGATGATAAATCATTCAACCAATCCGCATGGAAAGGGATTCAAGATTTTGGAAATGAAAACAACCTTGAAAAAGGCGATGGCGGTTTCGACTACTTGGAGTCTAAAAGTGATGCGGAATTCGAACCAAACTTGAACAGATTGGTCCGTCGCGATTTTGATTTAGTATACGGAATCGGCTATCTATTGAAAGATGCGATGGAAACAATTGCGGATCAACATCCGGAGAAAATGTTCGGCCTTGTCGATGAAATCGCTGATCGTCCGAATGTTGTCAGCATTATGTTCAAAGAGCAGGAAGGTGCATTCCTTGCAGGAGCGACAGCTGCACTTATGACGAAGACGGATAAGGTCGGGTTTATCGGTGGAATGGAGATCCCAGTTATTGAACGCTTCCATGCAGGCTTTGTAGCAGGGGTTGAAGCAGTGAACCCTGATATTACAGTTGATGTACAGTATACCGGTGCATTCGATAAAGCGGAACTTGGTAAAGCGCAAGCGAACCGTATGTATACCTCGGGTGTAGATATTATTTTCCATGCCGCAGGCGCAACGGGCAATGGTGTATTTTCAGAAGCGAAAGAACGTAAATCCGCTAATAAGGATGCAGACGTCTGGGTCATCGGCGTCGATTCTGACCAGTATGATGAAGGACAAGTCGGCGACCAGAACGTCACTATGACTTCTTTGCTGAAGCGTGTAGACGTAGCCGTTAAAGACGTTGCAGAACTTGCCCGTGACGGAGAATTCCCAGGCGGGAAAGTGAAAACATACGGTCTAGCCGAAGAGGGGATGGCGCTTACGGATTCACGCGGAGCTATTCCGGAAGATGTCCTTACAAAACTGGACGAATTTAAGCAAAAAATCGCAGCAGGTGAAATCGAAGTCCCTGAATTTCCGACAAAAAAATAATAAAGATGTGGAGACAGGCATTGTTCTGTCTCCATCGTTTCCAAATTAGAAAACGCTCTCTTTAAAAGCAATCATACATATCACAACTTCATAAATCTATCCGGCTATAGAGAAATGATTTTACTGGTTATTCCTTTGTGGCTGATTACATACCCAAACGGGGATATGGCAAATTAGAGAAAATACGAACTCGGCTTTCATAGCGATTGAATAGGGGTATGAGACGTTCACACGTCCTACTAATATAAAAAAACTGGGGGAGGTTCCACAATGAGTAAACGTAAATTTGGTCTGGCGATGTCTATGCTTCTTGCTGCCGGCACGTTACTAAGTGCTTGCGGAACGGGAACAGATAATGCGAAAGACAACGAAGGTACAGGCTCTACTGAGGGATCTGGTGATGAACAATTTTCAATCGCTATGATCACGGATACGGGCGGGGTGGATGACAAATCGTTCAACCAATCGGCTTGGGCAGGGATTCAAGAATACGGTGCAGAAAACAACATTGAAAAAGGCGATGGTGGTTTTGACTACTTGGAATCCAAAAGCGATGCCGATTATGAACCGAACTTGAATCGACTGGTCCGACGTGATTTTGATTTAGTCTATGGAATCGGTTATCTATTGAAAGATGCAATTGAAACAGTTGCGGATCAGCATCCGGACAAGATGTTCGGTCTGGTGGATGAAATTTCAGATCGCCAAAATGTAGCCAGCATCATGTTCAAGGAGCACGAAGGTTCCTATCTTGCAGGTGTTGCGGCTGCTCTCATGACAAAATCAAATAAAGTCGGTTTTGTTGGTGGAATGGAAATCCCGGTTATTGAACGTTTTCATGCAGGATTTGTAGAAGGGGTCGCAGCAGTAAATCCTGATATTACAGTAGACGTACAATATACGGGTGCATTCGATAAAGCGGAACTCGGTAAAGCGCAAGCGAACCGCATGTACTCTTCGGGTGTGGATATCATCTTTCATGCGGCCGGTGCAACAGGGAATGGTGTATTTTCTGAAGCGAAAGAACGTAAAACTGCCGATAAAGATGCATACGTTTGGGTGATTGGTGTAGATGCTGACCAGTATGATGAAGGACAAGTCGGTGATGACAATATTACGCTTACTTCCATGCTTAAACGTGTAGACGTAGCTGTGAAAAATGTTGCTGAACTAGCACGTGATGGACAATTCCCGGGCGGAGAAACAATCACATATGGTCTTGCGGATAATGGAATCGCACTAGCAGATTCACGCGGAGCCATTCCGGAAGATGTTCTTGCTCAGATCGATGAGTATGCAAAGAAAATCGCAGCGGGTGAAATTGAAGTGCCAGAAATTCCGGCGAAATGACCATACAAGTGAACAATGATGAGGGCCGGTTCAATCCGGCCTTCATCGATTTATGAAAAGAAAGGATCATCGATTGAAATTAATGGACGAAAAGTTTCCACGTTATGTATGGAATCTTTTCTTGCATTAATTTATCTTCATTCAGCGGAAGACTTCCACCCCTACGGGTGCGAGATGAATGTGGTTTTGTGTTCCTGTTCAACGTGTGTTCAAATGCCCGCTGAACGAAGATAAAAGCCTCCGGCAGATGTCACAGATTTTGAAAGGAGTCAATTGAGCTTTGCTCAATTCAAAATCTGGACGCAATTACGCCGAGGCGTAATTGATTTATAATACCCAATTGGGAGGAAGTGAACCTAATGGAATATGTCATAGAAATGCTGAATATACGCAAAGAGTTCGGGAATTTCGTTGCGAACGATAATATTACTCTCCAGTTAAAAAAGGGAGAAATTCATGCGCTATTAGGTGAAAATGGAGCAGGAAAATCGACGTTGATGAATGTCCTTTTCGGATTGTATCAACCGGAAGGCGGAGAAATCCGCGTACGCGGTCAACAAGTCAACATTACAAATCCGAACATCGCGAATGATCTTGGAATCGGAATGGTCCACCAACATTTCATGCTCGTTGAAAATTTGACCGTTACTGAAAATATCATATTGGGCAATGAACCGAAAAAAATGGGTGTAATTAACATAAAAGATGCAGCCAAAAAGGTCGCGGAAATTTCCAAACTATATGGTCTGGATGTGGATCCCAATGCCAAAATTGAAGATATTTCAGTCGGGATGCAACAGCGTGTGGAAATTTTGAAAACTCTTTACCGAGGCGCGGAAATTTTGATTTTTGACGAGCCGACCGCTTCTCTGACACCGCAGGAAATTGATGAATTGATAACGATTATGAAAAAGCTGATCGAAGAAAATAAGTCGATTATCATTATTACGCATAAGCTTCAAGAAATTATGGATGTGTCGGATCGTGTGACTGTCATTCGAAAAGGGAAAGGGATTGGAACGGTCATCACCGCTGAATCTGATCCGGAACAATTGGCGGAATTGATGGTCGGACGTCAGGTGACATTTAAGACGGAAAAAGGCCCGTCCAGTCCGGGGGAAGAAGTGTTACATATTGAGAACCTCGTTATCGAAGATTATCGGGGTGTTGAAAAAGTGAAGGGCTTGAACCTTTCTGTTCGCAGGGGGGAGATTGTCGGGATAGCCGGAATTGACGGCAACGGGCAGTCCGAACTGATCGAGGCGATTACAGGTCTCCGTAAAGTGAAAAGTGGAAAAATCACTATCAATTCAAAAGATGTTACTGGCAAAAGACCACGGGAAATTACGGAAACAGGCGTAGGTCATATTCCACAAGACCGTCATAAGCATGGTTTAGTATTAGACTTTTCCGTCGGCTATAATGCGGCTTTGCAATCGTATTATCATGAGCCTTTATCCAAAAATGGAATTATGCAATACAAAGCGGTGTCAGAAAAAGCGAAAGAGATTATTGAAGCATACGATGTCAGGACGCAAGGTGAGCATGAACGGGCAAGAGCGCTTTCCGGTGGAAATCAGCAAAAGCTCATTATCGGACGTGAAGTGGAACGGAATCCGGATCTCCTGATCGCCGCATTGCCAACACGTGGACTTGACGTTGGCGCGATTGAATTTATCCACAAAAGATTGATTGAACAGCGGGATAACGGGAAAGCAGTTTTACTCATTTCCTTCGAGCTGGATGAGGTGATGAACGTCTCCGACCAAATCGCAGTTATCTATGATGGCAAAATTGTAGATACGGTCATTCCTACGGAAACGTCCGAACAGGAACTCGGCTTGCTGATGGCCGGACATTCGAAAGAAGAATTAGCTACAGACGGGGACAAAGTAGTACTGAAAGAAGGAGATGATCGCGATGTCAAATAGAGTTGTCAATCTCCTTGTACCTATCATTTCCATTTTTCTTGGTTTGCTCGTTGGAGCTATTGTTATGTTATTGAGCGGCTATGATCCGATTCAAGGCTATATCGCTTTATGGGAAGGTATTTTTGGGGATGCTTATGCGCTTGGAGAAACGATTCGGCAAATCAGTCCCTATATTTTAGCAGGCCTTGCGGTGGCCTTTGCGTTCCGTACGGGATTGTTCAATATCGGGGTGGAAGGGCAACTGATCGTCGGCTGGTTCGCAGCGGCTTACGTGGGAATGGCCGTCGAACTGCCGAAAATCATTCACTTACCGCTCGCATTGCTCGCAGCAGCAGCTGCCGGTGCTATTTGGGGATTCATCCCGGGCATTTTGAAAGCAAAGTTGCACGTCCATGAAGTAATTGTAACGATCATGATGAACTACATAGCGCTCCATGTGGTCAATGCGTTGATCAAAGCCGTTTCAGATGGAGGTTATAAAACAGCAACGATCCATAAAACGGCTTCGTTACGATCCGAATTCTTATCGAATTTAACCGATTTTTCAACCCTTCACTACGGAATTCTTGTCGCGCTTGCGATGGTGGTTGTCATGTGGTTTATCTTGGAAAAAACGAAAACGGGTTACGAGCTGAAATCGGTCGGTTTTAACGCCCATGCATCTCAATATGCCGGGATGAATGTCAGTAAGAATATTGTACTCTCGATGGTCATTTCGGGCGTCTTTGCCGGTCTTGGAGGAGCGATGGAAGCGCTCGGAACATTCGGCTATATGGCATCCCGTGGTGGTTTTACAGGGATTGGTTTCGATGGTATTGCGGTTGCATTATTAGGTGCCAATACACCGCTTGGCGTCATTTTTGGCGCATCATTATTCGGATCACTCAAGTACGGCGCAGGGAATATGCCGAATGCGGCGGGAGTTCCGGTTGAAATTGTTTCCATTGTAATTGCACTCATCATTTTCTTTGTAGCATCGGGTTATATTATTCGCGTAATTTTGAGCCGGCTGTCTAAGAAAAAGGAGGCAAAGTGATATGAGTTTTCTTGAAGTGCTTTATTTCATCGTTCCGATTTCAATCGCTTATGCCGCACCTCTCATTTTCACGGCAATCGGCGGCGTGTTTTCTGAACGATCAGGTGTCGTCAATATTGGTTTGGAAGGGCTCATGGTCATGGGTGCTTTCGTCGGTATTTTGTTTAATCTTTTCTATGCAGATACATTCGGTCCTTGGACGCCATGGCTCGCTTTACTTATGGCGATGGTTGTTTCCGCAATATTCTCGATTATGCACGCGGTCGCATCCATTACATTTCGTGCGGACCAAACCGTATCGGGTGTAGCCATCAATATGTTAGGGATTGCCATTGCCTTGTTTACGGTGAAATTGATTTATGGCAAAGGGCAAACGGATTTTATCCAACAGAGCATCCCGCGCTTCAACGTTCCAATACTGCATGAAATTCCGTTTATCGGTCCATTACTATTTAAAGGAATCTACGGTTCTTCGCTACTGGCGATCGGTGTTGCAATTCTTGCTTGGTTTATCATTTATAAAACACCGTTCGGTCTTCGTCTCCGTTCTGTCGGGGAACATCCGATGGCTGCAGATACAATGGGGATCAACGTCGCAAAAATCCGCTACATTGGGGTCATCATTTCAGGTGGACTTGCGGGAATCGGTGGTGCAATTTATTCGCAGACGATGACGAATGATTTCGGTCACGCGACCATCAATGGACAAGGGTTCATGGCGCTGGCTGCGATGATTTTCGGGAAATGGCATCCGATTGGGGCGATGGGGGCTGCGTTATTCTTCGGATTTGCACAGGCACTTGCGATTAGTGCTTCGGGTATCCCTTTACTCGACAAAGTCCCGACCGTCTATCTCTATATCTTGCCATATGTACTAACGATTCTTGCATTGGCAGGATTTATTGGCAGGGCGACTGCACCAAAAGCTAGCGGTCAGCCATATATTAAAGGGAATCGGTAAGAAAGATAGCTGCCTTGTATGTCTACGTAGTTGGACGCTGGGCAGCTTTTTAAGAACTTTGAATCAATCACGCCTCGGCGTGATTGCGCAATTCAAAATCTGTGACATCCGCCGGAGGCCTGGACCAACAGGATGTTGGTCACTCAGGCGTTGCCAATCAAACAGCGAAGGGTTTGAATGGCCGTATTTCTGTGTTTTTGCAGAAATTAAGGCACTTTTTGGACGCGGCGGCCTTAGCTTGAGTTCCTCTAATCAGCAGGGAGTTTGGACTCCCTCTGATTGAAATGCTTTCTGGCATTCATCCTGCCACTTATGGAAGTGGAGGACTTCTGTAGCTGACGCTTTGCCTTCAGTACAAAAGGATTTGCTGAACCAAGTTAAATTTCCCGGGAAATGTGCATGACTTCCTTCTGTTTATTTGCATATTTCAACAAACGGAATGTATAGTGAAGTGAGGATTCCGCATATTAACGAAAACAGAGGTGTTTATATGTTTAAAAAAATAGTACTGCAAGAGGGCGTTACATTATATATTCGTAAGACTGAACAATTTAAAACAGTGAATTTCTCCGTGAAATGGAAAACGGCATTGGATGAGACGAAAGCTGCTCATCGTGCGGTTTTGGCCAATGTCTTGCAAGATTCTAATGGACGTTATCGGACACAGACTGCATTGCGAAATACGTTGGACGAAATGTATGGCACTGTGCTATACACAGATGCTTCCAAACGGGGTGAAACCCATCTTGTTTCCCTTTATGCAGAATGCGTGAATGATGAATACTTGTCCGAAGGCGGCGTCTTGGATGAAGTGCTCGGTTTGATCCAGACCACTATATTTGAACCGAACTTGGTGGATGGACAGTTTGATGAAACGATTGTCAATCGTGAAAAACGCTCTGTCATCGAGCGGCTCCGATCACTGTACGACGATAAGACCAGGTACGCACAAAAGCGAATGTTGGAATTATTACGCCCAGATAGCGCAGCATCTGCCTCATCGTACGGAACGGAAAAGGTCGTCGATGCGATGACGACAGGCGACTTGCTGAATGCGTATGAAAGCATGGTGCATGAAGATGAAGTTGCCATCTATGTCGTCGGCGATGTCGATGAGCAAGAGATGACGGAAAAAATCCGTACACATTTCCCATTCCAAAGTCGTCCAGCAATGGAGCGGAAGCTGTTACAGCAAGCTGGAGCAAGACAAACGGATGATGTTCGCCGAGTCCGCGAAAAACAAGAGATGAAACAAGGGAAATTGCATCTCGGTTTTAGTACACCTGTGAGCTTTCATCATCCTGATTATCCGAAAATGCAAATTACGAATGGTGTATTCGGTGGGTTTGCACATAGTAAGCTGTTTATGAATGTGCGGGAAAAGGAAAGCATGGCCTACTATGCCTCCAGCTCATATGCCTCCCATTACGGGCTTCTTTATGTGATGGCCGGCATTGATGCCGAGCTTGAAGAAAAAGCGGTCGACCTGATTAAGGAACAATTGCAGGCAATGCAGCAGGGGAATATTACAGACCTTGAGATGGAGCAGACGAAAGCCTTGCTAGGCAATGGCATCAAGAGTGCATTCGACTCTGCAAGAGGACAGATTGAAGTGTTCGATCAATTTAAAGAATTGGATGAACAGTTCACAGCAGAAAAAATGATCGCTGTCTGGGAGTCTGTAACGAAAGAGGATGTCCAGAAGATGGCTACCGAAATCTCACTGGAAATCGTCTATTTGTTATCTGGCAAGGAGGCTGTGTAAGATGGAAAAAATTCAGTTCGATCATTTACAAGAAACACTTTATAAAGAAACATTAGCTAACGGTTTAAATGTGTATATTTTACCGAAGCGTGGCTATTCCAAAACTTTTGTCACGTTCACAACCAATTATGGATCTATCGACCGGACTTTCGTTCCGCGTGGAAGTGAAGAAGAATTGACGGTTCCAGATGGGATTGCACATTTCTTGGAGCATAAATTATTTGAAAAAGAAGACGGGGATGTTTTCCAGAAATTTAGTGTGCATGGTGCATCCGCAAATGCGTTCACTTCATTCACTAGAACAGCCTATTTGTTCTCTGCAACAGATAAGCTGTATGAAAATACAGAGATTCTTCTCAATTTCGTACAGGAACCTTATTTTACAGAAAAGACGGTAGATAAGGAAAAAGGGATCATCGCGCAAGAAATTACGATGTATGATGATCAGCCGGATTGGCGACTGTATTTCGGCACAATTGAGAACTTATATCATGAACATCCCGTGAAAATTGATATTGCGGGCACGGTCGAGTCGATTCAAGATATTACCGCTGAACATTTGTATGAGTGTTATGAAACTTTCTACCACCCATCCAATATGGCTTTGTTTGTCGTCGGTGCGGTGGATCCGGACGAGATGATGGACTTTATCAAAAAAAATCAGGACACTAAAAAATTCAAAGAGCCGGCGGAAATCATCCGCAAATTCCCTGATGAAAAAGAGACGGTTGCAATAGCGGAACGGTCGCTTGCGATGGATGTGTCGAAACCGAAATTGAATATCGGCATGAAGTGCACAAAGACCGACATTGAAGGAGAAGAAATGCTCATTCAAGAATTATCATCTGGGTTAGTGCTCGATATTCTATTTGGCAGATCATCTGATTTCTACACAAAGACATACAAGGAAGGACTGATTGACGAATCCTTCTCGTATGATTTCACAATGGAAAAAGGTTTTGGTTTTGCGATGATCGGATCAGATACGGAGCAACCTGAAGCATTGGAGGCTGAAATCCGTAAAACGATCCGTGAAGCAGTGGAAAACTGGTCGATTACAGATGTTGAACTGGATCGGATGCGCAAGAAGAAAATCGGGCAATTTATGCGTTCGTTGAATTCCCCTGAGTTTATAGCAAATCAGTTCACGCGCTATGCGTTCAATAAAATGAACTTGTTTGACGTTGTTCCTACGCTAGAAAAATTGACCGTTCAAAATTTGCAAGATGCGTTTGCAACCTTTGTAGATGAAAGCGGCTATACAGTCTATTCCATCGTTCCGGCAGAACCTACACAATGACAAAGCTGCGTTTTTGTGTCGTACTCGGTGCGTCTGGGGATATCGGTAAGGCGATTTGCCGAACCCTGGCCGCATCAGGATGGCCGCTCTATTTGCATTACAACGGAAACCAAAACAGCGTGTTGATGTTGCAATCCGAATTATCCGAACGGTATCCTGAATTGGAATTTAGGACGGTTCAAGCCGATTTTCATAAGGGAGATGGCGCAGAAATACTTGTGCAACAAGTTCGTCATGTTGGTGCTGTTGTTGTTGCAAATGGCCAGTCGATGTATAAGTTGTTGACGGACACGACTGCAGAGGATATGGAAGTACTGTGGAAAGTCCATATGCAAAACCCTGCACGCTTCATCGGGCTTGTGTCATCCCAGCTACGCCGATTTGAAAAATCGTATGTGGTCCTGATTGGTTCCATTTGGGGGAATACAGGGGCTGCGGGGGAAGTGATGTATTCCGCAGTGAAAGGGGCCCAGCATGCATTTGTCAAAGCTTATGCGAAAGAGGCCGCTTTTTCAGGTATCCGCGTTAATGCGATTGCGCCAGGATGGATTGAAACCCGTATGAACGATAATATTCCAGCTGAAGAACGTCAACTGGTCATAGACGAAATTCCACTCATGACGACAGGAAAGACGGAAGATGTTTCGGAGGCTGTCAATTTCCTTCTGAGTGGCAGGGCGGATTATATGACAGGTGAGATTTTGAAATTGAACGGCGGCTGGTATATTTAACTTGCTTCGGCAGAAGTCCCACACTTCTATAAGTGGCGGGATGAATGCCAAAGTGTATTTCAATCAGAGGGATTCCGAACTCCCTGTAGCTGACGCTTCGCTTTCAGTACAAAAAAATTTGCTGATTAGAGGAACTCAGGCTAAGGCACCGGCCATTAGAAAGCGCAATTCAAAATCTGGACGCAATTACGCCAAGGCGTAATTGATTGAACTGGAGGGAATGCATCTCTCCTTTTTTCTTTTCATCGTGAGTTTTATCCGTTATTATAGAACTAAGTTGTTTCACGTGCGTCCTATAGTAAGAGGTTGTTGCAAAATGGAGTAAAATTTTTTTGTCAAAGGGGTGTGTCAGATGGGTGAATGGTATTTGGAATACGAAATCCAAGTGAACCGTCCCGGCCTTCTCGGAGATATTTCATCATTGCTTGGGATGCTCCGGGTCAATATCGTGACGATCAATGGCGTAGACGACGGGCATCGAGGCATGCTTTTGCGGACCGACAATGACGATCAGATTGAACGTTTTGAGATGATTGCTTCTACGATGGATACGATTCAAGTCAAGAAGATTCGCGAACCGAAGTTACGGGATATACTGGCATTGCGACATGGACGGTATATCCAGCGTGATGCGGATGAGCGGAAGACATTCCGATTTCTGCGGAGTGACCTTGGAATCCTGGTCGATTTCATGGCTGAAATTTTCAAACAGGAAGGTCATAAACTGATTGGTATCCGTGGAATGCCGCGTGTCGGGAAAACGGAATCAGTGGTTGCCGCAAGCGTTTGTGCCAGCAAGAAATGGATATTTCTTTCATCAACGATGATTAAACAGACGGTACGAAATACGTTGATGGGCGATGAATTTTCGGAGCAGAATATTTTTATTTTGGATGGAATTGTGACGCGGCGGGCAGAGGATGAGCGTCATATGCAACTTGTCAGGGAAATGATGCGTATGCCATCTATTAAAGTGGTAGAGCATCCGGATATGTTTGTACAGCATTCCGAATATGACATTGAAGATTTTGATTATATTATTGAATTACGAACCGATCCCGATCAGGAAATTACATATGATATGATGGAGAAAAACCATATGATGTCCGACCGGGGGGCCATGGGGGGATCGGGCTTATTCAACTTTTAATAGGCAGGTGTTTTTGGTGACCGGATTAGGTGATCGTCTCAAAGAGGCGAGAACAGCAAAAGGATTTACATTGGATGATTTACAATCGATAACGAAAATACAAAAACGATATTTGTCTGGTATCGAAAATGAAGATTATAGCATGATGCCTGGATCCTTCTATGTGCGTGCCTTCATCAAGCAATATGCGGAGGCAGTCGGACTGGATCCTGATGAAATGCTTTCTTTATACAAGGACACGTCTTCTACTTCGGCACCCGAAGAAGAAAAAGGACAAATCAATTCACCTACATTGACGCGGAAAAAGGGTCTCAAAGTCAATAATCAGTTAAATGAGATGTTGCCAAAAATTATTGTTGCCCTCTTTATTATCGTTATTATCGTTGTTGCTTGGTATCTATCGCAGCAATCGGCGTCTAAAAATCCGATTACGGATGTCGAAACGGAACAGCCGCCGATCACGATGGAAAATAGCAAGAAGGATCCCCAAGATCGTGATCAAAATCAATCGGATGGACAGAAAATAGAAGAACCGAACGAAGAAGAGGAGCCAGTCGAAGAAGAGGAAGAACCGGAAGTGCCTCAACAAACGCTCGCTTTTGAAAGTGCAAGTGGAGAAACATCGACTTATGGACTGACAGGAGCGGAAGAATTCCAACTTGAAATACGCTTAACCGGTGGGTCGTGGATCGGGGTTCGGGATAATTCCGGAAAAGAATGGATGACTCCTGCGCGAATTATGAATGCTGGAGATATCATCCAATACGACTTGACGGCGACCGATCAGGTGAGGATTCGCGTGGGGCGCCCGATGTCAACTGAAATCTATGTGAATGGTGAATTGCTAGAATACGGTGTTCCACCGACGGCGACTGATCCGCAAAACATTGTGATTGAATACAGAAAACAGCAATAGTCATCTACATCAGATGACTATTTTCTTTGAAAGGACAGATGTGCATATGAATTTGCCGAATAAGATTACCGTTTCCCGTGTGTTGCTCATACCGGTATTCATGGTTTTCATGCTTGTTGATTTCGGGTTTGGCAGTGTGACAGTAGCAGGTACGGAACTGCAGACGGGACATTTGATAGGCGGCCTTATATTTATTTTTGCTTCGGTTACAGACTGGTTGGATGGCTATATTGCCAGAAAAAATGGACTGGTTACGAATATGGGGAAATTCTTGGATCCGTTAGCGGATAAATTGCTTGTTTCCGCTGCACTTATTATTCTTGTTGAATTGGGGACCGCTCCTTCTTGGATCGTCATCATCATCATTAGCCGAGAATTTGCAGTGACTGGCCTTCGCCTCATATTGGCAGGGGGCGGGGAAGTGGTAGCCGCGAACCAACTCGGAAAAATCAAGACAGTCGCTCAACTATTAGCCATCGTATTTCTGCTTCTCAACAATATCTTCTTCGAATCGCTCAATATTCCTTTCGGAGAGATAATGCTGTATATCGCACTCGTTTTCACCATCTGGTCAGGAGTCGATTATTTTTATAAAAATAGACGTGTATTGCTAGATTCGATGTGAGGGGGCCATCCTATAATGAAAGCTGAAATCATTGCAGTCGGTTCCGAGTTATTACTCGGCCAAATTACGAATACGAACGCCAAATTCATCTCTTCCAAGCTTGCGGAAATTGGTATCGATGTCTACTATCAGACTGTGGTTGGTGACAATCCGACCCGTTTGAATGAAGTGTTGGAAATTGCTCAAAAGCGGGCCGATGTTCTGATCTTCACCGGCGGCTTGGGGCCGACAAAGGACGATATGACTAAAGAGACGATCGTGAAGCATATCGGCACAACGCTTGTCAGCGATGAGGATGCGCTCCGCTATATTCAGCAATATTTTGAACGTAGTGGTCGGGTCATGACAGAAAATAATAAGAAACAAGCACTTGTTTTCCAAGGGGCGACCGTTTTGCAAAACCGGAAAGGAATGGCTCCGGGAATGGCAGTTGAAAAAGACGGCGTTCATTATATTTTGCTACCCGGTCCCCCACACGAAATGGAACCGATGTTTACGGACGAAGCCATGCCTTATTTACTTGGTGCGTTAGGAAAAAAAGAAGTGATCATTTCTCGCGTATTAAAGTTTTATGGCATCGGGGAAGCGGAGCTGGAAAATCGTGTCCAATCCATTTTGGAAAGGCAGACAAATCCGACAGTCGCTCCATTGGCCACTGCAGATGCCGTCACATTACGCATCACAGCTAAGGCTGATACAGAAGAAGAAGCATTGGCGCTCATTGCGCCCGTAGAAACTGAAATCCGCTCGATTGTCGGGGAATATATTTTCGGAACGGATGAAGATACATTATCCTCGAAAGCTGCAGAGCTCCTGCTACGCAACGGCTGGACGCTTGCGGCGGCGGAAAGTCTAACTGCCGGTTTATTCATGGCTGAACTAGCCGATGAACCGGGGATTAGCGCATCCCTTCAAGGCGGTGTAATCGTCTATAATGAGGATGCAAAAATGGAACAGCTTGGTGTAGAAAAGGCTTTACTTGACGAATATGGTGTCGTCAGTGCAGAGTGCGCCGCTTCGCTTGCTTGGAACGTTCAGCAAAAATTTGGTACAGATATCGGCGTTGGTTTAACTGGAGCGGCCGGACCGGATCCTCACGGCGGTCAACCTGCAGGCACAGTTTGGATAGGGATTGCTTTTAAGGAAGAAGAGCCAGTTACATTTAAACTGTTCCTATCAGGACTAAGAAATACCAATCGCCGTCGTGCGGCAAGGTTTGCTTTGTATTATCTCGTCAAACATTTGATGGGGAAAGAAGGGTAACATTAAAATTTGTGCTTTATTCTCAATTAAAAATGAATTATCTCCCCGATTCTCACTTACAATTTCAAAGTACGAAAATAAAACGAATAAGCGTTCGCTTTTTGATTGAATATTTCTCAATGATGAAGTATAGTAGAGATAGAAAGAAAAGCGCAGGTGATTATTAGACGCCTGAAGTCTGGAAAAGTAAGAAAACAGAACATCATCTAGGGAGGAAATAATTTGAGCGATCGTAAAGCTGCATTAGATATGGCGTTAAAACAGATTGAAAAGCAATTCGGGAAGGGCTCCGTTATGAAACTCGGAGAAAAAACGGATCGGGAAATTTCCACATCTTCGACCGGTTCCCTTGCACTTGACGCTGCACTTGGAGTAGGTGGATATCCAAGAGGACGTGTCATCGAAATTTATGGACCTGAAAGTTCAGGTAAAACGACAGTTGCCCTTCATGCTATTGCAGAAGTACAAGCATCCGGAGGACAAGCGGCATTCATCGATGCGGAACATGCGCTTGACCCTGTTTATGCACAAAAATTAGGGGTGAATATCGATGAATTGCTTCTTTCCCAACCGGATACAGGGGAGCAGGCACTTGAAATTGCCGAAGCACTCGTTAGAAGTGGTGCGGTCGATATCATCGTTGTCGACTCCGTAGCTGCACTTGTACCGAAAGCGGAGATTGAAGGGGAGATGGGTGATTCGCACGTTGGATTACAGGCACGTCTGATGTCCCAAGCATTGCGCAAACTTTCCGGGGCAATCAATAAATCCAATACAATTGCTATATTCATCAACCAAATCCGTGAAAAAGTGGGCGTTATGTTCGGTAACCCGGAAGTGACTCCGGGAGGGCGAGCGCTGAAATTCTATTCTTCTGTGCGTTTGGATGTACGACGTGGCGAAGCGATTAAACAAGGCAACGATATTGTCGGGAACAAAACGCGTATCCGCGTCGTGAAAAACAAAGTTGCACCTCCATTCCGGACGGCTGAAGTGGATATCATGTACGGAGAAGGGATTTCCAAGGAAGGGGAAATTATCGATCTCGGTGCGGAACTTGAAGTTGTTCAAAAGAGTGGTTCTTGGTATTCATATGAAGGAGAACGACTCGGACAAGGACGTGAGAACTCGAAGCAGTTCCTGAAAGAGAACCCTGATATCCGTTCAGAAATCGCCAACAAGATTCGTGATTCATATGGACTGGCAAGCGCAAACTATGTGATTGCGGGACATGATGAGGATGACGAGGAAGAAGAATTGGCATTGTTGCTAGATAAAGAATAAGTCTATCCGCAAACCGATTGTTCCAGCATAGGGGCAATCGGTTTTTGGAGTATAAAATTATTGTTTGCCAATAATGCCCTTCCGGGACTTGTGAATCCTTGACAGGGCATTTTTACACGGATACAATTAGAATTGTATAATTTCACATCAATGAAATGATTTTGGCAGTATGTTGTATTTTGATATACGAGCCGACTGAAAATGAAAAGAATAGCAGGAGGAGGTGACCTGGATGCCAGAAATTATCATCTCCGCTTTGCTCGGTCTGATCGTCGGTGCCGTTGTTATCTATTTTGTTTTTAAGAAAGTGAACGATTCAAAAGTGACGGGTGCCAAACACTCGGCAGAACAAATCGTCGAAGAGGCGAAGCGGGAAGCGGAGGCTATGAAAAAAGAGGCACTACTGGAAGCGAAAGATGAAACTCACAAACTGAGAATTGAAGCGGAGTCAGAGATCCGTGAACGAAGGGCTGAACTACAAAAGCAGGAAAGCCGCCTTTTGCAACGGGAAGAAAATCATGACCGCAAGGATGATGCTCTCAACAAAAGAGAAGCGGGTCTGGAGCGTAAAGAAGAAGCGCTTACCGGAAGACAACAGCATATTGAACAGATGGAACGCAAGGCGGAAGAACTAGTGACCGCTCAACAGACGGAACTGGAAAGAGTTTCTGCCATGACACGGGATGAAGCAAGAAACCTCATCCTCAGAGAAGTGGAACAGGAGCTTGCAACAGATATCGCCGTCATGACGAAAGAATCAGAATTACGTGCGAAAGAGGAAGCGGACAAGAAATCACGTGAAATCCTATCGCTTGCATTACAGCGTTTCGCGGCAGATCATGTGGCTGAAACGACTGTCTCTGTCGTCAATTTACCAAACGATGAGATGAAAGGACGTATTATCGGCCGTGAAGGAAGAAATATCCGTACGCTCGAAACGTTAACGGGAATCGACCTGATTATCGATGATACGCCTGAAGCGGTTATTTTATCAGGCTTTGATCCGATCCGCAGGGAAACGGCTCGTCTTGCATTGGAAAAACTTGTGCAGGATGGACGAATTCACCCGGCACGTATCGAAGAGATGGTCGATAAGTCGAGACGTGAAGTGGATGAGTTGATTCGCGAAACAGGTGAACAGACGACATTCGATGTTGGAGTCCACAATCTTCATCCGGATCTTATCAAAATCCTTGGTCGACTGCGTTTCCGTACGAGCTATGGTCAGAACGTCTTGAAGCATTCAACCGAAGTGGCTTATCTAGCTGGATTATTGGCAGCAGAACTCGGAGAAGACGTGACATTGGCAAGGCGTGCAGGGCTACTCCATGATATTGGTAAGGCAATCGATCATGAAGTCGAAGGGAGCCACGTCGAAATCGGTGTGGAACTTGCAACGAAATACAAAGAGCATCCGGTGGTCATCAATAGTATTGCATCCCACCATGGAGATGCGGAAGCGACATCGGTTATCGCTGTACTCGTTGCAGCAGCGGATGCCTTGTCGGCTGCAAGGCCTGGGGCTCGCAGTGAAACGCTTGAAAACTACATTCGAAGATTGCAAAAACTGGAAGAGATTTCAGAATCCTACGATGGTGTAGAGAAATCATTTGCTATCCAAGCGGGTCGTGAAGTCCGTATCATTGTACGGCCTGACCAGATTGATGATATCACCGCGCATCGTTTAGCAAGGGATATCCGAAAACGGATTGAAGAAGAACTCGATTATCCAGGTCATATTAAAGTGACGGTAATCCGGGAGACACGTGCGGTCGAATACGCAAAATAAAACCAAACGTGTAGGGTACCCGGGACCCAGATGTCGAAAAAGTTCCTAGGTGTAGTTGATAATTGAAAAAAGGGGCTTCCGTGAGCTTTGGTCCGGAAGTTCCTTTTTTATATGAAAGAGGTTTGAACATGAAAGTATTATTCATAGGTGATATCGTTGGTTCACCAGGACGTGAAATGGTGTTTGATTATTTGCCGCGTTTAAAAAAGAAGTATACGCCTGATGTCGTCATAGCAAATGGGGAAAACGCGGCCTCTGGACGGGGCATTACAAAAGCGATCTTTGATGATTTGCTCCGTACCGGAGTTGATGTCGTCACGATGGGGAATCACACATGGGATCAGAAAGAAATCTATGACTTTATCGATGATACGGATTATTTGATCCGTCCTGCAAATTTTTCGGATGAAGCGCCAGGAAAAGGGATGACGACGATTTCACGTAACGGTGTAACGTTATCAATCATCAATTTACATGGCCGGACATTCCTGCCCCCGCATGGCGATCCGTTTCAAAAGGCGGAAGAGTTAATTGCGGAAGCGAAAGAAATATCTCCACTCATCTTCGTAGATTTCCATGCGGAAGCGACGAGTGAAAAAATAGCGATGGGATGGCATCTCGACGGTAAGGCTTCCGTAGTTGTCGGCACCCATACACATGTTCAAACAGCGGATGATCGCATTTTGCCAGGAGGCACTGCTTATCTGACGGATGCGGGCATGACGGGCCCTTACGACGAAATACTCGGCATGAAAAAAGAAGATGTGATCTATCGTTTCCGGACGAATTTACCTGTTCGTTTTGAAGTTCCGAAAAAAGGACGGGCACAGTTGAACGGACTTTACGTAGAACTTGACGATCGTACAGGCAAGGCGCTCCATGTTGAACGAATTGCTATTAGCGAAGATCGTCCATTCAAGGGATGATTGGCGTCTAAACATCGACTCCGTTTCATATGATGGTCTATGGAGATAGCCGTTCCATAGACATCGGAAAATAAGGAGGAGTCATATTGAATCCATTGAAAGTATCGTCTCGCTCGAATCCGAATTCTGTTGCCGGCGCACTTGTCGCAGTTATTCGGGATCAAGGCTATGCTGAAATGCAGGCAGTAGGTGCTGGAGCATTGAACCAAGCGGTAAAAGCAGTAGCCATTGCACGGGGCTTTGTCGCCCCAGGCGGTGGGGATCTTGTCTGTGCCCCTGCATTCACGGACATTGAGATTAATGGAGAAGGACGCACGGCTTTGAAATTATTCGTTGAAAAGCGCCCACGCTAATCGTGTATAATCAAGACCACGGGAATCGAAAATTCCCGTGGTTTTTCGTGTGCTCTGTGACTGTCACATTTAGGTAGGCGCCATTTGCTTGTAAAGATACGTGTGACAAACAACCGACAAAATGGTGTCTCCTTGTACAGAGACGCTAAGTTTAAGTATAATGAGTCTATATGCACTCAAATCCCGTAGATGTAGGAAAGGGGACTTTTTTATGAACGAAGAGCAACGCCTGAAGGAAGGCCTTGTGAAACCAATTTTGACAAAACCGGTGGAAAAAGATTATAGCCAATACTTTCAAACTGTCTATACACCACCTTCATTAAAAGAAGCTAAAAAACGTGGGAAACAAGAAGTCGCTTATCATGACGATTTTCAAATCGATGAGCAATTCCGCAATATGGGAGCCGGTCGGAAGTTTTATATCCGGACTTATGGCTGTCAGATGAACGAACATGACACGGAAGTGATGGCCGGTATATTCATGGGACTCGGATACGAGCCGACGAATACAGTGGAAGATGCAAACGTCATTTTATTGAACACATGCGCCATCCGTGAAAATGCTGAAAACAAAGTGTTTGGAGAGTTAGGACATCTGAAGCCGCTGAAACAGAGGAATCCAGACATTCTCATCGGCGTTTGCGGTTGTATGTCACAGGAAGAATCGGTGGTCAATAAAATCTTGAAGACGTATAACCAAGTCGACATGATTTTTGGGACGCATAACATTCATCGATTGCCGAATATTTTACATGAAGCATATCTATCGAAAGAAATGGTCGTCGAAGTTTGGTCGAAGGAAGGGGACATCATTGAAAACCTTCCGAAAGTGCGGCACGGTAACATTAAGGCTTGGGTGAACATTATGTACGGCTGTGACAAGTTCTGTACGTATTGTATCGTACCGTATACGCGTGGGAAAGAACGCAGTAGAAGACCAGAAGACATTATACAGGAAGTCCGGCACTTAGCTGCACAAGGTTATCAGGAAATCACACTGCTCGGCCAAAATGTCAATGCGTACGGAAAAGATTTTGATGATATTCAATATCGTCTTGGCGATTTGATGGATGAGTTACGTAAAATCGATATTCCTAGAATTCGTTTTACAACTAGCCATCCCCGTGACTTTGACGATCATCTCATCGAAGTGCTGGCTAAAGGCGGTAATCTGGTTGACCATATTCATTTGCCTGTTCAATCCGGTTCCAGTGATATTTTGAAAATCATGGCTCGAAAATATACAAGGGAACATTATCTGGAACTTGTCCGGAAAATAAAAAAAGCGATTCCGAATGTCACGTTAACGACGGACATCATCGTCGGATTCCCGAACGAAACGGACGAGCAGTTTGAAGAAACGTTATCCTTGTATGAGGAAGTCGGATTTGATACGGCCTTCACTTATATCTATTCCCCACGGGAAGGTACACCTGCGGCGAAAATGAAAGATAACATCCCTATGGAAGTGAAGAAAGAACGTCTACAACGGTTAAATAAGCTCGTGAATGACATGTCTGCCGAGGCGATGAAACCGTATAAAGGAAAAATCGTGGAAGTGCTCGTTGAAGGGGAAAGTAAGAAAAATCCGGACGTTCTAGCAGGCTATACGGAGAAAAACAAACTTGTCAATTTCAGGGCGCCTCAATCCGTCATCGGGAAAATTGTTCAAGTGAAAATTACGGAGGCCAAAACATGGTCGCTCGACGGTGAGTTTATAGGCGCCGTGGAAAAGGAAAAGGTGATATTGTAATGGAAAAGCTCTACACAAAAGAAGAAATCATTGCAAAAGCACGGGAAATTGCGGGGATGATTGCAAATACCGAGCAAGTTGAATTTTTCAAACGAGCGGAAGCTCAAATCAATGAAAACCAGAAAATCCGTGAAAACATTGCAAGTTTGAAATCATTGCAAAAGCAGGCGGTGAATTTTCAACAGTATGGAAAAGAAAAGGCATTGAAGATCATCGAAGAAAAAATCGATAAAATCCAAAATGAAATCGATGATGTGCCAATCGTTCAGGAATTCAAACAGTCTCAATTTGAAGTGAATGATTTGCTACAGCTGGTATCGAATACAATCGCCAACAGCGTCACGGATGAAATCATCAAATCGACCGGCGGAGACATTAGACGTGGCGAAACTGGTTCTTATGTGAAAAATACAACATATAATAAAATGTAATAGGCAAAAGAATCGGCGGAGTTAAATTTTCTGCCGATTTTTTTCACTCTCTGGGCTCTTGTTGCATAGGATGAATTGAAGCGAATGGAGGAGGAATCAAGCTGAAAAATTTACGCCAGATTGTGACGAAGGCGGTTATTGCCAAAGGAAAGAAACGGACCGAATCGACTGTAACGCTGAAGCCGCCGAATTGTCCTACGAGCATTCTCGGTTGCTGGATTATCAACCATACGCATTCAGCGAAAAAGAGTGGGAAGTTCATTGAGGTTACAGGGAAATTTGACGTCAATGTTTGGTATTCCCATCACGATCATTCGAAAACTTCCGTTTTTACAGAGTCTGTTCCGTACAAGGATCGAATTCGTCTACATTATCGTGATGAACCTGTATCCGGTCAGGAAGAAGTTCTGGTAGAAGTCATTCAGCATCCGAATTGTACAGAAGCGATCATTTCAGACTGCGGAGAGAAGTTCGAGATTACGGTTGAGCGTGAATTACTTGCCGAAGTGGTCGGAGAAACGAAAGTATGCGTGACGGTCCATCCTCATAATTTTGAAGAGGAATGGTCGTTCAATGATGAATCATCATCCCATGATCATGGCGACGGTCATGGTAAAGGACATGGGCACGGTCGTCATGAAGCGCAAAGTCAAGGACCTGACCACGAGCATAAAAAAGGGAAAGATCCATCGCCATTTTGAGAGCCGGAATCCACCACCGGCTTTTTTCTTGTTTGCTTTGTAAAATTTCTTCAAAGGGCGAAGAAATTTTACAAACCGAACTCAAGATATGTTTGTATAATTTCTTTAAAGAGCAAAGAAATTATACAAAGCACAGGCCCTTCGTTGCCTGTGCTTTGATATAATATAAACAACATCAATAAAAAGTAGTGAGGTTGACTAATGACAGGACATACACCAATGATTCAACAGTATTTACAAGTGAAAGCGGAGCATGAAGATGCTTTTTTGTTTTTTAGACTAGGGGATTTTTATGAACTATTTTTCAAAGATGCAGTAGAAGCATCGCAAATTCTGGAGATTACGTTGACAAGCCGTGATTCGGCGGGCCCTGATAGAATTCCGATGTGTGGTGTTCCCTACCATTCCGCGGCAGGATATATTGAAACACTTGTCCGACAAGGCCATAAAGTAGCCATTTGTGAGCAGACTGAAGATCCGAAGGCAGTGAAAGGGATTGTCAAACGGGAAGTCGTCAAAATCATTACACCCGGCACGATGATGGAAGGGAAGACCGTTGATGCGAATACGAATCACTTCATTGGATCGATCGATCAGCTTGATGGGGGATTCTATGCACTCGCTTATTTGGACTTGGCGACGGGTGAAGGCAAAGTGGAGCGTGTCGAGGGGGACGAGCGAACGCTAATTGCCGAAATCGAAGCGCTTGGGATGAAGGAAGTCGTCGTTGATGAGCGTCTGCATCTCGCATTGAGTGATAGTATGGCGAAACGGGGCATCATGCTATCAATTGAATATGGAGAAAGTGAAGCAGACACGGAGAACCTATTCGGCGCAATCCCTTCCACATTGAAAGACGCAGGTACGATGCTCTTCTCTTATGTGAAACGGACACAAAAGACGGCACTTGATCACATCCGACCGTTCGAATTCATCCAAAAACAGACGAAACTATCGATTGATGCCAATTCTATGCGCAACTTGGAACTCGTCCAATCTATCCGGAACGGCACGAAGGAAGGGACTTTATACTGGCTTCTCGATGAAACAGTGACTGCGATGGGTGCGCGAAAACTGAAAATGTGGATTCATCAACCATTGGCGGATAAAAGGATGATCGAAAACCGACTGGATACTGTAACAGAACTGATTGAAGCGTATTTTCTGCGAGATGAATTGCAGACGAGCCTGAAAGAAGTCTATGACTTGGAACGGCTTGCTGGCAGAATTTCCATGGGGAGTGCAAGTGGACGGGACCTTGCCCAACTAAGGAACTCACTCCGTCGGATACCGGCCATTCAAAAAGCACTGCATGAGTCGGACTGGCCGTTGCTACGCGAATTTTCCAGTCGCATCGATACATGCGATGAAGCTTTGGGAATGCTTGAAGCTGCCATTGCTGAAAATCCTCCGCTCTCTGTGAAAGAAGGCGGCGTCATCAAAGACGGGTATGATGAAAAATTGGACCAATACCGCGATGCTTCCCAAAATGGCAAGGCATGGCTTGCTGAATTGGAGCGTGAGGAACGTGAGCGGACAGGCATTAAAACATTGAAAATAGGGTATAACCGGGTATTCGGCTACTTTATCGAAATTACGAAATCCAACATCCATCTTGCTGATTTGGAACGTTATGAACGTAAACAAACTTTGGCCAATGCAGAACGGTACATAACGCCAGAATTGAAAGAAAAAGAAGATTTGATTTTAAACGCGGAAGCACAAGGGTTGGAACTCGAATATGTGCTATTCACTACGGTCCGGGACGCTATGAAAACCTATATTAGACAGATTCAACAACTGGCAAGTGTGCTTAGTGAACTGGATGTCCTCCTTTCATTTTCCACCGTGTCGGAAAAACGGAATTATGTTAAACCAGTTTTCCATGATGGAAAAGCACTGGAAATCAAAAATGGGCGTCATCCGGTCGTTGAAAAAATGATGGATCATTCTCTGTATGTACCGAATAACTGCAAATTAACGGAAGAGGCCAATATGCTTCTGATTACCGGTCCAAATATGTCAGGGAAAAGTACGTTTATGCGGCAAGTGGCATTGACGGTCGTCATGGCGCAAATCGGTTGCTATGTCCCTTGTGATCAAGCGTTGCTTCCCGTTACCGATCAGATTTTCACAAGAATCGGTGCTGCGGATGACCTTGCATCCGGTCAAAGTACATTCATGATGGAAATGATGGAATCGCAGCACGCCATCGCTAATGCAACCGAGCATAGTCTGTTGTTATTCGATGAAATCGGGCGAGGCACGTCCACTTATGATGGGATGGCTCTTGCACAAGCGATGATGGAGCATATTCACAATGAAATTGGTGCAAACACATTATTTTCTACTCATTATCATGAGCTGACGAATTTAGATGAAGAGCTATCAAGACTCGAAAATGTTCACGTTGCCGCGATGGAGCAGGATGGTAAGGTCGTTTTCCTCCATAAGGTGATGGCAGGGGCTGCGGATAAAAGCTACGGGATTTACGTCGCGGATTTAGCCGGCCTTCCCGCGCCTCTTCTTGATCGAGCGAAAAGTTTATTGATGACATTTGAAAGCAAGGAAAAAATGATGGTGCGGGAAGCAGAACCACAGCAATTGACGTTTTTTGATCTTCAACAAGAGGAGCAGGAAGTCCATTCGAAAGAAGAACAGGAAATTCTTTCCGGATTGAGTGATGTAGATGTCTTGAATATGACACCAATGCAAGCATTGCAATACATCCATGAATGGAAAGAAAAGCTCCAATCTAGGAAAGGGTGAGACCGATGGATATTATCAAAGTGATGGATGACTCGCTGTCCAATAAAATCGCCGCGGGAGAAGTGGTAGAACGTCCTGCATCCATCGTAAAAGAGCTTGTTGAAAATGCGATAGATGCAGAAAGTACAGTCATTGAAATCGCATTGGAAGAAGCCGGTCTCCTATCCATACGGGTGACGGATAATGGAAAAGGGATGTCGAATAAAGACGCTGTCCAGGCGTTTGAACGACATGCCACGAGTAAAATCCATAACGAGCATGATCTGTTCCGCATCCGGACACTCGGTTTCCGTGGGGAAGCGCTAGCGAGTATTGCCTCTGTCTCCAAAATTATGCTGTGGACTTCAGACGGCGAAACGGATGGTGCGGAAGTTCAACTGGATGGGGGACGACTGCTCGAACATCGGAACGCCGCTTTTCGGAGAGGGACCGATATAACGGTTTCCCAACTGTTTTACAATACACCGGCCCGCTTAAAATATATGAAAACAATCCAGACAGAACTCGGGCATACGATTGACTTGGTCAATCGGCTTGCACTGAGTCACCCGACCATTGCGTTCAAACTGACTCATTATAGTCAAGTATTGTTGCAGACATCGGGAAGCGGAGATCAACGCCGTGTTTTGTCCGACATATACGGTATGGCCGTTGCACGTAAAATGGTCCCTTTTGCAGGTGCAAATGCAGACTATAAAGTAGATGGCTATGTAACCTTGCCGGAAATGACACGTGCTTCTCGAAATTATATAACGCTCATAGTAAATGGCAGATGGGTGAAAAGTCATGCGGTAAATCATGCGATTTTAGATGCTTTTCATACTTATTTGCCGATTGGGCGATTTCCCATTGCAGTAATCAATGTCGAAGGGGACCCCTATTTGACCGACGTCAATGTCCATCCTTCCAAACAGCAAATCCGGATGAGTAAAGAAGGGGAACTGCTGACGCTTATGAAAGAGGCGATTCAGCAAGCCATCCGAAAAAGTATCATTGTACCCGATGCCATCAAAAAAGAACCGGTACAAAAAAGCCGATCAGAACAAGTGAAAATGTGGGATCAAATCAAACCGGAACGCCCGGTTACGATTCCGCAACAGCCGGTGCCCAGCTTTGAACGACCAGAACCAGAACCGGCTATCTCTTCCCTTTCCCCTTCAACTTCGGAGGAATCCGAGCCTGACATCTACACTCCAACAGATTTGCAGGAGGAAGAGGCGCCTTCAGTCGTGAAGGAAATGATGGAAGTTCCGGAGGAAACCGTGCAGGAAGAGACAGAGAACCGCTTCCCGGACCTCGTTCCCATCGGACAAGTGCATGGCACCTACATTGTCGCCCAAAACGAAGACGGTTTTTTCATGATTGACCAACATGCGGCGCAAGAACGTATAAAATACGAGTTTTTCCGGGGAAAATTAAGTACACCGGATCATGAAGAACGGCAATTATTGCTCATACCGCTCATGCTCCATTATTCGGCGGATGATAAGGCAAAAATTGAAGAAAATCTGTCCCTACTAGAAGATGTCGGCATTTATTTAGAGGAGTTCGGACCGTCCACTTATGCAGTGAAAGAATATCCGGCATGGTTTCCGGCAGGAGAAGAAACGGCCATCATCGAAGAGATGATTGAGCAAGTATTGACAACACGTAAAATTGATATCGGTAAATTGCGAGAGGAAGCGGCCATTATGATGAGTTGTAAACGGTCCATCAAAGCCAATCACCATTTGACAATGGCAGATATGGAAAGACTGTTGAACGATCTATCGGAATGCGAGATCCCATTCACTTGTCCACATGGTCGACCAGTGCTTATTCATTTCACGACATACGAACTTGAAAAAATGTTCAAGCGGGTCATGTAAAGGTATCTTGAACTGACATTAAGGGGTGGGACGGATGTTATCAGCGATTACGAGACCAAAAACAAGGCAGTTTATGGGAGAATACGAATTTGATTTGCTCATTATCGGTGGAGGGATTACAGGGGCAGGAATTGCACTCGATGCCGTGACAAGAGGATTATCTGTGGCGTTGATTGACATGCAAGACTTTGCTGGCGGTACGTCTAGCCGTTCGACGAAATTGATTCATGGCGGTTTACGCTATTTGAAACAATTGGAAGTCAAGATGGTTGCCGAAACGGGACGGGAACGGGAAATCGTCTATCAGAATGCGATGCATGTAACCAAGCCGGAAAGAATGCTCCTTCCCTTTTATCAATCCGGCACGTTCGGTAAATACACGACGTCTGCCGGATTACTTGTCTATGATTGGCTCGCTGGCGTAAAAAAAGAGGAACGGCGTGCAATGCTGACAGCGGAGGAAACGATCGAAATGGAACCGCTTGTGAAACGGCAGGGTCTCCTGGGCGGCGGTCATTACGTGGAATACCGGACGGATGACGCAAGGTTGACGATAGAAATAGTGAAAAAAGCGGTTCAAAAAGGGGCATTATGTCTGAACTATGCTAGGGCAGAAAAATTTCTTTACGACAATGGAAAAGTAATTGGAGTCGTTGCGCAGGATATCCATCAAGGGGGAACTTTTCCTATACATGCAAAACATACCGTCAATGCAACGGGTCCATGGGTGGACGATGTGAGAAACGAAGGGGATATTTCTCATTCTAAAAAGTTGCGTTTGACGAAAGGGGTACATATCGTTGTGGATCGCTCTGTTTTCCCTTTACAGCAAGCCGTCTATTTCGATGCGCCAGACGGCCGGATGATCTTTGCGATTCCACGCGATGCAAAAGCTTATATCGGAACGACGGATACGTTTTACGATAGTGATCCCCAAACACCGTTTGCCACGGAAGAGGATATCCGCTATCTCCTTGGCACCATCAAAAATATGTTTCCGAAAGTAGTCGTCAATAGGCAACATGTCGAGTCGACTTGGGCAGGTATTCGACCGCTTATCTATGAAGAAGGCAAGGATCCATCGGAAATTTCGAGGAAGGATGAAATTTGGGAAGCGGAAAGTGGGCTGATAAGCATTGCGGGGGGCAAGTTGACCGGTTATCGGAAAATGGCCGAAACGGTTGTAGATGTCGTTGTTAGCAAATATCCTCGGCATCATTACGGACCTTGCGTAACAGAGCATCTACCATTATCCGGCGGCGATTTCGGTGGCATTGAAAAATATCAGGCATTCCTTGCAAGTAAAACGCGCGAAGCCGCATTATTTGGTTTGGCGGAGGAAGAGGGAAAAAGGTTGTCCGCATTTTACGGTACGAATGTCGATATGGTGTTCACTTATGCACATGCATTGCAAGGCGATGATTTTGATCTTCCGACAGTAGTGAAAGCGGAAATTTTCTATGCAGTGCATCATGAAATGGCTCTTACTCCCTCCGATTTTTTAATTAGAAGAAAAGGTGATCTCTATTTTAACATCGCATTTGTGGAATGCTTGAAAGAACCGATTACAGCATTTATGGGGCGGCTTCTCGACTATGATGATGACGAAAAGCGACGTCATTTGCATGAACTTGATATGCATATCGCTAGAGCGAAAGGAGACGTGCGGCAGTGAAGGAATGGACCATTGAAATGACTGACAGTTTTTCAATCCATGCGTTCGCCTTACTTCCAAAGGGCGATCCGCTTGGGCATATCCATCTGCTGCATGGGATGTCTGAGCATATTGCCAGGTATACGGAATTTGCACAATTTCTCGCTAGTAAAGGCTATATCGTTTCGGGGCATGACCATCGCGGCCACGGGAAGACAGCTGAAAAAAATGGTGTTAAAGGGCATTTTGCAGATGAAGGCGGATTTGAACGTGTCGTACAGGATGCCTATGAAGTGATTACACAGTTAAGGAGAAAATATCCAACTTCTCGACTTGTCCTATTCGGCCATAGTATGGGATCATTTGTTGCACGCAGATATGTTCAACTACATGGGGCAGAAGTGGATCTCGCTATATTTTCCGGGACGGGTGCCGATCCGGGCATCATGCGTTTTGCAGGCCAGGTCGCCGCTTATTTACATGGGAAAAGGAAGGGATTCGATCAGCCGGATCATTTTCTAAACAAACTTGTTTTCGGCGGATTCAATAAGTCAGTGAACCACCCGAAAACACCATTCGATTGGTTATCGACGGATTACGATGCGGTTGAAAAATATTTGACCGATCCGGCTTGTGGAATCGTGCCAACGACCCGATTTTTTGCAGATTTATTCGAAGGGCTCGGGACGATCCATGCTGCGGAAGAACTAAAGAAGACCCCTAAACATTTACCGATACTATTGTTTTCAGGCAGCGAAGACCCGGTAGGCGATAATGGAAAAGGGATATGGCGTGTAGCCAAACAATATAATCATGCGGGTATCGAACAAGTGACAGTGCTATTATTTGAAGGGGGCAGACATGAAATGCTCCATGAAAAGAATCGTCAACATGTTTTCGAAACCGTATATGACTGGATTGATAAAGAACATGAATGAAATGACTGAAGTGATCGCCATTGTGGGTCCGACCGCGTCAGGCAAGACGGCGTTAAGCGTCGAACTGGCAAAGGCGATCGGAGGCGAAGTGATCAACGGCGATGCCATGCAAGTGTATAAAGGACTGGATATCGGTACGGCGAAAATTACGGAAGATGAAATGGATGGTGTTCCCCACCATTTGTTTGACGTGAAGGAACCAGACGAGCCATTTTCCGTTGCGGCTTATCAAACGGAAGTCCGCCATTGGATCAACGAGATACGAAGTCGTGGGAAAATGCCGATCATTGCAGGCGGAACAGGCCTTTATGTGCAAGCAGTACTGTATGATTTTCGCTTTACAGAAGAAGCGGCAGATCTTGAAGTAAGAAACCGTTTGGAAAAGGAATTGAAGGAAAAGGGAGCGGAACAGCTATATGAACGGCTGAAGCGTATCGATCCGAAAAGTGCGGAAAAAATCCATCCGAACAATCATCGAAGATTAGTTCGGGCATTGGAAATCATCGAAGTGACCGGGCAAACAAAAGATGAACAAGAAAAAGATGCCGGACATGCACCGCTCTATAATCATTTTCTCGCCGGTTTGCACATGGATCGAGACGTACTCTATGAGCGAATCGATTTACGTGTCGACCTCATGATGGAAAAGGGACTGCTCCAAGAAGCACAGCGGTTATGGGATGAAGGCATTCGAGATGTCCAGTCCGTCCAAGCGATCGGCTATAAAGAGCTTTACCAATATATTGAAGGTACGCTAACATATGAAGAAGCGGTTGATTTGATCAAGAAAAATACCCGCAACTATGCGAAGCGGCAAATGACGTATTTTCGAAACAAACTCGATGTTTCTTGGTATGAAGCAGAATGGGGAACTGCAGAAATTGTACAAAGAATCTTAACGAATTTGAAGGATTATGAAAATTCAAAGCGAATAAGATAAGTGGAGCAGGAGAAATAGAGGACATCAACAGGAGGATTCCGTGTATGGCACAGAGAAATATGCAAGATGTTTTTTTGAACTCGTTACGAAAGAACAATACATTCGTGACCGTATTTTTAACGAATGGGTTTCAGTTAAAAGGACTTATTAAATCATATGATAATTATACTGTCCTTCTTGAATCTGATGGGAAACAGCAACTTATTTATAAACATGCAATTTCCACATATGTCCCATCTAAGCCAGTCATTTTAAAAGAAGAAGATTAAACAAAAGCGTAAGGCGCCGTTTAGATGCGACAGGCATAAGGCGAGTCGACGGCGTGGTGTTCTTTGCCACAGAGTCGGCTTGACTATCAAGGAACGCAGTCTAAGTGCGCCGCGTCCTGAAAGTGCCTTAATTTCTGCAAAAAACGCAGAAATTAAGGCCAATCAAACCCTTCGGTGTTTGACTGGCAACGACTGCGTAACTCACATCCTGTGAGCCTCCGAGCATCTGGCGCCTGGAGTCTGGACGAAAACAAAAGCGGAACGAGGCTAACATTCCTCGTTCCGCTTTTAATTTGCGTATTATTTTTCAATCAAAAAAACAAACCAAAATATTGACCTATGTGGCCAGACTGATAAGATAATGGAGTGACTATTGAATGGAATGAGGAATCACAATGCAATTAACTGAATTGGATGATCGCCTATTAAGCAAAGCGGAAGCGATGGAAGGTAAGCTGGCACCATTTTTCAAAAGTGTCGAAAAAACCGCTTTTTATAATCAACGGAAAGTACTAGCGGCGTTCCGTAAAAATATGGTCAGCGATTTTCATTTGTCCGGCTCAACGGGTTACGGCTATGATGACAGCGGCCGGGATACGCTTGAACAGGTCTATGCCGATGTTTTCGGAGCGGAAGCCTGTCTTGTACGCAATCAGATTATCTCCGGGACACATGCCATTTCGATCAGTTTATTCGGTATCCTGCGGCCGGGTGACGAGCTACTTTATATTACGGGAAAACCTTATGATACACTGGAATCGATCGTTTACGGAAAAGGGAAAGATACCGGCTCACTTGAAGACTATGGCATCACATACAAGCATATCGATCTGAAGGAAGATGGTTCGGTTGATTTTGAAGAAGTTGCGAAAAATATCCATCAGAAGACGAAGATGATCGGTATCCAGCGATCAAAAGGCTACTCCGATCGTCCTTCTTTCATGGTCGATGAAATCGGGGACATGATTCGCAAAGTAAAGGCTATCAATCCGAACCTCGTCGTATTTGTCGACAATTGTTACGGTGAGTTCGTCGAGGAGAAAGAACCGACGGAAGTCGGAGCAGATCTGATGGCAGGATCGCTCATTAAGAATCCGGGCGCAGGTCTTGTAAGGACAGGGGGGTATATCGCGGGGCGTGCTGATTTTGTTGAAAAATGTGCCTATCGAATGACTTCCCCAGGTCTAGGCGCGGAAGCGGGTGCATCGCTCGATACGTTACTGGAAATGTATCAAGGATTTTTCCTCGCGCCGCATATCGTCAGCCAAGCGGTCAAAGGCGCCCTGTTTACAGCGGCAATCCTTGAAGATTTCGGCTTGCAGACATCGCCCCATTATACAGACAAAAGAACGGATCTCATTCAATCGGTTTCATTCGCTAATGCGGATCAAATGATAGCGTTTTGTCGGACGATTCAATCGAACTCGCCGATCAATGCCCATTATGCACCTGAGCCTTCCTATATGCCTGGTTATGCGGATGACGTCATCATGGCGGCCGGGACATTCATCCAAGGCTCCAGCATTGAACTGACAGCGGATGGCCCGATCAGGCCGCCGTATACGGCTTACGTCCAAGGGGGGCTGACGTATGAGCATGTTAAAGCCGCCGTCCTGTCTTCCATTGAAAAACTTGTTGAGGATCAATTAATCGAAAACTAGGCACGGAGAAGATGGAAGTGCCCTTTATCTACATTCAGCAGAAGACTCCCACCTCCCCAGGTGGCGAGATGAATGCGATTTTGTTTTTTCTGTTCAGCGTTTGTTCAAACGCCCGCTGAACGAATAATGGAAGGCAGTCTAAGTGCGCGACGTCCTAAAAGGAAAGTGCCTTAATTTCTACAAAGATCGCAGAAATACGGCAAATCGAACCCTTCGCTGTTCGATTCGCAACGACTGCATGACCTACATCCTGTAGACCCGCGGATGTCACAAGTTTTTAGAGGAGCTTTTCTTCCAAAAGCGTTGGGCGCCTGATTAGCAGCGACAGGCATAAGGTGAAGATGTGGCGTGGCGTTTTTTGCCACAGAACAGCTTTGACTTATGACCTAAGCTCCTGGCGCCCAGAGCTAGATGCGAGCGAGCTCTGGACGCAATTACGCCGAGGCGTAATTGATACCAAACAAAAAGAGCTATTCCGTATGCAAGCATGCAACGGAATAGCTCTTTTTGTTTGAAATTAATGAATCAATCGATAGACCCCGACAACTTTACCGAGAATTGAGACGTTATCGACAATAATCGGATCCATCGAGGCATTTTCAGGTTGCAACCGGAAATAGCCTTGTTCTTTAAAGAAGCGTTTGACGGTCGCTTCGTCATCTTCTGTCATCGCAACGACGATTTCCCCATTATTGGCTGTCGCTTGCTGTTTGACGACGACATGGTCGCCATTCAAGATACCGGCTTCAATCATACTGTTGCCGACAATTTCAAGCATGAACAGCTTGTCTTCCGCCGTACCGAACGATTCGGGAAGAGGGAAGTACTCTTCGATATTTTCAATCGCTGTAATCGGTAATCCCGCTGTGACTTTTCCAACAAGCGGCACATGGAGAACACCTGGTTTCATCGCGTCCAATCCATCCGGATCGAGAATTTCAATCGCTCTCGGCTTTGTTGGATCTCGCCTGATAAACCCCTTGCTTTCCAGACGAGCAAGATGTCCGTGAACCGTCGAACTGGAAGCTAGGCCGACCGCTTCACCAATTTCCCGCACGGATGGTGGATAACCTTTTTTCTTCACTTCCTCTTTGATAAAAGACAATATATCTTCCTGTCTTTTTGAAATCTTTTTCACTCCATTCACCTCTCAACTCGTAATCTCTTTTTCTTCGGATGATGAATACGAACAACCGAACTTTTCATATCATCATTATAACAGCCGTTCGCATGGATGGCAAACACAAGTTCTGAAAAGATGTTGACAATCCAATTGGGCTTTTTTATAATGAGAACAAGTATTCCGAACAAATATTCGTGGAGGGGATTTTTTATGACTTTCATCAAAAATAATAGCTATTTTTTTGTACTGTTCATTTTATGTATAGGCTTTACAATGATAGGTGTAAACAAGTTGAATAAAGAAGCGGCTTATCTAGAGATCACGGTTTCCGAAGGCGATTCACTATGGGCATTGGCTCATCAGCATGCGGACAATCGTCCGGTGAATGAATGGATTGAAGATGTGGTGAAACTGAATGATTTAGCGACATCCACCATCCATCCCGGAACTGAATTGCGTTTGCCGTCTTACGAGAAACTAAGGAATAAGTCCTTCGATCATCAAATAGCGGAGAGTGGAAGATGAGTGATTACAGGAAAAGCTGTGTCATCTATTGCCGGGTGAGCACAGAGAAAAATGCCCAGGAGATGTCCTTGGCAAGGCAGGAAGAAGAGCTGAAGGACTTGGCGGCTACATTGGATTTTGAAATAGCTGATTGCTTTAGGGACAAACATAGCGGTTATGATATTGAGCGGGAAGGTTTGCTTTCACTTCTTGACTTTGTAAGGGATGAGAAAGTGGACGCGGTTTTGATCCAAGATGAGACAAGACTTGGACGTGGGAATGCACGGATGGCGGTTTTACATCTGCTGGCGAAAACCGATACGGCTGTTTATTCCCACAATGATGGCGGTCCGATTGCACTCAATGAGATGGATACGATGCTGCTGGAAATTTTGGCGATCGTAGAGGAATACCAAAGGAAATTACATAATGCTAAAATTAGGCGTGGAATGAGACGGGCCGTGAAGGAAGGGTACCGGCCGGAGCGCAACTTGAAAAACAGGGGAAATCCGGAAGGGCGTGAGCGGATTGAAGTGCCGATCAGTGAGATTGTGGCGTTAAGGGATAAGGGTTTGACATACGAAGAGATCACAGGTGTTCTGAAAGGTCTCGGTCATGATATTAGCAAAGCGACTGTCCACCGTCGTTATAAGGAATTTGAAATGGAGCAGGAAGGCTGATTGTTTGCACTTTCTGCTCTTTTTGTATACGTTCTAAGTATTCTTTATTAAATGGAGGAAACGATAATGCTTTCAAAAGATAAAATCAAGCGCATTAACGAATTGTCAAAAAAATCGAAGACGTCGGGACTCACGATTGAAGAAGCGAAAGAGCAGACGCAATTGCGCAAGGAGTATTTGGAGTCATTCCGAACATCCATGCGTGATACGATTGAGCATGTCAAAGTGGTTGATCCGGATGGCAATGATGTGACCCCGGAAAAAGTGAAACAAGCCCGCAATCATAAATACCTCAACTGACCTTTGCATTCATCCACCGGATTGTCTAAACTAGTAGATGGAAGTAATGTTAGACTACTTTGATTTTGAATTGTGAAAGGATGTATACAATGACTCAACAGATCGATCAACTCGCGATTAACACGATCCGTACTCTGTCCATCGATGCAATTGAAAAAGCGAATTCCGGCCATCCGGGATTACCGATGGGCGCGGCGCCGATGGCTTATACATTATGGACAAAGCATATGCACCATAATCCTGCAAACCCGAAATGGTTTAACCGCGACCGTTTCATTCTTTCCGCTGGCCATGGATCAATGCTACTTTACAGCTTACTGCATCTAGGCGGTTACGATCTTCCGATGGATGAAATCAAAAACTTCAGACAGTGGAATTCAAAAACGCCTGGTCACCCGGAATACGGTCATACAGCTGGCGTTGAAGCGACGACAGGACCGCTTGGGCAAGGGATCGGGATGGCTGTCGGAATGGCGATGGCAGAAAGACATCTTGCTGCAACTTATAATCAGCCCGGTTTCGAAGTGGTCGATCACCACACTTTTGCACTCTGCGGCGATGGTGATTTAATGGAAGGTGTTGCAGCTGAAGCGATTTCACTTGCGGGCCATCTCCAGTTGAATAAACTGATCGTTCTATACGATAGTAATGATATTTCCCTCGATGGGGATTTGGATATGTCCTTCACTGAAAATATCCGTAAACGATTCGAGTCTTACGGCTGGAATTACATCCGTGTAGAAGATGGCAATAATATCGGACTCATTTCAAATGCGATCGAAGAAGCGAAAGGAAATGAAGGAGGCCCGACAATCATCGAAGTGAAAACAGTGATCGGCTACGGCTCTCCAAACAAATCCGGTAAAGCGGACTCACACGGCGCACCACTTGGCGAAGATGAGATGAAATTAACGAAAGAATATTACAAGTGGACATTTGAAGAAGACTTCCATGTTCCGGAAGGGGTTTATGAAACCTTCCAAGAAGCAGCCGAGCAATTGGGCGCGAAAAAGGAACAAGAATGGAACGAATTATTTGCAAATTACAAAGCTGCACATGGTGAACTTGCGCAACAATTGCAAGATGCCATTGATCGCAAACTTCCGGAAGGATTTGAACAAGCTTTGCCGGTATATGAAGCAGGTACATCCCACGCGACTCGTTCCGCATCAGGCGATGCCATCAATGCGATTGCGAAAACAGTCCCTTCATTCTTCGGAGGTAGTGCGGATCTTGCAGGCTCCAATAAGACGACGATCAAAGGGGCGGGGGATTTCCTACCGGCCAATTATGCTGGACGTAACATTTGGTTCGGCGTCCGCGAATTCGCTATGGGGACAGCACTGAACGGAATGGCTTTACACGGCGGTCTACAAGTATTCGGGGGTACGTTCTTCGTATTCAGCGATTACGTCCGACCAGCAATCCGTTTGTCTTCTCTGATGGGCGTACCGGTTACGTATGTCTTCACACATGATAGCGTTGCAGTTGGTGAAGATGGCCCGACACATGAGCCTGTCGAGCATCTTGCTTCTTTACGTGCAATGCCAGGTCTATCGGTCATTCGTCCAGCCGATGCTAATGAGACATCAGCGGCATGGCATACGGCAGTAACCTCTGAAAGTACGCCAACCGTCCTTGTTCTTTCTCGTCAAAACTTGCCTGTTTTGCCGAAGTCGGGTGAACTTGCAATGACGGGTGTCAAAAAAGGGGCGTACATCGTATCGCCGGCGACAAAAGAACAAGCAGATGCGATATTACTGGCAACGGGCTCAGAAGTGAGTCTAGCTGTGGCTGCTCAGAAAACGCTGTTGGCAGAAGGCATTGACGCAGCAGTCGTATCAATGCCGTCATGGGATCTGTTTGAAAAACAAGACGAAGCTTACAAACAAAGCGTTTTACCAAAAGAAGTGAAAAAACGTCTTGCGATTGAAATGGGAACATCACTCGGATGGCATAAGTATACAGGTGATGAAGGAGCAGTCCTTTCCATCGATACATTCGGTGCGAGTGCTCCTGGAGATACAGTGATCAAAGAATTCGGATTTACTGAAGAAAATGTCGTTACAAAAGTGAAAGAGTTATTCAATAACTAATATCGAACGGAAAACTGTTCCGCTGTTCAGAAAAAGGACGGCTGGAACAGTTTTCTTTTATCCTCACAAATTCTCTTTCTTTTCCGACAATAATAGTGTGGTTCTATTCCGCAATCTGACAGCCTTTTTAATACGGAAGCTGTACGCTATAAATAGGTGCAAGCAACAGCTGGAGAAAATGAGTGAGGAGGTGAAAGCCGTTCGCTAATTTTTTTGTTTTACCCGCAGGGGTAACAAACAAAGTTAATAGATTGGCAACGGTGACGATTATGCGATCATATGGAATTTATAAGGTGAAAGAAATGTACCAGCCATTTGTTATAGGGCGAGAAAGACTGCTGTATGATTTGTTGAAAGAAGATGGGCTTCAAAATGATTACTTACCGGAAGTACATTACTTATGTGAAGAGCTTGAAGATCAGTTGATTGACGAAGCGATCATGACCAATCTTGGGAAAGGCTTTCCGTCCATTGAATACCGGGATCAAGAATACAAATTGACCCATCCGGTGAAAGGTTCCATTGTCATCTCACAATCATCTTATTCGCTGAATGTCTGCTGCAATGGTTCAAGGATGTTGGATTTGGATCTGTTCGTCGCATTATCCGGCTCGGATGACCGATTTTTTGCGGTGATGGATGGTCAGGGAGAATGGGGATGGTTGAAACCGATTAAATATACAGATCTTCGTGTGAAAGAGGCTGCTGGCTTATTATGATCAATCCATGTCGAATCGGATAGGGATACGCGTTTTTATTGTGCGTCTCTATCCGATTTGTCATGTAATCCACGCACAATACTATAATTTTCCGGGCGTCCATTGCTATTCACTGCCGCAATGTTGTATAATCCTTCATGGTAGAGTAAACTCGAATTACTGAGGTGAAGGAGGTATAGCGGATGAGTACTGTATGGTGGATCGTATTGATCATCGTCGCGCTAATCGCAGGTGTGGCCCTCGGATTTTTCATTGCACGTCAATATATGATGAAATATTTGAAAGATAACCCGCCGATTAATGAAGAAATGCTACGTATGATGATGATGCAGATGGGTCAAAAGCCTTCACAAAAGAAGATCAATCAAATGATGGCACAAATGAACAAAGTGAGTGACAAGGCCAGCAAGAAGAAATGATGGAATGTGACGCGGACAAGCCGTGTCGGATTACTGCTTGCTCAAAATAAGAAAGAAATTATAACATAGGAAAAACCCATTCGATGCTTTGAATGGGTTTTTCTGGATCAATTTAAGTCGAAGCGCGTCAGGAATTCCTGGACGGTTTCTTCGTATTGTTCTGGGTTGTCATTGAATGATTTTGCATGCGCTCCTTTTGGGAAGAGTTTCAGCATTTTGTCCCCTTGTTTCAACGCATGCAATTCTTTTGTCATATAAGGGAGGATGAAGTCGTCTTCCATACTATGGATAAAAAGTATCGGGTTTGTAATATTCATCACTACTTCACGGGGGGAAATCGAACCGAGTGTATACCCATCCCTTATTTTCAGAAAGAGGTTGGCAATCCGAATCGCCATAGAAGTGCGAAGCGGTGTATCTTTTCGCAAAATATGAAGCACTTGCTCCGTAATGTCTGAAAATGGACAGTCAACAATATGGAAATTGGCTTCATCTTCAAATGTCCCTGCGTACAAAATGGTCGTCGCTGCGCCCATCGATTCACCGTGAATGCCAAGTAAAGCATTATAACCGATTCGCTCTCGGATTGTATGGACAACCGTTTGCAAATCTGATTTTTCATAAAAACCGAAGCTTGTTGTCTTGCCCCCGGAATCGCCGTGACGGCGGTGATCATACACGACAGAATTAAATCCCAATCTTTCAAAAAGCCGGGCATATTTCATTGAATTGATCTTGTTTTCTGTAACACCATGGCAGATGATCACCGTTTTTGTTGTATCCAGTGGTTTTAGAAATACGGCTTTCAAACGGTAGCCGTTCGGTGACTCAATCCACATTTCCTCTTTCCGGACCGTTTCATACCAATGTTGGTCGAATCGTTTGGCAAGGATTTCACGTTCCAAAATCAGGTCTGCATCTTTCAGCTTCAAGAACATGACCCGATTCGTCGTGAATACACCGAAAATGGTGATTAACGCTGAAAACAAACCTGAAATGACACCTATCGCATAGAGGATACGACGTTTCAAACCGTTCATCTCCCTAATTCAATTGCTCATTAAGAAACAACTTGTACATTGCCGTGTCGATTGGTCTAGATACGTGCGGTGCAATCATTTGGATAGCCTCACATACTTTTTTTACATCGACCCCCGTTTCGATTTGGAGCGTATCGAGCATATACACGACATCTTCAGTGGCAACATTGCCTGTCGCGCCTGGTGCAAAGGGACAACCACCCAAGCCTCCTGCAGAGGTATCAAATCTGTCGATACCCGCTTGCAGGCTTGCAAAAATATTTGCCAGTGCCATCTTCCGCGTATCGTGGAAATGGGCGGTCAACAGGACGTTGGGAAGCTCATTTTTTAAGCGATGGAACAGCACATAGCTTTCCTTCGGATTGGCCATGCCAATCGTATCTGCAACACTGAGTTCATCCGCTCCGATTGCGACGAAGCGTTGGCATAATGCAACGACGTCATCAGGATTTATCTTTCCTTCATATGGGCAATAAAATGCAGTGGAAATGCAAGCCCGGATGAACACGCCATCCTTTTTCAATTTTTGAATGACAGGTTCAAGGGCGTCCATCGCTTCATCCGTCGTTCGGTTGATATTGTTTTTGTTAAATGATTCGCTGACCCCTACAAAGACGGCAACGCTACGTGCACCAGCTTCAATGGCCAGTTCTGCACCTTTGGCATTCGGTGCAAGGACAAATTGTCGTCCTACTTTCTCGGTTTTCTCTACAATGGCTTTGGCATCTGCCATTTGCGGCACCCATTTTGGCGAAACGAACGAAGTGAGTTCCATTTCTTGAATGCCTGCACGTTGTAAAGCATGGATAAAAGCGAGTTTGTTTGCTTCATCGACATGCTTTTTTTCGTTTTGCAAACCATCTCGAGGTCCCACCTCGATAATTGTCACATTGTTTGGTAAAATGAACATAACATCCCTCCTCTAGTATATTGTAAAGAAGGGATGTATATACAGGCAACTGAATTAAGAGAATAGGGGGAAAATGAAATGTCGACAGAAGTGGTAATTGTAAGTGCGGTACGTTCAGCAATTGGTTCTTTCTTGGGGTCATTGAAAGATGTCCCGGCAACAGAGTTGGGGGCAACTGTCATTAAAGAAGCCATCCAGCGGGCGGGGATCAATTCTGAGGATGTCGATGAAGTCATCATGGGGAATGTACTACAAGCAGGACTTGGTCAAAATCCGGCTCGGCAAGCTGCGTTAAAGGCTGGCCTTCCTGAAAGTGTATCGGCTATGACCATCAACAAAGTATGTGGTTCCGGCTTGAAGGCTGTACATCTTGCACGTCAAGCAATCGTTGCCGGCGATGCGGAAATCGTTGTTGCAGGCGGCATGGAAAATATGAGCCAAGCCCCTTATTTATTGCAAAATGGACGAGAAGGCTTTAAGATGGGAGATCAGAAAATCAAGGACAGCATGATCCAAGATGGCCTTTGGTGTGCATTCAATGATTACCACATGGGGATCACGGCTGAAAATCTATGCGATCGTTATGAAATTACACGCGAAGAACAGGATGCGTTTTCAGCAAAATCTCAACAAAAAGCGGCGGCAGCGATTGAGGCCGGCGTTTTTAAAGAGGAGATTGTCGCGATCGAAATCCCCCAACGCAAAGGGGATCCGATCGTATTCGATACAGATGAATACGTCAAAGCGGGGACGACGGTCGACAAACTTGGCAAGCTTCGCCCTGCATTTAAAAAAGACGGCAGCGTAACAGCGGGGAATGCATCGGGCATCAATGATGGGGCAGCGGCTCTTGTCATCATGTCAAAAGCAAAAGCGGATGAGCTCGGGCTTTCACCACTCGCGACTATAGCGGCGAATGGAAGTGCCGGTGTCGATCCATCCGTCATGGGAATCGGTCCTGTCCAAGCGGTGAAAAAGGCGCTCAACAAAGCGGATCTGGAGCTGGCGGATATCGAGCTCGTCGAAGCGAACGAAGCATTCGCGGCACAATCTCTGGCGGTAGATAGAGAGCTTGAATTCAATGCGGATATATTGAACGTGAATGGCGGTGCCATCGCTCTTGGACACCCAATCGGTGCAAGTGGGGCACGGATTCTTGTCACTCTTCTTCACGAGATGAAGCGCCGTGATGCGAAATCCGGGCTTGCTACGTTATGTATCGGCGGTGGACAAGGCGTCGCTACGGTTGTGACACGTCCTTGAACGAAAGAAGGTGAAATAGGATGGCGAAAAAGCGCAGACAGCCGACCTCTTCTCCAAAGAAGACAGAACAAGAAGGCTTGACCCTTTCAGATGCACTCGGCGACGATATCCTTGAAAAACTGAAAGCAGCAAAAAAAGAATTATCAGTAGCCGAACAGGAAAAGGAAGAGAAGCGTCAAGAACAATTGCGACGTGAACGGAAAGAACGCGAAAAGAACAAGTCTTTCGAAGAACTTCTTGAAGAGTATGGGGACGTTGGGTCGAAATATTGACGTGAAGTGTAAACTATCTCCTAATCTATGAAGAGAATAACAACAAAGGGGCATCGGGAACAGTAAACCGATGCCCCTTTCTATTTTAAAAGGATAAAAATAGTTCATGGGAATGGCTTACGGTATTTTTACTCTTTCTTCATCATCTGTTCCTGCGCCATCCGGATCATTTCTTTCACCATATTACCCCCAATAGGACCACCGATTTTGCCAGCCTCTTCCGCGGTGATTTTTCCGTTATAGCCTTTTGTTAGTGGAATACCGAGTTCGTCCGCAATTTCAAATTTCACATCGTCCGGATTTTTCGCATTTACTTGATAACCTTGTTCCCGCATGACATCGGCTTTCAGTTTATCCAATTCTTTACGCGCTTCTGGAACTAAAATTTTGTTGTTTTTTGCCAAATTCTCTCCTCCTCCCCACATAGTATTACCCGAATTGGAAACTCTACTCTACAATTCGAAAAACGAAAATAGACGTGGGGCAATTCTTTCGACTGTCCTACGGTCCATCCTGAATCAACGTTTATTCGGTCATCAATTTTTCGATCCGTCCTATCAAAAGACAAAGAAAGCCATCTCGGATTAGGATGGCTTTTCAAAAGTGTAACGATTAACTTGTAGAAGGCTCCGTAAAGCCTTTGATGACATGTGTATGACCGTCATCCATCGTTGTCCGAATTTCAACGTAATGTGTATGATAACCGCCTGGCATTGGTATAGGAATACTCGTATAGGCTTCATATTGGTGGATATGCCCATCATCGAAAGTTGTATTTCCGGTCAGATAATGAATATGCCCCTCTTCCGTCTCGATTGGCGTACTTGTTACACCGGGATGCATATGGACATGCCCGTCTTGACAAGTCGTGGCACCAAGATGACCATGCGTATGTCCTTTCTTCTCTTTAGACTCCGTTTTCTGAGGGCGGTACAGTAAGGGATTCTGAGTATCCTCCGCTTCAGATAACGGGATAGATAACAGACTGTCTGGAGGGTTTTGAATGGGATCGAAAACCACATTTTCAACTCCTTTAACTTGATCATCTCAATGTAACGTATGTCAAACTAAATGGAACAGTTCATGTTGGAAATACGCAATTTTTAAAAATGAAATGAATGATTTGGTAATGATGGAGTTGTTTTAGACAATGTCCACGAGGGTATGCTTTAGATGAAGGAAAACAGAAGGAGGATTCTCGAACGATGGCTTTAAAAAATGAGATTCAAACATTAAAGGATTTTCAATGTAACGACCGTTGTGTGTTAAGTGTCTATTTAAATACGAATCCTGGTGATCCTGAACAGTTAAATGGTGCCTGGCGAATCCATCTAAAAAGCGGATTGAAACGAATCGAAGAGTATTTGACAGCATCCGACGATGAAACAGAAATAAAAGCATTTACGGAATTGAAGAAAAAAGTATCTAAGGAAGTGGAAGATCATAAAAATGAGTTGACAAAAGGGGTTGTCATTTTCGCTTCTGACAACCCAGATCTTTGGTCTGTTTATTATGTGCAAGTTCCTGTCAAAACGAGCTTCCACTGGGAGAATCATGCCGTAACAGAACAACTCGAGTACATGTATAAAGCCTATCCGGAAGCGGGTATCGTCTTGCCGAGTTTCGGAGAGGTCCGCATCTTATGTACTGCAATGGGTTATGTCAATGGTGAAGTGACATACGAATTCGATCCGAATCTTGAGGGATGGGGCGAGAGGGACAAGGCGTCAGCCGCTCATAATGTAGGGATGGGCAGCACAAAAGGTGACGCAATTGAACCGCGGCTGCGAGAGAATTTACATCGGTTTTACAAAGGAATGGGTGAAATCGTTGAAAAGTTGAAGAAAGAACGGGGATGGCAAGAAATTCATGTGTCGGGTGAAGCCGACCATGCAAACGCCTTTGCCGAAGTCTTGCGTGAAAAACCTGCAAGCTGTATTTACAAAAACTTAAATAACAGCAAACCGAATGACATTATCCACCAAGTTTTCGAAAAATAACAACAAATAGTGGATGGAACCACGCTCCTTAGGGATTTTAAAAGGGAGCGTGGCTTTTTTGATTAAAAGCGTGGGACGCTGTAAAAATATAGATGAATGGACCTATTTTGATAGGCAACATTTGCATTGCAACAGATGAATAGTACAATAAAAGATGCCATTTATCTTTATTCAGCAAATCTTTATGTACTGAAAGCGAAGCGTCAGCTACAGAAGCCCTTCACCTCTGTTGGTGGCGAGATGAATGTCAGTTATGTTTTCCTGCTCAGCGGGTGTTCAAACGACAGCTGAACGAATAATGGAAGGCAGTCTAAGTGCGCGACGTCCTGTCGCAACGACTGCATAACCTACATCCTGTAGGCCCGCGGATGTCACAGATTTTGAAAGGAGTTAATTCTCCAAAAGCGTAGGGCGCCTGTCGCCCGAAGTCTAGACGTGAGCCATGCTCAATTCAAAATCTGGACGCAATTACGCCGTGGCGTAATTGATAGAGATGGTAGAATTCAAGAGAATAGGGGAAAAGCATGAGAGGAAAAACACACATCGTAGGCGGTATTGCAGCAAGTCTTGCTTTGGCCCAATTGTATCAGTATGATCCCGGCATAGCGATGGGAGCCGGTGTTGTCGGTGCGCTTGTTCCGGATATTTGTCATAGCGGTAGCAAGATAGGGAGAAAGTTCCCTTTGTTATCCAAGCTTGTGAACAAAGTATTTGGGCACCGGACATTTACACATAGTCTTTTATTTTTTGCTATCATCGCCTTCGTCCTGGACATCTACTTGTCCAATGATGCGATTCGTGCAGGATTTCTAGCAGGTTTGGCTAGTCATTTACTGTTGGATATGGCCACGAAGAACGGGATCCAACTATTGTACCCGATCAAGTTTACGGTGCGCTTACCATTGACCGCAAAAACCGGTGGGAAGGTAGAATCCATTGTATTTGCAGCGCTATCACTTTTGTCATTCTATTTAGGATACATTGCGTTTGCTTACTATCTGTGAAAATAGTAACGGAAAAGTAGGAAGCAAACAGTGATGGAAGATGCCGGATTCCCGAACGACCGCGATCGTTTGGAATATCCGGCACCTCGACGGTTGTTATAAGGCTTTCAACAGACCACCGTCAATAACAAGGGACTGTCCTGTGAGGTATGTGTTTGCCGCGGAAGCTAAAAACACAACTACTTTTGCAAATTCCTCCGGTTGTCCATAGCGTCCGATCGGGATCAGGCTCTTTTGGTAATTCGTGATGTCTTCGAAGGAAACGCCCTTTTTTTCCGCCGTTACACTATCCAGTTCGATGATTCGATCCGTTTCGATACGCCCTGGTCCAATCGTATTGACTAAAATATTGGAAGAGGCCAATTCACGGGCAAGTGATTTAGTAAGTCCGACCATACCTGAACGGAATGTGTTAGAAAGGATCAGATCATCAATAACTTCTTTGGTAGACGAGGAGGATATATTAATGATCCGCCCGAATTGGTTTTCTTTCATATGTGGAATGACTGCCCGGGTTGTACGGATGTAACTGAGCAAATTCTTTTCAAATGATTCGTACCAATCCTCATCTGTTACTTTTTCAAAGCCTCCAGCTTTCGGTCCGCCTGTATTGTTGATCAAAATATCGACGGACCCGAATTGTTTATGTACTTCTCGGAACAACTTCGCAATGTCATCGGAAGAGGACATATCACAAGTTTGATAATGGATCTTCTCGTTCCCTGATAATCGTTTAATCTCCTCAGCAGCTTCGCGCAATGATGTTTCCCCCCTACTTGAAAGGATGACCGTTGCACCTTCATTTGCAAATTCCAATGCGGTAGCTTTCCCGATCCCTTTACTCGATGCCATGACAACTACAGTTTTGTTTGTTAAACCGGTATCCATCTGATTCCTACCTTTCTCTCAATAGATTGAAATAAAAACTTTCTCTTCATTCACTTCAATTTTACAGGAATATTTCATAGATTCAAATAACCCCTCCTACAAATGAAAATGTCATCGATGATAGAACCTGCATGTAGCTTTATTCTTTCAATGAGCTGTTTTTCTATCGGGCACCCCTCTTTCTCTAGACGAATAGCATACGGAAGGGAACATATACGTTATTTATGAATGAAGAAGGGATGTGTGAATGATGCAATCATTTTATCGTGTACGTTCTGGTGATACGGTGGACCAAATCGCAAAGCGTTGGAACATCCCGATCAAAACGCTCATTGCGGCCAATCGATTAAGTCCACCTTATCCGTTACAACCGGGACAACAGTTGTCCATGCCTCCTGGCGTCAATCGTTATCGGGTGCAGACGGGCGATTCCGTTTATCGTCTATCCCAAAATTTTGGTGTGCCGGTGGCGACAATTGCACAGGTCAATGAGCTTGAACCTCCCTATATTTTACGTGTCGATCAGTTATTGACGATCCCGATGGGTGACCCTTATTATGTCGTCCAATCTGGAGATACGTTGGCCGATATCGCCAACCGTTATCATGCCATGACCGAGGGACAGCCGAATCCGGAAAAAATTCAGCAAGTGAATCATCTTGCATCCGACAAAATCATCGAGGGGATGCATTTGACTATTCCGTATGCACCGATAGAAGATGCTGGGGCTATTGCGTATATTTCTAATCGGGGAGGGCAATTTGATATTTGGCTTCTCGATTTACGAACCGAAGAGAATCAGCAATTGACGATGGGATTAGGAGATTCTTTTTCCAAGCCTGTTTGGTCGCCTGATAGTAGTCAAATTGCATTTGTTGGTAAGGACGCCATCCTCTATGTCATTTATGTCACAAGTGGACGCCTAGCAGGTATTGACCAATTGACAGAAGGAGGAGATTTCAAACTCGCTTGGTCTCCTGACAATTCCCGACTCGCTTACAGTGCTAGGGGAGTCATCATGCTATACAATACAACGACCCATGAGGCGGAACGTATCGACGAACCTGGCGCTACGAATATCAATTGGTTTCCAGATGGGAATGAATTATTGTTCCAAGCGCTGGATGCCTCGGGTGTTAGCCAACTATATCGCTATAAACTCGATGGGGCGGAGAAACGGCAAATTACACACAATACATTGGGTCCGTTACATGACGTCGCCTTGTCACCGGACGGACTTTTCGTACTGTATACTTCGCCGGGAGCCAGTGTTTCATTAATTTACACGATTGAATTAGCTTCTGGAAATGTCATGGACATAAAAGGCGGCCCACTTGCCAAAAATTACTACCCGACATGGTCACCCGATTCTAGCCAAATCGCCTTCAGCTCGACCGCCTTTCAAGATCGAGGCTATTTTTCCCAACTCCGCACTGTAGGGAAACAGGGAGGAGATGAAAGAATTTGGACCATTTCAAATTGCTATTCAACCCCCGTGACATGGTCGCCGGATGGGAAGAAAATTGCTTATCTTTCAGGATGTGGAGAACAGCAATATGCAAACGAAATATGGGCGATTGATCAAAGCCATCCTGCTCCGATTCAACTATTGGCAGGGACAAATATTATGTCTTTACAATGGTCTCCAACCGCTGAAAGGGAATCAATGAGAAGAGAATACACGAATGAAACCTTTGACGTCAGTTTCCAGTATCCGGCACATTGGCAAAAGGTGAGGGATGATCGTTATGAGGGAAAAGACGGTTTTTTTCAAATTTCCGCATTATCTGGTTCGGAGCAGATCGACAGCGTCTGCCATGCAATTGCTTTTCAATCGACTCTACCCTATGGAACAAACCCACAGATCCAACCTGCAGGAAATGCCTATGACGAAGCTTGTATAATCTACCCGTCTTCCGATCAACGAGATGAAATGAAAGGGCAGGCTGCCTATATCGTCAAGTATCAGACGCCTGTAACAATAGACGGAAAACCTTATAATTACTTTTTATTATGGGCGGATAAAGAGCATATCCATGCCATTACCTCTACAATGCTGTTTTTGCCTTAACTACGGGAATAACAGGAAAACTGCCCATCATATAGCAGATGGGCGGTTCGAATTACGGATACCATTTTTCGGCTTCACTTTTTTCCCTTTGGTTTGGTGTCATCGGTTCTTGTTTAGGTGTTATATTTCCAATTTCAGCTAATTCCATGGAGATTTCCTCTTTCATCTCATTATTTCTCCGTTTTTTTTGAGGAGAATTCTGATTTGTTGAATTCTGATTTTGGGTTCCCATTTCAATTCCTCCTTATGAACATTGTGATGCTTACTTAATATGGTCTTCCTCTTTCTTTTCATTCGTCCTTTTCGGCATGCAAAACGAAAGATCAATTGACCACTGAAATTGCAATCGTAATGCAGGGCTTTCGAAAAAAGTCAATTTATAAGTACTGAAGTGAATGACAAAAATCTTGAATCCGACAATTATTCCGATCGATTATGACAAATTTGTGAAATCGTATGTATCATCCGTAATTCGACAATTAATTTAAGCGAAACATTGTAAGATATAAAAGGTTGCTTCTCAACTTACTAGATTGTCGCCTTATGCTTTGAAGCCGAATATATAGTATGGAGGAAGAATTGTGAACATGTTAGTAAACAGGAATCTATTGAGGTTTCGAATTGAGCGAAAAAGGAAAGCGATGTACAAGAAAGCCAAAATTTTTGGATATACGCATCCTTTTGTTGTCGCTTGTAGTCAGGAATTGGATGTGTTGATCAATAGCTATCATAAAATGGCATCATGAGGAATGGGTTTTTCAAAATCGACAGACGCACTGTCCAATAATCTTTGCTGTTTGGTGTATATGGATCAGTTCCGATAAGGGGAAGTGATCGTTTCAGCCTGGTGATAAACGCCCGCATCCGTTGCTATGGAAAGTGAAAATGCGAAATTTGGATGCCTTCTTCTCGACAAGTGTTTTCAATCAGGCTGAAAAATCCTATTGGCGTAATACGCTGTAACGATCAGTTCCCAACAAGAGGAAGTGATCGTTTTTTGATAGGTGTGAAAACTTATACATAAATAATAATAGAGGTGTATAAATATTAATATAAAATTACCGGAAGTTCAATAAAAACAGGAATGTAAACGCTTTAATTATTTAGAATACTATATTACTTATTGACTAACTATGAAAGAAAGTGTACTATACGAATAATTATCGATGAATATTGAAAATAAAGAAAGAATACAAGGGGGAAAAGAAATGAAGAGAAACTGGATAACTTATACAATGGCATTATTTGGCATTGTATTCTTATTAGCTGCGTGTGGAGGCGGAAATGAAAACACGTCTGACGCACCAGCCGATGACAGTGCATCAAAAACGAATGATGAAACAAAGACTTATAAAATTGGTGTTACACAGATTGTGGAGCATCCTTCGTTAAATGCGGCATATGACGGCTTTAAACAGGCTTTGGAAGATGCGGGTCTTAAGGTGGACTACAATGAGCAAATTGCACACGGGGATAAAAGCAATAATACGACAATTGCGACCAACCTGGTTAGTTCAAATGTAGATCTTATTTTTGCGAATTCGACAGATAGTGCACAAGCGGCTTTGAGTGCAACGACAGAAATTCCTATCGTCTTTACGTCTGTGACAGATGCCGTCGGTGCGGAGCTGGTTGCCTCCGTGGAGAACCCAGGAGGAAATGTAACAGGCACAATTGATAATCACCCAGAAGCGATTCCTCAAACATTGAAATTTATGAAAGAGGAATTAGGGGTGAGTAAAGTTGGGATGGTCTACAACTCCGGGGAACAAAATTCAGTTTCTCAAGTGAACGCAGTGAAAGAATTGTTGAAAAATTTGGACATGACAGTGTTTGATGCATCTGTAGCAACATCTGCGGATGTGAAACAAGCGACGGAATCATTGATCGGCAAAGTGGATTCACTTTATATCATCACGGATAATACAGTCGTTTCGGCACTTGAATCGGTTATTTCAGTTGCAAACGACAACCAACTTCCGATGATGGTCGGAGAATTCGACTCCGTTAAACGTGGCGGATTGGCAGCTTACGGTTTCGAGTATTATGACATCGGTTATGAAGCTGGCGAGATGGCAGTGAAAATATTAACAGGTGAAAGTACACCGGCAGAACTGCCTGTACAAGTTCCACAAAACTTGAAGCTTGTCATGAACAAAGAAACAGCGGAAACAATCGGATTAGAGATTAAAGACGAATGGCAAGCTGAATTCGGCGAATAAGTAGGAGATGGTTTTCAATGTTTGCAGCTGTATTTGGCTCAGTTGAGCAAGGAATTATTTATGCCATCATGGCACTCGGTGTGTACTTGACCTTCCGAGTGCTGGATTTTCCGGATCTGACGGTAGATGGAAGTTTCGTAACGGGTGCCGCGGTGGCGGCGACAATGATTGTCACCGGCTATCCGCCGTTACTTGCTACGGCAGTGGCGATTTTTTGTGGTTTTTTAGCCGGTTGTATTACGGGGTTATTGCATACAAAAGGGAAAATTAATGCTTTGCTGTCTGGGATTTTGATGATGATTGCCCTCTATTCCATTAATTTGAGGATTATGGGCTTTTCAACTGAAGGTTCGGTCGGCCGTCCAAATATCCCATTGTTGAATGCAGAAACGTTGTTTAGTAAGTTTCATGCTTTTTGGGGCTCGCTCGGCATTGATGATGCGATTAATGGCTTTTTAAGTTCGCTCGGTTTCGAGCATTTGCCTTCTACATGGGGCACCCTAATTTTAATGATTATCGCCACGATTCTCATTAAAATTGTCGTGGATTGGTTTTTACAGACGGAACTGGGGCTAGCTATCCGGGCGACGGGTGATAATAAAAAAATGATCCGCAGTTTCTCTGCCAATACGGATACATTGGTCATTTTTGGACTCGGTCTTTCAAATGCGCTTGTTGCCTTTTCTGGGGCGCTCTTCGCCCAATACTCAAAGTATTCGGATATTGGTCTAGGGATCGGAATGATTGTGATCGGTTTGGCTTCCGTCATTATCGGTGAGGCGATTTTCGGAACGAAGACGATTGTCCGTACAACGTTAGCTGTCATTTTTGGAGCCATAATTTACCGTATTATTTTGGGTCTTGCGCTTCGAGTGGATTTCTTGGATACAGGCGATATGAAAATGATTACTGCGGCCATTGTTATTGCGGCTCTCGTCTTGCCACAATTCGTTGACAAAAGACGTGAGAAAGCGAGAAAAGCGAAGCGGCATGCTGAACGTTTGGCGGCACGCAATCATGCGTTGAGTAAGGAGGAGAAGGCCGTTGTTGAAACTCGAGCAAATCAATAAAGTATTCAATGAGGCTACTCCCGATGAGAAAATTGCACTCGATCAGATTAACCTGCATTTACAACCGGGCGACTTTGTTACGGTGATTGGCAGTAATGGTGCAGGGAAATCGACGATGATGAATATGATTTCAGGGGCACTTACGCCCGATTTCGGCATCATTGAAATCGCGGGGAAAAACGTTGTCAAACTTCCTGAATACAAGCGTTCCGAAATGATTGGCCGAGTGTTTCAGGATCCTATGGCAGGTACGGCACCTTCCATGACCATTGAGGAAAACTTGGCAATGGCCTATTCCCGTAACAAAAAACGCAGGCTGCGAAAAGGGGTCGACGGCAAACGGCGCGATTTTTTCCGTACTTCACTTGAAACCCTTCATTTGAATCTGGAAAATCGGATGAATGCCAAAGTAGGAATGCTATCAGGAGGAGAACGCCAAGCACTTTCTCTACTTATGGCAACTTTCACACAACCATCCATTTTATTGCTTGATGAGCATACAGCTGCACTCGATCCATCAAGAGCGGCATTGATCACAGACCTGACGATGGAACTTGTCGAGAAAGACAAGTTGACGACATTGATGGTCACGCATAATATGCAACAAGCGTTGGATTTGGGGAACCGGCTGATCATGATGGATAAAGGGCAAATTATTTTTGAAGTCGGGGAAGAAGAAAAGAAACAGTTGACAATTGAAAAGCTGATGGCGGAATTCCAACGTATCCGTGGTGAAAAACTAACGAGTGACGCGGCATTGCTTTCCGTATAAAAGAAAAAACATGACTCATTGTACGATTAGATGAGTTATGTTTTTTTATGTTTCTAGCATGTCTGGACCATTGGACTTGGTATACTATAAGAAAGATTCGAAAGAGAAAAGGTGTGGAGTATGAAGAAAATTATTGTCATCGGTGCCGGTATTTTAGGGGCATCAACTGCGTATCACTTGGCAAAGGCAGGAGCTGATGTGACCGTAGTAGATCGTAAAGACCCGGGTCAAGCTACGGATGCAGCGGCCGGTATCATTTGCCCTTGGCTGTCGCAACGGAGGAACAAAGCATGGTATGCACTTGCGAAAAATGGCGCCGCCTATTATCCGTCCCTGATCCGTCAACTGGAAGAGGATGGTGAGGTGGAAACCGGCTATCGGCCGGTCGGCGCCATCAGTTTACATACGGATATTGTCAAATTGGGGAAAATGGAAGAAAGAGCGATGAAGAGAAGGGAAGATGCGCCGGAAATGGGCGACATCTGTCAGCTCGATACAGAGAAGACCGTTGCATTATTTCCGCCGCTATCTCCGGATTATGCAGCGGTACACGTCAGCGGTGCTGCCCGTGTAAATGGACGGGCATTGCGTGATGCACTCATTCACGCAGCGAAAAAATATGGTGCGACATTTATCCATGGATCAGCGAAACTTTTGGCGGCACAAACAGCAATTACTGGCGTGCTTGTGGAGGGACAATCCTACCATGCAGATAAGGTTATCCTGGCGGCCGGAGCATGGGCACCGGAATTATTGGCGCCTCTTGGGATCGATTTGCAAGTGACTGCCCAAAAGGCACAAATTGTCCATCTTCGGCTTGAAGAAGCGGAAACGGGAGCCTGGCCGGTCGTTATGCCACCGACAGATCAATACATTCTCGCATTTGAAAACGGGAAAATGGTCATCGGCGCTACACATGAAGATGATCAACCATTCGATCAGCGACTGACAGCTGGAGGACTGCATGAAGTATTGGACAAGGCACTCACGGTTGCCCCTGGATTAGCCGCTTCGACTTTCTCCGAAGCGCGGGTCGGATACCGCCCGTTCACTCCAGGATTCCTTCCAATCATTGGTGCAATGCCCGGTATGGAAGGATTAATTTTAGCGAACGGGCTAGGAGCTTCAGGTTTGACGGTTGGCCCTTTTTTAGGTAAGCAACTGGCCAAGCTCGCCATGGGAGAACCAGTCGATATCCAATTGGAATGGTATGACGTTGCAAATGCGATAAATGTTGGCAAAAGGCGAGCAGAGGAATGATGTGTAACCCAACGACTGTATGGAGATAGTAGACTCCGTACGGTCTTTTTTAATTTTGTATGGCGAACGGGTTTTGAACTTGGTGTTCGTGGATAGAGAAGATAGAGGATAAATAAATATTATCCAGACCAATACGCCCTATCAATTAACTGTTGCAATTACATAAACTTTTGTTTATAATATAAACAAGTGTTTAACTTGATTCAGCAGAAGTCCCCCACCTCCATAAGTGGCGGGATGAATGCCAGAAAGTATTTCAATCAGAGGGAGTCCAAACTCCCTGCTGATTCAAGTTAAGCCTCCGGCGGATGTCACAGATTTTGAAAGGAGTTAATTGAGCTTTGCTCAATTCAAAATCTGGACGCAATTACGCCGAGGCGTAATTGATAGAGGTGGAGGTGTTGGGGTTGAACGACAAAGAAGCGGCGATCGTTAAGCTTCTACGTGATAATCCATTTTTGACTCAACAAGAAATGGCCGATCAGTTGGAGATGTCACGCCCTGCATTGGCCAATCTGATTTCCGGATTGATAAGGCGCGGGATCATTGCTGGTCGGGCGTATATTCTGGCCAAGGAAAATGAAATCGTTTGTATCGGCGGTGCGAATGTCGACAGAAAGTTCCATATGAAGGAAGACGCACAGTTGGGCACATCGAATCCGGTGGCGGCATCTGTCTCGGTTGGAGGAGTCGCCCGCAATATTGCAGATAATCTCGGTCGACTCGATTATGCAGTCAGGCTACTTACTGTGGCCGGAAACGACTCGGATTGGAAGTTGATCGAGCAGGAATCAGAAGCTTATATGGATGTCACTTCGGTCGGTTTTTTACCGGGACATTCGACAGGATCTTACTCGGCAGTGTTAAATCCGGATGGCGAACTGGTCATCGCACTCGCCAATATGGAGGTCTATGATGCGTTGTCTGTCGAATATATCGAAGGGAACGACCGGATGATTGCCAATGCGGCATTCGTTGTCATGGATTTGAATTGCCCGAAAGAAACAGTCGAATATGTGAAAAATCGTTCACGAATTCACGGTACACCGCTGGCAATCGTTCCCGTTTCTTCGCCGAAAATGTCACATATGCCTGATAATCTCGAAGGCGTTACATGGTTTATCTGCAATCGGGATGAAGCGGAAACGTATACGGGACATCCAATTGATAACGAAGAAGACTGGGAAAAGGCAGTACACAGATTATTTGAGGCAGGCGCGGAAAACGTCGTCGTGACAGCCGGTTCGAAAGGTGTCATGGCCGGTAATCGCGGCGGAGAAGTCAAACGGTATTTGGCGATTGAAAATGTGTCGGTGGAAGATGTTACCGGCGCAGGCGATGCGTTTGTTTCAGGTGTTCTACATGGTCACTTGGAAGGAATGGAGACGGCCGAAGCGATTCGCAGAGGTCTTGTCAATGCGGCTAAAACTCTTGAATCGTCTTATACGGTTCGTCCAGAATTATCAAAATCACAACTTGAACTTGAAATGGAGGAATTATAATGGAAAAGTATCTTTCTTATTCAACTGAAGTACAAGAAGCAATGGCACAAGGAAAACCGGTGGTTGCACTGGAATCGACTATTATCTCACACGGGATGCCTTACCCACAAAACGTGAAAACGGCACGTGAAGTTGAGCAAATCATCCGTGACAACGGTGCGGTTCCTGCAACAATCGCGATTATCGACGGGCAAATCAAAATCGGTCTTTCTGATGAAGAGCTTGAAATGTTCGGGAACAGCCAAGGTGTTGCAAAAGCTTCACGCCGCGATCTTGGTTATCTGATCGCTACAAAACAACTGGGCGCAACAACTGTTGCGGCAACGATGATCTGTGCGGATCTTGCAGGCATTCGTGTGTTCGTAACGGGCGGAATCGGCGGCGTTCACCGCGGTGCGGAAACGACAATGGATATTTCTGCTGACTTGGAAGAGCTAGCACAAACTGATGTTGCAGTCATCTGTGCAGGTGCGAAATCGATCTTGGATATCGGTCTTACGCTTGAATACTTGGAAACAAAAGGTGTTCCGGTTGTAGGTTATGGAACAGATACAATGCCGGCATTCTATACGCGTTCAAGTGAATTCGACTTGACTCTCCGCGCGGATGATGCAACTACGATTGCAGAAATGCTACGTGCGAAATGGGATCTTGGCTTGAAAGGTGGCGCAGTGATTGCTAACCCGATTCCAGAAGCGGATGCGATGGAAGAAAGCTTCATCAATGGCATCATTCAATCGGCTCTTGAAGAAGCGAATGCTAACAATATCGCTGGGAAAGATGTCACGCCATTCATGCTTGGCAAAGTAAAAGAATTGACTGAAGGCAAAAGCTTGGATGCCAATATCGCTTTAGTTAAAAACAATGCGGTTATCGGCGCACAAATTGCAGTGGCATACAACAAGTGAACATAATTTGGGAATTCCTCCGACCGGAGGAATTCCTTTTTTAATGCGCGAATACATAAAAAAACAGAAGCGGACCATGCTACCTTCACAGACTTATTGAAGGAGGATTTTTAATGAAGAAGATGTTGCAAATACCGATGGCTTTGCTTCTCATTTTTTTATTGGTCGGGTGTGCTACGAATAAAAAGGACAATAATGATGCCGTCACAAATGACCAAAATGCGAACGTAGAAACAAACACGACGGATAAACAGGTAAATGAGGACAATGCAAACAACAATGCATCGAATGATATGAATGCAACCAATGACCATAAAATTGAAGTGGCAGATCAAGTCGCAGATGATGTGGCGGGGATGGAAGAAGTGGAAAGCGCTAACGTCCTCGTCACAAATGCCAATGCCTATGTGGCTGTTGTGTTGAAGGAAGGCGTTGAAGGAACAGAGGAGTTAGAAAACAAAATCGCAGAACATGTTCGAAAAGGGAACCAGGACTTTAACAATGTCTATGTGTCGACCAATCCAGATTTTGTTAAACAAACGACTGATTATGGCGAAAAAATCCGAGCAGGTGAGCCAGTGGAAGGGTTTTTTGAAGAGTTTTCGGACGCTGTACGTAGAGTATTTCCCGATGCTCATTAACCATTCCATTGAACAACTGGCATAACAAATCCGATTGTCAGAGGTCCATCAATTTGAAATGATGGACCTTTTTTCATGTCTAAAAAGATTTAGGGGAAGAAGAGAAGGGTATAAGATAGAGCATAGCGAATTGTTGTTACATAAGGGAGGCGGTATGATGATTCGAAAACGTGCGAGCATGACAATGTTGGGGATTCTCTTCGTCCTCGGGGCGTGTAATCCGTCTACAGGTGAAGACCATAACCTAACAGATCCACCAGAAACAGAGAAGCCAGATGAAGTGGTGGAAAATACGGAGACGGACAGCGGTACCGATCCCAAACCTGTTGCACAGACTTATGAAGAGATTTTAGAAGAAGTGAAAGCCGCGATTCAGACGGATGTGGAGGTGAAGATACCGGACGAAGTGTTGACAAATGAAGGCTATTTGACGGCTGCGACCGATTCGAATGCCAGCAGTTATGAAGTGAACTTCTATGTCACGAATGTGCCGGTCGCGGTAAACGATCCTTTACTGCAAGATGCACATCCTTATATGATTGTGAACGGGACGAAGTTTGAGTCGGCGGAGAGTGCGAAGGCAAAAGTTAATTATGAACCGCTGGTGGATGGAGCGGAAGAAACGGATCTCGGATATGGGATTACGGGTCATATGGATGCCGGAGCGGGAAGTGTATTTCTCACTTGGCACGAAGGTCGTTGGTCATTTTCAGTCCGCAATCATAATAACGGAAATGGTCGTGAAGAAATGATTGAATTGGCGAAGCAGGTTGTCGGGAAATTGGAAAGCCAATTGCTCCCCGCACCGCATGATAACGGAGCCGGAATGTTCGATATGAATAGTAATGGCGCTGCGGCCAATTCGATTATCTGGCAGGAAGGGACAACGGTCTATGAAATCTACACCGGTGATCCCCTATTATTGATTGATACCGTAACAGGTTATATGGGTCAATAGATAAGGCTTTTTCGGTATGTCGTTGCAAAAGGAGGAGGGAATGTACGTTTCCTTCCTCTTCTTTTTTTGATATGATGGGTTTGAGAGAAGTATGGAGAAGAGGAGTTTAAGTGGTATGAGGCTGGTTTCGTGGAATGTAAATGGCATAAGAGCGTGTGTGCGCAAAGGGTTTCTGGATTATTTTGAGAGAGTAAATGCGGATATTTTTTGCGTGCAGGAAACAAAATTACAAGCAGGACAAATTGATTTACAGCTGGAAGGGTATTATCAGTATTGGAATTACGCCGTGAAGAAAGGCTATTCCGGAACGGCTGTGTTCACGAAAGAAGAACCGCTTGCTGTCAAATATGGTGTCGGTGATTCCGAAGTAGAAGAGGAAGGCCGGATTTTGACGTTGGAATTCCCGCAGTTCTTTCTGGTCAATGTGTATACACCGAATGCCCAGCGCGATTTGGCCCGGTTGCCTTTCCGCTTGGAATGGGAAGAGGCGATGCGTGCGTATTTGAAACAACTGGACGCGAAGAAACCGGTCATTTTATGTGGCGATTTGAATGTGGCTCACGAGGAGATCGACATACGAAATGTGAAATCCAATATCGGGAACTCAGGCTTCACTTTCGAAGAACGCGGCAAAATGACGAAACTGCTGGAAGAAGGATTCATCGATACGTATCGACATTTTCATCCCGAGCAGGAAGGCGCCTATACGTGGTGGTCTTACATGAATAAGGTTCGGGAACGCAATATCGGATGGCGCATTGATTATTTCATCGCGTCAGAGCGGCTTGCCCCTTCATTGAAAAAGGCTGAAATCCACTCACAAATATTGGGCAGCGATCATTGTCCGATCGCACTGGAAATCGATTTAGATTGAGGTAAATGTTAAAACGAAAGTCTCCGGGACTTCCGTTTTATGTTTATCTTCATTCAGCATAAGACTCCCACCTCTGTAGGTGTCGAGATGAATGCCGATTTTGTTACCTGTTCAGCGGGTGTCCAAACGCCCGCTGAACGAATAATGGAAGGCAGTCTAAGTGCGCGACGTCCTAAAAGGAAAGTGCCTTAATTTCTGTAAAGATTGCAGAAATTAAGGCAAATTGAACCCTTAGCTGTTCGATTCGAAACGATTGCATGACCTACATCCTGTAGGCCCGCGGATGTCACAGATTTTGAAAGGAGTCAATCTCTCAAAAGCGAAGGGCGACAGTCATAAGGCGAAGATGCAGCGTGGCGGCTTTTTGCCACAGAGCAACTTTGACTTATGGCCCGAGCTCCTGGCGCCCGAAGACTAGACGCGAGCAAGCTCGATTCAAAATCTGGACGCAATTACGCTAAGGTGTAATTGATAGTATGGAAAAAGAAATTATTCTTCGAAAGAAATCAGTTCTTTGTCTGTAAATAGTTGAATAAATTTCTTTAGCGCAAACGAATGATAGCCATTTTTTTTCGTAATGACACCCAATTTCCACAGGAGTGAAGTCGATCGGAGTGGGATTGTTTGAATCAGCGGGTTATTTTGTTTTTCGGCTATTGATTTAGGCAAAAGCGCGATGCCGAGATTAGAAGCGACCAACTCCAATATGAGATCCCATTGTGAACTTTCATAGGATACGGAAGGGATGAATCCAGCATCTGTACAGGCGTTAATGATATGTTCATGTAAAGCAAAACCTTTGGAGAACAGAATGAATTGTTCATCTTTCAACTCAATAAGTTCGACGGCAACCCGATTGGCAAGCGGATGATCATTACGAATATATAATAGAAATTCATCGTTGATAAATGAATAGGTATGGAAGATAGATTTATCGGTTGGCAGTACAATGATCCCGACGTCAATCTGGCTTTCTTCCACAAGCTGTTCGATTAAAAGGGCTCCGTGTTCGAAAAGCTCAAGTTTTATATTTGGATAGTGCGTATGGAAAGTACGTGCAATCTGTGGGAAAAAAAGTGTACCGATCAGTGGAGGAATTCCGATTCTGATCTCGCCAGTTGTCCCGTCATTCAACTCTTGTAGCAGTGCGGGCAAAGCTTGGAGTGAAGCAAGAGCTTGTTGTCCTTGTTGATAAACAATTTTTCCGGCATCCGTTAAGAGGAGATGTCTTGTGGAACGATCAAAAAGTTCAACACCTAATTGCTCTTCGAGTTTTTTTACAGCTTTGCTTAACGAAGGCTGTGAAAGATGTGAATGTTCCGAAGCTCTTGTAAAACCAAGATGATTTGCCACTTCGATGAAAGCCTTTACATCACGAAATTCCAACTTATCCCTCCTAATTATTCAATATTCGAATAGTTATCATTCTATTTATGTATTTTACTTATAATCGGATGAAATGTAAACTATCTTATAAGGATGTAAAAGGAGGAGATAGGATGAGCAAAGTAATGGACTCTTTTGTGGAAGCGGTTTCAGATATTCGTGATGGTGCATCCCTCATTGTGGGGGGATTTGGATTATCCGGCATACCGGAGAAATCCATTGAAGCCCTGTGCGAAAAAGGAACGAAGAATTTGACGGTCTACAGCAACAACTGTGGTGTTGACGATTGGGGACTTGGTCTCCTATTAGCGAATAAACAGATTCAGAAAATGGTCGCTTCCTATGTAGGGGAAAACAAGATTTTCGAACAGCAGTTTTTAAGCGGTGAGTTGGAAGTGGAATTGACTCCGCAAGGGACGCTTGCTGAGCGCATGAGAGCAGGAGGAGCAGGGATTCCGGGCTTTTATACTGCAACAGGTGTAGGCACTCCGATTGCCGAAGGGAAAGAAACGAAGGAATTCAATGGCAAAACCTATTTACTAGAGGAAGGAATCGTAGGGGATTTTGCACTTGTCAAAGCATGGAAAGCGGACACACTCGGGAATCTGGTCTATCGAAAAACGTCCCGCAACTTTAATCCGCTCGCTGCGATGGCTGGGAAAATTACAATTGCAGAGGTGGAAGAGATTGTACAGCCTGGGGAGCTTGACCCTGATGAAATTCATACGCCGGGCATTTATGTCCAGCGGTTGTTACTCGGAACCAATTATGAAAAGCGTATTGAACGTCGGACTGTCATCAAGGCCTAGGGATCGGAAGATAGTAGGCGAATAACTTGTAACGCTTGTAAATAGACTTGTAAAGGGGCTGAGCATGATGAAAGATGTACGCGTAACAATTGTAAAACGGGCAGTTCAGGAAATTGAAGATGGCATGAATGTCAACTTGGGAATTGGGATGCCAACGCTTGTTGCTAATGAAATTCCAACCGATTTTAACGTGTTGTTGCAATCGGAAAATGGACTGTTAGGCATAGGGCCATATCCGGTGGAAGGTGAAGAAGATCCGGATTTGATCAATGCTGGGAAGGAAACGATTACTACAAAGCCGGGCTCTTCATTTTTTGATAGTGCCGAATCATTTGCGATGATTCGAGGTGGCCATATCGATCTTGCCATTCTGGGAGGGATGGAAGTCGCCGAAAATGGGGACTTAGCCAACTGGATGATTCCAGGCAAGATGGTGAAAGGTATGGGCGGTGCGATGGATCTTGTCAATGGAGCGAAACGAGTCATCGTCATCATGGAGCATGTCAACAAACATGGCGAATCGAAAATTAAGAAAGCTTGTACGTTACCACTGACAGGACAAGGGGTTGTCCATCGACTCATTACGGACTTGGCGGTATTTGATTTTACCGAAGAAGGTATGGTGCTGATTGAGACGATGGAAGGCGTCACAGTGGATGAAGTGAAAGAAAAGACGGAAGCCGACTTCACCGTTTCTCAGGAACTTGTGACGAAGTAAATTGTGAAAGAAACTGAAAGAGATTCAATAGTTTCTAAATAAAAGGACCCCATACTATTAAATGTGATGGGATTGATGGGGAAATAGATTGAGATTTGAGTAGCGAATTATGCGAGTATAATTCGGAATCTTGAAGTAATTGAGTTGGAAACGATGTGATCGGGGGAAGAACCTCTTTATGAGTTGTCTCCCCCCCCCGCTCTATTTTATACAACAGAGAATTGACAACAGGGATTGGGAATCACTTCAAGTTAAGAAGAAGATTTGTGTAAGAACCAAACCCTTTTATAACGAGCTATGGCAAAGGGTGTGTATGAATTGAAAGAAAAAGAGAGAATGGAAGAACAAGAAGGGCGTTTGGAACGCCTAGGGATCTCGCTCGCCAATTGGAGTGAGAAGTGGTTCCCGGACGCGTATATTTTTGCTGCGATTGCAGTTGTCATTATATCTGTCATTGCTTTATTCATGGGACGGACGCCAGTTGAAATCGGCGTTGATTTTGGTACACATTATTGGGACTTAATACCTTTTACGATGCAAATGGCTTTTATTATCATTACAGGATACGTAGTGGCTTCATCCAAACCTATTCATAAACTTATCGTCAAGCTTGCAGGGATCCCGAAATCTCCAAAGACAGCCGTCGCTTTTGTAGCGTTTTTTTCAATGACGACTTCTTTGATCAGCTGGGGATTCAGTTTAGTATTTAGTGGAATTCTCATTAAAGAAATTAGCAATCGCTTGGATGGTGTCGATTACCGTGCAATGGGGGCAGCCGGATTTCTTGGGCTCGGAAGTGTTTGGGCATTAGGGCTTTCCTCATCGGCGGCATTGCTGATGGCGACAAAAGCTTCGATTCCTCCAGAACTATACGAAATTAGTGGAACGATTTCAATGTCACAAACGATCTTCACATGGCAAAACTTAGTCATGATTGTCGTGTTAATCAGCTTATCGGTATGGATTGCTTACGTTTCTGCGCCGAATAAAGACAAAGCAAAGACGGCTGAAATGGCTGGTATTGATTATAGAAGTAAAGGTACTTCGGAGAAGAAGAAAGCAACAAGACCTGGCGAATGGCTTGAATATAGCCCGATACTAACAATTTTACTCGTCGCCGTCGGAATGATCTATATTGTCAAGGTCATTGCAGAAACAGGGCCGATCGCTGCTCTGAATTTGAATAACTACAACTTTATGCTGTTAATGTTAGGATTGCTGTTGCACTGGACACCGAGAAATTTCTTGAATTCGGTTTCGAGTTCAGTACCGGCAATTGGTGGCGTGCTCATTCAATTCCCTCTCTATGCGGGGATATTTGGTATACTAATGAATTCAGGGTTGAATGATATATTGGTCAAGTTCTTTCTTTCAATTTCGACTGAAAACACATTTCCGCTCATTGCCGGAATCTACTCTGCTGTGTTAGGTCTCTTCCTTCCTTCTGGGGGCGGGAAGTGGATTGTCGAAGCTCCGTATTTATTGGAAGCTGCAAAAGAATTGAATGTGAGTATGGCGTGGATTGTACAAGTGTACAACGCGTCCGAAGCACTTCCAAATATGGTGAATCCATTCTTTATGCTACCGTTATTGGGCGTGTTAGGAGTGAAAGCAAAAGACCTTGCCGGCTACTCCATTTTACAACTCATTTTCCATGTACCGGTTGTATTATTCCTCGTATGGATTTTGGCTAAAACAGCGCCATATGTTACCCCATTCTTCGAATAATCATCGTATGGGTGGAAAGCAAAACTACTGTCATGATGAAACGAGCAAACAGCTTCCGAAATGGTTATTCGGAAGCTGTTTTCAATATTTTCAAGAAAAAATGTAGTGAAATGTCTTACAGTCGATCCGTTTCAGAGGCCCGATTCACTTTTTCTCCGTATTCATTCAAGGTATCATCGGTCCGGTCGATGTCCGCTTCTTCTCTGCGTACGGTTTCGCTTACAGTTTGTGTATCCTGTACTTCGCGTTTCCCCACGATGATCTCCTCGCTGACCACCGGACGTTTGGTCACTTCCACTCGTTCTTCCATAACCGGGATATGGATATGATCACCATCATCGAACACTTCACCCGCGGCCGTCTCGTCATGTACAGCGCGACGTTCGATATACACTTCTTCGCGTGTGACGGGCACTTCCACCGTCTGTTCATCCTCAATGACATGTTTTTCAACGTTCACTTCGCCCGCTTGTACCCGTTCCTTGTCCACATTTAGTCGTTCTTCATGCAGTCTTAGACGCTCTTCCTGATCCGCAGCGACACTCAAGCGATCATCCCCTAAGATGGTACTATCCGTTGAGAGGTTGGCCCCGATGTTGGGGTCTGTATAGCCGTTTGTAAATTTTGTTTGTTCATCATAGAACAAGCCGCTGTAATTGCGGTCAACATACAACAAGATGCTGCCATTTTTCACTTCATTATAATAACGGTTGGATTCTTCCTCCGTGAAGCCCATACGGGAAAATGCTGTTCTTACTGGCTCATCTCCGTTAAGGAACGCGATGAAACGGTCCAACCAGTTTCCATCTGATGACTTCAATTCGACATCTGTCTGTCCGCGGACGATAGAGAGCGAGTCCGCATGATTTGTGACAACATAGATATCTTCCTCCGAATACCCTTCAGCCTTTAACTCTTCAATCTTATTTAACACTTGATTTTCTGATTGGAATGTTCCTACAAATTTTTTATCTGCCATTCGTAAACTGCCTCCTAAGATAGTAGTAGTTTTGGTGCTTAGAAACTAAAATACCCGAGTCACAGTAAATGAAACAAAAAAAGAACACCTCCGTACCCGAAAAACGGGACGGAGGCGGGTGTAAACTGCTCTATAATCAATATTTTTGTTTTGGCAAAACGAACGCATCTTTCCCCGATTTCAGACCGAATAGCAGAACACATAAAGAGCCGATGAGGAGAATCAGCAAAGGGACAATCCATCCACCCGTTAAGTCATGCAGTGAGCCAAAAAGAACCGGGCCGGTTGCGGCAAGCAAATATCCGAAAGACTGGGCCATAGCCGATAATTCCGCTGCTTCATGCGATGTTCTGGTACGTAGCGTGAAAAACATCATGGCGAGACTGAAAGCGGCCCCAGCCCCAATGCCGATGAAAATCATCCATAAAGGGACAAGGGAATTGCTTCCCATGAAAACCCCTCCGTAACCTAGCAAATAGCAAGCGGCTACGCCAGCTACGATCATGCGCTGATCCTTTACTTTTCCAGCAAGGATGGGAGTGAGAAACATGATCGGCAATTGTGCAAATTGCTGAAGAGAAATCATCCAGCCGGCATAATCCGCCCCGATTCCTTGCGCCTTCAACACTTCAGGCATCCAGGCAGCCGTCGTGTAAAAAAGTAAAGATTGTAGACCCATGAAAATAGTGATGCTCCACGCAAGTGGTGATTTCCATAAGGGAAGCGAGCGCTGCCGATCAGGGGCAACAATAGAGTCACTCTTCTTCTTCTTTAGTTGGGGGAGCCAAATGAGCAGGGCGATGAAGGGTAAAATCCCCCAAATTCCTAAAGCCCCTTTCCAGCCTAATGGCGTGTCGATCGCCAGCGGTACACTCAGTCCAACTGCGATTGCCGCGGACAAGTTCATAGCTACGGAATAAATGCCTGTCAATAATCCGAGCTGCAGTGGAAAGTGAAGCTTGATCAGACTGGGCAGCAGCACATTTCCGAAGGCTATGGCGATGCCCAACAGAAATGTCCCGATAAGCAGGTTCGGTATGCTCCCGAATGACCGGATGATGATGCCGCCAGTCAGCAATATGAGAGAGATGAATAATGTCATTTCAAGACCGTATCGACGAGCTAGCTTCGGGGCAAATGGTGAGATCAAAGCAAATGCAAGTAAAGGAATGGTTGTCAAAAAACCTGCTAACACGTTAGGAATGGTCAAGCTGTCCCGGATGAAAGAGATTAACGGACCTACAGTCGTTAAGGGGGATCGTAAAGTGGAGGCGATGAAGACGATGCCAATGATCAATAGCCAGCTCTCTCGCGAAAACTTCAATTTTCGAGATGGATAGTTAGAATATGGGTTAGACAAACCGATAGCCTCCAGTAACGAGTATTTTCTATTAGAATAACATATTTCAGCACTCGATCCCGCAAGATTTGGTAGAGAAAGAATTATAAGAATGATTTTTCTATTTTTCGACACATTGTAAATTCCGCAACGCATGCTATACTAATTACATTCTAATACAAATCACTCATATAATCGCAGAAATAGGGTCTGCAAGTTTCTACCGATTTGCCGTAAACAAATCGACTATGGGTAGCAAGAGGATAAAAGAAGCGTGCTAGCTAAAATGCACGCACTCTTTTGTTTTTTCTTTCGGTCGGGAAGTCCGAATGATTTTGCTCCACTCATGGTATGAATGGATGCAGGATCATCGGGCTTTTTTATGTCTTCTGAGCTTGAAGTCTTTTGAACTTGAAAATGGGAAGGGAGAAGGAACTAGTGGAGTTGTTGAAAAGTAAAATTGTACAGGATGGGAAAGTATTATCTGATCAGGTGCTGAAAGTGGATACGTTTTTGAATCATCAAATCGATCCGCCTTTGATGCAAGCGATAGGTGAAGAGTTTGCTATGCGATTTAAAGAGGAGGGCATTACGAAAATCCTCACGCTTGAATCATCCGGCATTGCGCCTTCCATGATGGCGGGGTTAGTGCTCGGCGTGCCAGTCGTCTTTGCACGTAAACGCAAATCCTTAACATTGGTTGACCACTTATATACGGCAAGCGTTCATTCATTTACAAAAGGTGAAACAAATGAGGTCTCCGTTTCAAAAGATTTTCTGAAAAAAGAGGATACGGTTTTAATTATCGACGATTTTCTTGCAAATGGACAAGCTGCACTTGGACTTCTGGATCTCGTCGAACAAGCGGAAGCGAAAGTTGCGGGTGTCGGTATTGTCATTGAAAAGGGATTTCAGCCTGGCGGGGAAATGATTCGCAAACAAGGGATTCGCGTGGAATCACTTGCCATTATCGCTTCGCTAGAAAACGGGGAAGTTAAGTTTGTTGAGGAGGCCGTTACTGAGTGAAAAATTCAATTCAGTCAACCGCGTTAGGCCTTCAACATGTGTTAGCCATGTATGCAGGTGCAATTCTTGTCCCTTTGATCGTAGGGGAAGCACTTGGCTTAACAACAGCGCAATTGACCTACCTCGTTTCCATCGACATTTTAATGTGCGGAGTTGCTACGCTGTTTCAAATTATGAATAACCGATTCTTCGGTATCGGTTTACCGGTGGTGTTAGGTTGTACGTTCACCGCTGTCGGACCGATGATTGCAATTGGCGGTGAGTCCGGAATTTCTGCGATTTACGGGGCGATCATCGTATCGGGGATTTTCGTCATTGTTATCAGTAAATTTTTCGGCCAACTTGTTCGTTTCTTTCCGCCCGTCGTGACGGGTTCCGTAGTTACGATCATTGGGATCACGCTCATCCCAGTTGCTATTAACAATATGGGAGGGGGCCAGGGAGCGCCTGATTTTGGATCGACTACGAATATTTCGTTAGCATTCGGTACATTACTTTTCATTATCCTTGTCTATAAATTTTCAACCGGTTTTATTCGAGCGATTTCTATTTTACTTGGTTTAATCGCAGGTACGGCTGCGGCTGCTTTTATGGGGCTTGTCGATTTTGCAGCAGTCCGTGAAGCATCAGTTGTGCATATTGTGCAGCCGTTTTACTTCGGTTTCCCGACTTTCGAGTGGTCGGCTATTTTGACAATGTGTTTGGTCGCGATGGTATCACTTGTTGAATCGACAGGCGTTTACTTTGCACTTGGCGATATTTGTGAAAGAGATATAAAGAAACAGGATTTGGAAAAAGGATACCGTGCAGAAGGGCTTGCCATTGTGCTTGGTGGGATTTTCAATGCATTTCCATACACTGCGTTCTCGCAAAACGTTGGTTTACTTCAAATGTCGGGTGTCCGATCCCGTAAAGTGATTTTGATTGCAAGTTTGATGTTGATCACGCTTGGATTCATCCCTAAAATCGCAGCGGTGACAACCATCATTCCGACAGCGGTCCTAGGCGGTGCTATGATCGCGATGTTCGGGATGGTCGTTGCTCAAGGGATTAAAATGTTGAGTAAAGTGATGAGTGGATCCCAAGAAAATTCAATGATCATAGCTTGTTCGATCGGAATGGGGCTTGGTGTGACGGTTGTGCCGGAAATCTTCGCACAATTGCCATCCGGTTTGAGAATTTTAACAAGCAATGGAATTGTTGCGGGCAGTATGGCTGCCATTGTTTTGAATATACTTTTCAACATGCTTCCTTCCAAAAATAAATCAGTTGCGGTGGCAGAGCAAGTGGAAAAGTCCACGCAATTGTCTGAACAAAAGGCATAAACTGATTCCGCAAGTTTTGTTATACGAAATGCGAAACGCCCTGAACCATTTTGGTTTGGGGTTTTTCGTGTTTTCTAAATCATTTTCACGGGTAAAATGAGAAGGGTTGTGGAATACTGATAGCTCATAAGTTCGCGGAAAAGATGAACCGATATTTACCTAATCACCATTTACTTATGACTTGTTGTTTGGTAAACTCGTTTAGTTGTCTGACGTCAGACGATAAAATTCATCATTTTGTTGTGTGAATTGGCGTGCTAGAAACAAAATTTCAAATGGAGAATTTCCATATAATGAGGTGTCTTTGGTGAATTTATTGTGGGGAGTTTTCGGCATCATTGTCGTGTTGGGTATTGCATTCCTTTTCTCGAATGGAAAGAAATCGATCAACTTGCGGACCATTGTCGGCGGTTTGATTATTCAACTATTGTTTGCATTTATCGTGCTGAAGTGGGAAGCGGGGAAAGCCGGCTTAATTTGGTTTTCTGACAAAGTGCAAAATGTCATTAATTATGCGCAGGATGGAGTTGCATTTTTATTTGGACCGGCAGCGGATACGGAAGGTTTCGGCTTCGTCTTTGCCTTCCAAGTTCTGACGATTATCATTTTCTTCTCGTCTTTGATTTCCGTACTGTATTATCTTGGCATTATGCAGTGGGTGATTCGATTGATTGGAGGCGGGCTATCGAAGCTCTTAGGAACGAGTAGGGCGGAGTCCGTATCGGCGGCTGCGAATATTTTTGTCGGACAGACAGAAGCCCCGCTTGTGATCCGGCCGTTTTTGGCGAATATGACCAAATCGGAGCTTTTTGCGGTCATGACGGGTGGTCTTGCGTCAATTGCGGGTTCTGTCCTGGCAGGTTATCACCTTTTGGGTGTTCCGCTCGAGTATTTGATCGCGGCGAGCTTTATGGCTGCTCCAGCAGGGCTGGTGATGGCCAAAATCTTTTTCCCTGAGACAGAAAAGTCGGATGTGGGCGATTTTGAAATGGAAAAAGATCAGGAATCGGTCAACGTCATCGATGCAGCGGCGCGTGGAGCAGGGGACGGATTGAAACTTGCGCTCAATGTTGGTGCAATGTTATTGGCATTCGTCGCGCTCATCGCCCTTGTCAACGGGATGTTAGGTGGTGTCGGGAAGTGGTTCGGCTTTGAGTCCTTGACGCTTGAAGGCATATTAGGCGTCCTGTTTTCACCACTCGCCTTTGCAATTGGTGTTCCGTGGTCCGAGGCGGTCACGGCGGGTAGTTTTATCGGTCAGAAACTGGTGTTGAATGAGTTTGTCGCCTATGCGGCATTCGCTCCGGAAATTCCGGCACTTAGCCCTAAAACTGTCATCGTCGTCAGCTTTGCCTTATGCGGCTTTGCCAACTTAAGTTCCTTGGCCATTCTCCTAGGTGGATTAGGGGCGCTTGCGCCAAGCCGTCGCCCGGACATCGCGCGGCTCGGCATCCGTGCAGTTGCTGCCGGGATGCTGGCTTCATTATTGAGCGCGGCTATTGCCGGGATGTTCATCTGAATAAATGGTAAAAAGACAGGATAGCATGAGGCTAACCTGTCTTTTTACGTTTACGATTATTCCTGATCCTTGTTCATCGGCTCATCTTCGTTACTATCGATATTGGCATCCGTATCTTCGTCGACATCCACATTGATATCTGTATCATCCACTCCATCATCCGGAAAGACTTCAACCGGCGGTGGAGTATTGACATCTACATCCGTATTTCCGTCGTCGTCATCATCCACGCAACCGGCAAGTAAACCTGCCGTGAGCAATGCTGTCGCTCCCGCTTTCAACCATTTTTTATCTTCATTCATTGTCCATTTCAATTGTATCTCCTCCAAAAGTACTTGAGTGATTTTGCTGCCTATTTTTGGGATACCCCAATTTCTTTCCACCAACCATTTCATTTTCTTTACAAAAGTATTACGAACTTCGATACGGGCAGGGCAAGAATTGCGGATTGAAAGGATTCGTGATTCGTGAATATAAAAAAGGAGGGCACCTAAATGGTGCCCACCTTTTGTTATACATTCCCGACGGTCGCCGGAGCTATTCTCTTCCGCACAATCATAGCCGATGCTCCTTATATTGATGTGCGGCTACGGCGCTTTTCAGGTTGCTCATGTCATGTTGTGGCAGTTTTTTCTCATAGGCGATGACTGAATCGAGCAACTGCTCTATTGTACGGGCGCCGATGAGGGCAGAAGCGACTGTCTTTTGGTCAAGGACAAATGCCATCGCAGCAGCATGCAAATCTTCCGCTTGTTCTCCTAGTGTTTGAACAGTTTGAAGCAATTCCTGTGCATCATATTCAACAAAACCGTTTGCTTTCTCGGCTCTTGCCAATCCTTCAATTGTCAAAAAACCTTTGGCAATGGTTCCGCGTGTAATGACAGATGCGCCTGCATCCTGAATCATCGGAAACCATTCTTCCGGTCTCCGGTCCAGTAAGCTGTATTGCATCATTACAGAAATGGCGGAACTGTTGTCCAAAAATCGTTTAATGACGTTCGGACGGATCGATGAAATGCCGTATTGACGAATCAAGCCTTCCTTTTTCAAGCTTTCGAATGCCTCGATTGTTTCGTCTATATTGTCTTCCATCGTGCCGCCGTGAAGCTGGTACAGATCGATATAATCCGTTCTGAGTCGCAACAAGCTTTTTTTGACTGCATCCATAATATGCGCCTTGGAAGCATCCCAAGTCCAACCGTCACCGTTCGGATTCAATTTATTTCCGGCTTTTGTCGCCAGAATGATTTCGGATCGTCTGCCTTTCAAAGCCTGTCCAACGATTTCTTCATTTTTTCCACCATCGTATAAGTCGGCGGTGTCAAAAAAATTGATGCCGGCGTAGATCGCTGCGTCAATGATGGATTGGGACTCCCTCAAATCATTTGGTAAAGACATGCAACCAAGCCCGATTTCAGAAACGAATAATCCGCTTTTCCCTAATTCTCTTTTTTTCATTTGAACACCCCTCACTTTCCCCTATGTCTAGACTCCGGGCGCCAGCCCCTCGGGTCATAAGCAATCCAGCTATGTGGCAAAGACCGCCACACCGCTGGATTGACTTATGCCTGTCGGGGCTAGACGGCGCCCTACGCTTTTCTCTATGTTACAATGACCTCATAAGAAATTCTATAAGAAAGGTTTGATTGGATGAATCGGTTTGAAGAGAAAACACTAGCAGGGGAGACGATTTACGAAGGGAAAATCATTACGCTCCGTGTGGAAGAAGTGGCGTTACCTGATGGCAAGACAGCAAAACGTGAATTGATCAAGCATCCGGGGGCTGTTTCTATTATCCCGATTACGAAAGAGGGCAAACTCGTTCTTGTCGAGCAGTATAGAAAAGCGCTGGAACGTTCACTCATTGAAATTCCGGCAGGTAAAATCGATCCAGGTGAGGCACCGGAAGTGACGGCTGTACGGGAGCTTGAAGAAGAAACAGGTTATGGGGCAAAGGAATTCACTTATGTGCAGTCTTTTGCAACATCGCCCGGTTTTGCGGATGAAGTGATCCATCTGTATGTAGCACAGGATCTCTATAAAGTTGAAAATCCCGCCGATGGTGATGAGGATGAATTTATCGGCTTGCTGGAGGTGACGATTGAGGAAGCGGAGGACATGGTCGCTTCTGGAAAAATATTTGATGCGAAAACAGCTTTTGCGGTCCTTTATGCGAAAAATCTTTTAAACAAGTGACCTAAAATGGGATGGACGGGCATATGTTGTACAAGGTGAAACGTCAACTCTAGATTAATCAATCGCGTATACGTTGAGCCTATCGTTTTTACGGACAATCGTATTTCTTGGCTCCCCTTTGGTAGGGGGAAAGCTGTTGTCCATAAAAGCGGGACAATCTATGCGGAGGTGCAACCTATGGTCCGTTCCCTATCATTTATCCACTTATTTATCATTCTTGCGGTCGGTTTTATCGGGGGCGCCCTGTTGTTTCGGGAAATGCCTACATCTGTCATTGAAAAAGTGATCTTGTTTTATGATGGTCGAGTTGTACAAGGTCATGATGTCGGATATAGCAGATCGATTGGAACGACTGCATTCTTTTTTGTGTTCGTGTTTGTGCTGTCGGCCTTTGAGAAAACCCGATTTATGGTTCTTTTTCTAGGGGCGGTGAAATGTGTCCTTTTTGGCTTGTCTTCATCTTATCTGATTAGTTCTGGCGCTAAGATGATGGTGTATTCGATTTGGTGGTTTCCATTCCAATTCATCGGTTGTTTGCTTTTTCTTGTCTATTGTGCGGTTCTACATCCTCCTTTTTTCACACGTCCGACAATCGGAAAAAGTAGAAATTTGCGCCCGTTACCACTGCTAATCGGATTATCCGTTGCTGTGTTGGCGAGTGAAATTATTATTTTTCAGTTCATGTCGTAGTGGGAAAGCTCTTGTAAAGTGTCAAACTGTTTCCTTTCTGTTGTCAGAAGGAAAGTCCATTTGCTATAATGGAATCAGTTTGAGGGGGGCGTCGTATGGAGAGCCGAATCGATCGGATAAAAAAACAATTGCATGGTGCGAGCTACAAGCTGACACCACAGCGTGAAGCGACGGTTTTGGTCCTCCTTGAGCATGAGGAAGACCACCTAAGTGCAGAAGATGTGTTTTTGCTAGTTAAAGAGAAAGCACCGGAAATCGGGCTTGCAACCGTTTATCGCACACTTGAATTGCTGACAGACCTTAAAATTGTTGAAAAAATCAACTTTGGTGACGGAGTATCGAGGTATGATCTTCGGCAAGAGGGTGCTGCCCATTTCCATCATCATCTGATTTGTCTTGAATGTGGAACAGTAGATGAGATTAAGGAAGATCTTCTCGGCGAAGTTGGAAAGATCGTTGAGAATCGATTTGAGTTTGCGATTAAAGACCATTGGCTAACGTTTCATGGCATTTGTAAAAGGTGTAAATCTGACACGGAAGACCGTGAGGATTGAAAAAAGGGATGGCGTGAAGCTATCCCTTTTGTCGTTGGAGAATGTCTCGAAGCGCTCGAAAGGAGGCAAGGAATTGTTCTACGTAAAAAATGTGACCATTTCCTGCAGCTTATGAAGAGTACACGTTTTGTTCTTGAAGATTATATGCATTTTCTACAAGTGGAAAGGCAATTATCAGGGAATACACTCGTTTCTTACCGGAGAGACCTTGAAGAATATTTAGATTTTGTGGAAGAGCATCAGTTTAAAACAATGGATGAAGTGGATCGGATAGCGATTGTGGATCATCTTCGCCGGTTACAAGAGAGCGGGAAATCGGCACGGACGGTGTCTCGGCATATTTCCTCAATTCGGTCGTTCCATCAGTTTCTCCTGCGTGAGAAAGTGACTGCGCAAGATCCGACTGTCCATTTGGAATTGCCTAAACTCGAACAGAAATTGCCGCGTGTTTTGTCGATGGACGAAGTTGGTAGATTAATTGATAGGCCAGATCGTTCCAAGCCTCAAGGGGTTAGAGATCATGCATTGTTGGAAATCCTGTATGGTACAGGGATGCGTGTCAGTGAACTGATCGGGCTGGATATGGACGATATTCACCTATCGATGGGATTCGTCCGTGTTTTCGGGAAAGGGGGAAAAGAACGGATCATCCCTCTTGGTGGCAAAGCGATTGCCGCTTGTCGAACATATATCGAGGAAGCGCGCCCCGTCTTTGTCGCGAAAAAGAAAAATACCGATGCTTTATTTGTCAATATGCGCGGCTCCAGGTTAACTCGCCAAGGTTGTTGGAAATTATTAAAGGGGCATGCGTTGGAAGCGGGTATACAAAAACAAATGACACCGCATATATTGCGACATTCATTTGCCACCCACCTGATTGAAAATGGTGCAGATTTACGGGCTGTTCAAGAAATGCTTGGGCATGCTGATATTTCCACGACACAAATCTACACGCATGTCAGCCGTTCTAGATTAAAAGAAGTATATGTTAAATTTCACCCGAGAGCGTAGCAAATTTGGAGTGAAAACGGATTCATGGTAGGAGGAATAACAATATGGGAAAAGAATTATTCAAGCGTGTCCACCTGATTGTACTTGATTCGGTCGGTATCGGTGAATCACCGGACGCCCACCTATTCGGAGACGAAGGTGCAAATACATTAGGACATATCGGAGAAGCGATGAAAGGTCTCCGTATGCCGAATATGGGGAAACTTGGGCTATCGAATATCGAGGAAATTCAAGGTGTCGAAGTGGCAGAAGAGCCTCTTGCCTGCTTTGGAAAAATGCAGGAAGCGTCTGTTGGGAAAGATACAATGACAGGCCATTGGGAGATTATGGGTCTTAATATTGATAAACCGTTTAAAGTCTATCCGAACGGCTTTCCAGCAGAACTCATTGCTCAACTTGAAGAACGGACTGGCCGTAAAGTAATTGGCAACAAACCGGCAAGTGGCACAGCCATTTTGGATGAGCTAGGGCAAGAGCATATGGAAACAGGTGCCCTGATCGTCTACACATCTGCCGATCCTGTATTGCAAATCGCTGCGCATGAAAATATTATTCCGCTGGAGGAGCAATATCGTATTTGTGAGATCGCCAGAGAATTGACACTTTCACCGGAATACTTGGTCGGTCGGATCATTGCACGTCCGTTCGTCGGGGAACCGGGCAATTTTAAACGTACGACAAACCGTCATGATTATGCGTTGAAGCCATTCGGACGGACAGTTATGAATGAGCTGAAGGATGCGGGGAAAGAGGTCATTGCGGTCGGCAAGATTTCGGATATATTTAACGGAGAGGGCATTACGGAATCGGTTCGGACGACAGGCAATATGGATGGTGTCGACCAGCTCTTGAACGTGATGAATCAAGATTTCGCTGGTCTTAGTTTCACGAACCTCGTGGATTTTGATGCCTTGTACGGCCATCGAAGAGACCCGATTGGCTATGGAGAAGCGCTGCAAGATTTTGACGGACGTTTGCCAGAGATTATAGATGCCCTGCGTGAGGAGGATCTGTTGATCATCACGGCGGACCATGGCAACGACCCTGTCCATGCGGGAACAGATCATACGAGAGAATATGTTCCGCTTCTCGTCTATTCGCCATTATTGAAAAAAGGCGGCGAGATTCCGCTGCGAGAAACCTTCTCGGATGTCGGTGCGACGATCGCTGATAACTTCAACGTGCCATTGCCGGAATTCGGTGAGAGTTTCTTACCTTTATTAAAAGAAAAGGTGTGATGACAGTGTTTAGAATGGTTGATGTAATCGAGAAAAAACGCAATGGTGAAAAGCTTACGAACGAAGAAATCACTTTTTTTGTGAACGGCTATACCGACGGATCCATTCCCGATTATCAAGCCAGTGCATTTCTCATGGCCATTTACTTCCAGGGAATGGATGCAGAAGAACAAGCCTCGTTGACGATGGCGATGGTCGAAACAGGAGATCAGATCGACCTTTCCAGCATTAAAGGCATAAAAGTGGATAAACACTCTACTGGTGGCGTGGGCGATACGACGACTTTAATCTTGGCGCCTTTGGTAGCGGCTTGCGGGGTGCCCGTTGCAAAAATGAGTGGCCGAGGCCTTGGTCATACAGGTGGGACGCTCGATAAGCTTGAAGCGATCGATGGATTTCATATCGAGTTGTCCGAAGCGCAGTTTGTGAAACAAGTGAATGATCTTAAACTGGCGGTGATCGGTCAAAGCGGGAACTTGACACCTGCAGATAAAAATCTGTATGCACTGCGCGACGTGACAGCTACAGTCGACAGCATCCCGCTAATCGCAAGCTCCATTATGAGCAAGAAAATTGCCGCAGGAGCGGATGCCATCGTTCTCGACGTGAAAACGGGCGACGGTGCTTTCATGAAAACAGTGGAAGAAGCGAGAGCGCTTGCAGAATCGATGGTTGCAATCGGCAAGCAAGTCGGCAGAAATACGATGGCGATCATCTCGGATATGAGCCAACCACTCGGGTACACAATCGGCAACGCCTTGGAGGTAAAAGAAGCGATCGAGACATTGAAAGGCCAAGGACCCTCTGACCTGACGGAACTTTGTCTCGTCCTAGGGAGCAAAATGATCGTAGCCGGTGGCAAAGCAAATTCCCTCGAAGAGGCCCGGACAATGCTCGAATCGGTCATTGCAGATGGGTCTGCCCTGGAGCTGTTCGGCAAACTGATTGAAGCACAAGGCGGGAACGGAAAAATCATACAGGATACTTCATTGTTGCCAACTGCAACTTATCAGATCGAAGTGCCGGCTCCAACTTCAGGCTACATTGCAAAAATGGAAGCGGATGATATCGGAGTGGCAGCGATGCTTCTCGGTGCCGGCAGAGCGACAAAAGATGATGAAATCGATTTGGCGGTTGGCATCGTGCTAACTAAAAAAATTGGGGATACCATACAGCAAGGCGAGCCGCTTGCCATCATCCATTCAAATACGCAAGACGTCGAACGTTCCATCTCACTTATACAAAAACATATTACCATCTCCAACGATCCGGTTAGCAGTCCACAACTGATCGGCGAGATGATCACTGGTTGAAAAAAAGCTCCCCCATTCACCTGAATCACACAGGGAATGGGGGAGCTTTTTTGATCGGAGTTAATCAGGTGTATTTTAAGTGCTCATAGTGATGTTGTTGGGGCTCCAACTTTCGCGCGGGAGCTCATACCTATGCTATTCACGCTCAAACTTCCGCGCAATTGCTCAAACATATGTAGTCCTCGTTCAAACCTTCATCCAAATGCTCATAACTCCCCCTACCTATGTAATCGCTCATACTCCAAATTCTAACTTTAATCCCTTCTCGTTTCATTTTCTATTTTTTATCCTAAATGTGTAAATCGTTTACAAGATGTACATACTTTCAACAGTAAAGGGCATTGTCGAAAATTAAGAAGTTTGCACGCTCGATGACTAGTTCTGTCAGGAGAGAGGGTTCGTCCCTTCTGATGTGGAATATTCCGCTAGAAGGAGGGGGTTCAGCATGGCTGACATCGAAATATTAGACAATGGTATTTTAGTTGCGACGTTGCGCGGAGAATTGGACAATCATAAGGCAAATCGCATCCGGGCGCAAATTTCTGCTTCCATCTTCACTGGGCAAGTTCGTGCGGTAATTTGGAACTTGGAAGGGCTTGGGTTCATGGATAGTGCCGGGATTGGACTAATTTTAGGAAGAATGCGCGACTTAGCGCCAACTGGCGGAGAAACACTTATTTTAAATCCATCGACTACGATGGAGAAAATATTCAATTTTTCCGGTCTGGGACCCAATATCAGACATTGTACGGTCGACATGGCGATCGGGGAAATCGGAGGGGTTTTACATGAACAATGAAATGACATTATCATTCGTCGCAATTGAAGAAAATGAAGCTTTGGCAAGGATGGCGATGACTTGTTTCATCACGCCTCTCGATCCAACGATTGAAGAGATTTCAGAATTCAAAACGATTGTATCAGAGGCGGTCACGAACGCCATTATTCACGGGTATGAATGTGATGGGAAAAGTATCGTGACATTGCACGCAGTCATTGAGGACAATAAAGTCGTCATGACGATCAGCGATGAAGGTGCTGGTATTTTTGACGTTGAACAGGCGATGGAGCCGATGTTCACGACGCGTCCATTCATGGAGCGTTCTGGGATGGGTTTTACGATCATGGAAAGCTTTGCCGACAGTTTGACTGTCGACTCCGTACTAGGGAATGGAACAGTCGTCAAGTTCGAGAAAACATTTTCTCCCGTAACGGAAGCAAGCAGAATGGGGTGACTTATGGACGCGTCTGTTGAAGTACAAGCCACTTTGTTGACTCAGGAGAAAATGAGGGAACTGATTCAGTTCTCGCAAGAAGGCAACAAGGAGGCGCGTCGAATGATGGTGGAAGGGAATACGCGCCTCGTCTGGTCCATTGTTCAACGGTTTGCTTCCCGTGGTGCCGATCCTGAAGACTTATTCCAAATCGGTTGTATCGGGCTGATGAAGTCGATCGATAAATTCGATCTGACCTATGACGTTAAATTTTCGACCTATGCCGTTCCGATGATTGTTGGCGAAATCCAACGTTTTCTCAGGGACGATGGGATGGTGAAAGTGAGCCGGTCGATTCGAGAACTCAGTTTCAAAATACGTCATGCCACGGATGATTATATTAAGAAACATGGCAAGTCTCCATCAGTTTCGGAAGTGGCGGCAGCATTGGATGTTCCGGTCGACGATATTATTTTGGCATCTGATGCATTGCGTGATCCGGCTTCGCTTCATGAACAATTGTATGAGAGTGAAGGGGACAGTTTGACACTCATGGATCAGTTGCGGGATGACCGTTCTGAAAGAGTATTTGATCATATACCGCTACGTGATGTCATTTCGAAGTTAAATAAAAGGGATCAGACCATCATTTACATGCGGTATTATTTGGACTGCACACAAAGTGACATCGCGGAGCGCATTGGCATCTCACAAGTTCAAGTGTCCCGTCTCGAAAAGAAAATATTAGCCCAATTGAAATCATGGATGGGGGCTAATGCGGAGGAAAGTATTGTAAAAGTGAGGACGGATTAGAAAATGAAACAATTATTCCATTCAATGGAAGAAGCAGAAGAGTGGTTTTATAGTCGTTTTGGAAAAGACAAAACATTCGATGCCACTGTGAGATCCGTACATCTTTGGGGGATGCCTGTCTTACTGCTCTATATTAATGGACTGGTAGACGGTGCAACCATTACGACATTATTAACAGAAATGCAAGCGAATACAACAAGGCCGGAAGAAGAAGGGGACGGAGCAGATCAGTTCCTCTCCTTTTTTCCTTATCATGCGGTCTCCGATATTCAAGATGCTGATGAATTGTTGACGGCCATTTTAAGCGGACAAGCTGCTTTTGTCACACCGGAAGGATATGCCTTCACGATCGATATCCGGAATTATCCCGGCAGGCAACCCGATGAACCGGACAATGAAAAAGTGGTCAGGGGTCCAAGAGATGGCTTTACGGAAAACCTAATTCAAAATACAGCGCTTATCAGAAGGCGACTCCGTACTGAAGACTTGCGATTTGAAATGCACAAAGTGACGTTGAACGGGAAAACGGATATCGCCATCACTTATATGCAAGGCGCTGCGAATGAAGGGAATCTCGACTATATCCGAAAGCGGCTCGATGAAATCGAACATGATGGATTGACGATGACAGATAAATCGCTGGAAGAGTTTTTATTCAAGCAGCGTTTTCATCCGATGCCGTTTGTCCGCTTCACGGAGCGTCCGGATATTTGTGCAGCGCACTTGTTGGAAGGGCATATCGCCATCATTGTGGATACGTCGCCATCCGTCATTCTCGTACCGGCAACAATGTTTCATCATTTGCAACATGCTGAAGAATATCGACAAGCGCCACTGATCGGAACGGTTGTTCGGCTTATTCGTTTGACAGGCTGGATATTGAGCCTTACAATTTTGCCATTCTGGTATTTGGTGGCAACGAAACAACAGTATTTACCCGACTTTCTAAGTTATATCGGGCCGAAAGATATAGGGGAAATTCCGTTGTTTGTTCAACTTCTCTTCGCGGATATCGGAATCGAAGTACTTCGGATGGCCGCCATCCATACGCCGACCCCGATGTCGACCGCCATGGGGCTCGTTGCAGCTATTGTCATCGGACAGGTAGCCATTGACGTAGGCCTATTCACCCCGGAAGTTGTCCTATATGTTGCGGTCAGTGCTATTTTCACATTTGCGATTCCCTCTTATGAACTAAGTCTGACGACAAAGATTTTTAGGATTTGTATACTGTTGGCAACAGCGTTGTTTGGTGCGGCAGGTTTTTTCTTATCAATCGCTGTTCTTTTTTACTATTTGTGTACGCTGCATCCGATGCGTGTGCCTTATTTATGGCCGCTTGTCCCGTTTTTCCCACGTGCGATGGTGCGCGTTCTTATCAGGTTCCCGATGACTATGGATGTCCCACGGCCCTATATTACGGATTCGCCAAACCGAGATCGTGTATCATAGATTCCGTCTAGCCTCCGGGCGTCAGACGCTCGGAGGCTCAAAGGATGTGAGTTAGGCAGTCGTTGCCAATCAAACGACGAAGGGTTTGATTTGCCTTAATTTCTGCGTCCTTTGCAGAAATTAAGGCAATTTCAGGACGCGGCGAACTTAGACTGCGCTCCTAGATAGCAATCCTGCTGTGCGACAAAGGACGCCGCTTCGCAGGCTCGTCTTGTGCCTGTCGCATCTAAACAGGCGCCCTCCGCTTTTGTTTATATTGCCCTACCCTACGCTGTTATGATAAAGTTTACTGTATCTAAGTTCGGAAGGGGTAGGCATTATGCATTTATACGGAACTCAAACAGTTAATGGAAAAGGCCATCTAACGATTGGCGGAGTCGATACGGTGGATCTTGCCCATACGTATGGAACGCCGCTTGTCGTCTATGATATTGCCTTGTTCCGTGAACGGGCGCAAGCTTTTAAAGAAACGTTCAACAATGTCGGGGTTCGTGCTCAGGTCGCCTATGCGAGTAAAGCTTTTTCATCAATCGCCATTTATGAGATTGCCAACCAGGAAGGTCTTTCTTTGGATGTCGTTTCCGGTGGGGAATTGCATACCGCGGTTGTCGCAGGCTTTCCACGGGAACGGATCCATTTTCACGGCAATAATAAAAGCTTTACGGAGTTACAATATGCGTTCGATGAAAAAATCGGTTGCATTGTCATCGACAATTTCTCAGAAATCGCATTAGTGAAGGAAATTGCAGAATCCCGTCAAGAAAAAATGAATGTGCTCATCCGGGTGACACCTGGAGTGGAAGCGTCCACGCATGATTACATTACGACAGGACAGGAAGATTCGAAATTCGGTTTTGATCTAAAAAATGGTCAGACAGATAAAGCATTCCGTCAACTCCATGATCATCCGTATATCAAGTTGTTAGGCATGCATTGCCATATTGGATCCCAGATTTTCGAGACGGATGCGTTCCGCCTTGCTGCTGAGGCTTTGATGGAGAAAATGATCGTGTGGCGGGATGACTATGAATTCGTTTGTGAAGTGCTGAATTTAGGTGGAGGCTTCGGGATCCGCTATACCGAAGAGGATCAGCCATTGAATCCTTCTGCGTACGTTGAAGAAATGGCTGAAGTAGTCCTCTCGTTGACACGTACTCACAATTATCCGTTGCCTGAAATTTGGATTGAGCCAGGCCGATCACTCGTAGGAGATGCAGGCACATCGCTTTACACGGTTGGTAGCATGAAAGAAGTGCCAGGCGTCCGTACATATATTGCAGTTGATGGTGGAATGTCGGATAATATACGCCCTGCGTTATACGGTGCGAAATATACGGCTGTCACGGCGAACCGGATGGATGAGTCGCATGAAAAACAAGTGACGATTGCCGGAAAATGCTGTGAATCGGGAGATAAACTTATCGAAGAAGCCCATCTTGTAGAACCTGCTGAAGGTGACATCATTGCTATGTTCTGTACAGGTGCCTACGGCTATTCGATGGCGAGCAATTATAATCGGCTTCCAAAACCGGCTGTTGTATTCTGTGAAAACGGCCATCATCAGCTTGTCGTCCGTAGGGAGACGTATGAAGATGTTGTCCGGCTCGATATACCTTTACAATCGGTCGAACAGTTGGAGAAAATATGAAGAAGAAACGCAACGTTCTCCTCTTCCTGATTATCGGAGTTGCGGCAATCATGTGGGGAGCGGTATACTGGTACTTTGTTCAACCGTTAATTGATCCAAGGTGAATGGACACCGCTTAACTTGACTCAGCAGAAATCCCCCACCTCTATAAATAGCGGGATGAATGCCGAAAATGCCTTTCAATCTGAGGGAGTTCAACTCCCTGCTGATTCAAGTTAAACCTCCGGCGGACGTCACGGATTTTGAAAGGACTTAATTGTGGCTATCTAAGTGCCTTAATTTCTGCAAAGGACGCAGAAATACGGCGAATCGAACCCTTTGCTGTTCGATTCGCAATTCAAAATCCGGACGCAATTACGCCGAGGCGTAATTGATCATTGAGAAATCGCAGTCGATCGATATAGATTGACAAAGGATTTTCAGAAAAGAAGGGATTCAAATGATGCTTGTACGTTATAAAAAAGCGAATGAAAAGATTGCGATGGGGCTGCTTTCGTATATGCCTGGTGAGAAGACTGTGAAGAAATTGCAGGAACTGATCCAGCAGTATGAAACAGACGATCGCTGGCAGCTCTATCTGTTGAAAAAAGAAGATGATTTCATCGGCTTAGTCGGAGTCGAAATGGGTGAAGACGATTATACATTACAGCATCTTTCCGTCAATCCTTCTTTCCGTAGTGAAGGAATCGGGAAGGAAATGGTGAAGAAATTGCAGGCGCTTTTTCCGGGCAAGGAATGTTTAGGTACCGAAGAGACGGAGTCATTCATACAGAAATGTAAGGAAACAGAAGAAGGAGCAGATTAACGACGTCTGCCCTTCTTCTTTTCTTCGTTCAATTTCTTTCTTTTCTCCACGCTATTATGACGCTCAAGAAGAATATCACTGCGGTCTCGTAGCATATGTTTATGAATGATTGCATCGCTTCCAAATGGAAGAAGCTCCATTGTTTGTGATGCTTCATCGATAAGCCTTGCGAGTTGGGGAGATTCGACGATGATTGAAAAAGGTTCAAAAGGAAGGCCTTGTTCCAATCGATCCACAACGTTCTGGGTATTCTTTAGTAGCTGGACCAGATCGATTTCTTGTGCATAGAGTGACGATTGCTGACCGGTTAGTTGAAACTTGTTCAACGCTTTGCGAATCGTACGGAAAGCGCCGGTCGTATTGCCTCTGCGCCAGTGGTACATGCCTGTTGCCAAAAGGATATAAGCGGTCAAAGGGTGTTCTTTATTGCCATTCGGCAAAGACTTCCAATACTCTTCCAATACTTCATGGCACTCGAAATAGTCTTGATTCTGATTGAAATAAACCATAAAATTTACGAATAATGGATGTTGGTACGGATGCATGTCATCAGTCCTTTCATTTTTGCCAGCAGAAGAGTCTCATCTTCATCGTGGCGATTTAAATGCAGTATTGTTTACTGTTTAGAGAGTGTTCAAATACCCGCTGGACAAGGGGAACGTAGGCTGAGTTCGCCACTTCCTGAAAGTGCCTTAATTTCTGCAAAGAACGCAGAAACAAGGCAAATCGAACCCTTCGCTGTTCGATTGGCAACGCCTGCATTACCAGCATCCTGTTGGCCCAAGCCTCCGGCGGATGTCACAGATTTTGAATCGAGCAAGCTCGATTCAAAATCTGGACGCAATTACGCCAAGGCGTAATTCATTAGCAAGAAATTGAGGTAGGTGTCGAAATATGTCATATCAAGTGAAACTAGAAGTTTTTGAAGGACCACTCGATCTATTATTGCATTTAATCAACCGACTTGAAATTGATATATACGATATCCCGATGGCTGAACTGACGGCACAGTACATAGAACACCTTCAAACGATGCGTGTGCTACAGCTAGATGAATTGAGTGAATACCTTGTTTTGGCAGCAACATTGCTGGAAATCAAGAGCAAGATGCTTCTCCCGGTCCATGAAGGAGAAGTGTTCGATGATGAGCTGGATTACGATATGGAAGAAGATCCGCGTGATGAGCTTGTTGCGAGATTGATTGAATATCGAAAATATAAAGAAGCGGCAACCAGTTTGAAAGAGAGTGCAGCGGAACGATCTGTTCATTTTACCAAATCGCCTGCCGATCTGTCGGAATTTGGGGAAGTCGTACCTAGTCATTCAGAAGAGCCTTTGAATGTTTTTGATTTGATCGGGGCATTTCAAAAAATGTTGGACCGGAAACGGTTGAAAGCGCCGTTAACCGCTCACATTTCGAAAATCGAAATATCTGTCGGTGAAAAGATGGACGAAATTTTGGCAACACTTGAAAGAGGCGGCGGAAAATGTGATTTCTATTCCCTTTTTGAGAAAGGGGATACGCCGGAACTGGTCGTTACCTTTCTATCGTTGCTCGAATTAATGAAACGTCGGGAAATCATCGTTGAACAGCATCACAATTTTGATGACTTGACCGTATCATTCAAACGTGAGGAGGATTGAAATGGAGAACGATGCCCGTTTAGCCGGAATGATGGAAAGTTTTTTATTTATTGCCGGAGATGAAGGATTGTCTGTCGAACAATTGACCATCCTAACAGAGTGTCAAGAAGAGCATGTCTTAGCGGCAATCGAACGATTGCGGACAAGTTATGACGAGCGGAACGATAGCGGAATCACGTTAAAGCTGCTTGGCGGGACGTACCGTCTTGTGACCAAAGCGGAATTTGCGGATGATTTGAAACGCCTTCTGGAAAATCCGACTCCGAAATCCATGACACAAGCATCCCTTGAAGTGTTGGCGATAATTGCGTATAAGCAACCCGTGACGCGAGTGGAAATCGATGATTTGCGAGGGGTCAAATCGGAAGGACCGATCAGCACGCTCATTGCCAAAGGGTTGATCATGGAAAAAGGACGTTCCGAAGGGAGTGGACGAGCGATTCTATACGGCACAACGGATTTGTTTTTGGATCGTTTCGGATTGGAGTCACTCGAAAGATTACCACCACTCCTACAGGAGGAAGAAGACGAAGCGGGTGAAACAGACCTGTTCATGACAAAATTCCAAGAAGCGTTTGCAATGGAAAACGACGAAGGAGGAGACGATCTTTGAAACGGATGATGGTAGTCGTCCTGTTTTTATCGATGTTGTGGAGCACTGGAGTGAAGGAAGTTTCAGCGGACGGTCAAGCATGGGCGGTTATTGATGCGGATACGGGGCGGTTATTGGAAGGACATAACGAAAATGTCAGGCTGCCGATTGCCAGTCTGACGAAAATTTGGACGGCCTTCACATTTCTGGAAAGTGGAGCGACGGACGAAGATATCCTGATTTCCCCGCAAGCAGCATCTGCAGAAGGATCGTCCATCTATTTAAAGCAAGGCATGTCCGTCGATTCGGAAGCGCTGCTATATGGCTTGATGCTTCGCTCGGGAAATGATGCAGCTTACGCTCTGTCGGAACACGCCGGAGGGTCGATGGAAGGTTTCGTCGATCTGATGAATGAGAAAGCGATTGTGTATGGCTTGGAAAATACTTATTTTACGAACCCATCGGGGCTGCATGATGAAAAGCATCTTTCCACCGCGTACGAAACCGCGCTCATGATGTCCTATGCGATGGAAAATGAAAAGTTCCGTGAAATCGCCTCCGCCAAAAATTATGTGTACGAAGGAGATGAACAGACGTATAGCTGGCGCAATAAACATCGTCTGCTCCATTATGAACCAACTGCGATCGCCGGCAAGACCGGATTTACGAAAGCAGCAGGAAGAACATTAGTGACATACTTTGAAAAGGACGGAAAAAACATCGTCGTCGTTACGTTGAACGATGGAAACGATTGGAATACCCATCAGGAATTGTCGGCCAAAGTCTTCTCCGATTATAAACGGGTCACCGTTGCGAAAAAAGGGGTCTACGCATTGTTGCCGGGAGTGGAGGCCGAATTGAAGACGCCGATAGAATTGCTGTTGAAAAAAGGCGAAAAGGGACAATTATCGAATGTCGCTCATATACCACGTGGAAACAGCAAAACAAGTACGGGGCTATGGACCGTGTCATTAGGAGATCAGGTGTTGGCTGCTCAAGAAATCATTATTGAAAAATAACGGTGCATTTGAGCAGTATAGAACAACAACTTTCGACAAAATGCATGCAAATGTGTCAATTTCAAGAAGACTGCCTCCGAAAAAGGACAGTCTTCTTTTCATTTGCCTCAAAGTATGACATACTTTTTTTACAGAATGAAGGACGGGGTGAAACAGTTGGAAAGATTACAAAAGGTGTTGGCACAAGCAGGTGTCGCATCACGAAGAAAATCAGAGGCGCTCATTTTAGATGGAAAAGTAAAAGTCAACGGTGTCGTCGTGACCGAACTTGGTACAAAAGTATCCAATGCGGATCGGGTGGAAGTGGAAGGCGTTGAACTTGTAAAGGAATCATATGTTTACTATCTTTTATATAAGCCTAGAGGAGTCATATCGACAGTGGATGATGAAAAAGGTCGAAAAACGGTGCTGGACCTATTCCCACACGTTGAAGAGAGAATCTTCCCAGTCGGGCGCTTGGACTATGATACATCGGGTATCATCATCATGACCAATGATGGAGATTTCTCCTATCTGATGACGCATCCGAAATTCGGCATTAAGAAAAAGTATGTCGCGAAAGTTAAAGGCATTCCGAATCGGGAAGCGCTCAAAAAACTGGAACGTGGCATCGATTTGGAAGATGGCAAAACGGCTCCTGCACAGGTGAAAATGCGGACAGTCGATAAGAAGACAGGGACAGCGCTGATCGAAATTACGATCCATGAAGGGAAGAACCGTCAAGTACGCCGCATGTTCGACGCAATTGGCTGTCCCGTTCAGAAGCTGCGCCGGGAATCTTTTGCCATGTTGACGACACACGGATTGAATGCAGGCGAATCACGGGAATTGACGACCCATGAAGTGAAACAACTACGGGTGTTAGCGCAAACAGGAAAGATTGGCTGAGCCGGATTCGTAAGCGCCTCACATCATTATTTAAATGGCGAAACGTTCACAATCCTTTCATTTCTCATGTGTGGGTACCCATACCGGTTTGGTATAATGTAGGGTGAATTAACTTGCTTCAGCTACAGAAGTCCCCTACATTCATGAGTGATGGGATAAATGCTAGACATGCATTCAATTCAGTGGGGGTTCAAACCCCGGCTGAATCAAGTTAAAGCCTCCGGCGGATGTCACAGATTTTGAATTGCGCTTATCTAAGTGCCTTAATTTCTGCAAAAAACGCAGAAATTAAGGCAAATCGAACCCTTCGCTGTTCGTTTCGTAATTCAAAATCTGGACGCAATTACGCCGAGGCGTAATTGATCTTATTGTCAGGAGGAAATGAACTTGGTCAAAAAGAAGAACAAAAACTTGCGTCTCGTAACAAGGACAATTGTTTTGTTACTGCTCGTGTCAGCGGTTGTCTATACGATTGCCTCAAAAGATACCGTGAAAGTGTTAGCTGTCGGTGATAAGGCACCTAACTTTGAACTTATCGATTTAGAGGGAAATAAACATCGCTTGTCCGATTATAAAGGCGAAGGCGTTTTCCTGAATTTCTGGGGCACATGGTGTGCACCGTGTAAAAAAGAAATGCCGTATATGGAAAACCAACATCAAGCTTTTGAAGATAAGGGCGTCCATATTTTAGCGGTCAACATACAGGAATCGCAATTGAAAGTTGAAACGTTTAGAGATCAGTACGGTTTGACATTCCCGATCGCGATCGACAAGGATAAGTCTGTTATGGAAGCTTATAATGTCGTGCCGCTTCCGACAACGGTTTTGATCAATAAAGACGGGAAAATTGAACAGATCATTACGAGGGAAATGACTGAGGATGAAATCATCTCATATATGGAGAGCATTCAGCCTTAATGAAGGAGAACAAGCAATATGAGCAAAATCAAATGCCAGTGCGGTCATGACAACCCATTCGGTACAGTGCTCTGTGAGCGATGTGGAAGGCCGCTAACCGAAGAGGCGAAAGAAAGTAAGCTCGTTGATATGCGTTATGAAGGATCGGCAAGAAGGTCACAAACGTATAAACGGTCGATCATCGATAAAATCTGGAATTTCTTTTCAAGCGTCAAAATCGGGATTAGCATCATTGTCGCTGTTTTAGTGACATCGGCAATCGGAACCATTTTTCCACAGAAATTATATGTACCTGTATCGAATATGGCAAATGAAGCTGAATACGCAGCCTATTATGAACGACTCTACGGAATTGTCGGTAAAATCTATTATAATCTTGGTTTCCATGACATGTACAATAGCTGGTGGTTCATCACACTGATCGGGATGCTCGGTACGTCCATCATCATCGCCAGTGTAGACCGTGTCATCCCACTTTACAAATCCTTGAAGAAGCAACGGACGAAACGGCATTCTTCCTTTATGAAAAAGCAACGGATCTACGGGGAAGGTACTATTGAAAATCCGGATGATGCGCTATTCAAGGCGGAAAAGAAATTGAAAGAACTCCGCTACAATGTCAAAGTGGAAGACGGTGCGATCCTTGCGGAAAAAGGACGGTTCTCCAGATGGGGTCCTTATGTTAACCATACAGGTCTGATCATTGTCCTATTAGGCGTCTTGCTTCGTGGTGTACCCGGTTTCTATGTTGATGAAACGATGTGGATCCGTGAAGGTGAAATGCGTTCGATCCCAGGTGCCGAAGGGTATTATTTGGAGAGTAAGGATTTCATACTTGAAAACTATACGAAAGAGGAAGCGGACGAAGTGTTCGGAGAGGCGCTTGATCGAGTCGGTCAAATACCTAAAAATTACCAGACTGATGTGGCGCTTTATCAAAAGCCGAAAGGGGAACTTACCGGGACTCAAGATCTTGAATTTGTCAAAGACTATTCTATCATCGTCAATAAGCCGTTGAAATTTGACGGTTACAATGTATTTCAGATGGATTACCGTCTGGACGAATTAAAATCGATGACGTTCAAATTGACTGAAAAAGCGACAGATCGCTCATTTGGCGAATTTACAGTGGATTTGATAAATCCAGCGCGGACATATGAGCTTGAAGATGGTGCAACAGTCACATTGAGCGATTATTATCCGGATTATGATGGCATTGAAAACGGTGAACCGATATCGAAATCACCGATTCCGAACAATCCCGCATTCATCTTTAAAATGGTGACACCGGACAAGCCGGAAGGAGAGATGAGCTTCGTCGCCATCCGTCAAACGCTTGAGACGGAAGTCAATGAGTATAAAGTCAATTTCGTCGGTGCAGAGACACGGGATATTTCGGGTCTGACCATACGGAAGGACAAAACTTTATATATCCTGCTTCTGGGAGGCATCATTTTCATGATCGGTGTTGCCCAAGGATCCTACTGGAACCATAGACGAATCTGGATTCAAAAAGGTTTGGACAACGAACTTCTCCTAGCCGGTCACACGAATAAAAACTGGTTCTCCTTGAAAAAAGAACTGGATCAAGTGAAAGACTTTGCACAGTTGCCAGCCTATGAAGACAGGCAGGACAAGGAATCCAACTCGGAAGATAAGGAAGGGGTACAAGCATAATGGATCTTGCATCGTTAAGCGCCAATTTGCTTTTGGTTTCATTTATCGCTTACCTTGTCGCTACGCTATTTTTTGGCGGTGCGGTAAAAGGGGCAAAATCGGAAGCATCTTATAAGAATAATCGATCAGGCAAAATCGGGATTATCATTACCATCATTGGATTCATCACCCATCTAGGCTATTTCATCACACGATGGATGGCCTCGGGACATGCCCCGGTCAGTAATATGTTTGAGTTTATGACTGCATTTGGCATGATGCTCGTCGGTGCATTCATTTTGCTGTTTTACTTGTATCGGACGCCCTCACTTGGCTTATTCGCATTGCCGATCGCGATTATCATCATCGGCTATGCCAGCATGTTTCCAAGGGAAATCACGCCGCTTATTCCAGCACTCGTAAGCCATTGGTTGACGATTCATGTCATCACAGCTGCACTCGGTGAAGCGATTCTTGCGATCAGTGCGGTTGCAGGACTTGTAATCTTATTGAAACATGTGGATTTGACAAAGAAATCGAAACAAAGCTTCTGGTTGGAGGCGGTTATGTTTACGCTTGTTCTCGTTGTTGGTTTTGTATTGTCTTCAACGTTCTTCAAACTGACGGGATATGAAGCACAATTCAACTACATCGATAAAAATGATCAACCGGCAACGATCGAGTACAATAATCCACCGTTATTCGGAATGCATCAGTATGAAGCATTGACACCGGATGCAATGACGCCTTGGGCTGAAATGCCGGCCGTCGTCAATGCGAAAACGATGACGACATTTGTTTGGTCGGTACTAACAGGAATTATCTTGTATTTGATTTTGAGATTGATCATTCGCCGACCGGTTGCCGCATTGTTCCAGCCATTTGCGAAAAAGGCGAATTCTCAGCTGATGGACGAAATTGGCTATCGCTCTGTCCTTATCGGCTTCCCAGTCTTCTCATTAGGAGCGCTTATATTTGCCATGATCTGGGCACATGAAGCTTGGTCAAGGTTCTGGGGCTGGGACCCGAAAGAAGTATGGGCACTCATCACTTGGTTATTTTACGCCGCATTCCTCCATTTGCGTCTATCACGCGGTTGGGAAGGCGAAAAATCTGCATGGCTTGCGGTTATCGGTTTTATCATCATCATGTTTAACCTGATAGCGGTGAACCTGATTATCGCCGGCTTGCATTCATATGCATAAGTAGAACAGCGCTTGAAGCCTGGGCTTAAATACGAACTGTACGGTTGTTGTTTAAAGCGCCGTACAGTTTTTTTGTTCACTTAATTGGTAGTTTCGTCTTAAGATTGTCACGTCTAGATGGGCCGTAATCGCTTTTCGGTTTCCTTTTTGAACAACGACTTGTACAATGGAAATAGAAGCAAGTGGAAAGGAGCTAGAGTTGTGGAAGAAAAAGTAACGCTATTAGTGGTGGATGACGAAGACAGAATCCGCCGTCTCTTAAATATGTATTTGACGCGTGAAGGCTATGAAATCGATGAAGCAGTTGATGGGAAGGAAGCGGTTGAAAAAGCGCTCGCCAACCACTACGACTGTATTTTGCTTGACTTGATGATGCCGGAGATGGATGGGCTTGAAGCTTTGCAAGAACTGAGAGATAAGAAAATCATGACACCTGTCATTCTGTTGACTGCTAAAGGGGAGGAATCAGATCGGGTGACCGGTTTTGAGACGGGCGCGGATGATTATATCGTGAAACCGTTTAGTCCGCGTGAAGTGGTCCTGCGGGTGAAAGCCATTCTTCGAAGATCGGTTGCTTTCCCAGGAGCCGCCGCCGCATCAACTTCGAAGGATTTGGTTGTTTTCCCACAGTTGACGATCGATCATGATGCGCATCGTGTGACCGCTGAAGGAAAAGAAGTGAATTTGACACCGAAAGAATATGAATTGCTCTATTTTCTTGCAAAATCTCCCGACAAAGTATTTGATAGGGAGCAACTATTGAAAGAAGTATGGCATTATGAGTTTTTTGGTGACTTACGGACGGTGGATACACATGTGAAACGGTTACGCGAAAAGCTGAGCCGTGTTTCCGATCGTGCCGCCAAGATGATCGTGACCGTTTGGGGCGTCGGGTACAAATTCGAGGTCCCGAATGAATAGAATATGGAATTCAATCGTCGGGAAGCTATGGGCAACCATATTGCTTCTCGTTTCCTTTGTTCTATTTATTGTCACGGCGTTGCTCCTTGAATTTTTGGATAATTTCCATACGAACCAGGCGGAGGACTCACTGCGCCGGGAAGCAGCGATCATTGGGAAATTAGTGCTCGATCATAAAGACGAGTCATCTTTGCAGGTGATCATCAATGATATCCTCGATAACGAGACGAATGCGATGATTATCGGAGAAGATGAAGAAGTGAAATATGCATTTCATAGTGGACTGAATCAAGAACGGATTGAAAAGAAAATTTTGAATGACTCGATGTTGTTTCCGCCGTTGAAAAAACAAAGCCCGGTGTTGAAAGAGATGATTCTGCCGTCCATTACGGAAGAAGGTGTGATGGAACAATTCATCGTTATCTCCTACCCATTTGCGGCCGATGCGAATATACAGGGCACTGTTGTAATTTATCAAAGTTTGGAAGCGATCCATCGTACGACGAAAAGAACGACGCATATCGTATTTTTATCTGCATTTATCGCTTTTATTTTAACGACGATTTTTGCTTTCTTTTTATCGACACGCATTACTTCTCCGTTACGTGATATGAAACGGGCGGCATTTGAATTATCAAAAGGCAATTTCGATACCAAGTTGCCTGTCCAGCAAAACGATGAAATCGGACAGCTTGCTACAGCCTTCAATCAGATGGGCAGACAATTGAAGTATCATGTCGAGTTGATCAGTCAAGACAAAGAACAGCTGTCGAGCATTTTGACCTCGATGACAGACGCGGTTATCACTTTCAACAGGGATTACACGATTTTGCTAAGCAATCCGCAGGCGGAGCGACTGTTGCAAAACTGGTACTTTAAAAGCGGGGCGAAGGAAGATCGGAATCCGATTCCTCCAGAAATCTTCCATATGCTTGAACATGTCATTACATTTGCAGAGGAAGTGGAGGATGAATTGGAATTGGGCGGTCAGTTCTATGCCATATCCATCAGTCCTTTGTATAGCGGGAACAGTATCCGTGGAGCGGTCGCTGTGTTGCGAGATATGACGGACCAGCATAAGCTGGAGAAGCTGCGATCCGATTTCATCGCAAACGTTTCCCATGAGCTCAGGACGCCGATTTCCATGCTACAAGGTTATAGTGAAGCCATTATCGATGGAGTCACGGCGAATGACGAAGAACGGAATGAAATGATCCAAATCATTCATGATGAATCGAAGCGGATGGGTAGGCTCGTGACGGATTTACTAGATCTAGCAAGGATGGAATCGGGACATATGCGGCTGTATAAGGAAGATTTGTCGGTCATTCCGTTCCTTAGCAGGATTGTTAACAAATTCATGCAAGTGGCACGTGATGCGCATGTGGAATTGGCCTATGAATTTCCAGAAGATGAACAAATAATGATGCATGTCGATGAGGATCGGTTGGAGCAAGTATTTACGAATCTGATTGACAATGCGATTCGTCACACACAAGAAGGGGGACACGTCACCTTGCGTGTTGAAAAATATGCTGACGCGGTTGAAATCAATGTGACGGATACCGGAGTGGGCATTCCCGTGGAAGATTTACCTTATATTTTCGAACGATTCTACAAGGCGGATAAAGCGAGAACAAGAGGAAAAGGCGGAACAGGCTTAGGGCTTGCCATCGCCAAGAATATTATCGACTCCCATGGCGGAACGATTACAGCTGCCAGAGGGGAAGTTTGCGGTACGAAATTCAGTTGTATACTTCCACTTAAAAAATTGTAACTATTTAGCTTGAATAACGACTAATTTATTGAACGGGGGGATTTCATGGACGACTCCGTTTTCCATCGGCTTTATGAACAGTACCACCAAGATGTGTTCAAGTTTCTTATCTATTTGACGAGAGACCGTGATCACGCTGAAGATCTCATGCATGAAGTGTATGTGAGGGTGCTGCGTGCATATGCCGGTTTTGAAGGGAAAAGTTCCGAAAAGACATGGCTTTTTTCAATTGCGAAAAATGTGGCGATTGATCATTTTAGAAAAAATGCAGTTCGTAAAAAGCATCTTTTTGATAAATTCGATTGGGAAACAAGTGAGCTCGTTTCGACTGGAACCTTGCCGGAAGAGCTAGTGACGCTTAGCGAGGACATGAAAGAACTATTACAAGCATTGAACACTTGTACGGGAGATCAAAAGATGGTCATCATTATGCGTTATTTCCAAGACTTGTCTATTGCAGAAACAGCAGACATCCTCGGCTGGACAGAAGGCAAAGTGAAAACGACGCAACATCGCGCCATCAAGTCGCTACAAAAGAAATTGAATGCTCGGATGGTAGAAAGGGGGGGATGAAATGGCTGATAATGAGTGGAATGACAACAAGATTGAAGAACTCCTTGGCGCCATGCCCGATGTTCAAGATAAGCGATCGGAGTCCGATATTTTAGCGCGCTTAAAGCAAGACGAACGGCTACAGCAAGTTCCCCGAAGGAAAAAACGAAAGGGATGGATGCCTGTATTGGTCGCAGTCGCCGCCTTGCTCATGATTGGGATACTTGTCCCATCTATGCTCCGCCAGCAGGATGGGGCAATGTCGTCGAAAGAGTCATCGGATGCAATGACGACGAGTGAACGGGCGGACATTCCCGTGCAGGATCATGCCGGTGAGGAGACTGCTTTATTCAGAAGTAAAATGGAAAAGGAAGATGCTTCTACGTTTTCCGCAATTCAGATGGATACAACAAGCTATGTTGTGCTTCCCGATGATCTGAATGGCATGTACCCGTTTCGAATCGGTTTGACACAAGCGGCCATTAGCATCCCGGTGACATTCCTTCTAACCGACGAGCGGGTGAAGACTGATTTTCCGGATGGAGAACCAGATAGCGTTGCCCTTTATCATCGATATGCAGCTGAAATCCCTGAAACAGATTTCGGATTCGATGACTATCATCCTTATGTTGGTGAAGTGACATTGGAGGGCGATACAGTCGTCCATCAAGTGCCGGAAGGTCATATGTATGATCGGTCTTCAGCAACGCTAGAGGTCTATAATCACTCTATCCAGGATACGTTTATGGATCATGCTCAATTTAAAACAGTCGATGAGCGTGGGGAGTTGGCGAATTTTGATCAAGTAGGAAAAACGACTGTCAGGAATATAGAGGCCGGGAAGAGCCCGCTACCATATTACAAATATGTCATGCCTTCCGGACAAATCTATCTCATACCGTATAATGCGGAAACGACGGACACGGTGGAGCAAGCTCTGTTGGCTATGAAAGATGTCCACAATGATATCGTGGAAACAGTCGTGCCTTCAGACGTCACCTATAAAGTGCAGGAAGAGAATGGGGTGGCTGTCATCACTTTTGACCGTCCCCTTGACTTAAATGCGCTCGCACCAGATGAAGCGAACGCGATGATCGAGGGCTTCATGTTGACCGCAAGCAATTACGATCAGCAAGTCCGCTTGAAAAATAGCGTTCAAACACATTTTGGCAAATATGATTTGACAACCGCATTACCGGAACCGCTCGGCCCCAACCCGATCCCTTTCCCAGGATGAAAAAAGTGCCTTGTAAACAATCTTGTTTACAAGGCACTTCTTTTCGTATATAATCGAATTGTAATAGAATAAAAAAATATTGATTCATCTTCGGGGCAGGGTGAGATTCCCGACCGGCGGAAATGGAAGACTATCTTCTTAGCCCGCGAGCTTAACAGCTGATTCCGGTGAGATTCCGGAGCCGACAGTATAGTCTGGATGGGAGAAGGTGAAGGTGCGGCCGTCTTTTTTGTGTTGATTACGAAAAAAGAGTGCTTATTTAAATGTGGATTAAAACAGAGATAGCCATCTCTTTTTAGTACATTTTTTTAAAGATACCTTTCTTTCCCTGAAGCTTGTTTAGCTTTGGGGATTTTTTGTTAGACACATGATGACGGAACGGCCTTTCCTCTTTGTGAAGTGAATCGCAAAAGGAGAGAGGAACAAATGCAGAACAACAAATTGCGGAGGATGATCCTCATCGCGATCCTTGGAAGTATTGGTACTGTGCTGATGCAGTTCAATTTTCCATTGCCGGCATTACCATCATTCTTGAAAATCGATTTCGGAGAAATTCCGGCGGTATTGGCAGTCATGACAATGGGACCTGTTGCCGGCATCGGTGTCGAACTCATTAAAAACGTTATGCACTGGTTTTTGTCGGGGAGTCCGACTGGTGTGCCAGTTGGCGAAATGGCAAACTTGGCCACAGGTATTCTTTTCATCATGCCGATCTATTTCATCTTCAATAAGTTCCAGACGGCTAAAGGGCTGACGATGGGGCTGGTTGCAGGAACGGCAGCGATGGCTATTGGTATGACGGTATTGAACTATTTTGTATTTTTGCCGATGTACACGTATTTCATGAATTTCCCTGCAATGGTAGGCAATGAATTGACAACCTATATCGTATTAGGTGTACTACCTTTTAACTTGATCAAAGGAATCATGCTGATGATCATTACGGTCTTGTTATTCAACAGCATGAAAAAATGGATTACCCAACAACGCACACAATTGATGGCTTAAATATAGAAGCACATGTCACCAGAAATGGTACATGTGCTTTTTTCAATAAGAAAATAAGAAAAACCGCCCCACATCGTCGGAACGGTCATTCTTATCGTCTAGGCTGCTCGGGTCATAAGTCAGCCCGACTGTGAGGCAAAAAGCGCCTCACAGTCGGTCCGTCTTATGCCTGTCGCCCTTGACCAAGGTGCTTGCGCTTTTGTTTATCAGTCTTCGTATTTTAGCGGGTCACCCTCAAATGGGGCATCCGCGATTTTAATCGAATCGGTTGGGCAGCCGTCGAATGCATCTTCAAGGTCTTCCATGAGTTCTTCTGGAACTTCCGTGTTACCCATGTTATCATCTAAAATAACATAAGCGATTCCTTCGTCGTCGTAATCATAAATATCTGGGGCAGCCGCACCGCATGCTCCGCAAGCGATACATGTATCCTGATCGACGATTGTATATTTAGGCATACTCTTTCTCTCCTCTTTTCTCCGTGCAAACAATTTACTTCATACTCCATTCTAATGATATTATCCGTAACTTTCAACAAAAACATCTAGTAAACGGGGGATTGCCTGATGGATCTTTCTACAATACTTTTAACAATCGTCAATAAAATGGATGGGGAACGTACGATTTACGCAGGTTACCATCTGCTCCGTGGAAAGCGTTCCGGCCAAACATTGCAAGACGTCGAATATTATGGAGTCAAGTCGTTTTTTGGGATTTTGCCCAAATTATCGATGGAACAATTTGAAGAAGCAGTTCGGCAATTGGAACAAGCGGGATATCTAGCGAAAAATGAAGATGCACTTGCGTTTGTGACAGAAAAAGGAAGAATAAGAGTGGATCAATGCCCTTCCTGTCAATTTAACGGTTGGGATTATAGAGGAAGAGAATGGATGTTTTTTGAGCGGTTGTCGCTCATTGTGCAAACCGTTTCGAATATTGGAGCTGGTGAAAGATCGTTTATGCCTATTCAAAAAGAACAGGCCATTCAAGATTTTGTGAAGGCCCTTCTTGTGAAGCAGCCGATCAGTGAGCCACAATTTGCGCAAAGTATTGCAAATGAACTGAAACGGAGTATTGTGCAAAGCGGGATGGACGAACTGCAAAAAACGATTTTGACACACCGCTTAAGCGGTTTTCGGATGACGGGATGGACATGGGATCAGTTGGCTGATCAATTGAAACGAAATTCGTTTGACATACGTCTACTATTTATAGAAAGTTTACATAGGTTGCTGACGGTCATTCATAAGTCCGACGATTTTCCTTTTTTACGGAAAGTTGCTGCAGATGTTAAAGTAACGAGTTATTTGACCGATTCTTCCGTGAAGACGAAACAGCTGTTTGAACGCGGAATGTCATTGGAGGAGATAGCGGAAGCCCGTAACTTGAAGTGTAGTACAATCGAAGATCATTTCGTGGAAATGTCCATCAATGATCCACAATTCCCGCTTACCCAATTTGTGTCAGAAGAACATGCTGCCGATGTAATCGCGAAAGTGAATGAACTAGGGACAAGGAGGCTGCGGATTCTTAAATCCGAATTCAGTACATTGTCTTATTTTCAACTTCGACTTATTCTCGGGGCTCGGACAGGAGGAAATCGGTGATGGACCTATACAAAGTATTAAAAGACCGATTCGGTTTTGAGCAGTTCAGAGCGGGACAGGAAGCGGTCATCCGCCATGTCCTCGCGGGGAATGATACGATCGCCATCTTGCCGACAGGAATGGGGAAATCCTTATGCTACCAACTGCCCGCCTATTTGTTGAATGGTACGGTATTGATCATATCACCACTCGTTGCCCTTATGGAAGATCAAGTGGCCATCATGAAAAAAAACGGTGAAAAGAGAGTCGTCGCCTTGAATTCATTTCTTTCCCATAGGGAGAAAAATCGGCTTCTCGGTGATTTGGCGAAATACAAATTCATATTCATCTCCCCAGAAATGTTAGGGCGCCATCAGGTGTTGCAACAACTACGCGCGATCGATTTGGCGCTGATTGTCGTGGATGAAGCCCATTGCGTTTCTCAATGGGGATTCGATTTCCGCCCGGATTATTTGAGGATCGGGACATTCTTTCAGGGATTGAAGCGACCGGCAATTCTCGCGTTGACGGCGACAGCGGACGATAAAGTGACGAATGATATTCGCTCCTATTTGCAACTGAATTCACCTGTCGTTCATCGGGAATCCGTAGATCGACCGAATATTTCTTATAACATGCTCCAAGTCGATAATGATGCCGCGAAAACAGAATGGATCAAAGCGAGGCTCCTGTCCACGACGGGCCCGGGAATCATCTATGTTTCATCACGTAAACGGGCGGATGCGCTAGCCGAAATTTTACAAGAAGCTGGGATTGCGACGGCTGCCTATCATGCAGGAAAAGGCCAGGAAGACCGGGCGTTCATCCAAGAGCAATTCATTAACGGAGAACTGAGTTGGATTTGTGCGACAAATGCATTCGGAATGGGTATACATAAAGACGATATCCGTCAAGTGATCCATGAGCATATACCGGCCATGATTGCGGGCTATGTGCAAGAAGTGGGAAGGGCTGGGCGGGATGGAGAACAGTCTGTCGTCACGTTATTGCACGCGCCGGAGGATATCACCAAAACGCGTTTCATTATGCAGGACGATATTCCACAAGAAGAAGAAATCCGATACTATGAAAAGTTACTGGGAGAAAATAAGCAGGCGGACGAAGCGGCAGAATGGGCCCGGATAAGCGAAACGGGAAAGCGTATCATAGACTATTATCGAGAGCGGATGTCACTCGAGGAAGTCATTGCCCAAATGCGTGAATTAATTCGCGATAAAGAGCACCAATTGGAGCAGATGGTCCGGATTGTCCATGCAGAACAATGCGTCCGTGAACAATTGCTAGCGTATTTTGGGGAAAGGAAGACATGGCAACCGGAATTTTGCTGTTCGAATTGCGATCATGCGCAGCCGTTGCTGAAAAAAGGCCTTGAAATGCCCGATTCTACCAAAACGCTTATGCGCTGGGAGGAGAGGTTGGGCCTTTTACTAGAGAGACAGATTGATGGGGAAACGGCTCGTTCCAGTCAATAATAACAATGCCGGCATTGAGCGTATAGGCGGAAAGACTAGAAACAAGCCACTAATTATATACAAAGGCGTATTTGATTTTTAAGACAAAATTCGTCATAATGAAAGGACAGCACGATGTGATAGGAGAATGTAGCGATGAAAAAGGATGATTATAAAACTGAATTCGAGGAACATCGGAAGGAAATCAGTTTAGACGATAGTCACGATGCCGGCAACCTTCCATCTCGTGCCGAATTGCATAGAAAAGGCCGAAAACCAAAAAAGAAATCGGGCCATCTATTGATCAATGTGATTCTTGGTCTATTCACACTTATTCCAGTTCTCATCTTAGTATACTTTCTTTCAGATTTCTATTTACCGGAAGATAGTACCAAAGCAAAAGTAGAAAAAGAAAACTCCGGGTCTATTTACGAAATCAACAATAAGAATGACAATGAAAAGTCGGATGCCGCTTCAGTGAAAAAGGAAGATGAAGCGAGCAAAGAATCAAACAAGGATACAGACAAGGATACAAATAAGGTTGATACGGGGACGGTTGCCAAGCAGGATCAGGGGAAAACGACCGCACCAAAAGTAGAAGAGAAATCTGAAGAGAAAGCTGAAAAGAAACCGGTTGTGAATGTCAATCCGACACCTGAAAAGAAGCAGGAAGTCGAAACCGAACAAAAAACGTCTGCCAAAACGCATATTGTGGCCAACGGTGAAAATCTGTATCGGATAGCGTTGAAACATTACGGCTCTGGTTCAGAGGCGGATATCGAAAAGATTAGACGCGCGAACGGGCTGGCTTCGAATGAAATCAGAGTGGGACAGAAACTATCGATCCCTTGATGGATGACACAACCTTGTAAAAGGGCAAAGTAGCTTGCTTTGCCTTTTTCTCGGCTAGACTTCAGGCGTCTAAACAGGCGCCCTATGCTATCGTTCAATGGAAGGTGGGTTTCGTTACGTTAACGAAAATAGTAGGAATAGCATCTTCGATTCTGATCGGGTTGCTTGGTTTTATGTTTGTTTATGCGCGGCAACGGAATGTCATCATGCACGAAATCGATGATCGTCAAGTGAGCGATGATAATGAAAAACAACTCAATGTGTTTTTCATTTCTGACATCCACCATCGTAAGATTGATGAAAAACTGTTAGAAAAAGTCCGGAATGGATTAGCAATCGATTTGGTCATTATTGGCGGGGATCTTGCCGAACGAGGGGTTCCGCTGTCAAAAATTGATCGGAATGTCCGAAACTTATCGCTTCTCGGTCCAATCTATTATGTATGGGGAAATAATGACCGCGAAGTTGGGGAACAAGAAATAAGAGCGATTCTTGCCCGGCATGGCGGAAGAATTTTAGATAATGAAAATACAGTGATTCCAGGCCATCCTACATGGGGGATTTGCGGAACCGATGATCCATCAAGCCAAAATGTCGATATTGCCGCAGCTCTCCGTTATATTGATAAGTATGAGCGAGTCATTGTTGTGACGCATACACCTTCCTTGTTCCGGAAAATCGAGCCCTTGTATAAGCCGCGTCTCTTGCTTGCCGGGCATACGCATGGCGGACAAATTCGTTTTGGCCGTTTCGGTATAGCGGAGAAAGGGGCTTTCCAGGACAGTGGGGATAGCGCGAAACTGATCAGCAATGGATACGGGACATCGAGCTTGCCCTTACGGTTCGGTGCTGCGCCAGAAAGTCATTTCATTTCAATCCGTTATTCGGAAACGGTACCAAAGGAGTGCAACTAGAAAATGGTTCAAACAGATGTCATCATTGTCGGTGGCGGGCCATGTGGGCTTTCCGCTGCTATCGAAATACAAAAGACGGGACGAAATGTAGTCGTTATTGAAAAAGGGAATATTGTCAATTCGATCTATAATTACCCCACTCACCAGACGTTTTTCAGTTCCAGTATAAAATTATCGATCGGGGACATCCCTTTCATCACAGCAAAAGAAAAACCGAAACGCAATGATGCGCTTGTGTATTATCGCGAAGTGGTAAAGATGAAAAACATCCATATCAATAGTTTCGAAAAGGTGGAAAATGTCGTCAAAGAAAACGATGGCTTCCGTGTTATCACGGATAAAGCAGAATATAGCGCGACGAATGTAGTCATTGCGACAGGCTACTACGACAATCCGAATAAACTGGAAGTGGAAGGGGCAGAGCTACCGAATGTTTATCATTACTTCAAGGAAGCCCATCCCTTTTTCGGAAAAAAAGTCCTCGTGATTGGCGGGAAAAACTCTGCAGTAGACGCCGCATTGGAATTGGAACGTGCGGGTGCGGCTGTAACGGTCGTCTATCGTGGTGCAGACTATTCCCCGAGCGTAAAGCCGTGGATTTTGCCGGGCTTTGATAGCCTTGTCAGGAACGGGGCAATCGATATGCATTTTAACGCCACTGTGAAGAAAATTACGGAAAAAACCGTTGTCATCGAAAAAGATGGAAAGACTTTTGAAATTGAAAATGATGATGTTTTCGCCATGATCGGTTATCATCCGGATCATACTTTTTTGCGGAAAATCGGTATCGATATCGATGCATCGAGCGGTATCCCGTCTTTTGATGAAGAGACGATGGAGACGAATGTGGAAGGGCTGTATATCGCGGGAGTAATTGCGGCGGGGAATAACGCCAATCAGATTTTTATCGAAAACGGCAGATTTCACGGAGAGCAAATCGCCCGTGCGATCACGGGACAAAAAGTAATGAACAGTTGATGTGTATGCAACACTAATCAGTATGAATAAGACTACCTATCAAACAGTTTGTTGCTGTTTGATAGGTAGTCTTTTTTCAAATGTCCATCTAGATATAGTAGAGCGATACCTTATTCCTGTGCACAAAGTTCAAGTAGAAGTTTGATCCGTGCTTTTTGACCGCTTAACCCGTGTTCAAATCGGACACCCATTTTTTGGAGCATTTTCCCGCCACCTTCATAAGCATAACTCGCTTCCGCGACACCGTTAAAACAGCGTGATACGAGGACGATCGGGATTTTTTTATCCAACAGGGTTTGAATAACTGTCATCAATGCAGGTGGGACGTTCCCTTGACCAAGCCCTTCCAACACGACTCCGTCATAGCCGAGAGCAGGAATCATTTCAAGAAGCTCGCCCTCCATCCCTGCATAGATTTTGAACATGGCCACTTTTTTATCGATCGACCGGATCGGGAGGTAAGTTCGTGATAAAGGTGCATGGTGAAAATAGACAGCGGTTTTTGTAACGATGCCGATCGGCCCATATTGCGGACTTTGAAATGTGGACACGCTGCTACTATGTGTCTTTGTCACACTTGTCGCTGTATGGATTTCATCGTTCAAGACGACGAGAACCCCTTTCTCGCCAGCTTCATCTGTACTGGCGACCCGGACTGCCGCCATGAGGTTATAAACACCATCCGACCCGACCTCATTTGACGATCGCATGGCACCCGTCAAGACGATGGGAAGGGTATAATTCGTAGCAAGCTCCAAGAAATACGCCGTTTCTTCCAACGTATCCGTGCCATGGGTAATGACAATCCCATCAAATTGCTGATTGGCCAACTGCTCGTTTATCGTTGAAACAAGCATAAGCATCTTTTGGGGAGTAATATGAGGTGATGGTAAATTGAAGGCTTCCACTTCGGTAATATGAGCGAATTGTTGGATTTTGTCAATTTCCTTCAGCAGAGGATTAGCCTCGCTTAAGATGACGCCGCCTGTTTCCGCATGCACTTGCATAGAAATGGTGCCACCTGTGTGGATCACTAAAATATTTTTCTTCATATACGTTACCTCCAAATAATAGGAAATTCATGTTATAATGAGACGGAATGGGGGGAGCCATCTATGTTCATCTTGCTTACCGTAGCGATTGCACCGGGATTGGCGCTTTTCAGTTATTTCTATTTACGGAAGCAGATTGCGAAAGAACCGTCACGTACATTATTCCATACATTTCTATATGGGGCTATCATGACTTTTCCGATCCTGTTCATCCAGCATGTTTTCGAAGAAGAAAATGTGTTTGCTAATAGCTTTTTACGGAATGTCATCTTCACCAGTGGCATCGAAGAATTTTTTAAATGGCTAATCCTATTGATTGCCATTTATCGTCATGTCGAATTTGAGGATGCTTATGATGGGATTCTTTATGGTGCAAGTGTCTCGCTCGGTTTTGCGACTGTTGAAAATATCATATATTTGCTTTCTTTCGGTATGGACACGGCTTTTCTCCGCGCCTTATTACCTGTCTCGAGCCATGCCTTATTTGGTGTGGTCATGGGCTATTATTTCGGTAAAGCGAAATTTGCCATAGAGGCGGATATTAACCGTTATTTATTTTTGGCGTTCCTTGCATCATACGGCTTGCACTTCATCTATAATGCCATTTTGACAGTATCCGATTTATGGCTTTACTTAATCATTCCGTTCATGTTGTTCCTTTGGTGGTTCAGCTTGACGCGAGTGAAATATGCCCATATGTTTGCGATGCAGCAATTCAGACGCAAAGCTAACACGAATATGAAATAGATCCGATCCGGCGAAAGCCGGATCTTTTCTTTTTTTTACATAATAAAATTCATCACTTAGGACAAACTGTAGAAAAAGGAGGAATGAAGTTGAAGAAAATGATGATTCGCTTGATGGCAGCCATTCTTCTTCTAGGGAGTGCCTATGCCACTTCACCAATAAAAATTGGAGCGTTCAGTTCGCAAGAAATTGCACGGGGCGCTTACGGTGATGATGTAATTGAATTGCAGGCGAGGCTTCAATACATCGGATATTATACCGGAACGATCGATGGGAAATTCGGTTATGGTACTTATTGGGCATTGCGCAACTTCCAAGAAAAATTTGGCTTGCCGGTAGACGGGATTGCAGGAGCCAAAACAAAAAAGAAGCTGGCTGATGCATCGGAATACGATGAGAAGTTTGTCAAAGATAACTTGAATAAGGGAAACAAGTTTACCACATACGGTAACAAACCATTAGAATCCCAAGTTTCAAAAGGCGCTGGTAAGAAAGAAAACATCCAGTTACCTGGAAAATATTCGGAACAAGACCTCAGACTGATGGCCAATGCGGTTTATGGAGAGGCTCGGGGAGAACCGTATGAAGGCCAAGTTGCAGTAGCCGCAGTCATTTTAAATCGGGTCGAACATCCTGACTTTCCGGATACTGTCGGCGGCGTGATTTTCCAACCGCTTGCCTTCACCGCTGTTGCGGATGGACAGATTTGGTTGGAGCCGAATGAGCGTGCTAAACAGGCTGTACTTGATGCGATTAACGGTTGGGATCCTTCCGAAAATGCCATCTATTATTTTAATCCGATCACCGCAACGAGCAAGTGGATTTGGAGCCGTCAACAAATTAAGAAAATCGGCGCGCATATTTTTTGCATCTAATGACCACCATCATACGCAATGATGGATGGGCAACGGAAGGAGGAAAGGCGAAATTTCTCGGATCGTTGTCATTTCGAAGAAGTTTTGCCAAATTATGAAAAAGACGCTGTTTGTACTTGTTTATGCATTTGCAGTATTAGCGATTTTTGCCTATGGAAAAACGGTTGACAATGAAAAACTTTCGATTGCGCTTAGCAACCAATATGCGAACAATATGACGGATGCATCGAAAAAACTCCAAGAGTTGGAAACGGCGGTCCAGAAAACATTATTGTTCAATGAAGCAGAAGGGTCTTCCAAAGCTCGTGAAGACATTTGGAGATTGAGTGCAGATATCAAAAATTCGGTCGCTTCCTTACCCCTTGACCAAAGTTTCACTACCTCATGGATGAACTATCTCGGACGGCTTGGAAATTACGCCAAGGAAGCGGACCAAGCGAAAGAGCATAGCGATTACCATAAAGTGATGGCCAATGCATCCAAGAACTTACGTAATTTAGCGGAAGAATGGGAAGTGGCAACAGTCGGTTTAGTGAATGGCCGCTTGTCGATGGATGAATGGCAAAGCCATTTAGACGCGACTAAATCTGATCATGATTGGGCCGGAATGGGAACGATGGTGAAACAGTATACCGAAAGTGATTTTCCTTTGACGGCAAGCGAATCGGATTCGATGAAAAAGAAAGACTTGAAGAATCTAAAAGATCCGAAAGTGACAAGTGAGGAAGCAATCGATCGATTTAGAAAACTGTTTCCTGGCGTTTCCAATGAAATCATCGGAGTCGAAACGAGCCAACCGGGTGCTCCCTATCCGTTTTATCATATCCGTTTCGCCGAGAATCAATCGGTCGGTTATATCGATATTACGGAAAAAGGGGGACATGTCCTTTCCTATTTATCGGAAAGACCTCATAGCAAAGAGAGTCTGCCTTTTGAAGATATCAAAAGGAAAACAGAGGCCTTTTTAAAGGAGGCAGGCTACACAGATGTTGTCTATGAAGAATCCAGGGAAAACCATACAGCCTGGCATTTCGTCTATGTCCGTGTAGAACCTGAATACAAGGCAAAAGTATTTTCTGATGTTATTCACCTAAAAGTGGCGAAAGATACGGGAGAAATCGTTGGATTGGATGCGTCCGAATATATCCGCGAAGAAAAAACGGTTTCACAACCGATCCGTGAGTTTGACTGGAAAACATACTTCCATTCGGATGTCAATATCGTCAAAGAAGAACTGGCGTATGTGGAAAATGACCAGCTTGAACAACGTTTGTCTTACTATTTGACTGTTACAAAGGAAGAACATGGTGAAATCGGCACTTATGTAGTCATCGTTGATACGGAAACAGGCGAAGTGATCAAAACGGAAAGATTGGAATAAGTCTTTTGAAAAACACCATTGGAAAAACCACTTTTTCATGACATAATGAGAGCAGTAGTGAAAAAGACGGTGGGTGTTTATATGTTACTTTCGATAGGGACAATTATTGTGATCGATCAGGATTTTACAAAAGACAGTGAAAAGTTTAAAAGTAAAGTGGTCGACATGGGTGGAGATTTTATCATGATTGATTACCCAACACATATCGAGACAGGACGAACGGCATTTTTTTTAGATGGCGTCCAACTGCATATCACCTTTACAGATAACCAAAAAATATCTTATGCCTTTGAGACAGAGGTAATCGGTCGATTGAACAAAGGAATCCCGATGCTGAAGTTGAAATATCCAGGTGACGATCAGCTGATCAAAATTCAAAGACGTGAATTTGTACGGGTGGAATATGCAATCGATGTGGCGATTCAAAAAGAAGGGCTCTACAGTCAATACGTCGCCGAGGATTTGAGTGCAGGCGGCATTGCAATCCGGATATCGGAAAAAGAGAACTTCCAACAGGGAGAGATTCTCTCCTTGCTCATCGTCCTGCCTTTTGTCAATCAGGATATTAAATATGTTCGTGCGGAGGCGTCCGTCGTCAGGACGTGGGAGAAAAATGGACGGAATATCGTTTCTTTGAAATTTGAAGAGATCGGTCAGAGTGAACGTCAGGCGATCATCCGATTCTGTTTCGAGCGACAGCTACAGTTAAGGAATATTGAATAGAAATTGATCTAATTGGGAAAGGGGAAAAGTCTGCGTGAATAGGACTTTTCCTCTTTCTTTATGTTACAATGTTGTCGAATCGACTACGGGGGTAGATGGAATAATGAATGGAAAGATTAAGATTGCCATTGACGGACCTGCCGCGGCAGGGAAAAGTACAATCGCAAAAAGAATTGCAGAAAAATTAGGCTATACGTATATCGATACGGGGGCCATGTATCGAGCACTTGCGTACAAAGCATTGCGCTACAACATAGATACGACGAATGGAGAAGAACTGGAGCGTTTGCTGAAGGAGACGGATATCATTTTGTCCCCGACATCGGATGGGCAAGCGGTCATCGTGGATGGACAGGATGTATCTGAAGAAATTCGATCGGCTGAAGTGACTGCAAACGTTTCCGCTGTAGCTCTCCATATGGGGGTCCGCCAATTGATGGTGGATAAGCAACGTCAGCTTGCCGATGGGATGGGCGTCGTCATGGATGGCCGGGATATCGGGACAGCTGTGTTACCGAATGCCGAGCTGAAAATCTTCATGACGGCCTCTGTTGAAGAAAGAGCGATCCGCCGCCACTTGGAAAATGAAAAGCGTGGAATCGCAACAGATCTAGAACGATTGAAGGCGGAAATTTCTGAACGGGATCGGATGGATAGTGAACGGGAAATTTCTCCACTAATGCAAGCGGAAGATGCTATCTTACTGGATACGACAGCGTTGTCCATCGAGGAAGTTGTCGATCGGATTCGGGAACTTGCGGAAAAGAGGTTGGGCGCATGAATTTATATCCTTTGGGGAAATTTCTATGCAGCGTCATCTTTAAACCGCTCTACCGGGTAAAAGTCATCGGCAGAGACCATTTTCCGAAAGAGGGTGGCGTTCTTTTATGCACGAATCATATTGATAATTTTGACCCGCCGGTTGTCGGTATAGCTTGCCCGAGGGATGTCCATTTCATGGCGAAGGAAGAATTGTTTTCGGTACCGGTACTGAAAACAGTACTACCAAAAGTGAAAGCTTTCCCGGTAAAACGGGGGATGAGTGACAGGGAAGCATTCCGTAAAGTGTTAAAAATTCTCAAGTCGGGTGAAGTCGTCGGTCTCTTTCCGGAAGGGACGAGAAGCACGACAGGAGAATTGGGGCCCGGACTTGCGGGCGCTGGATTTTTTGCTCTTAAAGGTGATGCGGTCGTCATGCCTTGTGCGATCATCGGCCCTTATAAGCTATTCAAACCATTGAAAGTTGTCTACGGGAAACCGATTGATATTGCGCCTTACAGAGAAAGGCGTGCATCTTCCGAAGAAGTGACGGAAGTGATCATGACGGAAATCCGGAAGCTCATCGAACAAAATAAATGATTGGAATAAGGGTAAATTTTTGTTTTTATGAATAGATTCGCATAATATAGAAGTAGGATTCTTTATGGAGGAGGACTACATAATGACTGAAGACATGAACTTGGAAGTAACAAACAACTACAACGAGGGTGACCGTGTCACTGGAAAAGTGACAAAAATTGAAGATAAATCGGTGACTGTTGAAATTTCAGGTGCACCATTTGATGGTGTGATTCCGATTAGTGAACTGTCAAGCCTGCATATCGAGAAAGCTTCAGATGCAGTTGCAGAGGGAGATGAGCTTGAACTCATCATTATGAAAGTGGAAGAAGACAATTACGTGCTTTCAAAGCGGAAAGTCGATGCAGAGAATGCATGGGGCGCATTGGAAGAGAAGTTCAACAATAAGGAAACCATTGAAACAGAAGTAAAAGACGTCGTCAAGGGTGGACTAGTCGTTGACCTTGGTGTCAGAGGTTTCATTCCTGCATCACTCGTGGAAGATTATTACGTGGAATCGTTCGAGGAGTATAAAGGACGGACGATGACGTTCAAGATCGTTGAAATGGACAAAGAGAAAAATCGTCTCATCCTTTCGCATCGCGCGGTTATTCAAGAAGAGAAAGAATCACAAAAAGAAGAGGTATTGGCAAACCTTTCAGAAGGTCAAGTGCTGGAAGGGACGGTTCAGCGGCTTGCATCATTCGGTGCTTTCGTAGATATCGGTGGCGTTGATGGACTTGTCCATATTTCACAATTGGCACATGATCATGTTGAAAAAGTGTCGGACGTCTTGAAGGAAGGGGACAAAGTGAATGTCAAAGTCCTTTCCATCGATCGGGATTCCGAACGGATTTCATTGTCCATCAAAGATACATTACCTGGACCTTGGGAAGGGATCGAGGAAAAGGCACCGAAAGGATCAGTTCTGACAGGGACTGTCAAGCGACTCGTATCCTATGGTGCATTCGTGGAAGTGTTCCCAGGCGTTGAAGGTCTCGTGCATATTTCCCGTATCTCCCATCAGCATATCGGTACGCCGCATGAAGTGTTACAGGAAGGCCAGACAATCGAAGTTAAAGTATTGGATGTCAATACGGACGAGAAGCGTCTCTCTTTAAGCATCAAGGACTTGGTCGAAAAAGAGGACAACAATACTTACGACGAATATGAAATGCCAGAAGAAGCATCCGGCTTCTCCTTTAGCGACGTCATTGGCGATCAGCTGAAAAAGTTTTCGAAATAACGGAAAATGGAAAGTCTGGATGAAATATAGCTGCTTACTTTGAAAAGCTCAGACAAGGATGATGGTGCTTCTACGGGCGCCATCATCTTTTTTGGGTGCTCTGGGCTTTTTTGTTTGTCCAGGCTTCGGGCGTTAGATGCTCGGGTCATAAGTCAAGCCGACTCTGTGGCAAAAACCGCCACGCCGTGACTCGTCTTATGCCTGAGGCCCGCACGATGCGGGTTATGCAGTCGTTGCGACAGGACGTCGCGTACTTAGACTGCAATCCTATAATAAGCGAGCGCCCTACGCTTTTCTGTTGTATACTATGTAAAGAATTAGCTGGAAGGATGTATGATGATGACAAAACCAACAGTGGCGATCGTCGGTAGGCCGAACGTCGGAAAGTCGACGATTTTCAACCGAATCGTAGGAGAACGTATCTCGATTGTAGAAGACGTTGCGGGGGTTACACGTGACCGTATTTATAGCTCAGCCGATTGGCTTAACTACGATTTCAACCTGATTGATACAGGAGGAATCGATATCGGCGATGAGCCTTTTCTTGAGCAAATCCGTTTGCAGGCAGAAATTGCGATCGATGAAGCGGATGTGATCATATTTTTAACAAATGGCCGTGAAGGTGTTACAGATGCGGATGAGCAAGTCGCTAAAATTTTATACAAAACAAAAAAACCTGTCGTTCTAGCCGTGAATAAAATCGACAATCCCGAAATGCGGGATATGATTTATGACTTTTACTCACTCGGTTTTGGCGATCCCTATCCGATCTCCGGATCCCACGGACTGGGTCTTGGCGATCTACTCGATGAGGTGGCTAAAAATTTTCCGGCAACGGACGCAGATGCAATCGAAGATGATGTCATTCGTTTTTCATTGATCGGCAGACCGAACGTCGGCAAATCCTCATTGGTTAATGCATTGCTTGGGGAAGAAAGGGTTATCGTCAGTGATGTTGCAGGCACGACGACGGATGCCATTGATACCTCTTATATATTTGAAGACCAAAAATATAGAATTATCGATACAGCGGGCATGCGTAAAAAGGGGAAAGTGTATGAGAACACAGAGAAGTATAGTGTGCTGCGTGCACTCAGAGCGATTGAACGCTCCGATGTTGTCCTCATTGTGCTGAACGGAGAAGAAGGCATCCGCGAGCAAGACAAGCGGATTGCCGGGTATGCGGAAGAGGCAGGGAAAGGTGTTATGATTGTCGTCAATAAATGGGATGCAGTGGAAAAAGACGATAAGACAATGAATGCTTTTGTAGCGGATATCCGAGATAATTTCCAGTTTCTGGAGTATGCGCCCATCGCTTTTGTCTCTGCGAAAACGAAACAGCGGGTGCACGGTCTATTTGATAAAATCCGTATGATCAGTGAAAATCATGCCCTTCGTATACAATCAAGCGTGTTGAATGAAGTGATTGAAGATGCGGTCGCTCGGAATCCTGCTCCAACTGACAAAGGCCGTCGCCTGCGTATTTACTATACGACACAAGTATCGGTCCAACCACCGACATTTGTCGTCTTCGTGAACGAACCTGAGCTGATGCATTTCTCATATGAGCGCTTCTTGCAAAACCGGCTACGGGAATCATTCGGCTTTGAAGGGACCCCGATTCGGCTCATTACACGTGCTAGAAGCTAATCGGTGTTGCCAAGGAAAGGATGGATGAGGATATGGAAAAAGTAACGGTAATCGGTGCCGGTAGCTGGGGAACGGCAATTGCTTTTATCCTGGCTGAAAATGGACATGATTGTCTGCTATGGGCGAGACGTTCCGAACAGGCTGAAGAAATAGACAAGAAGCATACAAATCACGCTTATTTACCGGGTGTGTCATTGCCCGGTAATTTACGGGCGACCTCTGATTTGAAGGCTGCTGTCGAACATGGGGATACGCTTGTCATCGCTGTTCCTACAAAGGCAATCCGTGACATCTGTGCTGAAGTGAATGCGATGGAAATCGATGCCAAATTACTGGTACACGTCTCGAAAGGCATTGAGCCGGATTCGTTGAAGCGGATATCCGAGATGATCGACGAGGAATTGGCTCCTTCGAAAAAGAAGTCTATTGTCGTGCTTTCAGGGCCGAGCCACGCGGAAGAAGTGGTGCTCCATCATCCGACGACTGTGACAGCGGCGTCTACCGATCTGGCAGCTGCGGAAAAGGTGCAGGATTTATTCATGAACCAGTATTTCCGTGTTTACACAAACAATGATATCGTCGGTGTTGAAATTGGCGCAGCTCTTAAAAATGTCATTGCGCTTGCTGCGGGCATTTCCGACGGACTCGGCTATGGTGATAATGCCAAGGCAGCGCTTATCACCCGGGGATTGGCGGAAATCTCGCGACTCGGCGTGAAAATGGGGGCAAATCCGCTGACATTCTCCGGATTGACGGGGCTGGGCGATCTAATTGTCACTTGTACAAGCGTCCATTCGCGCAATTGGAAAGCCGGCAATATGCTTGGCCAAGGGAATAGCTTGGAGGAAGTCATCTCAGGCATGGGGATGGTCATTGAAGGGGTCAGAACAGCGAAAGCGGCCCATCAGCTTGCTCGGCGTTATGAAGTGTCCATGCCGCTTACAGAGGCATTATACGCTATTTTATTCAATGATGTTGATCTTAAAGAAGCGGTCGATCAATTGATGACGCGGATGAAGAAGCAAGAAATGGAAGATCTGTTTGGAAAATGATCATCTTTTCACTTGATCCGCTCAGGTGTTAACACCGTCCGGATCAAGTGATGTCTCCGGCGCAGGATACCGGGACAAAACTGAATTATACGAAAGGTGGGCTTCGTTTGTCCTCGATGGATAAAATGTGGCTCTCATTCTATGCAATGGGATTCATGGTCATTTCTATGGGTCTCATTTATGCGAGTCGCCATAAATTAAAAAATCGCTTACTAAAATTTATCTTCGCTCTCATTGCTTATGCGCTGTTGATATTTTCATTTTTAGCAATGGTCTATCTTGTATTTAACGGACCGACAGGAGGGGCATAATGGACATGAAGGTGAAATATTCTCGGTTGGCTGTCATCCTGTCCGTTATTGTACTTCTTGCTGGTTGTATGTATCCAGGAGAGGATAACGCAGGAAAAGAAATCGCATATGCCGATCAATTGGAAGTGATCCAGAAAGCGGTCGATGCGTATCAGAAAAATACGGGGGGATTATTGCCGATCAAAACCCGTGACATGGATACGGATATTTATATTAAATATCCGATAGAATTTGGAAAAATCGTTCCTGCCTATACGGAAAAGATACCGACAAATGCTTATGAAAACGGCGGGATTTATCAATATGTCCTGATGGATGTGGAGACAGATCCGACAGTGAAACTCGTCGATTTGCGTTCGGCTGAACGGATCCGCGAGTTGAATTTGCGGAAAAACATTAATGGGCGTGTGCCATTCAACGAGCCTGTTGGGGAATTTGTCTATACGGTCGATTTCGAGGCGATGGGCTTCAAAGAGCCGTTGACGGTTCCGAGTCCGTATTCGGATGCACTATTGCCGATCGTGATTGGTGGGGATGGGCATTTTTATATCGACTATTCTATCGATCTGAACCGTATATTGGAAGAACAGCAACCGGATGTGCAGGAAGGGGAGGATATTCGCTATCTATTAGCAGACGATTATCCCGTTTTACCAGCATATTCATTGCCTTATACGGTAGATGACAACAACGAACCGATCTTTATGAAGGTAACAAAATGAAAAACGTTTCATGCTTCGCGCATGAAACGTTTTTCTATTACATAAAGTAATATGCGCAGATAAAGGAGGGCGATGGATGAAAGAGGAATTGTATGAGAATCTGGCTAGACGTACGGACGGTGATATTTACATTGGTGTCGTTGGCCCGGTACGTGTTGGAAAATCCACGTTCGTGAAAAGGGTTATGGAAGAAGTCGTCATTCCGAATATGACGGAAGCGTCAGATCGGATGCGTGCGCAGGACGAACTGCCGCAAAGTTCACCAGGCCCGGTTATCATGACAGCGGAACCGAAATTTGTACCCGCACAAGGGACATCGGTATCTGTAGGGGACGGTGATTTGAATTTCCAGATCAGACTTGCCGATTGTGTAGGTTATGTCATAGATGGCGTGAAAGGGTATGAGGATGAAGACGGTCCGAAATACGTGCATACGCCGTGGCATAATGAACCGATCCCGTTTGAGGAAGCTGCTCGTATCGGGACGGATAAAGTGATCCGGGACCATTCCACGATCGGGATTGTTGTCACGACAGATGGGACCGTCAATAACATCCCGCGGGCAGCAGCCCAAGTGGCGGAAGCGGAAATTATTGAAAAGTTGAAGGACATCGGAAAGCCTTTTGTCATTGTGTTGAACTCGAAAATGCCCGCCAATGACAGAACGGTCGCATTGAAACAAGAATTGCATGAGACGTATGGAGTGCCGGTCATTGCAATTAGTGCTGATCAGTTGAATGCACAGGAAATCCAGCTCATTTTGAAAGAAGCACTTTATGAATTTCCGATTTCGGATATCGAGTTGCAGAAGCCCGATTGGATGGATGTACTTGGCAACGAGCATGAATTGAATGCCAATATCGATAGGGTCATCAATGAAGGCTTTCTCGAAGTCTCAAAGATCCGTAAAGTGCAAGAGCTTGCGGAGCGTTTGAAAGGTGAAAAATATGTCCGGAATGCCGAAGTGATCGAAGTGGATCCTGGCAAGGGCAAGGCGATCATTAAAATTGATATGGAAGAACAAGCATTCCGTGAAATTTGTGAGTCGATCATGGGACAGGAAATCGGAACGAAGAAGGATTGGCTACTATTCGTCCAAGAGGCGGCCAAAGCGAAGAAGTCTTATAACTTGTACTCCGAAGCGATTGAGACGGCACGCAAGAGCGGCTACGGGGTCGCACTTCCAACGATTGAAGACTTCAATCCGACCGCCCCGGAACTGATCAAACAAAATAACTTTTTCGGTGTGCGCATGAAAGCAACCGCACCATCTCTCCACATCATCCGGGTGGATATGGAAGCGGAATTTTCACCGCTCATCGGATCGGAATTCCACAGCCATCATCTGTTGAAAGAATTGAAAAATGCCTACTTGCATGATCGGGAAGCGCTGTGGGAAACGCAGCTTTTCGGAACGCCTCTTCATGAAGTCATGAAGGAAAGTATCCGTTTTAAGACGGCGTCCGTCCCACAAACTGCACGGAAACGCCTTCGTGAAACAATTGAACAAATGGTTAACGATGGAAATAAAGGGATGATTACATTTATCGTGTAAAGGAAAAAGATCCGTCAATGGCGGATCTTTTCCTGTTATTTAGAGATAAATACCCAGTTCTGCACAAAACCGCGATAATATTGTTGCACCGCGGTTTTTCTTATGATACTCTTTTTACAGTATTGGACGCAATCGCGCTGAGGCGCAATTGACGGATTCCCTTTGAGAGGAGGTGAATGGTGTGAATAAAACAGAATTGATTAACTCTGTAGCTGAAGCAGCTGGTCTTACAAAGAAGGATGCTACTAAAGCTGTTGAAGCTGTATTCGATACGATCCAGTCGACTCTTGCGAAGGGTGATAAGGTACAACTGATCGGTTTCGGAAACTTCGAAGTCCGTGAGCGTGCAGCTCGTAAAGGACGTAACCCACAATCTGGGGAAGAAATCGACATCGCAGCAAGCAAAGTACCTGCATTCAAAGCAGGTAAGGCGCTTAAGGATGCGGTGAAATAAGCTTCAATTTTACATAGGGGTCCGTCCGTCGTATCTGTTCGCAAGATACATGGGACGGACTCCTTTACATAGGTGCCAGCTGCTACAATTCGAAGCATGCGAATTGTAGCAGCTGGCACCTTTAGGCGAACAGGGTTAGTGAACTGTACTGAAATAGGGGAGTATGCTACTATTCTTGATGGAATGGCTTTATCTTCATTCAGCGAGACACCTGCTGAATGAAGATAAAGCCTCCGGCGGATGTCACAGATTTTGATAGGAGTTAAAGGGAAGGCAGTCTAAGTTCGCGACGTCCTAAAAGGAAAGTGCCTTAATTTCTGCAAAGATCGCAGAAATACGGCAAATCGAACCCTTCGCTGTTCGATTCGCAACGACTGCATGACCTACTTCCAGTAGGCCTCAGGCTCGTTTCAAAATCTGGACGCAATTACGCCGAGGCGTATTTGATTTTGGTTTGAGGAGGATTCAGAATAGATGAGAGATGTTGATTATGAAAAAATAGAGAAGGCAGTGACAATGATCCTTGAAGCGATCGGTGAAGACCCCGAACGCGAAGGATTGATTGATACCCCTTCACGGGTCGCCAAGATGTATGCTGAAGTATTCGAAGGGTTGAATAAAGACCCGAAAGACTATTTCAAAACTGTTTTCAATGAAAATCATGATGAAGTGGTCTTGGTGAAGGATATTCCGTTCCATTCCATGTGCGAACATCATTTGGTTCCGTTCTTTGGACATGCACATGTTGCTTACATACCGCGGGATGGGGTTGTTGCCGGTTTAAGCAAATTGGCAAGAGCCGTCGAAACGACAGCTAGAAGACCTCAGTTGCAAGAGCGGATTACGTCAACTGTGGCCGATGCGATGATGGAAATGCTTAATCCTATAGGCGTTTATGTCGTCATCGAGGCGGAGCATATGTGTATGACGATGCGCGGGATCAAAAAACCCGGAGCTAAAACGGTGACGACCGTAGCAAGGGGAATTTATGAACACGATGATGTGAAACGCGCTGAAATCCTATCATTGATAAAAATGGATTGAGGTTTTTGCGGACACCTCCTTTTCTATGGTATGATGAAGACCGTATATGAACAGACAGGAGAGGTAAAGATGACACAACAATCCGATTATATCGTCATTAAAGCGAAAGAGGATGGCGTGAATGTCATCGGACTGACGAGGGGGAACAACACGAAGTTCCATCACACGGAAAAATTGGATGCCGGTGAAGTGATGATCGCACAGTTTACCGAACATACGTCAGCGATGAAAATACGCGGCAAAGCCGACGTTCATACTGCATATGGTGTCTTGTCAAGCGACACTAAAGAATAATTCGTCTTTGACATACTCTTCCGGAGACGTCTTTGAATGGAGATTCGACGATGGAAAGACAAAAAATGAAACAACATATCGAACACTATAGAGTTGAAGTCGAACAGGCGATTCACGAACCGATCGTCATTCGGGATGTCGGTCGGATGACGATCGACGACGCAAAAGCGTTTTTCACGCTTCTCCCATTACTCAATGGGGAAAGGTGGACAGATCCTATGAACCGGGCTGCTATCGCAGTCGGTGCGGTCCATGCGGCATTTGCTGCACACGATGCGATTGATGTATCGGATGCTACGTCCACCAGACAACAACTTACGGTGTTATCCGGTGATCATTTCAGCGGCATTCATTATCGGTTATTGGCATCGGTACCGGCATACGGCTTTATCCGTTCCCTTTCTGGAATGATTGGTCAGATAAACGAGATGAAAACGACATGCCACCACGAGCCGCCGAGTGGACCTGCTAAAATGATGAAAGCGGTCCGCGTTATTGAAGCGGGGTGCATTGCCGATTTTTTACATACATTCGGTTTCTCCCGATACGTCCCACTCGCTGAATCCGTATTGTCGCTTCTGCGTCTTGACAGTGTGCTGACAGAAGAGACAGGAAGCAGTGTGTATCATTTTTGGAATCCGGTTGATGTTGACCGATCGATGGTTACGTTTCAATCGGAATTGCAAGAAGCACTTGACACAGCGGTTTTCCTTGCGCCTTTTTTACAGCAAGAAATTATGAAGATGGCTACGTCGCTCCTGGGCAAACCGATTTGATTTCATGTCCGGATCGTGCGATTTTCCGCAACGCAGACGAAGCGGCAGTCATGATTACGCCGAGGCGTAATGGATAGAAAAGAGGTTTAAGACTTGGCACTATCAAAAGAAGAGAAGGTCCATAATGTTTTTGAAAAGATATCCGGTGACTATGATAAGATGAATTCCGTCATCAGTTTCAAGCAACATAAAAAATGGCGTGATGACATCATGGCGCGCATGAACGTACAAAAAGGGGACAAGGCGCTGGACGTCTGTTGCGGCACGGCCGACTGGACGATCGCCTTGGCGAATGCCGTAGGGCCCGCCGGAGAGGTGACGGGGCTCGATTTCAGTGAAGGGATGCTGGAAGCGGGACGACCGAAAGTACAAGCGTACCCGAATGTCAAACTCATACAAGGGAATGCCATGGAATTGCCGTTTCCGGACAATACATTTGATGTGGTCACGATCGGTTTCGGTTTGCGCAATGTACCGGATTATTTGACTGTTTTAAAAGAGATGAATCGGGTATTGAAGCCGGGTGGGATGATTGCCTGCTTGGAAACGTCTCAAACGGAGATCCCGGTTTATCGTCAATTATTCCGTTTTTATTTCAAGTTCATCATGCCGTTATTCGGAAAAATTTTTGCGAAAAGTTATCAGGAGTATTCATGGCTACAAGAATCCGCAGATGATTTTCCGGGGATGAAAGAGCTTGCCCAATTATTCACAGAAGCCGGTTTCGTCGATGTGTCCTATAAGCCGTACAGTGGCGGTGCGGCAGCGGGTCATGTAGGATACAAACAATAAGCATGCAGGGGAAGGTAATCGTTTTGGAGAAATTGAAGTTAATGACACTTTATGCTGATTTCCGCAAGGATCTCACTTATATAGAAAAGGAACTTGAACGATCCGTCAATTCATCTTCCCCGATCATCAGACAAGCATCATTGCATCTTCTCCGTGCAGGCGGAAAGCGGATTCGACCTATTTTCGTCATCTTGGCCTCTCAATTCGGTACGTATTCATTGGAAGATGTTGCAAAAGTGGCAGTTTCATTGGAATTGGTACATATGGGGTCACTTGTGCATGATGATGTGATCGATGATTCGGATATGCGCAGAGGTTTTAAAACGGTAAAAGCCCGCTGGGATAACCGGGTTGCGATGTATACAGGCGATTTCATCTTTGCACGGGCGCTTACTTCCATCGGGGAAATAGAGATTCCTGCAGTCCATGAATTGCTTGCTGAGACGATGCTTGAAATCTGTAAAGGCGAGATTATTCAAATCGATCATCAGCGGAGGACCGATCAGACTACGCGGGATTATTTGAGACGCATCAAACGGAAGACAGCTTTGTTGTTATCATCCAGTTGCGAATTAGGAGCACTCGTTTCCGGAGCAGAGCCTTCCATTGTTCGGAAATTGCGTCGTTTCGGCTATTTTGCAGGGATGGCTTATCAAATTATTGACGATATACTTGATATTATTTCGACGGATAAGGCGCTTGGGAAGCCGGCGGGCAGTGATCTGCTCAATGGCCATTTAACGTTGCCGATCTTTTTCATAAAAGACGACGAGGAGTTTCAACCATTCATGGCACGTGCGTTCGATGGCACATTGACGGAAACGGAACGTTTTGAAATGCTTGCCTATATTCGGAAAACGGGTGCCATTGAGAAAGCGCAGGCAGTCAGTGACCTGTATTTGGAAAAAGCGTTAGCTGAAATCGCTTCTCTTCCTGAAAACGATGCTAAAAAAGCATTTATGCAAATCTCGGCCTTTATTGGTAAGCGCAAATATTGATCGGCTAACAGTTGAAAGATCAGGCCCTGGATGGTACGATCGATAAGGGAAAATCCCTATACATACACGAAGGAGTGTTAATACATGGAAAGAACATTTTTAATGGTCAAGCCTGACGGCGTACAACGCAATTTAATCGGTGACATTGTCAGCCGTTTTGAAAGTAAAGGATATCAACTAGTAGGCGGAAAGCTTATGCAAATTTCACAAGAGCTTGCTGAGCAGCACTACGGTGAACATAAAGAGCGCCCGTTCTTCGGCGAACTTGTAGATTTCATCACTTCAGGTCCTGTTTTCGCTATGGTATGGGAAGGCGAAAACGTCATCTCAACTGCACGTCTTATGATGGGAGCGACAAACCCGAAAGAATCAGCACCTGGGACAATCCGCGGTGATTTCGCAGTGACTGTCGGAAAGAATATCATCCACGGTTCCGATTCACCTGAATCAGCAGTTCGCGAAATCGGTCTATTCTTCAAAGAAGAAGAGCTTGTCTCTTATGGAAAAACAATCAACAACTGGATTAACTAATCATTTAATCAAAAACAGCCATGCAGGTGAGCACGGCTGTTTTTTCATATCAAGTTTTCACATCCTGATACTGCACTTTTGTTTTCTTCTAGTCCCCAGACGTCTAAGCAGGCGCTCTACGCTTTTGTCCTTTCGAAACCATTTCCAATCCGTTATAATAAATAGAATATAGAAACGGAGGGGTTGGATTGCCGGATTATGCAACTTTTATCGGTAAGATTAAACAGAAAACGGGGATTGACCTGTCGCTCTATAAAGAAGCGCAGATGAAACGGAGACTCACTTCACTTTATGAAAAGCGGGGATTCCGGAATTTTATTGATTATTACGCTGCCATACATAAAGACCCCGTTTTACTTGAAGAGTTTCTTGATCGGATGACGATCAACGTCTCCGAGTTTTATCGGAACGCACAGCGGTGGGAAGTACTGGACAAAAAGATTTTACCGAAGCTTCTTTCCAACAACAAAAAACTGAAAATTTGGAGTGCGGCCTGTTCAACAGGGGAAGAACCGTATAGTCTCGCGATGGTATTATCTTCTCATGTGCCATTACGCGATATAGCCATCTTGGCAACCGATCTGGACGCGGGAGTCCTCAATCGGGCGAAAGTCGGTCTCTATCCGGAACGCGCATTGAAGGAAGTCCCCTCAGCAGTCGTCAACAAGCATTTTGTCAATGAAGGGCATTATTACCAAGTGAAAGATGACATTAAAAAAACCGTGAACTTTAAGCAGCATAACTTGTTGGACGACCGATACGATACGGGATTCGATTTGATCGTTTGCAGAAATGTGATGATTTACTTCACAGAAGAAGCGAAAGACCAGATTTACATGAACTTTTCCAAATCATTAAAGCCAGGTGGCATTCTTTTTGTAGGAAGCACAGAGCAGATTTTCAATCCCGCGAAATATGGATTTGAATCGGAAGATACTTTCTTTTATCGGAAGGTTTAACTTGCTTCAGCAAATCTTTTTGTACTGAAAGCGAAGCGTCGGCTACAGAAGTCCCCTGCTTCTATAAGTGGCGGGACGAATGCCAGAAATGCATTCAATTCAGTGGGGGTTCAAAATCCGAGGCATATCCATATGTTTTTCATAGCAACATATAGTCAAACTGAGTGTACTTTGGTAAAGTGCTATAAAAGAGAAGACAGCTCAAGCTGTCCAAGGAGGAAATGAAATGAGGTATTTCACTGCCGGTGAATCGCATGGTCCACAGTTGACGGCAATCATCGAAGGGCTTCCTGCCCAACTAGAATTGACAGCAGAAATGATCAATGTTGGACTGTCCAGAAGGCAAGGTGGACATGGACGCGGAAGAAGGATGCAAATTGAAAAGGACCAAGTGGTCATCTCATCGGGTGTACGACATGGCAAAACATTGGGATCGCCCGTCACACTTACGGTCGTGAACGATGACTGGAAACATTGGACATCGATCATGGGCATTGAGCCTTTGGGAGACGATGTGGACCCAGCTGATATTAAACGGCAAATCACTCGACCAAGACCTGGACATGCCGACCTCGTAGGCGGGATGAAATACGGGCATCGCGATTTACGGAATGTGCTCGAACGTTCATCTGCCCGGGAAACGACGATGCGTGTAGCGATCGGTGCGGTTGCCAAGCAGTTTTTACGGGAACTCGGCATCCATACAGTCGCTCATGTGACGGAAATCGGAGGCGTGACAACAAATCCGGATACATATGCAGGAAAAGGGACGGAAGCGTTACGTCCAATCATTGAAAATGATCCAGTCTATTGCGCGGATCCAGAAGCGTCTGCTCGGATGGTCCAAGCGATTGATGATGCGAAGGGGCGTGGCGATACGCTTGGCGGAGTCGTGGAAGTCATTATCGAAGGTTGCCCGCCAGGAATCGGGAGCTATGTCCAATTCGATCGAAAGATGGACGGCAAGCTTGCAGGGGCCATGATGAGCATCAATGCGTTCAAAGGCGTTGAATTCGGTTTAGGTTTTGAAATGGCCAAAAAACCGGGCAGTGAAGTGCATGATGAAATCGCTTGGAATGAGGAGCTCGGTTATTACCGTAAATCGAATCGTCTGGGCGGGTTGGAAGGTGGCATGACAACAGGGATGCCGATTGTCATAAGAGGTGTTATGAAGCCGATCCCGACTTTATACAAACCGCTTGAGAGTGTGGATATTGATACGAAAGAGCCGTTTGTTGCGACGATAGAGCGATCCGATCCTTGTGCTGTGCCTGCTGCTTCTGTCGTGGCGGAACATGTCATTGCAACTGAAATGGCAAAAGCAATCATGGATGAGTTCCGTTCCGATACGATCGACGGACTAAAAAGAGAGATCGAACAATATAGACAGTATGTTAAGGAGTTTTAATATGGGCAAACTTGCAGTCAATATATTGAACCACGAATACGATGTCCATATAGGCCCTGATACTTACCAGCTTTTCCTAACCGAGTATGCCGCACTGCTTGACAGTGCGGATCGGATTGTAATCATTGCGGACAGCTTGGTGGCGGAGGCTCACTTACCGATTCTATTGCAAGCATTGGAAACGGAAGGTCGGGAAGTGCTTGTAAAAACGGTACCTTCCGGAGAAAAATGTAAAACGCCGGCTGTCTATACCGATTGCCTTTCTTTTTTGTTGAATGCGAACTGCACCCGGGACTCGCTCGTCATCGCATTTGGCGGTGGCGCTTGCGGAGACTTGACAGGTTTCGTGGCAGCGACTTTCATGCGGGGAATCCGCTATGTACATTGCCCGACTACGATTTTGGCGCATGATAGCGCGGTAGGCGGGAAGACGGCCATCAATATGCCGGAAGGGAAAAATATGGTCGGAGCTTTCCATCAACCTGCGGGTGTGATTTTCAATACAACGCTTTTTAAAACGTTACCACCACGGGAAATACGATCAGGTATGACAGAGCTGTTAAAGCATGCTTTCATATCGGATGCGGAGTGGACTCAACAGCTACTGAGCAACCCGGACTTCTCACAGCCATCCATTGAATGGCTTGATGTGGAATTGTTAAAAGGGATCGAAGTGAAAGCGAAAATTGTCGCGGAAGACGAATTTGAACGCTCTACTCGGAAGTTTTTGAATTTTGGCCATACGTTTGGTCATGCGGTGGAAGCGGTTTGTGGCTTTGGCGATTTGAGCCATGGGGAGTGCGTCATGATCGGCATGGCGTATAGTTTGATTTTAAGTGAAGAGAACGGTTCGATTGAAAAGGGGCAGACAACTCGGTTGATCGACTTTGCAACCGAACACGGCTATACGTTCCAACCTGTGCATGATCATACTTTTGACGTATTCCTGAATTATATGGAAAAAGATAAAAAAGTTACTTTTGGTAAATTGAATTTTGTGTTGCTTGACGGAATTGGAAAGCCATACGTTACAGAATTGACAAGTGAGCGCTGCGAGGAGGCATTCAACCAATTGAGGCAACGAACGGAAAGGAATGGAACAAAATGACGGTAAGAGGATTAAGAGGTGCAACAACAGTCGAACGTGACGAAGAACAAACCGTTCTACAAGCAACGGAAGCGTTAGTCTCTGAAATGGCAGAAGTGAACGGAATCGATCCACAAGATATTATTTCCGTTCTCCTCTCTACAACAACAGACATCAAATCGACTTTTCCAGCAAAAGCGGTACGGATGATAGAAGGATGGAAGTATGTCCCTGTTATGTGTACAAATGAGATTGATGTTCCGGGTTCCCTGCCATTATGCATTCGTGTACTTATGCATGTGAATTCGGATATTGCACAACAGGATGTCAAGCATATTTATCAAAACGAAGCTGTGAAACTACGTCCTGATTTACAACAATGAGATGAATTACTGACTATCAAGGAGAAGCAAGTATGAAAACAAATGTGACCATCTTCGGACTGGGCTTGATCGGCGGCTCGCTCGGCCTTGCGTTAAAAAGAAACGACGCTGTCCATGTGATTGGATTCGACCGTTCCTATGCGACGGCAGACGAAGCTTACCGCAGAGGGATTATTGATTCGATTGCCCCCTCAGCCCAAGCTGCTGCTGAACAGGCCGATTTTATTATTTTTGCGACACCGGTCAATACGACGGTTGCACTTATGCAAGAGGCGACAACATGGAAATTGAAGAAAGAAGTCATTTTGACGGATACGGGTAGTACAAAAATGCCGATTATGGAAGCCTCTTCCTTGTTGAACGAGCAAGGGCTTACTTTCATCGGTGGACATCCGATGACCGGTTCCCATAAGAGTGGGGTATCTGCTGCTAAGGAGCATTTGTTTGAAAATGCTTATTATATTTTGACACCTTTTGAAGGGACCGATGAAGGGAAAGTTAAACAGCTGCAGCGTTTGCTTGCTCCGACAAAAGGAAAAATTGTTGTTATCGATGCACATGAACATGATCGGATGACAGCGATTGTCAGCCATTTTCCTCATATTATCGCTTCCTCCCTCGTTGGAAGGCTTGCTGACCAGCAGGAAGAACAACCTTTTGTGAAGCATCTCGCGGCAGGAGGATTCCGTGACTTGACGCGAATCGCCTCTGCGGATCCTACGATGTGGCGAGATGTAACGATTCAGAACCGGACAGAATTGTTAAAGCAATTGGACGGATGGCTTGAGGAGATGGGACATATCCGGGAAATGCTTCTTACGAATGATCCGGAAGAAATTTTTGATTTTTATGCACAAGCGAAAGCGTTCCGCGATGCATTGCCGACTACATCACAAGGTGCTGTACAAGGTGCTATCTATATGACATTTGACTTACATATCGATATTCCGGATCACCCAGGTATTATATCGGAAATTACAAAAATTCTTGCCGATGAACGCATCAGTTTGACCAATATTCGAATCGTCGAAACGAGGACTGATGTATACGGGATTCTTGTCATCAGCTTTCAGACGGCCGATGATCGAGAGCGAGCAAGGGTTGCGCTTATGAAGGAGACGGAATTCAGTATGCACATCATCTAAATAGAGGAGCTGTGAACAATGGCAATGAAAAAAGTGGAATTCCAACAGGCTACATTGCAGGGAGAGTTGGTTGTACCGGGAGATAAATCGATTTCTCACCGGGCGGTTATGCTCGGTTCCATTGCGGAAGGGAAAACGGAAATTAGCGGTTTCCTCGATGGGGAAGACTGCTTACAAACCGTTGATATTTTCCAGAAGCTCGGAGTTGTGGTTACGAGGGAAGGGACAAATGTTACCGTCGAGAGCCCTGGCATGAATGGATGGCAAACGCCTACTGAAGAATTGTATGCCGGCAATTCAGGGACGACTGCACGCTTGATGCTCGGTATATTGGCCGGATCGCGTGTGACGTCCGTTTTGACGGGAGATCAATACTTATCCAAGCGACCGATGAATCGCGTAGCGTTACCTTTAGCTTCGATGGGGGCGAACATCGCTGGGGAGGAGGGGAGCAATCTTCTACCTCTTACGATTACGGGCGGATCGCTTGTTGCGATCGATTATGATATGCCGATTGCAAGTGCCCAAGTAAAGTCGGCCATTTTATTTGCCGGTCTGAACGCTGAAGGCACAACGTCCGTTACAGAGCAAACGGTATCTCGTGATCATACGGAACGGATGCTAGAACAATTTGGGGCCTCCATTCAAAGGGAAGGCAATACAGTGCGGGTGGAAGGCGGGCAGTCTCTCCGCGGAACAACGGTCAAAGTGCCTGGCGATATCTCGTCCGCAGCCTTTTTCATGGTAGCCGCGGCTATGACGAAAGGGAGTGCCGTCAGCTTCAAAGATGTCGGGCTCAACCCGACAAGAACCGGCATACTGGACGTCTTACAAGCGATGGGGGCGAACATCCAAATAACGGAACAATCCGATTCGATAGGCGAACCGTTCGGGACTGTCCATGTTTCACATAGTACGTTACGGGGAACGGAAATCGGTGGTGAACTCATTCCACGACTGATCGATGAGCTGCCGATCATCGCTTTGCTGGCGACGCAGGCGGAAGGTACGACCGTTATTAAGAATGCCGAAGAATTACGCGTCAAAGAGACGGATCGAATTGCCGCAGTGACGGCGGAGCTGAAGAAAATGGGTGCGCAAGTAGAGGAGACGGAAGATGGGATGATCATCCACGGGCCGACCGCTTTAACGGGTGCTTCACTTGCATCCTATGGAGACCATCGTCTCGGAATGATGGCCGGCATTGCTTCACTTATTACGACTGGACCTGTTACAATTGATGATGCATCTTGCATCAATATTTCCTACCCAAGGTTTTTCGACGACTTGGAAAAGCTTGCTGTCCCAGCGATCACAAATGGGTGATGGGTAGAGGTATACATTGGGAAAGAACAGGTGAAAATATGGTACAGTTACAAGAAATCGAACGGTATATAGTCGAAGGGGATGTAGAAGCACTTCAACGGATCGTAGAGCAGTTGAACGACTCCATAGATTTGGATTTGTTGTATGAAGCTGCTGGCCTATTTGCCGAGTATGGCTTTATACAAGAGGCGGATCGACTCTATGAAACGATGCGGTTTCATTTGCCCGATGAAGCGCAACTGAAAATCGATCGTGCGGGTACATTGCTTGAGCTCGGCGAAGAAGATGAGGCGCTCCTTTTATTGACGGATGTTCGTCCAGAAGAAGAGGAGTACGTGCAAGCCTTGCTGGCACTCGCTGATTATTATCAGTTAACCGGTATGGCCGAAGCAGCGCTCGAAAAAATCAAGGAAGCGCAAACGATCGCTCCGCATGAACCGGTAATCCAGTTTGCCTATGCAGAGTTGTTACTTGATGCCGGTAAATATGGAGAGGCGGCACGCCACTATGTGAGTCTTCTTGAAGAAACCGATGAGATCGGTGGTGTGAGCCTTGTTGCAAGACTGGCCGAAACGTATAGTGCAGGTGCGGCTTATGAAGAGGCGATACCGTTTTACGAGGAGCTATTGCAGGACAATGTATCCCCTGATACGTTGTTCGGTGCCGCATTTGCCAATTTCCAAAGCGGATATGCAGAGAGAGCGATCCCTCTTCTTGATCAGCTCATTGATATGGATCCAGATTATTATTCCGCTTATATGCTGGCCGGCCAAGCACAGGCAGCGGTAGGGGAAGATCGCAAAGCGTATGATCTATTCAAGGATGGCATTCGCCGAGACGAATATGACAAAGAATTGTGCTTAGCGGCAGGTAAATCTGCATTGAAGCTCGGACTACCGGAAGAGGCGGAAGCTCATTTACGTGAAGCGCTCGTCCTGGATCCTGAATATGTGGAAGCACTCATTACGCTTGCTTCTTTGTATGACCAAAAGGAACAGTCCGAGGAATTGTTGGAGTTGTTGGCTTATTCGAAGGAAGAGTACGGAGACATTCCGCTGTTGAGCGCATTTTCTGCCTACGCGTATGAACGTGAGGAACAATTTGAAGACGCATACGCATCCTATAGTAAGGCATATACTGGAATGAAAGACGATCCGGATTTCCTTGGAAAATACGCTCGTTTTCTCTTGGAAGACGGAAGGCGTCTTGAAGCGGTGGCGGTTGTCAAGGAATTGTTGAAACTGGATCCTGATCATGAGGATTGGAGTGCTTTTCTAGAAGCAGAAATTGACGAGGAGGTGTGACATGACGGCCATGGTTCCTGTCGCTGCTAAAAAGGACTTCGTGCGATGGTTCTTAAAGCGGTACAAATTGAAGCGCCGTGAATGTGTGTGGATTTTGAATTATCTTCTTAGCCATGAGCACCTTCTGCAGAACGTTCACTTTACGGATGAGGCCCATTATTGTCCGCGTTCGATGGTCATGTCGGTAACAGGTACAGAAAGCATCCCGTTCCGCTTTTACAAAGGGAATTTAATGACGGCCGATGCTGAGAAGTCGTTTCATGATTTGCGACTTCATCCCGATGATAAAATGTACATCCAGCTCAATTTCCCGAACAGCCATGCATGTCCACAATATGCAAGTGTCAGGGAAGAAAACCCGTTCCTGCCTGCTTATTTGCAAGTGAGTGAAAGTGACCGGAAAATCGCAGAGAGGTTAATCGAAGAAACGGTTGCGACAATGACTGCGGATATGTTGATGAAAAGGATTGATGAAGCGCTCGACGCCAATGACAAAGAGCGGTTCATCGCGCTGTCGGCTATGTTGAACGATATGAAGATAGCGAAGGATTGACGACTCCATCTCTCTTGATGGAGTTATTTTCACTTTGAGATACGCATTTGATGAGGGGGATTAATGTGAACTGGACAGCTAAAGATATGGATACATATATGCAACAGAAAGAGTATATTGATACGTTGATTGTTCCGCTCTTGAAAGTAGAAACGGCACCGGAAAAGATGAAAAACAGCGCATCCTCTTCGGAATTTCTGATGCATCTAACGACTTATATGGAAACGCAATTCAAAGGTCGCATGATGCTCATGCCGCCTATTTCTTATACGGAATCGATTGAACCAGTTGAAATGGCGAAGAATCTTACACGTGATATGACATCCGCTCCATTCAAACATCTGTTTTACATCACGACGGATTCTGCATGGACAAGCGTTCAAATGGAAGGTGAAGTAATCTGGTTGCCTTCGATTCCATTGGAAAGTATGGATGCTTCGTTGCGGAAAACGATTATGGAAGATCAGCTTCGTCAAATATTGCCCCGACTGACCGAAAAATGGGCGCAATCGTAAAATCAATTACGCCTCGGCGTAATTGCGTCCAGATTTTGAATCGAGCTTGAGGCGCACACGATGTGGGTCATGCAAGCACTGCGACAGGACGTCGCGCATTTAGCTTGCCTTCATTAAAACTCCTTTCGAAATCTGTGACATCCGCCGGAGGCTTGGGCCAACAGGACGTTGGTCATGCAGACGTTGCCACAGGAAGTGGCGATCTTAGCCTGCGTTCCACCTGTTCAGCGGACATTTGAACATCCGCTGAACGGGAAAACAAAACCGGCATTCATCTCGCCACCTTTAGAGGTGGGAGTCTTCTGTAGCTGACGCTTCGCTTTCAGTACAAAAACATTTGCTAAATGAAGATAAAACCTGCATACATCTCAATATCTATAGATGTGAGAGACTTCAATATGAATTCAGATAAAATTCAATAATTGTTCACAAAGTGTTCCCGAGAGATGGAAAGCATGATTGAATTTCGACAAGTATTGATATATCATAGATATGTCCTAGTATTACAATTAGCAAAAGTATGTCCGTTGGACTGACCTTTAAGTAAGAGGAGGGAAAATGATGAGCAACAAAGTGTCAAGACGCCAATTCCTTAGCTACACACTGATGGGTGTCGGCGGATTCATGGCGTCTGGAATGCTGATGCCGATGGTCCGTTTTGCGGTCGATCCTGTCTTGCAACAGAGTGGTGGGGGAGACTTCATCCCGACTCCACAAAAAGTGGACGAGCTGACGGAAGTGCCTGTACGTGTCGATTTTACGATCAAGGATCGGGAAGATGCTTGGTATAAATCCGACGTGTCGAATACGGCTTGGGTTTACAAAGATGGCGACAATGTCATCGCACTTTCTCCTGTTTGTAAGCACCTGGGTTGTACAGTAAACTGGGGCGGCGACGAGAAACACCCGGATCAGTTTTTTTGCCCATGTCACGCAGGACGTTATTTGAAAAATGGAGACAACGTAAAAGGAACACCACCGTTGGGACCGCTTGATGAGTTTGATGTAAAAGTCGAAGGCGGTTATGTGTATCTTGGAGCAACAAAACCGAACACATTAGTTTAAAAATGTAAGGGGGTACGACCGAAGTGCTAAATAAAATTTATGATTGGGTTGACGAACGGTTGGATATCACCCCGATTTGGCGCGATATCGCAGACCACGAAGTACCTGAGCACGTAAACCCTGCACACCATTTTTCTGCATTTATCTATTGTTTTGGTGGACTGACGTTTTTCGTCACAGTCATCCAGATCTTATCCGGAATGTTCCTTACGATGTACTATACACCGGACATTGAAAATGCATGGAAATCCGTTTATTACCTTCAAAATGAAGTAGCATTCGGTGAAATTGTGCGTGGGATGCACCATTGGGGGGCGTCACTAGTTATCGTCATGATGTTCCTACATACATTACGTGTTTTCTTTACAGGTTCTTACAAAAAACCTCGTGAGTTGAACTGGGTTGTCGGAGTGTTGATCTTCATGGTCATGCTTGGTCTCGGTTTCACAGGTTACCTATTACCATGGGATATGAAAGCATTATTCGCTACAAAAGTAGGAATTGAAATTGCAGCTTCAGTCCCGTTCATCGGTGAATCAATCAAAGTCCTGCTTGCTGGGGACTCAACGATTCTAGGTGCACAAACATTGACACGTTTCTTCGCGATTCATGTTTTCTTCCTACCGGCTGCTTTGCTTGGGTTGCTTGCAGCACACTTTATCATGATCAGAAGACAAGGTATTTCTGGACCTCTATAAGAAATAGGGAAGTCCGAGGATAATAAAAGGAGGGGACATCATGCAACGCGGAAAAGGGATGAAATTTGTCGGAGATTCGCGCATTAAGGCTTCGAATAAAATGCCGAACGTCCCGAAAGATTACTCAGAATATCCTGGGAAAACAGAAGCATTCTGGCCAAACTTTCTATTGAAAGAATGGTTGATCGGTGCAGTTTTCCTTATCGGTTACTTAGTTTTAACGGTTGCCCATCCATCCCCGCTTGAACGTCAGGCGGACCCGACGGATACGCTGTACATGCCTGTGCCGGACTGGTACTTCCTTTCAATGTATCAATTGCTGAAGTATGAATTCGCTTCCGGGCCATACAATATTATCGGTGCCATCATTATGCCAGGTTTGGCTTTCGGTGCACTGATGCTTGTTCCGTTCATGGATACGTCTAAAGAACGTCGTCCGTTCAAACGACCACTTCCGACAGCGTTCATGTTATTAACATTTGCGGCATTGTTCTATTTAACATGGGAATCATATGTGAACCATGACTGGGAAGCGGCAAAAGCACAAGGTGCAATCGTTGAAGAAGTTGAGTTTGATCCGGAGTCTGAAGGCTATCAAATTTACGCTGGAGCATCTTGTATTGGCTGTCATGGTGATGCATTCCAAGGTGGACTTGGTAAACCGTTAACAAACACGGGCCTTACAGCTGAACAAATTGTTGACATCGCGCATAACGGTATTGGAGACATGGCTCCTGGATTATGGGATGGCACGGATGAAGATTTGCAAGTCCTTGCTGAGTTTATCGAAAACTTGAAAAGTGAGTAAATAAGAAAAGCGTAGGGCGTCTAAATAGGCGTCTGGAGTCTAGACATTGAAAAAGAGTCAGGTATCTGACTCTTTTTTGTATACATATCAAGTTTTTTATGGAGAGGTGCCTATGGGATTATTGTTGCAAAAGATTTGGCTCATTCTTTCTCATAAATCGTTTCTTTGGATCTTATTATTTATTAACGTGCTCGGTACGGTATACGGCTATGATTGGTATATGTGGCAACTGGAAATAACCGAGCCAAAGTTTTGGATTTTTGTCCCGGATAGTCCGACTGCTAGCTTGTTTTTCTCACTTGCAATCATCGGATGGTTAATTAATCGCAATTTCAAATTGATTGAAGCGCTTGCTTTCATCACGCTGATCAAGTATGGGCTTTGGGCAGTTGTAATGAATCTCCTGACATTGCTCGAAACAGGTTCGATTGGTTGGGTGGGCTGGATGCTCGTCGGTTCACACTTTGCCATGGCGGTGCAAGCCATACTTTACAGTCCTCTTTATCGCTTTCGACTTATTCATATTCTCATTGCTGCTGTTTGGACCCTTCATAATGACGTCATCGATTATGTATTCGGCCAAATGCCCATTTACCATGATTTGATGAGGCATATCCATTCGATCGGTTATTTTACATTTTGGTTATCAATCGTTTGTATCGCTTTAGCTTTCTGGAACTGGAAAAGTAGATCCGCGGCCGTCAGGCCCGGGGGTAAATAGTTGCGAGAGGGAGCCAGCCGTTATAAAATAGAAACTATAGAGAAAAAGGGAGGAAACTGATGATGTTTTGGATTTACTTTGCGGCCATTATCATTTTGCCGATTTACGCCCAATTTAAAGTGAAACGTACTTACAACAGATATTCACAAGTCCGCTCGACGTCAGGGATGACCGGTGCGGAAGTTGCTCGTCTTATACTTGACCAAAATGGTTTGCACAACGTCAAAGTTGTGGAAAGCGAAGGCTTTTTGAGTGATCATTACAATCCGCTTACGAAAATCGTAGCATTATCCTCACATAACTACCATGAAGCTTCCGTAGCAGGTACAGCGGTTGCAGCGCACGAGGTCGGGCATGCAATCCAGGATAAGGAAGCCTACTCCTTCCTTCGCTTCCGTCACCGCTTAGCGCCAGTTGCGAATCTCACTTCGAATGCATCATGGATCTTTATCATGATCGGGCTGATTTTCAGCAGCATGAACTCACTGCTTGGCATCGGGATTTTATTGATGGCTGTAGGAGTTCTGTTCCAAGTTGTAACATTGCCGGTTGAGTTCAATGCATCGTCCCGTGCGATGGATCAAATCGTTTCACTTGGCATCATTCGTAATGAAGAAGAAGGCCATGCGAAAAAAGTATTAAACGCGGCAGCGATGACATATGTTGCAGCAACGGCAGTAGCTGTTCTTGAGCTCGTTCGTTTGATTTTTATTTTTACAAATAGAGACTAAGGACAGGCAAAATCCGCCCCCAATTTTAAAGGGGCGGATTTTTTTGAAAGTAGATGGCGGGAAGGGTGCCTCTCGTAACGATAAAAAGCACAGTCTAGATTTACCAGGGCTACGCTTTCTCAGCGTTCGAGCGGTTTTTTTTGTTCGTCCAATGTAAATCCTTCTCCCATTACTTCATGGGCGTCGATGAGGGAGACGAATGCATACGGATCGACGGAGTTAATGATCGATTTCAAGCGCATGATTTCGTTCTTTCCGACGACACAATAGAGGATTTCCCGGTCCGCTTTGGTGAAATGTCCATAGCCTTTGAAGACGGTGACACCGCGGTCCATTTCGTCCGTTATTTTAGTCGCGATTTCTTCCTGTGCTTCTGAGATGATAAAAGCCCCTCTCGCTGCATAGGCGCCTTCTTGTACGAAGTCGATGACGCGTGCCCCTACGAAAAGAGCAACGAGTGTATACATCATCGAACGATGATCCAAATAAACCGCCCAAGAAACGAGGATGACTAGCGCATCAAATAGAAACATCGTTTTCCCCATGCTCCAACCGATGTATTTATGCCCAAGACGTGCGATGATATCCGAGCCGCCTGTTGTCCCGCCGTATCTGAAGATGATACCGAGTCCGATGCCGATAAAAAGACCGGCGAACAATGCGACAAGAAACATATCATCTTGCAGATGGATATCGATTTGATTGGCCATGAAAATTTTTAAAAAAATGGAGACGGAAACGGTTCCGATCACGGTATAGATGAATACTCTTTTCCCTAAAAGCTTCCAACCGATGATGAACATCGGAATGTTGAGGACTAAGTTCATCATGGCGGGATCCCAATTGAAAGCAAACAGAAGGATGAGTGTAATTCCGGTAAAACCGCCTTCGGCAAGTTCATTTTGAATATTGAAGTGAACAAGACCAAAGCTGAAAATAGCCGCACCTATAATGATGAAAATGCTATTTTTGATTTTTATGCCTTCAAACATCTTCTGCCCCCCTTCTGCTGATTGAAGATAAAGTCATTATCAGCCATATATTTTATTTTGACAATAGTGTTGTTAATTTATACGATAGTAGAGGGAGTTGACGCAAATGGAAAAACCGAGGTCGATGCAAGATCTGCAACAGGAAGTCGATAAGTACATAAATGGTTTTGAAGAAGGATATTTCCCTCCGCTTGAACTCCTGGCACGCTTGACGGAAGAGCTTGGAGAATTGTCGAGGGAAGTTCAGCATGTATACGGCATGAAAAAAAAGAAGTCGAGTGAGGCAATCCGTTCACTTGAAGAGGAAACAGGCGATTTGCTTTTCGTACTCGTCTGTTTTGCAAATTCGCAAGGGATTCGTCTGGACGATGCGTTGGATACCGTGTTACAAAAATTCAAAGATAGAGATGCCGATCGGTGGACGAAGAAGGAGGAAACAACATGACAATAACAGTAGCCATTGCAGGAGCACGAGGCCGTATGGGAACCGCTGCTGTAACCGCAATTAGCAACGCAGCCAATATGGAGGTCGTTGCCGCCCTTGATTATAAATATGACAATCACTATCTCCATAATGGTGAGGTGACGATGGAGCCGAATGGAATCCCGATCTACACATCACTTGAAAGCCTTGTGGCAGATGGAAAACCGGATATCTTATTGGATTTGACGGATCCGAATGCCGTTTTCAATAATACGTACCAAGCGCTCACGATGGGAATCCGTCCAGTGATAGGGACATCCGGACTGACAAAACAACAGATCGAGACATTGAGTGAAATGGCTGCTGAGAGCCGAATCGGAGGAATCATTGCACCGAACTTTTCAATTGGAGCTGTATTGGCGATGAAATTTTCGGCAATGGCGGCACGCTATTTGCAAGATGTCGAAATCCTAGAAATGCATCATGATAAAAAGGTTGACGCACCATCGGGAACTGCGGTGAAAACGGCGCAAATGATTCAGGAAGTGAGAGAGGCGCATAAGCAAGGCCACCCTGATGAAAAAGAACATTGGGAAGGCGCTAGAGGTGCGGATTTTGAGGGGATGAAGGTCCATAGCATCCGATTGCCTGGATTGCTCGCCCATCAGGAAGTATTGCTCGGCGGCGAAGGCGAATTGCTGAGCATCCGCCATGATTCATTTGACAGAAAGTCTTTCATGCCGGGAATTTTGATGGCGATCAACAACGTCATCGAACGGGAAAATCTCGTGTATGGTCTTGAAAATATTTTAGATTGATTGGAACGATAATCTATAACCGGAAGGGGTCCTGTGATTGGAAAGATTGAAAGTCGGTGTCATCTGCTACCCCTCACTCGGAGGATCGGGCGTTGTCGCAACTGAACTTGGAAAAATGATGGCGGATAAAGGGCATGAAATGCATTATATTTCTTCCGGTAAGCCGTTTCGATTTTTGGACGTTCATCCGAACATCCAATTCCATGAAGTGAAAATTGATGGCTATGCGGTCTTTAAATATCCACCGTTCGATATTGCATTGGCGAATCGGATTGCGCAAGTCATTGAATCGGAGGAATTGGATCTTCTCCATGTCCATTATGCGGTACCGCATGCTGTATCGGCAGCGCTCGGTAAAGATATGGCGAACTCCGATATAGGCATCATTACAACGCTTCATGGAACAGATGTAACGATTCTCGGTCATGATCCAGGATTGCGAAATACAGTGCGCTACGGTATCGAAAAATCAACGATTACAACAGCCGTTTCCGAGTCGCTACGACAAGAAACGCTGGCGTTGATCGGACCGGAAAAAGAATTGATAACCATCTATAATTTCATTGATGAGCAGAAGTACCGTCCAGTCGATCCGGGGACATTGAAAGCAGACCTTGGTATAGGAATCGATGAGAAAGTCATCATTCATATTTCAAACTTCAGGAAAGTGAAACGGATTCCGGATATTATCGATAGCTTCTCGCTTGTCAGAAAAGAATTGGATGCCAAGTTGGTACTGGTTGGGGATGGTCCTGAGCGGATGGATATGGAAGCGCTAGTTGTGGAAAAAAATCTTCAGGAACATGTCATCTTTACCGGGAAAAGGGATGATTTGCCTGAGTTACTTGCGATCAGTGATGTCATGTTTCACTTGTCGGAAAAAGAAGCCTTCGGATTAGTGTTACTAGAAGCGCTCGCTTGCGGTGTACCGTGTATTGCGACAGATATCGGCGGCATTCCGGAAGTGATCGATGAAGGTGTGAATGGCTATCTTGTTCCACTAGGAGCTGTTCAACAGGCTGCTGATCGGGCAATCGTATTGTTAAAGGATGAAGCCTTGCAGAAAAGCTTCAAGCAACAGGCAAAGGTGACAGCGGCGGAAAAATTCCATTCTTCAACCATCGTGGACCAATATGAAAAACTGTATTACGAAGTGGCGAGGCGACGATGAAAGTATTATTTGGAACGGAATCGAGCCGTAAAGTCATTCGGTTACTTGAAGATGCTGGACATGAAGCGGTTTTTGTCGGCGGAGCCGTACGGGATCATGTGTTGGGAAAACGGGCGTCCGATATCGATATTGCGACATCTGCGGAACCACAGGAAGTGCTGGCGCTATTTCCGCTGACCGTTGACGTCGGAAGTGCGCACGGGACGGTGATCGTGCTGATGGACGGGGAACCGATCGAAGTGACGACGTACAGAACGGAAGGTACGTACACGGATCATCGCCGTCCCGACGAAGTGCGTTTCGTGAAATCATTGCGCGATGATCTGCTGCGGCGCGATTTTACGATGAACGCACTTGCCATGACAAAAGAGGGCGAGCTCATTGATTTGTTCGGGGGGCAGCAGGATCTGGCAGGTGGACTGATACGGGCAGTCGGCAATGCGGCAGAACGCTTTGCAGAAGATGCCCTCAGAATGTTGCGGGCCATCCGTTTTACGGCTGTCCTCGGTTTCCGGATTGAAACGGAGACATTCGAAGCGATTCGGGTAGAAGCGGAACGGATTCAGCATGTATCCGTAGAGCGTGTGAAAGATGAGATGGATAAATTGTTCAAAGGACCATATCCTTTGAAAGCTTTTCAATCGTTTCAAGATTCAGGGCTTGCGGCATATTTGCCCTTATTCCCAACGGACATTGAAAAGTTGAATCGATGCGTCCCATTCCGATCGGTACTGGAAGGATGGGCTGCTTTCATGCTAGCCGGAGATTTTACACCGGCAGAGCTCACCCGCGCATATAAACTGTCCAATAATGAAAAAACGTTTTTAACGGCGGTCCATCATGCTGTAGCTATCCGGTCCACCCGAATGTATTCAATCGATGATTATTACCATTTTAACGAGGATGTATTGATCACGGCCGAAAAGCTATCCACCATCCAACCAGGAGTGGTGCAAGCATTGTCTCCGCAAGAAATTATGCAGAACAAACAGTTACTGCCTATCCAATCTGCGGCGGAATTAGCCGTCAAAGGAAAAGATTTGATCCAATGGACGGGGATGAAAGGCGGTAGATGGACCGGCGAATGGCTGGCGAAAATCGAAAAAGCCGTCCTCCACAACTGGTGTGAAAATGAGCCGAACAAGATAAAGGAATGGTTTAGCCATGAATATAAACGTGAAAACTGAATTGCTTAAAAGGTTATTTGACGCGAATGGGGAGCCGGTATCCGGACAAGAAATCGCGGATGAATATGGTTTATCGAGAACCGCCATTTGGAAATATGTCAGGGAGCTCGAACAGGAAGGCTATGAGATTGGAACGATTCGGAAAAAAGGTTATTACCTCATTTCCTCTCCGGATCGCATCAATGCGGCCAATATTCAAAAGCATTTAATGACGAAAAGATATGGTCAGCATATCCATTATTACGAAACATGCCCATCCACGCAGCCCATTGCGCATGAAGCGGAACAGAACGGCGCGCTGGACGGAACCGTCATCGTGGCGGAAAATCAGACAGCGGGTAGGGGACGGATGGCGCGCCCGTGGAACTCTGTAGCGGGGAAAGGGATTTGGATGAGCATCATTATCAGACCGACTTTGACGCCGCAACAGGCTCCTCAAATGACGCTCGTTGCAGCTGTTGCTGTGACGCGTGCCGTTGAAGAATTGACGGGCATTGAGGCGAATATAAAATGGCCGAATGATGTATTGATCGATGGAAAAAAAATAACCGGTATTCTGACGGAATTGCAAGCGGATCCCGATCAAGTGACAGCGGTCATTTTAGGAATTGGCGTGAATGTCAATCAAGATCTTGAAGATTTTCCGGAGGAGTTGCAGTCCATCGTTACCTCGTTGAAGCTGATAACTGGCAAAACGGTTGACCGTGCTCGATTAATCGCCAAGATTTTCAGTTATCTTGAATTATATACGGAGATGTACGAGAAACATGGTTTCGGACCGATCAAGATTTTATGGGAAGGTTATTCGAATACGATAGGTAAACGGATTCGCGCGGTCATGTTGAATGAGACGATTACTGGTACTGCAATCGGCATATCCGATGAAGGCGTCCTTCAGTTGAAATTGGACGACGGAACGGTACGGGGTATTTATTCTGCAGATATTGAATTATCAAAATGAACAGTATACAAAGAACTTCCAATTTGTTATAGTAGTTTCGAAGGGCGGTATCAATGCTGAGCTGCACCTTAGGTGAGACTAACAATTGCATAGTTCAATGATGATCTGCCTTGATCTATTAACAGACAGGGACGGAGGAAACCAGTGATGATAATCCACCCTTCTGTCCATTTTTGGGCAGAAGGTTTTTTTATATTCGGTTTTCTCCCCGAGAAGGGAGTAAAAGAAGAAATGAAAAGTACACTTGATTTCCTGAAGATGAAAAAAGAAGGCGAGAAAATCGCGATGTTGACGGCATACGATTATCCGTCCGCAAAACTGGCGGAAGAAGCGGGGATGGACGTCATTCTTGTCGGCGATTCGCTTGGCATGGTAGTCCTCGGGTATGAGTCAACGGTCTCAGTAACGGTAGATGACATGATCCATCATGGGAAAGCGGTGAAACGCGGAGCAAGAGATACCTTTATCGTTGTGGACTTACCATTCGGTTCGTATCATGGTTCTGCAGATCAAACATTGGCTGAAGCGGTACGTACGTTTCAGCAGACAGGCGCGCATGCGCTTAAATTAGAAGGCGCTGGACAAGTCATTGAGAAGATCCGTCTGTTAACTGAAACAGGCATTCCAGTTGTGGCGCATCTTGGGCTTTTGCCGCAATCTGCCGGAGTTGTCGGTGGTTATAAAGTGCAAGGGAAGACGGCGACTGCAGCACAGCAACTGATCGACGAGGCACGTGCTTGCGAGGAAGCGGGAGCCTTTATGATTGTGGTGGAATGCATTCCTTATCAGCTTGGGGAAGCGGTGTCGTCGGCTGTTTCGATTCCGGTGATTGGCATTGGCGCAGGTGCAGGGACGGATGGTCAAGTGCTTGTTTTCCATGATACCGTCAAATACGGGAGCCATCATGTGCCAAAATTCGTCGAGACATTTGCAGATAGTGCTACGCTTATCCGTGAAGGATTATGCGCCTATAAATCGGCAGTGAAAAATGGAACTTTCCCGATGGAACGTCACCGTTTTACGATGCAGGAGGAAGAATTGGTATCTTTATATGGGGGACAGGAAAATGGTCGCTAAAACGAGAGGGATGAAGATTGTCCATTCGATCGAAGTGCTTCAACACATGCTCAACCGGGATGAGCGGATTGGACGGACGGTCGGTTTTGTTCCGACGATGGGCTTTTTGCATGAAGGCCATTTGGCGCTTGTCGAGCAAGCACGAACGCAAAATGACCTTGTTGTGATGAGTATTTTCGTCAACCCGGCACAGTTTGGTCCAGGGGAAGATTTTGAAGCGTACCCGCGCGATATAGAACGGGATTCACGGCTTGCGGCGGAAGCGGGCGTCGATGTTCTTTTCATGCCGACTCCGGAGGAGATGTATCCGCAAGACGGCGGCATCCGCATTTTGCCTGGACCGCAAGCGACTGCCCTTTGCGGGGCTTCCCGGCCAGGGCATTTTGACGGAGTGCTCAAAGTCATTTTGAAGCTCTTTAATATCGTGGATCCGGATCGCGCTTATTTTGGCATGAAAGATGCGCAGCAATTGGCCATTATCGAAACATTTGTCCGAGACTACAACTTACGGACGGCTATTGTACGAGTTCCCACCGTTCGTGAACCGGATGGCTTGGCGAAAAGCTCGCGTAATGTCAACTTGTCGGAAAAAGAAAGAGAGGAAGCCCCTGTCATTCAACAAGCGCTCCAGAAAGGTGCGGCATTATTCCATACAGGCGCATCTGCAGAGCAAGTGGAAAAGGAAGTCGCTCAATATATTACGGAACATAGTTCAGGGCGCATTGATTACGTTTCTTTATTGGCATACCCTGAGTTGACAACTAGCAGTGAAACGAGCCGTGAATGGATTTTGGCTTGTGCTGTGAAATTCGAGAAGACAAGATTGATTGATAATTCCATTCTATCTGTATTCAGCAAGGAATTTCCAACTCAATAGGTGGTGAGTGTCTGCAGTTTGTTTCCTGTTCAGCGGGTATCCAAACGCCTGCTGAATAAAGACAAGCCTCCGGCGGATGTCACAGATTTTGAAAGGAGTAAATTGAGCTTTGCTCAATTCAAAATCTGGACGTAATTACGCCGAGGCGTAATTGATCAGAAAAGGATGAGTATAATGTTTAGAATGATGATGAATAGCAAGTTACACCGGGCAACTGTGACAGAAGCCGATCTCAATTATGTAGGAAGCATTACGATTGATCGCGATTTGCTGGATGCTGCAGGTATGCTACCGAATGAAAAAGTGCATGTTGTCAACAACAACAACGGTGCTCGCTTTGAAACGTATATTATTGCAGGGGAGCGAGGCAGTGGCGTCATTTGTGTGAATGGGGCTGCAGCGAGACTCGTCCAGCGTGGGGATATCGTCATCATCTTGTCTTATGTCTACATGACAGACGAAGAAGCACGCACGCACGAGCCGACAGTTCTGATCATGGATGAAAACAATGGTGTGAAAGAAGTCATCAAAGAAAAACAAGGCATGACTGTCTAAGCATGTTCATACAGAAAAGTCCTTATGGAATCAGGCGTCTCGATTCCATAGGGGCTTTTTTGTCGTCTAGACTCCGGACGCTAGACTGTACGAAGGCTCACAGGAAGCGATCAGGCATCCGTTGCCAATCGAACAGCGAAGGGTTCGATTGGCCGTATTTCTGCGTTTTTTTACGGTAATTAAGGCACCTTACAGGATGCGGCGATCTTAGACAGCCTTCCTATCGATCCGCCTTATGCTTGTCGCGTCTAATCAGGCGTCCTACGCTTTTGTTCGTTTTTGAAAGTCCAGATATGATACAATTTGTTATAGTATGTCAGACAGGAAGTTGGTAATCGCATGAACAATACAACGTATGCGGTCGTCGATTTGGAAACAACCGGTCATTCACCTGCTAAAGGAGATCGAATTATCCAGATTGCGATTGTGTTTATTAAAGATGGGGAAATCGGTGAGCAATATGTTCGATTTGTGAATCCTGGTCAAAAAATCCCCACTTTTATCCGACAACTGACAGCCATTTCGGATGACGATGTTGCGGATGCGCCGCAATTTGAAGAAATTGCAGCGGAAGTGGCGAAATTGCTGGATGGAACGATCTTTGTCGCCCATAATACTGATTTTGACTTGTCCTTTTTGCAAAGCGAGTTTGCGAGGTGTGGTGTCGGCAAATGGTCCGGGAAAAAAATCGATACGGTTGAACTGTCTAAAATCGTCTACCCTTCTTCACCAAGTTATCGGTTGCAGGATATTACGGAAGAGTTGGGCATTTTATTGGCATCCGCGCATCGTGCGGATGATGATGCTAAAGCGACCGCGGAGCTTTTTATCGCTTGCATGAAGAAATTACATACATTACCGGAAGATACGTTAAATCTACTGCATCGTCGATCATTTCAATTGAAGTCCAACCTATCGACATTGTTCTATGAAGCGTTGAAAAAGGTGCGAACAAAACGTGCCGAAACGGGCTTTGCCTCTTTCCGGGGCATCCCTTATCGCATCATTCCGCTACCGCAACCGAATGATGGTGCCCAGCCGGTGTATCCGATCGATGACAAGGAAAAGATGGTGGTATTGAAAAAATTCAATCCGACATTTGAACGTAGAGATGCGCAATTCCGTTTTATGGATGCGGCTTGGCAAGCCTTGTCTACACAGTCTGAAACGATTGCGGAAGTACCAACAGGGATCGGTAAAACGCTTGCTTATCTTCTGCCAGCTTCGGTCCATGCCATCACGACCGGAAAACCGGTTGTCATCAGTACGTTTACCAACCATCTTGCCGACAAAATCATAGAGGATGAGTTGGACAAAGTGCGTGCGATGCTTGGAGCGGACGTGACGGCAACAGTGCTGAAAGGTAGACATCAATATATCTCGCTCAATAAATTTGAAGAACTTCTTCGAATTACCGAAGAATCTTATGATGAAACATTTACGATCATGCAAATTCTCGTTTGGCTTACAGTAACCGATACAGGGGATTTGGAGGAACTGAATGTCTCAGGCGGAGGACAGTTATTTATCGACCGTATCCGTAAACGGTCCAACCGACTTTCACCGGACGAACAAGTTGCGGATTTCCATTATCGCCTGCTCGAAAAGTGCCGCCATTCGCATCTGATTGTTACGAATCATTCCATGCTGCTTTCCGATATGAGCAGGGGACAAGCGGTCTTCCATTCACTCGGCGGACTCGTTGTCGACGAAGCGCACCAATTCGTCAAAACTGCCGAGCGGATCAATGAAACGGTATTTTCCTATCCCAATTGGAAATATGTCATGGGACAGATTTCTTCCGATGCAAATGGACAATTATTGCAACAGGTAGACACCCTGATCCAGCAGTATGGCGTCAATCATTTTCACGCGAAAGAGCGGTTGGATGCAGCTTATGTAAAGTTCTCGACATTCTTTGACGATGCTGTCGGGATGTTGACAGCCTATCAGCCGGCGGACAATAAAAACCAGCAAGGCAACCGGATCGTCTATTCGTTAGCGGAAGTGAACGGGGATCGCAAAATTTTCACGAATATGCTGGAAGCGATGTCTGCCTATATTGACCAGGCAGCATCATTTACGAAAGACATCGCGCAACAAATGGATCATCTGACGGAAAAAGAGCAAGCGATTTTGGCCGAATGGGATTATTGGATCAGAGAATTGAAAATCAAAGCCGGTGAATGGGTGTCCATTTTCATCGAAGATTCTTCGACCCGTTTTTCCGTATGGTTGGAAAAGGATCGGCGGAGCATCCCTGGCAGTTTAACGGTCATCAAACGGGCGCTCGATGGCTCGGCCACCATCCGCAATTTTATTGATGGATTAAAGCAAGAACAGACGGGCATCGTGTGGACATCAGGGACATTGGCGGTTCCTGGAAATGATCGTTTCATCGCCCGGCAGCTCGGGATTGCTGATTCCATTCCGTTATTGACGTTCGACGCACCTTGGCACTTTTATCAAGGGGCGGAAATCTTCATTGTTGACAATATGCCTGATATCCAAGAAGTCGCACAATCTGATTATATCGAAGCGGTTGCGGATGCTGTTGTGCAGACGGTCATGGCAACAGGTGGTCGATTATTTGTCCTATTCACTTCGCAAGATATGTTGCGCAAAACGTTTGAGTTGATCACGGAAAGTGAACAGTTGGAAGACTATGCCTTAATTGCCCAAGGTATCAGCTCAGGCAGCCGTGTGAAACTGTTGAAATCGTTTCGCCAGTTGCCGAATGCGGTGCTATTTGGAACGAATAGCTTTTGGGAAGGGGTTGATGTGCCGGGGGAAGCCTTGACTGCAGTCGTTGCTGTCAGACTCCCGTTTTCATCGCCTGACGAACCGGTCTTTAAAGCGAAAGCGGCACAAATGACGGCCTTAGGCATGAACCCATTTACGGAGTATGCGCTTCCTGAAGCGATGATGCGTTTGCGGCAAGGCTTTGGTAGGCTGATTCGTTCATCCGATGATAAAGGATTTTTTATCATTCTGGATAGACGGATTGAAACGAAGTCTTATGGACGCCGTTTTTTAGAAGCGTTGCCGGATGTCCCCGTAAAAAAAGTGTCACTCGAACATATGGTGAATGTACTTGAAAATTGCTATAATGAGTAAGTGTAAGAGGAAAGAATCAACCAGATTCGGATTTGAGAAAATGAGTTTATCTTCATTCAGCAAATCTTTTGTACTGAAAGCGAAGCGTCAGCTACAGAAGGCTCCCGCCTCCACAGGTGGCGAGATGATGCGGTTTGGTTTACCTGTTCAGCGGGTATTCAAATGCCTGCTGAACGAAGATAAAGCCTCCGGCGGATGTCACAGATTTTTAGAGGAGCTTTTCGGGCAAGCCCGAAAAAAATCTGGACGCAATTACACCGAGGCGTAATTGATGATGTATGGGACGTGAAACACAATGCTGAATTGGATTAAATTCATCGTCGTCTTTCTGTTGACATTGACTACGGTAATTACCGTCATCGTGCTTTATAATGCCAATCAACCGATTTCCGCTGCAAAAAAAGTGGCAATCGAAGCCGCACTTACATCCGGACAACTTACCTCTGCAGGATCCGCCGAAATCTTTAATGGGACAACTTCGTTTGTGACCGTTTATGGAAAAGGGGAGGACGGGGTAGAAAAAGCCGTTTTCGTTGGCGGGAATTCGGAGGACGGTTTTCCGGAAGTGACGATGGCGGATGGCATTTCGGCAGATCAAGCTGTGGAAAACGTCAAACAAGAATTGAATGTGAAAACGATCCATCATGTAGTACTCGGGATGGAAGAAAAAGGACCCGTTTGGGAAGTCACATTCCAAGGTGATAATGGGAAATTGAATTACGTCTATGTTTTTTTTGAAGACGGACAATGGTGGAAACGAATTTTGAACCTATGAAGGGGCGATTTGAGTTGACAAAACGATTAGCGGCTAGGGTGAGCACTTTATCACCCTCTACAACACTGGCAATTACAGCAAAAGCAAAGGAAATGAAAGAATCGGGAATCGATGTGATTGGGCTTGGTGCAGGAGAGCCTGATTACAATACACCTGAAAATATTTTAGAAGCAGCTTATGCCTCCATGAAGGAAGGCAAGACGAAGTATACACCTTCTGGCGGTTTGCCTGCTTTGAAAGACGCCGTTATTCAAAAGTTGGAGAGAGACCAAGGATTGGTTTATTCCAGAAAAGAAATCATGATTGGCATCGGAGCTAAACATGTCTTATATACATTGTTTCAGGTCATACTGGATCCGGGCGATGAAGTGATCATCCCGACACCTTATTGGGTGAGCTATCCGGAGCAAGTGAAATTGGCGGGGGGCGTGCCTGTCCATGTCGAAGGGACTGCCGCGGCGCAATTTAAAGTGACAGCCGAACAGATCCGGGAAGCCATTACAGCGAAAACGAAAGCCGTTATTATCAATTCACCGGGCAATCCGACAGGAATGGTGTATTCCAAAGAGGAATTGCAGCAAATCGCAGCTGTTTGCCAGGAAAAAGATATTTGGATCATCTCGGATGAAATCTATGAGAAGCTCCTCTATGGCGGAGCAAAGCATGTGTCGATCGCGCAGCTCTCAGAAGATGCGAAACTACGAACACTGATCATCAACGGGGTATCCAAATCACATTCGATGACGGGATGGCGAATCGGCTATATTGCGGGTGATGCAGAAGTTGTCAGCGCGATGACGGACCTTGCCAGTCATTCGACTTCCAATCCCACGACAACATCCCAGTATGCAGCTCTTGAAGCATATAATGGTCCTCAAGATGCTGTTGAAATGATGCGGCAAGCTTTTGAATCACGCTTGGAGCAGATTTACCCGAAACTATCTGCCATTCCAGGTTTCAAGGTGATTAAACCACAAGGTGCGTTCTATCTCCTGCCTGAAGTGTCGGAAGCAGTTGCGAAAACGGGCTATGCAAATGTGGATGAGTTTGCTGCAGCGCTTCTGACGGAAGCGAAAGTCGCTGTGATTCCTGGATCAGGTTTCGGCTCGCCGGATACGATCCGTTTATCATATGCAACATCGATTGAACTGTTAGAAGAGGCGGTTCAGCGAATCCACACGTTTGTTGAAAAGAACTGGAAAGAATGATTTAACCATCAATACCTTATAGAGAAGAGAGGAGTTCGGGCATGCAACACGAAGAACGGCTCCGAATTTGGATTGAGCAGGGAAATGTTAACATTTCCCAGCTTTTTTTTCACCATTATAAAGAATTGGGCATTCAAGATGTAGATGCCATGCTGATTATGCATATGGCTGCATTTCAATCAGGAGGCATTCAATTTCCGACACCGACGGATTTTTCCAATCGGATGAATTTGACGGAAAACGAAGTGTCCATGATTTTGCAACGCCTTATGCAGCGAGGTTTTTTACAGATTGTGCAAAGCAAAGATCCACAAGGTGTCTTAGTGGAGATTTTTTCATTACAGCCTTTATGGGATCGGTTGGTCGATCAACTAGCGCTTCAAGCGAACGAATCGGAAGAGGAAGATCAAAAGAAAGCGGAAGGCGAAATTTACGCCTTATTCGAGCAAGAATTTGGGCGTTTCCTGTCGCCGATGGAATGTGAATCAATCGCGATGTGGCTGGATGAGGATGGCCATTCGGTCGAGATTATTCGAGCTGCCTTGAAAGAAGCGGTTATTGCGCAGAAGTTGAGTCTTCGCTATATCGACCGTATCTTATTTGAATGGAAAAAGAAGAACGTCAAAACATTAGCGGATGTTGAACGACAAACGAAGTCTTTCAGGACGATCGGCATACGTTCAGGACAAGTGCAACAGAAAACAATGTCGGTTAAACGTGTGCCGTTCTATAATTGGTTGGAAGAACGGGATTAGGAGGGGGAACTTGCTTACAAAGAAACAATGGCAGGAATGTCTAGAGCAATTCGGGATTATGTTTCCAGACGCACATTGCGAGCTCGTCCATGACAATCCATTCGAACTGCTCATTGCAACATTACTTTCAGCGCAATGCACGGATGTACTTGTCAATCGGGTGACCGCAGATTTGTTTAAGAAATACAAAACGCCGGAGGATTATTTATCGGTGGATATTGAAGAATTGCAGACCGATATCCGTTCCATCGGCTTGTACCGCAATAAGGCAAAAAACATCCAAGCGTTGAGCCGGATGCTCATTGAAAACTTTGGTGGGGAAGTGCCCGCCGATCGTGATGTAATGACGACGTTACCGGGTGTCGGTCGGAAAACGGCGAATGTTGTCGTGTCAAATGCATTCGGTATACCGGCGATGGCGGTCGATACACATGTGGAGCGTGTAGCCAAACGATTGGGCATGAACCGATGGAAAGACAGTCCGCTTGCAGTCGAGGAAAAGATCATGCGTTGGACACCAAAGGAAAAGTGGACGGATACCCATCACCAAATCATTTTTTTCGGAAGATATCATTGTAAAGCGCAAAATCCGGGATGTGACGTCTGTCCGCTCTTGCCGCTTTGCAGGGAAGGGAAGAAGAGGATGAAAGCGATATGATCAGTGAAATGAAACCGATCGATAAGGAATTGTTCAGTCCCTATTTTGAAAAGTGGGAAGCTATCCGGGAAACGATCGAACTGTTTTACACTCAAAAAGATCGTCAAGCACTTGAAATGATGGGAGAGGCCATTTTGGCATTCGATGAATTACTGGAACGCGGCGGGAAAATGTTGGACGAGCGAAAAGGGAAGTGGGTCTATACGCTTGAGCCACTGAATGGTGAGGAGCGTCTCGCTTTCGTAAAAGCTAAAATTTCGAGCCATTACGCATTTGTCCAATTGGATGCACTGTATACGGAAACGAAAAAGAAAGTCGCCCGCTTGTCGATTATGAAAAATTGAATAAGAAAAAAACAGCACCATGGATGCCGATTGGATCATCCGAGGTGCTGCTTTTTTTTTATCAATTACGCCTCTGCGTAATTGCGTCCAGATTTTGAATTGCGCATAGCGCAATTAATTCCTTTCAAAATCTGTGACATCCGCGGGCCTACAGGATGTAGGTCATGCAATCGTTGTCGCAGGACGCGACGAACTTAGGTTGCCTTCCATTCTTTGTTCAGCGGGCGTTTGAACACCCGCTGAACGGGAAACAAAACTGGATTCATCCCACCACCTATAGAGGAGGGAGTTTTCTGCTCAATAAAGATAAAGTTTAAGGAGTACCAGCTTCGCTGGAATTTCCTTCTTGGCCATTAGGAGTAGTATTGGCGCCTGGATCTGTCCCTCCACTATTCGAGGAATCATTCTCAGGGGTGGTTTCATTGTTATTCCCGTTGTCCCTATTATTCCAGTTGCCATTGTTCCAATTATTGTTTTTACCGTCGTTCCAGTTGTTTTTGTTATTCCAATTACTGTCGTTACCGTTATTACCGTTATTGCCGTTATTTTCATTATCCCCATTAACATTATTCCAGTCGTCATCAGGATTTTCGGAACCATCATCGAATTCTCCATCTGGCACATCTTCGACGGCATTGTCAATTTGGAGTGTTGTGCTGGCTGGTCCGCTTTCCAATTCACCAAGTTTCGCGACGACGGAGAATACATAGGTTCGGCCCGGTTCGGCGCCTGAGAAGGTGACGGACATGTCTTTCGTCTTGGTCATTTCTTGCATATCGCCGCCATCGACACCTACAAAGACCGTAAAGTCAACTTCACCCATAACCGCTTCTGAAACAGGTGCATGATGCGTCCAGTTTAGGGAGACAGAATTTGTCTCTGGATCGTATTGAGCCGATAAATTACTAGGATCTTCAAGTTCAATGATCTCTTCTTTCGCCATCTCCGTCGGAACGGTACCGCGTACGAATAATTCGGTTCGTTTCATGCTAGCTGGCGTTGTAGAGCTGGCGAGTAGGAGCGGGTTCGATCCGTATTCAATCGTCGCTTCTTCCACCGATCCAGGTTTCTTGAAGCGTGCTGTCTCTTTCCCAGCTGAAATTTCGCTCATGACCATCCGGAATAAGTTTTGAGGAACATATCGTCCTCGGTCATACGTTGTGATTGGTGTTGTATATTTTTCATAACCGCCCCATACTGCAATCGTGTAATTGGTCGTATAGCCTGTAAACCAAGAGTCGGGGACGTCTGTATTTTTTAACCCATATTTGCTGATAATTTCAGAAGGATAGTTCGTTGTTCCTGTTTTTCCTGCGATATCAAGACCAGAAATATTCGCCTTTGTACCCGTACCTGAAGTCAGCACGCCACGTAAAATATCGGTTACCATATAAGCAGTCGAATCTTTCATGACAATTTCAGGCTTGGAAGCCATATTTCGTTCCGTTTTGCCATCCCTGAACGTGATTTTTTTAATGGCATATGGTTTCGTATAAATGCCGTCGTTGCCGAATGCCGCAAAAGCTCCGGCCATTTGGACGGTCGAAAAGTCATATTCGCCTCCACCTAATGCGTTGGAAGAATTCAGTTTGTCATAAGGAAGACCAAGTTTTCTTGCGAAGTCGCCGGCTTTTTGTGTACCCACTTCTTCAAATACTTTAACAGCCGGGATATTACGCGATTTGTATAGTGCTTCGCGAATCGTCATGGACCCTAAATATTTGCCATCGACATTGCGGATCGCCTGATTAGTCCCTTTGTAATTATACGGTTCATCGACGATTGTATTCCCGGTTGACCAGCTGAGATATTCAATCGCAGGACCGTAAGCAAGCACCGGTTTGATCGTGGAGCCAGGCTGGCGTTTCTGGTCGGATGCAAAGTTCCAGTCAAGACCGGAATAGTTACGCCCACCACCGACCGCCACGATGCCGCCCGTCTTCGTATCGACGACGGTCATGCCGGCTTGCATGTCGTCCGATTCATAGAGTTCGGATGTATTGATCGCTTTTTCAACTGCCTGTTGCGCAGAAGGGTCCAATGTTGTCTGGATTTTCACCCCTTCGGCTAAGAGATGGCTCATGCCCGCATCTTCCAATTCAGCTAAGACGAGGTCGACGAAGGCTGGATATTTCGTTGTGGCTACTTGTCTCTGATCTTCCGGAAGTAGTGTTGCGGTGACCGGGATCGCCTTAGCCGCATCCATTTCTGCTTTTGTAATTTTTTTATGCTGATACATTAGACCGAGCACGATATTGCGTCGTTTCTCGGCACGTTCCGGATTTTTCGTCGGGTTATAGCCGTTCGGACTTTGTGGAATGCCAGCTAACATAGCCATTTCATGTAATTCTAGTTCGTTCAACTTTTTCCCGTAATAAAATTCAGCCGCAGTTCCGAATCCGTAGTTATTGCCACCCATGAGAATCTTGTTGAAGTACATTTCAAAGATCTCTTCTTTGTCATACTTCCGTTCCAGTTGGAAGGCGAGCCATGCTTCTTGCGCTTTCCGTTTCAATGTTTTCTCATCTGTCAGGAAAGAGTTTTTGATCACTTGTTGGGTGAGGGTACTTGCCCCTTGCGACCCGAAACCGCTTCTGAAGTTCGCAATCACCGCGCCTCCCAATCGCCAGAAATCCATACCATGATGCGAATAGAATCGCACGTCTTCCGTCGCTAAAATCGCATCTTGCAATTCTTGCGGGATATCGGCGTATGGAACAAATTCTCTTTTTTCAGAACCTGTCTTCATGAATACATCGCCATTAATATCGAGCAATTCGGATGACAATGGATCTTTCAATAGGTCTTCATCCAGTTTCGGCGCTGAACTTGCATAGTACGCAAATAAGCCAAAACCGCTTAACAGTCCAACCAAGCCTATCACAAAGATCGCCAAGATTATTTTTTTGAATAACCCTTTTGGACCGTTTGGCTTTTTGCCTTTCTTTTTCGAGCGCTCGGCTTCGAGTGCTTTTCGTCGAGCCGCTCTTGAATGTATAGGTTCACTCATAGTTCTTCCTGCCCTTCAATTGTTTCTTCGGAGACCATCATTAAGATGGACACCGCATGTAAATAATCGATTCGCGGATTGAATCCAGGCGAAATTTCTATGCCGGCTTTCTCAAATTCGGCAAGGGTGATGGATTTCCTTCCACCCGTCTCCATTCTTTCCCAGAAGCGCTCAAAACGATCATAAGGGACGATGAAATAGCGGTCGAGCAGTGTAAATTTGATGATAAAAAAAGCAAGTCCACCTTGCTTCCAAACGCTTTTCATATGATCGACCTGATGCGCATGAATATTTTGAAGCGGAAAAGAAGTGGAGCTTTTCGTTTCTTTCGCTTCGAAATCGATGTATTTCCCATTCCAGACGCCGTTGAAATCGGTTGTGGAAGGTGTCCGGAAATAAGCTTCCGTTATTACGGCGGCACTTCTGGCCGGGTAATTGACATTCACCACTTGGATCGGAACGGGTTTTTTATGGATGACAGCGATGCCGCGGCTTAAATAGAATTCATTGGACTCATTCAATTCTTCTTCCAAAGCCATTCCGCGATTACTAAAAGAGAAATCCGTCTTCCGTTGGACAGTCGACTTCTGGACGGGCATATATTTCTTCCCGTTCGGATAGCGTATCGTCATCAATACCACCTCGCATCTCAATATCATACCACATGATTTAGACGAGTTAACCCGCAGAAAGTTGCAATTTGATGGCTAGCCTTCCAATAGACAATAATCTCCACCTGATAGGTTTGAGTAATATATTTGTTGGAGAATATTCCGCCATTTGATGTTGATGTGATGGTAATGATCTCAAAACATCGGGAATGTTAGAAGGTGTGGATTATTTGACGCTTACACTCCTCATTACTTTCTAAGGTGTGATTTTTGCCGTTTATGTCTACAATTGCAAGTAGCTTGTATCTAATTTGACTGAATAGTCAGATGAGTAAAGGTTTATTTTTTGATGAACTCCATTGTGAATTCTTGCTCCTCCAGTATATCATCTCCGTTATTTTTTTCGTCCCAAGCGTTTGGCAATGTAAAGCTTAGTGTCTTCACGTCGGGATTGTCGATTATCACTGCAAATTGAGATTTGTAATCAACTCCACTAGCCATCACTGCGCCAAACTCATCACCAAACAAGATGTCCTCTGTATTGATGCTGACATTCATATTGTTGCCTTCCTTCATCTTATAAACGCCACTAAACACAAGAGGGCTGTCGGTTTTATTTTTCATCTTCTCCGTGCCAATAACCATGTATAGCGACTCTGGTACCTCATTGATATCAAGAACACCATGCTTTAATGTTAATGGGAATTCAGCATGCTCAGTGTAGTTTTCAAGTTTAATTATTTTCACATCAGATAACTCATAGCTTAGGCTTTCATTCTCTTCAAGTACGAAATGCTCTGCTTCACTTATAATAGTAGCTTCCCCATAGTCAGTGATATTCCCCAATCCTTCTTCGGTATATTCTTTCTCCTTTTCAACCTTGGTCTCTTCGACTTCGATCGTGCATCCTGCCAAAATAATTCCTGCCAGTAGTAGTGTGATTGCTAATCCTATAAACTTCATGCTTTTACCTCCTCTGTCCATCAAGCAACGTACAGACGAGTATTTTCAGAAACAGTTTCAAAGATTTATTAAAAAGTATTGGAGAACGGGAGAATTTATGTACAATTCTTGCAGGCCAAAGACATTTTATCTCCTCCCACCGTGCGTACCTTTCAGTATACGGCGGTTCAACTTTTTAATTCCGTGAGTGGCCTCAAAAACGATCTTTGAATGCCTAATGACTCTAGTAAGCTAAGGAATGTCGCAGCTGTCACCGGTCCTCCTAACCGGGTAATCTCCCATCTTCACAGCTGATTGGGCGCTGTTGCTAGATGACTTTCGGGGATTCTACAATAGTCGGATCCCCGTTACATTCCAATATAATCTGTTGTTTGTAGTGCTGTGGATTTTGAGTAAAGTAATATCGGCGTTGTAGCGCTTTTGTTCTCGAGGAATATACGTTCCCTTCTAATATGGTGCATTTCCTTCGTTTCTGCTAAAATAAAAGAAACGTACAGGGAGGATGCATAACCTTATGAATTTAAAAGAAAAGACGGAGATTCTCCTTTCTGTTTGTGGGGAATGTCGTGAACGTCATGCACAGATGAGGGAACTCGATCGGGAACCTGATTTTTTTATAGAAGTGAAGCCGTATGCGGATCGGTATCATACGATGTTGGATGAATGGACGGAAGAAGTATCGGAATTTGTCAAGACGGCAAAGCCGAAGTATGTTCATCCAATCCAGATTGAATCATTGAATGATTCAATGAAGCAATTTATTGTACAGTCGTTTTATCAGAAGACAGGGAAAAAAAGATTTGTGTTGTCGATCAATTCGGCTGAATATACATTGAAAACCATTTTGGATGCATTGAACGCAGAGAAGGACGAGGATGTCACATGACTAAGAAGAACGCAATCCATGAAGTGTTGGAGAAGTTGCGGACGGACCCTTCTTTTTCTAGTAATGTCATTCATTATAGGACGATTGAAGGGAAAGAAGCGGTCTATGCGGATTTTCCGGACAAGCTTCATCCGTCCATCATTAAAGCGTTGGCGTCGAAAGGCATCCAGCAACTGTATAGCCATCAACGGGAAGCTTTCGAATTGGCGGCTTCTAGAAAGTCATTTACTGCGGTGACGCCGACTGCTTCGGGTAAATCACTCTGCTACCATTTACCGGTCTTGCAAAGCATTTTGGAGGACGAAGCGTCGCGAGCTATCTATTTATTTCCGACGAAAGCATTGGCACAGGATCAGCTGGCGGATTTGCATGAGCTGATCGAAGCGAGTGGGGAGTCGATTCTCAGTTACACTTATGACGGTGATACAGCGCCTGGGCTCAGGTCCAAAGTGCGGAAGTCCGGGCATATCGTCTTGACAAATCCTGATATGCTACATTCGGGCATTTTGCCGCATCATACGAAATGGGTGTCGTTGTTCGAGAACTTGAAATATATCATCATAGATGAACTGCATACGTATAAAGGCGTTTTCGGCAGTCATGTTGCACATGTGTTAAGACGTTTGAAGCGGATTTGTCAGTATTATGGCAGTGATCCGGTGTTCATTTGCACGTCGGCGACGATTGCGAATCCGCAGGAGCTTGCGGAGTCATTGACAAATACAGATATGCAATTAATTGCCAATAATGGGGCTCCAGCAGGGAAGAAGCATTTTGTCTTTTACAATCCACCTGTCGTCCATCCGACATTTGGCATCCGGAGAAGTGCCGTGTTGGAAGTGCGCGATGTTGCTTCATTACTGTATCGCGAAGGTGTCCAAACGATCATTTTTGCGAAAAGCAGGGTACGTGTTGAAATGCTTGTCACTTATATGAAAGAACTGACAAAGAAGAAACTGTTTGACAATACCGTAATGGGGTATCGTGGCGGTTATTTACCTTCGGAGCGACGGAAAATCGAAAAAGGTTTACGCGAGGGGGATATCCGGACGGTCGTCAGTACGAATGCGCTTGAGCTTGGCATCGATATCGGGCAGCTACAGGCATGTATCATGACGGGGTATCCGGGAAATATTGCGAGTGCGTTCCAACAGGCGGGGCGCGCAGGGCGGAGGCAGGAAGAGGCGCTGATCATTTACGTCGCGCAATCTTTGGCACTCGATCAATACATTATTGAGCATCCCGACTATTTGCTCGGTCAATCGCCGGAAGAAGCGCGCATCCATCCGGATAATATGTTCATTTTAATGGATCATTTGAAATGCGCATCGTTCGAACTGCCTTTTACGATGACAGAAACGTATGGGGAATTTGAAGTGCAGGAGCTGCTCGCTTTTCTGGAAGGTGAAGGGATCTTAGTGAAAACGACGGACAAATGGCATTGGATGACGGACAGTTTCCCAGCGAGCGAAATCAGTCTACGGTCCGCATCACAAGAAAATGTTGTCATTATTGACAAAACACATCCAAAAGAAACGACGGTCATCGGCGAGATGGATCGTTTTAGTGCGATGACGTTGCTTCACGAAGAAGCGATCTATATGCATCAAGGGACGCAATTTCAAGTGGAAATGCTTGATTGGGAGGAAAAGAAAGCATATGTCACCGAAGTTGATGTCGATTATTTCACCGATGCCAATCTGGCGGTGGAATTGAAAGTGATGAGTGAAGACGATTTGCGGCATTTCGGCGGAGGAGAAGCGGCATACGGAGACATAGCTGTGCTGGCGATCCCAACGATTTTCAAAAAAATCCGCTTTGATTCTCATGATAATATCGGATCCGGTCCGATTTCATTGCCCTCGGAAGAACTGCATACGTCTTCTACATGGTTTTCGTTCGATATTCCGGATGGTTGGACAGGCGCCGGGTTAACAGATGCGATGACAGGTGCAGCGTATGCCATCCAGTCTTTTATCCCGCTGTTTGTGCGTTGCGATCGGACGGATATCCATGTTGTGCCGCAAGTGAAGGCAGTCCATTCCGGAAAGCCGACTATTTTCATTTATGACAGTTATCCTGGTGGTATCGGTTTAAGTGAAAAAATATTCGATCGCTGGGATGACTTGTTCCAACAGGCAGCCGATCATGTAGCTAGCTGCCGTTGTGAGGCGGGATGCCCGGTTTGCATCGGCGCACAAGAAGCTGGAATGGGCATGAAGCGAGACGTCGGATCCTTGCTTCAAACGCTGGCGGGAGGGAATTCCGATGTCCTATGAACAAAAACTGATGCAGATGAAGAAGTTGCTAAAAAAGAAAACGGTAGATAAAGTGGTGCCCGAAGTGAAAAAGGAAATTCCAGCACCCTCTTATGAACAGCAGTGGCTTGATGCGGGTTTGACGAAAGAGCAAAATGAGCATGGCATTGTCTATAAACGGATTGTGGAATATCATTCCGATCATCGACATGGCGATATCGTCCTTTTTGGTCTGAAAGCAACTGTCGATGAATGGAGGAGATCCGGTGAGCCGCATCCGTTGTCTCCGGATTTCTCCAAGCCACTGTTGTTTTTCGATACGGAAACGACTGGATTGAAAGGTGCCGGAACGCTCATTTTCCTGATGGGGTTCATCGAACAGACAGCCTCCAGTTTTAAATTGACGCAATATGTCCTGCCGGGGCCTGACCATGAAGCGGCCTTTCTTTATGCGTCGGATTTGTGGAAAGAATCTGCGACACTCGTGACGTATAATGGAAAAAGTTTCGATGTTCCGCAGTTGGAGACGCGTTGGACGATGAATCGAAATGTGCTTCCACCGCTGCTCACGCATACACAAATCGACTTGCTGCACGGCTCGCGTCGTATTTGGAAAGATGAAATGGGAACATTCCGGCTGCCAGCTATTGAAGAGAAAAAGCTTGGCTTCAAGCGGGAAGGGGATATTCCCGGGCATATGGCGCCGATCATTTATCAAGATGCCGTAAAAAATGGTCGTGCGGAACTTCTGATGAAAGTGCTCGACCATAATGAATGGGATATCTTATCCCTTGTTGCTTTATATATCCGTTCGACGGATCTGTTGCTGAAAACGGAAGTGTCAGCGTCTGCCGTCACCCAGACGAATATCGGAAAGTGGTTTGCGGACTTGAAATCATATGAGCGAAGTAAACTCATTTTTGAACAATCCATTGCGGAATATGGCGTGGATCATCCGATGACACATTTTCATCTCGGTTTTATTTTAAAACGGGAACAGGCATATCAGGAGGCAGTCCGATCTTTTACGATCGCATCGACGGGTCTGACGGGCAGGGAACGGATTATTGCCCTTGAGGAATTGGCCAAGCTGTATGAGCATAGGGTGAAGGAGTGGGAGGAGGCAAACCGAGTAACGAAAGAGGCGATTTGGCATCTGCAAGTGGATCCCGAACTGTCGGAACGGTTTCGGAGTCGTGCGAGTAATGCGTTTGCAAAACGGGAAATAAGAATCCAACGAAAATTATTTCCTGGGGAAGCGCAAGAAACGACATCGGGCGCCAATAGTTGACATGTGTTTCGGGTACGGCTGATTGAAAGCATTTTCCTACGTGGAATGGGTCGGATAGCCCGCGCCGCTTGGCAAGACAGATCGGAGTGTATTATGCTATAATCGACCGTATGTAAACATAGACGGAAGGGCGATTTTCATGGAAATTAAATTGGATTCAAAAAAGATTCTTGAAAAAGAATTCAAAACGGGCCTGCGCGGGTATAACCAGGAAGAAGTCGATCTCTTCCTTGATGATGTCATCCAAGATTATGAAACTTTCAAAAAAACGATTGCAGAATTGCGCAATGAAAATGCAAAACTACAGGAAGAGTTGACTGCCGCTCAAAGACGTCCGGCAGCAGGAAGTGCAGGCACGACAAACTTTGATATTTTAAAACGAATTTCCAATTTGGAAAAGCATGTGTTCGGCAGTAAACTTTTCGATCAGGAATAAAAAATTGGACATCGGGATTGAAAATAGATCCGATGTACTGTATACTGAACAATACCATAGAGTGAATTCAGGTAATCGCTGCAAAACTTGTTTTTGTAGAGGAAAGTCCATGCTCACACGGATCTGAGATGACCGTAGTGTTCGTGCTCGGCGAAACGATAAGCCGGGGCATCGCGCTTTGCGCGTTGACGGCGGGAATAAATCCTAAGTCTTCGGATATGGATGAGGTTCCCTGAACAGTGCCACAGTAACGTAGCTGATCCGGAAACGGATCGGATGGAACGCGGTAAACCCCACGAGTGAGAAACCCAAATTATGGTAGGGGCACTCTTCTGAAGGAATTGAACAGACGAAGGGACAAGCATCCGCTTGTAGATAGATGATTACCACCCTAAGTACGAGGCGTAAGCCGCTTGAGTACACGGGAACAAAACATGGCTTATCGGATTTTCTATGGTTTTATTGTACAAACGACCGCTCTCCTAATTATGTGGAGAGCTTTTCTTTTGGAATCAACGAAGTTTAATAATGACGAATGCCGTACAGAATAGATATGGGAAAGCAAACTTGCTTCCTTATGTATACTGATATTTTATAAGTTTGTTTGAATGCTGGGATTGGAGTTGGATAAATGTGAGTGAATATAAATTGGTCGCCACTTCCGCAATGGGATTGGAATCGATCGTAGCGGATGAAGTGAAAGCACTTGGATTTAATACGACATCGGATAATGGAAAGATCTATTTCCAAGGGGATGAAACGGCCATTGCCAAAACGAATATGTGGTTGCGTGTCGCGGATCGTGTTCGGATTATCGCGGGGGAATTTCACGCGACGACGTTCGACGACTTATTTGAACAGACAAAAGCGATCCCTTGGGAACGTTTTTTACCGGTCGATGCGGCATTCCCTGTTGCAGGGAAGTCAGTGAAGTCGACATTGTACAGCGTACCGGATTGCCAAGCGATTGTGAAAAAAGCGATTGTGGAACGTTTGAAAATGGCTTATAAACGAATCGGCTTTTTGGATGAATCAGGTCCATTGTTCAAATTGGAAGTCTCGATTTTAAAAGATAAAGTGACGTTGACGATCGACTCCAGCGGTACGGGGCTGCATAAGCGTGGCTATCGTGTTGGACAAGGGGATGCCCCATTGAAGGAAACATTGGCGGCAGCGCTTGTCAAATTGACGCGCTGGAATCCGGATCGGCCATTCGTAGATCCGTTTTGTGGTTCGGGAACGATCGCAATTGAGGCGGCGATGTTTGGACAGAATATCGCTCCGGGTTATAATCGGGAGTTTTTGAGTGAACAATGGCCATGGATTAAGAAAAGCGTCTGGGATCAAGTTCGGGAAGAAGTGGAAGACGTTGCAAACTATGACCAACCATTAGCGATTACAGGCTTCGATGTGGATCCACGTATGGTCAAGGTCGCCCAGGAGAACGCAATGGAAGCGGGCTTTATGGATTTAATCCAATTTCAACAGCGCGATGTGAGGGATTTGACCGTAGAAGGATTGAACGGCGTCATGGTCGGTAATCCGCCATATGGCGAGCGGCTCGGTGAAATTGAAGAAGCCGAGGACATAACGCGCGTGCTCGGGCGTATAATGAAGGAGCATCCGTCTTGGTCCGTCTATATGCTTTCATCATTGGAAAACTTTGAAACGATGTATGGGAAAAAAGCGACGAAAAAGCGGAAATTATTTAATGGTTTTATCCGTACTGATTTTTATCAGTATTGGGGACAAAAGCAATAAGTCAGCATTTGTGGAAGAGGAGATGCCTCTTCCTTTTGCATGTAAAGTAGGAAGGGGTTCCATATGAAAAGTAAGATGCCATTCCCTTTATCGAAAGAGAAATCATTCTATGAATCATTGAATGATTGGATTGGGGATACGTTGTACGACGACCTGACAGAAAAAGGATTTGAATGCCGAGATGAGCAAATCTTCATGGCGTTCCAAATCGAGCAGGCATTGAAAGAAAAACAAGTCCTTTTTGCGGAAGCGGGCGTCGGGACAGGAAAAACGATCGCTTATTTGTTGCCGGCCATTGCTTATGCCCGTTACACGGGAAGGCCTGCACTGATTTCCTGTGCGGATGAAACACTCATTGATCAGTTAGTGAAAGAAGACGGCGATATTAAGAAAGTCGGGGAGGCCCTTGACCTAGATATCGATGTACGTTTGGCCAAAGCAAGAGATCAGTATTTATGTTTGAAACGTTTGGAAGAGACGGGAGATACGTCTTCCGAAGAATATATTGAATGGATTGAAGACAGCTTGCCGGAATTTGTGCATGGCAATGCCTCTTTGCAGTCCATCAGCCCGTATGGCGAACGATCGGATTTTCCGGATTTGAGCGATGAACAGTGGAAAACGGTCAATTTCCACCCGATTCAGCAATGTGCAGCATGTGATGTCCGCAATCGATGTGGGCAAACGATCCATCGTAACCATTACCGGGAAGCGGTAGAGATCATTATCTGTTCCCATGATTTTTATATGGAGCATATTTGGACAAAAGAATCCCGGAAGCGCCAAGGGCAATTGCCGTTGCTACCGGAAGTGTCCATGATCGTCTTTGATGAAGGGCATTTGCTCGAGTATTCCGCTCAGCGTGCGTTGACATATGAAGTGCAAAACAGTACCTTGCTGAACTTATTGGAACGTATTATGGTGGATGGCATCCGTGAACATACATTGCAGCTGATGGAGCGGCTTATCGATACGCATGAAGCCTTTTTCACCATGCTGGTCGCCTTTGCAGAGGCGACGGATAATGAACGGAAAGCGCTGGAGAAGACGCCGGAATTGCTCGAAATCGGGAAAGAAGCGGTCCGCATTTCCACCGAACTGCTGGAAGAATTCGTTTTCGAAGGGGAATTGTTTATCATTCCGGAATATGATCTGAAAATGGTCGAGGAGTATTTGGACCAATATATTTATTCGATGGAATTGTTCACTTCCCAAAATGACGCGGTCGATTGGCTGGAAGATCGTAAAGGGGAAGCGACACTCGTCATCATGCCACGCCTAGTGACCGATATTTTGAAAGAAAAACTGTTTTCATCCAAGACGCCGATCGTCTTTTCATCAGCCACACTATCTGTCGGGAAGGATTTCTCCTATTTGGCGGAGGGGCTCGGTATTCAGGATTTCATCTCATTCTCTGTAGACTCGCCGTTTGATTATGAGGAAGTGATGAAAGTCTATGCGACTGATGTGACAGTGGAGGAAAAAGCCGCTCGCGCACTCGAATTGTTGGCGGATGGCGAACAGACGCTCATCCTCTTTAAATCCGAGAAATCGATGAATCGCTTCAAGGAACAAGTACCTGCCGTTTGGCAAGACCGGATTGCATTTGAAGGCGATCGAGAGCTTTCGTCGCTTGTTCGCGATTTTCAACAAAAGCAGGTTCCGGTTCTCTGTTCGTATCATCTGTGGGAAGGGTTGGATATCCCGCAAGATGCCTTGACCCGCGTCATCATTTATGACTTGCCATTGCCGCCATCCGATCCGCTCTTTGATGCGAAACGGAAGCAAGCGGAAGACCCATACCGTGAAGTGGATGTGCCATTCATGTTGTTGCGGTTGCGCCAAGGAGCAGGAAGACTTATCCGGACATCGGAAGATTCAGGGACGATCCATCTGTTCTTAGATGACAACGATCAAAAAATGAAAGCCGAAATCGAAGGGATTTTCCCTGTGGATATTCAAACGATCAAATAAACATAAAAAGGATTCTCCGCAATACCGGGAGAATCCTTTTTGGTTATTTAAGCTGGTTCATCCATTGTCAATAAAACGTGTAGCATTGTCCCATCTTCCAGCCGGACGGGCAATTTGAAAGCTTGGGTGAAGCCGAAAAATTTCGTTTCCCCCGCCATCACAGTAGGAGGAGAAATATCGAGGTGCAAACCATCTTTTTCAAGGATGGTACATAAGTTTCCGGCGACCATATTGCCGAGTTCGCCTGTGAATGATTCAATCATTTCCCCTTCGATCGACATGCCGAACATCGCTTGTCCGATTGTATCGATCCCTTGCTGTGAAGTGTCAATGATCAATCGGCCTTTGATCCCCCCGACAAGCCCAATGAGAACACTTAGTTCCTTTTGCATATAAGGTTGAACGGTGAGAGTTGGGGGGAGAACGTCTAATTTGACGGGAATAACAGTTGTTAAAGAAGTAATGGTGCCATTTAAGATCATTTGTACATATTTGGATGTACTCATTTATCTTTCCGCCTTTCGTCGCAACTCAATGGGTCTATCATATCATGAATAAATGCTAGAGTACGAAAATTCGACAAAAAATTTTCTCTAAATTTTTTTCCATTATTCAGAGCGTGAAAAGTGGTATGATGGGAAGAGAAATTGAGGAAGGGATCGAAATGTACATGCCTGAATTGGACAATCTATTGCAACAAGCTGCCTTATATGGACAGCTCTTCAAACAGAATGAAGACGAAGAACGTTTTAAGAAAACGGTATACTTCGCCAATAAATTAATCGATAAGGAATATACAATCGGCTTTGCCGGCCATTTTTCTGCTGGGAAATCTTCGATGATCAACGCATTGACTGGGGATGATCTGTTGCCATCCAGCCCGATTCCGACAAGCGCCAATATCGTTAAAGTGCGGAAAGCGGAAACGGACTATGCCATCATCCATCGCTCGGATGGAACAGCTGCGAAATATGCAGGGCATGGTTTCCCGGCGGCAATTAAATCATTCAGTAAAGACGGAGCGGCGGTTTCCCTCGTAGAAATCGGCCATACAGAATCGAAATTGCCGGATGGGATCACCGTTATGGATACGCCAGGTGTCGATTCCACGGATGATGCGCATCGACTTTCGACGGAATCGGCACTCCACTTGGCGGATCTTGTCTTCTATACGATGGATTATAACCATGTGCAATCGGAATTGAACTTCCGCTTTACGAAAGAGCTAATGCGCTATAACGAAAATGTTTATTTAATCATCAATCAAATCGATAAACACCGGGAAAGCGAGCTGCCATTCGAAGATTTCAAAAAATCTGTTGAACATTCTTTTGGCCTGTGGGGCGTCGTGCCAAAAGGGATTTTTTATACGTCATTAAAGGATGCCGCACATGCACATAATGATTTCAATAAAGTGAAGGCGATCGTTGACGGTTCGATGGAAAACTGGCAAGAGCGGTTTGTGGAAAATGCGAAACAAACACTTGTCAAATTGCGTGATGAACATCGTCAATTTCTAACGGATGAACTGGAAGAACGAAAAAACACCTTCTCTGACAGAATGACAGACGATGAATGGGATCAGAAAGAAGAACTGTTGGCGGAGCTGGCAGAGACGGAAAAGATGCTCTCTTTACTATCGGAAGATGCATTCGCTTCGAATTTTGATCGGGCACAGAACGATTTGCTGCAAAGCGCAGCGATTACACCATACGAAACACGCGAACTGTTGAAGGACTATTTGGAATCATTGTCTTCACGTTTCAAAGTCGGATTTCTATTCGGGGCCAAAAAAACGGCGGAAGAAAGGGAACGTAGGAAAAACGCGTTAGCCGAAAATATCGGGAAACTTGTCCATGCCCAGATCGAAGTCCATTTGAAGGCATTGATGAAAAAGTCTTTGAAAGAAGCGGGGATTTTAACCGATGACCGCTCACTCTCCATCGATGGGATGGATTTTACGGTTCCATTTGCAGAACTGGAGAAAGAATTCAATGTGTCGGAAGTGATCACGGGCGATACCGTCTTGAACTATTCCGAACGGATGCGGACCGTTATCCAGCATGCTTTCCGTAAAATGACAGATGACTGGAAGCACGAAATGGCTCGCATCACAGCCCAATCTGGAAATGAACAATCAGGCCCCCTTGAACAGAAAGTACGCCTTCTAGAAGAAAAACGAATGGCAATTCTCCAAGTCGAAGAAGTGCAACAGCAACTGGAAAACGTGGAAAAAGAAATGGCTAACCCATCAAAACAGATGACGATCGCGCGCGATGCCCTTCTTGAAAAGTGGAATATGCGTGAAACGTTGCAAACGCTTGAATTTAGTGGGACAGATGAAGGGGATCGTACACAACAAGAGGCAACACAGGAACAGGAATTGGTATCGCCTCATGCAGAATCCGATGTTGCTGACGCTGGATCTGTTGCTGAGCAGGCCATGCAAGTGGCACATGCAGTGGAAAAGATCCCTGGTTTTCTGGAAGCGGCGGAATATTTACGTAAAAAAGCGGATCGATTGGATGGTCAGGAATTTACTGTAGCATTGTTTGGTGCATTCAGTGCGGGAAAATCATCATTTTCCAATGCTTTGATCGGAGAAAAGGTCTTGCCGGTTTCCCCGAACCCGACAACGGCGGCGATTAACCGGATTCGTCCGGTTTCCGCCGGAAAAGAGGATTGCACGGCGGATGTCCTGTTGAAAACAGAGGAGCGGATGACGGAGGATGTCCTACGTTCATTGGAGGCGCTAGGCATAAAAGCTTTGTCATTGGAAGATGCATTCCAAAAGGCAGAGGCTGCGCTCCAAACGGAATTGCAGGAAGAGCATCTCCATATCCATAAAGCGTTCATCAGTGCATTCCAAAAAGGCTATCCTGTGTACCGCGATGCACTCGGTACGGTCGTCAAAGCGGAACGCGATGAATTTGTGAAATTTGTGGCGGAGGAAGATAGAAGCTGTTTCGTTGAATCGATCGATTTCTATTATGATTGCGAATTGACAAGAAAAGGAATTACCTTGGTGGACACGCCAGGAGCCGATTCCATCAATGCGCGTCATACTGACGTTGCTTTCGAATATATCCGCAACGCCGATGCCATACTTTTTGTCACGTACTATAATCATGCATTTGCAAGGGCAGATCGGGAGTTTCTCGTCCAATTGGGACGTGTGAAAGATGCGTTCGAACTTGATAAGATGTTCTTTATCGTCAATGCGATCGATTTGGCGGCGAATGAAGAGGAAGCGGAAGACGTCAAAACGTTTGTTGGGGATGAGTTGCGAAAGTTTGGCATCCGCCATCCACGCGTGCACGGCATTTCAAGTTTGCAGGCGCTTGAAGCGAAAGTGAACGGTCAAGCAGATCCTCACATGACTCCGTTTGAAAAGGAATTCCATCATTTCTTGGAGAATGATCTGAAAGGGCTCGCTGTCCAGGCGCTGGAAGAAGAAACGGTGAAAACGATCGAACGGTTGGCCTCGCTTATTTCCCGTACGGAAGCGAACCGGACGCGCAAAGCGGAGCGATTGGAGGAGTTGAACCAGTTGGAAGGGGAATTGCGCCGCCACTTCGCTTATCAGTTTGCGGAAGTGTTGACGAAAGCGACCCATAACGAATTGGAAGAGCTCATTTATTACATTTTGCAACGCGTATTCCTACGTTACAGCGATTTTTTCAAAGAGGCGTATAGCCCATCTGTCTTTGTGAACAACTCGGCTGAACGGGCATTGAAAGGGGCGCTTGCCGAAGCGGTCGGGATGATTGGATTCGATTTGACACAGGAATTGAAAGTGACGAATTTACGGATGCTGAACTTCATGAAAAAGCAAATCATGGATCGACAACGCATCGAATTGAACCATTTGAACAACTTGGACAATTCCATCGTCCCTTCCCCATATGAGCCGCAAGAAGCGGAGATGCTGACATTTGCAACACCGTTTGAGGATCCGGGTGTCTATGGCAGTGTCAATAAGCTGTTTAAAAACCAAAAAGCATTTTTCGAAAAAGGGGAGCGGGACGTCTTGAAAGACCGTCTCGGTGAACTGCTGAAACAGGATGCTTCCATTTATCTTGGCCAGGAGAAAGAAGAACTGGGCAAATGGGCGGACAGTTGGATTGATAGCGAAGCGGAAGGGCTTAGGCAGCATTTATTGAAAGAGAGCTTGAACCAAATCGCTTCGGAAAGGTCTTTGTTGCAAGGGACGGAACAGTTGGAGGAATGGAAGAAAGTGTATGATCGCTTACGCATAAAGGAGTTGGTCTGATTGGCGGAAGTATTTAAGTCGGCGAGTGAGGTTGATTTCGAGAAAACGAAATGGATTGATACGCGTTTCAATTTGCAGGATGCACAGGAAGGGAAGCGCAAGTATGCGGAAAGTCATGTAGCCGGAGCGATCTATTGGGATTTGGAAAAAGATCTTTCGGATATGACCAAGCGAGAAGGGCGGCATCCGATGCCTGAGAAAGAAGCGCTGACTGAACTTTTCCGGAAAAGTGGACTTTCCCTCGACGATTCCATCATTGTCTACGATGATGGTGGCAGTCCTTTTGCAGCACGTGCTTGGTGGCTATTGCAATATGCGGGATTCAAACAAGCGTTTATCGCGCTGGAAGGTTTTGAAGCGTTGAAAGAGGCAGACATCCCTGTCGATGACCGTCTTCCACAACCGACTCCGACCGCTGTGGCGCCTCAATGGAATGAGACGATCTATGCATCAAGACAATATGTCGAACAAACGGTGGAGGGGCAGACGGCAAGTCATTTGCTGGATGCCCGCTCTGCTGCCCGTTATCGCGGCGAACAGGAACCGATCGATCCGATTGCCGGGCGGATTCCGGGTGCCTTGAATTTCGATTGGGAACAGCTGAAGAACGAGGGTGTCTATCGACTGGGTGGGGCAGTGAAAAGCGAGTTGCATCAAGTCGTCGCTCCTTTTCAAGAAGTGACGGTCTATTGCGGAAGCGGTGTGACGGCAGCCCCGCTCTATGCGATGTTGAAGCAGCATGGATACGATAAGGTCCGACTGTATGTCGGCAGCTATAGCGATTGGATTTCAAAAGAGGGGAACGAAGTCGAGAGAGGGTAAAGAATACAATTTGGTAAAAAGGGGTATAAGCCTGTAACTCGGTAAGTTGAGGGGGTTACGAAAGGATGTATCTCGATACTTTACTAAAACTTGTCATCGGCCTATGTGCGCTGCTCGTCGTCGTGCGTCTTCTCGGCAAGAAAGAATTAGCGCAATTGACACCCTATGATTTCGTCTATACGCTTGTGCTCGGGGGCATTTTGGAAGAAAGCCTCTTTGATGAAAAAATTAAAATTACACACTTCTTGTTTGCCATTGCATTATGGGCAATACTCATCTATTTCATTGAAAGAGCGACGAAAAAATGGAATCCGATTCGGCTTTTATTGAAAGGTGAGCCTGTCAAGCTGATTAGTGATGGCGAACTCGATATGAAAAAGTTCAATAAGCATCATCTTGAGATGGAACAGTTGCGAACAGCTTTACGGAAGCAGGGAATTTTCACGCTTCGGGAAGTGCGGGATTTGTTTTTAGAACCTGACGGAGATGTGACGGTCAATCAATATGCCCGCTACGAACCGGTAACGAACGGTACGTTACAAGAAGGGGCGGCAGAGGAAGAACCGACCGTGCTCCTGATCGATGAAGGTGAAGTGAAGGAGGAAGTGCTAGCGTTTGCCGGGAAAGATCGCAAATGGCTTATGGACGAACTTGTGAAAAAAGGGTATCCTGATCTGAAGCGAATCGCATATGGTGAATGGTCCGAAACGGAAGGCTTATTCATTAAAACTTATTAACCGATGATGGAGGCTATACATTGAATTACGCATTATTGGGAGATATTCATTCATCCAAAGAAGATCTGGAAAAAGTGCTTGCCGATATTACGGAGAAAGCACCTGAAGCCATCCGGGTCGGAACAGGAGACTTGTTTGAATGTACAATCAGTAAAAAGGATATAACAAATAAAAAGTTCTTGACATTGGAAGAAGTCATGGTTATTCCGGAAGGATTTCCTGAATTGTTGACGTTTTTTTCTGTGAGGGGTAATCAGGAAGAACGAATTGTTCAAATTACGGAAACGGAAGACCCACTACGGGAAAAGCTATCCACTTTGCCCGAGACATTGGAGCTCGGCCAAGCAGAAGTGATCCATGGCCATCAATGGCAGTGGGGCGGTGAACCGTGGTCGCTCATCCAGGCGAAGGCGGATACATCACCTGTTTTTTATGGGCATAGCCATCAGTCAGCCTTATCGAGGGATGGCGTCGAGCAAGCTATCGAATTCGGCGTTCCCTATGACGCCACAGGGGAACAAGTGCTGGTCAACGTCGGGGCTGTCATTGGAGATCGTGAATGGGTCTTGTACGACATGAATGACCATACAGTCACGTTTATGAAAGTGGGCATATGATGTTCTGAAAAAGAAAACTAACGCTTAGGTTAGTTTTCTTTTTTATGGATGGCTGCTCTGGCCAAGGCATCTGCGGCCCGGTTCTCTTCATCAGGAATCCATTTGATAAAAAAGAAATCGAACGTTTTGGCGATATCGAGAATTTTTGTCAATAGATCTTTATATTGCTCATTTTTGACGAATTCCTTTTCAACGGCCATGACGACAACTTGGGAATCTGAACGGACTGAGACAATGCCTGTTGTCAGTTTTGCTGCTTCTTCCATTCCACGTAATAATGCATGGAATTCGGCCGTATGATTATTCGTGGGCTCGATCCGTTCGGAAATTTTAAGGTGATGTCCTTCCCCTTTGATAAAAATACCAATACCGCTCTTACCTGGATTCCCTGCACTCGCTCCGTCCACATATACTTCCAGCATGTTTTCAACTCCATTGGTTAAATTATAAAGTGACAGGCATACGTATTGTTGACAATGTCCTGTTCCTATCGGTTTGCGTATGGAAAGTTGCAACCTAATACAAAGCATATTAAAATAAATGAATCGTGTCTATGGGAGGGTGTTATGAACAAAACCAATGTGATGAATGAAATCACTGAAATATTGGATGTCTATTGTGAAGAATGTTTTGTGAAACGGCAATTGTCCAAAGAAAAAGGGAAGACCGGTGCACATCGATTTTGTATTACAACTTGTACGATTGGTGAGCAATTACAGTTTTTAGGACAGGAATTAAATAAAATAACAAAATAATATCCCGCTGCAATAGACATCAGCGGGATTTACTCTTTAGGATTTACTGCTTAACTTCATTTTACAAAAGAATAGGGCGCCCGTAAATTTTGAAGTGCAAATCAAAATCCAGGCGCCTAAGATCTAATTATTCATCGTCAATTTTTAAGACATTTGCCGCCTGAGGTCCACGATTCCCTTCGATGATTTCGAAGGATACGGATTGCCCTTCATCGAGCGACTTAAAGCCATCTGATACTATACCGGTAAAGTGGACGAACACATCTTCCCCGTCATCCGCTTCGATGAAACCATAGCCTTTGTCATTGCTGAACCATTTCACTTTTCCCTGGTACATGTATACTCCTCCTCGGCGTTTCAATGTCTCATCCATCATATGGCATGGATATTTAAACTATACATGAATCGACAATTTGCGTCAATCATATGCCTAAATTTTCAGACGCCTTCTTGATTAATTTTACATAAAGGTAAGTTAATTTGACTGACCTATCACGGCAATTACTTTTCATATAGACAGACAAATGGAGTGATCTGATGAATACCCTTATAGAGAAATGTGAACAACTCGTCGAAGAAATATACAATCAATATGATGCCAGTCATGATTTCGCGCATATTGAGCGTGTACTGCGGAACGCGGAAATGATATTGCAGCAAGAATCGGACGCCGATCCACAAGTTGTCCGATTGGCCGTATTGTTGCATGATATCGATGATGTTAAGTATCAATCGGACGACCAACCGACCGCTACCGAACTATTACAGACGATCGGGGCAGACCGGCAACTGTCTGAGCAAGTGTTGACCTGCATTGAAAGTGTGTCATTTAGTGGCGGTCATGCAAAAGAACTAACTTCCATAGAGGGAGCGATCGTCCGTGATGCAGACCGTCTTGATGCGATCGGTGCCATCGGAATTGCCCGGGCGTTTGCATTCGGTGGAGCAAGGGGACGAAAGTTGTATGACGCCAACGAAACCGCAAGGGAAATTATGTCCGAAGCCGAATATCGGAGTAAGGAAACCGCCTCCGTCACCCATTTCTATGAAAAGTTGCTGTTACTAAAAGACTTGATGAGTACAAAAGAAGGAAAGCGACTTGCGGAACAGCGACATGCCTTCATGGAAACATTTTTGAAACAATTGAATAGTGAAATTGGCTTCTGACAATGGTTAGCACACGGATCGTCAAAAAAGCGTGTCCGCTCTTCATCATATGATAGATGTCCGTCAAATCATTCATCTTGCAGGACGTTAGTGCTATTTGAAAGAGATGATTGGAAGTAGTTTTTTGATAAAAATCTAGCCAACCAGCAGTTGAAACTGAAGGTCGGCTAGAAAATGGGTGCTGGAAATAGTGGAGGGGAGTTATCATTAATAATCATTTATTTAAAATGATTGGGAATGAAACAGATACTTACGCTTACGTCCTTGGAGATGCGACCATTAAAGTGTGGAATGATAGAGCTCGCAATTGAGCATCATGGTGAATTGTCAAGAGGGAATTATGACTAATTCATGTAATTTCAGTCAATCAACTAGGAATTGTGAAAACTTTGTAGTAGACTATTACTGATGAGTATTTAGACGGGAAGGTGAGCAGTAATTGAGTACTATGGGATGGATTTGGATTATGATTGCTTTCTTAGTTGTGGAGCTCATATTTATTTACATTGTTATTCATAAAGCTTATCGATTTAAACATACAATCGATCCAATTGACGCAAACGGGAAAGAAATGAAGGAAAATGGATCGGATAACCATCATACGGAGTTCACTAAATAGGAGCCCTAGATGTACACTTAATGTGTACATTTTTTTATTCTTCTTTTAGCATTTATGGAATCGGGTCTCTGCATTATTATAATTCGAATTGATGGTAGTCTATATATGAATAGTTAGAGAAAGGATGTCGTTATAAGTTTTGAAATATGTAAAAATAGCATTACAAATTATCATATTATATGTTTTTGTGCTTGTCGGGAATTGGATTCAAAGTTATTTCCATCTCCCGCTACCGGGAAGTATAATCGGGTTGTTACTGATGTTGGCCGCGTTGTCCTTGAAAATTGTTAAGCTACCATGGGTAGAATCGGGTTCAAGGGCTTTACTGTCATATTTACCAATTTTTTTCATTCCTGCTACGGTCGGTGTCATCGATTATGGTGGAGTCTTCACCGGGAAAGGCATTTTACTCATTCCGCTTATTGTGCTGAGCACTTTCGCGACAATGTGGGTTTCCGGCTATGTGAGCCAGACGATCGCCCGTAAGAGCAAGGAGCGGATCGCATGCAAATGATCGGCATTTCCCTTGGTTTTGTTTTAATGACCGTCATATTCTATTTGGTGACAAATGCGCTGTATTTCAACTATCGTCGGGCGTTTCTCGTTCCGGCCTTTGCTTCGTCGGTTCTCATTATCCTGATTCTTCTCGTGTTCCGAATCCCCTATGATACCTATATGCTTGGTGGACAATGGATCGACCGGTTCCTGGGACCAGCGATTGTTGCGTTGGCAATACCGCTCTATAAACAAAAGGATTTGTTGAAGTTGCATGTGTTCCCGGTGCTTGGCGGTATCGCTATAGGTGTCTTTACCGGCCTTTTCAGTGGTGCTTTGTTTGCACAGCTCTTCGGATTTTCTCAAGAGATCATTCTCACGTTACTGCCGAAATCCATCACGACGCCGGTTGCTATGGAAATCGCGGCAAGTGTAGGTGGGATCGCTCCATTGTCGGCTGTTTTTGTCATGATTGCAGGTTTTACAGGTGTTTTATTCGGACCGGTATTTTTGCGATGGACTCGGATCGATACCCCGATCGGTCGCGGAATCGGTTTGGGGACGTCTTCGCATGCGCTTGGTACATCCAAAGCGCTTGAGTTGGGCGAACGGGAGGCTTCGATGAGTTCGGTGGCGATGACGTTAAGTGCATTATTTGGTTCAGTAATGGCCCCGATTGTCGTCTGGTTGTTTTATTGAAGCAAGAAATAGCAAAACGGATGATCCTCATTCAACGAGGATATCCGCTTTGCGTAATGCATCTTCGGCATTGGTAAGCTGAGCATCGGTATCTGCCAAGACGGTGTGGAGATGGGTGCCACCTTCGGATAAGTTCAATAAAAAAGAGGCATTCGCTTCTCGCACTTTTTTGATGAACTCTTTCACTTCATGCCGATTCGAAACCATGATGGATGCACTAAGATCACCATAGACAGGATGCTCGATCTTGACGTCTTTCACTGTGAGTCCGTGATCGACGAAAATGTGTAGTTCTTCTTCCGTCTGTTCAGGTGTATGGCGACAGACAATCGTTTTTTCAATTTTTCCATGATCGCTTTGTGTCAGCATATAGACATACCCTTGACTGGTGGCGATGATCGGTTCATTTTTCGCCTTTAGCAATGTAATATCCCCAACAATGACTTGTCGGCTGACATTGGTCATTTCACCAAGCTCTCTACCTGAAATCGGTTTTTTGGATGCTTGCAATGTTTTGATGATCAATTCTCGACGTTCTTTTCCAAGGATTTTTTCGTTATCATTCATCATCGAGTCCTCCTTACACTGTTTAGTCTATCATAATTGGCAACTGGATACGGAGGAATGAAAGGTCTTGGCTATGCGTAGGCGAAGCCCTCTTGACAAATTCCGTTTCTGTTGTATGATAAATAGAAATCTTCACAAACGAATGTCGATGAAGGAATAGTATGCAGGCATTTGCTGTGCCAGAGAGTGGAGTTTACAAGCTGGAAGACTTCGCCACAGACAATCTGCTGAACCTACCTTCGGAGTCCTATGCTAAAACATAGGCGCTTCCCTCAGCGTTATGGGGTAAAGCGGGATGCATGCGTGCATCCAATTATGGTGGTACCGCGGAAGTGAAGCCCTTTCGTCCTTAATCAGAAGGATGGATGGGCTTTTTTTCGTTATCCTGCCTTCCACAACATCGGCGATGATTTGGCAAAAACATAAGAAATGGTAGGGATTTCGTGATGAAAAAACAACGGATTGTCGTAAAAATAGGCAGCAGTTCTTTAACGAATGATCGTGGGGAAATCGATCAACAGAAATTCGATGATCATATCGGGGCACTTGCCGCCCTTCGAAATGCGGGGCATGAAGTCATTCTTGTCTCTTCAGGTGCAGTGGCGGCAGGTTTTGCAGGTCTTGGCTATCCGTCGAGACCGCTCACGTTAAAAGGAAAGCAAGCTGCGGCGGCAGTCGGTCAAAGTCTACTCATTCAATCCTATATTGAGAAATTTAGTGCGTACAAAATTGTTCCTGCACAAATATTATTAACGCGCAGCGATTTTTCGAATCGCGAACGTTATCGCAATGCATTTGCAACGATGACGGAGCTGTTGGAACGCGGCGTCTTACCAATTATCAATGAAAATGACACCGTTTCTGTCGAGGAATTGACTTTCGGTGATAACGATATGCTATCTGCACTCGTAGGCGGTTTTCTCCATGCGGACCAGCTGATTATCTTGACGGATATCAATGGATTATATGAGTCAAATCCCCGAACAAATCCGACCGCCAAGCGATTTGATTATTTGGAAGAAATTACGGAAGAATTGATGGCCGGGGCGGATGAAAACGGTTCAAAAGTGGGCACGGGCGGCATGAAATCGAAATTGCTTGCTGCCAAAACGGCATCTTCACTCGGAGTATCGGTGTTTATCGGAACTGGAAAAGGTGATGATAAATTGATTGATATTGTGAAAGGGATGGGAGATGGTACGTATATTTCAAATCCGTCTATTGCGAAGCTCAATACGAATCGGCAATGGATCTTCCTCCATTCTGAAATTACCGGAAAACTGTACGTGGACGAAGGGGCGGAACAAGCGATTTTGTATAACGGAAAAAGCTTATTGCCTGCAGGCGTCTTTAAAGTGAAAGGGGAATTTCAAAAAGGGGATGTCGTGGAAGTGTTCGGCTTGAATGGTCTGTTAGGGAAAGGGGAGGTCAGTTATTCCTCTGAAGAATTAAAGCAGACGATTGAAAAACGTAATCGGGAACTGATGGCAGATTTACAGTCATCGACAGTTGAAGTCATTCACCGGGATCGGTGGGCAAAAATTTGAAATGGGGGCTATATAATGAGTGAAGTAAAGAGCAAAGGACTTGCTGCAAAGCAAGCAAGCTATCAGTTGATCAATTGTACGACAGAGCAAAAAAATGCGGCATTGGCTTTAGTCGCAGCGCAATTAACAGCGGATCACCAAATGATACTTTCTGCGAATGAACAAGATTTAGCGGAAGGGAAAGCAAACGGATTATCCGAGGCGATGCTTGACCGTATCATGCTTAATGAACAGCGGATCCAAGGAATGGCTGAAGGGATTCTGCAACTGATCCAACTGAATGATCCAATTGGTGAAACGCTGGAGACAATTGAAAAAGAAAACGGTTTGCGCATCGAAACAAAACGTGTGTCGATCGGTGTCGTCGGGATGATTTATGAGGCAAGACCGAATGTTACGGTGGATGCAGCGACGCTTGCGATCAAAACCGGGAATGCGGTCATTTTACGAGGCAGCTCATCTGCCAAACATTCCAATCTGGCATTGATGAATTCGATTCACGCTGCACTTGAAAAAAGCGATTTGCCGAAAGATGCGGTGCAATTGATCGAAGATACGAGCCGGGAAACAGCCAAAGAATTGTTCCGCCTGAATGACTATTTGGATGTATTGATTCCAAGGGGCGGTAAAACGCTTATTGAAACGGTTGTCCGTGAAGCGACGGTGCCGGTCATTCAAACGGGCGCAGGGAATTGCCATGTATTTATCGACGAATCGGCGGAAGTTGAAATGGCGGAAAACATTGTATTGAATGCTAAAATCCAGCGTCCTTCCGTTTGTAACGCAATCGAAACGATCATTATCCATAAAAACTGGTTTACAGCACATGGTTCGGCGTTAGTAGCGAAATTGCAGGAACAAGGCGTTGAGGTTTTCGGTGAAGAGATGGTTGTCCAAACCTGTCCAGGTGTCAAACGAGTAGCCGATGAGGATTGGTCTACGGAATTCCTTGGACTGGCGATCCGAGTGAAAATCGTTTCCAATGTAGAGGAAGCGATTGAGCATATTAACCGCTATGGTACGCAACATTCGGAAGCGATCATTACGATGAACAAGCAGCATGCGGAGCAATTCCTTGCACGTGTCGATGCTGCCGCTGTCTATCATAACGCTTCGACCCGTTTCACAGACGGATTCGAGTTTGGATATGGGGCTGAAATTGGTATTAGCACACAAAAGCTACATGCGCGCGGACCGATGGGATTGAAAGCGTTGACTACTAGTAAAATCATGATATTTGGCGAAGGGCAGATAAGAGGGTAAGATAGTAGAGAAAGCACTAAAGTAAGTTGTCTTAAAATATGGTACTGGGGTGGCTATCATGGCAGATCGTATTACAAGTTTCAAAGAAGTGATGGGGAATTACCCGACAGGAGTCACGGTCATTACGGCTTTTGACGAGCAAAATAATCCGATCGGACTCACGGTCAATTCTTTTGCGTCCGTATCATTGGATCCAATGCTCATTTTATGGTCCATCGATAAGAGAAGCGCTTCTTATGATTCCATTTTGAAGGCGGATCAATTCGCGGTCAATATTTTGGCGGAGGATCAAAGTGATCTTTGTGTATTATTTTCAAGTAAAGTGGCCAATCGATTCAGCCAATGTGAATGGACAAAATCTGAATTGAATCTCCCGCTTCTTTCCAATTCATTAGCAGTTCTACAATGTAATACATTCAAACAAGTGGATGCTGGCGATCATACAATTTTGATTGGAGAAGTTGTAGATATCCAAAAAGCAGTAAAGGATCCACTACTTTATCATCGAAGAAAATTCGGTCCGATACCGGAAGTATTTCATAACTAAAAAACCGCGCACTGGGAATATAATTTCCAGTGCGTTTTTTATCGTCTAGACTCCGGGCGCCTGTCGCGACTAGGCAGGCGCCCTGCGCTTTTATTCTTCAATCGTACAAACTATCAATGAATTGACACCCTTGTTTGTGACATACAGTTGTAATGGTTGTGTAGAGATGAGCATGATTTCCTAAGTCACTCCATTCATCTGTAGGCATCATGAAAAGGGAAGGGGTCATACATGATTATTGATGGTGTATTTTCCGGAGGTGGTTTGAAAGGCTTTGCACTGGTGGGGGCTTATCAAGTGTTGGAGGAGAAAGGTTATCGATTTCGGAGAGTTGCCGGCACAAGCGCAGGATCCATCTTAGCCAGTTTCATAGCAGCGGGTTATTCGGCCAAGGAAATCGAGGAGTTGCTGGATGAGTTGGATACGTCAACTTTTCTGGATCCCCGCAGAACGATTCTTCCATTTTCATTCATGAAATGGCTCGGCTTGTATTGGCGGCTCGGTCTGTACCAAGGGAAAGCATTGGAAAATTGGTTTTTGGAGAAATTGGCAAAAAAAAATATTTACACATTTGCGGACATTGCGCCAGGTTCGTTAAAGCTTGTAGCTTCTGACTTGACGAATGGCAAGATGATTGTTCTACCGGATGACTTGGAACAGTATGGGATCGTCCCAGAAAACTTTCCGATTGCACGTGCGATGCGCATGAGCTGTGGAATTCCATTTTTCTTTGAACCGGTGAAATTGAAAGTCGGTTCCGGAGATACAATCGTTGTCGACGGAGGGGTGCTCAGCAATTTTCCGATGTGGATATTTGATGGTGATCATGGAAAACGAGAGCGTCAGGTCTTAGGCTTGAAATTGAGCCAAAATATTGAAGACATGGAAGGTCATCCTATACACAATGCATTGCAACTGTTCGAAGCACTATTCTCCACGATGAAGAATGCGCATGATAACAGGTATATTTCCCGTAAACATGAAAAAGACATCATTTTTATCCCTGTCGAAGGTTATCGTGCGACGGAATTCGATATGGATGAGGAAACAAAAAATGCCTTGATGGAAATTGGACGTGATCGAACGTTACAATTCTTGAAAACATGGTAATCCAGATTGTTGGAAGTCACCTCAGCCTGTCTTTCTTCTGAGCCCCCATTCACTCGAGATGTTCACGATTCATTCAATAAATCCATAAAATTCCCTATCTTATTTGCCTATTTTTTATTATAATAGACACATACCAAAGAAGGAGTTGGGGAAGGCTTGAAGCCTATTTCTACATTTACAGCAAAAATTGTCGTCCTGGTCCTCTTAGTCGTTGGAATTGCAACAAGTGTCGGATGGTATGTTTTTGGTGTGAATAAAGGGACCGCGATTTCCTTTTCGGCATTGGAACAAACAATCCAAGCCGAGAATGGTCAGCCGGTAACTTTGCGGGAAAAATCTGATGGAACGGTCTATTTGCAAACAGATGATGCGTTATATGTGACGCAAGTCCGTCCACAGAGCGAATTGGTTGAACAGTTAGTAGAAAAATATAATATCAATTATCAATATATAGATCAAAACGGTATCGGCGGGTTGCTCATGGGTGGGCTCCTCATTGCGGGGCTTATTACTTTGTTCATCCTCCATAAAAAAGGGAAGATCGGCATTGGCGCCTCTACGATGAAAAATAGTGCATCCAAAGCAACCCCTTTGCCGGATATTACGTTACGAGATATCGGTGGACTTCCAGATGAAATGAAAGAAGAGATCCACCAAACTTTATCCATCATTAAAGATCCTAAACGTTCTACACAACTAGGCATCGAAGCACCGAAAGGGATTCTATTGTACGGACCGCCTGGTACCGGGAAAACGTTGTTAGCGCAAGCGATGGCACGCGAAATCGGCGCCACTTTCTTTTCATCGAGCGGTGCGGCTTTTACAGAACTGTTTGTCGGTGTCGGAGCATCACGAGTGCGCACATTGTTTCAAAATGCAAGAAAGCAAACACCTGCCGTCATCTTTATCGATGAAGTGGATGCCCTTGCGGCAAAGCGGAAAGCGCATGGCGGAGAAGAAGCAGAGAAAACGCTGACGGAATTGCTTGTCCAGCTGGATGGTGGTAGTGATAATGACGGTATTCTGTTCATCGCGGCAACGAATCGGAAGGATATGCTCGATGACGCGTTCTTGCGTCCGGGGCGGATTGATTATTCATTCCAAGTGCCTTTGCCTGACACGACGGGTAGAAGGGAAATCATTGATATCCATGCGAAAGGCAAGTTGTTGGCAGCAGATGTCGTCGCCTCTTTGGATACGTTGGCTGAAAGTACATCCGGCTTTTCCGGTGCTGAGCTTAGCTCCCTATTTGAAACGGCGAGCAGAAGGGCGATCCGTGATGGACGTCAAGAAATCGATAAAAGCGATTTGGATTTTGCGATCGACCGCACGATTTTGGGAAGCACTTCCCGTACGATGAATGATCCAGAGACTAAAAGAAGAGTGGCCATTCACGAATCCGGTCACGCGCTCATCGCAGCGATCACCAAACCCGGTTCGGTCCGGAAAGCGACGATCATTCCACGCGGGCAAGCGCTCGGCTATGTCGCGCCACTGCAAAAAGAGCTTCATCTTTCCACATTCAGCGAATTGCTAGACCAAGTGAGCATGATTCTCGCGGGTGGTGTGGCGGAGCGTCTATATTTGGGTGAACATAGCATCGGTGTCAGTGGCGATGTTCAGCAAGCGAAAGATATCATTGAGCGGATGGTTGACACGGGTCTTTTGGAAGACGGTTTTACATTAACGTTCAATAAAGGTGAAAAAGAAGCGAAAATGCAACAAATTTTCGGAAATGCCCTTCAGAAAACAGAAACTTTATTACAGGAAAATGCTTCCCAGTTCGAACAGTTAGTCGAGGCGTTAATGCAAAAAGAAACGCTCGATGGGACAGAAGTTCAGTCGATTGTCGATAGGAAAGCTGCTGTGTTGGAAGAAGTCGGCGTTTGTTAAACATCAATTACGTCTTGGCGTAATTGCGTCCAGATTTTGAATCGAGCTTGCTCGATTAACTCCTTTCAAAATCTGTGACATCCGCGGGCCTACAGGATGTAGGTTATGCAGTCGTTGCGAATCGAACAGCGGAGGGTTCGATTTGCCTTAATTTCTGCGATCTTTGCAGAAATTAAGGCACTTTCCTTTTAGGACGTCGCGCACTTAGACTGCCTTCCATTATTCGTTCAGCTGGAGTTTGAACACCCGCTGAACAGGAAACAAAACCGCATTCATCTCGCTATCTATAGAGGTGAGTAGCTGACGCTTCGCTTTCAGTACAAAAAGATTTGCTGAATGAAGATAATAGAAGATAAAAAACAGCCATGCATGGCTGTTTTTTATCGTTTAGAAGACATGCTATGATGAATGGAACAGAATTATGAAATCAGATGGGAGTGAAAAGGGCATGTACGAACAAAAGACGAAGGAAACAGACGCAAGTGTCATCGAATTCATTGAAAATGTGGAGAGTCCTAAAAAACGGGAAGATGCATACCGATTGCTCGAACTTTTTAAAGAAGCAACGGGTTACGAAGCTAAAATGTGGGGGCCGAGTATCATCGGATTCGGTTCCTATCATTACGTCTATAAAACCGGGCATGAAGGGGATGCACCGTTAGTCGGATTTTCTCCGCGAAAAGCGAAAATCAGCTTGTATTTCGCGCCGGGGGAAACAGAACGGGAAAGCTTGTTGGCGCGATTCGGAAAACATACGACGGGAAAAGCATGCGTCTATATTAACAAATTGGACGATATCGATACGGATGTGTTAAAAGAATTGATCACAGCATCTGTAGAATTTTTACGGAAGCAATATCCTGAACAACCATGAATTAGTGAAGAAAAGGTGCTGTATCCCAAGTCTAAAAACGACTTCGGGGACAGCACCTTTTTCATTTATTTACAATTATAATATTACACGCCACGCTTATTTCCCCACACCAAAGCATGCAATTGCGGGAGCACTTTGGCATCGTTCATGACGGGGGAGTTGACAGCCAGTTCAATGAGCCATTCGTAGCGGTGCAGTAATTTCGGTACGAGGAAGGCGTCGTCTGTTGTGGTGATGTCGTCGTTACCGGTTTGTAAAAAGAAAGGGACTGTCGGGTAACGGAGATGGACCTCTTCCGCAAATTTGAAGTCGTCCTCATCAAAAATGACGATTTTCAGGCTGGCGTTTGCATCTGCTAGTTTTTCCAGGAATCGGTCCAGTTTGCTAAAATCCGTTATCATCCCTGAACTTGGTGGTTTCGGAGACAGCGTAATATCATCGATGTTCAATAACCAATCTTGCCAGAACGAAGCCTGTGTTTCGACCCCGACTTTCCATCCTTCTGCATGACAAAGGTCGACGAGCTCCCCGATTCCTTTATGCAACGCTGGATTTCCTCCTGAGATCGTTACATGTGAAAACAATTGTCCGCCAATCGCTTTTAGTTCTTCGATGATTTCCGGCGGCCGTTTCGAGACGCTTTTGCCTGTTCCATCCCATGTGAAACTGGAATCACACCAAGAACAGGAATAATCACAGCCTGCCGTACGGACAAACATCGTTTTTTGCCCCACGACCATCCCTTCGCCTTGGATCGTCGGACCGAATACTTCCATTACAGGAATTTTCATAGCAAATCCTCCTGTCTTGGACGGTAGATAACATAGCTGGTCGGCGTTTCCCGAACGATCACTTGCAGGCAAACCGGACGATTTTCCCTTGTCCGTAGCACATCTTGAATGGTCGTCCAAATCGTTTCTGCCAATATCTCTGTTGTCGGAAAGCGATGTTGGAATTCGGGATGATCATTCAATACAGAATGGTCATACTTTTTATGGATCAAGTCTTTCAATTGTTTAAAGTCGATTAAAAAACCGAGCGGATCCAATTCATTTCCGCCAATGGTCACATTGATATGGTACGTATGGCCATGCATCACTTGGCATTTCCCAGCATCTTCATCGGGAATGAAATGAGCCGCCGAAAAATGCATATCTTTGTTTAATTCAAATCGATAGCTATGTTGGACTTGTGGGTAAAATTGCTGCATCATTTGGCAACACCTGCAGACTTTTGAGATAAATATGTCGCGAGACCTTCATTACGCAACACGCATGCCGGGCATTCCCCACAACCTGAGCTCGGAACCCCGTTGTAGCACGTGAGTGTTTTCTCTTGTACAAAATCGAGTGCACCAAGTTTGTCCGCCAAAGCCCATACTTCTGACTTATCGAGCCACATTAACGGTGTATGAATGACAAAGCGCCCATCCATTGCCAAATTCAACGTTACATTTAATGATTTGATAAAATTATCACGGCAATCCGGATAGCCGCTAAAATCCGTCTCACTGACACCGGTGATCAAATGTCGTGCGCCGATCGCATCTGCATAGACAGCTGCGAAAGAAAGGAACAGATGATTTCTTCCGGGGGCGAATGTCGACGGTAATTCGCCATCCACTTCGGTCACTTCGATGTCATCCCGTGTCAAGGCATTGGCTGACAATTGATTGATTAATTGCATATCAAGCACTTTGAACGAGACACCGAGTTCCTCCGCTATTTTCCTTGCACATTCGATTTCATCCGAATGGCGTTGTCCGTAGTCGAACGTTACAGTTGCGACTTCCCGGAAATTGTCCAATGCCCAAAACAGGCATGTCGTACTGTCTTGGCCGCCACTAAAGACGACGACCGCTTTTTCATTTTTCAATATCTACATCTCCTTAGTTTTTTATAGAGGGAGTTTGCGAACCTCTTTTTTGAACCTTGTCCATCATACCATACGAAAAGAAAGGATGGCTTTACCTGGCGCATAAAAAGTATTTTTTCTCGCGATCTTGTGCATCCTACAAAAAAGGAGGTGTGAAGCCGTGGCTCAAGAAATTCTTTGTGAAGTGAACAACTGTAAATATTGGAGCTCAGGCAATAAATGTAGCGCCAAATCGATTTACGTTGTCAGCCAAAAAGGTAAAAAGGCAACGAGCAGTGAAGAAACCGATTGTAAAACATTTGTACCAAGAGATTGAACACGGCAGATTCTAAGTCGCGTCCGAGGAATTCAACCCTCAATTTGCATCTAGAATCACACATAAGAAGCCTTCTTAACAGGAAAACCTCCTTCTATGACGAACTCGTCATGGGCGGAGGTTTTTCTCGATGAATAGATAAAGAATTCAACTATTTGAATTGTTAGATAGATAGATGATACCTTTACATTATAAAGGAAAGGGGAAAGAGAATATGAATCAAGCAATCCCAGAAATACGATTAAATGACGGCTTAACGTTGCCTGCAGTAGGGTTAGGTACATATAAGCTGAATGGAAATGAAGGCGCGAATGCGATTAAGCATGCCATCGATCTTGGCTATCGGCTGATCGATACTGCCTATAACTATGAAAATGAAGGAACGGTAGGGGAAGGGGTTCGACGGAGCTCGGTACCTCGGGAAAGATTGCGGATCACTTCTAAACTGCCGGGGCGTTACCAAACGTATGACAAAGCGATGGTCACAATCCAAGAATCCTTATATCGTGCTAATCTAGATTATTATGATCTTTATCTGATTCATTGGCCAAATCCGAAGCAAGGTCTGTATGTGGAGGCTTGGCAGGCATTGATTGAGGCAAAAAAACAAGGACTCATCCGATCCATCGGTGTATGTAATTTCCTTCCTGAACATTTGGAGCGACTACAGAAAGAAACGGGTGAACTGCCGAGCCTCAACCAAATCGAATTGCATCCTTTTTTCAACCAAAAAGAACAACGGCAATTGCATGAGAAACATAATGTGGTGACTGAATCTTGGAGTCCGATTGCCCGGGCCAATGAACTGCTTGAAAACGAAATGCTTCAACAGATTGCCGATCAGCATGGCAAGTCGATATCGCAAGTGATTTTACGTTGGCATACACAACTGGGAGCCGTTCCGATTCCAAAGTCCGCCTCTCCAGAACGCCAACTGGAAAACATCTCGATTTTCGATTTCACCCTAAATGATGAAGAGATGGAGAGAATCGCAACGTTGACGCGTCCGGATGGGCGATTGAAAAATCAGGATCCGGCTGTTTATGAGGAATTTTAACTTGATTCAGCAAATGTTTTTGTACTGAAAGTAAAGCGTCAGCTAGAAAACTCTCACTTCTATAGATAGCGAGATGAATGCGGTTTTGTTTCCTGTTCAGCGAATGTTCAAACTCCAGCTGAACGAATAATGGAAGGCAGTCTAAGTGCGCGACGTCCTAAAAGGAAAGTGCCTTAATTTCTGCAAAAAAACGCAGAAATACGGCAAATCAAACCCTCCGCTGTTTGATTGGCAACGCCTGAGTGACCAACATCCTGTTGGCCTAAGCCTCCGGCGGATGTCACAGATTTTGAAGGGAGTTAATTGTGCTTATCTAAGTGCCTTAATTTCTGCAAAGAACGCAGAAATACGGCAAATCGAACCCTTCGCTGTTCGATTCGCAATTCAAAATCTGGACGCAATTACGCCGAGGCGTAATTGATTAGAATGAAGCGCATCGCTAAGAAGCGGTGTGCTTCATTTTTTTATAGATGTGGCACTTCATTTTCACGCTTTGTTGGCCTTTGAATAATCTAGATAGAGGCTCATTTGGATAGGAGGAAAAGTATGGTCAGTTTTTTATCGTTTAGTGGGACTGTCACGTCGATCAGTGATTTTCCAATCGGACAAAATGCCGGCAGTGAAGGTTGTTATACATTATTTACGGTAGATAACGGTTATGGAAATATCGTCAATTTTGTCGTGTCGCCTACGACTTATTTTGTGGATCAGTCAATAGTGGCAGTCGGGGATCGGATCACTGGATTTTATGATGCAAACGCCCCTGTGCCCCTCATTTATCCTCCGCAATATCGAGCTCTTGTTATGGCCAAGGACCATCCGTATCAAAATGTGAAAGTCGATTATTTCAACAGACAACTCGTCAGTAGTGATGGGATGTTGCAATTGAATCTTTCTCCCAATACACCAATCGTCCTCCAAAACGGGCAGGCCTTTAGGGGGGATCCTGCCAATCGGAATTTGATTGTGGTCTTTGGTGCGACGACTAGAAGTATACCTGCCCAAACGACGCCTTACAAAATAATCGTGTTATGTCCATAGGAGAATGGATAATTTTTTCCTATTTTGCGAAGGTTCGGATATCGTGTAAAATAGTTAGAGAAGAGGTGAATGGGAGAAGGGAGACATCACATGATTTCCGAACAGTTCTTTAATCATCAATTGCTTGATATCGTATTTGAAAGTGCCAATTATGGAACGGTCATTGTGGATCGGAATGGGAAAATCCAGTATATGAGTAACCAATATTGCGAGTTCCTAGAAGTGAATCGGGAAGATGTCATTGGGGAGTATGTCGCAAATCTGATTGAAAATACAAGGATGCATCTTGTCGTTCAAACCGGTCAATCGGAAATGGCGGATTTACAGTTTCTACGCGGTAGTTTCGTCATCGCAAATCGGATTCCCATTATCGAAAATAAAGAAATCATCGGTGCGATAGGGACAATCCTATTCCGTGATCTTCATGATTGGAAGGAAATGAATAATAATATAAAAGAATTATTGGCAAGGAACAATCTTTATCATCCCGAGGACGAACCAACAAGTGGAATCAACTATACAATACATGATTTGAAAGGGAACTCCAACGCAATAATAGAATTGAAAGAACGTATTAAAAGAGTGGCCGAAGGGGATATTTCCATCTTAGTCAGGGGAGAAAGCGGGACAGGGAAGGAAATTATTGCCCAAAGCATTCATCAACTCAGTTCGCGTAGTCAAAAACCATTTGTCAGTGTAAATTGTGGTGCGATTCCGGAACCTTTAATCGAATCTGAGTTATTTGGCTATGAAGAAGGTGCTTTTACAGGAGCAAAAAAAGGCGGGAAAATCGGCAAATTTCAATTGGCGGATGGTGGAACTTTGTTTCTGGATGAGATTGGAGATATGCCCCAACGCATGCAAGTAAAGATGTTGCGTGTTCTTCAAGAAGGGGAGGTGGAACCGGTCGGCTCCCTTCAATCTCAAAAAGTGGATGTCCGGATCGTAGCTGCAACGAATCGCCCTTTGGAAAGAATGATTGAAAACAGGGAGTTTCGTGAGGACTTATTTTATCGGATCAATGCCGTGCAATTAATGGTTCCACCTTTACGTGATAGAACCGAAGATATTCCGATTCTTGTCCAGCATTTTCTTGAAAAAATAACGTCCAGAATCGGAAAACGGGTGCAATGCGTTCAGGAAGACGTGCTCGCATTATTCCAACGGTATAACTGGCCGGGGAATATTAGGGAATTAGAAAATATCCTAAATGCCAGCGTCCATTTGTCGAGTGATAGTCTCATTGAAATGACAGACCTGCCTGACTATTTGACGAAAGAAACAAGGGGAATACAGAAAAAAACATTGAAAGAAATCGTGGAAGAGACTGAAAAGAAGGCCATTGAACGGGCGCTAAAGAATTGCCAATACGATAGGAATAAAGCTGCGATGATGCTTGGAATTGGCAACTCTACTATTTACGAGAAAATTAAAAAATATCAACTGATTGAATAACAGCAATCTGGAATTCCGGAAAAATTTCCGGATTTCCGGATTTTTTTATTTTGCTCATCTATCCATCTGTATAAGTGAAGAAAAACCGCATACGATCCACTTTTCCGGTATAGATCTCGCTGAATCAGTAACGATTTATGGCATGTGGAAATCGGATCCTTTTCCGGATTCCTGAAAAATGGAATCAGTATTTGTACTGCTAAAAGTTTAATAACGTTGATAATTCAATATATTTTGATTTGGCATAAAACTTGCTTATAGAAATAGTGAGAAACGAAAGGGGGAAATCCAGTGGATGTTGGACTGTTTACGAGAAAGATGGCGAATGGGCTCCATCCGGCAACTTGGGAAAAAATCGCCTTAAAAGAAGAGATGGGGAGAAGTTGGACATACGCCGACCTCCATCGTATATCGAATAGCTATGCCAATCAGCTTCGTGAATTAGGCGTTCAAAAAGGAGATCGAGTGGGGGTCTTGCTGTATAACTGCCTGGAATACTTCGGGGTCTATTTTGCAGTTGCGAAAATCGGAGCCATTGCGGTGCGTTTAAACTTCCGGCTTTCAAGTGGGGAACTCACATATGCCCTTAATGATTCCCAAGCGAAAGTATTATGTTTCCATTCGAATTTGGCGAGTGAATTGGATAAAATACGTCAACAAGTGGCTGTGGAACAATATATTTGCCTCGAGAATGAACAGGAACCGATTCCGGAATGGTCTCAACCTTGGCGACTGTTGGAAGACGGTTCGGCGGAAGAAGTGCCCGAACAGAACGTTAAGTTAAGCGATCCGGTCATGCTGATGTATACATCGGGGACAACGGGAAGACCAAAAGGTGCAATTTGGACACATGACACGACCCTGTGGTTTTCAGCTATCCAATCGTTGAAATGGAAATTCACGGGGCAGGAAATAGGCATGACAACGGGTCCGCTTTATCATGTAGGAGCGATGGAAGACATTGGGCTGCCCGTTCTCATGATGGGTGGAACACTGGTCATTACGAAGAGTCAAGGATTTGAAATCGGGCGAATTCTATCGGTAATTGAACAGGAGGATGTGACCGATTGCTTTTTATTTCCATTTATGATTTACGAAATGCTGAACGCTACGGACATTGATCAGTACAAGTTAGAAAAGCTTCGAACGATTTACACAGGTGGGGATCCGTTATTGCCATCTGCTCTCGAACGATTGAAACAGCTGTATCCGAATGTCGGAGTTGTACAAGTGTATGGATTGACGGAAGGGACACCAATCGCTGCATCGCTCGATCCGCAAGACGGTTTTACAAAAGGTCAAACGGTTGGCAAGCCGATGCCGCTCACGGAGATCAAGATCATTGATGACCATGGCAATAGGTTGCCTGTTGGTGAAGTAGGGGAAATCGCGATTAAAGGTCCGGCCGTGTCAGTAGGCTATTGGCGAAATCCAAAAGCGACGATGGAAACGTTTGTAGACGGTTGGTGTAAAACGGGTGATTTAGGGAAGTTCGATCAGGATGGATACTTAACGATTGCGGGAAGGAAAAAAGATATGATCCGTAGCGGCGGGGAGAACATTTATGCTGCTGAAATCGAGGATATCCTTTACCGCCATGAAGACATTCAAGAAGTTTCCGTCGTCGGTATACCTGATCCGAAATACATCGAAGCGGTGTGCGCGGTTGTCGTTAAAAAGAAAGGTTCCCAACTGACGGAGGAAGAAGTCATTCGTTATTGTGTACAACATGTAGCGAGCTATAAAAAGCCGAGGAAGGTCGTATTCGTCGATGAATTGCCACGAACACCTTCCGGCAAAATCCAGAAATATATTTTACGGCAAGATTTCAGTGAAGAGAAACTAGAAGCATAAGGAGGTAAGCCAATGCAAAAAGTCCGTGTTGTAGCATGGTCCCTGGAAAAGAATATTGCAAAAATCGTTATTGACAATCCTCCGGTCAATGTTTTAAGCGCCGCTGTCATTGAACAATTGAACGAAGTTGTGGATGAAATCGAACGTCATCCGGACGTGAAAGCCGTCATTCTAACCGGTGGAGGGGAGAGGGCTTTTGTTGCCGGAGGGGATATCAAAGGATTCCCGGCGTGGATCGGGCAAGGGGTGGAAGAAGCGAAACAGAAAGCGCTTTGGCTTCAAGAACCGCTTAATAAGCTCGAACAGCTGCCACATCCGACCATCGCCGCCATTAACGGACTCGCTTTAGGCGGAGGATGTGAACTGGCTTTAAGCTGTGATATTCGGATTGCGGAGGAACAGATCATAATCGGATTACCTGAAGTGAAATTAGGATTATTCCCAGGGGCTGGCGGTACACAAAGGTTACCGCGCTTGATCGGTAAAGCAAGGGCAAAAGAAATGATTTTCACTGGGGAATCAATTTCAGCTGTAGAAGCTGAACGAATCGGCCTCGTCAATCATGTCGTGCCGCAAGGGAAAGCGCTAGGAAAAGCGCTGGAAATAGCAGAGAAGATTTGCAACCATTCTTCGCAACCCATTACATTTGCCAAGCAATCGATTGATGTCGGCTATGAGCAAACGCTTCAAGAAGGATTGGTGACCGAAGCGGACTATTTCGGTCAAGTATTCCAGACGAAAGATGTAAAAGAGGGTGTCGAGGCTTTTATCCAAAAGCGACAACCGAACTTTATCGATCAATGAGGGGGAAATGAACATGACGAACATTGCAGCGAGTATGGCAGGAAGTGTCTGGAAAGTATTGGTGGCGGAAGGGGAGGAAGTGAAGGAAGGACAAGATATCATCATCTTGGAATCGATGAAGATGGAAATTCCGATTGCCGCTGAGAAGGACGGTATTGTCAAGAAGATCCATATTCAAGAAGGGGATTTCGTCAATGACGAGGATGTCCTCGTTGAGATTGAATAGGAGGTTGTATCATTGAAACTACCAACGTCTGTCACGATTAAAGAAGTCGGTCCGCGAGATGGCTTGCAAAATGAAAAACAGTCCATATCAACAGCGGACAAAATTACATGGATCGATTCGCTCTCCGAATCAGGACTTTCGTATATAGAAGTAAGTTCCTTTGTCCATCCGAAATGGATTCCGCAGCTGGCCGATGCTGCAGAAGTATTGAAGAATATCCGCCGGAAGCAGGGCGTCACGTATGCCGCTCTCGTCCCGAATTTGCAAGGCTTGGAACGGGCATTGAACGTCGAAGTCGATGAAGTGAGCATTTTTATGTCAGCGAGCGAGGCGCATAATCGAAACAATATTAATAAAACCATAGAAGAAACGTATCCAATCTTGGAAGAGGTTGTAAAGGAAGCGAGAGCGGCGGGCAAGACAGTGAGAGGCTATTTGTCAACCGTGATCGGCTGCCCGTATGAAGGAGCGGTTGCACCCGCGCAAGTTAGAACAGTGGCCGATCGCCTTTTCTCCATGGGAATCGATGAACTGTCTTTAGGCGATACAATCGGCGTCGGCGTCCCTACACAAGTGGAACGATTGCTCGAGGAATTGCTGCCACATTTTAGTGCGAATCAGCTCGCCATGCATTTTCATGATACGAGAGGAACCGCGCTCGCTAATATTGTGAAATCGCTTGAAATGGGCATTACGATTTTCGATAGCGCGCTCGGAGGATTGGGCGGCTGTCCATACGCCAAAGGGGCTTCCGGCAATGTCGCAACCGAGGATTTATTGTATATGCTCCATGAAATGGGAATCGAAACCGGAGTCGATGTCGATGACGTGATGACATCAGCTCGGCTTATTGAAAACATCCGGGGTGAAAAATTGAAGAGCCGCCAAATGGAGATTGAAGCGGCTAACTGCCAAGAAAACCGAAAAGCTGGTGTCTAACGAATGAATCAGTGATTGGAAGGGTTATGAGCGGTTGAGGAAAAACGCAGCTTTCAGTATAAAGGGAAATAGGGAGGAAATGACATGACTACGACATTATCACAATCAGACTACCAACTAAAAAAAGAATCCGTCTTGCAAGGTGGCCAAGAAAAATATCATCAAAAAAATCAAGAACAAGGGAAGCTGTTTGTCCGTGATCGATTGGAATTGCTCTTTGATGATGGACTGAAAGCGGAAGACGGGCTGTTTGCCAATTTACTGGCAGGAGATTTACCGGCGGATGGCGTTATCACAGGCATTGGTAAAATTCATGGCCGCACCGTTTGTGTCATGGCGAATGACTCGACTGTCAAAGCGGGTTCTTGGGGGAAACGGACTGTCGAGAAAATTTTACGCATTCAAGAAACGGCCGAAAAGTTGCGTTGTTCGATGCTGTACTTAGTCGACTCGGCAGGCGCCCGTATTACGGACCAATTGGAAATGTTCCCAGGCAGAAGAGGGGCGGGACGGATTTTCTATAATCAGGTGAAAATGTCAGGGAAAGTCCCTCAAATTTGCCTGTTGTTTGGACCGTCAGCAGCAGGGGGCGCCTATATTCCAGCTTTCTGTGATATCGTCGTCATGGTGGAGGAGAATGCTTCGATGTATCTCGGCTCGCCTCGGATGGCGGAAATGGTCATTGGTGAAAAAGTGACACTGGAAGAGATGGGCGGTGCGAAGATGCATTGCTCGGTGTCAGGTTGTGGAGATGTCCTCGCGAAAAGTGAAGAAGAAGCGATTGCCTACGCGCGCAATTATTTAACGTATTTTCCAGAAAACTTTACGGAGAAGCCAGTAAAAGAGGAGGCGAAAGCACCAGCAACTTTTGAGAAAAGCATTGAAGAAATCGTTCCAAAAAATCAAAATGCACCATTCGATATGTACCAATTGATTGATCGACTGATCGATGAAGGTTCGAAGTGTGAGATTAAAAAGCTTTTTGCGCCTGAACTAATAACGACACTTGGACGGATCAATGGCCAGCCGATTGGAATTATTGCCAATCAACCTCGCGTCAAAGGTGGGGTGCTATTCCATGATAGCGCTGATAAAGCGGCGAAGTTTATCAATCTATGTGACGCTTTCCACATTCCACTACTGTTCCTTGTGGACGTACCCGGTTTCATGATTGGGACGAATGTGGAACGTGCCGGGATTATCCGACATGGTGCGAAGATGATTTCAGCGATGAGTGAAGCGACCGTCCCTAAAATGACAGTCATCGTCCGGAAAGCTTATGGTGCGGGGCTATATGCGATGGCGGGACCCGCTTTCGAACCGGATTGCTGCATTGCACTTCCGACAGCGTCCATCGCGGTCATGGGACCGGAAGCCGCGGTAAATGCCGTCTATGCGAATAAGATCGCCTCCCTCCCTGAAGAGGAAAGAGCGTCCTTCATCGCAGAAAAACGGGAAGAGTATCGCGAGGATATCGACATTTATCGACTTGCTTCAGATTTGATCATCGATGATATTGTGGAACCGAACCGTTTACGTGAAGAGCTTGCGGCGCGTTTGGATGTTTACTTATCCAAATATATGGTATTTACTGAGCGGAAACATGGCGTTTATCCAGTGTAATTTGACTACGGAAGTATCGTTTCATCCATTACTTGAATAATTAGCGGGAAAGTAGGGAGCGAAATGTTCGAGAAATACTTTGAAGAGTACAAGCTTGGGGATACGTGGCGCTCAAGGGGGAGAACGATAACCGAATCGGATTTAGTTATGTTCTCCGCCTTTAGCGGAGATTGGTTTCCGCTTCATAGCGATGCAGAATATGCCAAGCAGACCCAGTATAACGAGCGTATTGCCCATGGAATGCTTATTCTATCGGTAACAACCGGCTTATTACAGTTTGAACCCAATATTGTAGTAGCATTTTACGGTATGGACAAAGTTCGTTTTACAAGTCCGACTTTTATCGGAGATACGATTCATCTATATGGGAATGTAATCGATCTCAAAAGTAAAATTACAAATCAAGGCGTCGTGACGGTGTTACAGGAAGTTCGAAAACAAACGAACGAAACAGTGGCGGTTTTCGAAATGAAAATCTTAGTAAACAAAAATAACCGAATGTATGAGGGACCGCAAGAGGACAAAAATGGAGGGATCGTGTAGCGAATCAACAATAGAACAAGCGCCTTGTGAGCACGGCTCAAGCCAGAATGAGGAAATTTTCCCTATATATGCAACGGGAGTATTATCTCAACTAACTGTTCTATTGAAGAGAAATTGCCTGTTTAAGAGGCTCTAAGTATCCCGGCTCAACATTTACAGACCAAATCTAGCGATCGAAGGTGAATTTATGGAATTGTTGATTATTCTACTTTCACTCGGCTTTCTTATCTTTTTCGCATATCGGGGCTTTTCTGTCATCATCATAGCTCCATTATGCGCATTGTTTGCTGTCTTCTTCACCGATCCAAGTTATGTAATGCCGTTCTTTTCGAATATATTCATGGAAAAGATGGTAGGCTTCGTGAAATTATATTTTCCTGTCTTCTTACTAGGTGCCGTTTTCGGTAAAGTTATTGAGATGACAGGTATTGCGGAAAGAATTGCCAAGATCATCGTCCGTTTTATCGGTGCCAAACAGGCAATCCTCACAGTTGTACTAATGGGGGCTATTTTAACCTATAGCGGTGTGAGCCTATTTGTCGCCGTGTTTGCCATATATCCTTTTGCGGCTCAGTTATTCCGTGAAGCGAATATTCCGAAACGGCTGATCCCTGCGACGATTGCATTTAGTGCCTTTACATTTTCAATGGATGCCATTCCGGGATCGCCGCAAATCCAGAACGTCATTCCGACCAGTTTTTTCAACACGGATGTCTATGCTGCGCCCATCCTTGGATTATTCGGCGCTGCGTTCATATTTGCGTCAGGCATGCTCTATTTGGAGAGCCGTCGACGGAAAGCGGCAGCAAATGGGGAAGGGTATTATGGCATCGGGAAAAATAAAATAAGCGAGCCGACAGCGAATGGTGAACTAGCCGCTACGACAGAAACCGTTAATACGCAGACGTCATCGGCTTCAACGGAGAAAATCGAAGTGAAAGATTGGCTTGCTTTTCTTCCGCTCGTACTTGTCGGTGTGATGAATAAGTTTTTTACAGTGAATATCCCTCGATGGTATACCAATGGTTTTGACTTTGCGACGATCGGTTTGAATGATTATGGAAGCGTTAACATGAATCAGCAACTTGCGATTTGGTCTGTTGAACTGGCGTTGCTCGTCGGTATTTTCATTGCCATCGCATTGAATTTTCAAGCCGTTAAAGCGAATTTCCAGGCCAGTTTAAATGTAGGGATAAGCGGTGCTTTACTTGCGACGATGAACACGGCATCCGAATTCGGTTTTGGTGGAGTCATTGCTGCGTTACCAGGTTTTGCTGTTGTGCAAAATGCGCTCTCAACTGCTTTTACACATCCATTGATCAATGGTGCAGTATTAACGAATACACTTGCCGGCATAACTGGATCCGGATCTGGCGGGATTAGTATTACGTTAGGAATCATGGCGGAAAAGTATGTAGAAGCCGCAGCTGCTTTTGACATCCCACTGGAAGTGATGCATCGCGTGATGTCGATGGCGGCAGGCGGAATGGATACATTGCCGCATAATGGTGCAGTTATTACATTGCTAGCAGTATGTGGATTAACGCATCGTCAAGCGTATAAAGATATTTTTGTCATTACGATTATCAAAACGTTGGCTTGTTTCTTCGTCATCGGTTTGTATATGCTGACGGGTCTCGTCTAAATCTCGTAGCAACTAGAATAGGCAACCTTGTCGTCAAGGTTTGCATGTTTCGTCAAGGCATTTTTTCACTTTGAACCAAGTGATCTCCAGACAAATTGTGAAAACGGAGTCTGGAGTTAGGCTGGATGAGGCAGGATTTATGCGCACGGACAACGACGCTACCAATCGCCAGCAGTGTCTATCCACGGATCTATCCGAGCTTTGCTGAAAACATCCAGCAATTAGGGGCGAATGGTCTGATGTCGATATCGACAGAAAAAGAATTCCAATCGACGATCCGCAAAGCTTTGGAGCAGTATTTACAAACCGCATCCAAAATGTGGGAAATCGTTTGAAGCTTTTTTGCTTGGCATGGGATTTGACGATGGGTGCATTAGGAACACGTGAAACGTTGTACGAACGGTTTTTCTTTGGAGATCCGATGAAGATGGCGAGCAGATTGTATCATGTTTATTTGTAAGAGGCATTTGTGAAACGGGTGGAAAAAATGATGTAAGTGGAATCTGGTACGAAAACGATGCTAAATCGTTGCCGCACCAGATTTTTTGTATCCAACGAAAGGATCTAGCGATTTTGTTCTCGGATTGTTTCAGCGTCCGTATCACTATATTTCCCGGTGCCGAATCCGCCAGATTGTGCAAGGATTTCTTTCATCTCGTTATACGTCAGTCCGGAATTGGCATTCTGCCGTTTGACTTCTTCGATATCCGTCCCCGCTTCCGTATACTTTTTGGGATCATTTTTTTCCATTGAACCAACACCTCCTTTTGGGTAGGTTCTGTTGAATGGTGATTTTTATGTGAAGGTTCGATGAAACTTATCATACAGAATGGACGTAGACAGATGAGGGCTGAATTTGTTTACGTAACGGGTTAAGCTAATTTAATGAGAATGTCAAAATATAGAGTGGAATGAGTTGAGGTGGTTTTTGGCTGTTTTTACATGGCTGCTTTAATTTGGCAGAGGAAAGAAAGGGGAAAATTGGGTGGATAAAGGAATTTTAAAAAGGTATAGCAAATAAATTTTATATAATGGCTAGCTAATCTCTGATTTCCCTATTTTTAATGAGCTCATGTGCTTGTAATAATGAAAATCCTACAATTGAACAACAATTACTGGATGTAATGAATTGAAGGTTAGGTTGAGGATTTGATAAGAGCAATGAATAATTGGGAAGAAGAAATATTCAACTATTTCAATTTCCTGATTACAAACGCAAGACAATGATCCATTTTGGTCGTGGCTATTCTTTTGAAGCTCTCAGAGCAAAAAAAATTATTTACACAAGGCTATCGTAAAGTAAAAATGAAAAAGAAATTCAAAGAGGTTGAAGTTGCTTTAGAGAAAATGTTACCTGACCAATTCCCAAATTGGGCATAAGCTGGCCATGAATGGGTGTGCTACTTAAAGATTGAAAAAGGTGCCAAGTACTCGCACAACACTGAATTGTCTTAGTCCCTGGCACCTTTATAAAGTTAAAAGCTTCAACCGACTCCCTTATCGAGCGGCAAAGTTTATTATTGTGCAGTATATCCACCATCAAGTACAACTGCTTGGCCGGTAACGCCTCGTGCTTTTTCGCTTGCCAAGAAGATTGCATAATCAGCGATTTCACTTACGTCTAACAATCGATTTTGTGGAACGAGCGGATAGATCACATCCTCTAAAACACGCTCTAGTGGAACGTTCCTCGTTTTTGATAAGTCTTCAAGTTGACCGCGAACGAGTGGCGTGTCTACATACCCTGGGCAAAGGGCGTTGACTGTTATCCCTGACGAAGCGCTTTCTAAGGCCGCAACCTTTGTCAGCCCAATAACCCCATGTTTTGCACTGTTGTATGCAGCCTTGTTAGCAAAGCCGATTAGGCCATTAATGGATGCAATATTAATAATTCTGCCAAATTTTTGTTCTTTCATAATGGGCAAAACATGCTTTATAGAGATAAAAGGTGCAGTTAACATGATTTTAATCATAAGTTCGAATTTTTCTGTTGGGAATTCCTCAATGGGTGAGACATGTTGTAAGCCGGCATTATTAATAAATATATCGATACGTCCAAATTTTCGTTTCGTTTGTTCAATCAGTTGGATGATTTCATCTTCACGTGTAACGTCTGCTTTTACACCAATCACATCGAGCCCTTTGTTTCGAAGGGCAAGAGCAGATTCTTTGACTGCACCTTGATTGAGATCAGACAAGATTACTTTTGCGTCTTTTTCAGCGAAAATTCTGCCAATTTCAAAACCTATACCTCTTGCGGAACCGGTAATAATTGCTATTTTATCTTTAACCATTCAACATACCTCCAACAAAATATGTAATGGTCATGTCATTGTGTTCATGTTAATAAGGAATTTATTGCCGTTTCCGAATAACCTTTGGGGAAGGTTAACATTTAATTTAAGGGAATTCTATTACATGAAAATCATATCATACTTTTGAAAATAAATAACCATTTTTAAAAAATGTCAATTAATGATCATCTTGGCGTGAAACTTGCATAATAATTAGCTGCATGACTTATCATAAATAGAATAGGGGAATTCGAATGGTGGAAAAAATTGCAATTATTGGTTCAGGTGTAATGGGCAGTGGCCTTGCTCAAGCTTTTGCAGTTGGTGGTTATTCTGTTTCCTTGAATGATGTAAGTGAACAATCTTTACGCAAGGCAAAGAAGATGATTTTGGATAATTTAGCATTGCATGTCGAACAAGAAGATATAAGTGAAAAACAAAAGCAACATGCGCTAGCTAGTATTACATATATTGCTAACCTAGAAACGGCTGTCTGTGATGCTGACTTTATTGTTGAGGCTATTCCAGAAGTGATTGAACTAAAGTGGGCGCTTTTTCAACAATTAAACGGATTGATAAAACCGGAGGCAATCGTTGCTTCTAATACATCTACTTTTCCTATTTCAAGGTTAATAGAAAAAGCCCCTTTCGCAGAACGGATGATTATTGCGCATTTCTTTAACCCGGCTCATTTAGTTCCTTTAGTTGAAATTGTGCGGCATCAACAGACGAAGGACGAAGTAGTACAGAAAACATTAGAACTTTTGTATCATATCGGTAAAGAACCAATTGTTCTGAAGAAGGATGTTACGGGATTCATTGCCAATCGTTTACAAACGGCGTTAATGCGGGAAGCTTTCCATCTATTGAATGAAGGAGTGGCTAGCGCCGAAGATATCGATAAGGCGATTACAGCGGGTCCGGGATTTCGCTGGGCATTTTCAGGGCCGCTTGAAATTGCAGATTTTGGTGGACTTGATACGTGGCAGCGCGTTTTTGATAATGTTGCACCTGAATTGGCAGAAAGCAAGGAAGCCCCCGTCATTATTCGCGAACGAGTAAAGCAAAATAAGTTGGGCACAAAATCAGGAGAAGGGATTTTTTCATATGAAGAAGCAACCGTTATTCGAAAATTACGTGAACGGGATCGACAATTTATTCAACTATGGAAAGTAAAGAGGGAAAATAAAAGTAGAAAAAGAAGTTGACTTGTTCATTACTTTTGCTAAATGAGGATTCTAAAGCCTATTTATTTATCTAAAGCTGAAAGTTTTCGTATGTTATAATGAAGCCGTATAACAGAGGGAAAGTAAGGAGCAGAATGGGAATGGGCGATGATGATAAGAGGGTTCTGACTAATACTCATGATGAACTTTTGTTCAGAGACATTATAGAATATGCCTATGACGGATTAGTTGCAGTCGATAAAGAAGGATATATCCAAGTGCTTAGTCGTCCTTATGCAGATTTTCTTAATGTCGATCAAGAAAAATCGATCGGGAAACATGTGACCGAGGTAATTGAAAATACGCGCATGCATATCGTAGCGGAGACAGGGAAGAAAGAGACGGCTGAGCTTCAGAAAATCAATAATAGTTATATGATCGCGAGTCGCTCACCGATTCTTAAACAAGGAAAGGTAGTTGGCGCAGTTGGAAAGATCCTATTCAAAAATGTTGGCCAGTTCACCTCTCTTTCTAAACGGATTCAATCCCTTGAAAACGAACTGAAAATGTATAAAGGTGTATTTCATGAAGGAAACAAAGCCACTTATATGTTTGATCATTTGATTGGAGTTAGCCCCGTTTTTAAGGAAGTGAAAAGCCAAGCAAGAAAAGTGGCGGAAAGCGATTCCAATGTATTAATTCTAGGACAAAGTGGGACGGGAAAGGAATTATTTGCCCATTCCATTCATAATGAGAGTCGCCGTGCGATGGGGGTGTTTGTCAAAGTGAACTGCGCAGCCATCCCGGCTCAACTGTTAGAATCCGAACTTTTTGGATATGAAGAGGGCTCGTTTACGGGCGCTAAAAAAGGCGGAAAAACAGGAAAATTCGAAGCGGCTAATGGCGGAACAATTTTTCTTGATGAAATAGGGGAGCTCCCACTTCATATGCAAGTCAAACTATTGCGTGTTTTACAAGAAAAAGAAGTGGAACGTATCGGAGCAACTGGGACAATTCCAGTTGATGTACGAGTAATTGCTGCGACAAATCGCAACCTCGAAGAAATGGTCGCTCTAAGGGAATTCCGACTCGATTTATATTATCGTTTAAAAGTGATGGAGATAAATGTGCCTTCCTTAAACGAACGAATTGAAGATATTGAAATTCTCGCTAACTATTTTCTTGAAAAGTACCAAAGTATTATGAAAAAGCGTGTGTTGGGAATTAGTGATTACGCTTTATCCCTTTTGCGCGGATATTCGTGGCCAGGGAACATTCGTGAATTGGAAAATACAATTGAGCGTGCTTTGAATATGGTAGCCGAAGACGACGTGATCAAATCACAACATCTACCCGATGGCATAACAGGCAATTATAAGGCGGTTTCTATTCGTCCATTGGCTGAGGTTCTAGATGAGGCAGAACGAAATGCAATTATGGAATGTTTGCGCCAAGTGAATGGAAATAAAACCGAAACCGCCAAAAAACTGGGGATTAGCCGTACGGCGCTCTATGAAAAAATAAATAAATATGGCTTATAACCCGATACCTCTCATTGCAATGCAGTGGGAGTTTTTTGTTTTCAAAGTTACTCCTTAAATAACAAAGTGTAAGATTTTCCGTACAATTTAAGTGTGGAATTTGAGTAGGTGTATTGAAAACCTAACAACCATTTGAAGAATTTCGGATTCATTGTACGGAATGGTTAACGATTTATGAATATTTTTCAGATTTGCGCTTTCAATTTCTAATAATCTTTCTTGTTTCATTGAATTTTTTACTAAATTGGAATCTTTTTCAGGGAATTTTCAGTTTTTCTTTGGAGATGGCATGGTAATTGCATAACGAATAGGTGAGTGGTTCATGTCATTTGTATTACATGTTAAAGTACGTTGGGGAAATGAGAATGACAATAGTACGATTATTATTGAAAACGTTCTCATGAAAAGTTTAGGGGGAAAATCATTTAGTCTGACTTGGGGAAGGAAGACTACAATGACATTGTTTGTGAAATATATCATACGTGTGGCTATTTTTTAGTTTGCTAGATATGTTTCAGACAGTAGAGAAGGGGTGTCATACATGTTCATTGAAATTTTTGCTATTGTTCTAGCACTTGCACTATTAATCTTTTTAGCCTACCGGGGATATCCAGTCATCATCATCGCCCCAATCGTTACCTTGCTTGCCGTTATTATGTCTGGGGGCCTTTTGCTGCCAAGCTATACTGAAGTTTTCATGCCTTATGCGGCAAACTATGTTAAGTCGTTTTTCCCTATCTTTTTATTGGGAGCTGTGTTTGGAAAAGTAATGGAAATGAGTGGGGCAGCTGCATCAATCGCTCGAACGATTGTTCAAACTTTAGGTTCAAAGCGAGCTATTCTAGCTGTTGTATTAGCCTGCTCTGTACTGACGTATGGAGGAATTTCGTTATTCGTTGTTGCATTTGCGGTTTACCCATTTGCTTCTGCTATCTTTAAAGAATCTGATATTCCGAAGAGATTGATTCCAGGAACAATTGCACTTGGAGCTTTTACGTATACAATGGATGCTTTTCCTGGGACGCCACAAATTCAAAATATTATCCCGACAAACTATTTTGGGACAGATTTATATGCTGCCCCACTGGTTGGAATCATCGGCGGAATTATGATCTTCATCGGCGGAATGCTTTGGTTAGAACGTCGACGGAAGCAAGCATTAGCAATTGGAGAAGGCTATGGGGAAGGCCATATTAATGAGCCGGAGAATAATGAACACCAAAGCTTACCGAATTTTTGGATGTCAATTGTGCCACTCGTGGTTGTTATCGCACTAAACTTTATCTTTAGTCGTACGGGGATGTCCGTGAAGAATTGGTATGATGCCACAATATTAAAAGAGACTTATAATATTGCGGATGTTAGCACAATCTCATCTTCGTGGTCATTAATTGCAGCGCTCACAATAGGGACTTTGGTTGCAATGTTATTAAATATCAAAAGAATTAAATTGAAACTTGCAAGTGGATTGACAGCTGCCACGGCGGGAGCGTTATTGGCAATTTTCAATACAGCATCTGAGGTCGGTTTTGGAAATGTCATCAAAACACTACCTGGCTTTGCATCCATTCAAAATTGGGTATTCAACGCAAGTAACAATCCACTCGTATCAGAAGCGGTTGCTGTTAACGTACTTGCAGGGGTCACTGGCTCCGCGTCCGGTGGATTATCCATTGTCTTAGAAGTTATGGGAAGCCAGTATTTACAAATGGCAGAAAACTTGGGGATTAGTCCTGAACTCCTGCACCGAATTGCGTCAATGGCATCTGGTGGTATGGATACACTTCCACATAATGGAGCTGTTATTACATTACTTGCCATTACGGGGCTGACACATCGTCAATCCTATAAAGATATTTTTATCATCACTATTTTGAAAACAGTTACCGTATTTATCCTCGCTTTTACGCTGTCGTTATTCTTATAAGCGGTCGAATGAAAATAACGTGGTCTTCAAAAAAACATTGAAAAAGATGCCAGCGTACTTAAACAGTTTCGGATTGAGGAGTTCTTTAGTTTGAAAAGAATAGGACTTGCATCCATGATCAAATTTTATGGATGCAAGTCCTTTTGTTATGCCTTCATACACTAACAGGAACGCTCTGTAACAATGATTGGACAACTAGTGTAACTTTGTAGATTTAAATCAAAGGTGAAACAATTAAGCTTTATCATAACGTATTCTGTAACGTTTACTCTCATTAGTTGTGAGTTTTCCATTTATCTACCAATTATTGAGGTGCTATGCTATGATTTTTATATGAAAAGAATTTTCAGTAAGTAAAGAAAAGTGTATAAAATTTTTGTGGAGGTTAGAATGTTGAAAAAATATCTATTTGCAGGAATTTTACTTGGAACCATTGTTTTAGCAGGATGTATAAATGAAGCGGAAGATGGGGAATCATCAGAGGATCTGACTGATGGTCAAACAGTGGAAAACGAAAAGTCATCTGATATTGACAAAGTAGTTGTAGTAGCAACTCCATTAGATTTAACTCAAGTGCAAAAGAAAAGTATTACAAGGAATATATTTCTATTGTAGAAAAATTAAATACAGAATATAATGCAGACTTTGTAATTGAGCCAATCACAAAATTTTTAGATGAATATTGGGTTGAAGTAAAGGATTTTGAAGAGATGTTAAAAGAAAGAATAAATGTATCATTTATTGTTTCAAAAAACAACGATATTTATAATCCATCTCTTATACCGAAGACAGTGGAAATTCATACAGGTTCAAATTTAGCGATTCTTCATTTTGAAGGCTCATTTGAAACACAGTTAAATTCCAATACACCTGACGGGAGACAGCTGTTCTCGTCTATGAACTCTATCTCTTCGGAAATTGAAAATGGTAGCGGTAATTGGATCCAAACAGGATATGATTAATCAACAGTCGATGATGTACGTTCTTATCTTATTGCTGTAGGGGGAAAATACTCGGAAAGTGGTGTTTCTTCATCTCATATCATAGAGGTAGAATTTTATTGTAATAAAAATGGTGGTATTAGTTGATGTTAAAAGACAATGGTCATATTAATCTTGGTCTACTATCGATTTTTCAACAATCGAAACAATAGCCACCACATATCATCTTAGAGATGTGTCAGTCTGCATACAACCCATACAGCAAGTCCTATTGTCATTTATAGAGTTGTTGCTATTTTAAATTTTATTTGTCTGTTTTCTTGAAGATTAAAGGGTTGTTCAGGCGGATTTATTTTCTTGTTCAATTAATTGCTAGGTTAGTTGAACTAGAAAGGAGTGATTTGCGATGAAAAATACGCTTGTCACAATGTTTACAGGATGGTTCCAATGAATAACTTATCTAGCTGAATAGAGGAAAAGATTTAGTTGTAAAAGAAATAAATGGTTTTCATAAAGATTAACTGGTGAAGGTGGAGATTATCATTAGACAATTTAAGGTTATGTTATTGGTCATAGCTATTTTTTTCGTATCTGCTTGCAGTAAAAAAGATAATATAGATCATTTCTCTTCTAAAGAAGAAGCATTGGAACATTTTGTCCAGAAGGAAAATATCCAAGGGAATGTTGATTTAATCACAACGGTAAGAGATGAAAGTTTATTAGTAATACAGCCAAGTGGAAATACATATTTTGTCGGGGAATTAGCAGGAGACAAGGAAGGATATTACGCGAAGAGAATATCAGACAACGTTGAGATGACAAGAGGAGGGAGCTGGGAACTAAATACGATGGACAAGAATAAATACACTATCTTTTTTGAAAAGAACAAAAAAGATGCGAATTATATACAGTTCTCCAATGGAGAATACGATATCTCCCTTGTAGAAGGACATACGATAAGTCAAAACGCCTTAGCTTTAACAAATGCGATAAAGGAAGTTGAGACAGTAAAAGATTAGATCAACAATCGGCCGCGTTACTGAAGTAAGTATTTGGGCTATCTAACGGAGTAATTGGTAGTTTTTATACAAAGGCGATTGTTCACACGTCACTAGCTATTCAACGATTTTTTGAGCAGTTCGGCATTTCAATACCTGTATTCAATTAAGAACGTTTTGGACATACATAATGGAGGTTGTGTTCATTTGAAATGGTTTTTGGCGATCCCTTTTCTGTTGCTAGGATCTTTTTTATTTTCACTAACTATTGATCAGATGGGAAATATAGGTCATATCATGATGAAATTGCTAGGTTTTGGCTGTATTTACATGGGTGATTTAATTGTCAAAGGAAAGAGAGGGGATAAAGCGATTGAAAAAAGGGCTAACAATTAAATTTTATATATTATCTTGCTTAGTTCTTATATTTTTATTGAGTTCGTGTGCTAGTAAACATAAAAATCCTACCATTGAACAAAAATTACTGGATGTAATGAAAGATACTAATGTCCAAGTAGAAGAGATCATCCATTTAGAAGTTATAAAAGATGGGGTTCTGGTTTTTTATACGCGTGACAACAATCTTTACAATGCTTTTATCAAGTTAAAGGGAGCTCAGTGGGAGTGGTATTTAGGAAGCGGCACGCTTCCTCTACAAACAGATCAGGGGCTCAACTCGGCATTTACGGATTTTGATGATTTTTTTATTCGATACGGCGTCATAACAGATCCGAAGATAAGGCGAGGAAAAGATGAAGAAAGTAATGATCATGCAAAAATTATACAAAACGAAGATGGATTGAGAATTTATTTCTTTGTAAATAAATCAGTTTCATTCGATAGAAAGAAGATGAGAACACGATTTCATACACTTGTACCTGTTTATGAAAATTAAAGTTAAAGAGAATATCAATTGAAATTAATCTCAAGGGGGTGGAAAAAGTGAATAAAAGCTTTTTGTCGATTTCTATTATTTTTTTCGGCATTTCTATTATTCTAGGTTCGTGGTTCGTTTCAAACGCTCTGAAAGATATAGCATTCAATCAACACTTAGGGGCAGATACAGTTACCGTTACACAACCAGGGGAAAATGAGTGGGAACTAATCGTAGTGAATGAAAATAATATTATCTTATTTAATACGATTAGCGGAGAGTATTGGAGAAAATTTATAGAAAGTGGGGAAGGACCAACAGCTTGGGAAAAGTCACCCTTACCGTGGGAAGAATAACAACATCTTTTTAAAGAGTATAATTCAAGTTGTAGTGTAAATAAATATTCGAGGTGTAAAAAATGTCCTTCAAGATGATTATCCAACTTATTTTAGCTTCGCTCCTTTTAGTATTTTCTACTGGGGCTGCATGGTATGAAGGTAGCGCAATAGAAGAGGTACCTTGGGAATGGAAACATACAGCGATTTTTTCACAGATTGCGAATGGCCAAGTCGAAGATAGATATGATATTTTACAAATCGACAATTTTGTATATGCTACGAAATTTGCACCTACCTTTCCTTTACTCATGTTACTAAGTGTTACGTACCTCATCATCCTCATAGGATACACTTCACTCAAAAGTAACAGGAGGGTGTTTAAGTATTTTCTATCTGGTATAGGCGCTTTATTTCTAGTATTAAGTGGTTTCGTATCAAATTCTCCAACGATTGGCTTAAAAATCTTTTTCGTTAGTTTTCTGCTGATAGGAATATTATTAGTAGGTATTGGATTGTTTGGATTCCTGAATGATAGGACTAAACGTACTTCAAGAGAAAGCGAAAATGGAACAATTCATCGGGGTAATAATGCGTAAAAAAATCGGATAGGCAGTGATAACCGTGTATGAACTTGAAGACTCGTTTTTTTATATTGATACATCATCGTTCATTATAGCTGGTGCTGTTATTGTTTTAGCGATAGCTAGCTATTTCTTTTTTAAAAGCAAAAAGGAGTAATCACTATTATTATTTTATTCAAAAAAAGTGATCGCCTTTCAATAAATCCACTGTTTGTATTTCTCTGAAATCATGATATCGGATCGAATTTAGGGTATAATCACTAGTACATATTCACTAGAAAACTAGAATGAATCAGTTACATATTTTTCAAGGGGTGTTAAAATGAAGCGGCAAAGTATTTCGACAAAGGTATCTCTGATTTTATTGGTTGCAATTGCAGTGGTTATGGTGATTACAGCTATCGTTGTGAGCTTGGATACAAGAGAAATCATGACCCAGTACACCGAGACAGAATTATCCAGCAAAAGTAAATCTGTTGCGAATGATGTAGATAACTTTTTTAGGTTAAAAGGAGCATTGGTCAACCAAATTACAGCTGACCAAACTGTGCTTCACTACCTAGAGACGGCGCTCTCGCGTGAAGAGGCATTGACAAACGCCTATTATAACGACATGAATCAATCGCTGGAAGCAATTAAAAGCATGAATCCGGATGTGGCGATGATCTGGGTAGCAAGCGAGAAGGCAAACTTTTTGACAGGGACGGGTGATGTTCTTTCCGATCCTGATTTTGATCTGTACAGTAGGCCATGGTATCAGCCGGTGAAGGAAGCGGAAGGTGTCTATTTTACAGAGCCGTATATGGATCAGGTATTTGGCAAAGTAATTTTAAGTGTGATGAAACAGGTTAAGGTCGATAATGAGACAGTAGGAATTGTAGCAGTCGACCTTTTTCTTGATTCCTTACCTTCCATTATGGAACAGTCTAAAATAGGGCAAACAGGTTTTAGCCTACTACTGACGTCGAGTGGACAAGTGATGTATCATCCCGATAAAAGCTTGATCATGCAAGAGCCCCTTACTAGTCAAGCGGGTGATATCGGCGAGGTTGCCAAAAAGATGACCGCTGGAAAGAGTGGACTGGAGAAGGTGGAGATTGACGGAAAGCAATACTATCTTGGTTTTGAGCCCGTTCAGTCCGCAGGCTGGTCTGTGGCAGCGACTGTCACTCAAGATGAAGTGGTTGCGCCCGTAAAAAGTATGACAACGAAACTGATCATCTATTTCATCATTTCAGTGCTCATTTTGGTAACACTTATTTATTTTTTATTAAAGCATATGTTGAAAAATATTGCGGGTATGTCCGGCATGATCAACCAAATAGCGGTGGGAGATTTGACACAACGTCTTGATATTCGCTCGAATGATGAATTAGGTCAGATGTCGAGTGATCTGAATGGAATGTTAACTAATTTAAATGGGCTTATTCGGATTGTGAAAGAGACTGGTTCGCAGGTGGCTTCTTCAGCCGAACAGTTGAATGCGAGCGCGGATCAGACTGCACAGGCAGCGCAAATAGTAGCTGAAACAACGGAGTCTGTGTCGAATGGAGCCATGCAACAGGTCGATCGTACGAAGGAGGCCACCAAAACAGTGGACCGAATGTCTGAGACACTTAACAAAGTGTCCGCTGATTCGAATGCGGTCGCAAAAAGTTCTGAAGAAGCGGTTCAAAAGGCAAAGCATGGTGAAGAAGCAGTTGTGTCCGCAATTACCCAGATGGAAATCATCGAAGATACCGTCAATACATCAGCAGAGATGATGGAAAAGCTAGGTAAGCGGTCTGATGAAATCGGTCAGATTGTGGATACGATTTCTGCAATTTCCAACCAGACTAATTTGTTAGCCTTGAATGCTTCGATTGAAGCAGCGCGCGCAGGTGAGCACGGAAAAGGCTTTGCGGTTGTAGCGAGTGAGGTCAAGAAACTTGCTGAACAATCTCAACAGGCGGCAGGTCATATTGGAGATTTGATCAAAGAAATTCAGACGGATACAGAGCTGACGATCCATTCGATTAAAAACGGTACACGTGAAGTGAAAAAAGGTACGGAAGTTGTACATACAACCGGTGTAACTTTCAATGAAATCACTACCATCGTTTCACAGGTCTCAAGGCAGATGCATGCCATATCTTCGTTCATACAGCAGCTTTCCTTGGATAGTGAGCACATCGTTGAAATTATTCGAGGCGTAGATCGACTTGCTCGTTCAACCGGGGAAGAATTTGAAAATGTGGCTGCGGCGGCTGAAGAGCAGACGGCGACACTTGAAGAAATCGCTGCAGCAAGCCAACATTTATCGAGCATGGCAACTGAACTTGAAGAAGCCATTTCCCAATTTAAAATTTAGTTTTAGTGTAGTAGGATTTAAATGATCATTTTAAACCCGTCATTTGTAATAAAGAATGACGGGTTTTCCGTTTCGATTTTAGAAGCTAGTTATTTCCTAATTATATCGTTTTGTCAGGTTCAGGAGGAGCTAAGATTGTGCAACAAAGCCTCGTCATTTCTTCCACTGTTTGCTGCATACCCGTTCTCACCCATTCAGTCAGAATCGAGTAAACAGCGCCACTCCAAAAACATTGTTGATAGTGTCCTTTTACATCTCCTTCCGTAACTTTTTCCTGCAATTTTTTATTTATCTGGTAAAGGATCGTTTCACCAAAATTTGCTTTTAACAGAATCTGAAACGTTTCAGAAAACGGTTTTATACTATCGAACATCGTATACCAGAACTCATATAAGTTTTTGTCTGGATCATGCAAACCCATTGCTTTTGCAGTATTATTAACGACTTCTTGGACCATACTGTGGAGCACATCTTCCTTAGAAGCATAATTTCGATAATAGGCGGTCCGGGATACGCCGGCCCGTTTGACGATTTCAGTGATTGAAATTTCATTGAAGTTTTTTTCTTTCATCAATAGTACTAAAGCAGATTCAATACATTCTTTCGTGAGACGATTTGATTCAAGATTCGATAACCTAAGCACTTCCATCCGTTGCCATTCAGAATTTTCCTTGGACATTACATTCCCCCCTTTTCTGTTCAGCCCTACCTTACATTTATTGACTCATATTTAAAGTGGATGTTAAAATCACATTGACGTTACAAGTGTAACGCCGAGACGATTGTAACGTCAATGATTGAGTAGTGTCAATTAAATGATCGTGAATCATCATGAAAACTTTTTCTTCTTCGTACATCGGTTGAATATGGAAGCTTCTTTAGAAATGCCGAAGATCGTGTAATTTGTTTTGAATGTTAGGGTATAAAGAAACTAATGAACGAAAAAAGTACTTTTGAAAAATGAGAAAAAGGGGAGTTATTATGGAACCAATGATGCCTGTAGAGATCCCGCAACCGAAAACGTATGGTCCGCTGGGAAATTTACCTTTAATCGATAAAGATTCGCCAACCTTATCTTTCTGTAAAATTGCCGACGAGTACGGTCCGATTTATCGCTTCGAGGCCTTTGAAAGGTCCATACTCATGCTATCTGGTCCTGATCTAGTAGCGGATGTTTGTGATGAGTCACGTTTTGACAAAGCGATTGGGCACTTACTGAAGGTCCGTGACTTTGCTGGAGACGGCCTATTCACAAGTTTAACGGAAGAACCGAACTGGAAAAAAGCGCATAGTATTCTGATGCCTTCATTTAGCTTACCAGCCATGAAAGGGTACCATGGGATGATGGTAGATATTGCTGTGCAGCTTGTCCAAAAATGGGCACGGTTGAATCCGGATGAAAGCATCAATGTTCCGGAGGACATGACACGTCTGACGTTGGACACCATTGGCTTATGTGGATTTAACTATCGCTTCAATAGTTATTACAGGGAAACGCCTAATCCATTTATTGTCAGTATGGTTCGTGCACTGGACGAAGCCATGCATTACAGCAATCGATTGCCAATTCAAAACAAATTGATGATCAAAACAAAACGTCAATATGAGCGCGATATTCAATCTATGTTTTCCTTAGTAGATAAGATCATTGCAGATCGTAAAGCAAAGGGAAATCAGGGTGAAACCGATTTGCTCGCTCGCATGTTGGATGCGAAAGACCCCGAAACCGGAGAACAATTGGATGATGAAAATATTCGTTATCAAATCATTACATTCTTAATTGCGGGACATGAAACGACGAGCGGATTATTATCCTTTACCATTTATTATTTACTTAAAAACCCAGATATATTAAAAAAGGCTTACGAAGAAGTGGATCGAGTACTCACAAGCTCAGTTCCAACCTATGAGCAAGTATTAGAGCTGAAATATATTCGCATGATTTTAAATGAATCTTTACGTTTATGGCCGACTGCTCCTCAATTCGGTTTGTTTGCTAAGGAAGATACCATGATTGGGGGGAAATACCCGATTAAGAAAGGGGAAGGTGTTTCTGTCATTTTGCCCCAGCTTCATCGAGACAAGGAAGCGTGGGGAGAAGATGCAGAGCAATTCCGTCCCGAGCGTTTTGAAGATCCGAGCAAAATTCCCCATCATGCCTACAAGCCGTTTGGAAATGGCATGCGCGCATGTATTGGGATGCAATTTGCGCTTCATGAAGCCACTTTGGTCCTTGGTATGATTTTGCAGCAATTTGAATTGATTGATCATATGAACTATCAATTGAAAGTAAAGCAAACATTAACGCTGAAACCGGATGAATTGAAAATACGTGTTCAATCACGAGACAAGAAAATAAACTACAGCTATGCAATTCAACCAGATGAAGACGTAAGCGCTGCCCCTCGTCAAGAAAAACAAGAGCAGAAAGCGGCCATCATGGGCGTGAATAATAGACCGTTGCTCGTTCTTTACGGTTCGAATATGGGAACGGCCGAACATGTTGCAAAAGAATTAGCAGACATCGCCCGTTTACATGGGATTCGAAGCGAAGTGGCTCCCCTCAATGATCGGCTAGGTCGATTGCCGACGGAAGGCGCCTTATTGGTGGTCACCTCTTCTTATAATGGGAAACCGCCGAGCAATGCCATAGAGTTTGTCCAATGGTTGGAGCAGGTTGAACCAGGTGAACTAAAAGGTGTTACGTATTCCGTATTTGGTTGTGGTGACCATAACTGGGCTGCGACGTATCAAGATGTCCCGCGGTTTATTGACGAGCAACTTGCCGAAAAAGGGGCCACCCGATTTTCTACCCGTGGTGAGGCCGATGCGAGCGGAGATTTCGAAAGACAGCTCGATATATGGAAAAATCAAATGTGGACAGATGCCATGAAGACGTTTGATTTAAAAATGAACGAAAATGCGGAGAAAGAACGGAGTACATTAAATATTGAGTTTGTTAGTGGCTTTGAAGAGACGCCACTCGCTCAATCATACGAAGCGGTTCATATGAAGGTAGCAGGAAACAATGAACTGCAACAATCTGGTAGCGAACGAAGCACACGGCATATCGAGGTGCAGTTGCCGGAGGAAGTGACGTATCAGGAGGGCGATCACCTTGGCGTCTTTCCGAGTAATAGTGAAGCGAATGTCCACCGTATTCTACGGCGCTTCGGTTTAAATGGAAACGATCAAGTCGTTTTGACAGCAAGCGGCGTCAGTGCGTCCCATCTGCCTTTAGAACGACCTGTATCCCTTTCTGAGCTTCTCAGCCATAGCGTGGAGCTGCAGGAACCTGCCACTCGCGCTCAAATACGAGAAGTGGCAGCTTTCACGGTTTGTCCTCCGCATAAGCGCGAATTGGAAGCTTTGTTGGAGGAGGGAACATACGAAGAACAGCTATTGAAGAAACGGATTACGATGCTGGATCTTCTGGAAAAATACGAAGCGTGCGAAATGCCGTTTGAGCGGTTTTTGGAGCTTTTACCTCCACTGAAACCAAGATATTACTCGATTTCAAGTTCCCCTCGGATGGATGCGGAACGCGCCAGTATTACGGTAGGGGTTGTCCGTGGTCCTGCTTGGAGTGGACAAGGTGAATATCATGGAGTTGCCTCCAATTTCTTAGCAGAGCGTCAGCCTGGTGAGGAGCTCGTGACATTTGTACGTACACCAGCATCCGGATTTCAACTCCCCGAGAATCCTGAAACACCGATCATCATGGTAGGACCTGGTACAGGGGTCGCGCCATTCCGTGGTTTCCTACAAGCCCGCAATGTCATGAAGCAGGAAGGGAAGACACTAGGCGAAGCACATCTGTATTTTGGATGCAGAAATGAAGCGGATTTTATTTACCGTGAAGAGTTGGAGCAATATGAAAAAGACGGAGTGGTTACCCTCCATACGGCCTTTTCCCGCAAGGAGGGCATGTCGAAAACATATGTGCAAGCCTTAATGGCCCAGGATGCCGAAGCATTAATCCGCATTCTTGATCAGGGAGGACGGCTTTACGTGTGTGGAGATGGCAGCAAGATGGCGCCGGAAGTGGAAGAAACCTTACAAAAAGCCTATCAATCGGTTCACGGAGTAGGCGAACAGGAAGCGCAAGACTGGATGAAAAAGCTTCAAGAAGACGGAACCTATGCGAAAGATGTTTGGGCAGGTATTTAATAAATATAGTTGTACTTAAGCAAACGTCTGCCTTGCTGGAACAAGGTTTGAAAAGAAAAGTCGATTCCATTAACTTACATGATGGAGTCGACTTTTTTGTTGTCATTTATTTTTATGCCAAGATATGTATCACTCCTGTTTTTTTAAAAATAGTATTGACTTCCTGATTCAACTAAAGGATGGATTTGTCGCTGGTAAGAATCGGAAATTATGATAAACTGTCTTGGAAGACATAGGAAATTTATTAGTTGAACAGAGTTGTTTTAACTTGTGTTCAAACATCGGGTCATTTTGTGGAAGGGAGGTAAAAAGCAATGTATTTTAAAATCACGGGAATTGTATTTATTGTTATGGCAGGATTTATATATACTTTGGAACGCGGATTCTCTTTGCTTTCTGCGAGTATAGTTCGGGCAGGATTTTTCGCTGGACAAATAAATGGTGGGGTCCCGGACGTTGAAACTAATGGTTACTTTGATAATTTGTTTGTTCCAGCATTCTTAATTCTAGGGATAATAGTATTAATTTATGGTTTTAGTAAATCTGTGAAAAATTAAATAATATAACAAACGGATGCTTTACTTGAAGATCGTTGAGCCGAAGTAGGATTAAGAAATAGAAGTTGAATTAATATAGGGGCTGTTTGAGAATGGGATTGTTTTTTCAGAGAAGAAATAATAAGAAAAGTGCAAGACCAGTTATTGTTATAAGGATTATAATGGCGATGATAATGGGAATCTCTTTGATATGGGGAATCGTCAACGGTTCGACTTTCTTTTTCCTTAGGTTAATATTCATCATAGCCGGATTAGTTTCAATTATAGATGCGGTTGAAGCCTATTTTCAAAAAGAAAATAAAAGGGTTTATCTAATTGATCTAGGATTTGCGATTCTATGGTTTATTTTTGCGTTTCTTTTTTCAAATTAACTTTTTAGAGTATATTTATAGGGAGAAGGGTCCATTTGAAAAAGGTACTGTTTGGGTTATTTATAATTATAGCAATGAGTTTTTTATACCTTTATCAGTCGCCTATTATGAGTACAGGAGAAGCGATAATCAGTGCAGAAAAACATTTGCAAAATCCCCCAGATGAGTGGAGAAATTTAAATTTAAATGTTGATTTACAGGGAATACAAATAGAAAATATTAGTGCATTTCTAAAACAAAAGAAAGGATTCTGGAATGAATTAACAAATAGAAAGCAATGGGAAGTCACAATAAAATATAATGGTATTGAGCCGACGGTTGTTATAAATGCCTATACGGGGGAATTTATTGATTTATATGGACCGTTAAATTAAAGAATTTACATTCTCATTGTTTGAGTAACGAATGCTTTACTGGAGCAATAACAGCAGTGCTTTCCTTATTGTGCTCCCATGAAAATTAAACTCCAAACTTCGCAAAAATGGCAACACTAAAGAAGACGCAACTCATGTTTTTTTAATGCGGCGCCTAGATTTGGAGCGGTTTATTTGTTGGATCAGGAGACTTCTGGTTCAGAGATTGTAACGCTATAACCTAAGTTTCGGGCCCTCGAACAGAATACCGTACAATGGATTGTTGTTTTTGTTTATAGTTATTTGTTACATAAAAGTGGATTGAATATACGAGGGAGATATTTATGCATGAATTTTATTTGATAAAAAAGACCGAAACACAAGATGACGATTTTTTTCTATATTTTTATAGGAATAGAGACAATTACAAGGATATAATTGTTGATTACATTACAGTTGATATCAATGTATTCGAATATATTTTTGATTCACTTACATGGATTCCATGTATGAATCCCGCTTTTCCAGGAAACCCCGAACAAGTAGGGATTAATGAGATTGGAATAACACTATTTGATGAACATTCGGCTTCCTCCCTTATTTCTATTTTTACTGCTTGGAGAGATTTATTTAAGAATGGTCCAAGTGTAATCCGAAAACTTATTTATTACCATGAATACTCCAATGATGATGTATTGAGTTTTGATAGAGATGACACTATAGAGACATTTGATAAAATCATTGATATTTCTAAACAATTGTCTGATGGCAAGTACTACTTATATCATTGCGGTATATGAAAACCAAAAAACAACTCAGGTTGCAAGTTATCTTTGTGCAGGTAGTTATTAAAGTTAAAAAGTGAATAGAAAGGGGAAATACATTGAAGAAAGCAATAACAATAGGTTTAATTTTTGTTTCCATTTTACTTTCAGGATGTAATACGAACAAATTAAGCAGTGCTGTATTTACTAACACTACGCCAGCCGTAATTAAAATAGACAACTTAACCTATCTAATGAGCGATGATGCTTTAGCTACTAACGAGGTTGAAGAACAAATAGGTAAGATTACTCGTATTCAAGCAGTTGTATCTTATTCTGAAGACCAAAATCCATATAAAAGTCCGAGTAAAATTTTTGAAATAAAGGATATAAATATCGACGAAGCAATAGCAATTAAAGTTAATGACAAGTTATTTAAAGCATTTATTGAATGAACTTGGGAAAAGTTTCGGAATTAAATTGAACAAACGGGTTTAGTGAAAGAAGGACTGTCTGTTAGTAGTGGTGAATTATTATTTCACAGACGTTCTTAAGGATGGTGTTAAATAGGTGTGGAAGGACTATATAAATTCAATATCAAAAGATTATTTTTTTAAACCACCGGCATCTAATGCTGAAATAATTCAAATTACAAAGGAACTAAATGTGGAATTACCAAAAAAGTTGTTTGAATTATATAGTGAAACAAATGGAGTGTTCGATAGATTCGACTGTCCTTTAATATGGTCATCTTCACGGATAGTAAAGGAGAATCTATTTTTTAGAAGTTTTGGTGACTATAAAGATATTTATATGCCATTTGATCACTTGTTATTTTTTTCAGATAACGGATGTGGTGATCTATTTGGCTTTAAAATATTAAATGGTAGCATTCAAACAGAAGATATTTATGTATGGAACCACGAAGATGACAGCAGAACGTGGATTGCTTCATCATTGGAAGTATTTATTGAAGGTTGGATTACTGGTGAAATTACAACTTAGATAAAGGTATTTGCTTATTAAAGTAACGGATGCTTTTGTTGAATAATCGGCTGCCTTTTATAGGGCAGCTTTTTCTTATTGGGTAATCAAACCCGATCAGTGATTGAATCGATGTTTTACGGCTGTATCTCATAAACTATTTCAGTTAGTTGTACAAGATATTTAGCAAATACATCCAATTTGAAACAAGCTTATGATAAGATGATACAAAATGTAAAACATTCTGGAATTAGAACGGGATTGTCATAGACAAGATGAATGTGATACTGATTGGGACAAGTATTTAATTATTCTGTAAAGTGGCATAATTAGATTAGGCATTAATGTAAGACTATACTAGTAAGGAGGGTTATATTAATGAAAAGAAAAACATTTTACTCAACTGCTATAGCATTAGGCGTGATGGGTGTATCCTTTTTTGCAGGTAACGCTATTCTTGGGACAAGTGCTGAAGAACATAGAGCAGAAGAAGTAGAAGTTCCTATGGTAGTAACCAAAGAAGACCTAGCGCGGGTAGAGTTTAGTAGTGTTGAAGAAAGTGCAATTAAAATACCTTTAAATCTTGATGAAAAGAATATAGACCATATTGTTGCAGAAGCAAGAGGAGTTAACACAGAAAAACGGCCTGGAGGATACTTAATTGAAACTTGGTATCCCACAGATACAAAGAATGGTGATTTATTAGTAGCTCAGAGTGTCAATGAGTATGGAGTAGCTCAGTCTCTTATAAAAGTAGTAAAAACGTGGTATCCAGAAGAACTGGGTGGATTTAAAGAATTGAATCTAGGTGGATATCAAGCCATACTTAATGAAAATGAAGAAGATGCTAATACTCTTCATATAATTACAGACAATGAAATATTTACAATGGCTGGGCAAAAAACCGAATTTTTGTTAGAGGTGGCTGAGGAAATCATTAAGGAGTTTAAATAATTTTACCATATCAAAAAGCAATGATCTAGATAAGCGGTTGACTAACTGAGTCCTTACGTTTATGAAAAAGCTACCTTTTACAGGGCAGCTTTTTCATGTAGTCAACGATCAGGTTTTGCAATAAAGTGATGAAACGATTTGGAGGTGTTTGCATGGATAATCTAAACTTTATGGGAACAGGGAATTGGTTAGGGATACTTTCCTTGATATTGATTGTACTTTGCTTTTATTTCAGCCTATCTTTCTTCCAATACTTAAAATTAGGCGATGAACGGCTTATTAAACAGTCTAAATTTGCAGCAGTCTTTTTTCTTGCACTGAGTTTGTTAATACCTGCAATATTTAATTTTTATGTCTATTATCAAATGATGAAATAATACCAGTTTTTCATTTTAGATTTACCATAACCGAATGCAAGTGTTTCAGAAGTGTCTCTGTACTTGGAAGCTTTAAGGTGAATTTTCATAGAACTATATACAGAAAAAAGCCAGGTGTTAAGACATGTTAAATCGTCATAGCACCTGGCTTTTATTATTCTTTATCAAAATCGCAATCTTTCAACGGAATCAATTTTGTTTTATATTTCACTTTATAGACCAGCCAAACGATGAGGAAAAGGGGTAACCCGATGTAGGAAACGAGTGCACCGTTCCAATCGATTTCGCCACCTACGAAGGCTTGGAAGTTTTGTCCTAAAATGATGAATGTACAAAGGACCAATGCCAGTAACGGACCGAATGGGAAAAATCTTGCCCGGTACGGAAGGTCGTCGATATTGCCGCCTTGTGCAAGATAGGCCCTGCGGAAACGGTAATGGCTGACAGCGATGCCGAGCCATGTGACAAATCCGGCCATCCCGGAAGCGTTCAGCAACCAGACATAGACGGTCCCATCTCCGAAGAACGTGGATAGAAATGCAAGGGAGCCGACAAGCGTCGTAGCAATCAAAGCATTGACTGGCACACCTCTTTTATCCAACTTGCCAAGGAATTTAGGCGCTTTGCCATCCCGCGCCAAGTCCCAAAGCATACGCGTAGATGCATACATACCGGAGTTACCTGCTGACAAGACCGCTGTTAGGATAATGGCGTTCATGACAGATGCGGCAAAAGCGAATCCGGCCCGTTCGAAAACGAGGGTGAAAGGGCTGACAGAAACGGATTCACTCAGTAAACGCGGATCCGTGTAAGGTAAGATCATCCCGATGACGAAAATCGATAAGATGTAAAAAAGAAGGATACGCCAGAAAACGGTGCTGACCGCTTTCGGGATTGTTTTACCTGGATCTTTACTTTCTCCGGCGGCGACACCTAGTAATTCCGTACCTTGGAAAGAAAAGCCTGCCGCCATGAAAATCCCTAAAATCGCAAAGAAGCCGCCATTGAATGGTGCATCTTCAATCGTGAAGTTGGTGAAGCCGATCGCTTCGCCGCCCATGATGCCAAAAATCATCAAGAAACCGATGATGATAAAGATGATGACGGTGATCACTTTAATGAGTGAAAACCAGAACTCCGCCTCACCGAATCCTTTGACGGACATATAGTTAAAGCCGAACATGATGAGTAGGGCGAGTGCACTCCAAACGAAGGAAGGGCTATCCGGAAACCAAAATTTCATAATAAGGACAACTGCAGCTAGTTCCGCTGCAATCGTAATGGCCCAGTTATACCAATAGTTCCAGCCGATCGCAAAACCGAATGCCGGATCGACGAATTTGGTGGCATATACTTTGAATGAGCCAGCGACAGGCATATAAGCCGCCATTTCTGCAAGACTTGTCATTAAAAAGTAAACCATAATACCAACAGCCGCATAAGCGAGCAATGCGCCGCCAGGTCCTGCTGTATGGATCGCGCCACCGCTCGCGAGGAAAATCCCCGTTCCGATCGATCCCCCAAGTGAGATCATCGTTAAATGACGTGCTTTCAGCGACCTTTTCAACTGTGGTGCGTTGGATGATGAAGATGTTTTTGCCAAATTGTATTCTCCTTTATTTGACGGAAGGTTGCAGGCTTAGACATATAAAAAAGCCGACGAAAAAGATCGACGGCTGGTTGTCATAAGTCCGAATAATCCTTCCGAAGATAGTTCTCCACGTTGTTCGAAAAACGTGACAATGATGTCCCTATTCGAAAACATCACCAGCCCGGATTGTCAATGAACGATCCACACTTCGGCAACTCATCCTTTCAAACGGAGTCGAAGATGTCATTGCATCTCGTCCGATCTACTCTTATAAGCTGCGGCCTCTATCCCATCAGTGCATGGGAGTATTGAATTAACAATATTAGTATAGGGAATGGAAATGGATTAGGCAAGGGGAAAGCCCTTTGTCTTTTCCTTCGCAATTTTCACTATTAAAGGAAAAGAAACCTTTCTCTATGAAAATAGGGAGACAGAACGGTGCGTGTCACGGATGGCATCGAATGGAACGAAGGATCTGGCACTTGTTTCTGCTGACCTATTAGTTTTGTTAGTTGGCATATTTCACTGAAAAGACATGAAGCACAGCATAATGATGGGCCGTGATTCTCTGTTTGGTTGTATAATCATGACGGATTGAAATTCTACTATAGGTTGGACAAGCAAAGGCTAGCTGGAGGGGAAAAAGAATGAAAGCAACGATTGGTGTTTTAGGTGATACAGCCGTTTCAAAAGTAAATCAATACCGTACAAGTAAAGGGAGCTATTTCATATTGACAATGATGGGAGGTTTTTTTGTCGGATTTGGAATCATTCTCATTTTTACGGTGGGCGGTTTGCTCGGTCCTACTGGTTTTGCAGGAACAAAAATAATCATGGGACTCACATTCGGCATAGCCTTAAGCCTGGTGTTAATGGCGGGCGCCGATCTGTTTACGAGTAATAATATGATCCTGATGATTGGCACATTGGCGAAGAAAACGACTTGGCTTGAAACGATCCAAATTTGGCTTTTCAGCTATATTGGCAACTTTGCTGGCGCCGTTCTTATTGCGGCACTTTTTTTCTATACAGGGCTTGCCACGGGAGGGACGGCGGATTTTCTGAACATGGCGGCAGCCGACAAGATGAATGCCCCATTTATGGAGTTGTTGTTTAGGGGGATTCTGTGCAATATTCTCGTCTGCTTGGCCGTTTGGTGCTCCTTCAAATTGAAGGAAGAAACCGCGAAGTTGATCGTCATTTTTTGGTGTTTATTCGCCTTTATCACATCTGGTTTCGAGCATAGTATTGCAAACATGACCTTGCTGTCCATTTCGCTAATGGTTCCGCATCCTGAAACCATTACACTGGCTGGTTTGGTAGCAAACTTGGTGCCAGTCACAATCGGTAATGTGATCGGTGGCGCTATATTTATCGGAGCGGGTTATTGGTTCGGAAATACGGAACAGAAAAAAGGAATCTAACATCGTCAAATATGAGGGTCACTTTTTCACTCTGAAGCGCATTCTATACACATAGAAGAAAGATAGCCATACTTAAAATGATTCGAAATTATTTTGCGAGAATGTCTCTTTTTTTTTTAGCGAAAAATCACTTGCGAAAATCGAAAAAAGCTACTATTGTAAGGAAGGAAAATTTGAATCGAACAGTTTTAGAGGTTATTAAAGGAGAAATCTAGACGATGTTTGGGAAAAATAATCGTATCCGAAAAAAAGTATATCAATCCATTGAAGGGTTAACGGATGAACAGTTCAACAAGATCCCTACAAACGGAGGGTGGTCACCAAAACAAATATTCGAACATCTGGTTCGAATGGAAACGTTGATTGCCACGAAGATCGCTGAAGAACTGAAAAATCCTGATAGCCCAAAATGTACAAAGAAACCACTTGCGCTTACGTCGGGCCGTTTATTGAAAGTGGAAGAGCCAGCGGATACCGTGCCGACGGAAGTGTACAAATCGATTGTCGAGATGAAAAATGAACTTTATGAATCACGTCTCTTCTTATTAGATGTCTTTGAGTCTGCAACGATGGATGTTCTTTGTGAGAAATCATTCAAACACCCTCATTTGGGGCAAGTTCCTTTAATCCAATGGTTTTCCTTTGTCGGATTGCATGAAAAGTGGCATTTGAAACAATTGAAAAAAACACTTGAAATGAATGCAAAGTGAGAACTTATCGAACACCTTCTTCCCAAGCGATTGAGAATCGCCTGGGAAGAAGGTGTTTTTTCGTTCAGGCTACAGAAAAGGGAAGATCGTCGAGTGCTTTATATGAAAACGACATCAATGAAACTTGGCTCGCATGCAATAGTACATTGTGTGAGGAAGAGGTGTTTTTTGGGATTTCCTCTCCGGACTTGTACAACTATATTCGTTTGCCTTTATTCATCTAACATGACTCTATATGTTGAATTTTCTGTGGGTTCAGAGGGATTGGTAAAATGTTCTTGATTCGTTTTGTTCAAAGTAGACAAATCATTGTACAAAGATGCTGTTATTGTGGGAAAGGTTATGCACTGTATATAGCGAGGGTTTGTTCATTTTGTTCAATAGACATAAAGACCTGCCGGGTAAAACTATGTATAATAAAAATTGTTACTGAAGAAAACGTTTTCGATAGGATAAAAAAGTTGAGCTGCTGTTCTTTTTACGGAACTCGAAATTATTTAACTAACTTGTGTAAAACTGCTCTACACGGGGAGATAATTCGCATTCCAAATGTAACCATTTGTTATAGGGAAATAATTTTGAAGTAACAGGGTAAACTTTTATTTATCGTCTAACATTCAATGTAGCTTTAAATACAGCATAAAAGAAAAGGAGTGCGGCAAATGTCTACAATAAATGAAAATTACGATGCACAAGTGACGCAGGTTGAACATGCCACGGGATTAGACGAATCGTTACATCCAAAAAACGATAAAGATCGGACAGTTAAACCGAAAGACTATATTTTCATGTGGATAGGCGATGGTGTCAATTTAGGGAATATGACGTTAGGAGCCAGTGTAATTGTAGCGGGAGTGGCAACATTGAACATCTTCCAGACGATCCTGGCAGCTCTAGCTGCAATTGCCATCATCTCCACTGTTTTTGCATTAAATGATCGACTCGGCTATAAAAAAGGAATTCCATATGTTGTACAACTTAGAATGTCCTTTGGGATAAAAGGAACAGTTATATCGTCACTATTACGTGGTATACCTGCTATTGTCTGGTACGGTATTCAAAGCTGGATTGGCGGAACTGCCCTAAATGAGATCGCGAAGATAGTTACAGGTGGATCTTTTGATAATATTTTCATTTGTTTTGTTGCGCTTCAAGTAGTCCAAATTGTACTTTCATTATTTGGCTTCCATGCGATTAAATGGGTAGAAACGATTGCATCTGTCGTATTTATGGTGGGGCTTATTTATGTATTTGGAATTCTCATGTCAAACTATAGCACTGAAATTGCACAAAACTGGGTACAAGCAAAAGGCTCATGGGGCTTACCGTTCTTCGGACTCATTATGGTCTTCCTAGGGAATTATGCTGGAATCTTTGTAAGTGCAGCTGACTATTCTCGAGAGTTGAAAACGGGTTTGAGTGATAAGAAGCGCGGAGCATTATACTTTTTGCCGATTACGCTTTCTTACGGTTTTGTTATTGTAATCGGGGCAATGCTTGCATCTGCAACTGGTATTACGAATCCTGCACAAGCACTCCCGATCGTTATTGATAACCCTTATATTTCTGTAGGTGTATCTGCCTTTATCGTCGTTACGGTAATTGCGACAAATATGGTGGCAAACATTATTCCGCCAGTCTATGTGATTACAATGTTGACGAAACTGAAATATAAGCCATCTGCAATTATCACAGGATTGCTTGCTCTATGTGCATTCCCTTGGTTGCTAATTCAAGAATCATCGGCTACGGGTTTGAATATGTTCATCTTAATTTATTCCGCGTTTTTAGGACCTGTTATTTCGATTTTGTTAGTCGAATATTATATTTTAAGAAAGCAGCGTGTGGATGTTGCTGATTTATACAATGAAGACGGTCCATATGCCGGGTATAATCCAGCTGGCTTGCTCGCGATGCTGATCGGTGCGGCATCTGCATTCTTAGTAGTCGATCTTGCATGGATCATCGGTGTAGTCGTAGCAGGAATATCTTACTATCTTCTATCGAAGTTTGCCTTTAAAGGGTCAAGCTTCAAAAAAGGAACGATTTTTGAAAAATAAAAACCTTTCGAATTACCTCTTTGAGAATCTATCTCCAAGGGGTAATTCTGGTTGTTCAAATTGCACAAACGGTTGTGTAAAGTGTATATAATCCATACCTTCCTTAGTCACTATACATAATAAAAGTTGATATTTTTGGTTAACTGACCTAAAGAAGTATCGCTGTTTATTTTGTATAATGATGTTGTTCACTATTCACTATAGCACTAAAACTTTCAGGAGTGAAAACAGTGCTAATCGGACATTGTCGCTGAACCCTATTGTTCAATAGAGTACGCAAACAAAGAAAAAACTGCTTGGCGCGTACGAACAAAGGTTTTGATAGTGAGTAGTATCATTTAAGGAGGAATACTTTTTGGATCAGTTTAATAGAAAAAAAGCGATGTCTGCAGGCTATAGTGATGATGTTTTGCCGACAACTGAAGAAAATCGAAATTGGGGCATAGGGAATTTTTTCTCCGTTTGGATGGGTTCTGTTCATAACATTCCAAACTATATTGCCATTGGCGGCCTTTTTGCTTTAGGAATGTCAGTCGGCCAAGTTTTTACGGCCATTTTGGTTGCTTCCCTTGTAATAGCAGCGATGCTCGTTCTGAATGGTCATGCGGGCTCAAAATATGGATTGCCGTTTGCGATGCTACTGCGTTTATCATATGGACCGAAAGGCGCAATGATTCCTGGTGTTTTAAGAGGCGTTATTTCGGCGATTATGTGGTTCGGGTTTCAAACCTACGCAGGAAGCCAGGCATTATCAATCTTAATTGGAAAGCTTTGGCCGACGTATTTAATGTTAGGCGGAGATTGGAGCTTATTGGGATTATCATTGCCGGCATTGCTTTCTTTTTTACTCTTTTGGTTATTTAATGTTGCATTGATCTATGGAGGAATGGGGTTCTTAGGGAAATTTACAAATATCCTCTCACCTCTTGTTTACATTGTTTTTGGAGGAATGGCAATTTGGGCCATTAACTTAGCAGGTGGAATCGGTCCCATTTTAGCGTATACCGGCTCCGGAGTTACAGGAAATAAAATAATTATCTTCATCGCCGCTGTAACAGCCGTGATTGCAGCATGGGCGGCACCGATTGTAAACGTTTCAGATTTCACGAAGCTTGCGAAATCTACGAAGACGCAAGCGATTGGACAAACTGCCGGACTTGTTGTGGCCTATCTATTATTTGCGGTTGCCAGTATCGCGATTATTGTTGGATCTGAAATCGCTTTTGGGACACCGATATGGAACGTATTAGATGTTGTCGCTCGATTTGACGGGACGTTTGCAATTGCAATTTCCGTTCTTACTCTATGTTTGACAACATTATCGGTTAACGTTACTGGGAATATTGTACCTGCCGGTTACCAACTAGCTTCCTTATTCCCTAAAAAACTTACTTTCAAATCCGGTGCAATTATTGCAGCGATCATTGGAATTCTGACTATGCCATGGAAATTGATGGAAAGTGCAACGAGCGTGTTTACTTTTTTAAATATTGTTGGCGGGATATTAGCTCCGGTTACTGGAATTATGTTAGCCCAATATTTCATCCTATCCAAAACGAAAATTGACTTAAATGCGTTATATGATGCAAAACAGGGTAGGTATTATTATAAAAAGGGCTTCAATATCAATGCGATTGTCACAACAGTCATTGCAGGCGTCGTTTGTTTGATTGGTAATGTTGTTCCCTTCTTTAAGCCGCTTTACGATATGTCCTGGTTTGTGGGGATCATTACTGCGTTTGTTCTTTACACCGTGCTTCAATCCGTGCAGTCTAAAGGAACTCTGTTAGAAAAAACTCCAGAGTTACAAGAGGAGAATAGTTAACGTAAGAAGTGACGAAACTGATGTTTGGAAAAAGTGTTAAAAATGAAAATGATTGATAGTTGAAAGGGGAAATTCAAATGGCATTTGATTTAATTATTAAAGGCGGAAATGTGGTATTGCGTGACGGTGTTTACAAGGTCGATCTCGGTATTAAAGATGAAAAGATTTCTTGTATCGCTGAAAATATTACAGACAATGCGAAAGAGGTCATTGATGCAACTGGCCAATATGTCATGCCGGGAATGATTGATACACATGTACACATCAGCGAACCTGGACGTGCAGAGTGGGAAGGATTCGAAACGGGTTCGAAATCATTAGCTGCCGGTGGGACAACAAGCTATGTGGAAATGCCGCTGAATGCCCTGCCAGCAACAACCAACAAAGCTGCATTGGATTTGAAGCTGGAAGCAGCTGTTGACCAAAACTACGTCGACTATGCATTTTATGGCGGACTCGTCCCTGGGAATGTGGATAAGCTAAAGGAAATGTCTGACGCTGGCGTTCTCGCTTTCAAATGCTTCTTATCCGATATTACAAGTGATATTCCGGATGATTTCGTAAATGTGGATGATTTCACATTGTACAAAGGTATGCAAAAGTTGGCTGAATTAGATCAAATTCTTTGTATCCACGCAGAAAACGCAGCTGTTCCCTCTGGCCTTGCGAAGGAATTTGCAAGAGAAGGCAAAAATTCCGGAGTGGAGTATGCGGAATCCCGCCCAATTTTCACAGAAGTGGAAGCTGTTCAACGTGCAATCCTTTTTGCTAAGGAAACAGGCTGTAAATTGCATCTTGTGCATATTAGTACGTCAGAGGCCATTCAGACGATCTTGAAAGCGCGTGAAGAAGGTGTAGATGTAACAGTAGAATCATGCCCGCATTATTTTGCCTTTACTGCTGAGCAAGTTGATGAAATTGGTCCGAAGGCAAAATGTCAACCGCCAATCAGAAAAGCGAAAGACCAAGCAAAATTATGGGACGAGCTGCTAGCTGGAAATATTGACTGGTTAACGTCTGACCATTCACCATGTACGGAAGATTTGAAGCAAGGAAATCTTTGGGAAGCATGGGGTGGCATTAGCGGAGCGCAAAACAACGTAGACCTGATGTTTGATTTGGCGGTTAAACAACGTGGACTTCCGGTTCATAAATTTGTTGACTTGATCGCAACGAATCCTGCTGAACGCTTTAATATTTCCCATAAAGGTGAAATCGCGGTTACGAAAGATGCGGATATCATTTTAGTGGATCCGAACCAATCATATACAGTGAAAAGGGAAGACCTTTACTACAAAAACAAACATAGTGCATACGAAGGCAGAAAAATTGACTGCCGTGTCACAAAAACGATTGTTCGCGGAAATATCGTATTCGATTTAGAACAAGGAATCGTTGGAGAACCGGTCGGAAAATTAATTTCTGCTCAAAAATGATTTTAATCCATCCCTTTGTCATTGTCAGAGCCGGCAATGGCAAAGGGAAAATTACTTGGAGGAATGAAAGATGACTACATACGATTTAATCATTAAAAACGGGAACATTGTCACAGCAGAATCCATTGTTCAAGGTGATATTGCGATTCAGAACGGCAAAATCCAAAAAGTATCAATTGGCCAGCCTCTTGAAGGTTCCGCAGGTCGAGAAATCAATGCAGAAGGTCTTCATATTTTGCCGGGATTAATTGACACGCATGTGCACTTTAACGAGCCGGGAAGAACAGAATGGGAAGGGCTTGAAACAGGAAGCCGAGGCTTAGCAGCTGGTGGCGTAACAACTTTCTTCGATATGCCGTTAAACAGCACACCGCCAACGATCAACAAAGCGAACTTGGATTTGAAAAAGGCTTGTGCCGATGAAAAGTCGATTGTGAATCCTCGTTTCTGGGGTGGACTTGTTCCGGAAAATATTAACGATTTAAAAGAGCTCCACGAAAACGGTGTCATTGGTTTTAAAGCGTTCATGTCACCGAGCGGTATCGCTGATTTCAATCATGTGGATGATGAAACGATTTTCAAAGGGATGAAAGAAATCGCAACGCTTGGCTCCCTACTTGCTGTTCACGCTGAAAGTACTGTGATTTGTGATCAACTTGCAGCGGAGAAGCAAGCGCAAGGTAAAACGACAGCAAGAGATTTCGTGGAATCTAGACCGATCATTTCTGAAATTGAAGCGGTAAGACGCATTATCTCTTATGCAGAAGCGACGGGCTGTAAAGTACATGTTGTCCATGCGAGCAGCAGAAAAGTCGTGGAAGTCATTCAGGCAGCGAAAGACAGAGGCGTAGATATTACAGTTGAAACTTGCCCGCATTATTTAGCACTGACTGTCAAAGATCTTGAAGAAAAAGGTGGATTGGCAAAATGCTGTCCTCCATTACGTGATGAAGATGAAGTCGAAGATTTATGGGTTGCGGTTGCAAACGGTGAAATTAATGTCATCGCTTCTGACCACTCTCCAGCTCCGGCATCTATGAAAACAATCACGGACAACTATTTCGAAGGTTGGGGCGGAATTTCAGGTGCTCAGTCCACATTGAACATTCTATTAACTGAAGGATATTTCAAACGAAACCTTCCGTTAGAAAAAATTGTTGCTTTAACAGCGACAAACCCGGCGAAATTATTTGGACTTGAAAATAAAGGGACAATTGCTGAAGGATACGATGCTGACTTAGCGATTGTCAATTTAGAAGAAAGCTTTGAACTGAAGAATGAAGATTTATTCTACCGTCATCAGCACTCTCCTTATGTCGGCATGACATTTAAAGGGAAAGTCCAATCGACGATCGTCAACGGTGAAGTCGTTTTCGAAAATGGCGAAATCACGGCTAAACAAAAGGCGAATGCCTAAATTCAAAAATCCCTAACCGCTCAAGGTTAGGGATTTCGCTTTAGCTTCGGTTATGGGATTTCTAGTTTTCAAATGCTTCTTCATCCGCTTTTAATATGGAACCGATAATGAGTGCTACGCGGATCCGTAAAGAATCGGCTGGATCGCGGAGTGAGCAGTTAAGCAGCTCTTCTGTTTTTTCGATTCGATATTTGACCGTATTTCGGTGAATGAATAATTTTCTGGAGGTTTCCGAAAACTCACATTGGGTATCCAAGTATACTTGGATCGTTTTTATTAATTCTTGATCTTCTTTCGTTTTGGGATAAGCCAATGATTTTAAAGTGTTTTCGTAAAGCGCTCTTAAATCTTTACGGGGTAGGGTATTTAACAATTCTTCTAAATCCCTTGTTTTGTAGAATTGGGTAAAGCCCTTCATATTCTGGTCGTATCCATTCAAGATAGCTTCCACGGCTTCGTAATAAGCTGTCGGTATATCTTTAAGGGAAGGCACGGAATGGCTGACCCCGAAAGAAAGACTAAAATCCCCATTGCAGTTGGCTTGAATGTTTTCGATAAATTCAGTAATGGTATTGATTTCTTGATCGCTATAATCCGAGAATTGTAAAATCATAGCGAAGTACTTACCTTTTGTAAATAAAGTCGCTTCTAAATTTCCATGTATGATTTCATCTTCAAGCTGGTCATACACGCTATTATGCAGTTCCCCCACCTTTTTTTCGTACAATTGCAGATTATCATATCTTTCGCCTTGGGCATCAATCGTACAAATTACACAGACATTTTCCAAGTCTTTTTGTAACCCATAGTAGTTGGACCGGCTGAAAATCTCTTCATCCGAATGGATCTTCATCTCGATTAAATCCGCAAAGAAGTTATTTTTCAATAATCGTGAGTTTTCTTCAATTGCCTGTTCTTTAATAATTGTAAACGAGATGACATTCCCCGCCTGTTCAATCGCCATTTGTGAAGAAGGGTAGGGCAAAGTGAGTGAATCGAAGATGACCAGCATGCTTGGATATTGGCGCTTCGTTTGAACCGGAAATGTGGAAACGGATTGTTGTTCCTGTGACGGGATGGTAAAAGTAGCCCCTTCCCGTGCAGCCGGTAAGTTTTCTCTTACCTCTTGCAGAATTTCCTTTTCAATCGCCTTCATCGATTCTTTTGAAAAGTCGTGACTTTGAGCGATTTTTTCCCCCCTATGGTTCAATAAAAGGGCAGGGCGCGCCAAGAAATGGCCTAATTGTTCCAACAAGGCATTTAAACTGTAGCCTTTAATGAGCATATTGGAGAACTCTTTTTGAACATGTAAGGCATAATATAATTGTTCGGCTTCATGGTCATTTAAATAATTCAAGATATGGCGGGAAACGTCCCCGAGTGTATGCTGAGTTGGTAAATCAATAATCGGGAATGCCAGATCATCAGCCAGTAATTTCACCTCGGCCGGCAAGTGCTTAAAGAATCGATTGATTTTAATGACCAGGCCTGAACAATTGAGTTCATGCATTTGTTTGATTAACTCGCAGAATTTCTCCGTATCATCCTTGAATGCATAGCCGGTGGTAAGGAGAAGGTGGTTTTTAGCTAAAAAATGAATTACGTCAGGCGTATCAGATATATTAACAGATTGCACGTTTCTTGTTAGACCGCGATGGCCGGCAAGTACAATGCTTTCTTTCATGCCTTCTAAGATTAATAAATCGTTCATGGTTTTCATGTCAATACCCTCTTTATGAAAAAAATTCTACAGCTACAAACGATCAACTCCACCTTGGTGAATTTACGCTTATGTCAATTCTTCTTTTGTTCGAGTTGTCTATCGCTCCTTAATTTTACGTGAAAAGTAAACAAAAATCAAATTATAAATTGGTCATTTTAGACAATGACATTCGAAATGGTTGGCTATAAAATAGAACAGATGAAAGTGTGGAAAAAGGGGAAGCTAGGAAACGGTTAGAATCAAGTTTTGAGGTGAAGAGATTGTTTGATTCAATGGATAGGGCTTTCGGTAATCATAACGAAGTGTTTGGATTGACGGTGCCTGCAGCAAGTGAAGATGTTTCCCGTATACTTGACAAAAACCCAAAAGGGAAAATCCATAGTGTTTTTACGAATAGTTTCAATTTAGCCTTTGGCGAAGAACTCATCCATGTCGGTGCAGTCGAGAACGGGCTCGCTCCATTCGGAATGGGGCTTGACCAAGCAACTGCCAAGCACTTGACCAAGCTAATGAGCGTGAATCAGGCCGTTTATTGGGATAAAAGGTCCATGTCCATCATTTTACCCGGAGGGATTTTCCTTTTGCTCAGTCAGGTGAAATGGACAGATCATCGGATGCGACAATTGGATGGCGAGCGTTCTTATCTGAAAGACAATTTTGAGTTTGTGGCAAGCAGGCTTCTGAAAGCAGATTGGCAAACGGGCCTGGCCGAAACAGAGGAAGAAAAAAAGCGGATCGTCGATTATTTGCTGGATTCATCGTCCTCCGATGAGGGAAATCTTGTTTTAGAGAAGCTCGAAAGCTTGCAGAAGCTTGTCAGTCATCCTGGAGATTTGGATGCGAAACAAGTTTTTGATTATTGGATTGGCAGGGGGCTCGGACTGACACCAAGCGGAGACGATTGTATAACGGGGATTTGTGCGGCCCTTTCCGCGTTGGAGGGCACTGACCAAACGTTTCGACAACAGCTGAAATCCTATTTGGCCGAACATGGTCGAAAACGGACCACGCATATTGCGTTGGAATATCTTTTGTATGCGACTGAAAACAAATTTCATTCACACCTCCTTGAGTTATGTTATGTTATGGATAAACCGCGGGGGACTGAATTCTTGCATGCTCTTGAAGAGATGAAGAAAATGGGCCATACGTCCGGAACAGATACGTTAGTGGGCGTGTTGATGGGTATAAAAGCTGCTGTACTCCTCAAAAAAAGAAAAGAAGGGTGATTGTTATCAAAGAGTTATTAAAAACAAGCAATTGGATTTCGGGCTTACAGTGGCTCTTTTTTATTTTTACGAATATTGTTGTCATACCGGTTACAGTCGGAGCGGCCTTTGATCTGTCGCCAGAGACGATTGTCAATATGCTACAGTTATCCTTTATCGTGACAGGACTTGCATGTATCGTCCAAGCGTTTCTAGGACATAAGCGCGCCATCATGGAAGGGCAATCCGGCCTTTGGTGGGGTGTTATTTTAACGCTTTGTACGACGGCTGCGGCGCAAGGGATGCCTTTGCCTGTTTTAGGCGGCAGCTTGACGGTTGGTATTATCATTACCGCCATTTTGACTTTTTTGATCGGTATAACAGGACTTGGGCCACACATCGCTAAATTGTTTACGCCTGCGGTAATGGGGGTATTTATGTTCCTGTTCGGCTGTCAATTGATCGGCATCTTTTTAAAAGGGATGCTCGGCATTCCTTTTGGCAATCAATCTGAGGGCGCAAATATCCATTTATCCATTTCATTATTATCCATTATCATCGCGATACTTGTAATCGTTATTAGCGTAAAGGCACCTTCAAGTATTCGACGTTATGGATTGCTAATTGGAATTATTGTTGGCTGGATAGCGTTTGCAATTATTTTCAAACCGGAAAGCCCTATCAGCGAAAATACAAAGTTTGCGCTTGAGTTATTCCCATTGGGCAAGCCGGCATGGGACGTCGGCATTATCATTACGACTATTTTAGCTGGACTCTTAAATACGGCGAATACGTTTGGCGCATTAAAAGGGACAGAAAGTATGTATGAGGTGGAAACGAAGAAGTCCGAATACAGAGCATCATTTACGATTACAGGTGTATTTACGTTAATCGCAGGTATTTTTGGTCTTGTTCCCAATTCACCTTATGTTTCATCGATTGGTTTCTTAAGCCAAACAGGAATTATAAATAGAATTCCATTTGTACTTGGTGGACTTATGTTCCTCGTAATGGGGCTTATCCCGCCGCTAGGACACTTTTTCTCACAGATTCCTCTAAGCATTGGTAGTGCAGCGTTATTTGTTTCGTATTTGTTGCTGTTGAATTCTTCCTTGAACTTCTTTAAGCAAGTTGAATTCAATACAGTTAACGTTTACCGTTCCGCTGTTCCTTTGTTCGTAGGCGTTGTGATCATGACCCTTCCTGCATCTTATTTTATTACCATTCCAAGTGTGGTCCGTCCATTGCTGAGCAGTGGTTTGCTAGTCGGGATCATGCTAGCACTTCTTTTGGAAAACCTGTTCAAATGGGATAAGTACGGTGTAGAAGCGGAAGCTAAGCAAAAGGAAGACACAAGCTCTATTCCTGATAAAACCGATTTGCAGACAAAATGAATGAATAGCATAAAGAAGGGCTGAGAATTTGATCTCAGCCCTTTTGTGATCTTATATGAGTTTGCGAGTCAAGAAAGAGATGACTTCTTCGAAAGCATGCTGAACGACCGGGTTTTCCCAATCTTCATCGAATTGGTGCTTGCCGTCGGGAATAGTGATGAATTGTTCATCCACGCCGTTTTTTCTTAACGCTTCGGCCATCAAGACAGATTGCTCATAGGGGACGTCCTCATCATTGGTTCCGTGGAGAAGGAGGGTTGGTGGGAAATCAGCATGAACGTGGTTAAGTGGGCAATACTTCGACAGTTCTTCTTTTTCTATAATAGGAATAAGGCCAGTCAATTCCTCGATCCAAACACCATGCTGTCTTGCGTACATATAAAGCGCATACCGTTTTTCAATCGGACCGACTGAAATGATGTCGTTTGAAACGAGCATTTTAGCAAGTTCCCTTGGAACATTCGTCATTTTTGCATAATGGGGGCTTGGCTTTAAAGCCCAGTCTCCGAGAATATCCCCATACCCGTAAAAAGAAACGATAGCTTTCGGTTTTTTCGTGAATGTCCCTGTCAGGAGGGCGAGAAATCCGCCTGCGGAGCTTCCGATGACAGCAATGTTTTCTGGATCATAGTCAAACTGCTGAGCGCCTTCTTTTTCAACCCAATCCAAGGCATCAGCAATATCCTCTTTGATTGCGGGTAGCTTGGATTCAGGTGCTAAGCGATAGTCGATTGAAAAGATGTTAAAGCCGGCTTTATGGTAATATTCGATCTGCTCGGATTTCATATCTTCACGCGAACCCCAAAGAAGACCGCCGCCGTGGATATACATAATGACGGGACGGTTTGTTTGGGACGCAGGATAAAAATCTCCTTTGAGCTCGAAATTTTTTTCTTTCTTAAAAACGATAGTTGTTTTCAACATGATGTCACACTCTTTCTTTCATTCATTGTTAAAGCAGTCACGCATTATTTTAGTATTGTATAATAAAATGGACGAAATTTCGAGGAATGTTTTTTATGATGTCAATCGCGCATGAGAGATGAGGTTACCACTAACAATACCACTGATAGGGAAAGGACGGCGGCAAATGGAGCTTAAGGTGAAAGATTTATTGGCCATGGAGCCAATGAAAGATGCTGTGATTTTAGGGGGGCAACATTATATTCATAATACAATTGAAGGGGTAACCATCATGGAAGGCCCGGATCTTGCAAGATGGATTAAAGGCGGAGAAGTGATCTTAACCAGTCTCTATTCAATCCGAAACTTCGATGAAAAAGAAATAAAGGCGTTTTTTGCAAATTTAGCCGAAAAGAGAGTGAGCGCGTTCGTTTTCAAACAATCCAATGCGGACATTTCCAATCAATTGATTGAAGCGGGCGAAACTTTCATGATGCCGGTCATCCAATTGCCGAATGAGATCCCTTTCGTCGATGTTATGTATCCGATCATGGGGGAGCTTTTTAATCATCAGGTCACCAAACTGCAGTATTATAAGGAGATCCATGACCGCTTCACGGCCTTGTCCCTTGCTGATGAAGGCCTTGAGAAGATTATTAACACTTTGGAAGAACTGATCGGCAATCCGGTTGCTTTGTTTGATCGGAACTTCAGTTGCATGATTTCGACATACCCTGGCCTTGAGACGTTCGAAATGGTTGAAAAAGTCCATTTTTATGAACCGACAGTAGGCATTAAATTTCCACATTATCGGCAGATCGTCAAATACCCGGAATTGGATAATTGTAAAGGGCATCAAATTGTCGTTCCGATTGAAACACTGAATGATAACAAAATGTATTTATTGATTGGCGAAATCAATAAATCGCTAGGCGAACTGGACTTGATCGCCGTAGAAAATGCGGCCATTTCTTTGTCACTTGAATTGGTCAAGCAGTTTGCGGTTGAGGAAGTGGAGAAGAAATATAAAAATGACCTCGTTGAAGAGCTTATTAGTGGCAAAATCCAATCCATCAGCGCCATTTATGAAAAAGCGAATGTCATCGGCTGGGATTTCATGGGGCCTTTTGTAGCGGTTCTCTTCAAAATCAATCGCCTGACAGACAGTGTATTGAAACAAAAAAGCGGGCTTTCCGATCGAAGTCATTACCTCGTGCACGAAGCGATCCATCATTATTTGCCGAATGGCATTATTTCGAATCGGAGCAATTTGTTTATCGTCCTGTGGAAAGTGGAGAGGACAAACCCGAATGATCCTTCCTGGATGAAAGAGATCAAGGGCATTTCCCAAAAGATTCAAGCGCTTGTCAACAAACAAGTTAAAGAGATTGCGGTTCAAGTTGGCATAGGGAGTGCAGTCAGCGATATTACCGACATTCCGAAAAGTTATCGGGAAGCCCATGATGCGCTAGATTTAGGTGAGACGTTGAACGGCTTGGAATCGATTACGGCCTTTTCGGAATTAGGGATTTTCAGACTGCTGCGTCATATAAAAGATTCCTCTGCACTTATTCAATTCATCCCCCATTCTTTGAAAGAATTACTTGAATACCAACAAGCCAATCAGGCAGATTTGCTAAAAACATTGCAAACCTTCCTGGAGTGCAATCAAAACGTTACGCAAACAGCCAAACAGCTCTTTATACACAGTAAAACAGTTGTCTATCGTTTGGAAAGAATCAAAGAAATAACGGGTATGGATTTTGACGATTCGGAAGAAATGCTATCTGTACGGGTCGGATTGAAGATTCATGAACTGATCCAGCGAGAGAATCAAGAATCCTAAAAGAGGCAGCGGAATGGGCTGCCTCTTTTCAATTCCGTTGTCCTTCTAATTATCCAAAGTAGCTAAAAAAAAGCTGGAACTTTATCCATTTGAGCTAAAGACTATTGGGGGCGAAACGTTTACAATGGTTAATGGAGCCAAAAAGACGCGAAAAATGATATGATTCAGTGCCTATGACCTGCATGAATCATAAAACTGCATGAACTAAATAGTAATACACTCTTTACAGTAATGACAGACAATTTTTACATAGCGAGGAAAAGGGCGATGGAAATTGGTAAATGACATTAAAGAAACAATACAAAATCTTGATCAACTAGCGACAGAAACAGCTGATAGACTTGAATGGTTAGCTGAATTTGGAAAAGATCCTCAAGGCGGTGTTTCACGTTTACTCTATACAAAAGAGTGGGTCGAAGGTCAGAACGCACTTAAAGAATGGATAGAGAGTGAAGGTTTAGAAGCACGTTTTGATGAAGTTGGAAGTTTATTTGGTACCTTAAAAGGGAAAAACACAAACGAAACGGTCTTGACAGGCTCCCATGTCGATACTGTGAAAAACGGCGGTCGCTTTGATGGTGCTTATGGCATTGTCGCTGGCATCTTGGCTTTGAAATACTTGAAAAAGCATTTCGGTCAACCCGTTCGAAACATCGAAGTTGTCTCCATGGCTGAAGAGGAAGGAAGTCGTTTCCCTTACTCATTCTGGGGCTCTAAAAACATTGTGGGTATTGCGAAGCGCGAAGACGTTGAAAACATCAATGATTTCGACGGCGTTCCTTTTGTTCAAGCAATGGAAAATGCAGGCTTTGGCTTCAGAGACGAGTCCAAAGGGCCGCGCGAGGATTTAAAAGCATTCGTTGAAGTGCATGTTGAGCAAGGAAGCGTCTTAGAAACAGAAAAAATTTCAGTCGGTGTCGTAAACAACATTGTTGGGCAAAGACGGTATACGGTTGAAATAACAGGCGAAGCTAATCACGCGGGCACAACGCCGATGGGCTATCGAAAAGATGCTGTTTTTGCAGCAAGCCAAATGATCTATGAGATTATATCGATGTCCAGGGAAACCGGAGATCCACTTGTAACAACAGTCGGGAAAATCGAAGCGCTTCCAAACATTGTGAATGTAGTACCAGGAAAAGCTATTTTCACAATTGATGTCCGTCATACGGATAAAGAAGCATTGGTTGCTTTTACAGAACAGATGACGGCTAAAATGCAAGACATCTCGGAAGAGCACACAGTTGAAATGACGATTGACATGTGGATGGATGAAGATCCAGTCCCGATGAATCAACAGGTTGTTGAGCTCATTGAGAAACAATGTAAAGATAACGGCTTGAATTATAAGCTAATGCACAGTGGAGCTGGACACGATTCCCAGATCTTTGCTCCTGTGGTACCGACAGCTATGCTGTTTGTTCCGAGCTTGAAAGGGATTAGCCATAATCCTGCTGAGTTTACAGAGCCAACTGATTTGGCAGAAGGCGTGAAAGCACTGATCGGTGCGCTTTACGAATTAGGCTATAAAGAATAATTCGCTGGTACATGAATGTTGTGAAAGTCAGGTGTTCACCTGGAAATATATACAAACAGAGGAGAATGTAACAATGGGTTATCCAAAAGATTTACTATCAAGCAGATCGATTATTAAACCTGGTCAATATGCACTAATCGCTCCAGAAGGATTAGTGAATAATGTTATTCCTGGCTTTGAAAATTGCAGAATCTCCATTTTAGGTTCACCGAAACTGGGTGCAAGCTTTGTCGACTACATGGTGACATTGCACGAAGGCGGAAAAAACAGCGAAGGTTACTGCGGTGAAGAAGACGTACAATGCTTCGTTTATGTCGTTAGCGGTAAAGTAAAAGCAAAAGCGGACGACGAAGAATTCATTCTCGAAGAGAGCGGCTACCTCTATTGCCCTCCAGGCGTAAAAATGTATTTGGAAAACTTGGAAGCTGGTGATTCCCGTCTCTTCCTATACAAACAAAAACATACGCCACTAGCAAACGGACGCAAACCTTGGGTTGTTTCCGGCCATGCGAATAACATCGAGTATATGGATTATGATGATATGCACAACGTTCACCTTAAAGATCTCTTGCCATTGGATCTTGAGTTCGACATGAACTTCCATATCCTTTCATTCGATCCTGCAGCAAGCCACCCATTTGTTGAAACGCATTACCAAGGTCACGGTGCTTACCTTCTATCTGGTGAGGGTATGTATAACCTAGACAATGAATGGATTCCAGTTAAAAAAGGTGATTACATCTTTATGGCACCATATGTGCATCAAGCAGCCTATGCAGTAGGTAGAGAGCCATTGACATATGTGTATTCTAAAGATTGTAATCGGGATGCATCATTATAATATACCCAATTAAAGAGGTGTCACGATGAGAGTAAGCAGAGAGGACTTAAAAGGTCTAATCAAAACGAAGCTTCATAAAGCTGGCCTGAACGAAGAGCATGCTGATGTCGCGGCAGACGTACTGACGTTTGCTGACGCAAGAGGCATTCATTCCCACGGGGCTATGCGCGTGGAGTATTATGCAGAACGAATCGCAAAGGGCGGAATCAATACGAATCCGGACTTCCGATTTGAACAAACCGGCCCATGCTCCGGCGTATTTCACGGAGACGGCGGAAATGGTCATACCGCAGCGAAGTTAGCTATGGATGAAGCCATTAAAATGGCGAAAGAGAATGGTGTTGCCATTGTCGGCGTCAGAGACATTTCTCACAGTGGAGCCATTTCTTATTTCACGGAACAAGCGGCAAACGCAGATGTTATCGGCTTTTCCGTATGCCAATCGGATCCAATGGTCGTACCATTTGGCGGTGCCGAGCCTTATTATGGAACCAATCCGATCGCCTTTGCTGCTCCAAGTAGCGATGATCGCAAGATTACATTGGATATGGCGACAACTGTACAAGCTTGGGGGAAAATCCTGCATGCTCGTTCAAAGAATGAAGCCATTCCAAATACTTGGGCGGTGGACAGCAATGGGGAACCGACAACAGATGCGTTTAATGTAAATGCATTATTACCGATTGCAGGACCAAAAGGTTATGGTCTAGCGATGATGGTGGATGTCCTTTCAGGGATCCTTCTTGGACTTCCATTCGGTAACAAAGTTTCCTCGATGTATGAAGATTTGTCAGAGTACCGGAAATTAGGTCAGCTTCATATCGTCATCAATCCAGCATTCTTTACAGGAATCACTGAATTCAAAAAAGATATTACGCAAACGATGGAAGATTTAAATCAGGTCAAACCAGCACCGGGCTTCTCGAAAGTCCTATACCCTGGACAAAATAATGATCTGGTCATCGCGGATTACAAGGAAAACGGTATTGAAATCGTGGATGATATTTATGAGTATTTAAAATCGGATGTCGTCCATCATAACCAATATGATCATAAAAACCCATTCGCTGCTGAGTAATCTACTGGCGAATAGAGATAAACCGGTTGAACTGGAATCAGAGGAAGTGCGAACTTCCTGCCGATTCCAGTTAAACCTCCGGCGTGATTGATCGAGGAACAACTTAAAAGGGGTGTGTGGAATGAGATTAAGTAAAGAGCAGTTGAAGGATCTAATTGTGAAAAAGCTTCACAAAGCAGGATTGACTGAGGATCATGCGAGTGGCGTTGCAGACGTGCTTGTTCATGCCGATGCCAGAGGTGTTCATTCTCACGGGGCAATGCGAGTCGAATATTATGCTGAACGAATTGCTAAAGGTGGATTGAATAACAATCCCGATTTTAAATTTGAAAAAACGGGACCTTGCACAGCTATTTTTGATGGCGATAATGGGGTAGGGCATGTAGCAGCGAAGTTAGCAATGGACGAAGCGATCCAAATGGCAAAAGAAAATGGGGTAGCCGTTGTTGGTGTTAGAAGAATCGGCCATAGTGGCGCTCTTTCTTACTTTGTCCAACAGGCCGCAAATGAGAATTTGGTCGGTATCTCCGTGTGCCAATCGGATCCGATGGTCGTTCCTTTTGGCGGTTCTGAACCTTATTACGGAACAAACCCGATTGCTTTTGCAGCTCCTGGTAAAAACGGCGAGCATATTACATTTGATATGGCCACAACCGTTCAAGCTTGGGGTAAAATTCTTCATGCTCGTTCAAAAAATGAATCCATTCCGGACACATGGGCTGTTGATAGCAATGGAGAGCCGACAACTGATCCATTTAAAGTGAATGCTTTAGTACCGATCGCCGGACCAAAAGGATATGGCCTTATGATGATGGTTGACGTCTTATCCGGCATCTTACTAGGACTTCCATTCGGAAACAAAGTGTCGTCCATGTACCATGATCTCACGGAATATCGAAATCTCGGACAGCTTCATATCGTCATTAATCCGGAATACTTTACAGGATTAAGTGCTTTCCAAGAAGGCATTGCCACAACTATGCAGGACCTGAACAACATTAAACCGGCTTCCGGTTTCGATCAGGTTTCTTACCCTGGACAAAGAAGTGCTGAACGGGAGAAGAAATACGAAGAAGACGGCATTGAAATTGTAGATCATATTTATGATTATTTAGTTTCAGACGTTGTTCATAACAATGCATATGACAGTAAAAGCCCTTTTGCTAAATAAGTTTTTTGAAGGATACAGGGTGGTCTGCTTTAGTAGCCGCCCCCTTTCCCACGCCGATTTTGCCTGTGGCGTAGCTAATTTTCTTTAACTTGATTCAGCAGAAGTCCCCGACTGCCATAAGTGGCGGGATGAATGCCAGAATGCATTTCGATCAGAGCTGGTTCAAACTCCCTGTAGCTGACGCTTCGCTTTCAGTACAAAAAGATTTGCTGATTCAAGTTAAGCCTCCGGCGGATGTCACAGATTTTGAAGGGAGTTATGGAAGGCAGTCTAAGTGCGCGACGTCCTGTCGCAACGACTGCATGACCTACATCCTGTAGGCCTCAATTCAAAATCTGGACGCAATTACGCCGAGGCGCAATTGATAGTATAGATGTACAAATAATCATGAAGAGGTGCGTGAAAACATGCTTTATACGATCGTAAAACAGAATTCATACCAGGATTCAGTTAACCTAATGCTTCTCACGAATAAAATTGCAACAATGGAAGGCGTAAACAAAACTCAAATCATGATGGGGACGCCTGCGAACAAAGATATCTTCAAAACTGCGGGCCTTTTCACAGAAGAGCTTGAAGCGGCTGCTTCCAATGATATGTGTATCGTTGTTGACACAGATCAAGAAGAGAAAATTCAAGAAGTACTTGATGAAGTCGATAACTACTTAAGCAACCAAGCAATTGCTGGTAGCAAAGAAGCGTTTGAAACGGTAAATACATGGGATAAAGCGATGAGAGCACTTCCTAGTGCAAACCTTGCAATCATTTCTACACCAGGTCAATATGCTGCTGAAGAAGCAGAAAAAGCGTTAGACCGAGATATGCACGTTATGATCTTTAGTGATAACGTAACAATCGAAGACGAGCGACGTATTAAAGAGAAAGCGCATGAAAAAGGTCTTCTTGTTATGGGTCCTGATGCTGGTACAGCGGTTGTTTCTGGTGTTCCACTTGCATTCGCGAACGTTATCAAAACAGGTAAAATTGGTGTAATCGGTGCTTCTGGAACGGGTATCCAAGAAGTAACAACTGAAATTGACCGTCTAGGCAGCGGCGTGAGCCATGCAATCGGTACGGGTGGCCGTGACCTTGCTGATAAAATCGGTGCAATCACAATGCTTGATGGTATTAAAGCGCTAGCGCAACATAGTAAAACAGAAGTCATCACACTTATTTCTAAGCCACCAGCTAAAGAAGTGCGTGACGAAGTTGTCCAATTACTACAAAGCATTTCTAAACCGGTTGTTGCTATTTTCCTTGGTGAAGAGCCACATAACCATGAAGGAAATGTATACTATGCCAATACGCTTGAAGAAACAGCTGCAATCGCTGTAGATCTTGCTAAAGGCAACCCAATCAAACCAAATTACAATAAACTCCATGCAGAAGTGCCTGCAGTGGACTTGAAACCAGAACAAAAAACAATCAAAGGTCTATATTCAGGTGGTACGCTTGGTTATGAAGCAGCTACTTTGATCAGCAGAGGCCTAAACCTTGGCGAAACGGATCATGATGAAGCGGGTTACCTTCTAAATACAAACGGCTTCCAAGTAATCGACCTTGGGGACGACATCTATACACAAGGTAAACCACACCCAATGATCGACCCGGATACACGTATCCAATTCTTCCAAAAAGCTGCACAAGATGAATCAACAGCAGTCATCCTATTTGATGTGGTACTTGGTTATGGTTCACATGATGATATGGCTGATGCATTGATCCCTGGCATCGAAAAAATTCAACAAGAAACAAAAGCAAATGGCCGTAACATTTACTTTGTTGCAACGGTTTGCGGTACGGATCAAGATCCACAAGATCTAGACGAGCAAAAAGCGAAGCTAGAAAAAGCTGGCGTTATCCTTCGTGATAGCAATAACCAAGCTGCTCTAACTGCTTTGGCAATGCTTGACATCCAAATCGAAGAAGTAACAAAAGAGCTTGTTCCTGCGGAAGAAACTGCAAAGGTTGAAATTACAGTTTCAGAAGCAATCGAACAACTTTTGACTGAAAAACCAAGCGTAGTGAACGTTGGATTGAAGAAATTTACAGAAGCAATCACTGCAAACGGTGGTCGGGTTGTACAATACGACTGGCAGCCATCTGCTGGCGGAAATCCAAGATTGCGCGAAGTCTTGCGTGTACTTCGATAATCTAAGCGCCTTTAAAGGTAATTAGAAAAAAGATTTACACGATCATTGAATTTTTTAGGAGGAAAGCATAATGTACGGACAATATAAAACAATTGATGAAGCAAACCAAGCAGTTATTGATAAAGTCGTATCAGGCGCACCATTTCTAATTGATGTAGTTCCAGCCAAATCCGTTATTGAAGAGTTAAACGGGAAAGTATTACTTCATGCAGGACCGCCAATCAAGTGGGAAAACATGACAAGCCCGATGCAAGGATCTTGTATTGGTGCTACATTATTTGAAGGCTGGGCATCAAACCCAGATGAAGCACGTGCAATGCTTGAAAATGGTGAAATCGAATTCATCCCATGTCACCATGTAAATGCAGTCGGCCCAATGGGAGGCATCACTTCTGGAAGTATGCCAGTTCTTGTTGCTGAAAACCGTGACGGCGGTAACCGTGCATATTGTACAATGAATGAAGGAATCGGCGCAGTACTTCGTTTCGGTGCATACTCAGATGACGTTATCAACCGTCTAAACTGGTTCAGAGATGTACTTGGTCCAACACTTTCTAAAGCACTTCAAGTAAAAGGTGACGGCTTAAACGTCAACGTTATGATGGCTCGTGCAATTACAATGGGCGACGAATTCCACCAACGTAATATTGCAGGATCACTTATTTTCCTAAAAGAAATCGTTCCATTCATCCTACAAACAGATGTGAACGAAAAAGACAAGCAGGACGTTATTCAATTCCTTGCTGACACAGATCAGTACTTCTTGAACATTGCAATGGCTTCAACGAAAGCGGTAATGGATTCAGCACGCCAAATCCAACATGGTACAGTTGTTACAGCAATGTGCCGTAACGGATATGAGTTCGGAATCCGTATCGCAGGTATGGGCGACCAATGGTTCACAGCGCCTGTTAACACACCACAAGGTCTCTTCTTCACAGGCTATGATCAAGACATGGCTTGTGCGGACATGGGTGACAGTGCGATCACTGAAACATTCGGTGTTGGCGGTATGGCGATGATCGCTGCTCCTGGGGTTACTCGTTTCGTAGGTGCTGGCGGTATGGACGATGCAGTAAACACAAGTAATGATATGATTGAAATCTGTATCGATCATAACCCTAACTTCTCAATTCCAACTTGGGATTTCCAAGGTGCTTGCCTAGGAATTGACGCAAGAAAAGTTGTTGATAAAGGAATCGAGCCGGTTATCAACACAGGTATCGCGCATAAAGAAGCTGGCGTTGGCCAAATCGGTGCAGGTACGGTTCGTGCGCCATTAGCATGCTTTGAAAAAGCGATCGAAGCTTACGCAGTGAAGCTTGGACTAGTCGAAGCAAAATAATGGATTTAGTTGGAGAGGGATAGTTTTAGCTAGTTCCTCTCCTCTTTTCTGTGAAAAATGTAAGTGCTTGCTATGCAAGATCATCAAGTTAAAAATGAAAAGAAAATTTATGTTACTTTACTAAAGGAGACGTCTCAATGAGCAAAATTGTATTAGCGATCGGCGGAAACGCGATTATTAAAGAAGATCAAAAAGGAACACTTGAAGAACAACAACAAAATATTAACGAAGTCTGTGAACCTGTTCTTGGACTAATTGAACAAGGAAATACAGTTGTCATTACACATGGTAATGGCCCACAGGTTGGTAACTCATTAATTAAAAACCAAATGGCAGAATCTGTTGTTCCAGCTTATCCGCTAGATGTTTTAGATGCTGAAACGCAAGGTAACTTAGGTTACTTAATTCAACAAGCATTTAGAAATAAAATGGTTGAACGCAATATCAATAAACCTGTTGCGACAATCGTTACACAAGCGGTTGTTTCTAAAGAAGATCCGGCTTTCGATAATCCGACAAAACCAATCGGTCCATTCTATACACAGGAAGAGCTAGACAAAATCCTTGAAACAGAAAAAATCTCTTACATCGAGGACAGCGGAAGAGGATACAGACGTGTCGTTGCTTCTCCAAAACCAGTTACAATTGTTGAGAAAGAGGCAATTCAAGCTCTACTTGATAAAGAAATTACAGTTATTACAGCTGGCGGCGGTGGAATCCCTGTTATCGAAGAAAACGGCATGCTAAAAGGTACAGATGCGGTTATCGATAAAGACTTCGCAAGTGCTCTATTGGCTGCAGAAATCAATGCAGATTACCTATTCATCGTAACGGGTGTTGAGCAAGTAGCGATCCACTTCGGTACGCCACAACAAGAAAACCTATTTGAAATGACTGTTGAAGAAGCACTGCGTTATATGGATGAAGGCCATTTCCCTAAAGGAAGCATGGGTCCAAAAATCGAAGCAGCTATTCTGTTCCTGAAAAAAGGTGGCAAAAACGTCATTATCACTACAATGGATAAACTTCAAGATGCTCTTGAAGGGAAAACAGGTACACGCGTAACGCTATAATGTTCATTGATTGAATCCGGAAAGGCAGCTCTAGTAGCTGTCTTTTTTTGTACGTTTTTGTACCTTAACGTGGATGATTGGATTCAGTAAGGGATCTTTGGCGCTCTAGAAACGATGTAATAGGAAAGACCTTTGCTCTAGAACTTTTTACTTATAGGGGTTAAGAAAGTATTACTTCAAGCGTACAATTTATCGCACGATGATGGGTCTTGTATACACTTTTTTAGATGAAGTTCCTTCTTTTCTTTCATTTATTTACCAAAAGAACTATCCAGAAAATTGGTTCTAAATGGACTTTATCAAATTATTCTATTAATTATACTTGATAGGGAAACAAGTATTATTTAGGAGGTATGATGAAGGATGAGAAGAAAACCGTTTATTGCATTTGTATTGGCTACAAGTTTAATCGTCGGGCTACCAGCAGCATATGCACAGGAAGCAACTGCTCCATCCGCTCAGACACAACAAGCTTTTGATAATAAAATTATCAAAAGAATCAATGTCGATAACATTTATAATGACATTGGGCATCTTTCTAGTGAACCGCGTATAGCGGGTACACAAGCTGAATGGGTTGCAGTTCAGTATATCGAAGCGAAATATGCTTCATTTGGATACGATACCGAGATTCAGCCTTTTACGATTGAAAGTTATGAGGCACCAACCGTTTCCGTTACAGTAGCGGGTGATTTGTTGAAATCCGATAGCTTCACTTACACGCCGAATGGGGAAGTAACAGGCGAAGTGGTTGACGTAGGGCTTGGAACAGAAGCTGACTTGGCAGGTGTCGATTTAACGGGTAAGATTGCTTTGGTTAGAAGAGGGGACATTTCCTTTGCAGACAAAGTGCTAAACGCTGCTAAGGCGGGAGCATCTGCAGTGATCATCTATAACAATACGTCAGGTTCGTTAAATGGAACGCTTGGTGCAACGAATGATGCGTTTGTACCTACCGTTTCTCTTTCACAAGACGATGGTGATCGGATAGCCCTGGCATTAGCAAATGGACAAGCCATTTCAGCAACAGTCAAAGTAGCGGGTGGCGGCGTTCTACAGAAAACGTCCCATAATGTAGTTGCTGTTAAAGAACCTTCGAATAAAAAGAAAGCGACAGACCAGATTATCGTTGTCGGTGCCCATCACGACTCCGTTGCGGGGTCTCCAGGTGCGAATGACGATGCTTCCGGAGTAGCCACTTCCATTGAGTTAGCCCGTGTCATGGCCAATATGCCTACGGATACGGAAATCCGTTTCGTATCGTTCGGTGCTGAAGAGCTGGGACTTCTTGGATCCTATGCCTATGTTGAAACTCTTTCCCAAGATGAGCGTGATAGAATTGTCGGTATGTTCCAATTGGATATGGTAGGAAGTCGAGATGCCGGTGATCTGGTCATGTTCACGGTAGATGGGGAGAAAAATGTCGTCACTGACCTTGCAGCAGCTGCTGGGGTGAGAACAGGGACTACGTTAACTTATGGACAAGAGGGACGAAGTGACCATGTGCCGTTTTATTATGCGGGCATTCCAGCTGCCCTATTTATTCATAGCCCTACTGAGCCTTGGTACCATTCACCAGAGGATTCCTTAGATAAAATCAGTAAAGCGAAACTCCAAGAAACAGCAGAAATCGTTGGGGCAGCGGTTTATCAAGTTGCACGTCCTGACACACCTGCTTTGGAGCGAGCAAAAGTTGCACCTAAACCAGTGGATTATGAGAAGGAAATCGGTGGACTTCAATAAGGATAGAAAAAAAGCGAGAGAAAATGTTCTCGCTTTTTTCTGCTTAAATTTTAGGATGACTGATTGCCTCTTCATTTAAAAGGGGGTGTTGATGTGATTTGACTGTGCAGTCCGGACGCATTAACAATTGTCGATCATTTCCTTTAACAGTTGAAAAAGCGGAAAAGCCTATGGTAAAATGAAGCTTACTTCAACAGAAACGGAGGTTTTCCTTGTGACAGCATCAATGAGACTTAGAATCCAAGTTTTGAACCGTTAACTGAATACGTTCAAAAGCTCTGCTTATTAGGCAGGGTAAAGGGATTGGTCTGTCTATTTGAGGAAAACTTAATGAATCATTTAGAAGAGGGAGACGAGTCTGCCCTCTTTTTTGCTGTCTAAAAATATAAATGACGAACGAATATTTCCAGTAAGATAGGACCTTACCGTTTTGAACTAGTAATACTAATTTATAAAAGGTCGTGAATCAGATGAATTCTGCATATGAAAACTGGAAAAGAAATATTATTATCTTTTTAAGTAGCCAAACGATTTCTCTTTTTGGCTCTTCTTTAGTCCAATATGCGATTATGTGGCATATTACGTTAACTACACAGTCGGGGATGATGATGACGTTGTTCATCATCTGTGGTTTTATCCCGACGTTCTTATTATCACCGGTGGCAGGGGTGTGGGCAGACCGTTACAATCGGAAAATCCTAATTATCGTTTCGGACGGATTGATTGCGCTATCGACGCTCATCCTCGCCATCTTGTTCCTAATGGGGTATGACGCCATTTGGTTACTGTTTGTCATGGCGGCGATCCGGGCTGTTGGAGCGGGCATCCAGACCCCAGCAATCGGGGCGATTTTGCCGCAAATTGTGCCAGAGGATCAGCTGACGAAAGTGAATGGCACGAATGGGAGTCTTCAAGCGGTTATCATGTTTGTGGCCCCGATGGTTAGCGCGGCATTATTGACGATGACTTCCCTTGAGGTGATTTTCTTCATTGATGTCATCACCGCGGCGATTGCGATTTTCACGTTAGTGACATTGCTGAAAATTGCCGTGCATGAGAAGGCGGCTACAGAACAGACAACGAGTTATATGAGTGATTTCAAGGAAGGTTTGTCCTATATTAACCAGCATGCGTTCTTGAAAAAGTTCTTTCTCTTTTTCGCTATCTTCTTTGTATTGATGGCACCTGCGGCATTTTTGACACCTTTGCAAGTGGCGCGCAGTTTCGGTGACGATGTGTGGCGCCTGACCGCCATCGAAATCGCTTTTTCGGTCGGAATGATGGCTGGTGGAGGCATCATTGCTGCTTGGGGCGGTTTTTCCAACAGAGTGCATACGATGACCTTTGCGAGTGTGTTGATGGGCATCTGCACGTTTGCATTGGGGATTGTCCCGATTTTTTGGATCTATTTGATGTTCATGGCTGTGTTTGGCATTGCGATGCCGATTTTCAATACGCCAACGATGGTGTTAGTGCAAGAGAAAGTGGATAGTAATTATTTAGGACGGGTCTTCGGCGTGTTCGGGATGATTTCCACTTCCATGATGCCGATTGGAATGCTCATTTTCGGGCCGATTTCGGATGTTGTGAAAATTGAATGGCTACTTGTAGGAACAGGCATCCTCATTCTTATTGCCGGTGTTTTCTTGAGCCGGAGTAAAGTGTTGTTGGAGGCAGGAAAAGCGGCAGTGAAGGAGATTTCTGAGTAGACTTATTTCATCATAAAGTATCTCGATTACGAAGAGTTGTAGATTATGCAAATTTTTGGAAGCCCTCTTTTTTAGAAAGAGGGCTTTTTTGCTATAGATTTCCCAATCCAGGTTTTAATCGATCGAGTTGAAACTTATCCCAGTATGGTACGTAAAGAAGGAAGCAGATTATGAAATAAGGGTGATGTCATGGATGCAATAAAGGAAATCGTGGAAAGGAGACTTCAACATGAAGGACTCCGTTCGGTCATACCGGACGTGGAAGATTGCAAGCTTCGTATCGTGTATGAACAACATGGCCGGTTGTTGGAATGGCTACTTGTTGAGAAGGGGAACCGGAGTGGCGGTTATTTGATCGAACACCAAGCTGATCGGATGACCATTCTCTCTGACAGGAATGCTATTGAGCAATGTATGACGGTTGAACGAAATCTACAGGCACTCGGCAAAATTGCAGATGTATTTTTCAATCCGACGAAAATTCGCGAATGGCAACAGCCCTCCCCAAAGCCACATAAAGGAGTGAAAGCCTTCCAAACCTATTTGGAACTTTTCCCATCGTTAAAAGACAATGACAAAGCGCTGTCGCTTATACGAATGGAACGGGAAGAAGCGGAATTTGTGGTGACACTATTTGAAAGAGTACGGAGCTATTATGAACCGACGGCCGATCAGAAGGATTCCATCTTATGGAGAAACGCTGAGCGATTCCGTTCAGATACCATGATTGATCTTCTGCAGGATTTGCATAAAGCTTTTCCAATCATGCAGAAGGTTGCCAAGCTTCCTTTTCAAATGGCTCATCAGCTCGGTTCTCAAAAAGTCCGGCTCATGACGGGCATCGGCTGGCGATGGATGCATTGGCAAGTGTATACCCATTGGCATGATGACTATTTTTATATATTTGACCGTTGGAAATCGAACCCGAATAATTATGAAGTCATGCAGCAAACATTGCTGGAGTCCGTGCGTCCTGTCGTTGCAAGACTGTTCCCGAACGAGATGATCGTCTCCGAACAGACATTGTCGTGCGAGCGTGAGCCGTTTCGCTTTCGAGAGGGGGAACGAAACGTATGATTTTCACCTACCTCTTAATGCTAGCGGGTTTGGTTCCGATGATCCTGTTTCTTTTCGCACTCATTGAACATCGCCATTATCGTATTCTTTTACGCTGTTTGTGCATTTGTTTAGTCATTTGGCTTTTTGTGTATGGCATTGCAACTATGGTCAATTTCCATTATTGGTCTGCCCATGAGATGCCGTTTTTTCCAGCTTGGGGAGAAATCAATATTATGTTCTTCTTGATGGTTGCCATCTTTGCCATCATTTTCGCTATCGTCATTGTAACCAGTCTACCAATCCGTGTTTCCATCGGGGAATGGTTTACGCAATATGGGAAAGTGCTGGTCGCAATGGGTACGTTCTGTTTGACGATTTTAATCATATTTATTTTCATCATGCCAGCGGGGCAGAAGTATGCATACAGCCTGGTTCTGGATAAAGGACACCGTCAGCTTGCACAAGTGGTCCCTGCTACTGATGATCCTGTTTCTGTGGTCTTGGTGACTTCCGAGCAAAATTGCTTTTCCAGGTCATCCAGTTCTAGCTGCCGTGATTCCTATTATGAAAATTTGGTGATGGCGAAGAATAATCACAGCCAAGGCTTATGGGTGCAGATGGAAATCGGATTTTTTAATAGTCGCAACGAAGTGATGGACGTCATGCAATACGGTCCTGTCTATTTTGCAGCGGGGGAAACCAAACCGATTCTGCCCGAATATGAAGCAGATCAGACGAGTGTTTGGAACCGCTGGACGAATCATACGAAGAGGCAGACCACAGACATTCAATATCGGTATGCGTGGCAGTGAACTTTCGAGCATTTATCTTTGCTGAAAAGGGGAAAGATTGAGGAACAAAGATGAAGATAATCGAAGTTAAAGCCGTGGAATAGGTTGTTTGTAGTTTGCAAGAAAGGGTGCTTGGATGTACTCCATTCCAAGTTTTTTTCTGCGTATATTTGATCACAATATAAAATAGGAAACAATTCATCCTTTAGTGGTAATGTACATATAGGATGGATTGTTTCATTCTTAGCTGACCGCAGAAGTACAAGTATGAAATTAAGATCGCCGAATCGTGGTATGCTGATCAAATATCTTTCCCGTGCTCCAGTTGAACAACCCTTTTTAAGTTTTTATATTCTTCCTATTCAGAATAAATAACTTATGATATTCTTAAAGCGAATGAGCGAAAAAAGGGTGAATGGGTTTAATGAAAGAAGAAGGTGGAGAGTATGAACGATAAATATTATCAACCGGTGGATAAAGGGATCCAGGCGATTCATAATATCAATCAATCGAATATTATGGAATGCCAGCATTTTCATGATAGCTATGAGGTGCATTTCACGGTATCGGACAATCTTAAATTTATCATCGACAATGAGCTTTACGAGGCTCCTAAAGGTTCTGTATTTATCATCGATTCGTTTGTTCCCCATATGACTTTAGTGCCTGATGGGGCATGGTTTGAACGTTATACAATACATATTAAACCAGAAGTGATAGAAGCACTGAATACCTTTTCCGACTATGATCTAGTCGACCTTTTTGATTTTAAAGAGATGGGGAATGCTTGTCATATCAAGCTGGATCAGCATGGAATATTAATGTTTGAGAGCCTATTAAGTAGGCAAATCGATTATTTGAGAGCAGACTATTTTGGTGCTGAAGTTTTTCAGAAGCTTACATTAACTGAAATTCTGTTCTATCTTTTAAGAATGAGAAAAGAAGGTGTTTCGCAACAAGCCCACGGTGTTTCTGATGAGAATTATAAATTAGCGAAAAAAATAATCGATTATATTCTGGACAACTTGGAATTAGATTTAAACCTTGACGTTATTTCCTCTACCTTTTTTAGAAGCAAGTCTACCATTAACCGTATTTTTAAACAGTATTGTGGAACGACTGTTAATCAGTTTATTTCTTCCCGCAGAATCTATCGGGCTTGTGAACTTTTAAAAGAAAACATTCCAGTTTTCATAGTATGTGAAAAATCAGGTTTTACGGATTACAATCATTTCATTCGAGTTTTTAAAAAGTATGTTGGGATTACACCAAAGCAATACGCGCTTCAACATTTACATACAAAAACGCCAACCGACATAAAAAAGCAACTCAATAAGCAAAAGTGATATTGACAGTTTGCCTTTTTACTAGACGTTCGGTATTTGTCGAGCCAAGCGGTCCATGATTTTTCATGGACCGCCATTTTTATGAACTATACATTTCACAGGTTCAAATAAAGTAAAGATGCAAGGGCAATTAGGTGGTTGTTTTCAAAAATCAGACTAATGAATAGAAACAGCGATTTTTTGAAAAAAAAGGCCGAGATATAGTTTTTGTTCCATTTTAGAATGGTAGTACATCATGAACTTCATCATAAATTTCATTAAAAAATTAAATAGTAGGGGTGTAAGTATGAATCAGAGTGTATTGACAGGAAAAGGGTTATTGGCGGATCAGGAAGAGGTAATGGATCAAAGTGTGAGATTAAGATTTTTGTCGGAACCTGACATGATAGAGGCTGGAGTATTGGACATGGAAGGCTGTCTTGAAGCTGTAGAAGATGCTTTTGAATTGCTTTCTAAAGGTGACTATTTAATGGGGGGACCTAGTGAAAATGATCATGGTCATCTTATTTGGTTCCCAAAAGAAAAAAGAGGAGAAAATATGCCTGTGGCGGGACCGGATAGAAGATTTTGCGCGATGATTGCCTATCTTGGAGGGGACTATAATCTATGCGGGCAAAAGTGGTATGGCTCTAATATTGCCAACCGTGATCGTGGTCTCCCACGTTCGATTCATTCCATTATTTTAAATGATGCTGATAATGTTAAGCCACTGGCCTTTATGTCAGGTAACCTTTTAAGCCAAATGAGAACAGGTGCCGTGCCAGGAGTTGCTTCTAAGTATCTTGCCAAAGAATCGGCAGAGACAGTTGGTATTATAGGGGCAGGAATGATTGGGAAAACGACTTTATTGGGAATTTCTACTGCTATACAAGGAATCAAGAAAGTATATGTTTATGATGCATATCGTTCTGCCTCTGAAAGTTTTGCAAAATACGCACAAGAGGAACTAGGACTTGAAACAGTCATAGTTGATAATGTTCATGAGGCAGTTGAAAATATCGACATCATTAACATTGCTGCTTCTGGTGAGGAATTACCAGCTATCGACACCTCTTTACTTAAAGAAGGGTCTTTGCTCTGCCTAACAGGAACGCCTAACTTTACTAGCGATGATTGGATTAAAGATGTTGAAATTTATGCCGATAACTGGAAATCGCATAAAGTGTTTATAGATGAGATGGATTACCCTAGAGAAGGCGTTAAGGAGGAAATTTTATCTTGGGCTCCATCAGCTCCAGTTATTAAGGCCTTACATGAGGGAAGGTTTACAGAAGATAAAATTAAAGATTTAGGTGATGTCGTAACTGGTAAAGTTTCAGGACGTACCAATCAGGACGATAAAATTATCTTTATCACTAATGGTTTGGCTGTTGAAGATGTAGCTTGGGGCAAAAAGATTCTCGATCGTGCAAATGAGAAAAATATCGGTCAAATTTTAAGTTTTTGGGATGATAAACAGTACTGGCTTAAATAAAAGTTCTCAATTTTTTACGGAAAATGTCAAGGCTGTCGCATCCTCCGGTGGACAAATGGTAACACCGTTGAAGGATGCGACGGGCATTTAAGGGGAATTTCGAATGGGATTATAAAATAAATGATGCTTGGTGCTAAATAAAACAACCTTTTATATGAGTTATATACTCCTTGCTTGCTATTCATTGATAAAAATATTGTAAACGTTTGCAATTGATTGGGGGAAAGAAAATGGAGTTCTTACCATGGACATTATTTACGGATTTGGGTTTGATTGCTCTCCTGCTCTTACTGGGTACCATCATACGAGCAAAGGTCAAATTGATTCAACGTATTTTTCTGCCGGCAAGCATTATAGCTGGTATATTGGGGCTAGCTCTTGGTCCGAACGGATTTAATATTATCCCTTTTTCCGGACAAATAGCGGCATATCCAGGAATACTGAATGCCATGATTTTCGGAGCCTTGCCTCTTATATCGCCAAAAGTGGAATGGAGGAAAATCTCAAATCGGGTCGGGAGAATGTGGTCCTATTCTCAAATCCCATTGTTATTTATGTGGGGGGCGGGGTTACTTTTCAGTTTAGTCCTACTCAATCCAATTTGGAATGACCTGCATGCTGGTTTTGGGCTAATCCTAGCCGCTGGTTTCGTTGGAGGACACGGCACGGCTGCGGCTATTGGGGATGCCTTTTCCCAATACGGATGGGAAGGAGCAACCTCTCTTGCAATGACTTCGGCAACGGTAGGGATATTAAGTGCTATCTTAATAGGATTGGTGTGGATCAAAAGAGGATCAATGAAAGGAGATACTAAATATCTCACGTCTTTCGATAAACTTCCGAAAGAGCTTAAAACGGGCTTAATACCTCAAAATTCTAGAAAAAAGACAGAAGTAGATACGGTCTCATCAATGTCTGTTGATCCATTAATATTTCATGCCTCATTGATAATTGGTATTGCATTTATAGCCTATTACCTCAGTGGGGTGGGAATGAGCATACTACCGAATATAGCAATTCCCATTTTTTCCGTCGCTTTTCTTATAGGATTGGCGGTTAGAAAAATATTATCGGTCACGAAGACAGAAGACTATTTTTCAAAAGATCTTATTGGCCGAATTAGTGGCGGAGCGGCAGATTTATTAGTTGCATTTGGAATCGCTTCCATCAGCTTACCAGTCGTCGTACAATATATAGTTCCGCTTTCTATTTTATTTGCTTTTGGTTTATTCATCGCATGGTTTCAATTTTTTGTTCTATCACCACGATTTTTCCAGGAGCATTGGTTTGAAAGAGGAATATTTACATGGGGCTGGACAACTGGGGCTGTAGCAATGGGTATTGCTCTATTAAGAATTGTTGATCCCGATTTAAAAAGTAATACATTAGATGACTTTGGATTAGCATTTATCGCGATTGCTCCAGTAGAATTAATGATCATAACCCTCGCACCAATAATGGTCGTTAATTCACAGTCATGGCTTTTTATCACGTTAACCTTAGGGTTCACTTTTATAATTATGATCATTGCGATGAGAAACGGTTGGTTCCGCCTGCAGCTGAACGCAAAAATAACTAAAGGTGCACATGAGGTTAGCAAATGATTTAGAGTGGGGAACGATGAAGCCATGAAAAAAAAGATTATCGCTTATGTGCGTTTAGAAAAACCGGTATTGGAAGAACTTCAAAAAGACTATGATGTCCGTTTATTTAAAAATATTGATCCTCATAAGGATCCGGAATTTCTTAGTTTTTTACAGGAAGCGGAAGGGATTATCGGAATAAGATTCCCAGCTGTCCGTGAATTGCTTGATAAGGCTCCCAATTTAAAAATCATCAGTAATGTATCTGTAGGGTACAATAACTTGGATATTGAAGAATTGACGAAACGAAACATCATGGCAACGAATATGCCCGGTGTGTTAACCGATACAGTAGCTGATATGGCAATGGGGCTGATGCTTTCCACCGCAAGAAGAATGCCTGAATTGGATCAATATGTGAAAACAGGCTACTGGACAGAGTCTCTTCCCAATGAATACTTTGGTACGGATGTCCACCATAAAACACTTGGAATTATTGGGATGGGGCGGATTGGTCTGGCGATTGCACAACGGGCTCACTTCGGTTTCAACATGGATATTATGTATCATAGCCGCACACCAAAACCTGATGCAGAAGAGCGCTTTCATGCAACTTACCTGAGCTTGGAAAACCTTCTTAAGCAATCTGATTTTGTTTGTCTTATTACCCCGTTAACGAAGGAAACAAAAGGCATAATCGGCAAGAAGGAGTTTCAATTAATGAAACCATCCGCAATCTTTATAAATGTCTCCCGTGGAAGTACAGTTGTAGAAAGGGATTTAATCGAAGCACTAAAAAATAGGGAGATTGCAGCTGCAGGTTTGGATGTCTTTATAGAGGAACCAGTAAATCCTAATAATGAGCTTTTAAAACTGAAGAATGTAGTCACATTGCCGCATATCGGCTCATTCACCCATGAAACCGAATTAAAAATGGCCGAATTAGCAGCTGAAAATTTAAAAGCGGGTTTACATGGAGAAAGACCTGCAAATCTAATCAATCATGAAATTTGCAAATAAATAAAAGCAGTTCGTATAGCCGAATTGAAAACAAGGGAAAAGCTAGTATTAGAAAGAAATAAATACATTTTGTGTTATATTGTAGATCGGTCTGATTAAGAATGCTTTATCAAAAAAATAACAAGTGAAGGTGCCAGGTATGTCTACATGCCTGGCACCTTCATTGTTATAGTCAACTTACTTGGACAGGGTGTACAAAAATTCCTGTGAAAGGATTAGGGGATTCATCCTGAAGTATATAGGAAAGTGGCTCGGGACTTGGATTGGACTGGTATCTCAAATTGCACATAATCTTCTCCTTCACGCCTAAATTTACATGATCTAAACGAAGAAATAATAATCTATAGATAATTTTGTTATAATACGATAAGATAAGTATTGATACAGAAAAGGTGATATTTTGTCACTTCTTGTCATTTGTTCTGAAGAAGGGGTGCGTATCCTTTCTGCAAAGTTAAGAGTAGAAGGATGGTAAGTATGACTAATAGTGTAAAACGAACAGATGTTATTTTAATTGGTGCGGGTATCATGAGCGCGACCTTGGGGACGATGCTAAAGGAATTGGCGCCTGATTGGAACATTAAGGTATTTGAGAAGCTTGCAAATGCAGGGGAGGAGAGCTCCAACGAATGGAATAATGCGGGAACGGGGCATGCAGCACTGTGTGAACTAAACTACACAAGCGAAAAAGCGGACGGAACCGTGGATATAAGCAAGGCGATTAATGTGAATGAACAGTTTCAGGTTTCCATGCAATTTTGGTCGTATCTTGTGAATAACCATTTATTACATAATCCTGAAGACTTTATTATGCCGCTGCCTCATATGAGTTTTGTTCGGGGCGAACAGAACGTAGCATTTTTGAAAAGACGCTTTGAAACGATGACAAACAATCCGTTGTTTCAAGGGATGGAATTTTCCGATGATCCGCAAAAACTAAAGGACTGGATTCCCGTCATGATGAACGACCGTCAGTCGACTGAACCGATTGCAGCGACAAAGATCGATTCAGGAACTGATGTGAACTTCGGTGCTTTGACACGCATGCTTTTTGATCACTTGAAACGTCAAAACGTGGAGATCCATTACAATCATAGTGTCGATGATCTGAAACGGACAAGCGATGGTGCTTGGGAAGTGAAAGTGAAGAATGATGCCGCTGGTAGAATTGAAACACATACTGCCAAATTCGTCTTTATCGGTGGCGGTGGCGGAAGCTTACATCTGCTACAAAAATCAGGGATTCCTGAAGGGAAGCATATCGGAGGATTTCCGATCAGCGGTCTCTTCATGGTATGTAAAAATCCGGATGTGGTGGAGAAACACCATGCGAAAGTATACGGAAAAGCTGCTGTCGGTGCTCCTCCGATGTCTGTACCACATTTGGACACGCGTTTTATCGAAGGAAAAAAATCATTGTTATTTGGACCGTTTGCTGGATTCTCGCCAAAGTTCCTGAAAACAGGTTCCATGATGGATCTGCTCGCTTCTGTGAAACCGGATAATCTGACAACTTTGCTAGCGGCAGGTGCTAAAAATCTTCCATTGACATCGTATTTGATCCAGCAAGTGATGTTGTCGAAAGAAAAACGGATGGAAGAATTACGCGAATTTATCCCAAATGCTAAAAGTGAAGATTGGGATTTAGTCGTAGCCGGTCAGCGTGTGCAAGTCATTAAAGATACAGAAGCCGGTGGAAAAGGGACATTGCAATTCGGGACAGAAGTTGTAAGCGCTGCAGATGGGTCGGTTGCCGCGTTACTGGGAGCTTCTCCGGGAGCTTCGACTGCGGTGCACGTAATGCTTGAAGTGATCGACAAATGTTTCCCGCAGCACGTGGGAGAATGGGAATCGAAATTGAAGGAAATGATCCCTTCTTTCGGAAAGTCACTGGTTGAAAATCCGGAACTCTTGCAAGAAATTCATAAGTCGACTGCGGAGTCACTCGGTTTAAATGAGAACGCGCAAGTGCTTAGTGAAGCCTAAGATTGAAATAGAACTGCTTAACAAAAAACGCCAGTTTCGAGGATCTTCTCGGAACTGGCGTTTTTGCATGACAAACGAAAAAAGCATGATCCCTCATGATGAACCATGCTTTTTCCTTTCCCCTTCACACTTTAAAAGGGGTGCACTCGGAAAATTTGATTGTTCGTTAATGCTCAAAACTGTTCTTCCTGACGATCATTTCATAACGCCCGCCAGTGCAGTTTGAGTGGGCTGAGCTGCTGTGCCATTTCGGTCAAGGCCGTCACAGACATTCGTCTGCAATCTGCTCCTTGTGCAGTCAGTCTTCAAGATGCACTTCCACAAAAAATTGAACCCTTACTGCTTGGTTACCGCATCGTGGTCGGAACCTGTAGACTACTAGTTCCTGACGAGTGTACCTATCGTCAGCAAAGCAAATTTTCCGCCAAGGCTGTGCAAATCATCATCAGAATCACCTGTAGGTAGCTCGTCTACAAGGTTCATCTTCTGGTAGTTCCGCCTTGTAATCTATGTCTACCCGTAGACAATGAAGGTTAAACCACTTTGTTTAAAAAGATTTTATAAAAAATAGAGGAATGCCAAAATCGCGAAGGAAATGAATGCGATAAAACCTGAAATGAGCCTTATTTTTGTTCTAAAGTGATAATGTTCAGCTGTTTCGGAATGAAAATTACTTCTTTGTTGTTGCCCAGTCGTAAATGCACCGATAAAAATACCTGAAACAACGAAACTGATTACCCCGACAATAAGAAAAAAATTAAGCATTTTGCACTCTCCTTCCTTGGATATCAATATATATTATACATGGCCAACTGCTGACACTTCTAATTTTTATACGTTACCTATAAGGGAGAGTTTCATTACTCAGAAAATAGATATGCTATCTCGTCTATTATATAGGATTTTCAACATTTCTTTTGTTAATCGTTGCGTTACTTTTTTATACAAGATTTAGAAGTGCTGAATAGTAGTAAAAAAGACTATTCCATTTTCCTGATTTACTTTTAGTGGTATAGTATTGAATGAGGAAAAGGAGGAATTGGAGTGATAGAGCTCAGAGAAGTGGAGAAAAGTTTCCAAGATGTAAGAGCCGTTCATCCTTTATCATTGACGATTACCAAAGGTCAAATTCATGGGATTGTAGGGACAAGTGGTGCCGGGAAATCGACGTTAATCCGTATGATGAATCTTTTGGAAAAGCCGGATAAAGGATCTGTTCGGGTTGGAGATAAAATACTGACGAGTTTATCTGAGCAAGCGTTACGCAAGGCGCGGCAAAGCATCGGGATGGTTTTTCAGCAGTTTCAGTTAGTGCTGAATCGAACGGTTGCTGAAAATGTCGCGATGCCGCTCGAATTAGTGGGGCTACCGAAAAAAGAACGTAAGAAAAGAGTGTCGGAATGTTTGCAATTTGTCGGGCTATTGGATAAAGAACGTGCGTATCCATCACAATTGAGTGGCGGCCAAAAGCAGCGGGTCGCTATTGCGCGTGCTTTAGCGAATAATCCGTCTGTCTTATTATGTGATGAACCGACATCTTCCCTTGATCCGAAAACGACAATCGAAGTGTTACAAGTCCTTCTACATATCCAAAAAACTTTAGATGTAACGATTGTCATCGTGACACATGAGATGGATGTGGTGAAAAGCATTTGCGATCATGTCTCCATTATGAAAGACGGGAAACTGATCGATAGCTTTCCAATACAGCCACAAGGGATCCAGGTGAATGAAGATCATTACATTGAAGATTTAAGAAAAATTGCGGTGGTGCACACATAATGGAAAAAATCATCGCCTATCAATCAGAAATTTGGATGGCAATCGGTCAAACATTTACCATGGTCGGTATCTCCATACTTGCCGCTGTTTTAGTCGGTTTGCCACTTGGTACGTATCTATATTTAAGCCGCAGTGGAAATTTGTATGAAAATAAAGTCCTATTTACAATTCTTGATACATTAGTCAATATCATACGCTCGTTTCCGTTTCTGCTGCTTGTTGTCTTTTTAATCCCATTTACGCGATGGGTAGTTGGCACAGCAATTGGTACAATCGCTGCCACTGTCCCTTTGTCGATTATTTCAATCGCTTATTATGCCCGCTTAGTTGAACAATCATTATTGGATGTTCCGAAAGGGATTACAGAAGCTGCCATCGCCATGGGGGCGACAAAAAACCAGATCATTTTCAAGTTTCTTTATCGCGAAGCACGGTCGGGGCTTGTGTTCGGATTGACGACAGCGACAATCAGTTTCATCTCTTACTCGACGGTAATGGGAATTGTAGGGGGTGGCGGCGTTGGCGATTTTGCCATCCGCTACGGCTACCAACGATTTGAAACAGAACTTATGACTTTCACAATTATTATGATGATCATTCTTGTCCAAGCGATTCAAGTAACAGGCACAGCTATTTCGAAACGTTTAGATAAAAGATCTTAAAAAAGGAGTAAAAGATATGAAAAAAATACTGACAGTTTTACTAGTTTCCATGCTGGCTATCATCGTTTCAGCATGTGGCAAAGAGAAGGCGGAAACACCGGATACGACTGGAAAACAAGAAGTTACGAAAATAAAAGTGGCATCTTTAATTCCTCCGATGACAGATATGCTGGAAATTGTCAAACCTTTATTAGCAGAAGAAGGCATTGATATGGAAATTGTCATTCTTTCGGATAATGTCCAGCCTAATAGTGCATTAGCCGCGAAAGAAGTGGATGCGAATTTCTTCCAACATCCTCCTTATATGGAACAGTTCAATGAAGCAAATGGCGCTGAGCTCGTTGCCGTTCAGCCGGTTTACCATGCGATTTTAGGAGCATATTCCAACCGCTATCAAAGCGTGGAAGAGCTGCCGGAAGGGGCAAAAGTGGCTGTTCCAAATGACGCGTCCAACCTTGCCCGCGCGTTGGAGTTACTGGAAAAAGGTGGCCTCATTACGTTAAAAGAAGGTGCCGGACTGGAAGCGACTCAAAAAGATATTATCGATAATCCAAAGAATCTTGAAATCATTGAAGTCGATCTCTTGATGCTCGCTCGTTCCATTGATGATGTGGACATGGTAACGATGCTGCCTGCATATGCAAAACCACTTGGCTTAACACCGGTAAATGATTCGCTGATCGATGAAGGCGAATCGGCATTCCCGATTTCACTTGTTGCACGCAAGGATAACGCTGATTCCGAAGCGATTCAAAAATTGGCAAAACATTTGTCAGGTCCGGAAATTCGCGCGTTTTTAGAAGAAAATTTTGCGGATATTTCTTTCCCTGCATTTTAATCATTAACCACACTAAGACCGTTTCCTTTATAAGAGGAGATGGTCTTTTTGACGTTATATTGAAGAAATTGATGTTTTGTCCATCGGTTTAATGGGCAGGATAACATGAAGAAAGCATGTAAGTTGCAAATGGTATCCTTTTTCTCCCTAATAAACCGGTGGAAAGTGAACGAAACGCTGCTGAAATTCATATAGTAAAGAAAGCCTTTACATATTTGATTGACTGCGCCGCCAGCATGGGAAAATTGCGAAGCAATACCGTAAGCAACAAGGATGCGTGTTGTGTTGTCATAGACGGTGTTCCTCTGAAATATCCGATTGGAGCAGGGGAGAACAGAATCGGCGGAAGTTGAAATGTACGAATTTGATTCGAATTGGACATTCATTGGTACAGAATTGAAGTGAATGACTTCCGCGGAGTGATCAAGTATGGAACCTAATGGAGGTATCGCATATGCATTATGTGGATATTGGCCAAGGCGACCCGCTCGTTTTCATTCATGGATTGGGCAGTATCAAGGAGTCATGGCAGTACCAATATGAGCTGGCTGCACATTATCGACTCATCATACCCGATTTGCGTGGGCATGGGGAGTCCGAAGAGGACCAGACGATTTCGATCGCTCAATTTGCGGAAGATGTGTGCGCTTTGCTAGACACATTGGAGATCCGGCAAGCCCATTTCTGCGGGCTTTCGATGGGCGGGCTTGTTGTACAGGAAATTTATCGTCAACAACCGGATCGGGTGCAATCCATCATCTTATCGAACACTTTTTCATACACCCCTTACTTGTTCGGCTATCTTTCCTTGAAAGAACGAATGAGAAATCTCCAGTTGCTCACGCTTGATGAATATATAACATTGACGGCGACAAGATGCCTATACGAAAAAACACCGGAGCTCATTCAAGAAGCGAAAAGCATGTTCGTCATCAGATCGGAACCTTATATTGCCTCTTCCCAATCGGCTATTCAATCCAATTATTTACCGATGTTGCCATTCGTCAAAGTGCCGACTTTACTGATCGGCAGTCTGTATGACGAAGTCATTCCGCTTTATAGTATTTATCAAACGAAATGGTTCATGCCGCAAGCGGAAGTGATCATTTTCGATAAATGCGGCCATTTACCCAATTTGGAACGAAAAGAAAAGTACAATGAAATCCTGTTTAATTTCATAGAGGAAAGTAAACGAAAGAAGAGGACGTGTATGCATACCGTCCTGAATTCATTCAATGCAAGGACTGTTAAATAATGACGTCAACAGCATGATCCTACCGTGTAGGATCGTGCTTTTTTTATGGCTAACTATTATTTTAGAATACTAAAAATCGGATAGGTTTGATAATTTAGAACAAAACTATTGACTAATTTGTTTGTAAGTAACATAATAATGTTTGAAACGAACATTATGACAAACTAATTACAAGTTATAAGGTGGTTATTTGTGATGTTGCCCCGGGAACGGAAGGAGCATATTCTTCAACTTTTAGATATGCATGGGAAGATTGACATTGTTGATATGTCAAACGAGTTGTCTGTAACGCCAATGACAATCCGTCGAGACTTGGATGCATTAGAGAAGGAAAGAAAACTTATACGGACACATGGGGGAGCCGTGCTACCTCAGGCGCTCATCCATGAGCAATCTTATGAGTCGAAGTCAGGTCAAGCGGTAGAACAGAAAAAACTCATCGCGTTGGAAGCCAGTTCATTGATTAAAGAAAATATGACGATTCTCCTTGATTCCGGTACGACAACATTGGAAATAGCGAAAATTTTAAAGCATCGGGAGAATCTAACGGTCATTACCAACGACATTAAAATTGCTGTGGAACTTATGAATAGTAAACTTGACACAATTGTTGTTGGGGGACGTCTTCAAAATGACATCGGTGCATTGTATGGCTCATTGACTGAATTAACACTCAGTGAGATGCATGTCGATATATTCTTTCTTGGTGCCCATGCCGTACATCCAACAATCGGTGTGACAACGCCTACATTGGAAAAAGCTGCAGTGAAAAAAGCCATGATAAACGCAGCTGAAAAAACTTTTCTAGTTGCCGATTCATCCAAATTCAATCGAAAAGCGTTTTCGAAAGTGTGCGAGTTGACAAGCATTACCAAAATGATTACAGATCAACAGATTTCGCCAGAATTAGTAGATGAATACGCACAATATACGGAACTCATCATAGCGAAGTAGGTGTCAATATGAAGATAGGAATCATTGCAGACGATATTACAGGAGCTAATGCTACAGGCGTACTACTCTCGAAAGTTGGTTTTGTAAGCGCTACAGTCGTTTTCGGAGGGAAAGTCCCGAATTCGGATCAGTTTACGTCCATTAGTGTTGACACAGATAGCCGGTATGTCGAGCCGGAAATGGCGAAAGCACGGGTGGAGGATGCCTATCGGCAATTGAAAGGATGGGGCGCCGACGTCGTTACAAAACGGATAGATAGTACGATTCGTGGAAATTTGGGTTCGGAAACAGACGCCATATTAGAGGCGATCGGTCCTGACAGTATCGCGGTAGTGGTCGCATCTTATCCCGATTCCGGACGCGTCACTTCCGGGGGGTATTTATTAGTGGAGGGCGTGCCTGTCCAAGAGACGGATGTTGCAAAAGATCCGATGAATCCAATCAGCAACTCGTATGTGCCGGACATTGTGGCGGAACAAAGTAAGTATTCGATCGGCCATATCGGTTTGGGTATCGTCTTGAAAGGGACAGCATGTATCCAGCCCGCGATGGAGCGGTTAATCGCTGAAGGCAAGCGAATTATCGTCGTCGATGCCGTCACGAACGAAGAGATCGAACATATTGCAGAATCGATGGTCGCAATCGGCGGAAAGTCATTTATTCCGGTAGACCCGGGACCACTTTCTGCGGCGTATGGCCGTTTGATCGCTAGCCAAGATGTCAAGGAAAGCAAGTGGATTCTCACCATTGGTAGTGTAACCCCGATAACGGGGCGGCAAATTCATTATTTAGTCGATAAAACAAACGCAAAACCGATTTATGTGAACGCTCAAGCGTTAGCTTCGATGACGACCTCATGGGATCGTGAGGTGAAACGGGCGACTGAAGAAGCGCTTCGCAAATTGGAAACGGAAGAGTTACTCATTATTACAACGCATTCCCCGACCGCGAAAGTCCTTCCTTTGTCGGAAATCGCAAAAGGTGAAGGGACGACAAGGGAGGAACTGGCGAAGCGAATTACGGTGGGGCTTGCGAACATCACCCATAATGTCGTCCTCCATAGTGAGAGAAAGATCAATGGGACATACTCAAGTGGAGGGGATGTGACAGCCGCATTATGCGCGGTCAGTCAAGCAGAAGCCATCCATTTGAAAGATGAAGTGATGCCGCGTGCGGCATATGGAAAATTCATCGGTGGCACATTCGATGGAATTCCAGTTGTGACAAAAGGTGGAACGGTTGGGGAAAAGCAATCGATTTATACATGTGTCAATTATTTAAAATCAAATAATCATGAAGGAAGTGTTTGAACATGACAACAGTTCGAGAAATTATTGCAATCCCAATGGGTGACGCGGCAGGAATCGGCCCGGAAATTACAGTGAAATCGTTGGCGAAAAAAGAACTTTACGAACTATGTAAACCGCTTGTTGTAGGAGATGCCAATATTATTCGCAAAGCGATCGAGGTAACGGGTGTGAATTTGAATGTCAATGTTATTAATGCACCAGCGGAAGGGGCTTACGAATACGGCACAATCGACTTGTTGGATTTAGCGAATATCGATATGGAAGCGTTCGAGCCTGGTCAAGTTTCGGCTTCAAATGGTCAAGCCTCATTTGCCTACATTAAACGTTCAGTTGAATTGGCAATGGCTGATGAAGTGAAGGCTCTTGCGACAACACCAATTAACAAAGAATCCTTGAAAGCTGGAAATGTACCTTATATCGGGCATACAGAAATGCTGGAAGACTTAGGCGGCACTCCGGACCCGCTTACGATGTTCCAAGTAAATGGGATGCGTATTTTCTTCTTAACTCGTCATGTATCCGTTGCGGAAGCGATCACGCAAATGACGAAAGAACGTGTACATGATTACTTAATTCGTTGTGACAAAGCGCTTCAACGTCTCGGCGTTGAAAATCGTAAATTGGCCGTTGCAGGTCTGAACCCGCACGCAGGTGAGGGCGGCCTATTTGGGAATGAAGAAGTGGTGGAAATCAAACCGGGTGTGGAAGCAGCAAAAGCGGATGGCATTGATGCATATGGGCCGGTTCCGGCGGACTCCGTTTTCTTCCAAGCATTGAATGGAAAATACGATGCTGTTCTTTCCCTTTACCATGACCAAGGTCATATTGCAGCAAAAATGACGGATTTCCACCGTACCATCTCCATTACAAATGGACTTCCATTCCTTCGTACATCTGTTGACCACGGTACAGCATTTGACATTGCATGGAAAAATATCGCATCAGAAGTTAGCATGTATGAATGTATTAAACTTGCAGCTGAGTATGCACCAAAATTCACAAGAGAATCACTCTAAGTCCATTGGATGATAGGGGGGAGAGAATACCTCCCCTCGATTCATCGTTCTAAATTGAAAGGGGTTACAGGGGATGTCACATGAGACACAAATTATTTTAGGGCTGATAATTGGCGTTATTTTACTAGTATTCCTTGTTGTAAAAACGAAAATTCATGTATTTTTAGCACTGATTATAGCGGCTGCAGTCACGGGGTTGATCGGCGGGATGACACCTAAAAGTGTATCAGACGCTGTCATCAGTGGGTTTGGTAGTACATTAGGTTCAATTGGTATCATTATTGGGTTTGGGGTTATGATGGGCCGCCTTTTGGAAGTATCCGGGGCTGCGGAAAGATTGGCCTATGCATTGATTCGTGCGATTGGTAGAAAGAAAGAGGAATGGGCAATGGCGCTTGCAGGCTATATCGTTGCGATTCCGATCTTTGTAGATTCAACATTCATCATTTTAACGCCGCTTATTAAATCGGTTGCTAGAAAAACAGGAAAATCAGTTGTCGCTCTTGGGATTCCATTGGCGATTGGGGCAGCTGCAACGCACCATGCGGTTCCACCGACTCCAGGTCCGCTCGGCGTTGCCGGAATATTCAATGTAGACGTTGGGCAAATGATCATTTACGGTTTGATTTTTGCGATTCCGATAATGCTTGTCGGTGTGTTTTACGGAAAGTGGCTCGGGAAGAGAATTCACCAAATTCCGACAGAGGATGGAACAGATTTTTTCCGTCCTGACAAAGATTTCACGTTCGAAGATTTTGTGGAGCTTTCAAAGGAAAGAGATAAAGAGCTTCCTTCTTTATTCCGTTCCATTTTGCCAATTGCGTTACCGATTGTCTTGATCTTTTTGAATACAACACTTTCTGCAATGGAACTTACAGGTGGTTTGTACGATTATATTATCTTCCTAGGACAACCGGTTATTGCAGTAGGACTAGCCGTAATTGCCGCAATCTATGCGCTAGCTGGTCGCATGAAACGTGAAGATACATTGAGCCGTATGGAAGAAGGTATGAATAGCGCTGGTGTTATTTTGCTTATTACGGGTGCTGGTGGAGCATTCGGTTATGTGCTTCGTGAAAGTGGTGCAGGTAATTATATCGCAGAACTTGTGGCGACATTACCACTTCCGGCTGTTTTGATTCCATTCATCGTAGCTTCCCTTGTACGTCTAATTCAAGGTAGTGGAACCGTTGCAATGATCACAGCGGCATCCATTTCAGCACCTATTCTGATGAACTTGCCAGATGTCAATATGACGCTCGCTGCGCAGGCGGCTGCACTTGGGGCAATGGTATTCTCTTACTATAGTGATACACTGTTTTGGGTCGTCAACCGTTCACTAGGGATCAAAGATGCAAAAGAACAACTCCTCGTCTGGTCTGTACCGACGACATTGGCATGGGCTACATCACTAATTATGATTATTATCACGGATTTGATTGTCTGAATAAAAAGCGTTGATCCATCACAGGGTCAACGCTTTTTTCTTGTTGCGAGAGTACGCTTGGGGAGATGAACAGAATTTAGGAACTGATTGATGGTGAAGTGAAATTGTGGGACGACGAAGGAAGACTGTTTAACAGGATTCCTGAACTTTCCGATAGCTCGTTCTAATTGTTATCCGTCTATCCAACTATGCGACAAGATTTCTGGATTGTCCGCGAGGGTCCTATAGCTGTCTTACAGCCAGAGCAGAGCGATTTAATGGTTAAATCTAAAAAGCCAACACCCGAAATAAAATGGAATGTTGGCTTTTTAGATTTATAATATTTTCTCCAAAAAATCTTTTGCGCGTTGGCTTTTCGGGGAGGAAAAGAATTCGGCAGGGGGAGCGTCTTCGACGAGTTTTCCGCCGTCTAAAAATAGGACGCGATCTGCGACTTCCCGGGCAAAGCCCATTTCGTGGGTGACGATGGCCATCGTCATGCCGGATTTTGCGAGTGATTTGATAACTTCCAGTACTTCTTTTACCATTTCAGGGTCCAGTGCGGAAGTTGGCTCATCGAATAGCATCATTTCCGGGGACATTGCTAATGCCCGTGCGATGGCGACCCGTTGTTTTTGACCCCCTGATAGCCGTTTAGGGGAAGCTTGTTCTTTGTCGGCCAATCCTACTTTTTTCAATAGTTCCCGTCCGATGTCTTCGGCTTCTTTTTTGGCCATCCCTTTGACAGTGATCGGTGCATATGTAATATTATCCAACACTGTTTTATGGGGGAAGAGATTGAACGACTGGAACACCATTCCGACTCGTTCACGCACTTTGGAAATATCGGTTTTCGGGTTTGTCACTTCTTGTTCTCCGACCCAAATTTGTCCGCTTGTCGGTGTTTCAAGCAAGTTGATACAGCGAAGAAACGTCGATTTCCCGGAACCGGAAGGACCGATGATGGCGATCGTTTCTCCTTTGTTCATCGTTGTCGAAATGCCTTTCAATACTTCGGTTTTGCCGAAAGATTTATGGAGGTCTTGGATTTTAATCACTTCTACTCATCCTCTTTTCAATCAGTTTTCCGAGCATCGTCAGCACAACGACCATAATATAATACACAAATCCTGCAAAGATCAATGATTCAAAATAACGGTAAGTGTTGCCTCCGACGATATAAGATCTGCGCATAATGTCCATGATCCCGATAACGGTAACAATCGCCGATTCTTTCGTCAGGGTGATAAATTCATTGACCAAAGCTGGCAATATGTTTTTCACAGCTTGCGGTAAAATGATGTCTTTCATCATTTTGCCATAGGGGATGCCTAGCGCCATTGACGCTTCTAGTTGACCTCGATCGACGGCTAAAATACCAGCACGGATAATTTCGGAAATATAAGCACCGGAATTGAGGCCGAATGCCAAAATGGCTGCGATATACGCTTCGACTTGGATGCCGAACAGTTGGGGAACCCCATAATAGATCAATAATAACTGCAAAATTAACGGTGTTCCACGGAAAATGGATGTGTAGATATCCGCTAACCAAGCGAGTGCCTTCACTTTGCCGATTTTACAAATTGCTAATAATGTACCTAGAAAAAAACCGATGAGGGCTGCGATGCCGACGATTTTTAAAGTGACCCCGATTCCTTGTAAAATATAAGGAATCGAGGAGGTAATTTGGGTAAAGTCCAAGCTCATAAGTCTTAACCCTCTCTCTACAGATTAAAATTATTGGTTAAACCATTTTGTGATCAATTCGTCCACTTTCCCTGAATCTTTTAGTTCTTTTAATGCTTTGTTGAATTCAGGTGTAAGCTCGCTATCTTTTTGGAATGCGATGGACAGCTGCAATTTATGCTCTTCCGGCAATTCAAAATAAGCAAGGTCTTCATTGGCAGATAAGTAGCCCATGGAAACAGCGTTTTGTAGGACGACTGCATCTAAGTGACCTGATTTGATCTCCTGGATCAGATCAGGTACACGATCCCGTGATTCAACGGAATAGCCATACTGATCTTGCAAGGCTGTTGCACTTTTTTCTTGGATCGTTGCTGTTTGTGCACCAACTTTTTTGCCTTTTAAATCTTCAGCTGATTTGAAGCTGCTGTCCTTTTTGAAGAGGACGTAGTTTGTTGCTGTGAAATACGGTTCTGTAAAATCAACGACTTGCTTCCGTTTTTCGTCGTCACCGTCCATCCCTGCAATGACGAAATCGATACTTTTCGCTTGAAGTGCCGGAATCAATCCGTTGAAATCCATGTCTTGAATGTCTAATTCATAACCAAGCTCATCTGCAATCATTTTCGCCAAGTCAATGTCAAATCCGATGATTTCATCACTTTTCGCTGTGTCTACATATTCGAAAGGCGGATAATCCGCGGACGTTCCTACTTTCAGCACTTTTTTCGCATCTGCTCCTGATGAGTTGTCAGTGTTTGCATTGTCACCATTCGTTTCGTTTTTCGCGCCACATGCCGCCAATACACTCATCACAAGGACGAGTAGGAGGGCAATTCCTGACCATTTTTTCATAATGTTTCGCTCCTATTCATGTCGTTTTTATTGTCAATAGTGAAGTGCAAGAGCATTCATCTATTTCCAAACTCTTGCAATGCTTCATCCAAATACGTTAAACCTTCATCAATTTGTTCTTTCGTGATCGTTAGCGGTGGAATCATCCGGATCACTTCACCGGAATTCCCGCAAAGATAGAACAAGACGCCTTTTTCCAAACAGAGGTCGAGCACTTCCATAACGGCGTTGCCGTCCGCTTCGCCTGTTTCAGGATTCCAAAGCTCAATACCGAGCATGAGGCCGACACCGCGGATATCTTTGATGACCGGATGTTTTGCTTTCAACTCAAGCAGGCGTTCTTTCGCATAAGAACCCATCGCTGTTGCATTGTCCAATAATTTTTCTTCTTTCATTACTTCAAGTGAAGCGAGGGCAGCGGAGCAGGCGATTGGATTTCCTCCAAATGTCGTCCCATGTGCACCGAGCGGCCATTGGTCCATCAGTTCTTTCGAAGCAACCGTGGCACTCAGTGGCAGTCCTGCGGCAATTCCTTTTGCAATGGCCATAATATCCGGTTTGACATCGAATGTTTGCGCAGCAAACCAATTGCCCGTACGTCCGAAACCGGTTTGAACTTCATCAAAAATGAGTAAAATGCCGTGACGGTCACAAATTTCGCGGATCTTTTTTAACCACGCTTTTGGCGGAATGATATAGCCGCCTTCACCGAGGACTGGCTCGATAATCATACAAGCGACTTCTTCCGGATCTACTTGATGGTTGAACAATTTCTTGGCATCCTGTTCCAGTTTCTCAGGGAAGAAGACTTCCGGATCTGCCCCTTCTGGAAGATATTCCGGTAACGCGTAGGGGAGTTGATAAGCAAGCCAAGAAGGCTGTAAATGTTTACGGTATTTGCTTTTTGACGTCGTCACGCTTAATGCGCCCATGGAACGTCCGTGGAAACAGCCGGTAAATGACACGACATAAGGACGCTTCGTCGCATATTTTGCCAGTTTAAGAGCGCCTTCGATGGCCTCTGTTCCACTATTTGCAAAAAAGAAATTGTCGAGTCCGGACGGCAAAACTTTTTGCAGTTCAGCTGCCAGTTTTAAAATGGATTCATAAATGATGACGCCGGAAGGCCCATGGATCAGATGGTCCGCACTGTCTTTGATCGCTTGGACGACTTTCGGGTGGCGATGACCAACGTTTTCGACCGCAATACCTGACGTGTAATCCAAATAGCGCTTGCCATCGACACCGTAGTAATAACAACCTTCCGCTTTGACGACGGGGAGGTTCGGGTGATCTTTCGCCATGCTCGGTGCAAGGAAGTTGCCGATATGATCCACCATGTGATGCCATTCTTGTTGCATGTCTACTTTTTGTTGCATTTTACATTTCTCCTATTCAAGTTCGGAATATTTTTTCAGCTTGCGCACGACGGAAGGTTGACTGATGCCAAGCACTTTGGCAATTTCTGTCGTCGTCCGATACCGCTGCTGTGCATTTCTTAATACTTTCATCTCCACTGATTCCAAAATATGTGGAAGCGATTGACCTTCGAGCTGGAGCATCGATAAGTCATCCTCGGTATCTTGGCGATATTCTGGCGGCAAGTCATGGATCGTAATGATGGTCGATGTGCTTTGGACAACAAGCCGTTCCATCACATGGACCAGTTCACCATGATTGCCAGGCCATTTCATTTGCAACAAATACATATAGACATCGTCCGCTAATTGCTTCACTGTCCGATAGTGGGCTGAAAACTTCTCCAAATACGTGGAGATCAGCGCACGAACATCCTCTTTCCGCTCACGCAATGGATGCAAATGGATCGGTACAATATGAAGTAAATAGTAGAGATCTTGATGAAACGTCCCGTTGGTAACCGCTTCTGCCAATGGCGTTTCGGAAGAACTGATCAGTCTCACGTCGAGCGGAAGCGCGCTTTCCGCACCGGAAGGCGTATACTTGCGTTCTTTTAAAACATGTGTCAGTTTTCCTTGTAAATGGAGGGGGAGCTTGTCTATCCCTTTTAAGTAAAGCGTGCCTCTATGGGCTAACGTCACCAAACCGGTTTCTTTTTGTTCGAACGTACCGCCGAACAGCTCGCGCTCCACCATCGCTTCCGGCAATGTTTCCAAGTCGATTTCGATGAAAGGGCCCTCTTTCCGCAAGCTTTCCTTATGGATGACTTTCGCCATCGTCGACTTTCCGGTTCCTTGCTCACCGTAAAGAATGACGGACACATCGAGAGTCGCTGCATTGCGTGCCGTTTCGTAAGCGACCCGTGTCGATCGGCTTTCCATCGTCAAGCCATCGATCGTCAGCTTTTCTTTGCGCAACAAGGAAAGTTCATCTTTTGCTAATAGCATTTCCTGTTCCAATTCTTTCATGTACTCTTGAATGACCAACAGTTCCGATACTTCATACGAATAACTGAGGACATATTCGACCTCTCCAGCCTCATTGAAAAAAGGCATCCCCGTAATCAACACTTTTTGACCGGTTGTCGTCGTTTGGATGACAACCACTTTCTTTTTCTGCTGAATCACGAGTGGCGTAATCGCCGGTGAAAAAATACCCTTTTTCTCCAATTCATAAACCGATTTCCCGAGAAGCTCCCCAGCTTGGATGCCGTAATGTCTGCCGCTAATATGAGAGGCTTTTACAATCATGCCGGCTTGATTGGTCAGGATAATATCCTCTTCATAGGAATCGATCACTTCTTCTTTCGAATTCGGATGTAAGAACAAACCAGTCATTGGATCACCTTTTCCAAAACGATGCTATTCAGAAACGAATAATTATTTTAATTTAAATAAAACATACTATGTTATCAGAAGATTAGCAACATAATTTTGTGTTTCTTGAAAGTTCACTTGCTGAATCAGTGATATTGATGAGTATAACATGCATATTCATGCATGTATAGGTATTTATATGTGAATAATAATGAATATTTAAAAGACGGAAAATTAGGTATTTATTATGAGGAGGTTGAATGATAGTGTTTCATCTTCCGAAATAGACTGCACTTAGTTATAATATACAATGTTGGATAATAACAAATATTCAAAAAAGAGGCTAGGGTGAAAAAATACTCGTTAACTAAGTAACAAAAATTCCGTTTAGGAAAGGGAGAAAAAGATGTTGAAAAGCTTTTTATTGACTGGGATTGCACTAAGTGTCTTCTCATTAGTTGGTTGTAGTGAAGAGCAAAACGAAAAACTAGCTGAACCTCAAAGTTTGGTAGAGGAAGTTGAAATGGATATAAATGAATTGGAATCATTGCAAACGCAAAATCAATTTTTAAACGAACAAAATCAGCATTTAGTTACATCCATTAAGCAAATGATTGGTCACTTATCGGAAGAAGAAATGTTGGAATTTTCCCGAAATCAGTTTGTATACGAGTTACAGGTTAATGGGGAAGCGATTCCTAAAAACGGCCAAGTAACGATTTCAGCGGGGGACGTTGAAATATTATTAGCTGAAAAGGGCTTGGGGTATGATTTTTTACCAGACGAATGGTTAGAAAAAGGAAAGATTAGTGGAAACTATATTGACCATTTGTTAAATTTCGATTCTACAAATTGGACGCAAATTGGGACCGACGGAACTGTTAACACAGCACAAGGTTTTCAATCAGCAGATGTAAGAGCAGGTCAACATTATTCTTTTAATATTACAGACGAACTAAAAGAACGATTGAAAATGGACGTAACTCTAATACAAATCGAGGTAAATTAAATTCGCCAGTGTCATCATTTAGCACCAGATTGTTACGGAATGGTGAGAAAAGCATTTGGCATTCAATGAACAGATTCTTGCATTGGGTAAGACAAAGTTTTACGTAACGAAAGGCCCTGCATTTTCGTCTTATGGAGAAAGGGGGCGTTGTCTTTGAAGAAAAGACGTATGTTTATGGTTGTTTTTATTTTGCTTTTGTTAACAGGCTGCCGGTCAACACCATTTGACGGTCATAGTGTAATTGATTGGGTTGATTTTATTCAGTGGGACGGAAAAGAATACAATGGCATTCATTCTGGGGTTTTAGCCGACAAACAATATATAGGTGAAAAGATGGGTACGGTTGGATTTAGAGTAGCAGACAACGTAACAAATCCAAGCTATAAGATCAGAAATGGTGATGCAGCTTTCCATGAGAAGGGGACTGAGCTTTTTAGCATTAAGGATCATCCTCATTTGATTGCTGTGAAGGATACCCACTCCATAAATGGATATAAAGTATACTTTTCACGCGAAGATACTGAATATCTTTGGCATTTTAAAGATATGCCGATCGATAAAGTCAAGAGGATTGAGATCTACAAGGCTAACCCGCCAGAAGCGGATCAACTCATTTCTGAGTTGGCAACGAAGGAGGAAGTTGACAGCTTCCTTCAACTATTAGTAAATAGTGAAGAAGATCCTGATTTCTGGCCTAACACAGAACGGGGAGATCCTCTCTTTTATACAATGATTTTTTACACAGAAGGTCCGATTGCATACAAATATAACATGCAGTTTGATGGAGAAACCTATTATTGGCATCCTTGGGATACTTCTATTTTATCGGATGATATCAAAAGGTTTATTGGTGGAAACTAAATAGTTATTACAGAGCACCACCCATCACACCGTTCAAAAAATCAGGAATGGTGCGATGGGTGGTGCAGTTTTTGTTCAGGCAATGGTATGGTTATCAATTGCTAAACCTTACGTTCACGCACAGCTTGAACACCTTCACTCATTTGGTTTCTTTCTTTTCATGTGGAGAAACATAATGTGAAACTCGGGACATTAAAGAGCAATAGCGTGGTAAAATTAATATTGATTATACTGAGAGTTTGGAAAATTGGAGTGGGACAAGGTGTTTTTGCAAATTATGTTGGAAGCATTTTAGAATAGACCACTTGATTCTATGATTAGGACGGAGATGAAATTTGATTGAAAAGGAGTGTATGTTGAATTGGACGAAGTAATTGAAGCTGTCGATTATAAAAAAATTTGTGATGAATTATATGATGGAATTTATATCTCTGATGAAGAAGGAAAGACCTTATATGTCAACAAATCTTATAGCCGAATAACTGGATTGGCACCAGACTTGGTTTTAAATAAGTATGTGAGTGATCTCATGAAGGAAGGTTTATATAAAAACGCAATCACACCTGACATTATTAAAACAAAAAAACCAATTAATGCGATGGCGGAAATCCGCACAGGGGTAAAAGTATTAATTTCCGGATCACCTATTTTAGATCATGAGGGAAATTTAAAAAAAGTTGTTGTTATTAATCGCGATATGTCAGATTTATTGGATATGCAAGAAAAGCTTGCCGCATCACAAAATGAAATTGAACACTTGAGGAAATTGCAGATAACTAATAATTTGATCGGTAAAAGTGATGAAATTCAACCTGTTATTCGAATGATTCACCAAGTAGCTAATTTGGATGTAACCGTACTTCTAACGGGAGAAACGGGGGTTGGAAAAGAGGTTATAGCAAATGAAATTTATATGAATAGCGATAAACATGGCAAACCTTTTATAAAAGTCAATTGTGCAGCGATCCCTGCCAGCCTATTAGAAGCGGAATTGTTTGGCTACGAAGCCGGCTCCTTCACCGGAGCATCCAGTAAAGGGAAAATCGGTATGTTCGAGTTGGCTGATAAGGGCACCTTACTTTTGGATGAGATTGGGGAAATGCCCCTTGAATTACAATCAAAACTTCTAAGAATCATCCAAGAAAAAGAGGTTACCCGTGTTGGCGGAACGAAATCGATTAAATTTGATGTGAGGATTCTTGCTGCAACAAATTGTGATTTATATGATCTAGTGAAAAAGGGGAAATTCAGGGAAGACTTATATTACAGATTAAATGTATTTCCTATACATATCCCTCCCCTGAGACATCGATCTACAGATATTGAATTATTAGCGAAACATTATTTGGACATTTATAACACAAAGTATGGAAAACAAATTGTATTTGATTGTGAAGTGTATGAGGTGTTCAAAACGTATAAATGGCCAGGAAACATAAGAGAGCTACAAAACATTGTTGAGCGGTTAGTGATAACATCAGAAAAACATAAAAAAATTAGCGCGGAATTCTCCAGAAACATATTGAATATGGAGCCGGAAAATACAGAAGCATCAACTGGAGAACTCAGTCTTAAAGAGATTATCGAAAAAGTAGAAAGAAAAGTAATAGAAAAGGCATTAAAAGATTATGGCAGCACAAGAAAAGCGGCTGCTGTTTTAAAAATTAGCCAGTCATCTGTGGTGAAAAAAGCAAAAAAATTAGAAATTCGTATAAGTGATTAAAAAAGGAATCGAAACTGATTCCTTTTTTAATCGCCAACGAACCTCGACAATGAACAAATGATTGCAATCTTAATTAAAAAATCGATGAAATATTTCATCGCTTTAATTTTAACGAAGAAAAAAAGCCTTTACTATTGCGTTTTTCTAATCGGCACACAAATTGCATTATTTAAAAGTGGATAACCAATTATAGAGAATGCGAGGGATAGAGCGATGGAAAAGTTAATCATTACAGTAGCACCAACAGGAGCGCAAACTACTAGGGAACATACACCACATGTGCCATTATCTCCAAAAGAGATTGCAGATTCAGTTTATGAATCGTGGAAAGAAGGGGCAGCTATTGCCCATATTCATGTGAGAGATTATAAAGGAAATAACACACTTGATTTAGACACGTATAAAGAAGTAATCGATCGAGTTCAAGATAAATGTGATATTATTCTAAACTTAACAACTGCAGGAGGATTAGAGAATGACGAGGAAGCAAGATTAAAAGTTTGCGAACTAAACCCCGAAATGGCCTCATTTGATGCGGGTACTATGAACTTTGGACAAGACGTTTTCCATAATACACCTCTATTTTTGGAGAACCTGGCTGCTGTTACAAAGGAACGCCAAATAAAGCCGGAAATCGAGATTTTTGATGTCGGAATGATCGATAATGCTTTAAGAATTGCGAAAAAAGGTTTATTGGAAGAACCGTACCATTTTCAATTTGTATTAGGTGTCCAAGGGGGGATGGCGGCGACCCCTAAAAATTTAATGTTTTTAGTGGATAGCATTCCAAAGGGATCAACTTGGTCAGCAATAGGGGCAAGTAAAGACCAGCTAACCATTAATACGCTGAGTATACTGTTAGGCGGCCATGTTCGGGTGGGAATGGAAGATAGTGTGTACTATCGAAAAGGAGAGTTAGCGACTACTAATGCTCAATTTGTGAAAAGGATAGTAGAGTTATCTACTATATTAGGAAGGGAAATTGCGACTCCTGATGAGGCAAGGAAAATTTTGGGGCTGGTTAGAACAAATGAGAAAAAGAACTCAGAGAGTATAGCCATTTCTAATAGATCAATGGAATTTTAATAATAGAGAGCGCTATCATCCATAAAGATAAGAAAGTAGGATGAAACATGATAAAAAAGATAGCTGTATTAGGTGCAGGAACAATGGGGCAAAGCATAGCAGAAAATTTTGCGATTTATGGATATGATGTGAATCTTTACGATGTTGATGAAAATAGACTCAGAAATGTTGAAAATGAAATTAAAACTGATTTGGAATTACTTGCCGAAGAAGGATATTTAGACTGTAGTGTAATTACAGAAGCGATGAACAATATTCATTATTGTTCTGACATAAAAAAAGCAGCTGTAGATCGTGATTTTATTACGGAATCGATCCCTGAAGTACTGGAGCTAAAACAAGAAACGTTTAAATTATTAGATGATATTTGCCCAGAACAAACAATTTTCACTAGTAACACTTCCAGTCTTGCATTAAACGATATGATGGCCTTAGTTAGTGAAAATAGAAAAAAACGCATGATGATTACGCACTATTATAATCCTGCGCATATTATGCCGATTGTTGAACTCTCGTATTTTGGTAATATGCCTGAAGAAGTTTATCAAGAAGTTGAAAGTTTATTTAAATCTATAAAAAAGCAGTATATAAAAGTTTTAAAAGATGTACCCGGACTAGTAGCTAATCGTATTCAGCAGGGGATCGCAAGAGAGGTATTTTCGATTATTGAACAAGGAATCGCTGAACCACAAGATGTTGATAAAGCATTAATGTTTGGACCTGCATTTCGTTATGCTACTACTGGTCAACTAGAAGTAGCCGATATGGGTGGCCTTGATATTTGGAGTGTGGTAGGGGATAACCTATTAAAAGTTATAGATAATCGTACAGAAGCTAATCCTTTGCTAAAAGAAAAGGTGAAGGAAGGTAAGTTAGGAGTTAAAAGCGGAGAAGGTTTCTTCAAGTATAAACCGGAAACGCTTGTCCAAACAAGAAATGACTTCAATAAACGTTTGATTCATCAATTGAAGGTTTCACAAAATTATATAAAAAAAGAACCTCTTTCCACTCAATAAGATTTTGGATTAAACTCTGATTTTCTATACGTCCTGAGGAATATTACGACATTAGCAATTTCGATTTATGGAAATGGTTGTGTATGGATAAAAAAAGAACTATTCATAAATTTTTTGCTCGTACGGATGAAATAACACCTCTCTCAGTGCTCATCTGTACGAGTTTCGACAAACGGACAGATTAGAAATTTGGAGATCTTAAAGGGGATAGTATAGTCTTAAATATTTTAGAAAAAACTGGAATGGGGTGGGAGAATGCCACTTATAGCATTGGCTGTTGGGATCATCATATTATTTATATTGATCATAGTTTTTAAACTTAATGCATTTCTGTCTCTAATGATATCAGCAATATTTGTAGGGCTGTTCCAAGGAATGGAACCAATAGAAATTGTCAAATCCATAGAATCTGGTTTGGGAGGTACGCTAGGACATTTAGCTATTATTATTGGTTTGGGTGCTATTTTGGGAAAATTAATATCTGAAGGTGGTGGAGCTAACAGAATTGCAACGACTCTCATTAAAGTTTTTGGTGAAAAAAGAGTGGATTGGGCAATTTGCTTAGCATCATTTCTTTTGGGAATCATTTTATTCTATGAAGTTAGTTACATTCTAATCATTCCAATCGTATATACAGTTGTAATTGAAGCAAAAGTCAAGCTGTTGAAAGTGGGTCTCCCATTTCTGGCTGCCATATCCATAACGCATGTCTTTTTACCTCCGCATCCAGGTCCAACTGCTATTTCAGCCGTTTTTGGAGCAAACTTAGGCGTTGTTCTAGGGTATGGCTTGGTTCTTGCGATTCCAGCTGCTATTATTTTTGGACCGCTGTTTTCTAAGTTGTATAAAAACTGGGATATCGAAATTCCAACCCATTTAGTATCAAAGAAAGAATTCAATATGGATGAAGTTCCGTCATTTGCAACTTCTCTTTTTACGGCTTTGTCACCCGTTATTTTGATTTTAATAGGGGTAATTGCAGAGTTTTCATTTCCCCAAACCTCTATAACTCATAAAACGCTAACTTTTATTGGTAATGCTGATATGGCTTTGCTTATATCGGTTTTTATCGCAATATATGTCTTTGGCTTGCACAAAAAAAGAAAGACAATGTCTCAATTAATGAAAATTGCCGAAGATGCACTGATCTCCATGGGAGGGATAATATTTATCCTTGGTGGTGGAGGTGCATTTAAACAAGTGATCCTTGATAGTGGAATGGCAAATTACATTGCTGATTTTACAAGTGGGTGGGATATTTCTCCCTTTATATTAGCATGGATTATTGCCGCTATCATACGACTAGCCGTGGGGTCTGCAACGGTAACAGTTTTAACTACTGCAGGAATTATGTTGCCAATTGTTGCAACGACTGGCATAAGCGCTGAATTAATGGTACTAGCAATTGGAAGCGCTTCTATAGCCTGGGCACCACCAAGTGATGTATCTTTCTGGATGACAAAAGAATATTTTAACTTGACGATTGTACAAACAGTTAAAACCGTGTGTTTCATGTATACCCTTGTCGCTATTTATGGATTACTTGGGGTTCTAGCATTGAACATGTTAATTGGTTAATTGATAAAAGCTCTTTTAACGTTAGAGATTTTGCTACTGTACTTAATAGATCTGAACGGTGCAGTGTTCGGAAAGTGAATGACATTAAATGGCGCCTTTCATTTCTCTGCTAAAATCTTGACTTAGGGATATAACCGAAATTTCAAGTATTTTTATGCTAAGTAGTTTTACATAGATTACAAAGGCACGCGTGTAAGGGGACCATACATAACACCGTTCAAAAATTCAAGAATGGTGTTATGTGTGGTCTGATTTATGTTTAGGCAATTGTATTGTTATGACCTTCACATATTCGGTTTCTTTCTGTTCATGATGATGTACACTCCAATTCCGACGAGCAAGAGAAGGGCAATCACCGGCAAGTTTCCAATGATGAACACAATCAACCCAGAACCTGAAGCTAGGATGAAGTTCGTGCTTGTTGCTAGTTGCTTTTTCGTTTTCCCCCATGTATCCAAGTTTTTACTGTCTACTGCCGGAACAACTACCCGATCTTCAAACATGGAGATATCGATCGTGGAATAAGCGGTTTGGTTTTCAAGATAATTCATCTTGCCGACAATCACTTCAATTTCTTCTTGGACGGTCGCTAAATCTGATGATATTTTCAGTAAATCCTCCGTCTTTTCTGCCTCGCCCATGAACGTAAGAAGTCGTTCTTCTACGGCACGCTTCGATTTTACTCTCGATTGCAAATCCACATATTGCTCGGTTACATCTTGGCCCGTTACATTGCGCACTAGCACCTCTGCAGATTGCTTTTCAGCATCTGTTAAAATCGCTTGGAAATGATTTTCCGGAATGCGGATGATCATCATCCCATTGACGCTGTCAGCCGATTCCTTATATACATTGGATTCAACGATGTAACCTCCGTAGTCAGCCACCTTTTTTTCAAGCTGAAGCATGGCAGTTTCTAATTCTTTTACTTTGACCTGCAATTGCGCTTGGTGGATAATCATGCGATCTGTTGTGCTTTCTATCGGTTGTACCTCTTGCGCAGTATCCACAATTGAATGATCCGTTGCACTTTCTACGGCAATGTCATTTGAAACTGCCATAGATTCCTCTTTCACGATATCTTTCGAGCTATTGGAACTGCAAGCTACTAATAGAAAACATAGAAATAGAATGAAAACGAATTTGCTTTTCATAATCACGGCCCCTCTCTTTCTTAACCAGTTAGACGGAATGTTTAGAAAAAAGTTACGGTTTTGGAGGGGACATAAAAATACCAAGCATGTATTCACGCTTGGCACTGTAATTCATTTTTTTCAATCAGATCATTACCCAAAACTGTGAGACAGCTTTTGAAATGCGCTCGTCTTTTAATTTTACCATGACAGGTTCTACACTAACGTCAAATTGTTTCAGTTCCAAAAGCATTGTATTTCCTAAAAAAGGTGGGGTATAGTCCATTCTTGGAATAACGGATATGCCTAATTCTCTACTGACAAGTGCGACGATCATCGGGATATCTTTACACTCCATAATGATGTTTGGCTTCACATGGTGTTCATCAAATGTTTTGAGAAGATTTTCATGGAAGGAGTGTCCTTCCAGTGCTCCTAACAGTATGAATGGAAACTGAGCGATCTGTTCAATGGTCGCGTGCTGTGACGGAAAAGAGGAGGACCAACTTGTCGGGATGAGCACGACATAGGGTTGTCTTTTTAGGATCTTCATATCGTAGTGCTCACTCTTACTTGTACGTATCAGTAAGGCAATATCAATTTCCCTTTCTTCAAGCCGTTTCAATAATTCCTCCGAGTTGCCGCTTATAATACTGATTTTGACGTTTGGAAATTGGGCTCGATACGCACTGATATATTCAATGAGCATATTCGAACAAGCAGATGAAACACCAATGCGCACTGTTCCGGCAGCACCTTGTTCAATTTCTTGAATTTGCTGTTTTACATCTTGCATTCGGAATAACATTTGGGTGGCATATTGGTATAACAGTTCCCCGGTTTCTGTCAGCTCCCATTTTTGACGATAACGATGAATTAGAGTCGTGCCAAGCTCTGTCTCAAGCTTTTTTAACAATTGACTAAGCGGCGGCTGTGCGATATGAAGCACTTCTGCCGCTTTTGAAATACTACCCTGTTTCACAATTTCCTTGAAGTAATGCAATTGTCGAATATCCATTTCACATCTCCATCATATGTTTTTTAATATGATTAGTTTACCATATATATATTTTTCGTATAACTCATTTGATGTTACGATATATAAGTAGACTTAATCAAAGAAAGTGAAGGATGTTATGAATCATAAAAAGACAATAACGAAGCGACTCTTTGTGTACATTTTCGGCTTATTTGCTTTATCACTTGGTGTTAGCTTGTCAATTCAAGCAGGACTTGGCGTGTCGCCCGTGTCTTCCCTTGCTTATGCCTTTTCGTTAACAGCGGGATTATCCATCGGGATCACAACAGTGCTTGCAAATGTTTTATTTATCATTTGTCAAGCTATTATAAATAAGCACGTTGAAGTGAAAGAATTTTTTCTTCAATTATTGATTGCGTTTTTATTTGGCTTCTTTATGGATGCTACGCTGTTCCTTGCACAACTTCTCCCGACACCTGGAACACTCATTGTTCGTTGTTTGTATTTGGTGATTAGTTTATTTGTTGCATCGTTTGGTGTACTCCATTATTTTTCGGCAAAACTTCCGTTAATGCCTTACGATGCATTAACATACGCGGTTAGTGAACGCTTTAAGCTGAAGTTTGGTAAAGCGAAAATTACAGGCGATTTTATCAATGTCAGTGTGGCTGGTGCGGTTTGTTTACTTTTCATTCACTCATTTGGCTCCATTGGAATTGGGACTATCATTGCTGCCTATTTTATCGGAAAAATAGCGGGCTGGATGATGGTGCACTACCAACAACCTCTGCAACAACGAATCTTCCAAACGCAAAATCAAACCTCCAGTAGTAAAATCCGTAAAAGTGAAGAAAGCTTAGTAAGATAAATGCCAATCACGGACCACTCTTTTCCCAACTAGTTAGATGTGATTTTTTGGGAAAATGGGAGACGTAAAAATACCTAGCGTGTACCCACGCTAGGCATATTTCAATCTTTCCTTATTTGTTCCACCAAATAATTAACAAACGCATCATCGCGTACAAGCCATGCTTCGTAGTTTCGTTTTAGGAAACTTTCCCCATCCTCAAAACTGTTGAAAGTCTGTTCTAAATTTTGGTTGTTCTGTTCAATCGCCCACACTTGTTCGTTTACGGGATAGAGGAGGAAGAGCTCTTCCATCCGATTTTTATACAGGGAACCGAACGAGGAACGTTTCAAATTATAGCGGTTTCGTCGCGCATCTTCCCTTAACGGTTCCAAGGGGAACGTATCTACGACAAATTGTTGGTAAGCCTCATTCGTTAATGAGCAGCCAGATGCTTTTGCGTGACCGCCTCCACCGAATTGACCGGCTACTTCAGATACGTCAATATGATCATGGATGGTGCGAAAACCGACTCGCTTCCCACCGATATTGAGGATCGCGATATAATCCAAATGCGGACAATCCTTGCCCAATTCATTGCCGAGTTCTGAGTGATAGGATTCTGCATACACGACACCGGCAAAATGGTCGCCCGCTTGCGTTTGGACAAGTTCACGCCTTTTCCGACGAATATAGCGTTCGATTTTATTTTCTTCCATATCTAATATTTTCTTTTCAAATTCGTCAAAGTGAAAATGCTCGCTTGCTTGCAGTCGGCTGATCATTTTTTCTTCAAATTCCTCAATGGGGACTAAGAAAAAGAGCGCATTGAGCCGCTGCGCATGCTGATTGTCATTTTTCTCCCATTCCCATGTATCATATTGCCTGACGAGCTCGACAAATTCGGCGACAGCGTCTGATGGTTCCATGAGCTGATGAGTCACCAAATATTCATACAAAAGGGAAGTTGCAGAAGTCAATTTTCCTTCATCGTCTTCCACCACGACCTGTCCCCACTTGTAATTATTGAAGTGCAACGCAGTCTTATGATGATCCAGCAACTGCACTTTTCCACCTGCTTGAAAAAACGCATCCAGCCTCTTCTCATTGTCCTCACTTACCGACAAATCCGTAATGAACAAAAAAGTATCTTGATCATCATTCTCCAAAAACCATTCCACTTCCCGATCCAGACCAGAAACCGAATTATAGCGCACTTTGACCTGTTTCCCAAAAGCGAGCTTCGCCAAAATTCCGCATCCTACTCCATCCAAATCATTATGGGACAATAATTTATACATAACGTTCACTCCTCGGAAAATAGTATGGTCTAATTGGGTGAGGAACAGTCGCTTACCACAAAATCTCAGTTCTAAATTGTCATGGCAACCGGCACCTTTTGTGATAGCACAGTATATTTGTCTGGACGGGGGTGAGACTACATATGTCCATCACTCGTTTTACGTTTAGTTGTTCTATAATTTTGTCTAGACGTCCAGACATTTTCATGCACCTTTACCAAGGTCTTTTCAAATCATAGATAAGATGAGGTGGAATATGACGATTGTACGACTCGGTTATGTGGCGATGAGTATGGAACTAAAAAATGCCTCACCATCCAAAACCATGACGTTTACTCAGTTCCAGAAAATCGGGGATCGGGTAGCAGCAATTCGCAAATTGGAACGGATTGCACTGGAGAATTTGGAAAATACCCATAGGATACTAAAACATAATATCTTTAATGATATCCATTTTTATCGCTTCACATCACGACTGATTCCATTAGCCAACCATGAAGAACTTTCTGATTGGGATTTTTTGCAGCCGTTAAAAGGGAAATTAGATGAAATAGGGCAGTTTGTAAGAAACCATAATATGAGAGTCGATTTTCACCCTGACCATTTTGTCGTTTTGAATTCCCCGAAAAGAGATGTATTGATAAATTCAGTAAAGAATTTAAAGATGCATTATTTGCTATTAAAAGCAATGAATATAGATGTCACACATCGCTGTGTGCTCCATATTGGCGGCAACTATAAAGAAACTGAAAAATCATTAGAGCGTTTTGTTGTGAATTGGAATCATGTTCCATTGCCCATTCAACAGATGATTATGCTGGAGAATGATGACACGTCATTTACACTTGAGGACACGCTATATCTAAGCGAGAAACTAGGGATTCCGCTTGTATTTGATTATCATCATCATCTGGCTAATCACCGTAATGAAAAGTGGGAAGATAAATGGGACCGAGTGGTGGCGACATGGAAGGACTCACCTCTTCCAATCAAAATGCATATCTCTAGTCCGAAAAGTGAGGACAAATTTCGTCATCATTCGGATTATGTGGATGTAGACATGTTTTTCCGGTTCTTAAACGAGATTAAAGGTTCAATTCCGCAAATTGATTGTATGATCGAGGCTAAACAGAAGGACGAAGCACTTTTCACCTTAATCAAAAAAATTAAAGAAAGGGAGGGCGTAGAGATGATAGATGGTTCGTCTTTTTATGTCTAGAAGACAAACTCGATACGATGCATCTTTATGTTAACGATCATAATAGCGTACGAAGAAAGGTGCCAGGTTCCAAATCAATTTTGAATTGCTTTGGAATCTGGCACTTTACTTTTTGAAACGGTACTTGCCATCTTGCCTATCCATTCTGCTATAATTGGAACGAATTATACACATTCTTACCTACATCTGTCGTAGGTATATATCGTTTAGACAACTGAGAATAAAGAGGGGAGAACAAGAATTGCATACTTTAAAACAACAATGGTTCGGAAATGTGCGTGCCGATATTCTTGCGGGAATCGTAGTTGGACTTGCGCTCATTCCTGAGGCGTTGGCTTTTGCGTTTATCGTAGGAGTGGACCCACGTGTCGCGCTATATGCTTCGTTTACGATTGCTGTCATCACTTCATTTGTCGGAGGGCGTCCGGGTCTGATTTCAGCGGCAACCGGCGCAATGGCTTTAGTCCTCGTCAATTTGATGGCGGATCATGGCTTGCAGTACGTACTGGCGGCCACTGTTTTGACAGGCATCATTCAACTGATTCTCGGGGGACTTGGGGTGGCGAACTTGATGCGTTTCATTCCGAACTCCGTCATGCTGGGATTTGTGAATGCACTCGGCATTATGATATTCATCACCCAACTTCCTTACTTAAAAGGGAGCAATGCAATGACGTATCTATTCGCGATTGCTACATTGGTGTTGGTGTATGTCGTGCCACGCTTTTTCACAGCAATCCCTGCACCGCTTATCGCGATTGTTGTTATGACGGGCATCGCATTGATGAGTGGTGTATCGCTCCAAACAATCGGTGATTTAGGGAAGATGCCGAGCTCACTCCCAACATTTTTCCTTCCGGATATCCCACTCAACTTTGAAACACTGAAAATCATCTTCCCTTATTCATTGGCTTTATCCATTGTCGGTTTATTGGAATCGTTGCTGACTTCACAAGTGTTGGATGATATGACGGATACGCCGAGCGATAAAAATAAAGAGGCGCGCGGGCAAGGGATTGCAAACTTTATCACAGGTTTTTTCGGCGGGATGGCAGGATGTGCATTAATTGGCCAATCGATCATCAACATGAAATCAGGTGGTCGTGGACGCCTATCCACATTCACAGCGGGCGTCTTCCTTATGTTTTTGATCATTGTTTTGGGCGATGTCGTCGTCAAAATTCCGATGCCTGTCCTGGCAGGCGTCATGATTATGGTCGCCATGACGACATTCAATTGGAGTTCGTTCAAGTTCCTGAAACAAGCTCCAAAAACGGAGTCTCTTGTTATGTTGATCACCGTAGCCATCATTTTATATACGCATAATCTCGCAATCGGTGTTGTTGTTGGTGTTGTCTTAAGTTCATTGTTTTTCGTCGCTACTATTTCTCGGGTGACTGTGACGCGGCAGAGGGGCATATATAAAATAAATGGACCGTTATTTTTCGCATCCACTACGAAATTCATCCAGTCATTTAGTGATGTAAAAGAAAAGGAAATCGTGATCGACTTCGAAGATAGCCAGCTTTGGGATGAATCTTCTGTTGGAGCAATCGTGAAGGTCAAGCAGAAGCTTGAGGAAGAGGGCGTGAGGGTAACAATCCGAGGGCTGAATTCTTCCAGTGAACAACTATACGAGAAGTTACTATAGAGGAGGGAATTTTCATGAAGATTGCTGTAGCCATCGACGGATCGGAAAATGCGCTGCGCGCTGCAAGACATGCCATCACACTAGCTCAACACTTTCCAGGAGCACAATTGGAGATCATCTATGTGGCAGATTCCAATAAAGCGAAAGACGAACGGCTTTTAGCGCAAAACGAGGAAAGTCTTCTGCTGAAGCGACAGCAAAAAATAGATCCTGTTCTGGAACTGGCCCATCATGCTGGCGTAAAAGCGAAAATGACGCTACTAAAAGGGAACCCGAGCCAAGAAATTATAAAATTCGTGAACGACGCAGCGATGGATCAACTCGTCATCGGCAGCCGGGGCCTAAACGCTTTCCAAGAAATGGTACTTGGCAGCGTCAGCCATAAAGTCATGAAGCATGTCAACTGCCCGGTGACGGTTGTTAAATAAGAATGGCGCCATTGTCAAAGTACCTAGGCACGAAATTATTCTGAGCACAGGTACCGACAAATATTTGGATAATGACAAAGACTAACCGACGTCCGTTTGATCACAAAATGGACGTCGGTTTTTTTGGATCGCAAAAACACTGACATCCAAATACTGAAAAACTTGTGAATTGTTCAAAAAAGCATTACGATAATTACGTGCATCGTTTTTATATTGAAATATAAAAAGGGGGAAATGATGATGAAAGTGGTTATCGATGAAAGTGAATTACATCAGCAACATAAAGAAGTTATCATACAAGCATTGAAAAAAGACGCGTATGCAAACCATTTAGGTATTCAATTAATCGAGGTTGGCGAAGGAACAGCAATTGCAGAGTTAAATGCCGAAGCCTATATGTTAAATGCACACGGAACACTTCACGGTGCTGTGACCTTTGCAATTGCCGACTATGTATTCGCAGCAGCTTGCAATTCCTACGGTCGAACAGCTGTTGCGTTGACCAATACGATCAATTATATGGCAGCTGGCAAAGAAGGAGCACTTATTCGAGCCACAGCCGAGGAAGTAAAGAAAAATTATCGAACAGCTTGGTATACGATTAAAGTTGAAAGCGATGGAGAGCTAATTGCTACAATGGATGCGACAGCGTATCGATTAGGCCATTATTTTGTACCGGTAGAGGAAGAAATTTGATGTCGGGTTCTAGGTTCTAGAACAATTAATTAAGGTAGGCCCCGTTGAGAGCAATCACTTCGGGTCTTTTTAACTTGATTCAGCAGAAGTCCCCTACTTCCATAAGTGGCGGGATGAAAGCCAGAAGGTATTTCAATCAGAGGGAGTCCAAACTCCCTGCTGATTCAAGTTAAGCCTCGGGCGGATGTCACAGATTTTGAAGGGAGTGAATTTTATCTAAGTGCCTTAATTTCTGCAAAAAGCTCAGAAATACGGCAAATCGAACCCTTCGCTGTTCGATTCGCAATTCAAAATCTGGACGTAATTACGCCGAGGCGTAATTGATTGTGAAGGATCTTTGTAGTAATAAAAGACTAGAAGGGTTGGGCGCATATGTTCAATGTCGAAGGGAAAGTTGTTATTTTAACTGGAGCTTCCAGTGGAATTGGTGAATCTACAGCTAAGGAGCTTGCCAATCAGGGAGCTAGGGTAGTTCTTGCAGCAAGACGTGAAGAACGTTTGAAAGCGCTCGATGCAAGTATCGAAAAGCAGGGTGGCATTTCTATATATAAAGTAACAAATGTTGCTGTTCAAGAGGAGATGGAAGATCTGGCACGTTTTACCATAGAAAAGTTTGGGCAAATTGATGTGCTGATTAACAATGCAGGTCTCATGCCGCTATCTTTTTTAAGCGAAAAGAAAATTTCTGAATGGGATCAAATGATCGATGTCAATATCAAAGGTGTACTTTACGGAATTGGTGCTGTTCTTCCTTATATGCGAGAGCGAAAAAAAGGGCATATTATCAATATATCTTCTGTTGCCGGACATATAGTTGAACCAGCTGCGGCTGTGTATTCCGGAACGAAATTTGCTGTTCGGGCGATTACGGAAGGTCTACGAATTGAAGAGGCAAGAAATAATATACGCGCTACCATTATTTCACCTGGAGCGATAAATACAGAGCTCGTACAAACCATTTCTAATGAAAAATTAAGACAAAATGTAGAAAAACTGTATCAAACCGCTATTCCAGCAAAAGTAATCGCTGATACAATTCTGCACGCAATTGCTCAACCGGATTACGCCTCCGTTAATGAAATTATTGTTAGACCGACATGAATACGGTCAATAACTGTTCCCCTTCACGAATGTACATAGCCCAGTTGCGGTATAATACAAGTTGGCGAATCTATTAGACTATGTCTTCGGGAATGGATAGTAGTAAATTCACTTAAGGCTTAATTCGAACCAAATTGATAATAACAAAAAAGTAGTAAAATGTATGGGCTTTTATTAGGGGGCCAGTGCACAAACGGTTGAAAAAGTACCAAGTTACAAAACATTTCAGGATTGTTTTGTGACCTGGTACATTTTACAGACGGAGGCACTAAAATGATTATTCTTTTATAATAGGAGCAATGACATCGATACGATTAGTCCAGATACCGCCGCTATAATTTGGAGAAAGGCGTTCTAAATCTTGTTTGTTATCAAAGCCTTCTGACCACCCGCCGTTACCCGCCACAAGAATTACACGCGTGTTTACGCTATCCATACGATTCAAAAATTTAGTAGGGAATCCCCACAACAAAGGTGCGTATTTTTCTGGAATGTGCAACTGTGTATTCTCACATGCAGACGGCATAACACCTATCCATCCAATTCCTAAGTAAGGAAGCAAGCAACTCTTTAACGTTTCCATTGACATGACCTTAAGGCTGGGTAGTTGTTTTTTCAATGAACGGATAGGTTTATCGTCACCATATACTGTTAATTGATTTAAGCGTTGTTTAGGAAGTTTCAAAAGATATTCTGCCAGTTGAATGCCTTCCGCAGGGTCGGCACTTTTTATGTGAATTAGAAATGACTCTTCCGGGAAATAGTTCAACACTTCATCTAACGAGGGCATCAAGCCTATACCTTTTCCGCGAAAAGGATACGTTTTTCCATTATCAGCAGTATACCCATAGCCAATATCCATTTTCTTTAGTTCAGCCAGTGAATAGTCTTTCACCATCCCTTTTGCATCTGTTCTGCAATCTAGGGTCCAGTCATGAAAAACAGCAAATTGCCCATCTTTAGTAGGCTTGATATCCAATTCTACAATGTCTGCACCTGCTATAAATGCGGCCTCCATCGAAGGAATTGTATTTTCTAAGTATGGATGTTCAGGTTCGTAAATTCTTTCTGCCGTACAAGTATCACCAGTGATTCCTTCCATTGGAAAAGTTTGTGCCAACCCCCTATGTGCTAACAATAAAGGCGGTTCGTCTCTCACTTTAGTCAACAAGGAACTATTATTTAGATACATGAAGGCTACCAATACGAATAAAACCATGAAAAGCCTTTTAATAGTTCGTTTAAATCTCTTCATATTCCCTCCAATTAGTATTTATACAACTGATTTTCAACTGTTTAGAAGCACAAAATACTAACCCAAAATTTGATTGAAATCGTTCACTTTCATCGTATCAAATTTTAAAAAGTGGTTAAAGGTTTATCCCGATGACCAATCGCAACTAAACTTGGAATTACTCCATGTTCAGAATTCCGAAAATACTTATGATATTCGTGGTACTAAATATAAAAAAAGATGAAGTCAGATCACGACAAAGCTGACTTCATGAATGTATATAATGGGCAGTTGCTGTATAATACTAGTTGAAGAATCTATCTCCATTCAGCAAGAATGATAGTATCCAATTTCTTTGAAGCTTAATTCGAACCAAATTGAAAATAAAAAAGAAAGTAGTGAAACGTATGGCAATCGCAACACATTCTGTAAACATTCCAGCATCGGTAGAGAACGTATGGGCATATGTGAGTCAAATTGAAAACTGGGCAACACTGGTTCCAGCTTATAAGGAGCATGAACAAATCGACGAACAAAAGTCGGTTTGGACATTTGAAGGGGAATTCAAGGGCCTAAAAAAGACTGTGAAAATGGAATTGGATATTACTGAATTTCAAGCACCCTCGACGATCCGTTTCGAATTGAAAGGGTTAACGGATAATTTCACGGGTAGCGGACAGTTTACTGCCGAGGAATCAGCAGAGCATACAACGATGACAGGAACGGTTGAAGTCAATGCGGGTGGCTTATCCGGTGCTGTATTATCACCTGTTCTGAAAATGGTGTTGCCAAAAGTGACAACACGCTTAACAGAGAAAATTGCGCGTCAAATTAAACAGGACAAGGTGCTTGTGTAACTTGATTCAGCAGAAGTCTCCTACTTCCATAAGTTTCGGGATGAATGCCAGAATGCATTTTAATCAGAGGGAGTCCAAACTCCCTGCTGATTCAAGTTAAGCCTCCGGCGGATGTCACAGATTTTGAAAGGAGTTAATTGAGCTTTGCTCAATTCAAAATCTGGACGCAATCACGCCGAGGCGTGATTGATTCCTCAGCGCATCTTAAACGAATAAAAGAGTGCCTGCCAGCCATACGGTTTCTAGCTGTATGGTGGCAGGCACTTTTTCTATTTTCTTAAATCCCAATCATGAATTGAGGATCATCCGTTGTTTCATTCGCTTTGGAAAAGATGAACGTCCATGGCATGGAGGTATTGCCGGCAATTTCAAAAGGCAAGCTAAACTTAGCATTGGCCAGTTGTTTGCCTTGTTCATAGTAAGCAATGGCTGTATTGTGCAAACGAAGAGGCGTCTCTTCACAATTGTGAATGAGCACGGTAATTAGCTGTTCATCTTTATAATTGCGAGCATTCCATAAAAATGAAAAATGGACGCCGCTATCCAGTTGTTTTGTTTGTTGCTGAAAAAGAGTCATCATCTTTTCACGATCAGCAGGGGCAATGGTTCGGTCCCATGCAGGTTCAAAATAGAGCTTTTGCATCTCTCTGCCTCCTCTGAATCTGTCTGTGCGTTTATCATAGCATAATTGTTTAAAGCAAAAAAAGTACTGGGATACTCACATGGTTTAGATTTATATAAGCACCAACAGGAAAGGACATTTTTGCATGCTGTCGAATATGTCGTTATGGTCGAAAATAAGCCAGAAACTCAGTCAACATGAACGGAGGTAATACGATGAGTATGCATATAGAAGAAGAGCGCCGAATGGCAATTAGAATGCCGGAAATCCGGAAAAAGGAATTGAGGTCAAAACTGACAGCTGCGGAGCAGAACGAGCTAAATAAGATGTTGACCATCAAGATGGAAAGATACCCGAATAGCAAAGAGCAGCAGTACGCCGAAAATGTCAGATTGAATGCCATCAAAAACATGACATTCAAAGACGTCACACGCAAAGAGTCGCTCTTTCAAAAGCTATTCAAACAGGAAAACTTGAAGGAGTACAGAATTCAAATCCTGGACGAGGAAGAGGATTTTGCTACATACACCTTCCATTTCACATTAGGCCTTGAAATTCGGCAATTGATGGAAGACGTAGGACTCGGGCTTGATTGGCCGAACATGTTGCCCGTGGACGATGCCATGTGTTATACGGATCCACTGGATGAGGAAGACAAGGAATGGTTTGAAGCTTTCCCAGACCCCGCTTGGTGTTTCTCCAAACTGCAAGAGGCTCAAGAACTTGAGGGAAAAGCCGCTACCCATGGGGAGGAGATGGTCTCGGTGATTCAATGGCTGAAGACGCATTGGGAAAACGGGTACCAAATCTATGCTGACATTGATCCAATGGAAGATGATGAGTGGGATTGATGCTTGGAAAAGGTAGGTCATCTCGTTGATAGGATGCCTTGTTTATATTCGCGCGGAACCCTGTTTTTCCTCTGAATTAAACGATTAGTAGAATAGCTCTAAGGTGAATAATAGAGTGCCTGTCGGCCATACGGTTTATATCTGTATGATTGGCAAGCACTCTTTTGTTTTTTTATTGATTAGGAACTTTATTACCTAAGAGAATAAAAATAATTGTCATGGGGTTGTCCACTTTTTCGAATGGTTGGTCTATATAAAGGGTGAAGGCAACGTTCGTCTAGGCAAAAGGCGTCGTGCACACTTCCAAAAGACACTACTAAAGGGGGATCTTTGATGCATTTATTAATAAAAGAATCACCGCTTCAAGTGCTACCATCCCTTGTGATGCAAGTGGGGTTGAACGAGGCGATATTACTCCAACAATTACATTTTCGATCGCTCATCTCGACGCATGTTCGGGATGGGCATAAGTGGGTTTACAAAACATACGACGAATGGAAAAACGAAGAATTTCCGTTTTGGTCGGTCGATACGATTAAAAGAGCGATTCGTCGACTGGAAGAGAATGGCTATATCATTTCGACCGCTTCGTATAATCGGATGAAAATGGACAAGACGAAATGGTACCGAATCAATTATGAGAGGCTACAATTTCCGACGGGGCAACTTGCCCCTAGCGATAACCAAAAAGAATAAAAGAATTAAAACATACTAAGATTAGTAGTGCAAACCAAGGCATTGGTTCGCACTACTATTTTTTATATAGTAAAG